>NZ_JBIVYQ010000006.1:340465-556527 GCF_044772285.1 Pseudomonas sp. NPDC090233 | reverse complement strand
CATTGAATTTCAAGGAGTTTGTCGTTCCGATGTCGCTGGAAGTGGGGCGCATTATAAGGGGATTCGAAAGTGCGTCAAGGCTTAATTTCAAGAAAGCTTCATATTGCTGAAAAACAAAGCGGGGAGGCCTGCCGGCCTCCCCGCTTCATCTCATCCCTTAAAGACTAGGGAACGCGAACTGCGATGCCTCATGGCTGGCACGTTGCGGCCAGCGTTGGGTAATCGCTTTGCGACGCGTATAGAAGCGCACACCATCCGGACCATATGCATGCAGGTCACCAAACAGCGAGCGCTTCCAGCCACCAAAGCTGTGATAAGCCACCGGCACCGGCAACGGCACGTTGACGCCGACCATACCCACTTCGATTTCGTCACAGAACAGCCGCGCGGCCTCACCGTCACGGGTGAAGATGCAGGTGCCGTTGCCATACTCGTGATCATTGATCAGTTGCATGGCCTGCTCGAGGCTGTTCACACGCACCACGCACAGTACTGGGCCGAAGATCTCTTCTTTATATATACGCATTTCAGGGGTCACCTTGTCGAACAAGGTGCCACCGACGAAGTAACCATCTTCGTTACCTGCAACACGCAAGCCACGGCCATCCACCACCAGCCTGGCGCCGGCTGCGACACCATCATCGATGTAGCCGACCACTTTGTCTCGGGCAGCTGCCGTTACCAGCGGGCCCATGTCCAGGCCACAAGACGTGCCCGCACCGATTTTCAAGGCCTTGATCTGCGGCTCCAGCTTGGCAATCAGCGCATCGGCAACCTGGTCACCCACACACACCGCCACCGAAATCGCCATGCAGCGCTCGCCGCAAGAACCGTAGGCTGCGCCCATCAGCGCGCTGACTGCATTATCCAGGTCGGCATCAGGCATCAGCACCGCATGGTTCTTCGCGCCGCCCAGAGCCTGAACACGCTTGCCGCGCTTGGTACCTTCGGCATAGATGTACTCGGCGATCGGGGTCGAGCCGACGAAGCTCAGCGCCTTCACCTCTGGCGCTTCGATCAGCGCGTCCACGGCTTCCTTGTCGCCATGCACGACGTTGAGGATGCCCTTCGGCAGCCCGGCCTCCAGTAGCAGCTGGGCGATATACAGAGTTGAACTCGGGTCACGCTCGGACGGTTTCAGGATAAAGGCGTTACCACAGGCAATGGCCAGCGGGTACATCCACAGCGGGACCATGGCCGGGAAGTTGAACGGGGTGATACCGGCCACCACGCCCAGCGGCTGGAAGTCGGACCAGGCGTCGATGTTCGGGCCGACGTTACGGCTGTACTCGCCCTTCAGCACTTCAGGCGCCGCGCAGGCAAACTCGACGTTCTCGATGCCACGCTTCAGTTCGCCAGCGGCATCTTCCAGGGTCTTGCCATGCTCTTCGCTGATCATCTGCGAGATGCGGGCTTCGTTCTGCTCCAGTAGTTGCTTGAAGCGGAACATCACCTGGGCGCGCTTGGCCGGTGGGGTATTGCGCCAGGCCGGAAAGGCAGCCTTGGCCGAGTCGATCGCTTCCTGCACGGTCGCACGGCTGGCCAGCTCGACCTTGCGTACCGCCTGGCCCGTCGACGGGTTGAAGACATCGGCGGTGCGCTCACCCTTGGTAACCAGCTCGCCGTGAATCAGGTGCTGAACAATGCTCATGAAAACTCCAGATAAAGAAGGTTGATACCGGCGCGCAATCGGCTCACGCGCCTTACTCAAATTCGGAAAGATCAGTCGACCTTGTTCAGCGCTTCACCGACCGCGTCGAACAGGCGGTCCAGCTCTTGCGGCTGGGTATTGAAGGTTGGGCCGAATTGCAGGGTGTCGCCACCGAAGCGAACATAGAAGCCGGCTTGCCACAGTTTCATCGCAGCCTCGTAGGGGCGGACGATGGCATCACCATCGCGGCCAGCGATCTGGATCGCCCCCGCCAGACCGTAGTTGCGGATGTCGACGACGTTCTTGGTACCTTTTATCCCGTGCAGCAACTTCTCGAAGTGGGGTGCCAGTTCGGCAGCCGATTGCACCAGGTTTTCCTTCTGCAGCAGGTCGAGCGCGGCGATACCGGCGGCGCAGGCGACCGGGTGCGCCGAGTAGGTATAGCCGTGTGGGAATTCCACGGCATATTCCGGGGTCGGCTGGTTCATGAAGGTCTGGTAGATCTCGCTGCTGGCGATCACCGCGCCCATTGGGATGGCGCCGTTGGTGACCTGCTTGGCGATGCACATCAGGTCCGGGGTGACGCCAAAGGCTTCGGCCCCCGTCATGGCGCCCATGCGACCGAAACCGGTGATGACTTCGTCGAAGATCAGCAGGATGTTGTGCTGGGTGCAGATTTCACGCAGGCGTTTCAGATAACCCTTCGGCGGAGGCAGTACACCGGCAGAACCTGCAAGCGGCTCGACGATTACGGCCGCGATGTTCGAGGCATCGTGCAGTTCGATCAGCTTGAGCATCTCGTCAGCCAGAGCGATACCGCCCTCTTCCGGCAGGCCCTTGGAGAAGGCGTTCACCGGCAACACGGTGTGCGGCAGGTGGTCGACGTCGAGCAACTGGCCAAACATCTTGCGGTTGCCGTTGACGCCGCCCAGGCTGGTGCCGGCGATGTTCACACCGTGATAACCACGCGCGCGGCCGATAATCTTGGTCTTGGTGGCCTGCCCTTTAAGGCGCCAATAGGCACGTACCATTTTCAGCGCGGTGTCGGCACACTCGGAACCGGAGTTGGTATAGAAGACATGATTTAGATCGCCCGGCGTCAGCTCGGTGATCTTTTCGGCCAGCTGAAACGACAGCGGGTGGCCGAACTGGAATGCCGGGGAGTAGTCCAGGGTATTCAGCTGACGCGAGACTGCCTCGGCGATCTCCTTGCGGGTATGCCCGGCGCCGCAGGTCCACAGACCCGACAGGGCGTCGAAGATCTTGCGCCCTTTGTCGTCGACCAGGTAATTGCCCTCGGCTGCCACGATCAGCCGTGGGTCGCGATGGAAGTTGCGGTTGGCGGTGTAGGGCATCCAGTGCGCATCCAGCTTGAGCTGGCTGGCAATACTGGTGGTGGCGGTTTCGGGCATGTTCATCGGCGGTTCCTCGAAAGACGATTAGGCAACGATGGCTGTTGTTGCAGCTAAATTGGCATGCGGATAAAGTCTGGAAAAGCCTGCATTTCTAATCTTCAGGTAGCACAAGACTAAACTTATGAGCCGACGCCCCGACCCTCTGGCACAAGTCAGCGATTTCGACATCCGCCTGCTGAAAATCTACCGAAGCGTAGTTGAATGCGGTGGCTTCTCGGCCGCCGAGAATGTGCTGGGCATCGGCCGTTCAGCTATCAGCCAGCAAATGAATGACCTCGAGCAGCGCCTGGGCCTGCGCCTGTGCCAGCGCGGGCGCGCCGGTTTTTCGCTGACTGAAGAAGGCCGCGAGGTCTACCACTCGGCGCTGCAGTTGCTCAGTGCGCTGGAAACGTTTCGCACCGAGGTCAATGGCCTGCACCAGCATTTGCGCGGCGAGCTGAACATCGGCCTGACCGACAACCTGGTGACGCTGCCGCACATGCGCATCACTCATGCCCTGGCCGAGCTGAAGGACCGAGGCCCGGATGTGCGCATCCAGATCCGCATGATCGCGCCCAGCCAGGTCGAGCAAGGGGTGCTCGACGGCAGCCTGCATGTCGGCGTGGTGCCACAGACCAGTCCACTCTCTGGCCTGGAATACCAGCCGCTGTATAGCGAACGCTCGCTGCTCTACTGCGCGGTCGGCCACCCATTGTTCTACGCCGATGACCAGCAGATCATCGATGAACGCCTCAACGGCCAGGAAGCGATTGCGCCGACCTTCCGTTTGCCGGCCGATATCCAGGCCCATTATCAGGTGCTGAACTGCACCGCCAGCGCGTCCGACCGGGAAGGCATGGCGTTTCTGATCCTGACCGGCCGCTATATCGGCTACCTGCCTGACCACTACGCCAGCTTTTGGGTTCAGCAAGGCCGACTGCGCGCACTCAAACCTGACCAGCGCTTCTACGATCTGGGCCTGAGCTGGGTAACGCGCAAAGGCCGACGGCCAAACCTGGTACTGGAAAGCTTCCTCGAAAGCCTGGCTGCGACACGCTGATGCCTGCTTGTGACGCTAATGCTTGTTACTTGCGCGCAGGCAGGTAATCTTGTCCGACATCCGTTGCCACAGACCCGTACGGAATCGTCCATGACCCTAGAAGTCCCTGCGCATCGCCCTCCCGCCTCGGGCAAGCCCGCCGGCCGCATTCGTCAGAAGAACGAACAGGCCATCATCCAGGCCGCCGAAGACGAATTCGCCCGCCACGGCTTCAAGGGCACCAGCATGAATACCATCGCGCTGAAAGCCGGCTTGCCCAAGGCCAACCTGCATTATTACTTCACCAATAAGCTCGGCCTGTACATCGCCGTGCTGAGCAACATCATCGAACTGTGGGACAGCACCTTCAACGCCTTGAGCGTCGAGGACGACCCCGCTGCCGCGCTGAGCCAGTACATCCGCACCAAAATGGAATTTTCCCGGCGCAATCCGCAGGCCTCACGCATCTTCGCCATGGAGGTGATCAGCGGCGGCACCTGCCTGACCGAATACTTCAGCGCCGACTACCGCGAGTGGTTCCGAGGCCGGGCTGCGGTGTTCCAGGCCTGGATCGAAGCGGGCAAGATGGATCCGGTCGACCCGGTACACCTGATTTTCCTGCTGTGGGGCAGCACCCAGCACTACGCCGACTTCGCCACTCAGATCTGCCAGGTCACCGGCCGCAGCCGCCTGACCAAGCAGGACATGGAAGACGCGAGCAACAACCTTATCCACATCATCCTCAAGGGGTGCGGCATCAAGCCGAATGCCTGACTTCTATTTATGCCTTCTACCCTGCTCGACCTCTGCGAGTTTCGCGAGGAAATCCGCAAGAGCCGTTTCATTACGTTCGCCGGCCCTATCGCCAGCGCCGCCGAAGCGATGAGCTTCATCGAACGCCATAGCGACCTGGCGGCCACTCACAACTGCTGGGCCTGGAAACTGGGCGGACAATACCGCAGCAGCGATGACGGCGAGCCTGGCGGCACGGCCGGCAGGCCGATCCTGGCCGCCATAGAAGCCCAGGACTGCGACCAGGTGGTGGTGTTGGTGATTCGCTGGTACGGCGGCATTCAGCTGGGCACCGGCGGTTTGGCCCGGGCTTATGGCGGCGGTGCCAACAAGTGCCTGCAGCAGGCACCGAAAAGGCTGCTGGTGCAACGTAGCGAGTATTGCTGTAGCTGCAGTTTCAGCGAATTGGCGCTGGTGAAGTTGCGTTTGGCCGAAGTCGATGGCCTGGTGCTGGACGAACAGTTCACCGCCAATGGGGTAGACCTGCAGATTGCTGTTGGCCAGGCGCATATTGGTGTGCTCCAGCAGCAACTGGCAGACATCAGCCGTGGTCGGATTCTCCTGGAGGCCTGCTGAAGGTTGCTCACAACAACTGTGGGCCTGCCTGTGGATAAGCTTGGGGCACTCTGTTGCGGCCCTTGCTGATCAAGGCTTGTAGCGCTTTGAGCATATTTTGATCACTGTTTGATGACAGCCGTAAAGTACTGAGTCGTTGAGAGTTATCCCCAGTGTCTCAAGCAGAGGTCGTTGCCACTTAGGCCCACATTGCACACATTAACTGTGGACCATCCTGTGGATAACCCGTTAGCCAACCAGCGAAGCGCCCGTCTGCGCAAGGCCAAACGCAAGTGATCATTTTTTAGGCAGGCGCAATCTGGGCGTATATCCACAGCCTGCAGTATGCTGGCTTCCTTTTCTCAACACCGATAAAGGAATGTTCCAATGGCAACTTCAAGAACTGCCCTCATCATCGGCGCCTCCCGCGGGCTTGGTTTGGGTTTGGTACAACGTCTGCGGGAGGACGGCTGGAACATCACTGCCACGGTTCGTGACCCCAAGAACCCCGGCGACCTGAAAGATGTGCCTGGTGTCCACATTGAACAGCTGGAAATGAATGACACCGCGCAACTCGACGGACTGAAGCAGCGCTTGAATGGCCAGGTTTTCGACCTGGTGTTCGTCAATGCCGGGGTCATGGGCCCTCTTCCGCAAGACATTGAAACCGTGCAACCCACGGACATCGGCAGCCTGTTCATGACCAATGCCGTGGCGCCGATCCGTGTCGCCCGACGCCTGGCCGGCCAGATCCGCGAGGGCAGCGGGGTGCTGGCATTCATGAGCTCGATCCTGGGCAGCGTGACCATCCCCGACGGCGGCGAAATCTGCCTGTACAAAGCCAGCAAGGCCGCACTGAACTCGATGATCAACAGTTTCGTCGTCGACCTGCAGCGCCCCGACCTGTGCGTGCTGGCCATGCACCCCGGCTGGGTGAAAACCGACATGGGCGGTGAGAATGCTGAAATCGATGTCCACACCAGCACCCGCGGCATGCTCGACCAGATCAATGAACAGAGCGGCAACGGCGGCCTGCGCTTCATCAACTACAAGGGCGAGTCGCTCACCTGGTGAGCCGATTAGCGACCAGCCGGGCGCAATGCCCGGCCAGGCCCTGTAGAATGGCGGCAACCGTACCTGATTCGAGACATCCCCTATGTATGACTGGCTCAATGCCCTGCCCAAGGCCGAACTGCACCTGCACCTCGAAGGTTCACTGGAACCCGAGTTGTTGTTCGCCCTCGCCGAGCGCAACAAGATCGCCCTGCCCTGGAACGACGTCGAAGCCCTGCGCAGTGCCTATGCCTTCAACAACCTGCAAGAATTCCTCGACCTCTATTACCAAGGCGCGGACGTGCTGCGCACCGAGCAGGACTTCTACGACCTGACCTGGGCCTACCTGCAGCGCTGCAAGGCGCAGAACGTCATCCACACCGAACCCTTCTTCGACCCGCAAACTCACACCGACCGCGGCATCCCGTTCGAAGTCGTGCTCAACGGCATCGACAAGGCACTCAAAGATGGCCGTGAACAACTGGGTATCAGCAGCGGGCTGATCCTGAGCTTCCTGCGCCACCTGAGTGAAGACGAGGCCCAGAAGACCCTCGATCAGGCCCTGCCCTTCCGCGACGCGTTCATCGCTGTGGGCCTGGACAGCTCTGAAAAAGGCCACCCGCCGAGCAAGTTCCAGCGCGTCTTCGACCGCGCCCGCAGCGAAGGCTTCGTCGCAGTGGCCCATGCCGGCGAGGAGGGCCCGCCCGAGTACATCTGGGAAGCCCTGGACCTGCTCAAGATCAAGCGTATCGACCATGGCGTACGTGCCATTGAAGACGAACGCCTGATGCAGCGGATCATCGACGAGCAGATCCCGCTCACCGTGTGCCCCTTGTCCAACACCAAGCTCTGCGTGTTCGACCACATGAGCCAACACAACATCCTCGACATGCTCGAACGTGGCGTGAAGGTAACGGTGAACTCGGACGACCCGGCCTACTTCGGCGGCTACGTGACCGAGAACTTCCATGCCTTGCACACCCACCTGGGCATGACCGAAGACCAAGCTCGACGACTGGCTCAGAATAGCCTGGACGCCCGTTTGGTCTGACCCGATACGGCGTTGCAGTCACCCCATCTGCAACGCCGGTAAGCGGGCAATGCGGTTGATCTGCTGTACACCCAGTGCAGTGATCTGCAACGCACGTGTATCCTCGGCTTCACGAATCCAGCCTGACTGCAGGAAAAGCTTGAGCAAAGCCTCGCCCAGACTCCCCCCCAGGTGCGGCCCTTGATCACTCCACTCGTTGCAATGGCAGATCACGCAGCCGCGTTTCTGACGCGGTGCCAGAGCATCGATGTAGACACCAAAAGCCGCCAATTGCACGCGCCCTTCCTCGCTGACCATCAGCTGCTGCTCGTTACCCTCCAACCAGCCCGCAACCACCAGCCGGTGATACAACTCACCCGCCAGCTCCCCCCCCAGGTGATCGCCACAACGACGGGCCCGGCGCATCGACATCGGCAGTTGCAATGGCGTTGCTTGCCCGCCCTTGATGCGCCCAAGCTGCACGCTGGCCAGAGCTTCTACTGCCGCTCCTACCTGAGGTGTAGCCAGCCTGAAGTAGCGTTTGCGCCCACGCGCTTCCAGCCTGAGCAGGCCTGCCGAAGACAACAACGACAGGTGGGCGCAGGCTGAAGATGACGTCAACCCGGTCATCACCGCCAGCTCATCGGTCGGCCGCGGCATGCCATCAATCAACGCCCATAACATTGCGCTGCGCTTGGGGTCGGCCATCAGGCCGGCGATCTGACTGATACTGCTGACTGTATTCATGCCCCTTCAACTCCCTGCAAAACCCCATGTGATTTTCACTGGCCAACCTTGGCAACGCCGATTGCCACCCCAGCAGCTGCCGGCCTGACACTTGCGCCAGTATAAGCCGCAAGATCCATCTCTCCGGCAGCCAAGCCCGTAGGCGGATGCCCTGAAACAGGCATGGGTAGGGCGACCCTCGCACTATTTGCATAGGCAGGCAGAATGTGCGGTGAAGGGCAAAAAGGCCGTAAGCAACTGGGAAGCGGCGACGCAATAGGAATCGTACCCCCGGGACATCTGAGATTCTGCCCACAGGGGAAGCCTAAAAATCACGCAAAAGAAAACGAAGCTTCCGCACCTGCTCAAATTTTGCATCTGGGTGTTTCAGATACGCTTGCAAACGGCATCCCGACCGCCAGTCAGGACACTCATTCAAGCCGTGGCGTCGGGTGACCGCAGCGCTACACTTGATCCGCTATCCCCACCGTTCGGAGGTATGCCGCGATGAAGATTGTCGTCAGTGCGTCGAACCGCAACCCCAACTGCCCCTGGCAGGTGAGGCTTGACCAGCATGTGGTCAGTTTCCGCAGCGAGGCCGAAGCACGCGCCTTCGTCGCCACGCTGGAAACGCGCCTGCAGGCACCCCACTCGCTTATGCCGAACGCCTGGCCTGCAAACGCCGGGTCAGCAGCGCGACACTGACCACCAGTGCCCCGCACAAGCTGATAACCAAAGTCATTGGCACAGCACTGCCGTCATGCAGCACGCCCACCAACGCCGCCGCGCCTGCGGCGACGCTGAACTGCAGGCAGCCCATCAAGGCCGAGGCGCTGCCGGCCCGTGCGCCCTGCCCGCTCATGGCACACGCCGAAGCATTGGGAATGATGCAGCCCAGGCTGGCAATGCAGACGAACAGCGGTACCAGCAATGGCCACAGTTGCGCCGGGCGCATTGCGGCCACACCGAGCAATACCAGCCCCGCCGCAAGGTACAGCCAGACTGCACGCACCAGCAGGAACGCCGGGCCCCGCTTGGCCAGCAGGCGTGCATTGAGTTGCGCAACGAGAATGAACCCCGCTGCGTTAGTGCCGAACAGCCAGCCGTAATGCTCAGCGGGTACTCCGTAAAGCTTGATAAATACGAAAGGAGACCCGGCGATGTAGGCAAACATCCCGGCAATGGCAATTCCCCCCGTCAGTGCATGCCCCACGAACACGCGGTCAGCGAAAAGCCGCAAGTATTGACGTAAAGCGCCCGAGAGCGGCTGGCGCGGCATATACGCGGGCAAGCTCTCAGGTAATCCCAGCCCGACCGCAACCAGACAGGCAGCACTGAACAGGCTCAAGGCCAGGAAGATCGACTGCCACCCGGCCAGGTTCACCAGTACCCCACCGAGCATCGGCGCGAGAATCGGCGCCAGCCCCATCACCAGCATCAATTGCGAGAACACCTTGGCCGAGGCCACCGGGTCGCATTTGTCGCTGACGATCGCCCGCGACAACACCATGCCGGCGCACCCGCCCAGCGCCTGAACGAAGCGCGCCAGGATCAGTGTGTCGAGGTTGGGCGCGTAGGCGCAGGCCAATGAGGCCAAGGTAAACAGGCCGACGCCAAACAGCAGCGGAATGCGCCGGCCAAAGCGGTCGGCCACCGGCCCGTAAGCCAGTTGCCCGAGCGACAGGCCGAGGAAATAGGCAGCCAGTGTGGTCTGGACATGTTTTTCATCGGTGGCGAACGCCTGCGCCATTGCCGGGAAGGCGGGCAGGTAGAAGTCGATCGCCAAGGGCCCGAACGCACTGAGTGCACCCAGGATCAGCACCATTCTCAGGTTCATCAGGAATCCATAGCAGGCTAAGCAAGCGCACAAGTCTACCTGCAGTGGACGCCATCAGTATGAAAACATTTGCAACAATACAGGGCCGCCAAGCGGCCCCTGGCCTCACGCCACTTCGGCCTGATAGCCCTCGTCACGTATCGCCGCCAGCAGTTGCTCGGCAGCCAGCGTGCTTTGCACACGCACCTGCTTGCCCGCCAGGTCGACTTCGACTTGAGCCGTTGCGTCCTGCTCCTGCACCGCGCGGGTCACCGCTTTCACGCAATGGCCACAGGTCATGCCTTGTACATTGAACACTTGCATCGGTAGCACCTCCTTCAGGGTTTTGCGCAGTTTCAAGCTTGCCATCGGGGCAAGGTCAAGTTCTGACTGCAACGGCCGGGCTGGAAATCCATGCAAACCTCGGCCAAGCTGCGCCTTTGACGATTTGGCAAGCAGGAGATACTTCATGTTCAGGGCAGCAGTGAGCGTAGTCGGGCTATTGGCCGCACTGGCCGTTGTGCCACCGGCCAGCGCCGAGGGCAACTCGGACTACAGCGTGCTGATCATTTCGCGGGAGCGCCTGGAAGTAGCCACCAGTTGTGAAATCGGCGTGTACCTCAACGATCAGCTTTCCGGGCGCGTGTTCCAGGAGCAGTCGACTTCGTTCAACCTGCCGCCCGGCCCGGTCGATGTACGTTTGCGTCTGCTGCCAGGGCAGATGCCCGGTTGCGCCCCCGGCATCGAGGACCAGCGCAGCACCCGGCTGACCCTGCGGGCGGGCCAGATCAGCAAATACCGCATTGCCATGGGCCACAATGGGCTGGAGCTCAAACGCGCCAATCTGGGGTATTGACCTTCCCCACATGGCAAGGTTGATGCTGAAGGCCTGTCCAAGGAGGAGAGCCCATGCCTGCATCCACCACTTTCGACCTGCCGATCTCCGGCATGACCTGCGCCAGCTGTGCCGGCCGCGTCGAGCGCGCCCTGCGCAAGGTCAGCGGCGCTGACCACGTCAGCGTCAATCTCGCCACCGAACAGGCCCGGGTCCAGGCCCCGGCCGGCAGCCTGCCCGCCCTGGTCGACGCCGTGCGTGACGCGGGCTACGGCGTGCCGACCCGCACCGTGGAGTTGCAGATCGGCGGCATGACCTGCGCCAGCTGCGTCGGCCGTGTCGAACGCGCCCTCGGCAAACTGCCAGGCGTCGAACAAGTCAGCGTCAACCTGGCCAGCGAACGCGCCCATCTGGAGGTATTGAAAGCGCTGGATGACAGCACGCTGATCGACGCTGTCGAGAAAGCCGGCTACAGCGCCAGCCTGCCGCAGTTGGCCAACGACGACCAACAAGAGGCTCAGCGCCGCCTGCATAAAGAGCGCCTGGCGGTCGCTGCCGCCTTGATACTGGCCCTGCCACTGGTACTGCCGATGGTCGTACAGCCGTTCGGCCTGCACTGGATGTTGCCGGCCTGGGCACAATTCCTGTTGGCCACACCGGTGCAGTTCATTCTTGGCGCACGCTTTTATGTGGCGGCCTACAAGGCCGTGCGCGCCGGTGCCGGCAACATGGACCTGCTGGTGGCACTGGGCACCAGCGCGGGTTACGGCCTGAGCCTGTACCAGTGGGGCCAGGCCCCGGCCGGCACAACCCCGCACCTGTACTTCGAAGCATCGGCGGTGGTCATCGCCCTGGTGCTGCTGGGCAAATACCTGGAAAGCCGCGCCAAACGCCAGACCGCCAGTGCCATCCGCGCGCTCGAAGCGCTGCGCCCCGAACGCGCAGTCCGGCTGGTCGATGGCCGTGAGGAAGATGTCGCAATTGCCCAACTGCGGCTTGGTGACCTGGTGCTGGTCAAACCCGGTGAGCGCTTCCCGGTCGATGGCGAAGTGGAAGAAGGCAGCAGCCACGCCGACGAAGCCCTGATCAGCGGCGAGAGCCTGCCGGTACCCAAGCAGCCCGGCGACAGCGTGACGGGTGGCGCCATCAACGGCGAAGGCCGCCTGCTGATACGCACCCAGGCTTTGGGCACCGAGACTGTGCTGGCCCGGATCATCCGCCTGGTCGAGGACGCCCAGGCGGCCAAGGCGCCGATCCAGAAACTGGTGGACCGGGTCAGCCAGGTATTCGTCCCGGCCGTGCTGGTCATCGCCTTGATCACCCTCGTCGGCTGGTGGCTGGCCGGCGCGCCGCTGGAGACCGCGCTGATCAACGCCGTTGCCGTATTGGTAATTGCCTGCCCTTGTGCCCTGGGCCTTGCCACGCCAGCAGCGATCATGGCCGGAACCGGAGTCGCGGCACGTCACGGCATCCTGATCAAGGACGCAGAAGCATTGGAGCGCGCCCATGCGGTGAACCGTGTGGTGTTCGACAAGACCGGCACGCTCACCTCCGGCAGGCCGCGTGTGGTGCATAGCCAGGCCGTGACGGGTGATACCGGCGAGCTGCATCGCCTCGCCGGGGCCTTGCAACGCGGCAGCGAACATCCATTGGCCAAGGCCGTACTGGAGGCCTGCAGCGAGCAAGGCCTGATTGTTCCCGATGTGGCCAACAGCCAGTCGCTGACTGGGCGGGGTATCGCAGGCCTTGTGGAAGGCCGCGACCTGGCGCTGGGCAACCGCCGCCTGCTCGACGAAAGCGGCTTGCAGCCCGGAGACTTGGCCAGCAAAGCCGATGCCTGGGAGGCCGAAGGTCGTACCCTGTCATGGCTCATCAAGCGTGGCGCGCAGCCCCGAGTCATCGGTCTGTTCGCCTTCGGTGACAGCCTCAAGCCCGGTGCCGGACAGGCGATCACTGCCCTGCACCAGCAACGCATCAGCAGCCACCTGCTGACCGGTGACAACCGTGGCAGCGCCAAGGTGGTGGCCGAGGCCCTCGGCATCGACGACGTACACGCCGAAGTGCTGCCCGCCGACAAGGCCGCCACCGTGGCCGAGCTGAAAAAGGACGGCGTGGTGGCGATGGTCGGCGACGGCATCAACGATGCCCCGGCCCTGGCCGCCGCCGACATCGGCATCGCCATGGGCGGCGGCACCGATGTGGCCATGCAGGCCGCCGGCATCACCTTGATGCGCGGCGACCCGCGCCTGGTACCGGCCGCCCTGGAAATCAGCCGCAAGACCTATGCGAAAATTCGCCAGAACCTGTTCTGGGCCTTTATCTTCAACCTCGTCGGCATCCCTCTGGCCGCGCTGGGCTATCTCAACCCGGTCCTCGCCGGCGCCGCCATGGCGCTGTCCAGCGTCAGCGTGGTGAGCAATGCCCTGTGGCTGAAAACCTGGAAACCCACCAGCACCTCGCAGGAGGCCCCATGAACATCGGCCAGGCCGCCCGCCGCAGCGGGCTCAGCACCAAGATGATCCGCTATTACGAGTCCATCGGCCTGCTCAAGCCAGCCACCCGCAGCGACAGCGGCTACCGCCTGTACCAGCCGGAAGACCTGCACAGCCTGGCCTTCATCAAGCGCTCACGCGATTTGGGGTTTTCGCTGGAGGAAGTGGGCAAGCTGCTGACCCTCTGGCAGGACCGGCAACGCGCCAGTGCCGACGTCAAGGCGCTGGCCTTGCAGCACATCGATGAGCTGAACCGGCGCATCGAGGAACTGGTAAGCCTGCGTGACACGCTGAGCGAACTGGTTGCCCACTGCAAGGGCAACGACCGGCCTGACTGCCCGATTCTCAAAGACCTGGCGAACGGCGGCGAGTGCTGCCACTGACGAAGTCGAACACGCCGCCAGCCTTTTGGTATGCCGTATTAGCCTAAACCCGACCGAATAGTCACCAAATGCGACTTCGCTCAATGATTACGGGCATTTGCGCTCAAAAAAATCCGGACGATGCCGATGCAGATGTACCTGCCTCGCGTATCGAAAAAAATAATTCCGGGAGCGTCGATGAACATCAAACAGAAACTGACCTGGGCCTTCGCGGTGATTGCCGCGTTGCCCATCGTCCTCGTGGCCACGCTGGTGGTCATCAACTTGCGGGGTGAAGCCCGCGAAGGCTTTCTCGACAGCAGCAGCCGGGAAATCCGCCAGGTCAGCAACGCGATGGATATCTTCTTCCAGGGCATCGACCAGAACGTCGCCTACCTGGCTTCGCAGCCGATGGTCGCCGCCACGGGCAGCAACCTGAACAAGTTCATGAGCGCCAACCCTTCCTACGAGCTGGGCGAGCAGGACAAGCAACTGCTGGAATTCTTCACCCGCCTGGCAGAATCCCACCCTGGTTATGCCTACGTTTCCTACGGAGTCAGTGACGGTGGCTACGTCGGCTGGCCCGCCGGCCAGAAGTTCACCAATTACGACCCGCGCCCGCGCCCCTGGTATCAGCTGGCCATGGCCAACCCCGGCAAGACGCTGCGCACCGGCGCCTACTACTGGGCCGCCGACGACGCCGTGTTGGTCAGCACGGTGCGCGCCGTGGCCAACCAATTGGGTAACCCAGGTGGTGTGGTGAACATCGACGTCTCCCTCAAGGGCCTGACCGAAATCGTCAAGCAGATCAAACTGGGCGAAAGCGGCTACCTGATGCTCATGGAAAACAACGGCAACGTGATGGTCGACCCACGCGATGCCAGCCATAACTTCAAGCAGCTGGCCAGCTTCGGTGACGGCTACGCAGAGCTGGCCAAGGCCGGCAAAGGTTTGGTCGAAGTCGAGCTCGGCGGCGTGCGCTACATGGCCAACATCTATCCCGACGAGAAGCTCGGTTGGACCTTCATCGGCCTGATCCAGCAAAGCGAAGTGATGCAGACCACCACCCGTCTGACCTGGCTGGTGGGCAGCATCGCGCTGATTCTCGCCGCCTTGTTCGCCGTGGTTGGCGCCGCTTTCGCCAAGCTCATCGTGCGCCCGATCAACAGTGTCTCCAGCGGCCTGGAAGACATCGCCCAGGGCGAAGGCGACCTGACCCGCAACCTCGACGTGCGTGGCCGCGACGAAACCGCGCAACTGGCCAGCTGGTTCAACCAGTTCCTCGGCGCCATCCGCAGCCTGATCCAGCACATCGGCGCGGCTGCCGGCAACATCCTCGCCACCTCCACCCGCTCGACCCAGGTTTCCGGCGATATGGCCGAGGCCGCCGGGCGCCAGCGTGAGGCCGTGGACATGGTCTCTACCGCCTTCCACGAAATGGTCGCCACCGCCAACGAGGTCGCCCGCTCCTGCAGCCAGGCCGCGCAGTCGGCCGACAGCGGCCAGCAGCAGGCCCGTGAAGGCCAGCAGCAGATCGATGCGGCGGTGAACAGCGTCGACCGGCTGAGCCAGGAAATCGAACAGTCGGCGCAGTCGATCCAACAACTGGAGCGCGACAGCAACGCCATCCAGTCGATCCTCGGCACCATTCGGTCAATTGCCGAACAAACCAATTTGCTGGCGCTGAACGCGGCGATCGAGGCGGCCCGCGCAGGCGAACAGGGTCGTGGCTTTGCCGTGGTTGCCGACGAGGTGCGGGCCTTGGCCAAGCGTACCGCCGATTCCACCGCCGAGATCGATGGCTTGCTCGGCAATCTTGCCAACCGCACTGCCGAAGTGGCCGAGCAGATGCATGCCAGCCTTGAAGTGTCGCAGCAGTCGGTCAGCCGCATTGGCCTGGCCCGCGACAGCTTTGGCCAGATCCGCGAGTCGGTGGACATCATCCGCGACATGAACACGCAGATCGCCACGGCGGCGGAAGAACAGCACCAGGTGGCCGAGGACATCAATCGCCATATCAGCCAGATTCATGGCGATGCGCAGCTGGTGGCCGATCTGGCCCAGGCGGCGCGACAGGATTCGCAGAGCCTGGCCGGGTTGTCCAACGAGCTGGATGCGCTGGTGCGGCGCTTCCGGACCTGATCTACAGCTTCAGTTCACCTGGAGTTGAGCCAAACAACTGCTTGAAGGCGGCGATGTAAGCTGAGGTCGAATCATAACCACAGCCCAACGCCGCCTCTGTCACACTTTCCCCGGCCTCAAGCAATGCCAGCGACGACAGCAGCCGCATGCGCTGGCGCCAGTTTCGGAAGCTCAGCCCGGTTTCACGCTGGAACAGGCGCATCAGGGTCTTCTCCGAACAGCCTAGTTCCAGTGACCACTGCTGCAGCGTCTGCTGCTGATCCGGCGCGGCAATCAGGCCGTTGCACAGTGCCAGCAACCCTGGGTGGCGTGGCAGCGGCAGAGAAAACCCAACCTCGGGCAAGGTGCGCAACTGATCGAGCAGCACCCCAACCAAGCGGGCTTCGTTGCTGTCGCCTTCCGGGTAATGCACCGGGAACAGGCAGAACGCCTTGATCAGCTCGCGCGCCAGCGGCGTCACCTCAAGCACACGGCAATGCGCCGAAGCCCATGGGCAGGCATCGCGGCGCACGTACAGGCTGCGCATCTCGGCTTGCCCGGAGGTGACCACTTCGTGCTCGGCATCCGCTGGAATCCACACCCCCCACTGCGGCGGCGCGAAATAACTGCCGTCACGGGTATACACACCCAATACGCCACTGATGGCATACGAGAATTGCACCCAGTCATGGTGGTGGCGGGTAGTCCAGGAGCCCGCGCCCAGGCTTTCGGCGCGGGCATACAGCGGCCTGGGCAGATGGTCCAGAGCGGGGATGGCGCGGGGATGTCCGACAGTCGACATAGTGGTTTCTTGTAGTTTTCAGCAGGCAAGGTTACCACCGCACTGCCCGGGAGACTTACCGCTCGACGATAACCGTCACGCCTTGCCCACCCGCCGCGCAAATCGAAATCAGCCCTCGCCCCTTCCCCGCCGTGGCCAACAGCTTGGCCAGGTTGGCCAGAATCCGCCCCCCGGTCGCCGCAAACGGGTGCCCGGCCGCCAACGAACTGCCCTTGACGTTGAGCTTGCTACGGTCGATGGCACCCAGCGGTGCCTCCAGCCCCAGCCGCTCACGGCAGAAGTCGGCATCTTCCCAGGCTTTGAGCGTGCACAGCACTTGGGCGGCGAAGGCCTCGTGGATTTCGTAGTAGTCGAAGTCCTGCAGGTTCAGGCCATTGCGGGCCAGCAGCCGCGGCACCGCGTAGACCGGCGCCATCAGCAGGCCGTCCTGGCCTCTGACAAAGTCCACTGCGGCAGTTTCGCCATCGACCAGGTAGGCCAGCACCGGCAATCCCTGGGCCTCGGCCCACGCCTCGCTGCCCAGCAACACCAATGACGCACCATCGGTCAGCGGTGTGGAGTTACCTGGCGTCAGCGTGCCCTGAACACTGTGGTCGAAAGACGGCTTGAGCTTGCTCAATTGCTCCAGGGTCAGGTCCGGCCGCAGGTTGTTGTCGCGGGTCAGGCCGAAAAACGGCGTCAGCAGGTCGTCCTGCCAGCCTTCGGCATAGGAAGCCGTCAGGTGCTGATGGCTGAGCAATGCCAGTTCGTCCTGCTCGGCGCGGCCGATCTGCCAGGTTTGCGCCATGCGCTCGCAATGCTCGCCCATCGACAGACCGGTGCGTGGCTCGCCATTGCGTGGCAACTCAGGCTTCAGATGCCCAGGACGCATCTGCACAAAGGGCTTGAGCCGCTCGCCCAGCGTCTTGCCTCGGTTGGCCTGCAACAGAATTCGCCGCAGGCCTTCATTGACCGCGATCGGCGCATCGGATGTGGTGTCGACGCCGCCGGCAATGCCGCTGTCGATTTGCCCCAGGGCAATCTTGTTGGCCACCAACAGCGCCGCTTCCAGGCCCGTACCGCAGGCTTGCTGGATGTCGTAGGCCGGCGTTTGCGGCGACAGGCGCGAACCGAGCACGCATTCGCGGGTGAGGCTCATGTCGCGCGAGTGCTTGAGCACGGCGCCCGCCACCACTTCGCCCAGGCGCAGCCCGTGCAGGCGATAACGCTCGATCAGGCCCTCCAGGGTGACCGTGAGCATCGCCTGGTTGCTGGCAGTGGCGTAGGCGCCGTTGGAGCGGGCGAAGGGGATTCGGTTGCCGCCCAGAATCGCGACCCGGCGAAGTGAACGCATGCGTGGCTTCCTCCTGAAACAATTAGATCCGAACAGACTAGGTGTTTTTACCGCATTCGAACGACCCTGCCACAAAGTTGGTCCACACTGCATGCTTGCCTTCAGGGAGACCCGCACATGAGTGATCGCTACCTCGGCTTTGCCAACTCCAACCTCGGCCGCCGCCTCGTCGATGCCCTCGGGCTGCCACGCCCGGCCCCGCTGGAGCGCTGGCAGGCCGGCCGTCTGCGTCCGGTGGAAGGCGCGCTGGTCATGGGCGGCGGTCCGCTGGCCCACACAGTCGAAGCCATCGCTCCACGCCTGACCGACGAACTCTACAGCTTCAATGGTGAAGGCCTGCAGGCGCCCGCCTGGGTCGCAGGTCTAGGCCCCAGGCTCAAGGCCGTGGTGTTCGATGCCAGTCACCTGTCCGACAGCGACCAGCTGAAGCAGTTGCGCGAATTCTTCCAGCCGTTGCTGCGCAGCCTGGCGCCGTGCGCGCATATCGTGATTCTCGGCCGTGCGCCGGATGCCATCGACGACCCACTGGCCAGCGTCGCCCAACGCGCGCTGGAGGGCTTCAGCCGTTCACTGGCCAAAGAGCTGCGCAACGGCGCGACGGCCCAGCTGCTGTATGTCGACGAGGGTGCCGATGATCAGCTGGAGGGCGCCTTGCGCTTCTTCCTGTCGCCCAAGAGTGCGTTCATTTCTGGTCAGGTCCTGCGCCTGCAAGCCTGCGCCAGTCAAGTCGGGGACTGGACCCGCCCACTCGCCGGCCGACGCGCGCTGGTGACCGGGGCCGCGCGCGGCATTGGCGCCGCCATCGCCGAAACCCTGGCCCGCGATGGCGCCGAGGTGATGCTGCTGGACGTGCCTCAAGCACAACAAGACCTCGACGCCCTCGCCGCGCGCCTGGGCGGCAAGGCGCTGGCCCTGGACATCTGCGCCAGCGACGCCGCCGCGCAATTGCTTCAGGCGCTGCCCGACGGGATCGACATTGTCGTACACAATGCCGGTATAACCCGCGATAAAACCCTCGCCAACATGACCCCGGACTACTGGGACGCCGTGATGGCGGTCAACCTCAAAGCCCCGCAGGTGCTCACCCAGGCGTTATTCGACGCGGGCGCGCTGGGCGAAAACGCACGCATCACCCTGCTGGCCTCGGTCAGCGGCATCGCCGGCAACCGCGGCCAGGCCAACTATGCCGCGAGCAAGGCCGGGTTGATCGGTTTCGCCCAAGCCTGGGCGCCGAAGCTCGCCGAGCGCGGAGGCAGCATCAATGCCGTAGCCCCCGGCTTCATCGAAACCCATATGACCGCCGCCATGCCCATGGGCCTGCGCGAAGCCGGGCGGCGTTTGAGTTCGCTGGGCCAGGGCGGGCGCCCGCAGGATGTTGCCGAGGCCATCGCCTGGCTCAGCCAGCCGGGCTCCGGTGCGGTCAACGGCCAGGTGCTGCGCGTCTGTGGCCAGGCACTGATGGGGGCATGAACATGAATCGGCACTGGCACGACCTGCACAGCCCCGACTCACGCGCCAGCCTCTACCTGCGCGCGGCCGGCAAGCGCAAGATCAGCGGCGACACACTGCCCGCAGACGGCCTGCGCTGTTTCATTCGCGTACAGCCCGACAACCTCGCCGCGTACCGGCGGCTTTGCCACTTCACCGAAGATGGCCGCCTGCCGGGCACCTATCCGCACGTGATGGCCTTCACCTTGCAGTTGCAACTGCTGACGGCCCATGACTTCCCGTTCCCGCTGCTCGGCCTGGTGCACCTGCACAACCGCATCGAAGTGCTGCGCCCCTTGGGTGGCATTGATGGGCTGCGCTTCGCCGTGCATGCCGACAACCTGCAGCCGCATCCCAAGGGCGGCACCTTTGACCTGGTTACCGAAGCCGAGGATGGGCTTGGTCTGCTGTGGCGCGAGACCAGCCGCATGCTGGTGCGTGGCTTGAAGCTTGAAGGCCAGTCCGAACAAAGCGAAGAACGTGAGCCCCAGACTCTCCCCGAGGCGACTCGCTGGTACGCCGACGGTGACATTGGCCGGCGCTACGCCAAGGTCTGTGGCGATTACAACCCGATTCACCTGAGCGCCGCCAGTGCCCGGCTGTTCGGCTTTCCCAAGGCGATTGCCCACGGCATGTGGAGCAAGGCCATGGCCTTGGCCGCACTGCGCGGGCACCTGCCGAACAGTGGTTATGCCTTCGAAGTGGATTTCCGCAAGCCGGTGCGATTGCCTTCAGAGGTGATACTAAGCGCCAGCGAAGTGGGGCCTGCAGGTGATCTGCGCTTGGATGGCCATGGCGAACTGTTGCACATGGTCGGGAGATGGGCTGAGCTTTAGGCCGTCTTCGCGGGGCGATCCGGCTTGCCCCGCGAATGGGTTGCGCAGCGGCCCAATTACACTTGCTTTGCAACAGGCCTCCATCGAAGCTATGCAGCATTAGGAGAGCCCCCGATGAACCTGCAAGAACTCACTCAACGTCTGCACCAGATCCGTGACAACAACGCCTGGCGCGGTTTCCACAGCCCGAAGAACCTGGCCATGGCCGCCAGCGTGGAAATGGCCGAGCTGGTGGAAATCTTCCAGTGGCTGAGCGAGGACGAATCGCGCCAGTTACCAGAAGACAAACTCGCCCACGCCGGCCAGGAGGTAGGCGACGTCGTCCTCTATCTGCTGCTGTTGTGCAGCGAACTGGGTCTGGACATGGAGCAAGTGGTACGGGCCAAGCTGGCCGACACTGAAAGGCGCTTCGCAAAATGAATGACCGTCACTTCGATGAGCTGGCCACCCGCTTCGCCGAGAAGATCTACGGCGGCGCCAAGGGCGCCATCCGCCTGGCTGTGCTCCAGGCCGACCTCGCCGACGCCCTGCCCGACCGACCGCTGCGCGTGCTCGACATCGGCGCCGGGCTCGGCCACATGGCGCTATGGCTGGCCCAGCGCGGTCACCATGTAACCTTGGCCGAACCGGCCGCCCCGATGCTCGAAGGTGCCCGTGCGCGCTTTGCCGAAGCCGGCCAGCCGGCCACGTTCATCCAGGCGCCCTGGCAGGACCTGCTTGGACAGCTCACCGAGCCTTACGACCTGGTGCTGTGCCACGCCGTGCTCGAATGGCTGGCCGAACCTGAGAGCATCCTGCCGGTGCTGCATCAGCTGACCGCACCCGGCGGCTGGCTGTCGCTGGCGTTCTACAACCGCGATGCGCTGGTGTATCGCAACCTGCTCAAGGGCCATTTCCGCAAGTTGCGCAGCAACCGCCTGGAAGGTGAAAAGCAGAGCCTTACCCCGCAGAAACCACTTGATCCACGTGAGCTCAAGGCGCAACTTGAGCCTATCTGGCAAGTCGAAAGCGAAAGTGGCGTGAGGGTGTTCCACGACTACATGCCCAAGGACTTCCAGGCCAAGGCCGAGTTGCTCGATCTGCTGGAAATGGAACTGGCCCACCGCCGTCACCCAAGCTTCGCCGGGCTTGGCCGCTACCTGCACTGGATGTGCCGCCCCCGCTGACCCGCCCGCCGGGAGGAATTCATGCCGTATCGCCTGTTGTGCCTGGCCTTGTTGCCGCTCACCCTGTGCGCCTGCCAGGGCAGCAACCCCTATGTTGCCAGCAGCCGACCGTTGCCGCCTGCCCCGCCACAGGCGGCCTCAACCTTTGACGCCAGTGCCTATCCGGCAGCGCCACGCGACTATGGGCGCTACCGCAGCTGGAGCTGGCGAGGCGGCCAACTGCCCAGCGGCACGGCCGATGCCGACCCGGCGCAGCTGGCCGACGCCGTCAGCGGCGCACTCGACCAGCATGGCCTGCGCCCGGCCCGGGGCAATAGCGCCGACCTGCTGGTCAGCGCCGACATGCGCCTGGAACGTCGCTTACGCCAGGTGCGCGACTATGACTACTACGATCCTTACTACGGCCCGTACCCCTACGGCGGCGTCGGTGTCGGCGGCTACCGTAATGGATACGGCGCCTATGGCAGTGTGCCGATCGTGCGTACTTACGAAGTTGAAGTGATGGTGGTGCGTATCGACCTGTTCGATGCCCGCAACGGCCAGCCGGTGTGGAGCGCGAGCGCTGAAAGCGGCAGCGACAAGAGCTCGCCGCGCGATCGCGAAAGCGCCTTGCGCGAAGCGGTACACAAGGCGCTCAGCGGCTATCCTCCCAGTTAACCACTCACGGAGAACCATCATGTTGCGTCGCCTCGTTCTACTGTCATTCGCGTTGCTGCTGGCGGCCTGCTCCAGCAACAACGTCCAGCAGGATTTCGACGCCAGTCGCGATTTCGCCGCCTATCGCAGCTGGGCGTGGCAAGAGCCGGGCTTGCAATACCGTCCGGATGATCCGCGCATCAAGAGTGACCTCACCGAGCAGCGCATCCGCGCCGCCGTCGCCGACCAGCTCGACCAGCGCGGCCTGCGCCCGGCCCAGGGCAACGCCCGGGCTGACCTCAAGGTGCGCGCCTACCTGATCGTCGAACAGCGCCAGCAGCAGATCACCACCAATTACGGCGGTGGCTGGGGTGGCTATTGGGGCGGCTACTGGGGCGGGCCGATGTACAACGAGACCCGCAGCGTCGACTACAAGGTGGCGACCATCCAGGTCGACATGTTCGACGGCCGCGACGGCAAACTGGTGTGGCGCGGCAGTGCCGAACAGATCATGAACAACTACCCGCCAAGCCCCGAAGAGCGCAACAGCGCGATTCAGAAGACCGTGAGCCAGGTGCTGGGCAACTATCCGCCAGGCAGGGCCAAATAATCGTCACGTAGCCCGTTCGTCAGATCGCGTCTACCCTGAAGGAGAAACCTGACTGAACGGGTAGACGTGTTTAACGAATAGGGATGACGACCAGCCAATGCAAAGCATTGTTCTCCTGATGTGGCTTGCCTTGTGCGCTGAACAAGATATCCGCCAACGCCAGATCGCCGACCTGCTGACCCTGGGCGCCGCCTCAGGCGCGTTGGTCTGGTTGTTCGTGACTGGTCACAGCTGGATCGGCGCCGACGCCAGCGATGCTGGCTGGGCACTGGCCATCGTCATGCTGCTGACCCTGCCCGGCTACATGCTCGGCCGCTTTGGCGCCGACGACGTCAAGCTGATGGGCGCTTTAGCCTTGGCGACCAGCCCGCAATACGTGCTCGGCACCTTCATTGGCGCTGGCGTCAGCGTGCTGCTGTGGTTACTGACGCGCCGGCGGCTTTGGACCTTGGCCAACCCCAAAGTGAAGAAGCGCCTGCAGGCGCTGACCGAAGAAATGGGCGACAAACAAGCCTTCGTCCCTTATGTATTGGCCGGTTTCCTGCTGACTGCAGTATGGATCCAATGATTAATTCGGTTGTCCGATAACTTGTACACGCGTTGTACAGGCTGGCCAGCAGCGTCTATGGTTAAGCTGCCAGAGCGTCTGGCCCGGGAGCAGGGCCGCTTACGAACAGGGAGTTGATCGTGAACAAGTCAAACGCAGAGGTCAAGGTACTGGTGGTCGATGACCAGCCCCTGATCGTCGAACAGTTGTGCGAGTATCTCGAAAGCCAGGGCCACCCGTGCGTGCGCGCCCACTCCACCGATGAAGCCATTGAACGTTATCTGGCCGATGAGGCCATTGGCCTGGTGCTGTGCGACCTGCACATGCCCGAGCGCGATGGCATCGAACTGGTCCGCGCGTTGAAGGACGTTGCCGGGCGCCAGCGCATGTTCGAAGCCATCATGCTCACTGGCCGTGCGGAGAAGCAGGATGTGATCCGCGCCCTGCGCGAGGGCTTTGCCGACTACTACCAGAAACCCATGGACCTCGACGAGCTACTCGAAGGCGTGCGCCGTCAAGAGCAGGTGTTGCTGGAGCGCAAGGCCAACTTCCAGGACCTGGGCAACCTCAACCAGCGCCTGCAGGATTTGGCGGGGTGCATTGACGAGCTGTATCAGGACCTGGAGAAAGCCCGCGGCCAAGGCGTTCACCGCCGCGCCAGCGATGCCGAAGAAAGCGAAAGTGACCTGCCCGCCGCGTTCGAGAAACTGTCCCCGCGCCAGCTGGAAGTGGCCCGGCTGGTGAGCAAGGGCAAGACCAACTACCAGATTGCCTGTGAGCTGGGGATTACCGAGAACACGGTCAAGCTCTATGTCTCGCAGGTGCTGCGCCTGACCCACATGCACAATCGCACGCAGCTCGCGCTGGCGCTGACGCCAAGCTCATCGCCCGTGCATCAGCGGTTTACTACCCACTGAAATCATTTCACGCCAAGCCCTGTAGGAGCGGCTTCAGCCGCGAAGCAAACGACGCGGTGGATGGCACCGGCTTTGCCGGTGTTCGCGGCTGAAGCCGCTCCTACAGGGACCGTGCAAGTATCCATCCAATCATTCCAGTTGATAGCTGAAGCTCAACATCACCCGCGGCCCACGGTTCAGGCTATCCAGCGCAACATCCGCCAGCGGCTTGGCCACCTCCAGCGCCACATACCCCAAGCGCACCCCCAGCGCCACCGAACTCAGGTGCGCATCCTCGAACGGCCCGCCGTTGTACCAAGCCTCAGCGGCATCGACCACTGCATAAGGCTGCACCCGCTTCGGCCAGCCGCTCCGATGGATGCTGTAGTTCAGTTCGTAAGCCACCCCCCAGCCCTTGTCGCCAGCCGCTTGGTCACGGGGGTAACCTCGACCGAACTGCTGCCCGCCAAACACCGCCCGCTCACTGTCAGGGAGCCTGTCGTCACTCCAGTACAGCGCCCCAGACGCTACACCCTGCCAATGGTCGAACAGCTGATCGCTCTGCACGCCAGACACCCGAAAGCGCAAGAAGTCCATGTCGTAGTCGGCATCGCTGCGCGCCCCCAGATAGTCCAGGCCCTGGTAGACCCCGGCACTGACGATGCGCTGGCGACGAGCAGCAGCCTGGCGCCAATCACCCTCGAACGACAAAGCGCGAACATAGGAATCGTTGTCACGCAGAGCTCCAGACCGATACTGGATATGCTCAGTGATCGAATAAACCCGCCCAGACAGGTTGATCCACTCATCAGGCGCCACCCTCAGTGCTTGACCGAGGCCGAGCGAAAAGCGCTCGCCTCTACGGCGCTCGGTCAAATCGGTACCGTCTTCCAACCGAATGCGG
Organism: Pseudomonas sp. NPDC090233; assembly: GCF_044772285.1. Taxonomy (NCBI): domain Bacteria; kingdom Pseudomonadati; phylum Pseudomonadota; class Gammaproteobacteria; order Pseudomonadales; family Pseudomonadaceae; genus Pseudomonas; species Pseudomonas sp. NPDC090233. The sequence goes on along the minus strand of NZ_JBIVYQ010000006.1, from coordinate 531,443 downwards.
GTGCCCGACTCGCTGCGAAAACGCGCCGCCGATAACAACAGTTGGCTACCCTGCGCGTCCAGGAACTGGCTGTAATCCAGGCGCTGAAATTGCGTGTGATCATCACCGAGCGGTTGCAAGAAACTCGCAGTCAACTGTTCGGCAAAGCGCGTCTGGGCATTGCTGGAAAGCGTGAGCAGCGCCTCTGGATCGCCCCTGCTACCGTCATTCAACGCCAAAGCCGCATCGAACGCTTTGCGTTGCACATGGAGCCTGAGGCGGTTCGATTCATCCCGCCCCTGCGCCGCTGCCAACTCAGCCTGCACGGTGAGCCCGGGAAGCCGCTGTACCAAGCCTATGGCACGCTCCAGCGATTCACGGGTCAACGGCCGCTCAGCTTGCAAATGCTCCATCACCTGCGCAATGAACCTCGCTGCCGGGCCAATATCACCCAGCAACTCGTAGCCCCGGACGTACCCTTCCACCAGCACCACCTGCACCCTGCCATCGGCAAGGTCCTGTGGCGGCAGGTAGGCATACGACAGGGGGTAGCCGTCACGCTGGTAACGCTGGGTAAGGCGCTCGGTAAACTGCTGCAACTCATTGATCGTGATCGTGTGGCCAATCAGCGGTTGGTAATGCTCGCGCAGCTCACTCAGCGGATAGACTGTGCCACCCTCGAAGCGCACTTTGTGCAGGACCAGGCGGGTGTCGCCCGGCAGCGGCTCGCCAAGGGCCATGCTGACCCAGGCCAGCAACAACAGCAGGGGCACGACCAGAGAACGCATAGGACGCTCCACAATCCCTTGGGCGCCGGGGCGTCGGCCGGTCACACCCGTCACCAGCAAGCGTAGGTGCTGCCCCGGCAAACGTCGAACAGTTACTCGCTGACCTGGAACGCCACCCGCGCGGTTTCTCCGCTTTCATCCAGCGCGCTCAGCTCGATCTGCCCGACGCGGTCGAAGCGTACCAGCAGGCTGTCCTGGCCGTCTGTCTCGCCCAACGGCTGACCATTGAGGAACCACCAGCGCCGGCCGCCGCCACCGAGTGCCGACACGTGCAATTGCAGCGGCTCGCTGCTGGTGGCGGGGCGCCGCAGGCTGTCACCGGGGCGCACACCCACGATGGACAGCGGTGGAGCACTGGCCGGCACCTGTGGCGGGCAGCTTGGGTCCACCGCCGGCAAGCGTGCGGCACGCCGCTCCACGCGCCCCAACCAGGGCTCCAGCGGTGCCGGCCACAGGGCGATGTCGCGGGGTGTGGCACCTGGGCAACTGCCATCGACCCGCAGGCCCTGGGCATTGACCCAGACGCTTTCGCGCAAACCCAACCCGAGCGGTTGATCGGCCGCCTGCAGGGTGGGTGGCGTGGTGCCGTCCAGCGTCCAGGCAAAACGCTGGCGCCTGCAGTTGGGGTCCTGGCGGCTCATCGGCTGGCCCAACGGCCAGCAGATCGCAGCAACACCGACGCTGGCGGGCACCTGCTCGACCGGGACGGGCAGGCCACGCTGGCTGTCGCGGTTGCTCAGCAGGTCGTGCACCTGCAGCATCAGCGGTGCCGCCGAGGCCAAGCCGAATTGCCCGGGCACCGGCGTGCCGTCGGGGCGGCCGATCCATACGCCAATCAGGTAGCGCGGCCCGACGCCGATCGACCAGGCATCGCGAAAGCCATAGCTGGTGCCGGTCTTCCAGGCCAGTTGCGGGCGTTGCACCAGTTCGGCATGCGGGTCACGATCGGGCCGCGCCTGGCCGCTGAGAATGCGCCGGATGATCCACGCCGCACCCGGCGACAGCAAACGCCGCTCCAGCAAAGGGTCCTGGGGTTGCAGGCGTATGCGAGCACTGTTGCCGCCCCGCGCCAATGCGGCATAACCCCCGACCAAGTCTTCCAGGCGACTGCCAGCACCGCCGAGGATCAACGACAGGTTGGGCTCGGCCAAGGGCGGCAGTGCCAGCGGCATGCCGGCCATGCGCAACTGCGCGGCGAAACGCTTGGGGCCGTAGGCTTCGAGCAGTTGCACCGCCGGCAAGTTGAGCGACAGGGCCAGCGCCGAGCTGGCTGACACCGGGCCGCTGAAGCCCATCGAGAAATTGCCGGGGCGGTAGTCGCCATAGCGGCGCGGCACGTCCTGCAGCAGCGATTCGGAATGGATCAGGCCGTCGTCCAGGGCCATGCCATAGAGGAACGGTTTGAGCGTCGAGCCCGGTGAGCGCAACGAACGGACCATGTCGACATGGCCGAAACGGCGTTCATCGGCCAGGTCGATCGAGCCCAGGTAGGCGCGCACGGCCATGCTCTGCGCATCCACCACCAGTACGGCCGCGGACGTGCGCTCGGGCAGGCGCGCGCGCCAGCCCAGCAACAGGTCCTCCAGGCGCCGCTGCAACGAGGCATCGAGGGTGGTGCGGATCAGCGGTGGGCTGTTGGCGGTGTTCAGCCGGCGCGCCAGCAGCGGCGCCAGGGCCGGCTCCTGACGCGGGGCCAGCAGCAAGGGTTCTTCGGCGGCTTCCTTGATCTGCAGGGCGGGCCACACCTGGTATTCGCCCAGGCGCTGCAACACCTTGTCGCGGGCACGCTGGGCGCGCGCCGGGTGGCGGTCGGGTCGCAAGCGGCTGGGCGCCTGCGGCAGCACTGCCAACAGTGCCGCTTCGGCTGGCGTCAGGTGCATCGGCGACTTGCCCAGGTAGGCCCAACTGGCGGCTGCCACACCCTGCAAGGTACCGCCGAAAGGCGCACGATTCAGGTAGATCTGCAGAATATCGCGCTTGGACAGGTGCCACTCCAGTTGCGCCGTACGCCATAGCTGCCGCAGTTTGCCGGCCAAGGTGCGGTCGTGAGGGTCGAGCAAGCGCGCCACCTGCATCGACAGGGTACTGCCGCCCGACACCACGCGGCCGTCGCGCAGGTTCAGCCAGGCCGCACGCACCAGCGCTAGAGGATTGACCCCTGGGTGGCGGTAGAACCAGCGGTCTTCGTAAGTCAGCAGCGCCTGCAAGTACAACGGCGACACCTGTTCCGGGCTGACCGGATAGCGCCATACGCCATCGGCATCGGCAAAGCGCCACAGCGGCGTACCGTCTTCGGCAAGCACCACGCGCGCCAGGTCGTCGGCGGGCATGGGCAGGGGCCAAATGCGATCAGCCAACCACAGCAGGCCGAGCACCACCACCACGGTGACAACACTGGCTCGCAGCAACCTTCCCGCTCGGGTGCGCGGCCGGGCTAAGCTTGGCATCGGGAACCGACCTGGCCAGGTAATGGCCAAAGGCTTGGGAACGGCAACCTCGCCGATTCGTTCATCAGGAAGCAACTATGCATGTAGAAGGTTTTTTCGAGTGGCTTGGCCAGGCACTGGGTTCATTGATCCGCTTCATCGTCGACGCTTTGAGCGGCCTGTTCAACTGGTTGGCCAACGCTGGCGGCAACTTCATCGATGGCCTGGCGCGCACCCTGGGCATGGACACCTCGCTGGTCAGCATCCTCGCCCTGATCGTTGGCCTGATGCTGCTGTACTCGGCGATCCGCGCCTTCATGCGCGCCTCGATCATCCTCGGGATCATCTGGCTGGTGCTGGGGCTGTGGGTGATGAGCTGGGTGATCCACTGACTCAGTGGACCACCCCACCCGAGGTCAACGCGCCTTGACCGTCATTTCACCCTGCCCATCGCCCACCGCCTGCAGGTTCGGCCGGTACATCGACTCGACCTGCGGTGGCGGCACACGGTAGGTACCCGGGGTTACCGCGCGGGCCAGGTAGAGCAGATGGGTGGTGCCGTAGCCGTCGAGCTTGAGCGCCGCCACATAGCGATCATCGCGGTACTCCTGATGCACCACGCTGGCGTTCTGCATCGACTCGCGCCACTGCTTCACTGCGCTGCTGGCGTTGTCCAGGCTGGCGGCGCTTTGCGCCAGGTTCTGGTTTTCCAGCTCCAGGCCTGCCGGCAGCAAATCGACGACCAAGGCATCCGGGACCGGGTCGCTGGCCTTGAGTGCCAGGTGCACCAGGACCAGGTCACCGCTGCGCAGGTTGTGCAGGTCCAGGGCCTGGCCGTTCATGCCCAGGTACTCGCGGCGAATTTCCATACCGTTGCCGCCTGCGGCAGGCGCCTGGCGTGGGTAGCCCGAAAGCGTGAGCTGCTGATAAACGGTTTCGCTGCCTTCGTTCTGCACGCTCAACGGCGATGCCAGCAACGGCCCTTCGAGCTTCATGCCAGACTCGCCATTGTTGAACTCGCGTACCTCGCCCGCGCTGTCCAGGCGCACTTTCCACGATGCCTCCGGCTTGCCAAGCAGGCCGCGACCGGCGAGGAACAGCGCGTTGCGCTCCTGAGTCGACAGCCAGCGGTTGGCCGCCAGTTCATCGGACAGGGCAAACAGGCGCTGGTCGACCTGATTACCGGCCAGGTTGCTCTCCTGCAACAGCGCCAGGATCAACGCCTGATCCCGCAGGCTGCTGCCGTAATCGGCCATCCAGCCTTTGCTGCGGCTGATGCCCAGCCCCGCCTGCAGCGCCTCCTGCGAACGCGGCTTGTCGCCCATCTTCTCCAGCGCCACCGCCAGTTGCACCAGCGGCAGGCCGGAGCGAGCATCGGCGCGGCGCTCGAACAGGCTGCGCAACGCGCCCAGCGGCGCCTGCTGACTGCGCGCCAGCACCAACGCGGCATACGCCTGGACGGCGAAGCGGGTGTGCTCGGCGTTCTCGCTGTAGTCGACCTCGATCAGGTTACGCTCCTGCAGGTAGCGCAGCAGCCTTTCGCTGGCCTTCTTCAGCGCTTCGGCAGGTACGCCATAGCCTTGGTCACGGGCACGCAGCAGGAAGTCGGTGACGTAGGCGGTCAGCCAGTATTCCTCTTCGCTGTCCGAACTCCACAGGCCGAAGCTGCCGTTATAGCGCTGCAAGCCCAGCAGGTGCTCGATACCCATCTCGATCTTGCGCTTGCGCACGTCGGCAGGTTCGCCCTTGATGCCCAGGCGCTTGAGGCTCTCGGCATCGGCGTACAGCGACGGGTAGAGGCCGCTGGTGGTTTGTTCCAGGCAACCGTAGGGGTAGGCTTCGAGGGCGCGGATCTGCTCGGCCAGGTTCAGTGGTGGGCGGCTCGACAGCGCAAGGCTGGCTTCCAGGCCCGCAGGCTCGAAGGCGGCCAGGTCGCCTTCCGGTAAGGTCCACGGCTGGTCCTTGAGGGCCACCCGGTAGTGCTTGAGCATCGCCGGGTAGGCCGGGCGGATGCCCAGGGTCCATTCACGCTCGAAGGCATTCACGCTTTCGCCGGGCAACTGCAGACCATTGACCCGCACATGTACCTTGCCCTGGCCCAGGCCACCCTGGGCCTGAACCGGAATCATCAGCGTGGTGCGCTGACCCTCGGCCAGGGCAACGGCCTGCTGTGCGCTCGCCGCCAGGCTCAATTGGCCCTCGGTGGTGATATCGACACTGAGTTGCTGTTTGCTGCCAGACAGATTGGCCAGGTCCAGCGCCAGATTGGTGCGGTCACCACCGGCGAGGAAGCGCGGCGCCGACAGCTCGGCGATCAGCGGCGCGGCTACCACCGTCTTGCCTTCGGCCATGCCGAAGTGCTCTTCGGTCCAGGCCTGAGCCATCAGCCGCAGTTCACCGTTGAAGTCGGGGATATCGACCGTCGCTTCCCCCTCGCCCTGCTCGTTCAGGGTCACCGGCACACTCTGCTGGGCGACGATGGTGACCGTGGTGTTGGGGCGCTTGCCGCCTTTGGCCATGGCCGCATCACCGCCGAACGCCAGGCTGGCCAGACGGCCCTGGCCGGCTTCGATCAGCTGGCCGTAGATGTCCAGCTGGTCTGCGCCGTAGGCCTTGCGGCCGAACAGGCTGGCAAACGGGTCGGGGGTCTTGAAGTCAGTGATGTTGAGGATACCCACGTCGACCGCGGACAGCAGCACATGCACCTGCTTGGGAATGCTGCCGTCGGCATTGGCGGCCTTGAACTTGACCGTCAGCGGTTGCTTGGGCCGCATCTTCTCCGGTGCCTGCAGGCTGAGCGCGAGCTTGCGCTCGGCGCGGCCCAGCGGCAGGTGCAGCACGCCCACGGCGCGCTTGGGCGTGGCATTGGCCTTGCGCTCACCCGGGCGGATCACCAAGGCACTGATGTACAGGTCGTGACGCGCCCACTGTTTGTCCAGCTGCACGTCGAAGGTCTTGCCCTCGGCCGGCACGTCGATTTCCTGCCACCACAACGGGCCATTGCTGGATTCGATCATCAGGTAGCCGGTGCCAGCGGCCGGTGGGGTGACGGTGACTTTGGCGGTCGCGCCGTCGGCATAAGCGGGTTTGTCCAACGCCAGCTTGACCTGGTCAGGGCGCACCGCGCCGCCTTCGGCATTGTCCTGGGCGCGATAACCTGCCCAGAAGCGTTCGCTGGACACCAGGCCCGTCTCAGGGTCCTCCACCTCGACCCGGTACGGGCCCCACTCGACCTGGAAGGTCAGCTTGGCGGTGGAACCGGCTTTGACGCTGATGTTTTCCTCGCTCTGGGTGAGGAATTTCTCGTTGTAGTTGTAGCTCCAGCCGTCGCTCTGCGAGTAATTCCAGTAGTAGTCACGGCGCTCGCGGACCAAGCGCACCTTGAGGCCGTTGGCCGCGAGCTTGTTGCCGTCGCGGTCGGCGACCAGGAACTCGAATTCCACCGGGCCGTCGCTGTCGGTTTCCTCGCCGTCGAACAAGCCGCGCAATCCGGGCAGGCGCTCGGCGGGCCAGATCGGTTGTTCGAGGCGACGGGTGATCGGTCGGCCACCGGATTCCTGCAGGCTGGCCTGTACGGTCAGTTGCAGTGGTGAACGGGCCTCGGCCCAACGGCTTTCGATATCGAGGGTAGCCTTGCCGGACTGGTCGAGGGTGATTTCATCCAGCTCCAGGTCCTGATTCAGTTCAGTTTCGGTCACCGAGCCGAACTGGTAGCCAGGCAATGCCGGCACAGCCTCGCGCAGCGGGCGCACATACGCCTGGCCACTCAGGCGGTTGCCCGCAGCCGGTGCACCGTAGAGGTAACGACCATTGACCTGGATCTGAGCGGTTTCTTCAGGTGAGAGTGGCGTGCTGCTGCCCTTGAGTTCCAGGGCCAGGCGCTCGGGCAGAAAGTCTTCGACGAGGAATTCGTAGACCTGCTTGCGCCCGCCGCCAAGATCCAGCAACAGCTGCCAGCGCCCCGTCGGTGCTTCAGTGGCCAATTGCAGTTGGTATTGATAGAGGCCGTTCGCATCGGCCTCCCAGACGAATTTGCGGCTCACTTGTTCATCCGGCCGCCGCACTTCGACGCTGACCGGCTGGGCCTTCACCGGCTTGCCATCCTGGTCGCGCAGCAAGCCGTTGAGCAGCACCGTTTCCCCTGGGCGATAGAGGTCACGCGGGCCGAAAATGAAGAACTGCAAGGGGTTGGCCTGCGGGCCGGTGATGTCGAATTCAGCCAGGTCCAGTGCTGCGGTGTTCAGGCGCAGCAGCGTGGTATGCACGCCCTGGGTCGCGATCAGGGTGTCGGCCTTGGCCGTAATGGGCAGTTGGGCATGGCCTTGGCCATCGGTCTTGGCCTGGGCCAGCAGCTTGCCTTTGTCGTCATGCAGTTCGAGGTTCACTTCCTTCAGCGCCTTGCCCCCATCCAGCGCCTGGGCGAACACATCGAGGCGGTCGCGGTAACGGTGGGCGGACACGCCGATGTCGCTGAGGGTGAACAGCGTTGCCGGCTGCGAATAGTCGTAGGTACCGGATGCACGCATCACCGCCAGATAGACACCGGGCTCCTGCAGCGGCTTGATCCCGGCGATCGGCAGCAGCACGGTCTCGCGGGTGTTGCGCGCCGGGTTGAGGTCGAAGCGGCCGCTGTAGACCAGATCGGCCAGGGCCAGGGTTTCCTTGGACTGGTAGTAGTACAGGCTGCTGTTGCGGCCCCAGTTGACCAGGAAGGTCGAGAGCATCTCCGGTTTGACCCGGAAGAACTCGACATCGACCTTGTCGACGTTCAAGGCGATCACCGGCAGGCCCTCGGCCAGGTGTGTGGGCAGCAGCGAGCCACGGCTGGCAAAGCCGATGGTCGGTTGCATGTCGCGGGTTTCCAGGCGGGTCACCGACTCGCTGTCGAGCTGCTTGCCATTGACCGCCAGCAAGCCTTTGTCGACCGTCAGCACCAGCTTGCGCTGCGGCTCGAGGTGGCGCAGGCGCAGTTCCATCTGGTTGTCGGAGAGCTCCCAGGCGCCGTCGACCTTGCCTTTGACGGTGTCCACCAAATGCAGCTTGCTGGCGAAGTCCTGCTTGGCATCGAGCGGCGCGGAGAAACTGACCGACAGGGTGCTGGCACCGTCGAGCTGCACTTCAGAGACATCCAGCACACTGAGCTCGCGGCCCTCGTAGCGTTTGGCGAGCACAGCGGGATCTTCGCGCTTGGGCGCCGGGGCATCGACCGCAGCGCTCGCCGCAGGTGTCTCCGTGGTAGCAGGTTTATCCGGCGTCGAGGAATCACAGGCACTGAGCAGGGCCAGCGCGCAGGCCAGCAACAATCCTTTGTTGAACATGGAGTCGGGACTCTTTGGCAGCGTGTACGTGAGGCCGCAACTATAGCGCAACGGCCGGTGGCTGGCCGGTACAATGCGGCCATTCGTTTGTAAGAAACCCGCATTTCCAGGAACAAAAATGTCGCAAATTGCCGCCGACTGGCGCCACCGCCTCACCCACCGCAAAGTCTGGGCGCTGGCGGCGCCAATGATCCTCTCCAATATCTCGGTGCCGCTGGTGGCGCTGGTCGACAGCACCGTCATCGGCCACCTGCCCCACGCCCACCAGCTTGGCGCGGTGGCCGTGGGCGCCACCCTGTTCACCTTCATGGTCGGCCTGATGGGCTTCCTGCGCATGGGCTCCACCGGCTTCGCCGCCCAGGCCGCCGGACGTGCCGACGGTGCCGCGCTGCGCCAGGTCCTGGTGCAAGGCATGCTGCTGGCAATAGGTTTCGCCGTGCTCATCGGCCTGCTTGCCCTGCCCTTCAGCCAACTTGCGCTGCACGCGATGCAACCGAGCGAAGCACTGCAGCAATCGACCGAGGCGTTCTTTCACACGCGCTTGCTCGGCCTGCCCGCAGCATTGGCCAGCTACGCGCTGGTCGGCTGGTTTCTAGGCACGCAGAACGCCCGCGCGCCGCTCGCCATTCTGCTGACCACCAACCTGCTGAACATCGTTCTCAATCTATGGTTCGTACTGGGCCTGGACTGGGGGGTGCTGGGCTCGGCGCGGGCGTCGGTAATTGCCGAATGGAGTGCCGCGCTGCTGGGTCTTGCCCTGACCCGTCCCGCTCTGCGCGGTTACCCTGGGCAGATCGCTTGGGCAGCACTCAAACGCTGGCAAGCCTGGCGGCCATTGCTGGCCGTCAACCGCGATATCTTTCTACGCAGCCTGGCGTTGCAGCTGGTGTTCATGCTGATCACCGTGCAAGGCGCGCGCCTCGGCGAAGCCACCGTGGCGGCCAATGCACTGCTGCTCAACGGATTGCTGCTTACCGCCTACGCCCTCGATGGCTTGGCGCATGCCGTGGAAGCCCTGTGCGGTCACGCCATTGGCGCGCGTGATCGCGACACCTTGCGCCGCTCGTTGGTAGTGGCCTGTGGTTGGTCTCTGATTACAAGCTTGGGCTTTGCCGGATTGTTCCTGCTGGGTGGTCACCTGTTCATCGACCTGCAGACCGATATCGACAGCGTACGCGCGGCGGCCTACCCGTACCTGCCGTACCTGGCGGTGCTGCCGTTGATTGCGGTGTGGAGTTACTTGCTCGACGGGCTGTTCATTGGCGCGACACGGGCGCGGGAGATGCGCAATGCGATGTTGGTTTCAGTGCTGATCGCTCTGCCGGTGGCGTGGGCCATGAGCGGGTTTGGCAACCATGGGTTGTGGTTGGCGTTTCTCGGGTTCATGGCGTTGCGGGCGGTGACGCTGGGGTGGGTGGGGTGGCGGTTGCAACAACAGAAACGTTGGATCAGCTGAATCCCCTGTGGGAGCGGCTTCAGCCTCGAACACCGGCGAAGCCGTTGCCATCCACCGCGTCGCCTGCTTCGCGGCTAAAGCCGCTCCCACAGCGTTCAGCGGCGTCTGTAAACGCACCGCTATACCCTAGCTGATCACCATATAGACCAAAGCAGGTATCAGATATGCGAAGTCATTCGGCTACTAAGTGGTTGATAGCGGTCTTGCTCATACTCACCCTTGGACAGGCCCTATGGATTTACACCGGAAGCTCGAAGCCAGTCTTGAGCAAGGTGGTCTCAGCAACGCCAATTGGCAAGCACAGCGCAGTATATGAAGTGCTCAGCGATGCTGGCGGTGCGACCGTGCCGCTGGTCTACCTATATTTCGTTGCAGACCAGACTCAAAATATGGACAAGCTATTGCCCAGCCTCGAACGGCTTACACCGTTCCTGGTGACTCGACAATCTGGGGCGATAGAGTCTGTGGAAGGCTTGAAAGTGGCGGCCCGAACTGAAGAGCAGGTCTACAGCTATTCAAGCACCACAGTGATCAGAGAGAACGGGGCCGTCGTGCCTGTCTCAATCGAACTCAAAGCAACAACTCGCCCAGAGTAAAAGCAGAGAAGGGCCGCATTAGCGGCCCTTCTTTGTCATCAAGACGACAGGTACGAAGATCGGGTCAACCCCAACCGCAGCGCATCCAGGAACTGGGTCCGCTCACGCGCCGTGATCTTCGCGCTGGCGACCTTGTCACGGTAGTGAGTCATCAACTCCTCCGGCGACAAGTGCACATAGCGCAACATGTCTTCGATGGTGTCGTGGGTCTCGATACCGGCGTGATAAACGCTGCCATCGGCGTTCTGGTAGATGTTCACCGAGTCGGTGTCACCGAACAGGTTATGCATGTCACCGAGAATTTCCTGGTACGCGCCGACCAGGAACACGCCCAGCAGGTAGTCCTCACCTTCATTGAGCGCATGCACCGGCATGCTGGTCTCGATGCTCTGCTCGTCGACGTACTGGTTGATCTTGCCGTCGGAGTCGCAGGTCAGGTCCTGCAGCACCGCGCGGCGCAGCGGTTCTTCGTCCAGGCGGTGCAGCGGAATGATCGGCAGCACCTGGCCGATGGCCCAGGTATCGGGCAGGCTCTGGAACACCGAGAAGTTGCAGATGTACTTGTCGGCCAGCTTGTCGTTGAGCTCATCCAGCACTTGGCGGTGCGAGCGTTGGCGGGCCTTCAGCGAGTTGTGCAGGCGGCGGCACACGGCGAAGTAGCACTGCTCGGCCAGGGCTTTCTCGGCCAGGGTGAGCTTGCCGTCGGCATATTGCGCGGCCACGTCACCCATGTAGTGGGTCGCGCGCCAGTAGGTTTCGGTGACCATTTCGATGTCGGTCGGGCCGAGCAGGTCGGCCAGCCACTGCACGGTCTCGGGCAGGGCTTCCTTGTTTTCGATGGTCGGCACGTCGTCGTTGTGCTTCTCGACGTCGGTGACCTGAATCACCAGCATGGCGTGGTGCGCGGTCAGCGAGCGGCCGCTCTCGGAGAAGATGTGCGGGTGCGGAAGGCCCTGCGCATCGCAGAACTCCTTGAGCATGCCCACCACCACGCCGGCGTAGTCATCCATGTCGTAGTTGATCGAGCTGGCGTTGCGCGAGTGGGTACCGTCGTAGTCGACACCCAGGCCACCGCCCACGTCGATGTGATCGACCGGCAGGCCCAGCGCACGTAGCTCGCCGTAGTATCGGATGGCTTCCTTGAAGCCGTGCTGGTAGTCGGCCAGGTTGGCGATCTGCGAACCCATGTGGAAGTGCAGCAGGCGGATGCCCTGGTCCAGGCCGGCATCGCGGAAGCGCTGCACCACGGAGATCAGCTGGGCAGCGGACAGACCGAACTTGGATTTCTCGCCCCCGGTATCGGCCCACTTGCTCGACGCCAGCGACGACAGGCGCACACGCAGGCCGACCTGCGGCTTGACCTTGAGGTCCGCGGCTTCTTCGATCACCAGCGCCACTTCGGACTCTTTCTCGATGACGATAAAGACGTTGTGGCCAAGCTTCTGGCCCATCAGCGCCAGGCGGATGAACTCGCGGTCCTTGTAGCCGTTGCAGACGATGGTGCCCCCCTTGGGCGCCAGTGCCAGCACCGCCAGCAGCTCAGGCTTGGAGCCGGCTTCCAGGCCGATGGAAACGTTCTGGGTGGCGATGATGTTTTCCACCACCGCTTCCTGCTGGTTGACCTTGATCGGGTACAGCGCGGTGTACTGGCTCTGGTACTCCAGGCGCGCGATATTGGCGTCGAACGCGCCGGTCAGCTGGCGCACGCGGTCTTGCAGGATGTCGGGGAAGCGCACCAGCAGCGGCAGCGACAGGCCGCTCTGGCGCAGCTCGTCGACCTGCTCGAACAGGTCGATTGGGGCGCTCTGGGGGCCGTTGGGGCGCACTTCGACGCGCCCGGCTTCATTGATGGCGAAGTAACCAGCGCCCCAATGGCGGATACCATAAACACTGCGGCTGTCGGCCACGGTCCACTGGCTACCATCGTCTTTGCGTGTGCGTCGTACGGACATTAAAGTCCCCTATAGATAAGTCGAAGACACTGCCCCGCAGGCAGCGGAGCGAGTGTAAAAGCTGAAAATGACGATTCATCCGTGTCCAGGCATAGACCCTGACCACGGGAACGAGTTTAGAAAGCGCTGGGCAAAAAATCGCGCGACGGCCTCAGCCGCCAGACTTTTTCGCCTTGAAACCCTGTTTGGTCAGCTCGCCGATCAACAGCTCGACATGGTCGCCCTGGATCTCGATAACCCCGTCCTTCAAGGCACCACCGGTACCGCAGCGGCGCTTGAGCGTGGCGGCCAACTCCTTGAGCTGGTCGGGCGGCAGCGGCACGCCGGTGACGGTGGTCACGGTCTTGCCGCCACGGCCTTTGCTCTCGCGGCGCACGCGGGCGATGCCGTCGCCTTCGGGGATGGTTTGCTGCTTGCAGATGCAGGCATCCACCGGCTGGCTACAGTCGGGGCAATGCCGACCGGCGTCGGTGGAAAAAACGAGACCGCCGAGGGCGGAAAAGGAAGAAGCTTTCTTGGCCACTTTTGTTCCTCTGTGCTGAGGACAAAAACTGGTCGGGCCCCTTGTGCAGAGACCGACCGCGAAGCCCCACTCTGGCAGGGGCGGCGCTACTGCCGCAAGTTCCTGCGACAGCCCGAAAAGGGCGCGCAGTGTAACGATAAATCAGGCAATTGCTAAGTACTGGAATGCGCCATTTTGCGAATGATTTGCGACCCGACAATCCAGCGTTACCGCAGGCTGGCCTTGTATCGCTGCATTGCCGCCAGCGAGTCCGGGCAATAAGGCAACACCTTGCTCTCTGCCTCGGCCTGGGCGAGGCTGACGAACTTGGCCTCGATCACCTCTTCCGGCTGCAACCGCAATGGCGCATCGGACACCGCCGAATACACCGCGCACCACAAGTGGTTGTCCGGCTGGTCGAAGTAGAACCGTTCATGGAAACGCAGTTCGGCCCCTTCGATCCCCAACTCCTCGGCCAACTCGCGGGCTGCCGAATCGGCATACGCCTCACCCGCCGCCACCATGCCACCTGCGGCCACATCCCAATAACCGGGATACAGCGCCTTGCTCAAGGTGCGCCGGTGCACGCACAGCTCACCAGCGCCGTTGAACAACAGGATGAAGGTACAACGGCCGATCAGGCCACGTTCACGCAATTCAGCCCTGGGCAGCGCGCCGAGCACCTGATCGGCTTCGTCCACCCAGGTGACCAGTTCGCGGTCGGAGGCCGCCCGGTGGGCGGCCTCATTGGCGCTGATGGCCATGCTCAACCCTGCGACAGCAGCTGACGCAGGTCGATCACCGCAGCATTGGCCCGCGAGATGTAGTTGGCCATGACCAGCGAGTGGTTGGCCCACATGCCAAAGCCGCTGCCGTTGAGCACCATCGGGCTCCACAGCGGCTCTTGCGAGGCTTCCAGCTCACGGATGATCTGGCGCACGCTGACGGTGGCGTTCTTCTTCGCCAGCACGTCGGCGAAGTCCACCTCGATGGCGCGCAGCAGGTGCGACAGCGCCCAAGCCTGGCCACGGGCTTCGTAGAAGACGTTGTCGATCTGCAGCCAAGGGGTTTCCACCACTTCCTCGTCCACCTGCGGCGCCTGGCCAGCAACCACCGACTCGGTTTTCAGGTTGGTGTTGAGCTTGACCCGGCCGACACTGGCCGACAGGCGCTGCGACAGCGAGCCCAGGCGGGTGGCGACATCACCCAGCCAGTTGTTCAGGTTGTCGGCACGGGTGTAGAAGATCGCGCCTTTGTCACCGGCTGCCAGACGGGTCTGGTAGCGGCTCAGCGACTTGATGCCCTCTTCGAACTCCGACTCGCTCGACGGCAGGATCCAGCTCTTGTTGTCGAAGTTGAAGCGTGGCTCGGCCTTGGCCAGGTCGGCGTCCTCAGTGGACTGCGACTGCGAACGGGCGAAGTCCTTGCGCAGCGCGCGGGACAGGTCGCGCACCTGGACCAGCACGCCATATTCCCAGCTCGGCATGTTGTCCATCCACAGGCCCGGCGGGAAGCGGTCGTTGGAAATGTAGCCGCCCGGCTTGTTCAGCAGGGTATTGGCCACGGTCTTGAGGGTTTCGATCGTGGTGTAGCCGATCACCATCTGCTGGCCATTGCGCTCGGCCGCAGCCTGGGCACTCTGCTGCACCGGGAACAGCTCCGGCTCTTGGCTCCAGTACCAGCCCAGGCCGATACAGACCAGCAGGTACAACCCGATCAGGGTCCCCAGGGCACGGCTCCAGAGGCCGCCCAAGTAGCTACGGGCGGCTGCGCCGCGGCCGTCGACACGCTCACGGGGCTCGGCTTTGGCCTCGCGGTTTTTCCAGTCCAGCATGGCTTTGTCCTTAATCAGTCACGACGGTTCAGGGGCTTGGACCACAGGCGTTCGCCAGGGTGCCACGGCAAGCCCGCGTTGCTGCACTATAAAGCAGACACCGCCGTACGCATAAGCGACCAATCGGTCAGTAACTGAATATTCGTTTTCAACGCTTTGTTGATGCGGCGCACTCGCAGGCCGGAAAAGAGCTGCTAGCATAGAGCCATCATTGCACCTGCACCTCCAACCAATAAGTAGTCAGGACATGACCCAAGCCGCGGAGCCGAGCCAAGAGCGCCTCAAGCAGGAGCTCGATCACCTGCTGCAACGCCTGTCGCGAATCCGTTTGCGCAAGGGTGACCAGCCCGACCAGGTGGCGCTGCGCCCTGCGCGCAAACCGGTGTACCTGCTGTTGCGCGACCCAGAGCGTGCCGAGCGCCTGGCCCAGCAGCTGGAGTTCTTCGGCCTGTGTGCTCAACCGCTGTTCGGTGCCGACGCGTTTCTGGCATCGGTGGCCGAGCAGCTGCCGGCGGCCATCGTCATGGATGTCGATTTCACCGGGCCAGGCTGCGGCGTGCCGCTGGCCGCTCGGGCACAGCAAGGTCGCGAACACGCTATCCCGTTGCTGTTTTTCAGCCACCACGAAACCGACACCCCGACCCGCCTGGCGGCCGTGCGCGCAGGCGGGCAAGCCTTTCTGACCGGCACCCTGGAAGCCTCCAGCCTGCTGGAAAAACTCGAGGCCATCACCAGTACTGCTGCCCATGAGCCTCTGCGCGTGTTGATCATCGACGACTCGCGCACCCAGGCTCTGCATGCTGAGCGGGTGCTGGGCAGCGCCGGCATGATCACCCGCAGCCTGACCGATCCGATCGGTACGATGGCGGAACTGGCCGAGTTCCAGCCCGACCTGATCATCCTCGATATGTACATGCCGGGCTGCTCCGGCCCGGAGCTGGCCAAGGTGATCCGCCACAACGACCGCTACGTCAGCGTGCCGATCATCTACCTGTCCGCCGAAGACGACCTGGACAAGCAGCTCGACGCCATGAGCGAAGGCGGCGACGACTTTCTGACCAAACCGATTCGCTCACGCCACTTGATCACCACGGTGCGCAACCGCGCTGCCCGCGCCCGCAACCTGAAGTCGCGCATGGTCCGGGACAGCCTTACCGGGCTGTACAACCACACTCATATCCTGCAACTGCTCGAAGACTGCAGCTTCCGTGCGCGCCGGGAGGGCCAGCCGCTGAGCTTCGCCATGCTCGACATCGACCACTTCAAGAAAATCAACGACCACCACGGCCACCCCATGGGTGACCGGGTAATCAAGAGCCTGGCGCTGTTCCTCAAGCAGCGCTTGCGCAAGACCGATTTCATCGGCCGCTACGGCGGTGAAGAGTTCGCCATCGTCATGCCCAATACCGCGCTGGAGGCCGCGCACAAGGTGCTCGACGAGATTCGTCGGCGCTTTGCCGAAATCCTCTATCCGGCGCAGCCCGGCGACCTGCAGTGCACCTTCAGTGCCGGGGTGGTGCAGCTGGATGAGGAGCTCGATGCGCTGACAATGGCCAGCGCGGCGGATGAGGCGCTGTATCGGGCCAAGCATGCGGGGCGTAACTGTGTGGTGCGGGTCGAGCCCTAGCCGACTGAAGGCACATCGCCAGTTTTTTATGACGCCAAGCCACTGACGTCATCACCACGTCACAAAACCGCAATAACTTCAGGCACCTACCTCTCCACTCCCCCCGCAGGAAGTTCGCGGCTATGCGCCTGAAGTGGCTGACCAATTTCAACACCCTGTTGCTGGTGACCGTGTGTATCGCCCTGGGCGCGACCCTGTGGTGGTCGCAGCGTGCGCTGGAGCGGCCTTATCAATTGATGGAACGCTACCTGGGCCTGTCGCAGCAGTTCCAGAACCAGACCGCACGTAACATCCAGGCCTACCTGGGCAGCGGCGATGCCCTGCGCCATGCGGCCGCAGTGGAAGCCAACAATCAGTTGCAGGCTGCGCTGGCCGACTGGCCGGATGAACTGGCCGGCAAACTGCGCCCGAGCCTGGGCACCCTGCAGGCCTTCACTGCCAACGAACTGCTGGCCGCCGGCAAGCTAGCCGGCGACCCGCAGGCCTTGTTGCTGCAAGCCGAGCGCGAGCTGGGCGCCAACTTCGAACAACTGGCCGGCTATGCCCGCGACAGCGGTAGTGCTGATGCCACGCGCTACCTGCTGCCGCTGCTCGACGCCAGCGTGCACCTGGGCCGGCTGTCGCTGGCCCGTGACAAACTGATCAGCAGCGGCCGCGCCGAGCTGGCCGACGAAGTCGAACGCGAACTGCAGCTTATCCGCGCCCAGGCGCAGATCATCGACGCCCTGCCCCTGCTGGGCGTGACCCGCGCCGCCGAATCCAACGCCGACGACTTCGCCGCGATGATGGGCCTGGAAAGCCAGGCCAGCGAGCAGCAGGAAGACGTTACCGTGGGCCTCAAGCGCGAGCTGCAGAGCCTGCTCAACCGCTACCCCGCCGAGTTGCAACGCACCCGCGAACAGATAGAACGGCGCACCGCCCTGGCCGCCAGCACCAGCGAGCGCCTCGACGCCGTGCAACAGGCCATCGCGGGCCTTGAGCCCGAAGTACGTGCCCAGCACGCCAAGATCGCCAGTGAAGTGCGCATCATGCAGGGGCTGATGATCGGCCTGATCCTGCTGATCGCCCTGCTCATCGACACGCTGCAACGGCGCCTGACCCGCACCCTGACCGGCCTGGCACCGGCCTTGTCGCGCTGGGCCGAAGGCGACTTCGCCGCGCCCATCGTCCTGGGCAAGACCAACCGCGAGCTGCACGATATCCAGGAATCGCTCAACCGCTTGCGCCAGTATCTGGTCGAACTGGTCGGCACCATTCGCCATAACGCCGAGCAGGTGGCAGGCAGCAGCCACGCACTGGCCGGCATGAGCGCGGCGCTGCACGACGGCGCCGAGCGCCAGGCCGGTGACACCGGGCAGATCCGCGACGCCCTGGGCGAGCTGGAAGCGACCATCCAGCAAGTGGCGGGTGACGCCAGTTCCGCCGCCGATGCCAGCCGCGACGCCGGCCGTGCCGTGGAGCAAGGCCAGACGGTGATCGGCCAAAGCCTTTCAGGCCTGCGCGCGCTGGTTGACGAAGTACAGGGCAATGCCCGCATGATCGAACAGCTGGCTGAAGAATCGGCGACCATCGGCGGTGTGCTGACGGTGATCCGCTCGATTGCCGAGCAGACCAATCTGCTGGCATTGAATGCCGCCATCGAAGCCGCGCGTGCCGGTGAAATGGGCCGCGGTTTTGCGGTAGTGGCCGATGAGGTCCGCTCACTGGCACAACGTACCACCGGCGCCACGGGTGAAATCCAGGCCTTGATCGACCGTTTGCAACAGGCGGCGCGTGGGTCGGTGGCGGGCATGCGGGCGCAGCTGGAACATGCCGAAGCCACCGCTGCCCAGGCACAGGCGGCCGATGGTGCGCTGGATGAAATCGTCAGCGCGATCCGCACGATTGCCGAAACGGCGGTGCGCATTGCCGATGTCACGGCGCAGCAGAGCGGCGCGGTGAGTGAGATTCGCGGGCACAGTGAGCGGATTCATGAATTGGGTGAAGATAACTTGCAGCGCATTGGCGAAGGGCGCGAGCAGGGCGAACAGCTGTTGGATCTAGGTGATGAACTGAAAAAAGCGGTGCTGGCTTTTAGAGTCTGAGACTGCCTGTGCCGGCCTCATCGCGGCTAAAGCCGCGAAGAGGCCCGTACGACCGACACCAAACCCCAATCCTCGCCAACTCCGTTATCATGCCCGCCACGTTCCACCTCGCGAGTCTGCCATGCGCCGCCTGTTTTTCCTGCTGTTCCTGCTGCTGGCCAGCCCTGCCTTTGCCTCCGGCCTGCTCGACAACCGCCCCAGCGCCACGCTCGGCGCCGCCTCGCTGAGCAAAAGCGCAGATTTTCTGCCAGTACACGAAGCGTTCAAGCTCAGCCTGGTGCAGGCCGATGCGCAAACCCTCAAACTGCGCTTCGTCGCTACCGACGGCTATTACCTCTACCGCCACCGCTTCCAGTTCCGTACCGAACCGGCGGACATTACCCTCGGCACCCCGAAGATCCCCAAGGGCGAGGCCAAGCACGATGAGTTCTTCGGCGATGTCGAGGTTTACCACGGTGTAGTGGACATCGAACTGCCGCGCACCGATGCCCGCGCCTTCACTTTGCTGGTGGGCTACCAGGGCTGCGCCGACAAGGGCCTGTGCTATCCGCCGGAAACCGAACGTCTGAGCATCGATGGCGTGGGTGGCGCTGCGAACAACGCACCCGGTTGGGACTGGAAATCGCTGCTGCTGTTCTTCCTCGCCGGCGTCGGCCTGACCTTCACCCCCTGCGTGCTGCCGATGCTGCCCATCCTCTCCGGCGTGGTCCTGCGTGGGCAGGTGGGCGGCCTTCGCGGCCTCTCTCTGTCGCTGGCTTACGTCATTCCGATGGCCGCCAGCTTCGCCGTGCTGGGCGCGCTAATGGGCCTGTTCGGCGCTGGCCTGAACCTGCAGGCGCGTCTGCAATCGGCCTGGGTGCTGGTGCCGTTCGCGCTGTTCTTCGTGCTGTTTGCGCTGGCCATGTTCGGCCTGTTCGAACTGAAGCTGCCGCAAGCCCTGAACAGTCGCCTGGACAAGCTGGCCCTCCGCACCAAGGGCGGCTCGCTGTTGGGTGCGGCGATACTCGGCGTGCTCTCCAGCCTGCTGGTGTCGCCGTGCGTGTCAGCACCGCTGGCTGGGGCGCTGCTGTACATCAGCGCCAGTGGCGATGCCCTGGGAGGCGCGCTCAAGCTGTTTGCCCTGGGCCTGGGCATGGGCGCGCCGCTGTTGCTGGTAGCCACGGGCGGTGCGGCCTGGTTGCCGAAAAGCGGCCCCTGGATGAACACTGTGAAGAACGCCATTGGCGTGCTGCTGCTGGGCCTGTCGATCGGTTTGCTCAGCCGCGTGCTGCCGGGGCCGGCGACCTTGCTGCTGGTCGGTTTCCTGAGCGCTGGCGTAGCGCTGTTCCTTGGTGCTCTAGAGTTCGTGGTCAAAGCCCCACGCCAGCGCCTGGCGCAACTGCTCGGCCTGGCGCTGCTGGTCTACGCCCTGGCCTGCTGGTACGGCGCGCTGAACGGCCAAGGCGACCCGCTGCGCCCTTTGCCCCCGCCAACGCTGGCTGCCGGCAGCGCCAGCCCCGCAGCCAAGGCAGATGCCTGGCAGACCGTCACCTCCCCGGCAGCGCTGGACGCCGCCCTGGCACAGGCCAAGGCGGCCGGCCAACCGGTGCTGCTGGACTGGTACGCCGACTGGTGCATCAGCTGCAAGGTCATCGAGCATGAGGTGCTCAACGCACCGCAGGTCCAACCCCAGTTGGGCGCATTCAAGCTGCTGCGTTTCGACATCACCGAAAGCAATACCGAGCAACGCACCCTGCTCGACCGTTACCAGCTGTTCGGCCCGCCAGCGCTGCTGTTCTTTTCGGCGAACGGCAGCGAAATGACCACCGATCGGGTGATTGGCGAGATAAACGCCGTCGAATTTGCGAGCATTCTTACGCGCGTGCGCGGCCAACTCGGTCTATAACTTCCCGCGTGCCGGGAAAATTCTCCATTTGAGTGACCGGATTTAATCATTCGGTCACATCTTTCGCGCGAACCTCGGACATCGTGCTGGCTATTGCCGGGAACTGGACACTTGCCGTCGCTTTACGGCACACTCGCCGCGCTGTGTCGAATTGCCCTACAAATCCAAGGAATCCGCAGATGGCAACGCTACTGGTCCTTCATGGCCCCAACCTGAACCTGCTCGGTACTCGGGAACCAGGCCACTACGGCGCCATGACCCTGGCCCAGATCAACCAGGACCTGGAGCAACGTGCCCGCGCCGCAGGCCACCATCTGCAATACCTGCAGAGCAATGCCGAGTACGAACTGATCGACCGTATTCATGCCGCACGCAACGAGGGTGTGGACTTCATCCTGATCAATCCGGCTGCTTTCACCCACACAAGCGTCGCATTACGTGACGCATTGCTTGCGGTGAGCATCCCATTCATCGAAGTGCACCTGTCCAACGTGCACAAACGCGAACCGTTCCGTCACCACTCCTACTTCTCCGATGTCGCCGTAGGAGTGATCTGCGGCCTGGGCGCCAGCGGTTATCGCCTGGCCCTGGAGTCCGCCCTGGAACAACTGGCTGCCAACGCACAGCCCTGATGATTGAGACCCTGGTCCACGTGGGCCGGGGTTCGAGAGAAACGTATCGATACGTTTTTAAATTTACGCCCCCTGACCGAACCCTTTGGGAGTTGATGATTAATGGATATCCGTAAAGTCAAGAAACTGATCGAGCTGCTGGAAGAGTCTGGCATCGACGAGCTGGAGATCAAGGAAGGCGAAGAGTCGGTCCGTATCAGCCGTAACAGCAAGACCCCAGCCGCCCAGCAGTTCTACGCACCAGCACCGATGGCTACCGCCCCGGTTGCTGCTCCAGCCGCCGCCGCTGCCCCGGTTGCCGAAGCCGCCGCCGCTGCACCTGCGCTGAAAGGCACCGTGGTTCGCTCGCCGATGGTCGGTACCTTCTACCGCAAGCCGTCGCCGACTTCGCCAAACTTCGCTGAAGTTGGCCAGTCCGTGAAGAAGGGCGACACCCTGTGCATCGTCGAAGCGATGAAGATGATGAACCACATCGAAGCCGATGTCGGCGGTGTCATCGACGCCATCCTGGTGGAAGACGGTCAGCCGGTTGAGTTCGACCAGCCGCTGTTCACCATCGTTTGATTCGCGGAGAGCCAACGATGACTGGGAAGCTGGAAAAAGTCCTGATCGCCAACCGCGGGGAAATTGCCCTGCGGATCCTGCGTGCCTGCAAAGAGCTGGGCATCAAGACCGTCGCCGTGCACTCCACGGCCGACCGCGAACTGATGCACCTGGGCCTGGCAGACGAGTCGGTCTGCATTGGTCCTGCTTCGTCCAAAGATTCGTACCTGCACATCCCGGCGATCATCGCCGCGGCTGAAGTGACAGGCGCCACCGCCATTCACCCCGGTTACGGCTTCCTGGCGGAAAACGCCGACTTCGCCGAGCAGGTGGAGAAATCCGGTTTCGCCTTCATCGGCCCGAAAGCCGACACCATTCGCCTGATGGGCGACAAGGTTTCGGCCAAGGACGCGATGATCAAGACCGGCGTACCTACCGTACCGGGCTCCGATGGCCCACTGCCGGAAGACGAAGAGGTCGCCCTGGCGATTGCCCGTGACGTCGGCTACCCGGTGATCATCAAGGCCGCTGGCGGCGGCGGTGGTCGCGGCATGCGCGTGGTGCACAAGGAAGAGGACCTGATCGCCTCGGCCAAGCTCACCCGTACCGAAGCCGGTGCAGCCTTCGGCAACCCGATGGTCTACCTGGAGAAGTTCCTGACCAACCCACGTCACGTGGAAGTTCAGGTACTGTCCGACGGGCAGGGCAACGCCATCCACCTGGGCGACCGCGACTGCTCGCTGCAGCGTCGTCACCAGAAGGTTCTGGAAGAAGCGCCGGCACCAGGCATCGATGAGAAGGCTCGTCAGGAAGTCTTCAAGCGTTGCGTCGATGCGTGCGTCGAAATCGGCTACCGCGGTGCCGGTACTTTCGAGTTCCTGTACGAGAATGGCCGCTTCTACTTCATCGAAATGAACACCCGCGTGCAGGTCGAGCACCCGGTGTCGGAGATGGTTACCGGCATCGACATCGTCAAGGAGATGCTCAGCATCGCCGCTGGCAACAAGCTGTCGATCCGTCAGGAAGACGTGGTGATCCGCGGCCACTCGCTGGAGTGCCGGATCAACGCCGAAGACCCGAAGAAGTTCATCCCGAGCCCAGGCAAGGTCAAGCACTTCCACGCCCCAGGCGGCAACGGAGTTCGCGTCGATTCGCACCTGTACAGCGGTTATTCGGTGCCGCCAAACTACGACTCGCTGATCGGCAAGCTGATCACCTACGGCAAAGACCGCGACGAAGCCATGGCGCGCATGCGCAATGCCCTGGACGAGATCGTCGTCGATGGCATCAAGACCAACATCCCGCTGCACCGCGACCTGGTGCGTGATGAAGGTTTCTGCAAAGGCGGCATCAACATCCACTACCTCGAGCACAAACTGGCCAACCAGGAGTGATCGCGTTAGCGTGATGAACAAGAACCCCGGCCATGTGCCGGGGTTTTTCTTTTGTGGACACCGCGGTCTTCCAGCCCTCCTCTACAAACCCCCCGCACTCGCGTAAACTTGCAGCCTTTCGCGCAGCCTCGGGCTGCCCCTGTCGATTTACCAAAGGTGCCCGCCATGCCCTGGCTGCAAGTACGCCTGGCCATCAGCCCGGAACAAGCCGAAACCTACGAAGACGCCCTGCTCGAAGTCGGCGCCGTCTCGGTCACGTTCATGGATGCCGAAGATCAGCCGATCTTCGAACCCGACCTCAACACCACCCCGCTGTGGTCGCACACCCACCTGCTGGCGCTGTTCGAGGCCGACGCCGAGCCCGAA
Source organism: Pseudomonas sp. NPDC090233 (assembly GCF_044772285.1). Lineage (NCBI taxonomy): Bacteria > Pseudomonadati > Pseudomonadota > Gammaproteobacteria > Pseudomonadales > Pseudomonadaceae > Pseudomonas > Pseudomonas sp. NPDC090233. Next base: position 508,061 of record NZ_JBIVYQ010000006.1, on the reverse strand, counting down.
GCGGTATTCGCCCACCTGCAGTTGCTGACCGGCGCCGATTTGCCCGAGCACCAGGCCGAGGTCATCGAGGACCAGGACTGGGAACGCAGCTGGATGGACGGCTTCCAGCCGATGCGTTTCGGCCAGCGCCTGTGGATCGTGCCAAGCTGGCACGAAGCGCCCGAGAAGGATGCGGTGAATCTGCTGCTCGACCCGGGCCTTGCCTTTGGCACCGGCACCCACCCGACCACCGCACTGTGCCTGGAATGGCTCGACGGCCAGCAGCTCGAAGGCACCCAGGTGCTGGACTTCGGCTGCGGCTCGGGCATCCTGGCCATCGCCGCGCTGCTGTTGGGCGCGCGTGAAGCAGTCGGTACCGACATCGACGTGCAGGCCATCGAAGCCTCGCGTGACAATGCCCAGCGCAACGGCATCGCCGATGAAAAGCTGGCCCTGTACCTGCCCGAAGCCATGCCGGCCATGCAGGCCGACGTGCTGGTCGCCAACATCCTGGCCGGCCCGCTGGTCTCGCTGGCGCCACAATTGTCCGGACTGGTCCGCCCCGGCGGCCTGCTGGCATTGTCGGGCATCCTTGCCGAACAGGGCGAGGAAGTGGCCGCCGCCTACGCCGCCGATTTCGATCTGGACCCGATCGTCGTGCGCGACGGCTGGGTACGCATCAGTGGTCGCCGCCGCTGAGCGGGCCTAGAATACTTTTCTGTACAGCTCCCGGATCGCCGCATGACCGACAGTTTCGTCACCCAGTGCCCGCATTGCCAGACCAGCTTTCGCGTCACCCATCACCAGTTGAGCGTGGCACGCGGCGTCGTGCGCTGTGGCCATTGCCTGCAGGTGTTCAATGCGGCGAAGCAGTTGCTTGAGCAGAACCGCGCGGGCGCGGCGCCTGTGGTGCCACCGATACCGGTGGTCGAGCCGGTCATCGCGCCCGAGCCGCCAGCCAGCGTACGCCCCCTCGCCGAACCTGAAGACTGGGCGGCCACCGCCCAGGCCCTGGATGAGCTTGACCTGGACCAGGAGCTGGCCCGCCTCGAACGTCGCGGCAAACCTGACGAGCCTCGCCCCGTAGCACCGGCGGATGCGCTGCAGGCACGACGCGACGAGCCCGCCGCCGATTCCCATGGTGAGGAGCTGTTCGGTAACGCGACCGACGATCATCATGAGCCGCTGGAGGTTGTCGAACCTGCACCTGTCCTGCTGGAACAGGAGCCACTGGACCTTGAACCGGCCCCCGGTGATCGTACCGAACCCACGCTGGGCGGCAATCTGGACCTGGACTTCGATGAAGAACCTGCCGTACATCGGCCCGCCGAGCACCACGAGCCGGACGACTATCCCGAGCCTCTGCCTACGGATGACGAACTCGTCCATGAGAAAGGCCTGAGTGCCCGGGATGACGACGAAGACGATATCCATCTGTCGGCACGTGACGACGACACTGTCGAACCGTTGCCTGGCGAACGCCTGGAGCCAGCCTTTGCCGCCAGGGCCGAGCGCCCGTCACGCAAGGAACCGCTGGTCGACGTGGTCGACGACCCGCTGCAACTGGGCTGGGAGAAGCCCAAACCGAACTGGGGCAAGCGGTTGCTGTGGGGTGTGCTGACCCTGCTGGCCGCTGGCCTGCTGGCGTTCCAGTACGTGTGGTTCCATTTCGACGAAATGGCCCGCCAGGACCAGTACCGCCCGATCTTCCAGCAGCTGTGCCCGATGCTGGGCTGCGAGGTGCCCACCCGCGTCGACATCGGCCGCATCAAAAGCAGCAACCTGGTGGTGCGCAGCCACCCGGACTTCAAGGGCGCACTGATCGTCGACGCGATCATCTACAACCGCGCACCGTTCGCCCAACCCTTCCCGCTGCTGGAGCTGCGCTTCGCCGACCTCAATGGCCAACTGATCGCCAGCCGTCGGTTCAAGCCCAGCGAGTACCTTTCCGGTGAATTGGCCGGGCGCGGCGAAATGCCCAGCCAGACGCCAATCCACATTGCCCTGGACATCCTCGACCCGGGGCCCAAGGCCGTGAACTACAGCCTCAGCTTCCGCTCGCCGGAGTGACCGACCGTGGCTGGCCGCCGTGTTTGCGGCGCCAGCCTGCTGTCGCTAACCATCGGGCATAAGGCCGCAGCTGTTCAGATTTTATCCAAATCCATCTTTATCCGGTCACCGAGAGCGGGTATCATGCCAACCCTTTTTCGAACTCCAATGATTCGGCCCCACAACAGGGAACACCTATGTCGGCGGTACGCATCGGCCCATATACACTACGCAACAATCTGATCCTCGCGCCCATGGCCGGGGTCACGGACCAGCCTTTCCGTACACTTTGCCAGCGCCTTGGCGCGGGCATGGTGGTGTCGGAGATGGTCAGCAGCGACATGAGCCTGTGGAACAGCCGCAAGTCGAGCCTGCGCCGCATCCACGAAGGTGATCCCGAGCCGCGCTCGGTACAGATCGCCGGGGGCGATGCGCAGATGATGGCGGCGGCGGCACGGGCCAACGTCGAAGCGGGCGCCCAGATCATCGATATCAACATGGGCTGCCCGGCAAAAAAAGTCTGCAACAAAGCTGCAGGCTCTGCTTTATTGAGAGATGAAGCATTGGTCAACGAGATCCTCCATGCCGTCGTCGGCGCGGTGGACGTACCCGTGACCCTGAAGATCCGCACCGGCTGGGACCGGGCGAACAAGAACGGCCTGAACGTGGCGAAGATCGCCGAACAGGCCGGCATCCAGGCGCTGGCGGTGCATGGCCGCACACGCGCCGACCTGTACACCGGCGACGCCGAATACGACACCATCGCTGCCATCAAGCAGGTGGTGTCCATTCCGGTGTTTGCCAACGGCGATATCACCTCGCCAGAAAAGGCGCGGGCGGTGCTGGACGCCACCGGGGTCGACGGCCTGCTGATTGGCCGGGCTGCCCAGGGGCGGCCCTGGATCTTTCGCGAGATCGAACATTTTTTAGGGACCGGCCAGCATTTGCCGGCCCCGCAGTTGGACGAAGTGGAACGCATCCTGCTGGAGCACCTGGCCGCGCTGCATGCCTTCTATGGCGATGTGATGGGCGTACGTATCGCCCGCAAGCACGTTGGCTGGTACCTGGCGACACGACCCGGCGGCAAGGAGTTTCGCTCCCGGTTCAACGCTTTGGAAGACACACAAGCGCAGTGCGCCAACGTTCGCGCGTATTTCAGCGAACGTCGACAGAGCCTTGAGACAGAGGACGGACAAGGGGTGGCCGCATGACGATGATGACCGAGACATTAGTGAGTGGAACAACGCCCGTGAGCGACAACGCCAACCTCAAACAGCACCTCAACACGCCGAGCGAAGAGGGCCAGACCCTTCGCGACAGCGTCGAGAAGGCGCTGCACAACTACTTCGCACACCTGGAAGGCGCGACCGTCACTGACGTGTACAACCTGGTGCTCTCCGAAGTCGAGGCGCCCCTGCTCGAATGCGTGATGAATTACGTCAAGGGCAACCAGACCAAGGCCAGCGAGATGCTCGGGCTCAACCGAGGCACCCTGCGCAAGAAGCTCAAGCAGTACGACTTGTTGTAAGCCAGAATCCCAATCAGAAAAGGCGGCCTCTGCGAAGAGACGCCTTTTTTGCTGACTCCACCGCGTTATTGGAACCCGAAATGACCGACCAGACTACCCGCCTGCCAGTCCGCCGCGCCCTGATCAGCGTCTCCGACAAGACCGGTATCCTCGAATTCGCTCGTGAGCTGCAGCAGCTCGGGGTCGAGATCCTGTCCACCGGCGGCACCTACAAGCTGCTCAAGGACAACGGCGTGAACGCGGTGGAAGTGGCCGACTACACTGGCTTCGCCGAAATGATGGACGGCCGGGTCAAGACCCTGCACCCGAAAATCCACGGCGGCATTCTCGGCCGTCGCGGCACCGACGACTCCATCATGAACGAGCACGGCATCAAGCCGATCGACCTGGTTGCCGTCAACCTGTACCCGTTCGAGGCCACCATCGCCAAGCCTGGCTGTGACCTGCCGACTGCCATCGAGAACATCGACATCGGCGGCCCGACCATGGTCCGCTCGGCTGCCAAGAACCACAAGGACGTGGCCATCGTGGTCAATGCCGGCGACTACGCCAACGTCCTCGAAGGCCTCAAGGCCGGTGGCCTGACCTACGCCCAGCGCTTCGACCTGATGCTCAAGGCATTCGAGCACACTGCCGCCTACGACGGCATGATCGCCAACTACATGGGCACCATCGACCAGGCCAAAGAGACCCTGTCGACCGAGGGCCGCAGCGAGTTCCCGCGCACCTTCAACAGCCAGTTCGTCAAAGCCCAGGAAATGCGCTACGGCGAGAACCCGCACCAGAGCGCGGCGTTCTACGTTGAAGCCAACAAGGGCGAAGCCAGCATCTCCAGCGCCGTACAGCTGCAGGGCAAGGAACTGTCGTTCAACAACGTGGCCGACACCGACGCCGCGCTGGAGTGCGTGAAGAGCTTCGTCAAGCCGGCCTGCGTCATCGTCAAGCACGCCAACCCATGCGGCGTGGCCGTCGTCCCTGAAGACGAAGGTGGCATCCGCAAGGCCTACGACCTGGCCTACGCCACCGACACCGAGTCGGCATTCGGCGGCATCATCGCCTTCAACCGCGAGCTGGACGGCGAAACCGCCAAGGCCATCGTCGAGCGTCAGTTCGTCGAAGTGATCATCGCCCCGAAAATCTCCCAGGCGGCCCGCGACGTGGTGGCGGCCAAGCAGAACGTGCGCTTGCTGGAATGCGGCGAATGGCCAGCCGAGCGTGCCGCCGGCTGGGACTTCAAGCGGGTCAACGGTGGCCTGCTGGTGCAGAGCCGCGATATCGGCATGATCAGCGCCGATGACCTGAAGATCGTCACCAAGCGTGCGCCGACCGAGCAGGAAATCCACGACCTGGTGTTCGCCTGGAAAGTGGCCAAGTTCGTCAAGTCCAACGCCATCGTCTACGCCAAGCAGCGCCAGACCATCGGCGTCGGCGCCGGCCAGATGAGCCGCGTCAACTCCGCGCGCATCGCTGCCATCAAGGCTGAGCATGCTGGCCTGCAGGTGCAGGGTGCGGTGATGGCATCGGACGCGTTCTTCCCGTTCCGTGATGGCATCGACAATGCGGCTAAAGTGGGTATCAGCGCCGTGATCCAACCGGGTGGTTCGATGCGTGATGCCGAGGTGATTGCTGCCGCTGATGAAGCCGGCATCGCCATGGTGTTCACCGGCATGCGCCACTTCCGCCACTGATTTACGGCAATCGGCCGCACTGAAGCAGGCATCTGCTGCGTTGGGGCCGGTTCCGCTGATGCTCATTGCCAGAAGGCAACTCCGCTCATCGGAACCGGCCCCGCCTTGCATCTACCTGCTTCATTGCGACCTCGTACAGCGAGAGGCTCTGTCTCTCGTTCGACAGATTTCGAGGTTTTGACATGAAAGTTTTGATCATTGGCAGCGGCGGCCGTGAGCACGCCCTGGCCTGGAAAGTCGCCCAGGACCCACGCGTCGAAAAAGTCTTCGTCGCCCCAGGCAACGCCGGCACCGCCATTGAAGCCAAGTGCGAGAACGTCGCCATCGACGTCACCGCCCTGGAACAACTGGCCGACTTCGCCGAAAAGAACGTCGACCTGACCATCGTCGGCCCTGAAGCGCCACTGGTCATCGGCGTGGTCGACCTGTTCCGCAGCCGCGGCCTGGATTGCTTCGGCCCGACCAAGGGCGCGGCCCAGCTGGAAGGCTCCAAGGCCTTCACCAAGGATTTCCTGGCTCGCCACAAGATCCCGACCGCCGACTACCAGAACTTCACCGAGATCGAGCCGGCCCTCGCCTACCTGCAGGAAAAGGGCGCGCCGATCGTCATCAAGGCCGATGGCCTGGCCGCAGGCAAAGGCGTGATCGTCGCCATGACTCTGCAGGAAGCCGAAGACGCCGTGCGCGACATGCTCGCCGGCAATGCCTTCGGTGACGCCGGTTCGCGCGTGGTCATCGAAGAGTTCCTCGACGGCGAGGAAGCCAGCTTCATCGTCATGGTCGACGGCCACAACGTGCTGCCAATGGCCACCAGCCAGGACCACAAGCGCGTCGGCGACCAGGACAGCGGCCCGAACACCGGCGGCATGGGTGCCTATTCCCCTGCCCCCGTGGTCACCGCCGACGTGCACCAGCGCGTGATGGACCAGGTGATCTGGCCGACCGTGCGCGGCATGGCCGAAGAAGGCAACGTCTACACCGGGTTCCTGTATGCCGGCCTGATGATCGACAAGGCGGGCAACCCCAAGGTCATCGAGTTCAACTGCCGCTTCGGCGACCCGGAAACCCAACCGGTCATGCTGCGTCTGGAATCGAGCCTGGTGCTGCTGATCGAAGCCGCGTTTGCCAAGGCCCTGGACAAAGTCGAAGCGCAGTGGGACCCGCGCCCGAGCCTGGGCGTGGTACTGGCAGCTGGCGGTTACCCGGGCGACTACGCCAAGGGCGACGCGATCAGCGGCCTGGAGGCGGCAGCCAAGATCGAAGGCAAGGTGTTCCATGCCGGCACTTCGCTCAAGGATGGCCAGGTCGTCACCAACGGCGGCCGTGTGCTCTGCGCCACCGCTATGGGCAGCACCGTCGCCGACGCTCAGCAGCAGGCCTACCGCCTGGCCAAGGAAGTCAGCTGGAACGGTAGTTTCTACCGTACCGACATCGGCTACCGAGCCATTGCTCGCGAGCGCGGTGAACACTAGAAGTAACCTTTCTCAGATGGTCGCGGCGCATCGTTTATGCGACATTCGGCTCGTCGACAGGGCCCCACCGGGGCCTTGCCTTCGACTTGGCGCGCCGCGCATAGTTAGTACACGGCACATCGGCTAGGAAGGGATCTCGTAGTGCGTCGGCTTCGGATTGCCACAGCTCTGATCGTCAGCTTGCTGACTCTGCTCTGCCTTTTCCCGGCTTCGGCCGATCAAGGCGGAGGCTGGTCGGTTTTGCTCGATGAGCAGGCCAACCTGCAACTGAGCGACGTGCGCTCCGATCGCTACCGCAGCCAGTTCAGCCCGACCACCCTGGGTGACCTGGATGCCGCCCCGGCTGAACAAGCCCTCTGGCTGCACTATCGCCTGGAGCCGGGCGATCAAGAGCAACTGCTGCGGGTCTTCGCGCCCGACCTTTCGCGCCTGGACCTCTACGCCCTCGACGGTGACAAGCTGCTACGCCAGCTGCACCACGGGCGCCAAGCCGGCAATGGCAGTAGCCCGACCCTGCGCGGCAGCGACCATGTGATGCCCTTGCCCAATAGTTCGCAAGCGCTGGACATCTACTTGCGCCTGGTTTCCGAGCATCAGCTGCGCCCGGCCATCAGCCTGGAACCCGCAGCCGAGGCTGCCTCCAACCACAGCCAGCCGTTGCTGTTCGGCATGTTGTTCGGCGGCCTGGTCATGCTCATTCTGCACAACCTGATCCGCTTTCTGTATACCCGCTCCACGACTACCCTGATTCTCGCCCTGTACCACGGGCTGATGCTGCTCAGCGGCCTGATCCTGCTCAACCTCAGCGGTCCCTGGTGGCACCTGTGGCACAGCGCGCAAACCCCGGCTGCCTACCTGACCCTGGTGCTGGCAGGTATGGCCGGGCTGTATTTCACCCAGCATTTCTTCGCGGTCTGCAATTCACCTCAGCTCAACCGCTTACTGCAGGCCGAGATACTGATCGCTGCGGTCAGCGGGCTGATCCTGCTGTTCGTCGACACGCTTCCACTCAACCTGATGACTTACGCCCTGATGGCTCTGGGCAGCATGAGCATGCTGCTGGTCAGCAGCTACCACTGGTACAAGGGGTATGCGCCGGCACGGCTGTTCAGCCTGGCGATGGTGGTGTTCAACCTTGGCGGCCTGGTGCTGCTACCCGCCCTGCTCGGCCTGACACGTACGTCGACGCCCTGGCTTTTGTGCATCCTGCTCGGCTTGGCAGTGGCCAGCGGCCTGCTGCTGAACCTTGCGGTCAGCGAACGCCTGCGCAGGATGAGCGAAGAGCGCTTCAGCGCCAGCCGCGCGCTGGCCGCCAGTGACGCGGAAATCAACGCCAAAGCCGAATTCCTGGCAAAGATCAGCCACGAAATCCGTACCCCCATGAACGGCGTGCTGGGCATGACCGAGCTGTTGCTGGGCACCCCGCTGTCGGTCAAACAGCGTGACTACGTGCAGACCATTCACAGCGCGGGCAACGAACTGCTCACGCTGATCAACGAAATCCTCGATATTTCCAAGCTCGAATCGCGGCAGATCGAACTGGACGATGTGCAGTTCGACCTTAACGCCCTGATCGAAGACTGCCTGAACATCTTCCGCGCCAAGGCCGAACAGCAGAACATCGAACTGATCAGCTTCACCCAGCCACAAGTGCCGCGGGTTGTCAGTGGCGACCCTACGCGTCTGCGCCAGGCGCTCTCCAGCTTGCTGGAAAACGCCCTGAAAAATACCGGCCAGGGGGAAATCCTGCTGGTGGTGGCGCTGGACCAGCGCGGCGAAATCCCGCGCCTGCGCATCGCCGTGCAAGACAGCGGCGAACCCTTGCCGGCCGCAGAGCGCGAAGCGCTGCTGCAGGCCGAGCTGCATAGCCACCAGTTCCTCTCCAGCAACAAGCTCGGTGGCCACCTCGGGCTGATCATCGCCAAGCAGCTGATCGGCCTCATGCAAGGTGAGTTCGGGATCAAGAGCAGCACCAGCATGGGCAATACCCTGTGGCTCACCCTGCCACTCGACCCATCACGGCTGGAACAACCGCTGGCCGACCTCGACGGCCCGTTGCGCGATGCCCGGGTACTGGTAGTGGATGACAATGACACCTGCCGCAAGGTGCTGGTGCAGCAGTGCAGCGCCTGGGGCATGAATGTCAGCGCGGTGCCGTCCGGCAAGGAAGCCCTGGCGCTGCTGCGCACCAAGGCACACCTGCGCGACTATTTCGATGCAGTGCTGCTGGACCAGAACATGCCGGGCATGACCGGCATGCAACTGGCGGCGAAAATCAAGGAAGACCCCAGCCTGAACCACGACATCCTGGTGGTGATGCTGACCGGTATCAGCAATGCGCCGAGCAAGGTCATCGCGCGCAATGCCGGGGTCAAGCGCATCCTGGCCAAACCGGTCGCCGGCTATACGCTCAAGACGACCCTGGCCGAAGAACTGGCCCAGCGAGGCCGCGAACAGACCGTCACCATGCCATCGTCGGGCATCCCGCCCAGCCACGAGCTGCCCGATGATTTCCGCGTGCTGGTCGCCGAAGACAACAGCATCTCGACCAAGGTCATCCGTGGCATGCTCGGCAAGCTCAACCTCGAACCGGACACCGCCAGCAACGGCGAAGAAGCCCTGCAGGCCATGAAAGCCCAGCGCTACGACCTGGTGCTGATGGACTGCGAAATGCCGGTGCTCGATGGTTTCTCCGCCACCCAGCAACTGCGCGCCTGGGAGATCGCCAACCAGCGCCAGCGTACGCCGGTGGTGGCACTGACCGCGCACATCCTTGCCGAACACAAGGAACGCGCACGCCTGGCCGGCATGGATGGGCACATGGCCAAGCCGGTGGAGCTGTCGCAATTGCGCGAGTTGATCCAGTATTGGGCGAACCAGCGCGAGGCCAAGACCGATCCGCTGCATACCTCGTAGCCGACAACGTTTCTACAAGGATCCAGCCTCATGCTCCATGAGTTGTTCAGTGTCTACCTGAAGATGCTGGTGCTCTACAGCCCGTTCTTCGTGCTGTCGTGCTTCATCAGCCTGACCCGTGGCCACTCCAGCAAGGAGCGCAAGCAGCTGGCCTGGAAGGTCGCCTTCGCTGCGTTGGTCGCCAGCGTGCTGCTGTACCTGTTTGGGCGCGCGATCTTTGGCATCTTCGGTATCACCGCTGATGCCTTCCGTATCGGTGCCGGCAGCGTGCTGTTCATCTCGGCGCTGGGCATGGCCCAGGGCAAACCTGCGGTGCAAGCCGACAACGTGCAGCAGGACGTGACCATCGTGCCGCTGACCATCCCACTGACGGTAGGCCCCGGTACCATCGGCGCCTTGCTGGTGATGGGCGTGGGCCAGCCGCACTGGGATGACAAGGCGCTGGCCATCGTCAGCATCGCGCTGGCCAGCTTCACCGTGGGCCTGGTGTTGTACCTCTCGCACGGGATCGAGCGGCTTCTCGGCGAACAGGGCCTGCAGATCGTCAGCCGCCTGATGGGGCTGTTCGTCTGCGCCCTGGCGGCGCAGATCATTTTTACCGGGATCAGGGGCTACCTGGTTGGCTAGCCCCGCTCCTCACGGCGCGACCGGATACCAGCGAGGGGTGTAGACCCATTGCCCACCCTCGGCACGGGCGAACGTGCGGGTGGTAGACGAACCGATCAGGACCATGGTGCGCATGTCGACCATTTCCGCTGTCAATTCACCCAAGGTAACGACGTTGAGCGTTTGCCCAGGCCGGCCGATATCGCGCCCCAGCACCACAGGAGTAGCCCCCACCCGATGCTGGCGCACGATTTCCAGCGCACGCCCCAACTGCCAGGGCCGCGAGCGTGAGATCGGGTTGTAGAAGGCCAGCACCAGGTCGGCCTGGGCAGCGAGGTCGAGGCGCTGCTCGATGGTCGCCCAAGGCTTGAGGTTGTCGGACAGCGACATTACGCAGAAGTCATGCCCCAGCGGTGCACCGGCCTGTGCGGCCGTTGCCAGCGAAGCCGAAACGCCAGGCAAAATCTCCAGATCGACACGGTGCCAGGCGGGGTCCGTCGACCCGTGCAGCGCCTCCAGCACGGCAGAGGCCATGGCAAACACCCCAGGGTCACCCGACGACACCACCACCACCGACCGCCCTTGGGCCGCCAGTTCAAAGGCATGACGGGCACGCTGCATTTCTTCGCGATTGTCTGTGCAATGTTGCACCTGGTCGTCGCGGAACGGCCCGGCCATGCGCACGTATGTCTCATAGCCGAGGATGTCCTGCGCACGTGCAAGCTCTGCCTTCACTGCCGGCACCATCAGCTCGGCGGCACCAGGGCCCAGACCAATCACTGCCAGGCGACCGCGCTTGCGGCCAAGCTGCGCAACATCGACCGGTGTCGCGGCTACCGCGATGACCAGGCCTGAGTGTTCGATCAGGCGGGCATCCGGCAGGGCATCGGCTGCCATGCCCACTAGCGTACTGTCCTTGACAGCGAAACGCAGCTCGACAGCCAGCGCCAGGGCGGCATCCTGTAAAGATGGCTCGGCCATCGCCTGCTCGGCGACCAGCAAGCCGGCCAGCGATGCCTCGGCGATGCCCGCTGCAGAGAGTGCATCACGTATCCGCTCGACCAGACCGGGGCCGCAATCATCCAGAGCGACCACCACCGAGCGAGGGTGAATCAGCAACTCGTCACGGCGGGCAGGTCGCGCCTCACAACTCACATGAATGGTGTGCTGGGCAGATTCACTGGCCGGTAGCTGAGCCTGCGCCAGCCAAGGCGCATCCCCTTCGATACGCAGGGCCTCGCCGGCCAGCAGGTCGGAAACGAAGCGCTTGCCCTGCTCGATATCCGCAAGGGCGTAACCCTCAGGTGGGTTCAGCAGGCAGGTGCCGAATCGCAGCTCCCCACTGGTGGTGATTGCCGCCGCCACACCCAGCGCCGCGCCGATCTCGCGGGCCATGACGTTGACGCCACTCAGCCCACCAAGCAGCGGCACCACCGCGCTGCCGTCTTCGGCCACTGCCAGCACCGGCGGTTCTGCGCCTTTCTCGCTGAGCAGGCCGGCCAGGCTGCGGATGACGATACCTGCCGCGCACAGCGCGATGATCGGCGTGTCCTGCTGGTACAGCGCGCGCAGCGTGTCGCCGAACGCCTCATACAACCGGTCGGCCTGCTCGACCCGCCCGGCCAGGCCGTGGATCATCGCCTGCGGATACTGCTGCTGGATGCGCTGCGCGGTAGCCAGGCTGCCAGCGCCGAGCACAATGATTGCCGGTGCCTTGTGCATGCTTACCCCTGCCATTTTTCACCCGGCACAATGATCAGCGAGAAGTACGGCGACGACTGCGGGTCGACCGCGTCCAGCGCAACGATCTTCTGGTTGGCCATGGTTGCCCGCTCGACGTACAGCGCACGCCCGTCCAGGCCCAGCTCGCCGAGCACCTGCCGTACCTTGGGGAAGTTGCGGCCAAGCTTCATGATCACGGCCGCATCGGCATCGGCCAGGCGGCGCTTGAGCTCTTCGGCCGGCAGTACGCCGGACAGCACCGACAGGCTCTGGTTGCGGTACACCAGCGGTGCGCCCAGTACCGAAGCGCCACCGAGCATCGAGCAGACACCGGGTATCACTTGCGCGTCATAGCGCTGCGCCAGGCGGTCATGCAGATACATGTAGGAGCCATAGAAGAACGGGTCACCCTCGCAGATCACCGCCACATCGCGGCCGGCGTCGAGGTGTTCGGCCACCTGCACGCTGGCTTCGTCGTAGAAGTCGCTGATCACCTGCTCGTACGACAAAGGGGCCGGCAGCGCTTCGGTGGTCACCGGGTAGACCAGCGGCAGCAGCGTTTGCGCAGGCTGCAGGTGCGCCTCGATGATGCCGAAGGCATTGCCGCGCTTGCCCTTGGCCACGAAGTAGGCGACCACGGGAGCCTCGCGCAGCAGGCGCAGGGCCTTGAGGGTGATCAGTTCAGGGTCGCCAGGGCCAACGCCCAAGCCCAGCAAGCGGCCGCGCGGCGTCATCATTCCACCTCCGTGGCGAGGGCGTTTACTGCGGCGGCTGCCATCGCGCTGCCGCCCAGGCGGCCTTGCATGATCACGAACTGCACGCCACGGCTGTCGGCGGCGAGCATCGCCTTGGACTCGGCAGCGCCGACGAAGCCGACCGGGAAGCCGAGGATCAACGCAGGCTTTGGCGCGCCTGCGTCGATCATTTCCAGCAGGTAGAACAACGCAGTAGGTGCATTGCCGATCACCACCACGCTGCCTTCCAAATACGGCCGCCACAGCTCAAGCGCTACGGCCGAGCGCGTGTTGCCGGCATCCTTGGCCAGCCCAGGCACGCTCGGGTCGCGCAGGGTGCAAATGACTTTGTTGTCCGCGGGCAGGCGTGCGCGGGTGATGCCTTCGGCGACCATGTGCGCGTCGCAGAGAATCGGCGCACCCTTGGCCAGGGCTTCGCGCCCAGCGCGGCCAGCTCCTTCGGAGAACTGCAGACTGTCGATGGCCTCGACCATGCCGCAGGCGTGGATCACGCGCACCGCAAGCTTTTCAAGGTCTGCGGGAATCCGTTCAAGTCGGGCTTCCTCACGGATGATCCGGAAGGAATTGCGATAGATCTCCTGACCATCGCGGATGTAATCAATCATCAAGGTGCTCCGTCGGCAGGGCGAGCATGGCGCCTGCTTCTTTCAAGGTGAGGTTGGCCGCGCGCAGGGCTCCGAAGCCCGGCAAGCGCGCGTCACGCAAATAGAGGTCATAACGGCCCGACGAGCGGGCCAGCAGGGTGGCCGGGGCGACATGGGCCACGGCGCAGGATCGTTGGCAGCCGGACAGGTGCACGCTGGCAGGGGCGCCAGCGGGCAACATGGCGGCCAGGGTCACGGCATCGGCCTTGGTTTCGCCGTGCGCCTTGGCGCAACCGCTGCTGCCGGTACAAGCGACCAGCCGGGCCAAAGGTTCATGGTTGTGGCAAAGCAGGCCCAAGGCCGACAAATCACGTTGCGCCTCGGCGATGCTGGCGCCAGCGATATTGGGCAGGACCAGGCTCTGCCAAGGGCTCAACCGCAGGCTGCCATCGCCCTGTTCACGGGCGACTCGCGCAGCGCCGCGGAGCATGTCGGCCGTCAGCCTGCCCAGCGGCGGAGCGATGCCTAGCGCCATGCCCTGCTGTTGCTCCAGTGCACCCAGCCATGGACTGTTGCCGGCTTCGCGTCGCCAATCGAGGACGGCGGCATCGCGGCGGATATTCAGCCCCAACCCTTCGACGAAACGGTTCACCGGGCAGCCTTCAAGCAACTGGCGCATACGCGCCTGTTCCGGGGTGGCCAGGTCGAGAAAGCGTTCAAGCACTGCACGCACCAGCGCCAGGCCCTGCTCCACCGGCACCGCACCCAGTACCTGCCCATCGGCTGGGCAGCCGGCCAGGCCGAACGCAAGCCAGGTGCGCTGCTCCAGGCGCAATGCCGAGAGCCACAGATCGTGGGGGTGATCGAGCATCGCCAAGCCTTCGCCACCGTCCAATTGCAAAGCGAACTTGGCGGACAACTGGTGAAAGCGCGTTGTGCCTTGCAGCAGTTCGAGAATCTGTGCGGCCAATGGCCGCACATCCAGCACCATCGCCGGGTCATGGCCGGCCAGGGGGCTGAGCATCAGGTTGCGCACATCGTCGCTGGCGGCTTCGCGCGGGCCGAGGCCGGCGGCCAACAGGCTGTCGATCAGGCCCTGGTGATCGTTACCGATGCCACGGATTTGCAGGTTGCCGCGGTTGGTCGCCTCGATCACGCCGCTGGCGAATCGCTCGGCAGCGCCCGCCACCGCATCGGCCTGGTCGGCCAGCAGCAGGCCACCGGGCAGCTTGATCCGGCAGATCCCGCCATCACGGGCGCTGACGATGCGCCACAACCCCGGGCAAGCCGAGGGACGGGGCGATACGGTTGGGGTTTGGACCTGCTTCAATGGGGCGTCCGGCAATCGCTGAAAATGCGCTTGAGTGTAGAAGGCGCGGTATTATGCCTGCTTTGTCCGGCGGCATGAAAAACCGGTGGTCGAGCATTCATCACCACGGCCCCCAAAATGACGGATCCGAAACACATGACACCCTGGCTGACAGTAGTAGGCATCGGCGAAGACGGCTTCAGCGGCTTGGGCAAACAGGCCCGGCGCGCGTTGCTTGGCGCCTCGCGGATCATCGGCAGCCCGCGCCAGCTGGCCTTGCTGCCGCGCTGTGTAACTGCCGCCAAGCATGACTGGCCGAGCCCGTTCTCCCTGGCCCCGGTCCTGGCCCTGCGCGGTGAGCCGGTGTGCGTGCTGGCCAGCGGTGACCCGATGTTCTACGGCGTCGGCGCCAGCCTGGCGCGGCAGGTGCCAGCTGAAGAAATGCAGGTGCTGTCGATGCCCTCCTCCTGCGCCTTGGCCGCCGCGCGTCTGGGCTGGCCGCTGCAGGATGTGCAGGTGGTGTCGGTGGTCGCGCGCCCCTTGGCCACACTCAATGCCCACCTGTACAGCGGCCTGCGCCTGCTGGTGCTGAGCAACGACGGCGACAGCCCTGCCGCCATTGCCGCGCTGCTGCGCGAGCGAGGCTTCGGGCCAAGTCGGCTGCAGGTGTTCGAGCACCTCGGCGGTGCAGCCGAACGCCAGCTGGCGGGCAGTGCCGATGACTGGCCCCGCTGCGAGATTGCCGCACTGAACCTGGTCGCCATCGAGTGCCAGGCCACAGCAGACGCCCCTCGCCTTGCTCGTACCCCCGGCCTGCCAGATGACGCCTTCCGCCACGACGGCCAGCTGACCAAACGTGACGTGCGCGCCATCACCCTGGCCCGCCTTGCCCCTGAGCCCGGCGAATTGTTGTGGGACGTTGGCGCGGGCTGTGGCTCGATCGGCATCGAATGGATGCGCGCCCACCCGGCCTGCCGAACGCTGGCAGTCGAAGCTGACGAAGGCCGTCAGGGTTTCATCGAGTACAACCGCGATGCCCTCGGCGTCCCCGGCCTGCAACTGGTTCGCGGCAAGGCGCCACAAGCGCTGGCCGAGCTGGAAAGACCGGATGCCATTTTCATCGGCGGCGGCGTTACCCGCGAAGGTGTGCTGCCCCTGTGCTGGGAGCGTCTGCGCCCTGGCGGGCGGCTGGTGGCCAATGCGGTGACCCTGCAGAGCGAGCTCGCCCTGGCGCATTTCCGCGAGCAGCATGGCGGCGAACTGACCCGCATCCATGTCGCCCAGGCCCAGCCGCTCGGCGCCTTCGACACCTGGCGCCAGGCGTTACCAATCACCTTGCTCGACGTGGTGAAACCCTTCGATGCGTGAGGAAACCCGCGAACAACCCGCGCCCCTGCGCAGCGGCCTGACCACCGGCAGCTGCGCCACCGCCACCAGCCTGGCGGCCGCGCGTCTGCTGCTCACCGGCCAGGTGGATGACGCCGTCAGCATCACCCTGCCCAAAGGCAAGGTGGTGCAGATGCGCCTGGAATTCTGCCGCCGCAACGGCGAGCACGCCGAGGCCGGCACGCTCAAGGATGCCGGCGACGACCCGGATGTCACCCACGGCGCGCTGCTCTACAGCCAGGTGCGCCTGCTGGCCGCGCCTGGCGTACGCTTTGTCGCAGGCGTTGGCGTCGGTACCGTCACCCGCCCGGGGCTGGTACTGGCGGTTGGCGAACCGGCGATCAACCCGGTGCCACGGCGCATGATCGGCGAGCACTTGCAGCAGTTGGCCGACAACTGCAATTACCGGGGCGGCTTCGAGGTCACGGTGAACGTGCAGGGCGGCGAGGAACTGGCGCTGAAAACCATGAACCCGCGCCTGGGCATCCTCGGCGGGTTGTCGATCCTGGGCACCAGCGGCATCGTCCGCCCGTTCTCCTGCGCGGCCTACATCGCCTCGATCCACCAGGGCATCGACGTTGCTCACACCAATGGCTACACCCATATCGCCGCCTGCACCGGCAATGCCAGCGAAGACACCATGCGCCGGGTCTACGGCCTGCCGGAAATCGCGCTGATCGAGATGGGCGACTTCGTCGGCGCCGTGCTCAAGCACCTGCGCAAAGTGCCGGTCCCCCGTCTGACCCTGTGCGGTGGTTTCGGCAAGATCAGCAAACTGGCGGCCGGGCACATGGACCTGCACAGCCGCCATTCGAGCATCGACCTGCCGCAACTGGCCGGCTGGGCCGCAGACATCGGCGCCGATGCCGACCTGCAGGCCGCGATCATGGCCGCCAACACCAGTCAGCAAGCTCTGGCCCTGGCCCACGCTGCCGGTATCGCCTTGGGCGACGCGGTCTGCGCCCATGCCCTGGCCTTTGCCCGCAGCGTGGTGCCGACACAGGTCCAGGTAGAAGTGTTCGCCATCGACCGCCAGGGCGGCATCGTCGGCAAGGCCGGTGTGCAATGAGCCGGCGCATCCTGCTGCTGGGCGGGGTCACCGAAGCCCTGGCCATCGCCCGCCAGCTCGGGCCTGAGCATGTCTACAGCCTGGCAGGCATTGGCCGCGTGCCACAGGACCTGGCCTGCCAGGTGCGGGTTGGCGGTTATGGTGGCGCCGAAGGCCTGGCCAGTTACCTGCGCGAAGCCGGCATCACGCTGCTGATCGATGCCACCCACCCCTATGCCGCACAGATCAGCCGCAATGCCGCTATCGCCGCTCAAGCCGTCGGCATCCCTTGCTGGGCCTTGCACCGCCCGGCCTGGGTGGCGCAAGCGGGTGACGATTGGCGCGAGGTGGACGACTGGGCCGGGCTGATGGAAGCGCTCAAGCCGTTTCGGCGGCCGCTGTTCACCCTCGGGCGCGAACCGCTGCAGCACCTGGAGGAGATTCCACTGGAACAGTTCTGGACGCTGCGGGCGCTTGAGGCCTACCCTGGCAACGATCGCTGCGAAGTGATCGGTGCACGTGGGCCGTTTCATCTTGAAGATGAGCGGGCGTTGTTCTCACGGCGCAACATCGATGTGTTAGTGAGCAAGAACAGCGGCAGCGCGGCGACGGAGCCCAAGCTGGAAATAGCGCGCGAGCGCGGCGTGCCAGTGCTTATTTTGAAACGGCCAACGCTTGTGCCGGTGGACCTGGAGTTCGTGACGGCAACACAACTTCTTTCTGCACTCGATCTCCCGTAGCTTGCCGCCGGCCCTACATTCTTTTCAGAAATTTCCCTACGGCCAACAAATGGCCTAGTGCCGCCTTGCTGCCGTAAACTCGACGCCTCCCCCTTGGAAGGCGTCACCCATATGGAAATGCAATGGTGGATCTGGCTGGTCTTCGGTATCGCGCTGATCCTGCTCGAACTGGTCCTGCCCACGTTCTTCATCATCTGGTTCGGCATCGGTGCCGTGCTGGTTTCACTCATCTCGCTCGCCGCCCCCAACCTGCAACTGGATATGCAGGTACTCATGTGGGTGCTGTTTTCCTCCGTCACCACCGCCCTGTGGTTCAAGCTGTTCCGGCGCAAGCAGCCGGACGTGCGCTGGACCGCTGACAGCGTGATCGGCGAAGTCGGGCTGTTGATCAGCAGCGTTTCGCAATTCCAGAAAGGCCGCGTGCGTTTTCAGAAGCCAATCCTCGGCAACGAGGAATGGGTCTGCGTGGCCGACAGTGACATCCCGTCCGGCGAGCGCGTGCGTCTCGTCGCCATCGAAGGCAATACCGCCCGGGTCATTCGCGCCTGACCTGCACTAAAAGGAAGTTCTCAGCATGACAAGTCTCATCGTCGTCGGCACCCTTGCCGTGTTTGTTTTGATCACCGTATTCAAGGGGGTGCGCATCGTGCCCCAGGGCGAGGAATGGATCGTCGAGCGCCTGGGCCGCTACCACAGCACGCTCAAGCCCGGCCTGAACATCGTCATTCCGTACATGGACGTGGTCGCCTACCGCCTGCCGACCAAAGACATCATCCTCGACGTGCAGCAGCAGGAGATCATCACCCGCGACAACGCGGTGATCGTCGCCAATGCCCTGTGCTTCGCCAAAGTGGTCGACCCGCAGAAGGCCTCTTATGGCGTGCAGAACTTCTCGTTCGCCGTCACCAGCCTGACCATGACCTCGCTGCGCGCCATCGTTGGCGCCATGGACCTGGACGAAGCACTGTCGAGCCGCGAGCAGATCAAGGCGCGCTTGCGTGAAGCGATGTCCGAGCAGACCGAGGACTGGGGCGTGACCGTGCGCTCGGTGGAGATCCAGGACATCAAGCCGTCCGAGAACATGCAGATGGCCATGGAACGTCAGGCAGCTGCCGAGCGTGAGCGTAAAGCCGACGTGACCCGTGCCGAAGGTGCCAAGCAGGCAGCGATCCTCGAAGCCGAGGCGCGCCTGCAATCGGCCAAACTGGACGCCGAGGCGCAGATCAACCTGGCCGAAGCTTCGGCGCGGGCGATTTCGCTGGTCAAGGAAGCCGTGGGCAGCGAAACGGTACCGGCCATGTACCTGTTGGGTGAGCGTTATGTCGGCGCCATGGAAAATCTGGCGAGCAGCAACAATGCCAAGGTGGTGGTATTGCCCGCCGACCTGCAAGAGACCGTTCGAGGCCTGATGGGCCGCAACAAGGCTTGATACTGCCGCGATCAACTATGAGGCAAGCACAACCCCAGTGGGAGCGGCTTCAGCCGCGAACACCGGCAACGCCGGTGCCATCCACCGCGTCGCTCGCTTCGCGGCTGAAGCCGCTCCCACTGGGTATGCGGCGCGCCCGCCGCCTGCGTCACTTCACCGCACCCCGCTTTTTTACCTATACTCCGCCGTACAATACCCACCACGATTCCTGACCGGATCTCTCCATGCCCCCACGTCGGCACATCGCCTGGATAGCCTGCCTTGCAGTGCTGTTCAACTTGCTGGCCATGCCGCTGTCTTCTGTCGCGCCCAAAGGCCCGACCGAACAGCTGCTGTGGGGGGCTTTCTGTTCGAGCGTGGCGGGCAAGGCCAAAGTCGATGTCCAGGCCCTGGCCAAGATCGACCTCGGCACGCAAAGCGACGACCATTCCAACATGCAGCACTGCTGGTGCTGTTCCGGCGCCGCGCCGCTGCTGGCCTTGCCAGGCTACCCTCCCCAGCTGCACAACCCGCCCACGCTGTTGGCCGGGCACCCACCGCCGCTCGCCACCTACCAACCGACGCCGCGCCAGCTATGGCCCGCGCTCAATCCCCGTGCCTCTCCGCTGGTCTGAGTTCATCACGCTGTCTGCCTGAACCTGAACAGAACGGAGATTCACACCATGCTCAAGCAAGCTCTTATCGCGGCCGCCTTGCTGCTGCCCGGCGCCTTCGCCAATGCCCATGAATACATCGTGGGCGACCTGCATATCGCCCACCCCTGGTCGCTGGCGCTGCCGCCGAACGCGCCCAACGTCGCGGCCTACTTCGTCGTGCACAACAACGGCAAGGCCGATGACCGCCTGCTGAGCGTCGACACCCCGATCACCGCCGATGCCCAGCTGCACGAGCATGTGATGAGCGACAACGGCGCCATGAAGATGCAGCAAGTGCCGAGCGTGGCCGTACCGGCCGGCAAGGACCTGGTCTTCGCCCCCAGCGCCTATCATGTGATGCTCATGCAACCCAAGGACCGCAGCCTGCTGGTCGACGGCAAGCGCTTCCCACTGACCCTGCATTTTGAAAAGGCCGGCGACATCACCGTCGACGTCGCCGTGCAGAAGCAGCCGCCGGCGGAGCAACCGCAAGGTCACGAACACGCGCACTGATCCCTAGCTGACCGGCGCTCGCCAGCATGGGCCTGCCACGCTACAGCCGCAGCCGTACTACCCGCCCTGAACGCAGGCGCGTCGGTGGCGGCTGGCTGAGCCTGTTCGCCATGTGGATGATCTTCATCGGCCCGCTGGTTTCCCAGTCGATGCCGATGGATCACCACGCCGGCATGAACATGCCGATGGACATGAACATGTCCATGGAGCATCAGCATGGCGAGGCAGCTGAATGCCACACCGGCGATGGCCAGCTGCATGTCATGTGGGAAAAGTGCGGTTACTGCAGCCTGCTGTTCAACTGCCCCGCCCTTCCGCAAACACTTAGCCCGCTCAGCGCCGGCCACATCACCCCCACCTCCCTCAACGCTTTCCCAACGCACCAGGGCCATGCCCGGCAGGCCTTCTTCCCCGGTGCGCGCAGCCGCGCGCCGCCGCTTTCGATCAGCGTCTGACATCACCTTTTGTTGCACGGAGCCTGGAGGCTTCGCGCCCACCCATGACTGATCGACTGGAATCACTATGTCTGGCTGCACCCCTGTTTTCACCACCGCCCTGCGCGGGACATTCGCCGCGTTGTGCGGCTCGCTGCTCGCACCCGTGGCCCTGGCCGCCGACCCCGGCCACGAAGGCCACGAACCAACGCCGCCCGAGCTGAGCCCGACGGTGATCACCGCCATTGCGCCGAGTTCGCCGCTGACCGTGGTCACCAACCCGAAGTACCCGCGCCAGCCGGTACCGGCCAGCGATGGAGCCGATTACCTGAAGACCATCCCCGGCTTCTCAGCCATCCGAGCTGGTGGTACCAACGGTGACCCGGTGCTGCGCGGCATGTTCGGCTCACGCCTGAACATCCTCACCAACGGCGGCGTGATGCTCGGCGCCTGCCCCAACCGCATGGACGCACCGACCTCGTACATCGCCCCGGAAACCTACGACCGCCTTACCGTGATCAAAGGCCCGCAAAGTGTGATCTGGGGCCCGGGCGGCTCGGCGGGCACCATCCTCTTCGAGCGTGAACCAGAGAAATTCGGCACCCTCGGCAGCCGCGTCAACGCCAGCCTCTTGGCCGGTTCCAATGGTCGCTTCGACAAAGTGCTCGATGCCGCCGCCGGCAACAGCCAGGCCTACGCCCGTTTCGTCGGCAACCAGTCGCGCTCGGACGACTACCAGGACGGCAACGGCGACACCGTGCCGTCGCGCTGGGACAAATGGAACGGCGACGTGACCCTGGGCTGGACGCCAGACGCGGACACCCTACTGGAGCTCACTGCCGGCAAGGGCGACGGCGAGGCCCGCTACGCCGGGCGTGGCATGGACGGCTCGCAGTTCAAGCGCGAAAGCCTGGGCCTGCGTTTCGAAAAGTCCAACCTCGGCGAGGTACTCGACAAGGTCGAGGCGCAGGTCTACTACAACTATGCCGACCACGTGATGGACAACTACAGCCTGCGCACGCCCTCGGGCAGCGGCATGATGGGCATGCCCATGATCAGCAACGTCGACCGTCGCACCCTGGGTGCGCGTATCAAGGCGACCTGGCGCTGGGCCGACGTGCAGCTGATCAGCGGCATCGACGCGCAGACCAACGAACACCGACAGCGTGGTGGCATGGGCGTGGACGCGCACAAGGGCCAGCCCTGGACCAAGGACGCCGACTTCCACAACTACGGTGCCTTTGGCGAGCTGACCTGGTACGCCACCGGCGAGGACCGGCTGATCACCGGCGCTCGCCTCGACCGCGCCTCGGCCCGCGACTTCCGCTCCGGCAGTGCCACCGAAGGCGACACCCGCGCCGACACCCTGCCCAGCGGCTTCGTGCGTTACGAGCATGACCTGGCGGCCATCCCCGC
Source organism: Pseudomonas sp. NPDC090233 (assembly GCF_044772285.1). Classification (NCBI taxonomy): domain Bacteria; kingdom Pseudomonadati; phylum Pseudomonadota; class Gammaproteobacteria; order Pseudomonadales; family Pseudomonadaceae; genus Pseudomonas; species Pseudomonas sp. NPDC090233. Next base: position 485,852 of record NZ_JBIVYQ010000006.1, on the reverse strand, counting down.
CACCACCTACGTCGGCCTCGGCCATGCCCAGCGCTTCCCGGACTACTGGGAGCTGTTCTCGCCGAAAATGGCGCCACCCGGCAGCGCCAATGCCTTCGACGGCATCAAGCCGGAGAAGACCACCCAGCTCGACTTCGGCATCCAGTACCGCGATGAGCGCCTGGAAGCCTGGGCCTCAGGTTACTTCGGGCAGATTCGCGACTACATCCTGTTCGACTACCGCACCGGCATGATGGGCATGAGCACCTCCCAGGCGCAAAACATCGATGCGCGCATCATGGGCGGCGAACTGGGCGCGGCCTACAAGCTGACCGAAAACTGGAAGGCCGACGCGACGCTGGCCTACGCCTGGGGCAAGAACAGCAGCGACGGCAAGGCACTGCCACAGATGCCGCCGCTGGAAAGCCGCCTGGGCCTGACCTACAGCCGCGACACCTGGAGCGCCGGTGCCTTGTGGCGCCTGGTATCCGCGCAGAACCGCATTGCCGAGAACCAGGGCAACGTGGTGGGCAAGGACTACGAAAAAAGCGCCGGCTTCGGCGTGTTCTCGCTCAACGGCGCCTACAAGGTGAACAAAAACCTCAAGCTCAGCGCGGGGGTCGACAACCTGTTCGACAAAGCCTACGCCGAGCACTTGAACCTGGCTGGGAATGCCGGGTTCGGCTACCCGGCCAGCGATCCACAGCCGGTCAACGAGCCAGGCAGGACCTTCTGGACCAAGGTCGATGTGAGCTTCTGACAACAACAATGGGCGCGGCCACGGTTGCGCCCCTCAGCTGGTCAAACAGGAGGTTCCCATGAGCGGAACACGCGTGTCCTTCTATAACCTGGCCTGGCGCTGGCACTTCTATGCCGGGCTGTTCGTTGCCCCTTTCATGATCCTGCTGGCGATCACCGGGATCATCTACCTGTTCAAGCCGCAGCTGGACCCACTGCTTTACCGTGACCTGATGGTGGTCGAAGCCGGGCACCACCGGCAGGGCGCCGACCTGATGCTGGACGAAGTGCGCCAGGCCTACCCCAAGGGCCATGTCGCGCAGTATTTACCGCCCATCGACGCTGAGCGCAGCGCCCAGTTCGTGGTGCATGACGGCGGGCGCGAGCTGAATGTCTTCGTCGACCCGTACAGCGGCAAGATCCTCGGCCAACAGGACGCCAAGCAGAACCTGCAGGCCATCGCCCGCGCCCTGCATGGCGAACTGATGGTCGGCACGCTCGGTGACCGCCTGGTGGAACTGGCCGCCGGCTGGGGCATCGTGCTAGTGGTGTCCGGCCTGTACCTGTGGTGGCCGCGCGGGCGCAACGGTGCCGGCGTGTTGTGGCCGCGCATGAACGCGCGCGGTCGCCTGTTCTGGCGCGACCTGCATGCGGTGACCGGTTTCTGGGGTTCGGCGCTGCTGTTGCTGATGCTGCTCAGCGGCATGACCTGGACGGGCCTTTGGGGCAAACAGTACGCCGACCTGTGGAACCGCTTCCCGGCAGCCATGTGGAACGACGTACCCAAGTCCGACCAACAGGCCGGTGAACTGAACAGCGCCCACCGCCAGACCGTGCCCTGGGCGATGGAGAACACGCCGATGCCACAGTCCGGCGCGCACGCCGAACATGCCGGGCATCACATGATGAGCAGTGCGCCAGCAGCGCCTCAGGTGAGCCTGCAACAGGTCGAAGACATCGCCACCACGCGCCAGGTTGAACCGGGCTACAGCATCACCGCGCCCACCACAGCCGAGGGCGTCTACACCATCGCCGTGTTCGCCGACGACCCGCGCAACGACGCCACCCTACACGTCGACCAATACACCGGCAAAGTCCTGGCCGACGTGCGCTGGCAGGACTACAGCCCGGTCGCCCGCGCGACCGAAGTGGGCGTCATGCTGCATGAAGGCAAGATGTTCGGGGCGTTCAATCAGCTCATCATTCTGCTGGTGTGCCTGATGATCCTGCTGGGCTCGGTGAGCGGGCTGGTGATGTGGTGGAAGCGCCGACCAGCCGGTGGGCTGGGGGTGCCGCCGCTGCGCCATGACCTGCCACGGTGGAAGGCGGCGGTCGGGGTGATGCTGGTGCTGGGGGTGATGTTCCCGTTGGTGGGGGTGTCGATGGTGGTGATGTGGGTGGTGGATAGCCTGGTGGTGCGGCGTCGTCGGGTAATGGCTAGCGCCTGACCCTTGGAGTGATCTCACCGGCCTCATCGCGGCTGAAGCCGCTCCTACACCCGCGAAGAGGCCGGGACTGCACCGGGAAAGTCGTGTCGATCTGTCGCGCCCCGAATTGGGACGCCCGTGTTAGCCTTGTCGGCTTTCACAAAAAGACTGACCCGAAATGGAATGCAGCCAATGACCCGGACCTCTTCCCCCCCTGCTGATGACCAGCACCTGCAGCGCAACCTGACCAACCGCCACATCCAGCTGATCGCCATCGGTGGCGCCATCGGCACCGGCCTGTTCATGGGCTCGGGCAAAACCATCAGCCTGGCGGGGCCGTCGATCATCTTCGTCTACATGATCATCGGCTTCATGCTGTTCTTCGTCATGCGCGCCATGGGCGAACTGCTGCTGTCGAACCTCAACTACAAGTCGTTCATCGATTTCTCCGCCGACCTGCTCGGCCCCTGGGCCGGTTACTTCACCGGCTGGACCTACTGGTTCTGCTGGGTGGTCACCGGGATCGCCGACGTGGTGGCGATCGCCGCCTACACGCAATTCTGGTTCCCCGACCTGCCGCAGTGGATACCCGCGCTGACCTGCGTGGGGCTGCTGCTGTCGCTGAACCTGGTGACCGTGAAAATGTTCGGCGAGATGGAGTTCTGGTTCGCCCTGATCAAGATCGTCGCCATCCTCGGCCTGGTCGCGACCGGCCTGTACATGGTCGTTACCGGCTTCGATTCGCCGAGCGGGCGCACCGCGCAGCTGGCCAACCTGTGGAATGACGGCGGCATGTTCCCCAACGGCCTGATGGGCTTCTTCGCCGGCTTCCAGATCGCCGTGTTCGCCTTCGTCGGCATCGAGCTGGTCGGCACCACCGCCGCCGAAGCGAAGAACCCCGAGCGCACCCTGCCACGGGCGATCAACTCGATCCCGATCCGCATCATCGTGTTCTACGTGCTGGCGCTGATCGCGATCATGGCCGTGACCCCATGGCGCGACGTGGTGCCGGGCAAGAGCCCGTTCGTCGAGCTGTTCGTGCTGGCCGGCCTGCCGGCGGCGGCGAGCATCATCAACTTCGTGGTGCTGACTTCGGCAGCCTCGTCGGCCAACAGTGGCGTGTTCTCCACCAGCCGCATGCTGTTCGGCCTGGCCCAGGAAGGCGATGCGCCGCGCGCTTTCGAAAAACTTTCGCACCGTGCGGTGCCGGCCAACGGCCTGTACTTCTCCTGCGCCTGCCTTCTGCTCGGCGCCGTGCTGATCTACCTGGTGCCGAATGTGGTCGAGGCCTTCACGTTGGTCACCACCGTTTCGGCGGTGCTGTTCATGTTCGTCTGGACGCTGATTTTGCTGTCATACCTGAAGTACCGCAAAACACGTGCGGCGCTGCACCAGGCTTCGAACTACAAGATGCCGGGCGGGCGCTTCATGTGCTACGTGTGCCTGGTGTTCTTTGCCTTCATCCTGGTACTGCTTAGCCTGGAGGCGGATACCCGCTCGGCCTTGATCGTCACGCCGATCTGGTTCGTGCTGTTGGCGGCGACCTACCAGTTCGTGCGCAGCCGGCGCCATCCGCGCAGTGCTGTTCGCGAAAACTGATCAACCTTGGGGCCGCACAGCGGCCCCATTGCTGTGCACATGACACTTCCAGGCACCATCCTGGATCCGCTCAACGCCCTAATACCTCGCACACCCCCTCTATTACGCGCCTTACGTCATTCGGCACACCCCTTGCAACGCCCCTCCTCGCTTGGCCAACACGATAAAAACTCAGCGGAGAGAGCACATGAAGCGTCGCAGTCTGATCAAGGCCTTTACCCTCAGCGCATCGATTGCGGCGATGGGCCTTAGCTGGAGCATCCAGGCCGCCGAGACCATCAAGGTCGGCATCCTGCATTCGCTGTCGGGGACCATGGCGATTTCCGAAACGTCGCTCAAGGACATGGCCTTGATGACCATCGACGAGATCAATGCCAAAGGTGGGGTCAACGGCAAGATGCTCGAACCGGTGGTGGTCGATCCGGCCTCCAACTGGCCGCTGTTCGCCGAAAAGAGCCGTCAACTGCTGACCCAGGACAAGGTCGCGGTGGTGTTCGGCTGCTGGACTTCGGTATCGCGCAAATCGGTGCTGCCGGTGTTCGAGGAGTTGAATGGCCTGCTGTTCTACCCGGTGCAATACGAAGGTGAAGAGATGTCGCCGAACGTGTTCTACACCGGTGCCGCGCCGAACCAGCAGGCCATTCCGGCCGTGGAATACCTGATGAGTGAAGACGGCGGCAGCGCCAAGCGCTTCTTCCTGCTGGGCACCGACTACGTCTACCCGCGCACCACCAACAAGATCCTGCGCGCCTTCCTGCACAGCAAGGGCGTGGCCGACAAGGACATCGAAGAGGTCTACACGCCGTTCGGCCACGCCGACTATCAAACCATCGTCGCCAACATCAAGAAGTTCTCCGCCGGTGGCAAGACGGCGGTGATCTCCACGGTCAATGGTGACTCCAACGTGCCGTTCTACAAGGAACTGGCCAACCAGGGCCTGAAGGCCACCGACGTGCCGGTGGTAGCGTTCTCGGTGGGCGAAGAAGAGCTGCGCGGCATCGACACCAAGCCGCTGGTGGGGCACCTGGCGGCGTGGAACTACTTCGAGTCGGTGGATAACCCGGTCAACCAGAAGTTCGTTGCCGACTGGAAGGCTTACGCCAAGGCCAAGGGGTTGCCGGGCGCGGACAAGGCCGTGAACAACGACCCGATGGAAGCCACGTATGTGGGCATCCACATGTGGGCGCAGGCGGCCGAAAAAGCCAAGTCCACCGATGTCGACAAGGTGCGTGAGGCGTTGGCCGGGCAGAGCTTCAAGGCCCCGTCCGGCTTTACCCTGACCATGGACAAGACCAACCACCACCTGCACAAGCCGGTGATGATTGGCGAGATTCAGGATGACGGGCAGTTCAGTGTGGTCTGGGAGACCGAGCAGCCGTTGCGGGCGCAGCCTTGGAGCCCGTTCATTCCGGGGAATGACAAACGGCCTGATTATGCGGTGAAGGGTAACTGAGGGTATTTGGGCTGCTTTGCAGCCCATCGCGGATGAATCCGCTCCTACGGGCCTGTAGGAGCGGATTCATCCGCGATGAACTCACCGCCGACTCCTAGGATTGCCCGCATGCTCAGACTCCTGCTCACCCTCCTGCTCCTGCTTCCCCTGGCAACCCAGGCCAGCGAGGGCGAATTCTTCCTCACCGCCAAGCCCGCCGAACAGGCTCGCCTGCTCGAAGGTTGGGCGGCGCAACCCGATGCCGCGCGCCTGCCGCTGCTGGAAAACCTGCGCCAGGGCCGCATCGCCGAAGGCGACACGCGCAAAGTGCGCCTGAACAACCGCCTGCGCGGCCTGATCGACAACACCCTGGCCAGCCACCAGTTGCTCAGCGCCAGCACCGACACCCGCCTGGTCGCCGCCCAGCAACTGCAGAAAAGCGCGCAACCGGCGCAGATGGCTTTCCTCGACCGTCGCTTCGCCAGCGAACCCGACACCGCCGTGCACGCCGCCCTTGGCCTGGCACTGGCCAACCTGCAACTAGGCGCCAGCGAGCCGACTGTGCGCCTGGCAGCCGTGCGCCTGCTCGGTGAAACGGGCGACCCGGTGGCGCGCACGCGCCTGGAAGCCCTGCTGCAACCCGACGCAGAAACCGACGCCGCCGTGCGCACGGCCGCTGAAACCAGCCTGGCCCAGGTCAAGCGCAAACTGCTGGTCGGCGAATTGCTCGGGCAAGCCTTCAGCGGCCTGTCGCTGGGCTCGATCCTGCTGCTCGCGGCCCTGGGCCTGGCGATCACCTTCGGCCTGCTCGGGGTGATCAACATGGCCCACGGCGAGATGCTCATGCTCGGCGCCTACAGCACCTACATGGTCCAGGTGCTACTGCAGCGCTACGCGCCAGGCGCCATCGAGTTCTACCCGCTGATCGCCCTGCCGGTGGCGTTCGCCGTCAGTGCCGGGGTCGGCATGGCGCTGGAGCGCACGATCATCCGTCACCTCTATGGGCGCCCGCTGGAAACCCTGCTGGCGACCTGGGGCATCAGCCTGATCCTGATCCAGGCCATCCGCCTGCTGTTCGGCGCGCAGAACGTCGAGGTCAGCAATCCGGCCTGGCTGTCCGGCGGCATCCAGCTACTGCCCAACCTGGTACTGCCCTACAACCGCCTGGTGATCATCGCCTTCGCCCTGGCCGTGGTGCTGCTGACCTGGCTGCTGCTCAACCGCACACGGCTGGGCCTGAACGTACGCGCGGTGACCCAGAACCGCAACATGGCCGCCTGCTGCGGCGTGTCCACCGGGCGTGTCGACATGCTCGCCTTTGGCCTTGGCTCGGGCATCGCCGGGCTCGGTGGCGTGGCCCTGAGCCAGGTCGGCAACGTCGGCCCGGACCTCGGCCAGAGCTACATCATCGACTCGTTCCTGGTGGTGGTGCTCGGCGGGGTCGGGCAACTGGCCGGCAGCCTCTGGGCGGCCTTTGGCCTTGGCATCGCCAACAAGCTGCTGGAGCCGCAGATCGGCGCCGTGCTTGGCAAGATCCTCATCCTTGCGTTGATCATTCTGTTCATCCAGAAGCGCCCGCAAGGCCTGTTCGCCCTCAAGGGACGGGTAATCGACTGATGAACCAGCCACTGCTTGTCACCGCTTCGCAAAAAGCCGGGCCGCGTCTGTCGCTGGCCATCGGCGCTGTCGTCGTGCTGTTGCTGTTGGCCTTGCCATTGCTGTCGTTGCTGCCGACGGACCATTCATTGCAGGTCTCGGCCTACACCTTGACGCTGGTCGGCAAGATCCTCTGCTACGCCATCGTCGCCCTGGCCCTGGACCTGGTCTGGGGCTACGCCGGGCTGCTGTCGCTCGGCCACGGGTTGTTCTTCGCCCTGGGCGGCTACGCCATGGGCATGTACCTGATGCGCCAGGCGGCCGGTGACGGCCTGCCAGGGTTCATGACCTTCCTGTCCTGGACCGAACTGCCCTGGTACTGGGCCGGCACCCAGCACTTTGCCTGGGCGTTGTGCCTGGTGGTGCTGGCGCCCGGCCTGCTGGCGCTGGTGTTCGGCTTCTTCGCCTTCCGCTCGCGGATCAAGGGCGTGTACTTCTCGATCATGACCCAGGCCCTGACCTTCGCCGGCATGCTGCTGTTCTTCCGCAACGAGACCGGCTTCGGCGGCAACAACGGCTTCACCAGCTTCCGCACCATCCTCGGTTTCGACATCGCCGCGCAAGGCACCCGAGCGGTACTGTTCCTGCTCACCGTCGGCCTGCTGCTGGCCAGCCTGTACCTGTGCTGGCGCCTGACCCAGAGCAAGTTCGGCCGCCTGCTCACCGCTGTGCGCGATGCGGAAAACCGCCTGATGTTCTGCGGCTACGACCCACGCGGCTTCAAGCTGCTGGTGTGGGTGCTCAGCGCCGTGCTGTGTGGCCTGGCCGGTGCCTTGTACGTGCCGCAGGTAGGCATCATCAACCCCAGCGAAATGTCACCGACCAACTCCATCGAGGCCGCGGTATGGGTCGCTCTGGGCGGGCGCGGCACGCTGATCGGCCCGCTGGTCGGCGCTGGCCTGGTCAATGGCATGAAGAGCTGGTTCACCGTGGCCTTCCCGGAATTCTGGCTGTTCTTCCTGGGCGCCTTGTTCATCCTCGTCACCCTGTACTTGCCCAAAGGCGTGGTGGGCCTGCTGAAGAAAAGGAGCCAGCCATGAAAGGCGTATTGAGCCTGGAAGATATCAGCGTCAGCTTCGACGGCTTCAAAGCCCTCAATGCCTTGACCTTGTACATCGGCGTCGGTGAGTTGCGTTGCATCATCGGCCCCAACGGCGCCGGCAAGACCACGATGATGGACGTGATCACCGGCAAGACGCGCCCTGACAGCGGCAGCGCATTCTTCGGCGACACCCTCGACCTGACCCGCATGAGCGAATACCAGATCGCCCAGGCCGGGATTGGTCGCAAGTTCCAGAAGCCGACGGTATTCGAGGCGCTGACCGTGTTCGAGAACCTGGAGCTGGCGCTGAAGGCCGACAAGTCGGTATGGGCCAGCCTGGCTGCGCGCTTGAGCGGCGAGCAACGCCAGCGCATCGAGGAGGTGTTGACCACCTTGCGTCTGCTGCCTCTGGCCCAGCGCCAGGCGGGCTTGCTGTCGCACGGGCAGAAGCAGTTTCTGGAAATCGGCATGCTGCTGGTGCAGGAGCCGCAACTGTTGTTGCTCGACGAACCGGTGGCGGGCATGACCGACGCCGAGACCGAGTTCACCGCCGAGCTGTTCAAAGGCCTGGCCCGCACGCATTCGCTGATGGTGGTGGAGCATGACATGGGTTTTGTCGGCAGCATTGCCGACCATGTCACCGTGCTGCACCAGGGCAGCGTGCTGGCGGAGGGGTCGCTTGCGCAGGTGCAGGCAGATGAGCGGGTGGTCGAGGTTTATTTAGGGCGATGATTCTCCGGTGTATGTGCCGGCCACTTCGCGGCTGAAGCCGCTCCCACATGTCTGGCGCTGTACCTGTAGGAGCGGCTTCAGCCGCGAAGTGGTCAGCACAAGCACTGCAACACTTCAGGAATTCCACATGCTGAAAATCGACACCCTGCACCAGTTCTACGGCGGCAGCCACATCCTGCGCGGCCTGTCCTTCGAAGCCAAGGTCGGCGAAGTCACCTGCCTCCTGGGACGCAACGGCGTGGGCAAGACCACCTTGCTGCGCTGCCTGATGGGCCTGGTGCAGGCCCGCGAAGGCAGCGTCGAATGGGAGGGCAAGCCGATCACCACGCTCAAGCCGCAGCAACGGGTTCACGCCGGTATCGCCTACGTCCCCCAGGGCCGCGAGATCTTCCCGCGCCTGACGGTCGAAGAAAACCTGCTGATGGGCCTGTCGCGCTTTTCCGCCCGCGAGGCGCGGGAAGTACCGGCCTTCATCTACGAGCTGTTCCCAGTGCTGGAGCAGATGAAACAGCGCCGCGGCGGCGACCTGTCCGGCGGCCAGCAGCAACAGCTGGCCATCGGCCGTGCCCTGGCCAGCCGGCCGCGCCTGCTGATCCTCGACGAGCCCACCGAAGGCATCCAGCCCTCGGTGATCAAAGAGATCGGCGCGGTGATCCGGCGCCTGGCCGCGCGCGGCGACATGGCCATCCTGCTGGTCGAGCAGTTCTACGACTTTGCCGAAGAACTGGCCGACCAGTATCTGGTCATGGCCCGTGGTGAAATCATCCAACGCGGGCGTGGCGAAAACATGCAGGCCGAGGGTGTGCGCGGGCTGGTAACCATTTAATCTGCGCCCATCGACCTTGTGAGACGCTGCAATGAGCCACGAAATCCGCGACGCCCTGCCCGCCGACGTGCCGGGCATTCTCGACATCTACAACGACGCGGTGCGCAACACCACGGCGATCTGGAACGAAACGCCGGTGGACCTGGGCAATCGCCAGGCCTGGTTCGAGGCTCGGGCGCAACAGGGTTATCCGATCCTGGTGGCGGTGGATGACACCGGCGTGCTCGGCTATGCCTCGTTTGGCGACTGGCGGCCGTTCGAAGGGTTTCGCCAGACCGTGGAGCATTCGGTGTATATCCGGGGCGATCAACGCGGCAAGGGGCTGGGGCCGCAGTTGATGGCGGCGCTGATCGAGCGGGCGCGAGGGTGCGGCAAGCACGTCATGGTCGCGGCCATCGAGAGCGGGAATGAGGCGTCGGTGCGCCTGCATGAGCGGCTGGGGTTCGTGGTGACCGGGCAGATGCCGCAGGTGGGGGTCAAGTTTGGGCGGTGGCTGGATTTGACCTTCATGCAGTTGGTGTTGAATCCGGGGGGTGAGCCGGCCTGAGGTAGGCAGTGCCGGCCTCTCGCGGATGAATCCGCTCCTACAGGTAGGAGCGGATTCATCCGCGAGAGGCCCTAACAGACAAACACAATCACATCTGAGTAAACCGCCCCAACCGCTGCTTCAACATGCTGTTCTCACTGCGCAACTGCTGCACTTCCTGCAGCAGCTCCAGCGCCAGCGCCACCCCTTCCCATTCCAGTTCCAGCTCGTTGTGCAGCTTCGCCGCGCGCCTGGCCAGCAGCGGCGCCTGATCGTCGAACAGCCAGTCCTCCGGCGTTCGTCCCTGCGGTTCAACGATGCCGTGTTCGACAATCTCGATCACGTAATCCGTGGTGATGTCGGCCTCCTGGCAGAGGGTGCGCATGTCCAGTTGAACGATCAGGGTGCTGCTCATGGTCACTTACTCCATTGAGTCCTCGGATTGAACGCGGCCTTTTCGGAAAGCTTGGCCCACAGTTCACGGGTTGCGTCGTTGGATGCTGGTGGCATCACCACCTTGAGCTGCGCGTAAAGATTGCCGCGCTCGCCTTGCTTGTTCGCGAGGCCTTTGCCCGGCACGCGCAGGCGCTGGCCGCTCTGGCTGTCGGGGCGGATGGTCAGGTTGATCTTGCCGTCCAGGGTCGGCACCGCCACCTTGGTGCCCAGCGCCGCTTCCCACGGCGCCAGTGGCACGGTGATGATCAGATCCTGGCCTTCGACATCGAACAGCGGGTGCGGCGCCATGCGGATGGTCAGGAACAGGTCGCCATTGGCGCCGCCACCGCTGCCCGGCGCGCCCTGGCCCTTCAGGCGGATGCGCTCGCCGTCGGTCACGCCGGCGGGGATCTTCACGTTCAGGGTCTTGGTGGTGAACCCGGTGCGCTGGCCGGCGGCATTGGTTTGCGGTACCTGGAAGCTGATCTGCTTGGATTCCTTGCTCAGGGTTTCTTCAAGGAAGATCGCCAGTTCCAGTTCCACGTCCTGCCCTCGCCTGCCTGCACTGCGCTGTTGCTGCCGGGCGCCGCCAAACGGGTTACCGCCCCGTGCGCCGAAGATCGAGCTGAAGAAATCGGAAAAATCCCCGCCCTCGAAACCACCGCCCGCGCCACCCGCGCCGCCACGGCTCTGCCAGCCAGGCGGGGCCTGGAAGGGCCGGCCGTGCTGGCCGCCGTACTTGCGGATCTCGTCGAATTCGGCGCGTTTCTGGGCATCACCAAGCACTTCGTAGGCCTCGTTGGCCTCCTTGAACTTGTCCTCGGCGTCGCGCTCCTTGCTGACGTCAGGGTGATACTTGCGCGCCAGCTTGCGGTACGCGGCCTTGATCGCCTTGTCGTCCGCCGTGGGCTCTACGCCGAGTATCTTGTAATAGTCTTTGAAGTCCATCTATGGATCACCAGTGAGAAGTTTCGTGTTGCATCTGAAGATAGGGTCCAAGCATAGCCTTTCAAGGTTCGCTTGGCTTTGCTCCATGGCAGACGACCGGTCTTGATTCTTCAGCCAAGTGGCATAAACTGCGCGGCCGTTTTGCCTCCGGAAGCCCTTTTCCCATGTCTGACGTATCCCCGGCCCGTGCCCTTGGCATCGACTTTGGCACCTCCAACTCCACGGTCGGCTGGCACCGCCCTGGCGTCGAGTCGCTGATCGCCCTGGAAGACGGCAAGATTACCTTGCCCTCGGTGGTCTTCTTCAATATCGAAGAACGTCGCCCGGTGTACGGCCGGCTGGCGCTGCACGAATACCTGGAAGGCTACGAAGGCCGCCTGATGCGCTCGCTCAAGAGCCTGCTGGGTTCCAAGCTGATCAAGCACGACACCAGCGTGCTGGGCAGCGCCCTGCCGTTCAAGGACCTGCTGGGGATGTTCATCGGCGAGCTGAAAACGCGCGCCGAAACCGCCGCCGAGCGCAGCTTCGACCAAGTGGTGCTGGGCCGCCCGGTGTTCTTCGTCGACGAAGACCCGGCCGCCGACCAGGAGGCCGAAGACACCCTGGCCGACGTGGCGCGCAAGATCGGCTTCAAGGACGTGTCGTTCCAGTACGAACCGATCGCCGCGGCGTTTGACTACGAGTCGGGCATCAGCCGTGAAGAGCTGGTGCTCATCGTCGATATCGGCGGTGGTACGTCGGACTTTACCCTGATCCGCCTGTCGCCCGAGCGTCACCAGGTCGCCGAGCGCCAGAGCGACATCCTTGCCACCGGCGGCGTGCACATCGGCGGTACCGACTTCGACAAGCAGCTGAGCCTGCAGGGCGTGATGCCGCTGTTCGGTTATGGCAGCCGGATGAAGAGCGGCGCGCTGATGCCCACCAGCTACCACCTCAACCTGGCCACCTGGCACACCATCAACGCCCTGTACTCGCAGAAGTCGCAGCTGGCCCTGGGCAACATGCGCTACGACATCGAGGACACCCTGGGCATCGACCGCCTGTTCAAACTGATCGAGCAGCGTGCGGGCCACTGGCTGGCGATGGAAGTGGAGGCCAGCAAGATCGAGCTGACCGATCAGCAAAGCCGCCGTGTCGACCTTGGCCGGGTCGAGCGAGAATTGGGCGTGGACCTGACCCGGGCGGTGTTCGAAGGTGCTATCGAAGGACTGTTGGAGCGGGTGCGCGGCAGCGTGAGCGAACTCCTGGCCAAGGCTGGAGTGAAGGAAGGCCAAGTCGACACGGTGTTCTTCACCGGGGGTTCCAGCGGGATCCCGGCGCTGCGTAACAGCGTGGCGGCGATGCTGCCGAATGCACGGCATGTGGAAGGCAATATCTTTGGCAGCATTGGTAGCGGGTTGGCGATCGAGGCGCGTAAGCGTTACGGCTCGATCTGATAGAGTTCTGGGGCCGCAAAACGGCCCCGGCAACCTGTCAAACCAGCTCCGCCCGCCGCAACTCACTCTTCAGGTAGGCATAGTAGACCGGCCCCGCCACCACCCCCGGCAGGCCGAACGCCGCCTCGAACACCAGCATCGCCAGCAACAGCTCCCAGGCCTTGGCACTGATCTGCCCGCCGACGATCCGCGCGTTGAGGAAGTACTCGACCTTGTGGATGACGATCAGGTAACCCAACGCCGCCGCCGCCACCCAGATCGACAGCGACAGGCCGACGATGGTGATCAGAGTGTTGGACATCAGGTTGCCGATCACCGGCAGCAGCCCCAGCAGGAAGGTCAGCACGATCAGCGTCTTGGTCAGCGGCAGGTGCACCCCGAACATGGGCAGCACCACGGCGAGAAAGACCCCTGTGAAAGCGGTGTTCAACAGCGAAATCTTGATCTGCGCGAAAACGATGTTGCGAAACGCCTGCACCAGCAGGCTCAGGCGCTCGAACAACGCTGCGGCCAGCGGCTTGCGCCGGGAAATGTCGGGTATGCGCTGCAAGGCGATGATGGCGCCGAGGATCATGCCGATCAGCAGCGTCACGAACATGTGCGCCATGCCCTTGCCGACCAGCTGCAGGTCGCTCAGGTGGCTCTTGATCCAGTCACCAATCGCCACCTTGAACTCGGCGGCACTGGCCGGCAGGTAGCCTTCGATGAACGGCGGCAGCTGGCCTCTGGCACGTTCGACCAGCCCCATGAACTTGTCCAGCGAGGCGCCGGGGTTCTCGGCCTCGTGCAGCAGGAAGCTGAACGCCCCCGCGATCAGCAGTGCCAGCGTGGTGACCACCAGGGTGCCGAGCAGCGCCACCGCCAGCCAGCGTGCGCGTTGGCCGGCGAGCAGTGGTTGCAGGCGCGGGGTGAGCATGTTGACCAGCTCGAACACCAACAGCCCGGCGAGTAGGCTGGGGAGCAGCTTCAGCGGCAGGGCCAGCAGCAACCCCGCCATGACGATGATCAGGCTGGCAAGGGTAATCTGGCGGGGGGTGAAGGTCATACAGCCTCGGCGGCAGACAGCGGAAAGTCCCGCAGTCTGCCAGCCTTCGACCTACAGGCATAGGCGCAGGTCATTTCTTCTTCAGGCAGTCGCTCATGTAGGCCTTGCGCTCGTCGCCCTTGAGTGCCTTGGTGGTGGCGTCGGCATTACAGGTTTTCATTTTTTCCTGCTGGGTTTGCGGCACATCTTTCTTCAGGCAGGTGCTCATGAAGGCCTTGCGCTCATCACCCTTGAGCGCCTTGGTGGTGGCGTCGGCGTTGCAGGTTTTCATCTTTTCCTGCTGCGCGGTGGCGGCAAACCCTTGCGCGCTGAACAACACGGCCAACACCAGCAACGGCATGTGCAGCATCTTCATGGAGTGATCTCCTTGGCTCCGTGCCCGATGCACGGACATGCGCCTGAGTGTAGACAAGATTTTTTACATTCTGCCCGGGCGTGGACCTTCATAATGGTCAGCCAAGGCGTCCGCGCCAAACGAAAGAGTCTGTTGTTGCATGAATTACGCGTTCCCCCTCTTCGCCATCCTTATCTGGGCCGGCAATACCGTGGTCACCAAGATGTCGGCCGGCGCTATCCAGCCTGCCGAAATCGGCTTTTACCGCTGGCTGCTGGCCGGCCTGTTGTTCACCCCCTTCCTGTTGCCCGCCGTATGGCGTAACCGCGCGGCCATCCGCCCACACATGGGCAAGATTGTCGTACTTGGCGTGCTGGGCATGGCCGTTTACCAAAGCCTGGCCTATTTCGCCGCGAGCATCACCAGTGCTACCAACATGGGCATCATCCTTTCGCTGATGCCACTGATGTCGCTGGCGCTGTCCATCGCCTGGCTGGGCCAGCGCCTGAGCTACGGGGCATTGTTGGGCGCCGTGGTGTCGTTCTTCGGCGTGCTCGAAGTGGTGTCCGCCGGCCAGCCAGGCATCCTGCTGGAACAAGGCCTGAACAGCGGCGACTTGCTGATGCTGATCGCCACCCTGGCCTACGCGCTGTACAGCTTCCTGCTGAAGAAATGGCAGCTGCGCCTGCCGCCCTTGCAGTTGCTGTACCTGCAAGTGCTGGTGGCCATTGTCGTGTTGTTGCCGCTGTTCCTGCTGTCGGACAAGACCGGCTTGAACATCCACAACATCGGCCTGGTGCTGTACGCCTGCGTGCTCGCCTCGATGATAGCGCCACTGCTGTGGATGCAGGCCGTACACCGCCTGGGGCCAAGCCGCACCACGCTGTTCTTCAACCTGCTGCCGCTGGTGACTGCGTTGATCGCTGCTGCAGTACTGGACGAACAACTGGCCAGCTATCACCTGATCGGCGGCCTGTTGACCCTGGCCGGGGTAATCCTGGCCGAACGCTGGACCACCCCCGTGCGCCGCTAAAGCCCCGCTGCCTTGAGCCGGGCGGCGTGTTCGGTGAACAGGCGCACCGGCTCGGCGCCCTTGCCCACGGCGCCGAGCGACTGGTTGACGATGTCCAGGTGGTCGAGCGGGTAGTCATCGCCGATCACCTGCCCCAGGTGCGAACTGAAGCGCCCGACCATGCCGTCGCAATGGCCCTTTTCCTTGACGAAACTGCGGGCAAAAAGACGGCAGAAGCGGTTGCTGCCGTCGAAGCGGTTGCGCCCCTGATCGGTCAGCCCCGGCTGCAAGGTGCCGGACCAGGAGTAGTAGCGCACACCGTTCACCTCATAAGCCCCTTCCCCGCCCCAGGTGTCCGGCAGCCCCTGTGGATAAGCCTGGTTGAACAGCGCCACCCCGGCGCTGGTCAGCGACTGGTGAGAGGCATGCACATCAACTGGCAGCGGATCGCGGCGCCAGCCGGTCTCCAGCCACACCAGCAACACCGCCAGGCCGTGCAGCAAGGCTTTGAGGATGCGCCCCTGGGGTGACTCGCCCGGCGCTGTGCGCTCAAGATGGTCGGCCAGTTCCGAACCCTGGTTGGGGCCGGCCACAGAGGTGACCGACGCTACCCGATCAGGCCGCTTGGCAGCGGCATAGCGCGCGCTCAGGGCGCCCTGGCTATGGCCGATCAGGTTGACCTTGTCGGCCCCCGTGCGCTGGCAGATATCTTCGATGATCGCCAACAGCTGCTCCCCCCGCACTTCACTGGAATGCAGCGGCGAGACCTGCACCGGGAACACCTGCGCGCCGCCCTTGCGCAGCGCTGCGACGATACCGAACCAGTAGGGATACAGCAGCACCCGGACGAAGCCGAGCATGCCCGGCACCAGCACCAACGGGTATCTCGTGGCCAATTCCTGTTGCATAGCCCTAGCCCTTCTCCGTGGACGACCGGCCAACACTACAGCGGCTTGGATGACCATCGCAATCGAACTCCTGACGCGCCGCGCGGTTCCAAACCAAACAGACCCTGAGCAAGGAGCGGGACCATGTACAAGCAGACCCTGGCAATCCTTCTAGCAAGCGCCACCCTCGCCGCCTGCGGCAGCCACCCGGAAAACCCGGTGGATTACGTCACCTACCGCGACGAGCCGCTGGTAAAGCAGGTCGAGAACGGCATGACCATGCAGAAGGTCATCGCCATCGGCGGCAGCCCGTCCAATGTGATCGACCTGCCGCACGGGGGCACCTGCAACGACTACATCCTCAACCGCGATGGCCAGCAACAGCCGTACTACGTGCGTTTCGACGCCACCGGCCATGTCGATGCCAAGGGCTTCAAGACCTGCAAGCAACGAGAAGAGGACAGCCAGGCCGTTAAAGGCGCGTAAGCCTCTCTTTCATTCTGACCTACCGTCCTGATCTGTTTGGAGATGACCATGAGCAACGTTGAACTGACCGATGTGCAAACCCTGCGCCAGCGTGCCCGCCAACACGTCGAACAAGGCGCGGTGACCGAGGGTTACCATGCCGACCGCCAAGAAATCCTGCGCCTGCTCAATGAGTCGCTGGCCACCGAACTGGTCTGCGTGCTGCGCTACAAGCGCCACTACTTCATGGCCAGCGGAATCAAGGCGAGCGTTGCGGCCGCAGAATTTCTGGAGCACGCCAACCAGGAAGCCGAGCACGCCGACAAGCTGGCCGAACGCATTGTGCAGCTGGGTGGCGAGCCAGACTTCAATCCGGACAACCTGACCAAGAATTCCCATGCCCAGTACGTGGCAGGTAATTCGCTGAAAGAAATGGTGCTGGAAGACCTGGTGGCCGAGCGTATTGCGATCGACAGCTACCGCGAGATCATTCAGTACATTGGTGACAAGGACCCGACCACGCGCCGCATCTTCGAGGACATCCTGGCCCAGGAAGAAGAGCACGCGGACGATATGTCGGATCTGCTGCAAGGTTTGTGATCGCACGGGGCTGCTTTGCAGCCCATTCGCGGGCGGTCCGCGAATGGGCCGCGAAGCGGCCCCATATATTCACTTCTTGCCCTTCACCGCAGCCGGCGCCTTGCCGGCTTTCATCTGCTGCAGCAACGGGGTGCACTGGTTGGGCGCATCGCCACTGCTCGGCGCTATCAGCGCCAACAGCCCCGCTGCCGGCCCCGCGACCACACCCAAGGCCACCATTCCCGCCCCCCGCAACGCCAGCGGCACCGCCTGCACGCCAGCGCTGGGCTTGG
Source organism: Pseudomonas sp. NPDC090233 (assembly GCF_044772285.1). Taxonomy (NCBI): domain Bacteria; kingdom Pseudomonadati; phylum Pseudomonadota; class Gammaproteobacteria; order Pseudomonadales; family Pseudomonadaceae; genus Pseudomonas; species Pseudomonas sp. NPDC090233. The sequence continues at coordinate 468,461 of NZ_JBIVYQ010000006.1, read as the reverse complement.
CAAACGGCCCACGGACATACAGCGGCGAGCGCAGCGAGAACAGGCGCAGGCCTTTCGATTCCGGGGTGATCTTCAGGTCCAGCTGCTCGCTGGCGAAGTTGGCGGTGCCATTGATGTAGATGATCGCGTTCTCGGTATCGAAGATGAACAGCCGCGTGGTCGCCAAGCCATCCTTGATGCCGACATCCGCCGCTGCGCAGTTGATCTTCACATCTTCGTCGCCGAACAGTTTGCCGACCACATAGTTGCCCACGTTCAGCCCAGCGATCTCCATCAGGCTGCGGCTGACAGCGCCATCGTTGATCAGCATGCGCAGGTCGCCATTGGCCGTGCCCAGCAACGCCGCTACCGAGTTGCCGCGGCCACTGATATCGGCATCGCCGTTCAGCTCGCCAAAGCTGGTCTGCATCGGCGCGAACGTAGGGAACAACTGCTTGAGCTTGAAGCCACGCGCGGTCAGCTGGGCGCGGCCTTGCAACGGCACGCTGCGCCCGTCCAGGCGGATCTTCGAGGCCAGGTTGCCACCGGCCACGCCAAAGCGCAGCGGCTCCAGGCGCAGCAGGCCGTCTTCGAGGATGACGTGGGCGGACAGGTCGTTGAACGGCAGCTTTTCACTGTGGACGATGCGCTTGCCGGTGAACTCGACATCGGCGTCCATGGCGCGCCAGCGTTCGGTACGGAATTCTTCTACCGGCAGCACCTTGCCGGTCGGCTGCTTGCTGGCGCCACCGCGTGCTTTTTGTTCGGCGTTGGAGTCGGCGCCGATCAGCGGGGCCAGGTCCTTGAACAACAGCTGGTTGGAGACCAGCTTGCCGGAAAGCTTGGGCCGGGGCTGGCTGGCGACGAAGGCCAGGTCGCCGTGAATGTCGCTATCGCCGATCTTGCCGTTGAAGCCCTGATAGTTGAAGGTCGCGCCTTCAGCCGCATGCAGGTTGGCGGTGAGGTGGCCGTCGGTTTCGTAGGCGGGCGTGTCCGGCAGGGTCACACCGGTCAGCGGGTAGAGGTTGCCCAGGCTGGCGCCGGACAGGCGCAGGCGAAGGTCCAGGGCGCCGAGGTTGCGTGGGTCGGTCAGGGTACCGGCGAACACCACGTGGGTGTCGGCAATGCGCACGTCGGCTTGCAGCGGGAACGGCTGGCTGGCGTCCTGCAGCGCCAGCAGGCCGCCGATCTTGCCCGTACCGGAAACGGGCTGGGCTTTGTAGCGACCCTGGGCCTTAAGCCCAAACGCGTAATCCTGGGTGCCGGCCGCCTTTTCAGCGCTTGCCTTGCCGACGATGTCACTGAAGGGAATCGGCTTGCCCAGCGGGTCGATCTGCACCTTCATGGTGGTCTTCAAGGTCTGGTCGTCGAAGCTGACGTTGCCTTGGTCGAAACCGATGGCGCCGATGTCCAGCTGCCACTTGGAAGGCTCGGCGTTCTCGTCCTTGGGGCCGAAATCGAAAGTCCAGTTGGCGCGGCCATCGGCCAGCCGGGTGAGGCTGGCGGTGGGTTTGACCAGGTCGATACGGGGGATGACGATCTGCTGGAACACCAGCGGCAGCGGCGCCAGGCGGAATTCAACGCGCTCCAGGCCGACCATCTTCGGCTCCTTGAGCCACTCCGGGTTGCCCAGGGTCAGGTCTTCGGCGATGAAGTGCGGCCACGGCACCCAAGCGCGCCAGCCGCCTTCTTCCGGCTCGGTGCGCCACTGCACGGCGAGGTTGCCGTTGATTGCGAACGGCCGGTGCAAAGCTTCGGAGACTTTCTCGTTGAGCAGCGGCTTGACGCGGTTCCAGTCGAAGGTGGCGATCACCACCACCAGTATCGCCAGCAGGGTCAGCAGGCTGGTTAGGGTCCAGACGAGGATTCTGGCGGGACGCGTCATTGCGTGATTCTCCTGACGGCTTGGCATGAAACGGGTGCAGCGATGGCACTCAATATGTCGGACTGATCAAAACCCGCTGGGTTTTATCGATTACGCCCATGATAGCGAAGTTTTTTCTGGCTTCTTGCTCAACATTCGGTCGTGGTATCGCGCTGACTGGGCTCGGAAACACCAATAGCCAATAGCCATGCCACGCGGCGAAACAGCCGTCCTAGAGCCTTGTGGATCCGCTATCAATAACATCGATTGTTACCATTACCCGTATGAACTTCTCTCTGGCGTTACCGGGCGTAGCATTGGCTCCGTACCCACTTTCCAGCCCCCGAGAGGAGCACCGAATCATGAAACGCCATCTGCTGACTCTGACCCTGTCCATCCTGGCTGCCAACGCCTTCGCCCTGCCAGCTGCCGACCAGCACCTGAACGCCGAATCGCGCTCCAGCGCCGCTGAAATCGCTCAGCCGCTGAAAACCGTTGCCGAAGGCGGCGCCGAACGTCTGCAAGAACGCGCAGGCCGTGTTGCCGAGGGTGGTTCGGACCGCCTGATCGAACAAAGTGGCCGCGTTGCCGAAGGTGGCTCCGATCGCCTGATCGAAAAAAGTGGCCGCGTTGCCGAAGGTGGCTCCGATCGCCTGATCGAAAAAAGTGGCCGCGTTGCCGAAGGTGGCTCTGATCGTCTGATCGAACAAAGTGGCCGTGTTGCCGAAGGTGGCTCTGATCGCCTGATCGAACAAAGTGGTCGTGTTGCCGAAGGTGGTTCGGATCGTCTGGTCGAAATCAGCCGTGTGAGCTGATCACCATGGCCGAAAAGAACAACTTACAGCACAGCGCCTGCTCCCCTCCAAGCCCGGTCCATTGACCGGGCTTCGTTTTTTTATCTAGAGTGCCGAGTTTTCCTTTCACAGAATCCTGCACATGCTGCCGCGCGCCGAACAGAAGCTACAGACTCGCCAGGCCTTGCTCGATGCGGCTTGCCAGCTCATGGAGAGTGGCCGTGGCTTTGGCAGCATCAGCCTGCGCGAAGTGGCCAAGGCCGCCGGCATCGTGCCCACCGGTTTCTACCGGCATTTCCCGGATATGGACGCCCTGGGCCTGGCCCTGGTGGCCGAGGTCGACGACACCTTCCGCCAGACCATCCGCCTGGTGCGGCACAACGAGTTCGAACTGGGTGGCATCACCGACGCTTCGGTGCGTATTTTCCTCGACGTGGTCGCTGCTCACCGCGCGCACTTTCTGTTCCTCGCCCGCGAGCAGTACGGCGGTTCGCAAGCGGTACGCCAGGCCATCGCCCGGCTGCGCCAGGGCATCAGCAACGACCTGGCCACCGACCTGGCCCGCATGAAACGCTGGCAGCACCTGGACAGCGCGGCGCTGACGGTGATGGCCGACCTGGTGGTGAAGACCGTCTTCGCCACCCTGCCCGAGCTGATCGATGACCCGGAGCAAGGTTATCCACAGGCGCTGAGCGCGCGTGAGAAGATCACCCAGCAGTTGCGTTTCATCTTCGTCGGCGCACGGCATTGGCAAGGCCTGGGCAATCCGGGCTGAAGCGCAGTTCTGCTACCATGGCGCACTGCCCGATTGTGACGAGCGCATTCATGTCCGACCCCCGCCCCACTCCGCCCGAACTGGCCCGCTTCCAACAGCACTTCGCCGAGCGCATCGTGCCGCTGTGGCAAGGCCCGGGCTGGAACGCCGAAATGGCCCTGCCCTTTGAGGCCCTGGATGCCGAGCACCGGCCGCTGCCGGTGCAGCGCTACCGGGCGATGGCCTGCGCACGCCAGCTGTACCTGTTCAGCAGCCGCATCGAACAACCGGGCGCGGCAGAGCGGGCCGCGGCGCTGTTCCGCTCGCTGCAGCGGCACTTCCATGACGCCGAGCACGGCGGCTGGTTCTACAGCATCGATGCCGAGGGCAAGCCGCTGGACCGGTGCAAGGACCTCTACACCCATGCATTCATCGTGTTTGCCTGCGCGCATTACTGGGGCAAGGTTCGCGAAGGCCTGGTGGAGTCCGCGTTGAATGCAGCTCTGGAGATCGTCAGCGAGCAGTTCAGCCGTGATGATGGGCTGTACGAGGCGAGCCTTGGTGAAGACTGGGCCGACCTGGGCAGTGGACCACTGCAGAACCCGCAGATGCACCTGGCAGAGGCGTTCCTGCAGGTCCTCGCCGTGCGTGAAGATCAAGACGTGCAACAGGCGCTATTGGGCTTGTGCGAGGCGCTACAGGCGCACTTCATCGATCCAAAACACGGGCTGATGCTGGAGAAACAGCGCGGTGCTGTGGATAACTGGTTCGAGCCGGGGCATCAGTTCGAGTGGTTTTACCTGCTGGATACATCACCGGTGTTGCGGGGTACCCCGCTGCATGCCTCGATCGACCGCGCTTTTGGCTACGCCGAACAATGCGGGGTGAAGGATGCCGCCGTGCTGGCGATGCTGGATGTGGATGGCAAGGTGATCGATGCGACCCAGCGGGTCTGGGCGCAGGCGGAATATCTGCGGGCTTTGGCATTGCGTCCGGGCAGTGAAGCGAAGCTGGCTGAGCAGTTGCAGGCGATGGAGCAGCGGTTTCTGCATGACGGCGGGTGGTATGAGTGCCGGGATGGTGAGGGGGCCGTCAGTCGGCATGACATGCCTTCGACCACACCCTATCACCTGGCGACCTGCCTGGAAGGCCTGCAGCGCCTGAGCTGACCCGTGGGAGCGGCTTCAGCCGCGAACACCGGCGAAGCCGGTGCCATTCACCGCGTCGCTTGCTTCGCGGCTGAAGCCGCGCCCACAGACTGAGCGGAGGCCCTCGGATCAGCCCTTGTTCGTGCGGTTGATCGACATCCCCGCCCAGTCCTGGCTCACTGGCATCAGCTCCAGGCTGTTGATGTTGATGTGCGCCGGCTGGTTGAGGATCCAGAAGATGGTCTCGGCGATATCCTCTGGCTGGATCGGCTCCGCACCGGCATAGGTCGCGTCATACTTGGCCTGATCACCACCGTGGCGCACCAGCGAGAACTCGCTCTCGCACAGCCCCGGCTCGATGTTGCTGACACGCACGCCAGTACCACGCAGGTCGCAACGCAGGCTCAGCGAGAACTGACCGACAAACGCCTTGGTGCCGCCATACACGTTGCTGCCTGGATACGGATAATTGCCCGCCACCGACCCCACATTGAGGATCGACGCCCCACGGCCGTAGGCGATCAGGCGCGGCAGCAGCAGGCGGGTGGTGAACATCAAGCCCTTGATGTTGGTGTCGACCATGGTTTCCCAGTCATCCAGGCTGCAGTTCTGCGCCGCATCCACGCCCAGCGCCAGGCCTGCGTTGTTGACCAGGCCACGCAGCTTGTCGAAACCGGCCGGCAGGTTGGCGATGGCCTGTTCCATAGCCTTGCGGTCACGTACGTCGAGCACCAGGCCATGCACTTCGGTCTTGGCCGACAGTTCGGCGCACAGGGCGTCCAGGCGCTCCTTGCGCCGGCCAGTGAGGATCAGCTTCCAGCCGGCATCGGCGAAACGGCGCGCGCTGGCCTCGCCAAAACCGGAAGTCGCGCCAGTGATGAATACGGTGGACGTCATGCTCTGTTCCTCGCTGTGGATTGTCATCGGCAGGCAGCATGCCCGCGCCGGGCGCAGTCAGCAAGCCGCCAAAGTTACTGGTCATTTTTTGTACATTATCCGCAAAGCCCTGTCGCAGACGGCCCGGCGCCAGCTATTCGCATGTTATCCACAAGGCTTTCCCCACGGATTGGGGGCAACTTGTCCCCAGGGCGGAACCCTTTCAGCGTAATGCGGTCAGCACGTACCTGCACACTGATAGCGCAAGGCTTTCAAGCATGCCGCCTGTAGCCGTCTGTCCAAGGGTTTCCCACAGAGTTATCCACAGAAACATGGCGCACTGCCAGCCCGCCTGCACTGGGGAAAAAAGCTTTTGAATTCATCCACAACGGCGATGTGATCAAAAAACAAACAACCCTCTGAAGGCCGCGGATCCAAAGGCTTTTAGCGAAGTGCCACCATGTTTTCCACAGGCGGTTCCACATTAAACGTGGAAAAGATTCAACCTGTGGAAACAAGGGCTTGCGAGGGGAATGTCGAGTGGGTGGAGAAAGATATGCGACAAGTTGTCCACATGGGCGAAGGGGCTGCCCCGCAGCCCCGGATACCCCTCAGTGCCCGCCCAGATAGGCGTTGCGCACTTCTTCATTGACCAACAACTCCTGCCCCGTCCCGGTCATGCGAATCTGCCCGTTGACCATCACGTAGGCCCGATCCGACAGCTTCAAGGCATGGTTGGCATTCTGCTCCACCAAAAAGATGGTCATCCCAGTCTTGGCCAGCTCCCGCAGGGTCGAGAAGATCTGTTTGACCACGATCGGGGCCAGCCCCAGCGAAGGCTCATCGAGCAGGAGTAGCTTGGGCCTGCTCATCAATGCACGGGCGATGGCCAGCATCTGCTGTTCACCGCCGGACATGGTCATGGCGCGCTGGTTGCGGCGCTCCTTGAGCCGAGGGAACAGCTCGAACATGCGCTGCATGTCCTCGGTGGCATATTTGTCGCCGATGGGGATGGTGCCCATCATCAGGTTCTCCTCGACCGTCATGTCGGGGAACACCCGGCGCCCTTCCGGCGACTGGGCAATGCCATTGGACGCGATGTAGTGCGACGACTTGCGGGTGATGTCGGTGCCACGGTAGACGATGTGCCCGGAGGCCGCGCGCGGCTGGCCGAAGATCGACATGAGCAGGGTCGACTTGCCGGCACCGTTGGCGCCGATAAGGCTCACCGTCTCGCCTTCGTTGATGTGCATGGAGACTTTTTTCAGCGCCTGGATCGGCCCGTAGAACACGTCCAGGTCCTGCAGTTCGAGAATGGGTGCGGTCATACCAGTTCCTCTTCGTCGGCACCCAGGTAGGCGGCGATCACCGTCGGGTTGTGGCGGATGTCCTGCGGCGCGCCTTCGGCGATCACGTTGCCGTGGTCGAGTACGACGATGTGATCGGAGATGCTCATGACCATGCCCATGTCGTGCTCGATCAGTACCACGGTGATGTCATGCTCGTCCCGCAGCACGCGGATCATGCGGCTCAGGGCCTCGGTCTCCTGCGGGTTGAGGCCGGCGGCCGGCTCGTCCAGGCAGATGATCTTCGGCCTTGTGCACATGGCCCGGGCGATTTCCAGGCGGCGCTGCTGGCCGTACGAAAGCTCACCGGCAAGGCGGTTGGCGCAGTCGACCAGGTCGACCACCTCCAGCCAGTAGAACGCGTGGTCCAGGGCATCGCTTTCGGCCTTGCGGTAGGCCTTGGTGTTGAGCACGCCGGCTAGCAGGTTGCGGTTGACCCACATGTGCTGGGCCACCAGCAGGTTTTCCACCACCGACATTTCCTTGAACAGGCGAATGTTCTGGAAGGTGCGAGCGAGACCTGCGCGGTTGACCAGGTGGGTGCCGCCGAACATCTTGTAGTACATACGGTTGGCAAAACGCGCCGGCGACACGAAGTCCGCCGCCTGGAAGCGCTCGCCAAGCAGCTGGATGACATTGGTGTGGCTGCCGCGCACGTTCAATTCGATGCGCCCGCCGCTGGCCTTGTAGAAGCCGGTGAGGCAGTTGAACACCGTGGTCTTGCCGGCACCGTTGGGGCCGATCAGGGCGAAGATCTGGTTGCGCTTGACCTTGAGGCTGACATCGCTCAGCGCCTTGATGCCGCCGAACTGCATCATCAGGTTGTCGACCGAAAGAATGATTTCGTCGCTCATGGCGCCACTCCTTTACGCGGGACCACACCGGTACGGCTGATGCGAATCAGCCCCCGCGGTCGCCAGATCATCATCAGCACCATCAGCACGCCGAACAGCAGCACCCGGTATTCGGAGAAGCTGCGCAGCAGCTCCGGCGCCACGGTCAGCACGAACGCCGCGATCACCACGCCCACGGTCGAGCCCATGCCACCGAGCACCACGATGGCGAGGATCAGCGCCGACTCGAAGAAGGTAAACGAGGATGGGTTGACGAAGCCTTGGTAGGTGGCGAAGAACACCCCAGCCAGGCCTGCCGTAGAGGCACCAAGGGTGAACGCCGAAAGCTTGACCAGCACGTGGTTCAGGCCCATCGAGCGGCAGGCGATCTCGTCTTCGCGCAGCGCTTCCCAGGCGCGGCCGACCGGCATGCGGGTCAGGCGATGCTTGATATAGAGCACCGCCAGCACCACCAGGAACAGCACCGCGTAGATGAACACGAACTTGAGGTTGGGGTTGTAATCGAAACCGAAGAACTCATGGATCGGCACCCCGCCATCCTTGGCGCGCCGGCCAAACTCCAGGCCCAGGAAGGTCGGCGAAGGCGCCGGCATGCCGTTCGGGCCGCCGGTGAACGACAGCCAGTTGTTCAGCACCAGGCGGATGATCTCGCCAAAACCCAGGGTCACGATCGCCAGGTAGTCACCGTGCATGCGTAACACCGGGAAGCCGAGTATGCACCCCGCCAACGCTGCGGCGATGGCCGCCAGTGGCAGCACGCTCCAGAAGCCCAGGCCGAGGTACTGGTAGCCCAGCGCCAGGCCATAGGCGCCAATCGCGTAGAACGCCACGTAGCCCAGGTCGAGCAAGCCCGCCAGGCCGACCACGATGTTCAGGCCAAGGCCCAGCAACACGTAGATCAGGCCGAGGATGACCACGGTCAGCAGGTATTTGTTGGCGAAGATTGGGAAGACGATGGCGATCACCACCAGCGCCGGAATGATGTAGCGCAGCCGCGACTTGTAGTCCGGGGCGTTGACATGCACCCCCGAGCCACCGCTGTCGAAGCCTTGCAGCATGCGTTTGCCGGCAGCGGTCTGCAGGTACAGGCTGAGCAGGAAGCGGCCGAGCATCACCCCGCCGACCAGCCAGGCCACACGGCGCGGCTCGGCATTGAAGGTGTAGCCGTCGAGCACCACGCCGACCACCGGGCCGAACACGATGAGCGCCAGCAGGCCGGCGACGATGGTCTCCAGCAGGCTGCGTTTGAGATCGAAACCGTTGGTTTCGGCAACAGGAGCAGTTTTGGCAGTGGACATGTTCACACCTTAGCCACGAGCGGGCGACCCAGCAGGCCTTGTGGGCGGAAGATAAGGATCAGCACCAGCAGCGAGAAGCTGAACACATCCTTGTAGTCGGAGTTGATCAGGCCCGAGAACAGCGACTCGGAAATCCCCAGGATGATCCCGCCCAGCATGGCGCCAGGCAGCGAGCCGATGCCACCAAGCACCGCGGCGGTGAACGCCTTGATGCCGATGATGAAGCCGGCATAGAAGTCGAAGGTGCCGTAGTTCATGGTGATCAGCACGCCGGCCAGCGCGGCCATCACCGCACCGATGACGAACACGTAGGAAATCACCCGGTCGGTGTTGATACCCAGAATCGACGCCATCTTGCGGTCTTGCTGGGTGGCGCGGCACATGCGGCCGAGTTTGGTGTACTTGATCACGTAGGTCAGCAGGCCCATGCCGACGAAGGCGGCGATCAGAATGAAGATCTTGGTGTAGGTCAGCTGCACGAAGCCGGTGCCCACTTCGACGCGCAGGGCGCCTTCGAGCAGGGTCGGCACGCCTTGCTGGCGAGCGCCCTGGCTGATCTGCGCGTAGTTCTGCAGGATCAGCGAGATACCGATGGCACTGATCAGCGGTGCCAGGCGGGTGGAGTTGCGCAGGGGTTTGTAGGCGATGCGTTCGATGGTGAAGCCATAGACGCCGGTGACGACCACGGTGAACAACAGCGTGCCGAGCATCAGCAGCGGGAAGGATTCGATACCGAAATAAGCCAGCAATGCCAGGCTGATCGCCGCGAGGTACGCGGAAATCATATACACCTCGCCATGCGCGAAGTTGATCATGCCGATGATGCCATAGACCATTGTGTAGCCGATGGCGATCAGGCCATAGACCGACCCGAGGGTCAGGCCGTTGACCAGTTGCTGCAGGAAAATACCATCCATAACGCAATCTCACCTGAGCGAGACTGCACGCGCGCCGACCACCACGAGCCACGGATGAAGCGACCCCAGCAGCGCAGAACCGTGCAAGTCTCCGAAAAAGGACAGGTACCGCAGGGGCATTGGCCCGGGGCTGTGCCCGGGCTGGCAGCCGTTGTTATTTTTGTTTTTCCAGCTGGTGGTACTTGCCGTCCTTGTCCCACTGGTAGACAACGTAGTCGGAGACGGTCAGGTCGCCCTTCTGGTCCCACTTCTTCTCGCCCATGACGGTCTGCACCGGGTTGGCCTTGAGCCACTTGGCCGCGTCTTCGCCCTTGTTCGACTTGGCGCCGTTGAATGCAGCGGCCAGGGCTTGAACCGAGGCGTAGGCGTACAGGGTGTAGCCTTCAGGCTCGGTGCCGGCTTTGCGGAACTCCTCGACCACGGCCTTGCTGTCCGGCAGTAGGCGTGGGTCGGCGCCGAAGGTCATGTAGACGCCGTTGGTGTACTGGGCACCGCCCGCGGTGGCGACCAGTTCGTCGGTGACGATGCCGTCGTCGGACATGAACGCCACATCCTTCAAGCCCTGTTCACGCAGCTGACGGACCAGCGGGCCGGCCTCGGGATGCAGGCCACCGAAGTACACGACGTCGGCACCGGCGGCGCGAATCTTGGTGACCACGGCGCTGAAGTCCTTCTCGCCACGGGTCAGGCCTTCGTACAGCACAGGCTTCACGCCGCGCTTCTCCAATTGCGCCTTGGTCGCGTCGGCCAACCCCTGGCCATAGGTGTCCTTGTCGTGCAGCACCACGACTTTCTTGCCTTTGAGCACATCGACGATGTAGTTGCCGGCGACGATGCCCTGCTGGTCGTCACGGCCGCACATGCGGAACATGGCGCTGAGCCCGCGTTCGGTCACTTGTGGGTTGGTGGAGCCGGGGGTAATGGCGATCACGCCGGCTTCGTCATACACCTCGGACGCCGGGATGGTGTTGGAGGAACAGAAGTGGCCGACCACACCGATCACTTTGTCCTGATCGACCAGGCGGTTGGCCACGGCTACGGCCTGCTTCGGCTCGCAGGCGTCATCGCCTTTGACCAGGATGATCTTCTCGCCATTCACGCCACCGGCGGCATTGACCTTGTCGGCCGCTGCCTGCGCACCTTTCATGTATTGCTCGCCAAACGCTGCGTTCGCCCCTGTCATGGGGCCCGCGACACCGATCTTGACGTCGGCCTGAACATACGAAGAAACACCCAGTGCCGTAGCCACGGCAAGTGCCAGGAAACCTTTCTTGTAAAACGTCTGCGACATGAGGTGGTGCTCCTAGAGTTTTTTTTGGTTGGCACTACAACTTCTCAGCCCTGTGCTCCGAGCAAGGGCCGTGCCATTGGTTTTGTTTTCTGGGAAAACACTCTGGGCAGGAGGCTGCTAGGCGACCGGCGGCCTTTCCTTTACTGAGCGTGCAACCGTCTGCCACGCGGCAGGCGCCACCACACGTACAGACAAGGAGCAACCGTCATGTGCCATCATTGCAACCCCGGCAAGTGTTTACGTGCAACCGCCCTGTAACAGCGGACGTCACCGAACTGCACACCGCTGGTGCGCGACTGCTACAGGCAGCACCCTTTCAAGGCTAGCTGGTGCACGGAAAAACACCTGTTTTGGCCTGCACGGGCCTCATCGCGGATGAATCCGCTCCTACAGACGCCACATAACCCGTAGGAGCGGATTCATCCGCGATGAGGGCCGCACTGACACCCTAAACCCCAAAAGACTGGCACAATGGCCGCCATTCGCCGCTTCTGGAGCCACCCTTGATGAGCGAGAGCGCATTCGCCGAGCGCATCGTGCACAACCTGCTCGACACCGACTTCTACAAGCTCACCATGATGCAGGCCGTGCTGCACAACTACCCCGACGCCGACGTCGAATGGGAATTCCGCTGCCGCAACGGCGAGGACCTGCGCCCCTACCTCGGTGAGATCCGCCATCAGCTCGAACTGCTCAGCGAACTCACCCTGGGTGATGGCCAGTTGGCCTTCCTCGAACGCATCAGTTTCCTCAAACCCGATTTCCTGCGCTTCCTGCGCCTGTTCCGCTTCAACCTGCGCTACGTACGCCTCGGCATTGAAAACGACCAGCTGTGCCTGCGCCTGAAAGGCCCGTGGCTGCACGTGATCCTTTTCGAAGTGCCGCTGCTGGCAATCATCAGCGAAGTGCGCAACCGCCACCTGCACCCGCGCATGCGCCTGGCCGAAGCACGTGACCAGTTGTACCGCAAATTCGACTGGCTGCAGGCGCATGCCAGCGCCGACGAACTGGCCGAGCTGCAAGTGGCCGACTTCGGCACTCGCCGCCGCTTTTCCAGCCGTGTCCAAGAAGAGGTGGTGCGGGTGCTGCGCGACGACTTTCCGGCCCGCTTCGTCGGCACCAGCAACGTCGACCTGGCATGGAAACTGGATATCAAGCCGCTGGGCACCATGGCCCACGAATGGATCATGGCCCACCAGCAGCTCGGCCCGCGGCTGATCGACAGCCAGATCGCCGCACTCGACTGCTGGGTTCGCGAATACCGCGGCCTGCTCGGCATCGCCCTGACCGACTGCATCACCATGGATGCCTTCCTCGGCGATTTCGATCTGTACTTCGCCAAGCTGTTCGACGGCCTGCGCCATGATTCGGGCGAGCCGGTGGCCTGGGCGGAAAAGGCCATCGCCCACTACCAGAAGCTGGGTATCGACCCGATGACCAAGACCCTGGTGTTCTCCGATGGCCTCAACCTGACCCGCTCGCTGGAGATCTTCCGTGCCCTGCGCGGGCGTATCAACGTCAGTTTCGGCATCGGCACCAACCTGACCTGCGATATCCCTGGCGTAGCGCCGATGAACATCGTGCTGAAAATGACCGACTGCAACGGCTCGCCAGTGGCGAAGATCTCCGACGAAGCCGCCAAGACCCAGTGCCGCGACGAAAACTTCGTCGCCTACCTGCGTCACGTATTCAAAATCCCCAGCAAGGAGTAACCCATGCAAGCCGTTCAGCAAGAGATTGCCCAGGCGCTCAAGGTCCAGCCGCCCTTCGCCGACGCCGCTGCACTGGAGGCCGAAGTCGCCCGGCGCGTGGCATTCATCAAGGGTTGCCTGGCCAACGCTCGGCTCAAGACCCTGGTGCTGGGCATCAGCGGTGGCGTCGACTCGCTGACCGCCGCCCTGCTCGCCCAGCGCGCCATCAATGAGCTGCGCGCCGAAACCGGGGACAACGCCTATACCTTCATCGCCGTGCGCCTGCCGTATCAGGTGCAGCACGACGAGCATGACGCCCAGGCCTGCCTGGAAGTGATCAAGGCCGATGAGGTGCATACGGTCGACATCGCCCCCGCCGTGCGTGCACTGGCTTCGGAAGTGAAAGAGCTGAAGAACGGCTCGCCGACGTTGGTGGATTTCGTCGTCGGCAACGTCAAGGCGCGTACACGGATGGTCGCGCAGTACACCATCGCTGGTGCGCGCGCGGGCCTGGTGATCGGCACCGACCATGCCGCCGAGGCGGTGATGGGCTTCTTTACCAAGTTTGGTGATGGTGCTTGTGATCTGGCGCCGCTGAGCGGCCTGGTGAAGAACCAGGTGCGGGCGATTGCGCGCAGCTTTGGTGCGCCTGAAGCGCTGGTGGAGAAGGTGCCGACGGCGGACCTGGAAGACCTGGAGCCGGGTAAGCCCGACGAAGCTTCGCATGGTGTGACCTACCAGCAGATCGATGCCTTCCTGCATGGGCTGCCGGTGGATCAGGCGGCGTTCGATATCATCGTCGCCACTTACCGCAAGACCCAGCACAAGCGCGAACTGCCGTTCGCCCCATAAAAGCTTCGCGGGGCAAGCCCGCTCCCACAGATTTGAGGTGCAACACCGATCTCTGTGGGAGCGGGCTTGCCCCGCGAATAGGCCCTAAAGCCTACACAACTGTCATTACTTGACGACGACCTTGCCCTTCATCATCGAGATGTGGCCCGGGAAGGTGCAGAAGAAGCTGTAGTCACCACCGGCTTCCAGCTTGGAAGTGTCGAACTTCACTTCGGTTTCTTTCTCAGGTGCGCCGATCATCGCGGTGTGGGCGATGATGTTGGCGTTGTCTTCCTTCAGGTAACCCTTGTCGATGCCCTGGCTCATGCCCTCAGTGGCAATCGCCTGCATGTCGGCAGTCTTGCTGATCACCAGGTTATGGCCCATCACGTTCTTCGGCAGGCTGCCGGAGTGGGTCAGTTTGACGGTGAACTCCTTGCAGCTCTTGTCGACGGTGATTTCCTTGGTGGTGTAGGACATCTGGTCCGTCGATTCGACAGTCACCGAGCACTCGGCGGCGAAGACGGAGGCGCTGGCGAGGGTCAGCAGGGATACCGCTACAGCTTTCGCAAACATCATGAATCTCCTTGGCAGGGTTTTATCAATTGCGAGACTGCCTGAACCCGTCCAGCCCCTTGCTGACATGCATCAAGGGGGTGTCAAGTGGCCAGCCAGTTGAATTGTTCAATGGATTGTATACAACCAATCTAAGGGCACATCATGCCCTTTTAATAGACGATGGGACAACCTCTCATTTAGGAGCAATCGCAATGTCCCTCTCAAGTTTCATGAACAGCCTGCTCGCCGCCTACGCCCACGGAGCCAGCGGTGCCATCTGCGAGTTCTCCCGGCCGGAGTGACCGCGGCCCCCATGAATAACTAACACCCAAGGCCATGCGCTCATTGCTGAACTGAAGCCTCTTCAACTTCAGGTGCATGCCATGAGTGCGTCATCCACGTCCTTCGCCCAACCCTACACCGAGTGGAATACCCCGAGGCTCGACAACATCACCCGTCTGCTCGACTACTGCAAGACACTGCAGTCGCCCGCAGACTTCAGCAGGCAACAATGGGCCGTTCAGGCAGTCGCGGCCATAGGCCAGGTCGTCCCCACATCGGCCACTACTCTGACAGCGCTTCGGCAGCACCTCACCACATTGGTGGAGGTGCTGCTGGATCACCTCATCCGCCACAGCGCCGATATCCACCCGCTGCTGGACGAACAACAGAACCAACTGATTCTGGATCAGCTGCGGCTGACCCTGCCGAGCCAAGCCCCGTGTTTGTTCGATGCCATTCTGCAGCGCTGGGACGAGAACCTGGACGGTTTTTACGAGCGACCCGTGACGACCCTGGCCGACGCCCGGCAATCGGCGGTGATCAGTGATCTGGTTACCCGTATTCAGAGTTCCTTGCAGTGGTACGGCCCGGATACCAGCGAAGCGCAGTCGCCGATCCTCTGGGTGAAATTACTCTGCCATTCCCTGGCCTTGGCCCTTGACCCAGACAGCAACCTACTGGGCTTCGAATTCGACACTGCCCGCCATGCTGGCATGACCATCGCCGAGATCTTCAGCGCTTTTGACGAGCACCTGCTCAGACGCAATGCGCTGATTCTGCCCAGCCACCTGCCGCTCGCCCGTTACGTGCTCAGACCACGCTTGCCCGCCGCCTTCCAGGTCAGCGATCTGCCAACCGAGATGGTCTACCGCAGCAGCGCAAGCTGGGTACACTTTCTCAGCGCAGTAAACCTCAGTGAAATGCTGACACCGGGAGGCGCCGCTCGACGTTCCAGCACTGAAATTCTGTTGCTGCCGGAGCAGTTGAGCAAAAGCAATGCAACGCAATTCGACACATTGTTTCAAAGCGCCGTCAGCCAGCCGGTGTTGGAGTGGGCGCAAGCCAACGGCAAAATTCCCGAGCAGCCTGCGCAGACATTCACCGAGGCAATGCTGAACGAGGCGTACACAGCATTCAATGCTCACCAGACGCAATTGATCACTGCGGTCGAAGCGTTGACCAAGCCTATGCCGGTGCGCTTCGACATGGCCAAAGAGCAGCTGCAGAAGTACAAGATAGACCCGTACACGCCTTGCTACAGGTGGTGGCCAAGTCAGGAGTTTCGCGGCGCCTACACCTGGGAAACCAATCGTTCGCGCGAGGCTTGGGAGGTGTATGCCTCCGGCGATCTGGAGACCTGGAGCCCGGAGAACAAGGCCGACATGCATGCGTGGGGCATGCCCGATATCAGCGGCAAATTCGACAGCGAATTCAGTGCCTGGCTGGCCATGGTCGATGCCGCACTGCAGTGGCAACTTGAGAATCTGCTGAGAGAACTGCCCCGTTCGGAACTACGTTTCATCGAACAGGCAGAGATAGAGTTGTTTCAACTGAGAAAGGCCAGTGGCAGGACGGTCGCGTTTGATCAAACAGCAGGCATACAACACCTGATCGGACGCGCGGGGTTGCTGATACGCGCCGCAAAAGCGGGAGTGCGGCGTTGTTATGAGGTGTTTCCACAGGCAGGCGTAATCGTGCGGCGGGGCGATCTTGATTTCAGAGTAGACGGCGTCTTCAGTTATCCCCCGCCCGCCCATGGCAACCCGCTTGGCTCCAACAGCCACTCCGGCTGGCATAGAGGGGTTACCGAGCCCCTGGACTTGAACGCCTACGAGAACATTGCCACACCTCGAACGGGGCACAAGTCGTCTGTGATCATCACGCGCTTCGCCCTGATCAGAGGGCACAGCCTGAGTAGGCGGGAGTTGATTGAGCGCATCGCAAGCGAGGCTATCAAAAAGCATTTATTGGCAACTTCCGAGACTCTTCGCGAAAACGCCAGAGGCACGACAGACAAGGAACAGCCCCATTGGACCTATAAGATATTCAAGGCAACTATTCCATTCTGGCAGGCCACCGAGGATATCATTCGGGGGGTCAAGGAAAGTAAGCCTGGGCTTGTTCGCCAAGGCATCGGCTATGGCCTGTTGGACCTCCTGATGATCGGGGCGCCGATCAAGAGCATTAGCTCAGTCGCCCGCATCTCATTCAAACAAGCGGCCACCCTAGCGCTGCGCAGCACGATCGAAGGGATGAATTCGGGTCTTCGTGCGGCTTTTATCCGTGCGCGCCTGAGTGTCAGCAAGATGGTCCCGAGCTTTTCCAGGTTGGCAGTGCTCACAAGCGTGCAAGTTGCCAATCAGACAATCCCACTCTTCGGCTTAGTGCTGATGACGCTGAAAGCCGGGCCGAAAGTGCTAAGGCTGTCCAAACGCGCTATTCAGGAACTGTACAGAGCGCTGAAAACCTTCAGAAAAACCCTGAGCAGCATCCAGTACCCCGGCGGCCTGACGCGGGTAAAAACGGGCGTGTCAGGTTCGTATCAAGGCAAGCTGACAGGAGACCAGTTAAGGCATGTGGGCGGACACCGGCAGGTCGTCACCCGCACGATCGATTCGGATCCTGGCCAGCCTTCCGGCTCATTCCTCGTCGACCTGCATTCAGCCAAGCCCTACGGACCTAAGCTGGTGGAAATCGACGACTACGGCACCCTTGCGTTAAGGGCACCGACGAGCCTGCCGGTGCAGTTGAACAAGGCAGGTGTGCATGTCGTCGAAGCGCCGCACGAACTGTCCATGAAATGGGTGCTTTGGGGAGACGATCTTTACCTGCAATCCAAGGACCTGCTCTACATCCGCGCCGTGAAACCAGGCGGGGCAGTCACCTTGCGCCAGGTCAACGCCAGCACGCTATTGCATCAGAAGCCCCTGACGGGCCACCCGATGTGTCGCAGCCTACGTGATGGTCTGAGCCGAAGTCTCTGCCTGCTCGGCAGCGGAGCGTTTCCTGATACGCACACCAACGGTCGTGACATCGTGCCCTGGTTCAACGACCGCACCCTCTCCACGCAAAACTACAAGTATGTGTTCAACAACACGCAGTGGCAGCTTCACGGCGCTAGATCAGTCGCAAAGGCCAAAAACCTGCGTTATGAGCACTACAAGGAGACGATCCAGGTGGAAGTTCTGGGTGGCAACGAGCTGTTCAAGGCCATCAGGATCAAGGGAGGTATTCTCGGCAACTTCGATGAGAGCCACACCCTTTCAGCAGTGCTTGCCCCACGTCGATCAGACGGCCTGACATTCTTGGTCACCCGCGCTGACCCAGGTGTTTTTTACAGCGGCCCTTGGAGCCCTGGCGATGGTAGCGTGACGCTGACGAAGTTTCGCCCCAGCCACCCCATCGCTGTCTCTCCCAATGAAAACGATACCCTGGCACTGATCTATACGGGCAGTTACGACGCCCATGTGAAGATCCAGGAAATGGGCCAAGTCAAATTGGCTGCGCAGTTGACGAAAACTACCCAGCACCTGGCCAACTATCGAGGCTTGCCGCAATTCGAGGCCTTCATCAACGGTCACTTCAACATGGGCACCACGCAGGCTCAGGCGGCCCTGTTCTGCCATTACACACAAATGCGCATGGGCCAGACCACCCGAGCAGCCTCGGCCCTCTGGCAGACAGTCACCAGCGCCACCGCTGCAACCGATGTGGATGACATAGCCCTGCACCTCAACCGTATCCTCTCACCCGGCCGGAGCTATAACGCTCAAACGGTGCTGCAAACCAGAGTGGTCAAAAAAATTGCGGGTAAACAGAACCTGGCTTACCTGAAACTCACCTTCGATACCGATCCTGTCACGACATCTGTCTACTTCAGCTTGTCTGGCAGAGCGAACCATGGCTTCAGGACCAAATTGGCGCAGTTCATGCGAGGCAAAGATTTGCCAGCCTACCGGGGATGGCAGCGCCAAGGCGAAGTAGCCATCAGTGACGACGGCATCAGATACATCGACGCTCAACCGCCCCGTTGGCAAAGCAGGGCTCGCAAACAGACCTTTTCAATCCCCGATACATCAACACCGCGCAAGTTCATCGAAGGCTCGCCGAATCCGAGGGCTCTGGATTCAGAGCACAACATCCTGGAAAAACTCAAGTCGGATGGGATCGACTTCGAAACCGTCACGTCTGCAGTGCTCTATAGCAAGCTGCCCGTCTGCCCTTCGTGCACTGAAGTGCTGCACAAATTGCAGAGCCTCATGCTCAAAGGCAGCCTCCGAGTATTCGAAGGCCTACCCTCCAGGCAGTGAGCCGGGTTAACGCGGAATGACGGGCTGGCGAGGCTTCTTGTTACCGCCCTTGCCACCCTTGGCCGCTTCCTTGCGCTCCTTGGCCGCCTGCTGGTTGCGGGCGAACGCCTCGGCCTTGGCCTTCTCGCGCTTGTCCCACGGCTTGCTGCCGTCGCTTGCACGCGGTGGCAGGCCGGTGTGCTGGGTGAGGATCTTCTGCTCCTTGGCCACCTTGTGGCTACCGGCCGGGGTCGAGTTCTTGCGTCGGGCGCTCTGGTAGCTGTCGGTCTGCGGCTGGTGCAGCGGGATCAGCTGGTGCTTGCCCGGGCCGATCAAGTCGGCACGGCCCATGCGCTCCAGCGCCTCACGCAGCATCGGCCAGCCTTTCGGGTCGTGGTAGCGCAGGAACGCCTTGTGCAGGCGGCGCTGCTCTTCGCTCTTGACGATGTCCACGCCTTCGCTCTTGTAGGTGACCTTGCGCAGCGGGTTCTTGCCCGAATGGTACATGGCCGTGGCCGAAGCCATGGGCGACGGGTAGAACGCCTGCACCTGGTCGGCGCGGAAGCCGTTGCCCTTGAGCCACAGGGCCAGGTTCATCATGTCTTCGTCGGTGGTGCCCGGGTGCGCGGCGATGAAGTACGGGATCAGGTACTGCTCCTTGCCCGCCTCTTTCGAGAACTTCTCGAACATGCGCTTGAAGCGGTCGTAGGTGCCGATGCCCGGCTTCATCATCTTGTCCAGCGGGCCACGCTCGGTGTGCTCCGGGGCAATCTTCAGGTAGCCGCCCACGTGGTGGGTGACCAGCTCCTTGACGTACTCCGGCGATTCCACCGCCAGGTCGTAACGCAGGCCCGAGGCGATCAGGATCTTCTTCACACCTGGCAGGGCACGGGCCTTGCGGTACAGCTCGATCAACGAGCTGTGGTCGGTGTTGAGGTTCTCGCAGATGCCCGGGAACACGCACGACGGCTTGCGGCAGTGCTTCTCGATATCGTGGCTCTTGCAGGCGATGCGGTACATGTTGGCGGTCGGGCCACCCAGGTCGGAGACCACGCCGGTGAAGCCCGGCACCTTGTCACGCATCTCTTCGATTTCGTGCAGGATCGACTCGTGGGAGCGGTTCTGGATGATCCGGCCTTCGTGCTCAGTAATCGAGCAGAAGGTGCAGCCGCCGAAGCAGCCACGCATGATGTTCACCGAGAAGCGGATCATCTCGTAGGCCGGGATGCGCTCCTTGCCGTAGGCCGGGTGCGGGATACGGGCGTACGGCATGCCGAACACGTAGTCCATTTCTTCGGTGGTCATGGGAATGGGTGGCGGGTTGAACCACACATCCACTTCGCCATGCTTCTGCACCAGTGCGCGGGCGTTACCTGGGTTGGTCTCCAGGTGCAGCACGCGGTTGGCGTGGGCGTAGAGCACCGGGTCGTTACGCACCTTTTCGAACGATGGCAGGCGGATCACCGACTTTTCCCGGGTCACGCTCGGGCTGTCGAGGATCTGCACGACCTTGGCTTCGTTCGGGTCTTCCTGGTCGCCTTTGGCCTGCTCGATGGCGCAGGCCTGGGTGTCCTGGGTGTTGACGTAGGGGTTGATGATCTTGTCGACCCGGCCTGGGCGGTCGATGCGGGTGGAGTCGATTTCGTACCAGCCCGCTGGCGTGTCACGGCGGATGAACGCCGTACCGCGCACGTCGGTGATCTGCTCGATACGCTCGCCCTGGGACATGCGCTGGGCGACTTCGACGATGGCCCGCTCGGCGTTGCCGTACAGCAGGATGTCAGCGCTGGCGTCGACCAGGATCGAGTGGCGGACCTTGTCCTGCCAGTAGTCATAGTGGGCGATGCGGCGCAGCGACGCCTCGATGCCACCCAGCACGATCGGCACGTGCTTGTAGGCTTCCTTGCAACGCTGGCTGTACACCAGGCTGGCGCGGTCCGGGCGCTTGCCGGCCAGGCCGCCTGGGGTGTAGGCATCGTCGGAACGGATTTTTTTGTCCGCGGTGTAGCGGTTGATCATCGAGTCCATGTTGCCCGCCGCGACACCGAAGAACAGGTTCGGCTCGCCCAGCTTCATGAAGTCGTCTTTCGACTGCCAGTTCGGCTGGGCAATGATGCCCACGCGGAAGCCCTGGGCCTCCAGCAGGCGGCCGATGATGGCCATGCCGAACGACGCGTGGTCGACGTAGGCGTCACCGGTCACGATGATGATGTCGCAGGAATCCCAGCCGAGCAGATCCATCTCCTCCCTGCTCATCGGCAGGAAAGGTGCTGGCCCGAAGCATTCGGCCCAGTACTTGGGATAGTCGTAGAGTGGTTTGGCTGCTTGCATGTCAGTGACCGGTTTTGGTGTTCAGGGAAATCGCGGGCGCGGAGGATAGCACAAATTTTGACCAAATCCGACGGTGTTCGTGGGGATTGGTCGGCTGGCCGATGTCTGGAAGCAGCCTCACAGCCCGTTGTCCTGGGTTTTGCGGGCGGGGAAAGACAACCCCGCGACAGTGCTGAGGGTTAGAAAACTTTTCAGTTTTTTACAAAATATTTTAACCGTCCGACCCTCTTCAAGCCTAACCAATTAATTACTCGGATATTTTTTCTACTATTAATTAATTTGTAGGACCCGAGCTACAACATCAGAAAACTTCCTACGATAACTTTCCCCAACATTTGCCGCGCACGCCTTGAACCAAGAAAATTAACAGTGGTACAACACCCATGCGCTACAAGGCGCACCCTAACTAAACTTTGAAAAGGAGTATCAACCATGGGACGTCGTCGTTCTGAAATCCACACTTTGCAGATCCCTCGCATGATGAATTATACCCTCACCGAGACCGAAGTTGAGTTCCTCAACCAGCTGTAAGTGATAAACCAGAAGGGATTTAACCCCTTCTGGTCATTATTAGGAGCTTGAGATGTTTACTGAACGCGAGCTAACCTCAGACGAAGCCTACACACGGCTGACAAAGCTGAATCGTCACCTGGGGTTTCATTCGAAATCAAGACTAATTAAAAACAACGAACTGATTGCCACCTGCTACTTGTATGACAGCAACTATCATGAGGTATCCTGCGGAGCAGACAAAGGAGAGCTCTGTGAATTGGGAGCACTTGCAGAAAGCCTGGAGCATTACTTCATCGATAACTTTACGACAACCACTTCCAACAGCAACCAGATCCTGAACTCAATTGCTCCATTCGATGACTGGCTTTTAAAATCCATACCGCCTGACTGCGATATCCCTTGCGTCAACCTTCAAGCACTGAACAGCTATGATGAAATAACCATACCCGCAATATTGATCGCTCCCTCCTCCAAAAATGTTGATGGCATCGAGAAAACCGCAGCGGCATTCCTTACCAAATATGCAACCAATTCTGGCACTGCACTTGGCTGCACGGAAAGCGAGGCCTTGTTACATGCAATGAATGAAGCTATCGAACGCCATGCCCTGTCGATGTATTACCTGTCCCTTTGTCGCCTAACCTCCGCCCCAGAACTCTATGCCCCTTCACCTTCATTTTTGGAAGAAACCTTTGCTCATGACGCTAAGCTTTTTCAACACGCCAAGAAACTGGATATCTTCTTGACTCACGATTTTTATGACGTACCGTTTTGCATTGCTGTCCATGGCAAACAAAAACGAGGCTCGCTGTGCAGCGTAGGCTCCGGTTGCTCCATTAGTCCTTCCATTGCAATGTATCGTGCCGTCACGGAACAAATGCAGTGCGATCATCTTTATGGCCCGACAGAAAAACAAGAAGACAGCTCTGCTAAAAGAATGCTCGCTCAGTCTGCACGACTCTCGTCACTCATCAATCCCTGCCCTCCGTACCCTGTACCCACTTATCATCCAGCGCGAACAGAACTCAGCGTACCAGGGCAGGTCAAGCGCACACTCATCAATCTGGGCAAACACAATAAGTCCCTATTCTATCGGACACTTTATGAGCACCCGACGCTCGCTACCGTTGTTCAAGTTTTCATACCAGGGCTTGAACGTTTCCACTTGATCAGGTCAGGTATTCCAGTTGCGCCGCAGAGCGCATTCAAAGGCATAAGGCAATGACATGCGTATCTATCGAGGAATTATCGCTGCCTTAAGTGCGACACTGATCCTAAAAATTGCAACCGTTTTCCCGTCCCTTATTCTTGCCGACATTATCGACAACTTGTCCATCTCGGCCTCGCCTTCCTGGCTTCTGCTCGGAGCTTTCATATGTCTAGTTGCATTTCAAGCCTCAATGACCCCTTTGCAGGCCTGGTGCCTGGCGAGACTTTGCCAAGAGCGCGTGAAGCAGCTATCCATTCGCTGGTGCCGAGCATTGCTGGACAAGCGCTTCGAGGCCTATGGACAACTCCATGGCGGTACACTGGTAAAGGTCTTGGATAGGGGGATTACGGCACAGGAACGATGGCTGGGTTTTCTGATTGGCTCGGCATGGCCGGTACTGGCCGAAGCGATGGTATTGATCACGTTGTTCACATACCTTGGGGCTGTGTCGGTATTAGTTTGCCTTGTACCCTTGAGCTTGGCATATTTGTGGGCCAATGACCGTCTAGTGCGCTGGCGTCGCCCTCATATCGAGGCAGTAAACACGCGAGAGGATGAGCTAGCAGAGCAATGGGTAGACACTTTCGCCATTGCGTCGACGGTCAAGCTGGAAAAGGCCGAGGATACAGCGATGCTACCGGTTAACCAGACACTATCTGACTATGCCGACTCAGCGTTACGTGTAGCCCACAGCGGTGGATGGTTACAGGGATTGCGCACCCTTTTTATTGGACTGGGCAGCTGTGGCTTGCTCATATGGGGAACCTACGATCAGTCGTTGGCAACGCCGGAACTGAGCTTGGGCGAGCTGGTTGCTCTATTCACCTTAGTCAGTGGGCTACTGGCAGCGGTGGCGCAACTCGCCGAAGCCTGGCGGGTACTCGATCAGTTCCGGCTCGACAAGCGCAAACTTGAGCACTGGCTTGATCTTCCTGAATTCGGCCCTTCACCGACTTCAGCGAACCAAGCCCGTAACGAAGATGAAGGACTGAGCATCACCCCCTGCCTTCTGAGCGCTCGGAATACAATTCAACTGCAACTCGATGAGCCTTTGGTGCTGCGCAAGGGAGAAAGAGTCGCGCTGATTGGACCCAGCGGATGTGGCAAATCGACACTCCTGCATGCATTGGCAGGGACGATATTCGAGTTGCGAAAACATGTTCACCTGCATGGCAGACCCCTGGCAGGGTTTGGCGCTTGTGAGCAGTTCGATCATCTGCGCCTATGCCCTCAGGATGCCCACTTCATCCCTGGCTTGCTACCCCGAGCGGTACTATTCGAACATGCGCATGATCGCGCTCAGATCGAACTATGGCTTGAACGGCTGGGCCTACACAGAGGTTGGTACGATATCGAGCTCGATGCACGCGCAGAATCCATTTCTGGGGGCGAAGCCCGCAGGCTGACTTTGCTACGTTTGCTGAATCAGCCAGGTCAATTCAATTTTTTTGATGAGCCGACAAGCGGTCTCGACGCCGAATCGGCAGAACGCACTTGGGATTTGCTATTCGAAACATTCCAAGGG
Organism: Pseudomonas sp. NPDC090233; assembly: GCF_044772285.1. Lineage (NCBI taxonomy): Bacteria > Pseudomonadati > Pseudomonadota > Gammaproteobacteria > Pseudomonadales > Pseudomonadaceae > Pseudomonas > Pseudomonas sp. NPDC090233. The sequence goes on along the minus strand of NZ_JBIVYQ010000006.1, from coordinate 444,110 downwards.
AGAGGGCTGATCTGCGTAACGCATGATCAGAATGCCCTTTCACGCTTTGATAGAGTAATCACTATGAGCGCAGGGCGGATAATCGACCAAACGAAATCAGCAATCGCCTAGGACGACGCGCTAGCCGGCGCTCGGCTTTCACAGGCGCCCTGGTGACTCAGTGAATGATGCCCAGCCACATAAACGCGGGCTTTATTCGTCGTCGTCGAAGTTGTACATACCCGGCGCGAGGTTCTCGAAGCGGGTGTACTTGCCGATGAACGCCAGGCGGATGAAGCCGATGGGGCCGTTACGCTGCTTGCCGATGATGATCTCGGCAACGCCCTTGTGCTCGGTCTCCGGGTGATACACCTCGTCCCGGTAAACGAACATGATCACGTCGGCGTCCTGCTCGATTGCACCGGATTCACGCAAGTCGGAGTTCACCGGGCGCTTGTTCGGCCGCTGTTCGAGGGAGCGGTTGAGCTGCGACAGGGCGATCACCGGGCAGTTGAACTCTTTGGCCAGGGCCTTGAGCGAGCGGGAGATCTCGGAAATCTCGTTGGTCCGGTTATCACCGGCCGAACCCGGGATTTGCATCAGCTGCAGGTAGTCGACCATGATCATGGCGATCTCGCCATGCTCACGCGCCAGGCGGCGAGTACGTGCGCGCATCTCCGAAGGACTGATACCGGCGGTATCGTCGATGAACAGCTTGCGGTCGTTGAGCAGGTTGACCGCCGAGGTCAGGCGCGGCCAGTCATCGTCGTCCAGCTGGCCGGAACGCACCTTGGTCTGGTCGATACGGCCCAGCGACGAGAGCATACGCATGATCAGCGATTCGCCTGGCATCTCGAGGGAGAACACCAAAACCGCCTTGTCGGTACGCAACACGGCGTTCTCGACGAGGTTCATGGCGAAGGTGGTTTTACCCATCGACGGACGGCCGGCGACAATGATCAGGTCGGCCGCCTGCAGGCCGCTGGTTTTTTCGTCCAGGTCGGTGTAACCGGTGGACACACCGGTGATGTCGCTGTCGGAGTTGAACAGCGTGTCGATGCGGTCGATGGCCTTGGTCAACAGCTCGTTGACGCCCACCGGGCCGCCGGTCTTCGGCCGCGCTTCGGCGATCTGGAAGATCTGCCGTTCGGCGTCGTCGAGGATTTCTTCGGCGTTGCGCCCCTGCGGATTGAAGGCGTTGTCGGCGATGTCGGTGCTGATGCTGATCAGCTGGCGCAACGTGGCGCGCTCGCGAATGATCGCGGCGTAGGCCTTGATGTTGGCCACCGACGGCGTGTTCTTGGCCAGCTCGGCCAGGTACGCCAGGCCGCCGACCTGGGTCGACAAACCTTCCTTGTCCAGTTGCTCGTGCAGGGTAACGACGTCGAACGGCTGGTTGGCATCAGCCAGCTTGTGCACGGCACGGAAGATCAGGCGGTGGTCATGCCGATAGAAATCGCCATCCGACACCTGGTCCAGCACCCGCTCCCAGGCATTGTTGTCCAGCATCAGGCCACCGAGCACGGCCTGTTCGGCCTCGATGGAATGCGGCGGCACCTTCAGGGCAGCGGTTTGCAGGTCGAGTTGTTCGGGGTTGGTGATCTCGTTCATGGCCACGAAAGAATTCTGGAGGATGAAAAAGACAAAGGGCACGGCCTGTTCAGAACAGGACCGTGCCCGATGTTAACCGGCCTGCCCGCGGGGGGCTAGCCAGTCAGCGCAGCTTAGGCAGCTACGACGACCACACGTACGGTGGCTTCAACGTCGCTGTGCAGGTGCACGGCTACGTCGTATTCGCCAACCTGACGGATGGTGCCGTTCGGCAGACGCACTTCAGCTTTGGCCACTTCAACGCCGGAGGCGGTCAGGGCGTCAGCGATGTCGTGGGTGCCGATCGAACCGAACAGCTTGCCTTCGTCGCCAGCGGTGGCAGTGATGGTCACTTCCAGCTCGGCCAGTTGGGCAGCGCGGCTTTCAGCCGACGATTTACGGTCTGCTGCAGCTTTTTCCAGCTCGGCGCGACGCTCTTCGAACGCAGCCAGGTTGGCGGCGTTGGCAACGGTGGCCTTGCCGAATGGCAGCAGGAAGTTACGGCCGTAACCAGCCTTAACTTTTACTTTGTCGCCCAGGTTGCCCAGGTTAGCGACTTTTTCCAGCAGGATCAGTTCCATTTGGTAAAACCTCTTAACTTTTAACCTTCACCGTTCGCGGAGTCATTCCCCTCAGGGGACTTGCGACCGCGAAAATCAATCAGGCTGTCGACAATGGCCAGAACCACGAGCAACGGATAAATCAGCTGCATTATCAGCGGCAGCGTCACGTACATGCCGACCAGCCAGAAACCGGCCAGCCTCCCCTGTGCCACCAGCCCATGCATCAAGGCGATGCCGGCCAGGACGAGCACCAGGCTGGACGCGGAAGCCAGGACGATGAACTGCGGGCCGATGAACGGGCCCAACACCATCGCGGCAACCAGAGCCAGCATGACCGCCCGCGGCAACTTCAGCGCGCGAAATTCGCGACCGAAGCCTCCAGGGTTGTACAACGCTGCTTGCCAATAACGCGCCAGCATCAACGCCAGCACGCTGAACAACTGCAGCATCACCGCTGTGGAAGCGACCAGCACAGGGCCGATCAGCTCACCGGGAATGACTGGCTTGCCTTCGACCTGCGGCAGCGCTTCGGAAAGCGCCTTGGCCAACACCTCGAAGGTTTCGCGCAGCACCGTGTCCAGGATGAGGCTGTAGACCAACCCCAGCACAACACTGAACAACAACACCCGGCTCCAGGAATGCCCGGCACGCAACAAGGCGGCCAGCCCCAGTGTTCCCAACAGCACCAGCAAGGTGCTTGGGTCACCGAAGGCCCAGATCGCCACCGCCGGCAAAAGGCCGAAGGCGATGACCGTTGAAGCGTCCTTGAACCCGCGCCGCAGCAGCACAAGGCTGCCGGCAGCGGCACTCAACCAGAACAGCAGCGGTAATACCGCACTCACGACCACCACCAGGGTGGCCTGCACACGACCGCGCATGATGAAATCAGCCAACGCTCGCATGCTTATCCCTTATTACTTGTCGACAACCCGGTCTCAGCGGCCGTGGCTGTCGGTGTAGGGCAGCAGGGCCAGGAAGCGGGCGCGCTTGATAGCGGTAGCCAGCTGACGCTGATAACGAGCTTTGGTACCGGTGATACGGCTTGGAACGATTTTGCCGGTTTCGGATACGTAAGCTTTCAGGGTGTTGAGATCTTTGAAGTCGATCTCTTTCACGTCTTCAGCAGTGAAGCGGCAGAATTTACGACGACGGAAGAAACGTGCCATGTAATAGGCTCCTCAAAAGGTCCGTGGATTACTCGTCAGCGTTATCGCTGGAGTCGCTGTCATTGCTGTCATCGCCTTCGGCGGAGTCAGAATGCTCAGGACGCTCACGACGCTCACGGCGCTCGCTGCGGTTCTCTTCTGCCTTGAGCATCTCGGACTGACCGGTTACGGCTTCGTCGCGACGGATGACCAGGTTACGGATCACGGCATCGTTGTAGCGGAAGTTGTCTTCCAGCTCGGCCAGGGCCTTGCCGGTGCACTCAACGTTGTGGTTGTGGTAGTGAGCCTTGTGAACATTGTTGATTGCGTAGGCCAGTTGACGACGGCCCCAGTCTTCCAGGCGGTGGATCTTGCCACCATCTTCTTCGATCAGCTTGGTGTAACGCTCAACCATGCCGCCGACTTGCTCGCTCTGGTCCGGGTGAACCAGAAAGATGATTTCGTAATGACGCATGAATGCTCCTTACGGGTTAGTAGTCTGCCAGGATGCTGGTCAGACAAGGAGTGAATGACACTGTATGTCTTGCCATGGAGGGGAGGCACATGAGCGCCTGCCAGCTCGGCAAGGGGCGCAATTGTAGAGAAGGCGGGGCGGACAAGCAAGGTGATTGGCGATTATTTGAACAGCCGGAAACATATTTGCCTGTGCTGGCCTCTTCGCGGGACAAGCCCGCTCCCACAGAGGCCAAGACAGGCCAAATATCAGCGCTTGGCCTGACGCTGGCGCACGGCCTCGAACAGGCAAACGCCCGTCGCCACTGACACGTTCAGGCTGCTGACGCTACCCGACATCGGCAACTTGACCAGGAAATCACAGTGCTCGCGGGTCAGTCGGCGCATGCCTTTGCCTTCCGCGCCCATGATCATCACCAGCGGCCCGGTCAGGTCCTGCTGGTAGATCTCCTGCTCGGCTTCACCGGCCGTGCCGACCACCCACAGACCGCGCTGCTGGAGCTTTTCCAGGGTGCGCGCGAGGTTGGTCACGGCCACCAACGGAATCACTTCCGCCGCGCCACAGGCCACCTTGCGCACCACCGGCGTCAGGGTCGCCGATTTGTCCTTGGGCACCACCACCGCCGTGGCACCGGCGGCATCGGCGGTACGCAGGCAGGCGCCGAGGTTGTGCGGGTCGGTGACACCGTCCAGCACCAAAATCAGCGGCGGCGTCTCGGTGCGCTCGAGCAGCTCCTCGAGCATCAGTTCGCCCCACACCTGGCTCGGGCTGACCTCGGCGACCACGCCCTGGTGCACGCCCTCGACCCAGGCATCCAGCTCACGGCGCTCGGCCTGGCCAACCTGCACGCGGTTTTCCGCGGCCAGGGCCAGCAACGCCTGGATGCGCGGCTCGCTGCGCCCTTCCGACAACCAGATCTGCTTGACCCGCTTCGGATGGTGCTGCAGCAGCGCCTGCACGGCGTGCACGCCGTAGATCTTTTCCAGCTGACTCATGACTTGTTCTTGCTCTTGCGTGGCGCGCCGCCGGACTTCGGCGGGCCTTTACGGTGCTTGGTCGGCTTGCCGGAAGGCTTGCTGCCTTTATCCGACTTGCTGCTGGCATGCCCACCGCTGCGGGCATCGCTCATCAGCGCCTTCTTCATTTCGCGGCTCTTGCGCACTTCGGCGTTACGCTGCACGGCGTCTTTCGGGAAGTACGCCTCAGCGGTTTCGCTCTTGCGGCTGCGCGGCTTCGGCGTGGCCTTGGCCACCTCCACCGGCTGCTGCTCGGCTTGCTCGGCGGCCGGTGCGGCACCGCGGTTTTTACGACCAATCGGGGCGGCGAGTTGCTGCTGGGACACCTCGAAATCGATCTTGCGCTCGTCGAGGTCGACGCGCATGACCTTGACTTCAATGGTGTCGCCCAGGCGGAAGCTGCGCCCGGTACGCTCACCCGACAGGCGGTGATGCACTGGATCGAAGTGGTAGTAGTCCCCTGGCAACGCACTGACGTGCACCAGGCCTTCGACGTAGATATCGGTCAGCTCGACGAACAACCCGAAACCGGTCACGGCAGTGATCACACCCGGGAAGGTCTCGCCGACGCGGTCCTTCATGAACTCGCACTTGAGCCAGTTGACCACGTCACGGGTGGCTTCGTCGGCACGGCGCTCGGTCATCGAGCACTGCTCGCCGAGCTGATCGAGGGTGTTGACGTCGTACGGGTAGATACGCGCCTTGGGAATGCTCATGGCACCGGCACGTTTGACGTGCGGGGTATCGACCTTGGAGCGGATGACGCTACGGATGGCGCGGTGCACCAGCAGGTCCGGGTAACGACGGATCGGCGAGGTGAAGTGAGTGTACGCCTCGTAATTCAAACCGAAGTGGCCATTGTTGTCGGTGCTGTACACCGCCTGGCTCAGCGAACGCAGCATCACGGTCTGGATCAGGTGGAAATCCGGGCGCCCGGCGATGCTCGCCAGCAGGGCCTGGTAGTCCTTCGGCGACGGGTCCTTGCCCTTGTGCAGGCTCAGGCCCAGCTCGCCAAGGAAGGCGCGCAGTTTTTCCAGGCGCTCCGGCGGCGGGCCGTCGTGCACGCGGTAGAGGGCTGGCACTTCGTGCTTTTGCAGGAACGCTGCGGTGGCGACGTTGGCCGCCAGCATGCATTCTTCGATCAGCTTGTGGGCGTCGTTGCGCACGGTCGGGCGGATTTCCGCGATCTTGCGCTCGTCACCGAAGATGATACGGGTTTCCTGGGTCTCGAAGTCGATGGCACCCCGGGCGTGACGGGCGTCCAGCAGCACCTTGTACAGGTTGTACAGGTTCTTCAGGTCTGGCAGGACTTCCTTGTACTCCTCGCGCAGCGCCTTGCCCTCACGGGTGCGGGCGTGTTCGAGCATGCTGCTGACCTTGTTGTAGGTCAGGCGCGCATGGGAGTGGATCACCCCTTCATAGAACTGATAATCGACCATCTGGCCGGCTTTGTTCATGGTCATTTCGCAGACCATTGCCAGGCGATCGACGTGCGGGTTCAACGAGCACAGGCCGTTGGACAGCTCTTCGGGAAGCATCGGCACCACGCGCTCGGGGAAGTACACCGAGTTGCCGCGCTGCTGGGCTTCCACATCCAGGGCCGAACCCAGGCGTACGTAGCTGGACACGTCGGCGATGGCCACGTACAAGCGCCAGCCGCCCGAGAACATGCGCAGCTTGCCCAGTGGTTCGCAATAAACTGCATCGTCGAAGTCGCGGGCATCTTCGCCGTCGATGGTGACGAACGGCAGGTGGCGCAGGTCGATGCGCTTTTCCTTGTCCTTCTCTTCGACTTCGGAGCGGAACTTGCGCGCCTCCTTGATCACGTCCTGGGGCCAGACGTGCGGAATATCGTAGCTGCGCAGGGCTACGTCGATTTCCATGCCCGGCGCCATGTAGTTGCCGATCACTTCGACCACATCGCCCTGCGGCTGGAAGCGCGGGGTTGGCCAATGGGTGATCTTGATCTCGACGAACTGGCCGATCTTGGCGCCGCCGTTGCGGCCCGCAGTCACCAGCACTTCCTGCTGGATCTTCGGATTGTCCGGCGTCACATAGCCGATGCCGCCTTCTTCGAAGTAGCGGCCAACGATGCTTTCGTGGGCACGCGAGATGATCTCGACCAGCACGCCTTCACGGCGGCCACGGCGGTCGACACCCGAAACCCGGGCCAGGCCGCGGTCGCCATCGAAGGCCAGGCGCATCTGCGACGGGCTGAGGAACAGGTCTTCGCTGCCATCGTCGGGGATAAGGAAGCCGAAACCGTCGCGGTGACCGGAGACACGGCCGCAGATCAAATCCAGCTTGTCGACCGGGGCATAGGTGCCACGCCGGGTATAGATAAGCTGGCCGTCACGCTCCATGGCACGCAGGCGGCGGCGCAGGGCTTCGATCTGGTCTTCTTCATAAAGACCGAACTCGGCCGCCAGCTCCTCGCGCGCGGCCGGTTCGCCACGGTCGGCAAGGCGCTGCAGGATCAGCTCACGGCTGGGGATAGGGTTGTCGTATTTTTCCGCTTCGCGAGCGGCCTCGGGATCGAGGGATTGCCAATCGGCCATCAGAAGGGGTTCACCTTGGGGTATATAGATAGGAATTCTGGCATAGGCCTATTGAAACCGGAAATGTCGGGCTTGGACAGCCCCAGCAGCATGTCCGGCGTGCGGCAATAGGCGTGTGGAATCAACAAGTTGAATTTTTTGAAATTTTTTTCGATTGGGGGCTTTACAGCCCTCGGGACCGCCCGTATAGTGCGCACCACAACGACGGGCAACCCCGAAGTTGTAGTAGAGATGAACGGCGCTGTAAAGCATCTTGTAATCTCGAATGTGTGCCCAGGTGGCGGAATTGGTAGACGCGCTGGTTTCAGGTATCAGTGACCGCAAGGTCGTGGAAGTTCGAGTCTTCTCCTGGGCACCAAGTATTTCAAGTAACAGATGACCAAGGATCTGTTACTACTGTGTGAAGCGAACGATAGTCGCCTTCATCAGATGATGTAAAGCTTTGCCCAGGTGGCGGAATTGGTAGACGCGCTGGTTTCAGGTATCAGTGACTTAACGGTCGTGGAAGTTCGAGTCTTCTCCTGGGCACCATACAAAAACCCACTAGCTTGCTAGTGGGTTTTTTCTTGCCTGCGATTTTTGCATCGCCCTCCCCTGCATGGCTGCAGCCCACCAAAGGTCTGACCATGAATTTCTCGTCACCCGGCCACTTGAGAAACGATTTCGTTTACCATTGTTTCCAAATATGTAGCCGTAAGCGAGGAAGTACCCGCATGACGATCCGTCCGCAACCGCTGATGCGCACCCTGGCCGCCGCTGTTCTGAGCCTGGTGATCGGCGCTCCGGCCGCCATGGCAGACGACCCGGTCAGCCTGACCATGTACAACGGTCAGCACAAGGAAATCGGCGAAGCCATCGCCAAGGCCTACGAGGCCAAGACCGGTATCCACATCAATATCCGCAAAGGCAGCAGCAATCAGCTGGCCAGCCAGATCATCGAGGAAGGCGACCGTTCGCCGGCCGACATCATCTACACCGAAGAATCGCCGCCGCTGAACAACCTGGGCGAGCTGGGCCTGCTGGCGAAGATCGACGACGCCACGCTGAACATGCTGCCCAAGGAATACGTAGGCGCCAACGGCACCTGGATGGGCGTCACGGCGCGCACCCGCGTGGTGGTGTTCAACCCGAAGAAGATCGACGAGAAGGAACTGCCGACCACGGTAATGGATTTCGCCGGCCCTGAATGGGATGGCCGCGTCGGTTACGTGCCGACCAGCGGTGCATTCCAGGAACAAGCCGTGGCTATCCTCAAGATGCACGGCCGTGAAGCCACCGAAGAATGGCTGACCGGCCTGAAAGCCTTCGGCAAGACCTACACCAACAACATGGTCGCCCTCAAAGCCGTGGAAAAAGGCGAAGTCGCCGCCGTGCTGGTGAACAACTACTACTGGTACGCCCTGGAACGCGAGCGCGGCAAACTGGACTCCAAGCTGTACTACCTGGCCGACGGTGACGCCGGCAACCTGGTGACCATCTCCGGCGCCGCTGCGGTCAAGGCCAGCAAGCACCCGAAAGAAGCTCAGGCCCTGCTCAACTGGATGGCCAGCGAAGAAGGCCAGCGCGTGATCACCCAGACCACCGCCGAGTACCCGCTGCACAAAGGCATGGTCTCCGACCGCGGCCTGAAGCCGTTCGAAGACCTGCGCCCACCGAAGATCTCGCCGGCCGACCTGGGCAATGCCGAGGAAGCGCTGGAGCTTGAACGTGAGGTCGGCCTGCTCTGATGACTGCCGCCCTGTCCGAGCCGGTGCCAGTACGCTTCGTACCGCGCCGCAAGCGCCCCTCGATCTGGGTGGTGCTGCCTGTGTTGTTCCTGGTGGCGATGAGCTTGCTGCCGTTGCTGTACGTCGCCATGAAAGCCTGGGAAGCCGGCTGGCACGAAGCCCTTCACCTGCTGTGGCGCCCGTTCGTCTGGGGCCTGATGCGCAACACCCTGATGCTGATGGTCGGGGTGACGCTGGCGTGCATGGTGGTCGGCCTGGCCCTGGCCTGGCTGCTGGAACGAAGCAACCTGCCCGGGCGCAGGTTGTGGGGCGTGGTGCTGTGCCTGCCGTTCGCCGTGCCATCGTTTGTCAGCAGTTTTACCTGGGTGTCGTTGAGCTCGGACTTCGAAGGCCTGGGCGGGGCGATCCTGGTCATGGCTTTATCCAAGTACCCGCTGGTGTTCCTGCCAGTGGCCGCCACCCTGCGCAACCTCGACACATCGCTTGAAGAGTCGGCACGCACACTGGGTTGCAGCCGCTGGGGCGTATTCAGCAAAGTCACCCTGCCACTGCTGTGGCCGTCGATGCTCGGCGGAGCGCTGCTGATCGCCCTGCACATGCTGGTGGAGTTTGGCGCCCTGTCGATCCTCGGCCTGCAGACATTTACCACGGCGATCTATCAGCAGTTCGAGCTGGAGTTCAGCAACGCCAACGCCGCGATGCTTTCGGCAGTGCTGCTGGCGCTGTGCCTGGCGATGCTCTGGCTGGAGCTGAAAGTGCGCGGCAAGGCCCGCCATGTGCGCATCGGCCAAGGTGTGGCCCGCCGTGCGCAGGCGATGCGCCTGGGTGCTTGGATGCCAGTGGCGCAGCTGTTCTGTGTGGGGCTGGCGATACTTGGTAGCGGGATTCCGCTGGCCATGCTGGGTTACTGGCTGAGCGTGGGTTCGTCGGCCGCCTTCCCGGTGGCGGCGATCAGTAAAGCGCTGCTGACTTCGCTGTCGGTGTCGCTGGGTGGCGCGGGCTTCTGCGTGCTGCTGGCCCTGCCAGTCAGCTTCCTGGTGGTACGCTACAAAGGGCGCCTGGCGATCTGGGCCGAACGCTTGCCGTACCTGCTGCACGCCCTGCCCGGCCTGGTGATCGCACTGACCCTGGTGGTGTTCTCGCTGCACTACGTGCCGGCGCTGTATCAGACCACGGTACTGTTGCTGCTGGCCTATGCGCTGCTGTTCCTGCCGCTGGCCCAGGCGCCGGTGCGCACCGCGTTGAACAAGGCCTCGCCGACACTCGAAGAAGCAGCCCGCACTTTGGGCGCCAGCAGCTTTGCAGCGTTCTGCCGGGTGACCCTGCCGATCATCTTCCCGGCACTGGCGGCGGCGTTTGCGCTGGTGTTCCTTGATGCCATGAAGGAACTCACCGCTACCCTGCTGCTCAGCCCGACAGGCATGACCACCCTGGCCACCGAGGTCTGGGCGCATACCGCCAACGTCGAGTTCGCGGCGGCGGCGCCTTATGCGGCGCTATTGATTGTGGTGTCGGGGTTGCCGGTGTATTTGCTGACTACGCGGATGTATTTGAACAAGGCCTGAAAGCTTGCCCAGGCTGCCATACGGCTTGGGCACACGCCTGAATTTTTGAGACTACATCATCGACTCACTTTAAAATTCCTATTATCCAGTTGAAAGCAAAGAATAAGATCGTCGATAACACAAGCCCTACCCACGACGGTAGCAGAAACCTTTTCATAGGCCTTGGAAAGTTCTCGACATCCGAAGCATCTGCCACACCTTTTCGCACAAATAGCCCCGGAATCATGAGCATATTTGCAGCCAGGCAAGTACGAATTAATTTCCCAACAAAACCGGCCGCTGAAAAGTTATCCTTATTACTCTGAATGTAACTACATTTCATCAAGGCCGTTTCAATGTCGTCCGTGTATCGACAAGCCAAGTAAATCATCACACACACGCTGATTGCCATACAGGCGAGCAGAATAGATGCGACTAATGTCAATGCTTCGGCACTCACTTTCGCACTCCCTCATAAATCAACTCCCCCAGACTGCCCATCCACTCCCCACCGTAGTCCCCTCCATACTTCCCATCCACCGCTGTACCAATTTACGCGGATTCATTTGAACAAAACGTGAGAACGAATGCAGACAGGCGAGCAGCTTGGTTTTTCGAACGACACACACGAGCTTACCTCAAATACTCTATCCAAACAAAAATAGAACAGTCAGTGCAATCAGCAGAATCTGTACAGTCCACAAGCGCACTAACAGCCTCTGCAAGTCGGCGGGAGCCTTTGCAATATCATTTCTATCCAATAGCCCCTTCCGAACGCTAAAATATTTCATAGATAGCATTGCAGAAATTGATCCTAGCCGCATGACTTTCCCGAGCAGCCCAGCATGTGAATATATTTCTCTGTTCACAGCCACCATTCGGCTATTTGGCAGAACTGATTCGATATGATCCAGATATCGATAGGCAAAGAATACCCAGATACCAAACATCAAAAAAGGTGAAATAATTACAAATACACCAAGCACTGCGAGGTGCAGGTTACTCATCGCACTGCCTCATACAAAATCTCCCCCACTCTTCCCCCTAATATTTCACCAAACTCACCGCCAGCAAATACCCCCACCCGCTCCCCCCAATACCGCACATGCGAAAGTTGCCGCTCCACCGGTGGGAATACCTACAGCTACACATGCTATCGGCCCCAACACGCCCCCGACATATCCACCCATTCCTCCTAGAAATGCCTCATGAGCAGTACAGGACGGTGTGCTTGGGTCACCTACAATTATCAGCTCGCCAGGGAATATAACAGTGTTGACGACATGCGCATTCAGCACATCAAACTTGGCCCGCTGATTCGCGTTCATGGGCGTATCGGCCTTCAACGACTCATACGACTGCGCTTGCGGATTAATGAAGCTGCGCGCCTCGGACATTGTCGCACCTCACGCATACTTCTTATTGTTGATGCGGTCCCAACCGCCCGTGACGTTGCCGCCGGCACTGCCGTCAAGGCGTTTCTTTTCCTACAAAATCACTGATGAAGCCGGCTTGATCGCGTCAAAATATGTTTCTGCTGACACATTTATTATCGGATTTGCATGGCACGGGCTTCGCCCGTGTTCGCGGGGCAAGCCCGCTCCCACAGAAGTAAACGCTAACGCAATGATTGATCAAAACGCCTGTGGTCTTCAGCCGCGAACACCGGCGAAGCCGGTGCCATTCATCGCGGCGCTTGCTTCGCGGCTGAAGCCGCTCCTGATTCGCCTGATCAGGCGCGGAACTGCCCCAGACTGGCGCGCAGTTGCGCTGCTAAATCGTCCAGCACCTTGCTACTGGCGGTAGTCTGCATGACGACTTCGGCAGAGCGCTCGGCTTGAGCATGGATCGTTTCTACCCGTCCACGCACCGCCTGGGCTCCATGCGCCTGCTGCTCTGCCGCACGGGTAGCCAGGCCAATTGCCGCATGCACCTGCTCCACCGCCGCCTGCACCGATTGCTGCCGGCGCTCGTTGTCGCGCAACACCGAAAGGCCTTCGCTGGCCTTCAGGCCGGCTTGGCCGATGGTCGCCACCGCTTCTTTGGCGCCCTTCTGCAGCGCTGCGATATGCGCCTGAATGTCTCCGGTAGAGCTTTGCGTCTTGCTCGCCAGTGCCCGCACTTCATCCGCCACTACAGCAAAGCCGCGCCCGGTTTCGCCGGCACGCGCCGCCTCGATGGCCGCGTTGAGGGCCAGCAGGTTGGTTTGCTCGGCGATGCCGTGGATCACGGTCAGCACCACCTCGATCTGCTCGCTCTGCCTGGCGAGCCGCTCGATGACCTGGGCACCGGTTTCGACCTGGCCGGCGAGGTTCTCGATCATGCCGGCTAATTGCGTCGAAGCGCGGCTGTTCTCGTCGGTGGCCTGGCGGATGTCGACCACCTGCTGCAGCGCTGCCTGCATGGCGTGGCTTTCGGCCTGGGCTTCGTCCGCCATGCTCGACAGGTCGCGCAAGCTGGCGGCTACTTCGTCGCGCTGCAGTGCAGCAGCGGCATCGGCTCCGGCGTTGCGCTGGGCCATTGCACCGATTTCTACGCCGGTTCGCTGCGCCACCTCTCCCGCCTCGCGGACAATTGGCTGAAGTTTGTCGACGAAGCGGTTGACCGCCGAGGCCATGTCACCGATCTCGTCGCGGCTGTCGAGGTTGACGCGCTTGGTCAGGTCGCCCTCTCCGGCCGCCAGGTCGTTGAGGGCGGCAATCAGCAGGCGCAACTTGCTGAGCACCCGCCGGCCCAGCACCACAGCCACGAGCACCAGCACGCCCAGGCCAACCAGCACCAGGCCCAGGCCAATCCGCCAACGCAGCTCTGCAGCCGCATTGCGCACGGTTTGCGCGGTATTGGCCTGCATTGCAGTGGCGCTACCCTGCGCAGTTTCCAAACGTTCCCTGAGAGCCTTGCCACTGTCCGCCGCCGCTGCGCCAAGGCTATCACCCACCAGTTGCTCGCCGCTGACGATCAAGGCGTTGAAACGCTGATCCAGCGCTTTCAGTTCCTGATCGACACCGGCAGTGGAGACGCCCATCAGGACTTTGCCAATTTCTGCGCCATTGGGGTTGATCGAGGCCTCGACGAAATACACCGACGGATCGCGGCGGGCAGCTTCGAGCACCTTGTCCAGAGCGCGCTCACCTTGGCCTTTTTCCATCAAGGCCTGGTTGATCGGGTTCTGTCGGTTCAGGTAGCGGGTCAGATGCTGGCCCTGGGCGTCGTCATAGATTACGAACAGCACATTGGGATTGCGCTGGGCACGGCGAGCAAAGTCGGACAGCGTCGGCACGTCGTTGTCCCAGATCGCCCGTGGTGCGACCGAGGCCAGCAGTTCGGCCATGTCGTTGGCTGAGTCCTTGAGGTTCTTTTCCAGCGTCGTGCGCAGTTGTTGCTGTTCGCTTTGCAAGCGTTCGGAGAGGCCGGCGCTGAGGCGCTGACGGGTACTGCTGGAAAGGCTGTCGAGGCCGGCACGGACATCCTGCCCGGCCTGCTCCAGCTCACTGGCGAGCTTGCGGCTGTCATTGCCCAGGCGCTCGCCAAGGTCGGACTCAAGGGCAGTGACCGTGCTTCGGGTTAGCGCAACAGCCACCAGCACCTGCACCAAAAGGGCGATACCGAGGGCAACAAACACAGGCCGCAACAGGCGGCTTCGTAACACTGAAAGGATGGCAGACACGGTGAAACCCTCGTGCTTTCTGGCGCCATTATTTTGATGGCATCTACAGAACTTCTTACAGCAAGGGTTGTGCCGAGCACAGCAGGTATAAGCGCCAAGGTCTAGCAACGGCCACAAATGAAAACGCCGCGGCCCCTTTCAGGACCGCGGCGTCAGATCAGCCTGGAGGGCAGATCAGGCGAAAGGATGACGCAGCACGATGGTCTCGTTGCGGTCCGGGCCGGTGGAGATGATGTCGATCGGCGCGCCAACCAGCTCCTCGATACGCTTGATGTAAGCGCGAGCAGCTTCTGGCAGGGCTTCCAGGGACTTGGCGCCCACGGTCGACTCGCTCCAGCCTGGCATCGTTTCGTACACCGGCTCCAGGCCGATGTAGCTGTCGGCGTCGGACGGGGCATCATTGACGGCGCCGTTTGCGTCCTTGTAGCCAACGCAGATGTTGATGGTTTCCATGCCGTCCAGTACGTCCAGCTTGGTCAGGCAGATGCCCGAGATGCTGTTGACGTCAATGGCGCGACGCAGGATGACGGCATCGAACCAGCCGCAACGGCGGGCACGGCCGGTGGTCGAACCGAACTCGTGGCCACGCTTGGCCAGGCCGGCGCCGGTCTCGTCGAACAGTTCGGTCGGGAACGGACCGGAACCCACGCGAGTGGTGTAGGCCTTGGTGATACCCAGGATGTAGTCCAGGTACATCGGGCCAACGCCCGAGCCGGTGGAGATACCGCCAGCGGTGGTGTTGGAGCTGGTGACGTACGGGTAGGTACCGTGGTCAATGTCCAGCAGCGAGCCCTGGGCGCCTTCGAACATGATGTCCTTGCCGGCGCGACGCAGGTTGTGCAGCTCAGCGGTGACGTCGAGCATCATCGGCTTGAGCAGCTCGGCGTATTCCATGCACTCGTCCAGCGTCTGCTGGAAGTCGATGGCCGGCTCTTTGTAGTAATTGACCAGCTGGAAGTTGTGGTAGTCCAGCAGCTCACCGAGCTTGGCGGCGAAACGCTCACGGTGGAACAGGTCACCGATACGCAGGCCACGGCGGGCGACTTTGTCTTCGTACGCTGGGCCGATACCACGGCCGGTGGTGCCGATCTTGGCTTCGCCACGGGCTTTTTCGCGGGCCTGGTCCAGGGCCACGTGGTACGACAGGATCAGCGGCGCAGCCGGGCTGATGCGCAGGCGCTCGCGCACCGGCACGCCCTTCTCTTCCAGCTTGGTGATTTCACGCATCAGGGCATCGGGTGCAACGACCACGCCGTTGCCGATCAGGCACTGCACGCCTTCACGCAGGATGCCAGACGGAATCAGGTGCAGAACGGTTTTTTCACCGTTGATCACCAGGGTGTGGCCCGCGTTGTGGCCACCCTGGTAGCGCACTACGGCGGCAGCATGTTCGGTCAGCAGATCGACGATCTTGCCTTTGCCCTCATCACCCCACTGGGTGCCCAGGACGACGACATTCTTACCCATTACATTGGTCCTCATTCACGCAAACTTGGTTGCCGGCCTACTGCCGACGCAGAAACTCAATGGGTCAGCGGCAGAACCTGCCAGCGCCCGTCTTGCTGAATCAATTGCCGATCACAATCCGCCTCGAGAGCAGCACTCAACGGCTGGCCAGGCAGAGCCTGGACCACACGCTGGCCCTCGTTGCGCAACTGGCAGACCTGCTGCCAGAGGGCCGCGTCGCCACTGTCGGGCATCCAGATGCCGCCAGTAGGCAATACGACCTCCGCTCGCCCCAGTGTGACCAGGGTCTTCAAATCCGTGGAGAATCCGGTGGCCGGGCGTGCCCGGCCGAAATCGGCGCCGATGTCGTCGTAACGGCCGCCCTGGGCGATCGATTGACCTTCACCAGGGACGAACACGGCGAACACCACACCGGTGTGGTAGTTGTAGCCACGCAGCTCGCCAAGGTCGAAGTACAACGGCAAGTCCGGGTAGCGCGACGCCAGGCGATCGGCGATCGCCAGCAGATCGTCCAGCGCCGCCAGCACGCTGGCCGGGGCACGGCCCAGGCGCACGCGGGCTTCGGCCAGCACTTCGCGCCCACCGCACAGCTCGACCAGGGCGCGCAGCATGTTGCCCAGGTCCTTCGGCAGGTCGGCGGTCAGTGCCTGCACTTCATCCACCGACTTGCGCTGCAGGGCGTCGAACAGCTGCTGCTCGACCGCGCCCGACAGGCCGGCGGCGCGCGCCAGGCCACGGTAGATACCGACATGACCGAGGTCCATGTGTACGTCTGCGACGTCGGTCAGTTGCAGCGTGGCGAGCATCAGGCTGATGACTTCGACATCGCTGGTGGGGCTGGCGTCGCCGTACAGCTCGGCACCCAGCTGAATCGGGCTGCGCGAAGTGGACAGTGCCCGTGGCTGGGCGTGCAGCACGCTGCCGGCGTAGCACAGGCGGCTCGGGCCTTCACGGCGCAGGGTGTGGGCGTCGATGCGCGCCACCTGCGGGGTGAAGTCGGCGCGGAAGCCCATCAGGCGGCCCGACTGCGGGTCGACCACCTTGAAGGTGCGCTGGTCCAGGTCCTGGCCGGCGCCGGTGAGCAGCGACTCCAGGTACTCGATATGCGGGGTGACGACCAGTTCGTAACCCCAACTCTGGAACAGGTCCAACACCTGGCGGCGCGCGATCTCGATGCGCGCAGCCTCAGGTGGCAGTACTTCCTCGATGCCATCTGGCAGCAGCCAGCGGTCTACCGTTGCCATTACGCCATTTCCCCTCTGGTCCGGGCGGCTTGCCGAGAGGCCAGCCGTCAGTAAAGCCGGTATCGCGCACAGCAGCGGGCAGCACTGATCCCAGCGCAACCACCGTACCCGATACCCTCAAATTGCCTTGCGACCTGACCAAACCGTCAACTGGCGTTTCGCCAATTGACCTTGCAGACGCAAAAAAGCCGGGAAATTTCCCGGCTGCCGCATCTTACACCCCTTTTCATTCAGAATGCACCCCGCCTGGTGTTTTAGCTGCCAGGCGGGGCGCCACCCCATGAAACGAGGCTCAATGCATTACGGCTTGCTCTTGTCCAGGTAACGGAAGAACTCGTTCTTCGGATCCAGGACCAGCACGTCGCTCTTGCTGGAGAAGCTCTCGCGGTACGCCTGCAGGCTACGGTAGAACGCATAGAAATCGGCGTCCTGGTTGTAGGCCTTGGCATAGATGGAGGCCGACTGAGCGTCGCCATCACCGCGGGTTTCTTCAGCTTCGCGATAGGCTTCGGCCAGCAGTACACGGCGCTGACGGTCGGCATCCGCACGGATACCTTCGGCCAGTTCGTTACCTTTGGCGCGATGCTCGCGGGCTTCACGCTCACGCTCGGTGCTCATGCGGTCGAACACGCTGCGGTTGACTTCCTTCGGCAGGTCGATGGCCTTGACGCGGACGTCAACGACTTCGATACCCAGCTCCTTGGCAGCCATGCGGTTCAGCGAAGCGGTGATGTCAGCCATCAGCGCGTCACGTTCACCGGAGACTACTTCGTGCAGGGTGCGCTTACCGAACTGGTCACGCAGGCCGCTTTCCAGACGACGCGAAAGACGCTCGTCGGCGATCTGCTTCATGCCGGAAGTGGCGGTATAGAAACGCTCGGCATCCTTGACGCGCCACTTGGCGTAGGCGTCGACCATCACCGCTTTTTTCTCCAGGGTCAGGAACCGCTGGGTCGGAGCGTCGAGGGTCATCAGGCGAGCGTCGAACTTGCGGACCTGGTTCACGTACGGAATCTTCATGTGCAGGCCAGGCTGAACATCCGCCTGGACCACCTTACCGAAGCGCAGCATTACCGCACGCTCGGTCTGGGCCACGATGTAGAAGCTGTTCCAGCCGACGATGGCCAGAACCACGACGGCGATCAGGGCGATCAGCGATCTGTTGCTCATCAGCGGCTCTCCCTAGTACGCAGCTGCTGCTGTTGCTGTTGCAGGTCCTGCGCCGCACGTGCCGCCGCGTCGTTGGCCGACGGAGAAACACTGGTGGTTGGCGCGGACGTGTTGCGGCTGCCTTCGACCATCTTGTCCAGCGGCAGATAGAGCAGGTTGTTCTGCCCGTCCTTGGTGGCCACCATGACTTTGCTGGTATTGCTGTAGACCTCTTGCATGGTCTCCAGGTACAGACGCTGACGGGTCACGTCAGGTGCCTTGCGGTACTCGGCAACCAGCTTGGTGAAGCGGTCGGCCTCACCCTTGGCGCGGGCGATGACTTCGTCGCGGTAACCGTTGGCGTCCTCGATGATGCGCTGGGCCTGACCGCGGGCTTCCGGCACCACGCCATTGGCGTAGGACTCGGCCTGGTTGCGGGCACGTTGCTCGTCTTCACGGGCGCGGATCACGTCGTCGAAGGCTTCCTGCACTTCACGCGGGGCTGCCGCGCTCTGTACGTTGACCTGGGTGACGGTGATGCCGGTGCGGTAGTTGTCGAGGAAGCGCTGCAGGCGTTCGCGGATATCCACGGCCATCTGCTCACGGCCTTCGGTCAACACCTGGTCCATCGAGGTGGAACCCACCACGTGGCGCAGGGCGCTGTCGGTCGCATGCTGCAGGCTGACTTCCGGCTGGTCGACGTTGAGCACGAAGTCCTGCAGGTTGCTGATCTTGTACTGGACGGTCAGCGGCACCTCGACGATGTTCTCGTCTTCGGTGAGCATCTGGCCCTGCTTGGTGTAGGCACGCTCACGCGTGACGTTTTCCATGTACTTGCGATCGAATGGCGGGAAGTAGATGTTCAGGCCGGGACCGACCGTCTCATAGTACTTGCCGAAGCGCAGCACCACGGCTTGCTCCTGCTCGTCGACCACGTACACGGCGCTGTACAGCCAGATGGCAGCCAGTACCGCCAGGCCGATGCCCAGCAGGCCATAGCCCCCGCCCTTGCCGACATTGCGGTCACCGCCGCCACGTTTCTTGCCGCTGCCGAACATGCCGTTCAGGCTGTCCTGCAGTTTGCGGAAGGCCTCGTCCAGATCCGGCGGGCCTTTTTTATCGCCACCACCGCCGCCGCCACCACGGCGACCGCCCCAGGGATCCTGATTGTTCGAGTTGCCACCCGGCTCGTTCCAAGCCATAGCGCTCTCCATCTGATAAAGCAAAGACGCGCCCACGGCGCGCCGTCCAATGCTACAGAATGCCTGCCACTGCTGCCCGACGACCTCGGCGGGCATTTATTGCAAAGTGTGTTGCTCGACAAACACTTGCGGCTCCATGCCTTCGCGGCTGACCAGGCGATTCAATTCGACCATGGGCAATCGCACACTCAGCAGGCTGCGCCCTTCTTCGTCATGCTCCTCACTCCGCACGGCACCCAGGGCAAAGAATTGCGCGCGCAAGCGGGCAAAACGCTGCTCCAGGCACAGGGTACCGACAAACAGATCATCCCCCAGCAACTCGGCAATCGCCTGACCGACCAGCTCCAGGCCACGCCCGTCTCGTGCCGATACCCAGACCCGCTCCGGCTTGCCGTCGGCGTTGCGCTGGATCTGCGGCTCGACATCTTCGAGCAGGTCGAGTTTGTTATAGACCTCAAGGATCGGCAAGCCTTCTGCACCGATCTCGCCCAATACCGCCAACACCTGCTCGATCTGCTCCATGCGCTCCGGCTCATGGGCGTCGATCACATGCAGCAGCAGGTCGGAGTTGCTCGACTCTTCGAGCGTAGCCCGAAATGCCTCGACCAGCTTGTGCGGCAGGTGGCGAATGAAGCCTACGGTATCGGCCAGCACGATCGGCCCAAGGTCGTTGAGCTCGAGCCGGCGCAGGGTCGGGTCGAGGGTGGCGAACAATTGGTCGGCGGCGTAGACCTCGGATTCGGTCAGGGCGTTGAACAGCGTGGACTTGCCGGCGTTGGTGTAGCCCACCAACGATACCGACGGAATATCCGCGCGCTTGCGCCCGCGACGCGCCTGCTCACGCTGGCTGCGTACTTTCTCCAGGCGAGACTTGATCTGGCGAATGCGTACCCGCAACAGGCGGCGGTCGGTTTCCAGCTGGGTTTCACCCGGGCCGCGCAGGCCGATACCACCTTTTTGTCGCTCAAGGTGAGTCCAGCCGCGCACCAACCGCGTGCTCATGTGATCAAGCTGAGCCAGTTCGACCTGCAGCTTGCCTTCATGGGTACGCGCCCGTTGGGCGAAGATGTCGAGAATCAGCCCGGTGCGGTCGAGCACACGGCACTCGAACACACGTTCGAGGTTGCGCTCCTGGCTGGGCGTGAGGGTGTGATTGAAAATCACCAGGTCTACCTGTTCGGCATGGACCAGGTCGTGCAGCTCTTCGACCTTGCCACTGCCAATCAGGTATTTGGCGGTAGGCTGATGCCTGCCCACCGTGACCAGCGAGACGATGTCGGCGCCGGCCGACAATGCCAGCTCCTGAAACTCCTGCGGGTCTTCGCGCGCCTCAGGGTTCTGACCTTCCAAGTGAACGAGCAGCGCCCGCTCACCACCACCGTGGCGCTCAAAGAACAATGCAGGCTCCTATCAGGCGTTGCCTGGCTCGCTGTCGCCGTGTTCGGAATCGGACGGGCTTGGCAGGCGAACCGGACGGGCAGGTACCACAGTCGAGATGGCGTGCTTGTAGACCATCTGGCTGACAGTGTTCTTCAGCAATACGACGAACTGGTCGAACGATTCGATCGAGCCCTGCAGCTTGATGCCGTTGACCAGATAGATCGAAACCGGGACCTTTTCTTTTCTCAAGGTGTTCAAGTAAGGGTCTTGTAGCGAATGCCCTTTTGACATATGCCGCACTCCTGTAAGGATCAATAATAGAAAATCAAAGAAATCGATAAGTTAGGCCGCCCCTTCGAGAGAATAGACGGCAATCAGCAGGGACTCAGCTCAATATGGAGACGCTTCCCAGGTATTTCAAGGTGCGGGACAGATTGTCGCAGGCCAGGCTGTCGAGCCAGTGCACGTCGGACCAACCGCGCAACCAGGTGAACTGCCGCTTGGCCAGCTGGCGAGTGGCAATGATACCGCGTTCTCGCATCTCATTCTCAGTCAGCTTGCCGTCGAGGTAGTCCCAGACTTGCCGATACCCCACTGCCCGTATAGACGGCAGCCCGGCGTGCAAGTCACTTCTGGCTCGCAGCGATCGGACCTCGTCGACGAAGCCCTGTTCCAGCATCTGCGAAAATCGTAACGCAATTCGCTGATGCAAAATGTGACGATCTGTAGGAGCAATCGCCAAACTCGCGACAGTATAGGGCAAATGCCCGTCAGCGCCTGCGTCTGCGGCGCTACTTTCCGCGAATTGACGCTGGCGATGGGCCGTCATGCTCTCGCCGCTCACCCGGTAGACCTCCAGCGCGCGGATCAGCCGTTGCGGGTCGTTGGGGTGGATGCGTGCAGCGGACACGGGGTCAACTTCGGCCAACTGCCGGTGCAACTCGGCCAGGCCCAGCGCCTCGGCCTGGGCTTCGAGCTCGGCACGCACTGCGGCGTCGGCGGGTGGCATGTCTGCCAGGCCGTCGAGCAAGGCCTTGTAATAGAGCATGGTGCCGCCGACCAGCAGCGGGATCTTGCCGCGCGCGGTGATTTCGGCCATCGCCTCCAGGGCGTCGCTGCGAAATTGCGCGGCGGAGTAGCTTTCGGCCGGGTCGCGGATGTCGATCAGACGGTGCGGATGGGCCGCCAGGATCTCCTTGGAGGGCTTGGCGCTACCGATGTCCATGCCACGGTAGACCAGTGCTGAATCAACGCTGATCAGCTCGCACGGCAGAACTTTGGTCAGCTCGATGGCCAGGTCGGTCTTGCCGGCTGCCGTCGGGCCCATGAGAAATATTGCTGGGGGCTTGCCGCTCATGTCATCGACCGCGCAGGAAAAGTTTGTCCAGGTCGTCCAGGCCCATCTGGGTCCAGGTCGGTCGGCCATGATTGCACTGGCCGCTGCGCTCGGTGTTTTCCATGTCGCGCAGCAGGGCGTTCATCTCGGGAATCGCCAGACGCCGATTGGCGCGCACGGCGCCGTGGCAGGCCATGGTACCGAGCAGTTCGTTGAGGTGCGCCTGAATGCGATCGCTGGTGCCGTACTCCATCAGGTCGGCGAGCACATCCTGCACCAGGCGATTGGCCTCGGCCTGCTTGAGCAGCGCCGGAATCTGGCGGATCGCCAAGGTCTCGGGGCCCAGGCGCTGCAGCTCGAAGCCCAGGCGCTGGAACCACTGGGCGTGCTCCTCGGCGCAATCCGCCTCGCGCTGGCTCAGCGCCAGGGTTTCGGGCACCAGCAGCGGCTGGCCGCTGAGGCCTTCGCTGGCCATCGCCACCTTGAGCCGCTCGTACATGATGCGCTCGTGGGCGGCGTGCATGTCCACCAACACCAGGCCGACGGCGTTCTCGGCGAGGATGTAAATGCCCTTGAGCTGGGCCAGGGCATAGCCCAGCGGCGGGATGTCGCCCTGGCTTTGTGGCAGCGTCGAAGGTGCTGCGGCGGCATCGTTCAGCGGCTTGTAGAACTCGCGGTAGGCCGCCTGGGCTTCAGCGGCCGGCAGCGGCTGCGAAGGCCGTGGGGTGTACTGGTACTGGTAGCCCGCGCCACTGCCACCGTTGGAAATCGAATGCTGGGGCGCCTGGGGCTGCTCCAGCACGGGTGAGGCCAAGCGCATTTCGCCTTGCGGGCCAAATTCACCGACTTGTTGCCCGGTAGGACGAACGAGTTCGGTTGCCGCTGCGGGCGCTGCCAACTGGTCCTCCGGACGCACATCGGCCAGGGCACGATGCAGGGTGCCATAGAGAAAATCGTGAACCGAACGCCCCTCACGGAAGCGTACCTCGTGCTTGGTCGGGTGGACGTTGACGTCCACGCCGTTGGGCTCAAGCTCCAGGAACAGCACGAAGGTCGGGTGACGACCATTGAACAGCACGTCGCGATAAGCCTGGCGCACCGCATGGGCAACCAGCTTGTCGCGCACCGCACGGCCGTTGACGAAGAAATACTGCAGGTCTGCCTGGCTGCGCGAGAAGGTCGGCAGGCCGACCCAGCCCCACAAGCGCAAGCCGTTGCGCTCGACATCGATGGGCAGCGCCTGCTCCATGAATCCGGCGCCGCAAATGGCGCCGACCCGGCGGGCTCGCGCGGTTTCGTTGTGCGCTTCGTGCAGGCTGAGGATGCTCTTGCCGTTGTGGCGCAGGTGGAAGCCGACATCGAAGCGGGCCAGGGCCAGCCGGCGGATGACTTCCTGCAGGTGATCGAATTCGGTCTTCTCGGCTTTGAGGAACTTGCGTCGGGCCGGGGTATTGAAGAACAGGTCGCGCACTTCCACCGAAGTACCCACCGGATGGGCCGCCGGCTGCACCCGCGGGGTCATGTCGCGGCCTTCGGTTTCGACCTGCCAGGCCTCGCCGGCACTGGCGGTGCGCGAAGTCAGGGTCAGGCGCGCCACGGAGCTGATCGAAGCCAGCGCCTCGCCCCGGAAGCCCAGGCTCAATACACCTTCGAGGTCTTCCAGCTCACGGATCTTGCTGGTGGCGTGACGCGCCAGGGCCAAGGGCAGGTCATCGGCGGAAATGCCGCTGCCATCGTCACGCACCCGCAGCAGCTTGACGCCGCCCTGCTCGACTTCGACATCGATGCGCCGGGCACCGGAGTCGAGGCTGTTCTCCAACAGCTCCTTGGCCACCGACGCCGGGCGCTCGACCACTTCACCGGCGGCAATCTGGTTGGCCAGCCGCGGGCTCAGCAGCTGGATGCGCGAACCACCGTTCATTGCGCAGCCAGTGTGGTAGCAGGGACGTTGAGGTGCTGGCCGACCTTCAATTCATCGGTCTTCAGGCTGTTGGTGCTGCGCAGGCTGGCCACGCTGACCTGGTAGCGCACGGCCAGCATCGCCAACGTTTCACCCGGGCGTACGGTGTGCTCACGTGGCCCCTGGGCGATCTTGCCACTGTCGCGCAGCCAGGCGATGTAGGTGCCGGGCGGCGGGTTTTGCTGGAAGTACTGACGCACACCGGTATGGATCGAGCGGGCCAAGGCCTGCTGATGGCTTGATGTGGCGAGCTTGGCGGCCTCGTTGTTGTTGGAAATGAACCCGGTTTCAACGAGGATCGACGGAATATCCGGCGACTTCAACACCATGAAGCCCGCTTGTTCCACACGCTGCTTGTGCAGCGAAGTGACGCGACCCATGTTGCCCAACACCTTTTGCCCAACGTTGAGGCTGGAGCTGAGCGTGGCGGTCATCGACAGGTCCAGCAGCACGCCGGCGAGCATGCGGTCCTTGTCGTCGAGGCTGACGTTGCCGGCACCGCCGATCAGGTCGGAACGGTTTTCCGTGTCGGCCAGCCAGCGCGCGGTCTCGGACGTGGCGCCACGGTCGGACAGGGCGAACACCGAGGCACCAAAGGCGGCCCGCGACGGCGCGGCATCGGCGTGGATCGAGATGAACAGGTCGGCGCCTTTCTTGCGGGCGATCTCGGTACGCTTGCGCAGCGGAATGAAGTAGTCACCGGTGCGGGTCAGCTCGGCGCGGTAGCCCTTCTCGCCGTTGATCTGGCGCTGCAACTCCTTGGCGATCTGCAGCACGATGTCTTTCTCGTGCTGGCCGCGCGAGCCGGAGGCCCCCGGGTCTTCGCCGCCATGGCCGGCGTCGATGGCGACCACGATGTCGCGCTTGCCGCTGGGTACCGGTGGCAGTTTGATCGCAGGTTGAGCCGGCGATACCGGCACGGCGGGCGTGGTTACCGGGGTTTGCACCGGCGTCGGTGGTGCTGCCGGCGCCGTGGCGGCGATGGCATCGGCCTCCTGGTCGTACAAGTCGACGACCAGGCGGTTGCCGTACTGGGCGTTGGGCGCCAGGGTGAAACTCTTCGGCGTGACCGACTTTTTCAGGTCAACCACCACGCGCAGGTCGGTAGGCGTGCGCTGGGCGGAGCGCACGCTGCTGATCGGCGTGTTCGAGGTAGAGACGTTCAGCGGCGCACCCAGGGTTGCGCCATTGATATCGATGACCAGGCGATCGGGTGCGCTGAGGGTGAAGACGCTGTGCTGCACGGGGCCAGAAAGGTCGAAGACCAGCCGCGTGTTGTCCGGCGCGCGCCATAGGCGCATGCTCTTGACTTGAGTGACGGCCAGAGCGTCAACGGTCACCGTTGTCAGCAGCAGCCCAACGAACGCGACCAGTGCGCGTATGCGCATACCTACCCCACTTACTGTTTATAGTGTTCGCCCAGTGCCTTGCACCAAGCCTCGCCGCGAGCCCCCTGCGGCGAAAGGTGAAGCGAGCGTCCGCCCGCTTGGGGGCTTATGGTAATGGTCAGGTCAGGCTTTGGCAAAACGCCCGCACCCTTTTCTGGCCATTCGAACAAGCACAGCGGGTCGCCCTCGAAATAGTCGCGAATGCCCAGGTACTCAAGCTCCTCCGGGTCCACCAGGCGATACAGGTCGAAATGGTAGGCGCGCACATCACCGATTTCGTAGGGTTCTACCACGGTAAAGGTCGGACTTTTCACTGCACCTGTATGACCAAGGCCACGAATCAGCCCTCGGGAAAGCGTAGTCTTGCCCGCGCCAAGGTCGCCCTCCAGAAAGATCACGCCGCGACCGCCGGTCACTTCGGCCAGTGCCGCGCCGAATTTGACTGTGGCCTCTTCATCGGCCAGAAACAGGGTTATGCCAGACACGCAGAATGCTCCTCCAACAACTCACGAATGACCGGCGCCAGATCGCTGGCTGCCAGGCCTCTACCTTTTATACCCAGACGCTCGCCGGCACAGGCGTGCAACCACACCCCCAGGCCAGCTGCGCTCCAGGCATCCAGGCCCTGGGCCAATAACGCCGCCAGCACGCCAGTCAGCACATCGCCCAGGCCCGCGCCGGCCATTGCCGGATGACCGCGCTCGCACAGCATCAATAGACCGGCTGGGTCGGCCACCAGGGTGCCGGCCCCCTTCAACACACAAATGCTGTTGTAACGTCGCGCCAGCTTGCGCGCGGCGCCCGGGCGATCAGCTTGCACCGCCTCGGTGGAAATCCCCAGCAGCCGAGCTGCCTCTCCGGGATGCGGCGTGAGGATGCTGCCACTGGGTAGCGCCAGCGGGGTGCGCGCCAGCAGGTTGAGCGCATCGGCGTCCCACACCTGCGGCCGCTCGGCATTGGCCACCGCCGATAACAGGCTGCGTCCCCAGGCGGCTTGACCTAGACCAGGCCCGACCACCAATACCGAAGCGCGCTCCAGCACGCCCATCAGCTGGTTGGCCGAATTCACCCCCAGGCACATGGTTTCGGGCATGCGGGTGAGCCCAGCAGCCACGTGCTCGGGGCGGGTCGCCACGCTGACCAGCCCAGCACCGCAACGTAGTGCGGCCTCGGCGCTGAGCAACACCGCGCCACCGGTGCCGAGGTCGCCACCCACCACCAGCACATGGCCGAAGTCACCTTTGTGGGCATGCGAATGCCTGGCGGGCAGGCGCGCGACGGATACACTGCTGAGCAGTTGCGGGGCGTAGCTGGGGTGTTTGGTCTGCGGCATGGGGTCAAAGGCTCCAATGTCTGGCAGAATTATACGCACCTGAGCCCGTATTGCCTTACCCATCCATGTCCGCTTGCACACTAGACCTCGCCGCCCTGGCCCAATCGATCAAGATCTGGGGCCAAGAACTCGGTTTTGCCCACGTCGGCATCGCCGGTGTGGACCTTGGCGAGCACGAAAAGCACCTGC
Organism: Pseudomonas sp. NPDC090233; assembly: GCF_044772285.1. Classification (NCBI taxonomy): domain Bacteria; kingdom Pseudomonadati; phylum Pseudomonadota; class Gammaproteobacteria; order Pseudomonadales; family Pseudomonadaceae; genus Pseudomonas; species Pseudomonas sp. NPDC090233. The sequence continues at coordinate 417,198 of NZ_JBIVYQ010000006.1, read as the reverse complement.
AGCGCTGGCTCGACGCCGGCTACCAGGGCGAGATGGAGTACCTGGCCGCCCACGATGGCAAACGCGCGCACCCCGACCAGTTGATTCCCGGCACCGTGCGCGTGGTGTCGCTGCGCATGGACTACCTGCCGGGCGACACACAGATGGCACAACGCCTGGCCCAGCCGGAAAAAGCCTACGTCTCGCGTTATGCCCTTGGCCGCGACTATCACAAGCTGGTGCGCAAACGCGTGCAGCACCTGGCCGACCGCATCCAGGAAGACATCGGCCCGTTCGGTTATCGCGCGTTCGTCGACAGCGCCCCGGTACTGGAAAAGGCGATCGCCGAACAGGCTGGGCTGGGCTGGATCGGCAAGAACACGTTGCTGCTCAACCGCAAGGCCGGTAGCTACTTCTTCCTCGCCGAACTGTTCGTCGACCTGCCGCTGCCGGTGGACGAAGCGCATGCCAGCGAGCACTGCGGGCGCTGCGAGGCATGCCTGGACATCTGCCCGACCAAGGCTTTCGTCGGGCCTTACGTGCTGGATGCCAGGCGTTGTATCTCGTACCTGACCATCGAGCTGAAGGGCGCAATTCCCGTGGAGTTGCGCTCGATGATGGGCAACCGGGTGTTCGGCTGCGACGACTGCCAGATCGTCTGCCCGTGGAACCGCTTCGCGCGGCCTACCCAGGAGAGCGACTTCCAGCCGCGCCACGGGCTGGAGAATGCCGAACTGGCCGAGATGTTCCTGTGGGACGAGAAGACCTTCCTGCGCAAGACCGAGGGCGGGCCGTTGCGGCGGGCGGGGTATGAGCGGTGGTTGCGCAACCTGGCGGTGGGCTTGGGCAATGCGCCGTCAACGATTCCGGTGTTGGAGGCCTTGAAGGCCCGGCGCGAGGATGCGTCTGAGTTAGTGCGCGAGCATGTGGAGTGGGCGCTGGCCAGGCACGGCATTAACTAGCAACACAACTCAACTGTGGGAGCGGCTTCAGCCGCGAACACCGGCGAAGCCGGTGCCACTCACCGAGTCGCTTGCTTCGCGGCTGAAGCCGCTCCCACTGAAGCTTACTGCTGGTCGTTGTAGTGAAACTTCGGCATTTCCCAATGGAAGCGAATCGCCAGCAACCGCACCAGAAAACCACCAAACAAGGTCAGCAGCATCGCCTGCTCCGCCGGCACCTTGAAATACACACACCCCAGATAGAACCACGCCGCAGCAAACGACACGCTGGCATACAGCTCGCGCCGGAATACCAGTGGGATGTCGTTACAGAAGATATCCCGCAGAATCCCGCCAAACACCCCGGTTATCACCCCGCTGATCGACGCCACCAGCATGCCCTGCCCCATCTCCAGCGCAGTCATGCAACCAATCAGGGTGAAGGCCACCAGCCCCAAGGCATCCAGCACCAGGAACAGCGATCGCAGGCGGCGCATCATCGGCGCAATGAAGATCGTGAACAGCGCGGCGCAGCTGGTCAGCACCAGGTATTCCGGGTGCTTCACCCAGGTCAACGGGTAGTGCCCGAGCAGCACGTCGCGCACCGAGCCGCCACCCAGCGCAGTAACGCAGGCGATCAGCACCACGCCAAACCAGTCCATGCCGCGACGTCCGGCAGACAGGGCGCCGGTCATGGCCTCGGCGGTGATGGCGATAAGATAGAGCAACAACAACATGGCGCGGGTCCGTGCGAGAAAGGCGCGCAGTCTAACCAGTTGCCTTGGGCACCAAAAGAGGGCGCATGGAGAATATCTGCGCCCTTTCGGTTCACACCTTGAGGAAGTGCTCGCGGTAGTGGCGCAGTTCGGCGATCGACTCGCGGATATCGTCCAGCGCCAGATGGGTGCTGCCCTTCTTGAAATCGTCAGCCACCTTCGGCGCCCAGCGCTTGGCCAGGATCTTCAGGGTCGAGACATCCAGATAGCGATAGTGGAAGTAGCTTTCCAAGGCTGGCATGTAGCGGTACAGGAAACGACGGTCCTGGCCGATGCTGTTGCCGCAGATCGGCGACTCGCCCTTAGGCACCCACTGTTCGAGGAACGCGAGGGTCTGCGCCTCGGCCTCGGCCATGCTGATCGTGCTTTCACGCACGCGCTGGGTCAGCCCGGAACCGCCGTGGGTGCGGGTATTCCACTCATCCATGCGCGCCAGCACCTCATCACTGTGGTGAATGGCGATTACCGGGCCTTCGGCCAGGATGTTCAGATCGCTGTCGGTGACGATGGTGGCCATCTCGATGATGACATCGGTGTCCGGATCCAGGCCGGTCATTTCCAGATCGATCCAGATCAGGTTCTGTGGGTTTTGCATGAAGGGGCTCCTCAGATAGGCCTACATCTTATCGCAGGGATCAAATAAAAAGCACAGCACACCCCTGGCGCTCCACCTTTACGCCTCCTTGCTTTGCGCGATGAATTTTCCTACGCGCCTTTCGGACGCCGGACTACCGACCTGGAATCGTTACCTCGTTAGTGTCGAGGGGTTGCACCCGAGCGACCCACTCTACATGCCTGCATGCGCCGGAAGGCTGCTCGCTGGCATCCACCTGCACGATGGAATGAACAGCAGGAGCACTGATGAACCCTCGACACTCCACGCCGTACAGTTTCGCTCCAGACCGGACTTCCTGGAGCCCCCATTATGGATTAGTGCTCCGGCGTCATCGCGCCCACCGACACCTTCGACACAGATGATGTCACAGCCAGTATCGAGCTATTGGCACAATGGCTGACCGATTTGACCGGCGACCTGGTCAACTGGCGCGCCGTCCTCACCGTGGCTGAGGTAATGCCCGTGGCCGGTTCGGTGTTCGCCGCCACCGATGCCATCGGTGACATCATCGGCCTTGCCCAAGGCACTCCTGAGTACCAGGCCGACTTGTTCAACTGGGTTGATCTAGGTATCAATCTGTTCGCGATCGCGCCCATACCTGGCATGGGCGTCGCTCGCAAGGTGATGCGGCCGATTTTGAAGTCGGTCAGGGCAACTTCGAAGGACGGCATCGCGCAGGCGTTGATGATCTCGATGGAAAACGCCCTCGCCGATGTTTGCCCCGGCGATCTGGAAAACCTCGTCAATGAAATCGACCGCCAGTTGCAAACCATCCTGGCCAGCTTTTCACAGAAGATCGTGGAGATCTGCAAGTTTCTTGCAGGCCTTATCCGCTCGGTTGCCGACGGCACCGCCAAGAGCATTGCGCTAACCGTTCTCTTTCCAGGATTGCGCCTGGTTGCCGAAGCCTCCGACTATGCCAAGCGCAAGACCGGCTATGGTTTGAGCAGGGAGCAGCTAGGTCTGCGGGCCGATCCGAAATTACTGGCGCTGCTCGAACCCATCGCGCAACGCCTGGAAAACGTTGGCCGCATGGCGGGCAACAGGGTTGCCCAGATCGGCAACAAGGCGACCCAGGGCAGCCTGGCAGCGATATTGGAGGCCCTAAAGCTTGCCCTGAGCAAGCGCAAGCCGACAGTGATCCGCGCAAACGTCAGCGCCGATGGCAGGGTCACTCATGTACGGCGTGTCCACCCGCAAAACGGTATCGAGGCAGCCCCCCGGCAACGGCCCGCCCGCGCCGACCCAAACTGCCGTAAGACCGGAGTGGCCAGCAGTACGGGCTGCAGCATCAGCTTCGCCTTGGGCAGCGAAACCATCAGCCACACCGACTTCATGCTACCCGGGGTGTTCCCAATCGACTGGACCCGAACCTATCGCTCGACGTTGGGGGCTTACGACGATGGGGCGATAGGGGCACGCTGGATCACGCCATTCTGCAGCCGATTCGACCTGACCGATGACAAACTCGTCTACCACGGCAGCGATGGCCGCAGTCAGCCGTACCCGCTGCCCCGGATTGGCAAATATCACCACGACCCTGTCGAGAACGTGCTGATCGTACGCCCCCTTGCTGAAAAGCTGGTGGTCGCGCGCGGGCATGTGACCCAAGAGCATTACGTGCGCGACAGTGACAGCTTCCGGCTGGAGCAGGTGTTGCAACGGGGTGGCGCGCGCGTCGCTCTATTCTACGAACACCGGCAGGGTGAGCGGGCGGTGCTGTCGGACCTTGTGACCTATCAAAACGAGACCACGCACCGGCACATCCATACGCACATCGACGATGGCGGCAAGATCATCGCCTTGTGGCTGATGCATGAAGGCCTACCCGTCCGTCAGCTCGCGGCCTATGAGCACGATGCGTCAGGTGACCTGTGCAGGGCGCGTGACGAACATGGCGCGCAATGGACCTACCGGTACGCCAACCATCTTCTCACCCGCTACACCGACCGCACTGACCGGGGCATGAACCTTGAATGGCTCGGCGAAGGCGCCGATGCCAAGGCGATTCGCGAGTGGGCCGACGATGGCAGCCTGGATACTCGCTTGCATTGGGACCCGTACATTCGCCTGACCCGCGTGACCGACGCCAACGGCAATCAAACCCAACATTTCTACGACAGCCTGGGCTACATCTACCGCGTCATCCATGCGAACGGCGATGAAGAGTGGCTCTATCGCGATACGGCCAAAAACGTCACCCAGCATATCCATACCGACGGCACCGCCGATCACTACGTCTATGACAACCGCGGCAACTTGCTGCAACACACACGGCCCGATTTTACTGTGGCGCACCACGCCTACGATGACATCGACCATCGCTTCAAGAGCCGCGATGCCGAGGGCGGATTGTGGAAATACGACTACGACCAACGCGGCAACATCATCGAAACACTCGATCCACTGGGGAACAAGACCGCTTACACCTACAACAGTGACAACCTGCTCATCGGCATCACCGATGCCAACGGTGGCGAAAAGCAGCTGGGTTATGACCGCGATGGCAGGTTGACCCGTTACACCGATTGTTCAGGCAAGACCTCAGAATGGAAGTACGACACGCAGGGCCTGCTGGCCAAGGCCATCAACGCAGCGGGTGAAGTCACCGAGTATCAGTACCAAGCTGGCCAACTGACCCGCGTGATCCTGGCCGACAAAACCTCCGAACGCTTCGAGCATGACGCCGAAGGCCGGCTGCTCAAGCACACCGATGCCCTGCATCGCCGCACGCTCTGGACGTACAACGAAGCTGGCCGCCTTGATCAGCGCCGCAACGATGACGGTTCCACCTTGACCTACCACTGGAACAAGCTCGGTCAACTCGTACGCCTGCGTAACGAGAACAATGCAGAAGCCACGTTCAGATATGACGTTGTCGGGCGACTGGAGCGTGAAACCGGCTTCGACAAGGAAGCCACGCACCACCTCTACGACAACGGCAGCAGCCTTCCCACCCGCCGCTTGGATGGCAACCGCACCATTCACTTTGAATATGACCCGATGGGGCGGCTGTTGCAGCGCAAAGCGTGTCGGCGCGGCGGAGCCAAATGGGAGGTCGAGACCTTCGCCTATGATGGCAACGGTAACTTGTTACTCGCTGAAAACGGCGCCTGCAAGGTGCACTGGTTCTACGATCAGGCGGGTAACAATATCCGCGAACACCAGTACCTTCACTACCTGGACGATCCGATGGTGGCGGTGTTGAAGCACGAATACGATGTGCTGAATCAGCGTATCGCCACCGTTCGGCCCGATGGCCATCGGGTGAGCTGGCTCACCTATGGCAGCGGCCACCTGCTGAGCGTCAAGCTCGATGATCAAGAACTGCTCAGCTTCCAGCGCGATGCCCATCACCGTGAAACCTGCCGTGAACAAGGCAATGGCCTGATCCAGCGCCAGGGCTGGAGTCCGAGCGGCCAACTGCTGGAGCAGACTCTGGCGCCCCCTGGCAAGTCGAAGCGTGTGGCGATGCGCGACTACCGGTATGACGAATCCGGCCGCCTCCAGTGTGTTAGCGACCTTGAGCGAGGTGACACACATTACCGCTATGACCCGGTAGGCAGACTGCTGGAGGCCGGCGATCTCCTCAAGAAAGAAATGTTCGCCTTCGACCCAGCAGGTAACCTCCTTGACCCGCAAGCGCCCCCTGGCCCCAATCCTCATTCGCCACGCAGGGTGAACGACAACGTTCTGCGCAGTTACTGCGGCATCGAGTACCGTTACGACGAGCGCGGCAATCTGCAGGAGCGCATTGAAGATGGCAAGACAGGACGATTTGTCTGGGACCTCTACGACAGGCTGCGGCGCTACGAAGATGACCGATTGGTGGTGGAATTCGGCTACGACGCTTTAGGGCGGCGCGTGTACAAGCTCTCCTATTCCAAGTACCGCGACCGACTCCAGGCGGGGCCTGTCTGGAACCAGAATGCGCGTCGCGCGCTGGACGAAAAACTGGGCTGTGGCCTGACCTATTATGGTTGGGATGGCGACACGCTCGCCTATGAATGCCGCGACCCCGATAACAATGGACGGACAACGCATTACGTATACGAACCCGGCACCTTCGTACCGATCGCCCAGGCGGTTTCACACCGTAGCATTCCGTTGATACCACAGCCGGTTTACGGCTTTCCGTATGACATCAAGCGCGACCCTGTTTGGCAGTACAAGCCGACACCAGTGCCGTTTGATGCAATCGGCTGGTACCAGTGTGATCAGCTGGGAACGCCGATGGAGGTTACGGATTAAGTCGGGCAGGTGGCTTGGCGTGGCACTTACAAGGCCTGGGGAGAGACGGAGGAGAAACGCACTGAGCGCGCTGTTCAGGCAGACATCCGAAATCCGCTACGCTTTCAGGGGCAGTATTTTGATATTGAGACGGGGTTGCATTACAACCGGTACCGATATTATGACCCGCAGATTGGACGGTTTATTAGTCGTGATCCGATAGGTCTGCTCGGCGGGTTGAACGCTTACGGCTATGCTCCGAACCCTATTGAGTGGACAGATCCCTACGGGCTTATCCGGGAACCCACGAACGCGGGTAGAAAACCTAGGTCTTCGAAGCCTAATCAGAACTCTCGATGCCCTTGTCGAAATGCTTGGGAAATCAAAAGGTACGACCGTGTATGTGAAGCGTTGCTGAACGGGACCAAAGTTAAATACTACCGAGATCCAGTCAGAAATAACTGGTGGTCCCGTGACACTGAAAACCATGGAGGCAGCGCATGGAAAGTAATGAACCAGCATGGCAGCGAGCTGATTCACATTAGAGATGCAGATATCTATGGTGATTACATGACAAAAAAACACAAAGGGCAAACAGGCGCTCGAATAAGCATGAAAGGAATGAAATGCAAAAAAAGAGAGGAACAGAAATGATCAAGAATGCAATTGAGTTTAAAGAGCTATGTGACATTGACTCCGATACAACATTCGCCTACCAACAAGCCTCAGAGGAAATATGGCTGGAAATTCTAAAGACATATCCAGAGATCACCATGGCAGTGGCCTCAAACAAAACAATCCCTGACTCAATCATTGAGCTACTATCGACAAGCAGTGATATAGAAATCCGTTGGACAATTGCTACCAAACGCAAACTGAACAGAATGACGTTTGATCGGTTGTCGGTAGACAACGATGCTTTGGTGAGGCATTCCATTGCCTGCAACCCCAAAGTACCCAGAGATATACTTTTCCAGCTCACCCAGGATCCTGATGAAAAAGTAGCCTATTCAGCAAACCGAAAACTTGAAAAGCTGCAGCACGCAAATAAAGAAACTAAACAGCCTCACATAGAAAAGACATACATGAATACGAAAAAGATAAATATGATTACCAATGCTATCGAATTCAAAGAAATATGCGAAGGCGGATCAAATACCAATTTTGCACACCAACAGGCACCGGAAGAGATATGGCTGGAAATTCTAAATAGATATCCTGAACTTGACACCGCAGTCGCTTCGAACAAAACAATCCCAGACTCAATCATTGAGCTACTATCGATAAGCGACGACGTAAATGTGCGCTGGAGAATTGCATTAAAGCGAAGATTGAGCAGATCGGCGTTTGATAGGTTGGCAATCGATAAAGATGCCTCTGTAAGGCAGCGTATTGCCTGCAACCCAAAAGTACCCATAGACATACTTCGCCAGCTTACTCAGGACGATGACGAAATGGTGGCGGACTCAGCCAAAAAAAAGCTGGCAAAACTTCCAAGCTCGGAAGCGTAATTTAAAAAACCAAGCATTCGGCGCGGGGAATGTTATACAGAGCTCCTCGGAAGGCACTTGGTACTCTCCTGGCAAAGCAGAGCACGGCAACTCATGGAAAGAATTTTCAAAATCGCGAGGAAATACACTGGAATGGATTGCCGACCTAAACGAGCACGGTGACTGGCTGGGCGAAAAGAAACATAAAGGACCGACCGGCCGCTCCATAGATCTACGAAAGCTTAAATGCCAGGAAAGGCAATGATCAATTCAGCAGAAGAATTTATAGCATTAGCCGACAGCGACAACCCAGAAACTCGGAGTCGGTCACTGACTGAAAGCGCGAGCATCCAAGTTTGGGAACGCGTGATTTCAAGCTATGGAGATTACGAAACACACATTCTGAGAAACATTACAATCCCAATGCGGATAATTGAAACATTAGCAAATAGCAAACAATGGAAAACTCGCCACGCTGTTGCCAGAAAAAGAAAATCCGGTTCTCAAATACTGACAATCTTATCGCACGACGAGGAGCCATTAGTAAGGCAAGCTGTCGCGGCCAATAAAAAACACCCTTAGAAATTTTGTCAGCTCTGGCCAACGACCCAGATGACCGTGTCAGGCGCGTTGCAACGTACAACCTCGCGGTACGTAAAAATTGAAGGGGCATTCTTCAGCAGGCTTGGAATGGCACTGCACGGCTTAGGGATGGCAAAGAGGGGTCCAGTGTGAGTGATGACTGAGACCTGCCTATGCACTTAACCGCGCTTGCAAAGTCACTATTTTTTTAGAGCGCCGTGCCCGCATGCTAAACTGCCTGCCGTTTTCAATGCCCTCCACGGGCCACTCCCACGGTACCTTCATGGCCAAACGCCAGCTCAATCGTCGCCAAAACTGGCGTATCGAAAAAATCCAGAACGAACGCGCCGCTCGCGCCGCCAAACGCGAACAGCACGTGCTGCATGAGCTGGAGGGCGGTGACCTGGGGCCAGAGCAGTTGGGCCTGGTGATCGCGCACTTTGGTGTGCAGGTCGAAGTCGAGGCCCAGGACGGCGACGTCGCCGGCCAAGTGTTCCGCTGCCACCTGCGGGCCAACCTGCCGGCGTTGGTCACCGGCGATCGCGTGGTCTGGCGCGCGGGCAACCAGGGCATTGGCGTGATCGTCGCGCAGATGCCGCGCAGCACCGAGCTGTGCCGGCCGAACAACCATGGCCAGCTCAAGCCAGTGGCGGCCAACGTCGATTTGATCGTGATCGTCTTCGCGCCGGCGCCCGAACCGCACCCGAACCTGATCGACCGCTACCTGGTCGCCGCCGAGCATGCCGGCATTCGACCATTGCTGCTGCTTAACAAAGCCGATTTGATCAACGACGAGAACGGCCCGGGCCTGCATGCGTTGCTTGAGGTCTATCGCGACCTTGGTTATCCGTTGCTGGAAGTCTCGGCTCACCAGGGTGACGGGATGCAGCGTCTGCAGCAGATGCTCGACGGCCACATCAGCGTGTTCGTCGGCCAGTCGGGCGTGGGCAAGTCGTCTTTGGTCAACAGCCTGCTGCCAGCCGCCGATACCCGCGTTGGCGACCTGTCCGAATGGTCGGGCCAGGGCACGCACACCACCACCACTGCGCGCTTGTACCACTTCCCCAACGGCGGTGACCTGATCGATTCCCCGGGCATCCGCGAATTCGGCCTTGGCCACGTCAGCCGCGACGACGTCGAGGGTGGTTTCATCGAGTTTCGGGACTTGTTCGGCACCTGCCGCTTCCGCGACTGCAAGCATGATCGCGAACCCGGTTGTGCACTGCTCAAGGCATTGGAAGACGGCCGCATCAAGCCACAGCGCATGAACAGCTACCGCTCGATCATTGCCAGCCTGCCGGAAGACAGCTACTGATCAACCCGTGGGAGCGGCTTTAGCCGCGAAGCAAGCGCCGCGGTGGATGGCGGCTGAAGCCGCTCCCACTGCGGCGCCCCTGGGTTACTGGTCTTTGGCCTCGTCCATCTTCAAAGTACCTTCCTCGAAAATGTTCAGCTTCTGACGCAGCTCACGCGGCTGCATCGGCGCCTGCTCAGCACCGGGTGCTGCAGAAGCCCCCGGGGCATTACCCGCAGGCGGGGCGGGCTGGGCAGCGGGCGCCTCGGGCGAACCTTGTTCACCCTCGATATTGCGCTGGGCCTTCTTGGTCAGGACGATGATGTCGATGCGCCGGTTGACCGGGTTGAACGGGTCCTTGCGATCGAACAGCGACGACGACGCATACCCCACCACGCGCGCCACCTGGTCATCCGGGTAGCTACCGGCAACCAGCGCACGGCGCGCGGCATTGGCGCGGTTGGCCGACAGTTCCCAGTTGCCGTAGTCACCGCTGCCAGCGTAAGGCTTGGCATCGGTGTGGCCGCTGATGCTGATCTTGTTCGGCACCGCCTTGATGGTGTCGGCCATGGCCAGCAGAATGTCCTCGAAATACGGTTGCAGGCGCGCACTGCCGATGTCGAACATCGGCCGGTTCTCGGCATCCATGATCTGGATGCGCAGGCCGTCCTGGGTGATCTCGAAGAGAATCTGATCCTTGAACTTCTGCAGCTGCGGGTTTTCATCGACCTTGTTCTGCAGCTCCTGCAGCAGCAATTCGAGGCGCTCGCGCTCGACCTGCTCGGCCATGGTCTCGACCTGATCCTTGTCCAGCTGGATGCTGGTGTCAGGCGTAGGCTCGGATTTCTCTTCCGGATTGATGGTCTTTTCCGGCGCCAGCTGCGGCGAGCCGCCCAGGTCGATCACGTAGGGCGTACCGCTTTCAGAGAAACCAATCGGGTCCTTGAAATAGCCGGCGATGGCGATCTTCTGCTCGGGCGTGGCGGTGGACATCAACCACAGCACCAGGAAGAACGCCATCATCGCCGTGGCGAAGTCGGCGAAGGCGATCTTCCAGGCGCCGCCGTGGTGGCCTCCACCGAAGCGCTTGACGCGCTTGATGATTATCGGCTGATTGTTTTCCATGGCTTAGCGACCGCGAACGGCTTGTTCCAGCTCGGCAAAGCTCGGGCGGTGCTTGGGATACAGCACCTTGCGCCCGAACTCGACGGCCAGCGAAGGTGGCATGCCCGAAGCCGAGGCCACCAGCGAGGCCTTGATCGACTCATACAGGTTGATCTCTTCCTTGGCATCGTGCTCCAGGCACTTGGCCAGCGGGCCGAAGAAGCCGTAGGCCGCGAGAATACCGAAGAAGGTACCGACCAGGGCCGCGCCCACGTGCATACCGATGGCAGCCTGGTCGCCCTCACCGAGCGACGCCATGGTCACCACGATACCCAGTACCGCCGCGACGATACCGAAGCCGGGCATGCCATCGGCAATGCCGGTGACCGCGTGCGAGGGGTGCTCGAGCTCTTCCTTCATGCTCAGCAGCTCCATGTCGAACAGGCCTTCGAGCTCGTGGGGTGCCATGTTGCCGGTGGACATGATGCGCAGGTAGTCGCAGATGAACGCGGTCATGCGCTCATCGCCCAGCACGGCGGGGTACTTGGCGAAGATCGGGCTGGCCGCGGCGTCTTCGATATCGCTCTCGATCGCCATCATGCCTTCGCGACGGCTCTTGTTGAGGATTTCGTACACCAGGCCCAGTACTTCCAGGTAGAAGGTGTGGGTAAACCGGGAGCCAAACATCTTCATCGACTTCTTGACCACATGCATGGTCATGTAGCCGGGGTTGGCCTGCATGAAGGCGCCAAAGGCTGCACCGCCGATGATCAGCACTTCGAACGGCTGGATCAGTGCCGCGATCTTGCCGTGGGAGAGTACGTATCCGCCGAGCACGCTCGCGAATACGACGATGATGCCGATAATTTTAGCCATAGGTTCAAAGCACTTGCTGTCGTGGTCGGGATGAGGGACGGGAGCTTTAAAACTCTTCTTCTACTTATCGGCAGAACTGCGCCAGACTATAGCCACTCAATGCGAAAAGCCAGTTCGGACTGATGTCAAAATGCCAATGGAATCCAAGGTGCCCACTCAGAATCCGCGTACGCTAGAGGCCTGGGTAAAGCTGCTCGACGGTATCCGTGTACCGGTGCCGAAGCAGAGTTACGACCGGGTCATGAGCGCCATCAATGATAGCCGCCGCTCGCTGCGCGACATCGCCGAACTGATGCAGGACAGCCCGGCCCTGGTGCTGTCGGTGATGCGCGAGGCCAATCACCCGGCCAACGCCAGCCAGGCAGAACCCGCCGAAAGTCTGGAAATCGCCCTCAATCGCCTAGGCCTGGCGCGCACCCGCGAATTGCTCAACCGCCTGCCAGCGCTGCCGGACGACGATATCCCGCCAGTGCTGCGCCAGTTCCTGCTGATCAGCCAGCACGCGTCGCAACAGGCCAGCGGCCTGTTCGCCAGCCGCCTGGCGCGGCTGTGGCAGGAAATCCACTGGGGCAGCCTGCTGTTCCTGTCACCCCTGTGGCCGATGGCACTGGCCTACCCGAAACTGCTCGACGCCTGGGAACTGCGGGTGATCCACAAGGGCGAAGAGGCAGCGGATGTCGAGCAGGAACTGTTTGGCGTGCGCATCATGGCGCTGTGCCAAGCCATGGCCGAGCACTGGCGCCTGTCGCAATGGGTCACCCAGGGCTACCGCCTGCTGCTGGAAGAGCGTGAACAGCTTGGGCAGATATTGAGCATCGCCCGCGACGGGGACCCGCTGAGCCAGCAGCATCGCCTGGACGAGGCGCCGGCCTTGAGCCGCTGGTTCAACCAGCCGGCCAACACCGTGCTGCTGGCCAACAACCTGGCATTGGCGGCGCAGGTGGGCTGGGACAACCCGCATCTGCTGCGCTGGCAACTGCTGACCGCGCTTTACCTGCAGACTTCCCTGGAAGACGTACAGCAACAGGTCCACCAGCAGGCCGCCGCCAGTGCCCGCCGCCACGCCAGGCATGCGCTGTTCCACCCCGCCGAAGCCTTGATCTGGCCTTGGGACCAGCGCCGCCCGCATCCCGACATGCTGGCTCCGCCACCGCCCTCCAGCGACGCGCTCGGCCAGTGGCGCAAGCTGTGCCAGGAGTTGCTGGCCCAGCCCAGCCCGTTCACCAACGCCGTGCACCTGGCCACCCAGGCACGTGAAGCCCTGCTGGCCTGCGGCATGCAGCGCATCATGCTGCTGACCCTGGACAAGGCCACCGACTACCTGCGCGTGCAGCAGACCGCCGGGTTGCCCAAGGAAGCTGCAGCCATCGCCTTGCCGGTGCCGCAGAGCAAACTGCTGCAAAAGTTGCTGGCCAAGGCCGCTCAGCTGCGCCTGACGCCGGAGAACCATGCCCAATTCTCGGCCCTGCTGCCGGCCCCGTTGCACGCATTCTTCCGTGGCGAACACCTGCTGCTGCGCTCGCTGGCGGTCAACGACCAGGTATTGATGCTGGCGGTGGCCGACCAGGGCGGCAAGCCGCTGGCCGATGTCAGCGTGCAGGCGTTCGGTAAAACCGCGCAATGTATCGAGCGCGCCCTCGCCGTGTTTGCCAACCGCAATGCCTGACCCTTGCGCTACAATCGCCCCTCTTTCCACACTGGAGACCGTGGATGACTGATTTTGCCGGACTGCCGCTGGTGATCGAACCCGCGGATCTGCTGCCGCGCCTGGATTCGCCCCAGCTGATCCTGGTCGACCTGAGCAGCGCCAACCGCTATGTCAGCGGGCACATCCCCGGCGCCCGCTTCGTCGAAGGCAAGCGCACCCAGTTGGGCCTGCCACCGGCGCCAGGCCTGCTGCCGGCTCTGGCCGATCTGGAAAAACTGTTCAGCGAGCTCGGTCACCGCGACGACGCCGTCTATGTGGTCTACGACGATGAAGGCGGCGGCTGGGCCGGTCGCTTCATCTGGATGCTCGACGTGATCGGTCACAAGGCCAGCCACTACCTCAACGGCGGTATTCAGGCCTGGCCGGCCGACAAGTTGTCGACCGACGTGCCAACCCCCGCCAGCACACCGGTGCGCCTGCAGCTGCACGGCGAACCGACTGCCACCCGCGAGTACCTGCAAAGCCGCCTGGGCGCCGACGACCTGGTGGTCTGGGATGCCCGCGGCCCCCAGGAGTTCAGCGGTGAGAAAGTCCTGGCCGCCAAAGGCGGGCACATCCCCGGCGCAATCAACTTCGAGTGGACCGCCGGCATGGACCTCAACGACCACCTGCGCATCCGCCAGGACATCGCCGAGGTCCTCAAGCAACTGGGCATCACCCCCGACAAGGAAGTGATCACCCACTGCCAGACCCACCGCCGCTCCGGTTTCACTTACCTGGTGGCCAAGGCCCTCGGCTACCCACGGGTCAAGGCTTACGCCGGCTCGTGGAGCGAATGGGGCAACCACCCGGACACGCCTGTAGAAGTCTAAGGAACCTGCATGAAATCCCGTCTGTTCATCATCAGCCAGTACCTGCTGCCGCACCACCTGCTGTCGCGGCTCGCCGGCTGCGTCGCCGAGTGCCGCGCACGCTGGTTCAAGAACGCCTTCACCGCCTGGTTCGCCAAGCGCTACCAGGTGAACATGAGCGAGGCGCTGGTCGAAGACCTGAGCGCCTACGAGCACTTCAACGCCTTCTTCACCCGCGCCCTGAAGCCGGGCGCACGCCCGCTGGATGAAACCCCTGGGGCCATCCTTTGCCCGGCCGATGGCGCCGTGAGCCAGCTTGGCCCGATCGAGCACGGTCGTATCTTCCAGGCCAAGGGCCACAGCTTCAGCGCCCTGGAGTTGCTCGGCGGCGATCCGGCGCTGGCCGCGCCGTTCATGGGCGGTGAGTTCGCCACCATCTACCTGTCGCCGAAAGACTACCACCGCGTGCACATGCCGCTCGCCGGCACACTGCGCGAGATGGTCTACGTACCGGGCCGACTGTTCTCGGTGAACCAGACCACGGCGGAAAACGTCCCCGAGCTATTTGCCCGCAACGAACGCGTGGTGTGCCTGTTCGACACCGAGCGCGGGCCGATGGCCGTTGTATTGGTCGGCGCGATGATCGTTGCCTCGATCGAAACCGTGTGGGCTGGCCTGGTCACGCCGCCGAAGCGGGAGCTGAAGACCTTCCGCTATGACGAAGGCAGCCGTGCGCCGATTCACCTGGAAAAGGGTGCGGAACTGGGGCGCTTCAAGCTGGGTTCCACAGCCATCGTGCTGTTCGGGCCGGAGCAGGTGAAGTGGGCAGAGAATCTGGGTGCCGGGTCGGCAACCCGCATGGGTGAGTTGCTGGCAGTGCCTGCACAGGCTTGATGGTTCTCTAACAATGTTTGGGGCCGCATTGCGGCCCCAATCATTTCACCCGCGGGCGTCGCGGTCGCGCAGGCCCAGCAGATACAGCACACCATCCAGGCCCAGGGTCGAAATCGCCTGCTTGGCCGACTGGCGCACCAGTGGCTTGGCGCGGAAGGCCACACCGAGGCCGGCCAGCGACAGCATCGGCAGGTCGTTGGCGCCGTCACCTACGGCGATGGTCTGCTCCAGTTGCAGGCCCTCCTCGCTCGCCAGCTGCTGTAGCAGCTCGGCTTTACGCTGGGCGTCGACGATCGGCTCGACGGCCACGCCGGTAACCTTGCCGTCGACCACTTCCAGCTCGTTGGCGAACACATAGTCGATGCCCAGGCGCGCCTGCACCTGCTTGGCAAAGTATGTGAAGCCGCCAGAAAGAATGGCCGTCTTGTAGCCCATACGCTTGAGTTCGGCGAACAGGTTTTCGGCGCCTTCGGTCAGGCGCAGTGAAGCACCGATTTCATCCAGCACGCCGACATCCAGGCCCTTGAGCAGCGCCATGCGCTCCTTGAAGCTGGCGCGGAAGTCCAGTTCGCCGCGCATCGCCCGTTCGGTGATGGCTGCCACCTGCTCACCAACACCCGCCGCCTTGGCCAGCTCATCGATGACCTCGGCCTCGATCAGTGTCGAATCCATGTCGAACACCGCCAGGCGGCGGTTGCGACGGAACAGGTCGTCCTTCTGGAAGGCGATGTCGACGTTCAACGCTTCGGACAACGCGAAGAAGTCGGCACGCAGCGCCTGGGCATCGCTCGGCTCGCCGCGTACGGAAATTTCCAGTGCAGCTTTGCCTTTTTCGCTCTGCGCATCCAGGGCAACGCGTGCGGACAACCGCTCGATGCGCTCGATGGTCAGACCATATTGGCTGATCACCGCACTGACGCGCTGCAGTTGCTCCGGGGTGATCTTGCGGCTGAGGACGCTGGCGATGTAGCGCGGCTCACCCTGGCCGTCGGCCCAGTGCTGGTAGTCTGCTTCGGAAATCGGGGTGTAGCGGGCCTGCAGGTTCAGCTCGTGGGCCTTGGACTGCACGCTTTGCAGCAGGCCAGTGGCCACTTCGTTATCGGGGATATCGACCAGAATGCCGAACGACAGTGTGCCGTGCATGACCGCCAGGCCGATGTCGAGAATGTTCACTGCGCCCTGGAGCAGGACGCCGGTGATGGCGGCGGTAAGACCGGGGCGGTCCTCTCCGGTGATGTTGATCAGGACGATTTCGCGCACAACTGGCTCCGACTTCGATGAAAAATGCGCATTCTACCGATTTTCCATGACCATCGGGCGCCAACGATACTTTGCCGACAAAACTCTGATCGCTATACTGCGCAACACTTTCATGCCATTAAGAGCCGCGCTCTGTGAACCGGCCCACGCCCGTCAAACCAGACAACTTCTTCCTCATGATCTTCCGTGCCCTGCGCCAACGTCGTGTTCCCCTGGCACTGCGCATCGCCTGCACCAATATATTCCTGGTGGCGCTGGCGTTGGTGATCTATGCCTGCGTCATGGGCCTGCAGTTCAAGCAGGCGATGCACGAGCAGGCCGACGCCCTTGGCCAGAGCCTGACCACCCAGACCGCCACCTCGGCGACCGAGCTGCTGGTGTCCAACGACATCCTCAGCCTCAACGTGCTGCTGGGCAACCTGGTGAAGAACCCGCTGGTGGCCCATGCGGCGATCTACAGCGTGGACAACCGCATCCTGGCCGAAGCCGGGCAGCGCCCGCGCAACAGCCTGCTGGGCAAATCGGAAGGCCTGTACCAGACCAAGATCACCTTCCAGGACGTGACCGCCGGGCAATTGCGCATCAGCCTGGACATGAGCCAGTTCCAGCAGCCGATGCTGATCAGCCTGCAGAGCATGGGCATCCTTGCCGCGATCCTGCTGGCCCTGGCGCTGAGCCTGAGCCTGCGCCAAGGCCGCCACATCACCCTGCCGTTGCTGCAGCTGCGAGTATGGCTGCGTGACCCGCACCCCTACACCCCGGCAACCGATCGTCAGGACGAGATCGGCGATATCGCCCGTCAGTTGCACGCGCGCCTGGCGCCGCCGCCACCGCCAGAGCCGGAACCTGAGCCGGAGGAAGAAGAGGACGAGTTCGACGACCTGCACGAGGTTGCCGCACCGGTCAAAGCTGCGCCACGTGCCAAGGTTGCCGCCGTGGATGACGACGAAGACGATGAGACGGCCTTTGCCGGCCTGCTGGACAACGATGAGCCCGCGCCCAAGGCCATCGTGGTCGAATCCGATGAGCCACAGCACAGCGCAGTGCTGGCCGTGCAACTGGGTTCTCAGGAGCAACTGCGCCGCCTGCCCCGCACCCGCCTGACCGAGCTGCTGGAGCGCTACCGCGACTGCCTGGAACAGGCGGCGTCGCTCTACGAAGGTGAAACCCATACGCTCAACGACGGCAGCACCCTGGTGCTGTTCCACAGCCGTGATTGCGGCGAAGACTACCTGACCAACGCCATCTGCTGCGGCGAGCTGCTGCGAGCACTGGGCCACGCCCTGCAAATCGAGGTGGCCGACAGTGGCATCACCCTGCAACTGCAGCTGGGCCTGACCCTGGGCGATGACCTGCAGGGGTTGGAACAGGTCGACCTGCTGATGGCCGAGAAGGCCCAGGACGCCCTGGCCCTGTCTCAGCACAGCCGCAACCTGCTGTTGGTGGAGCGGCAGATCAGCGATGACGCCCTGATCCGCCAGCGTGCGCGAATCCGGCCGATTGCCAGCCCAGAAGGGGCCTGTTGCGTCGAGCGGTTGATGGAGCCTTACCCATCAATGCTGGAGCGGCAATTGGCGCGGATGCACGAGCGCAGGCCTTGATAGAGGCTGGAACAGCAGACACAAAAAAGCCCGCGAGAATGCGGGCTTTTTTGTAGCTGGTGTAAGCATCAGAACCGATAGACTTCCATATCGGTGCGAATCGGCGAAGCCATCGGGATCTTCGATTTCTCTGGCGCTTTCTTGACCTGAACCGGAGCAGCAGGCTTTTTCGGCGCCTCTTCGGCGATTGCCGGCTGATTGGCCAGCGGCTTGACCGCAGTGCTCAATTGCTCTGCCAACTTCTGCAGCAGCTGACCTTGCGCCTGCACCTGCGACGACTCAGTGCCTTCGTGTTGCTGCTCAAGGTGAACGATGCGGTTATCGCGCACATTGCCGCGACGGTCGAGCAAACGCCATTGGGCGTCGAGTATGGCCGGCTGGTTCTTGCCCGAGTCCAGGCGGGTGATCGACAGCAACACCTGCACATCCGGCGAGAAACCGGTGCTGGCCGGAGCCAGGACCACGCGCTGGCTATCCAGGCGCCAGGCCAGCTGGCGCACCAGCAGTTGGTCGATATCTGCCGACAGGCTGCCAGCCCAACGACCGTCCGTCGCCGAACTCAGGCTGCCATCGGCCTGACGCTGCAAAAAGGTTTCGCGCTGCAGGTAATCGGCGACCGACACCGGGCCGAGCACCACGGCCATGCCCGCACTCTGCGAAGGCTGGCCAGGATCACCGCTGTCGAGCTGATACAGGGCAACCGGCTGATGCATGCTGCACCCGCTCAGCCCCAGCAAGCCCGTCATCAACAGCGCAAATGGAAGGCGCAGAAATTTCATTCATCCCATCCAGGCGGTCGCCACCAGGCTAACCGCAGTGATACTGATATAGATTCAATCTGGCACACGGCCACGCCGGCACCGAAGGGGCACTATCATCCGCGAAATATCGGCTCGACTCCAGCATTTCTGCCTGGAACGGCGCTGAAATTGCCGTCCCAGACATTTCACGAGGTTACGCCGGGCCTTCCACCAGCAACCCGTCGACGCGCTGGAACCCGCGTGGCAGCTTGCTGCCGCGCCGCCCACGCTCACCCTTGTAGTGCTCAAGGTCGTCTGGCTTCAGAGACAGGGTACGCTTGCCAGCTTGCAATACAAGCGTCGCACCCTCGGCAATCACTGCCAGATCTGTGACATATTCCTCACGGCTGGCGACTCGATCACCGGGCACACCGATGATCTTGTTGCCCTTGCCCTTGCCCAGCTGAGGCAGGTCGGCGACTTTGAAGACCAGCAGACGGCCTTCGGTGGTGACAGCGGCCAGCCAGTCCTGCTCACGGTTGGCCACCGGACGCGGGCTGATCACCCTGGCACCGTTGGGCAGGCTGAGCAGGCCTTTGCCCGCCTTGTTCTTGGCTTGCAGGTCTTCACCTTTGACCACGAAGCCGTAACCGGCATCGGAAGCCACCACGTAAAGCGCATCATCTTCCGGCAACAGTACGCATTCGAAGGTCGCCCCCGGCGGCGGCGTCAGGCGGCCGGTCAGTGGCTCACCCTGGCCACGCGCCGATGGCAGCGTATGCGCGGCCACCGAATAACTGCGCCCGGTGGAGTCGATCAGTACGGCAAACTGGTTGGAGCGCCCCGCCGCCGCAGCCTTGAAGCCGTCACCCGCCTTGTAGGAAAGCCCAGTGGCATCAATGTCATGCCCCTTGGCGCAGCGCACCCAGCCTTTTTCCGACAATACGACGGTGACCGGCTCGGTCGGCATCAGCTCGTTTTCCGACAAGGCCTTGGCTTCGGCGCGTTCGACGATTGGCGAACGGCGGTCGTCGCCGTAGGTTTCGGCGTCCTTGATCAGCTCGCTGCGGACCAGCTTGCGCAGCTTGGCATCGCTGCCGAGCAGGGCCAGCAGCTTGGCCTGCTCCTTGAGCAGCTCGTCTTGCTCGCCACGGATTTTCATCTCTTCCAGGCGTGCCAATTGGCGCAGGCGGGTCTCAAGAATGTAATCGGCCTGAATTTCGGTCAGGTCGAACCGGGCGATCAGGGCCTGCTTGGGGTGCTCTTCGGTGCGGATGATGTGGATCACTTCATCCAGGTTGAGGAAGGCGGTGAGCAAACCTTCCAACAAGTGCAGGCGCTTCTCGACCTTCTCCAGGCGGTGCTGGAGGCGGCGACGAACGGTACCAATCCGGTATTCAAGCCACTCCAGCAGCAAGGCGCGCAGGTTTTTCAGCTGCGGCCGGCCGTCCAGGCCGATGATATTGACGTTGACCCGGTAGCTGCTTTCCAACTCGGTGGTCGCGAACAGATGCTGCATCAGCTCGCCGGCATCCACGCGGTTGGAGCGCGGAATGATGACGATGCGGCACGGGTTCTCGTGGTCCGATTCGTCGCGCAGGTCGGCAACCATCGGCAGCTTCTTGGCCTGCATCTGCGCGGCGATCTGCTCCAGCACCTTGGCCCCGGAGACCTGGTGCGGCAGCGCGGTGACGACGATGTCGCCGTCTTCTACACGGTACACGGCGCGCATGCGGATCGAACCGCGGCCGCTTTCGTAGATTTTCAGGATCTCAGAGCGCGGCGTGATGATCTCGGCTTCGGTCGGGTAGTCCGGGCCCTGGATGTGCTCGCACAGCTGCTCCAGGGTGGCCTTGGGCTCGTCGAGCAGGCGCACGCAGGCACTGGCCACTTCACGCAGGTTATGCGGTGGTACGTCAGTGGCCATGCCCACGGCGATGCCGGTGGTGCCGTTGAGCAGGATGTTTGGCAAACGCGCCGGCAATACGGCCGGTTCCTGCAAGGTGCCATCGAAGTTCGGCACCCAGTCCACTGTGCCCTGGCCCAGTTCACCGAGCAGTACTTCGGAATAGCGCGAGAGACGCGCCTCGGTGTAGCGCATGGCAGCGAACGACTTCGGATCGTCCGGCGCACCCCAGTTGCCCTGCCCGTCCACCAGCGTATAGCGGTAGCTGAACGGCTGGGCCATCAGCACCATGGCTTCGTAGCAGGCCGAGTCGCCGTGGGGGTGGAACTTACCGAGCACGTCACCGACGGTACGCGCCGACTTCTTGTGCTTGGAATCGGCATCCAGCCCCAACTCGCTCATGGCATAGACGATGCGTCGCTGCACGGGCTTGAGGCCATCGCCGATGTGCGGCAAGGCCCGGTCCATGATCACGTACATGGAATAGTTGAGGTAGGCCTGTTCGGTGAAGTCAGCCAGCGAGCGGCGTTCGACGCCGTCGAGGCTGAGTTCCAATGGGTCGCTCATGCGGGCCTCGTTATTTCAGGTTCTGGCGCAGCAGCATGGTGCCGCCGCGCTGGGTAAATTCAAGTTGTTTCAGGGCACTCATGCCGAGCAGCACGGTCTGCCCGTCCAGCCCC
Organism: Pseudomonas sp. NPDC090233; assembly: GCF_044772285.1. Classification (NCBI taxonomy): domain Bacteria; kingdom Pseudomonadati; phylum Pseudomonadota; class Gammaproteobacteria; order Pseudomonadales; family Pseudomonadaceae; genus Pseudomonas; species Pseudomonas sp. NPDC090233. The sequence continues at coordinate 395,730 of NZ_JBIVYQ010000006.1, read as the reverse complement.
GGCACCACCAGCGCACGCACGCCCTGCAGGCGGATGTCGCCCAGTTGCAGGCTGTCCAGGCGGGTCCGGTAGCCTTCCGTACGGCCATTGGCAGTGCTGAGGATGACCGGGCTGCCACGCTGCAAGCCCAGATCGCGGGCCAGCGCTTCGGGGATCGCCACGTCGGTGGCGCCGGTGTCGAGCATGAAGTGCACCACCTTGCCGTTGATCGCGCCGTCTGCCACGAAATGGCCCTGGCCATTGCCCAGCAAGCGAACTTCGATGAAGCCTTCGCCGTGTTCGGACTGTACCTGGCTGTTGGGGTTGCGCTCACGCGCCTCCCACTCACCGAAAAAGCGCGTGGCCAGGAACAGCGCCGCCGCCCAGGCGAGGACCATCAGCACCCGGCCCGCACGCTTGCCCGGCGGCTGGCTCATGGTTTGCCACTCCAGCCGCCTTCGGGTACGGCAAAACGCCAGACGATCGGCCGGCTTTCGCCATCGGCGCGATCACCGTTGTTGTTGTCCACGCCGATCCAGGCGCCCTTGGCATCGACCACCAAGGCTTCAGCCAGGCCGAACGGCTGATCGTAGCGGCGCTCGGGCACCAGTGCGTCAGCAGCGAACGACCAGCAGCGCTCTACCTTACCGCTGTCGACGTCCCGGCGGCAGACGCGGTAGGCATTGCGTTCGAGGGTGAACAGCTTGCCGTCGAACCAGGCCAGGTCGGCAAAGTCGCGCGAAAGCGCGCGGGCATTGGGCATTTGCGCCGGTTGCATCTCGACTCCGGCCTCGCTCAACAGCACGCAACTGCGCCCGCACGTCCACACCGACTGCTGCCGCTCGATCTTCACCAGGCCGCGGCGCTCACGTTCGGCTGCCAACCACATCCGGTCACCCGTCGGGCTGATCGCCAGGCCTTCGAACAGCGCATTGAATTGCAGCAACATGCCGCTGGCGCGAGCCTGGCGAATCATCGCCGGGTCGATCCTCAGCCATTCTGGCTCCCCAACGACCGGCAATTGCAGCACCGCTGCATGGGCTTCGCTGACCAGGTAGAGGTTACCGTCCTGGTCGCAGGTGATGCCTTCGTAATCCAGTTCGCCGCCGCGGATGTGCGACACCGCCCAGTTACGCGACTTCAACCCCCACGGCAAGCCGCTGTCAGGTACCGGTGGCGGGGTGAACGTCAGCGGCTGGGCGCGCCAGACGCCGTTCTGCTGGTCGAGGCGGTAGATGCGGTCATCGTCACGGTCGGAAACACCCCAGAGCGCGCCCCGGCAAAAGGCCAGGCCCGAGAGGTTGCCGCCGCGCATGCCGTCGATCGGATGCTCGGATGTCAACTTCAGCTCCGGCCAGTTGCCTGCCAGGCTCGGCAAGGCAACCAGCGCGAGTAACGCTGCGACAAACAGACGAATCAAACCAGAACCTCGGCCAGGTTACCTTTGGTCTCCAGCCAGTTCTTGCGATCGCTGGCGCGCTTCTTGGCCAACAGCATGTCCATGATCTCGGTGGTGCCCGCCAGGTCGTCCAGGGTCAGCTGGACCAGGCGCCGGGTGTTCGGGTCCATGGTGGTTTCACGCAGTTGCGGCGGGTTCATCTCGCCCAGGCCCTTGAATCGGGTGACCTGTGGCTTGCCGCGCTTCTTCTCGGCCACCAGCCGGTCGAGGATGCCGTCGCGCTCGGCTTCGTCGAGGGCGTAGTAGATTTCCTTGCCCAGGTCGATGCGGTACAGCGGTGGCATGGCGACATAGACGTGGCCCGCCTCGACCAGCGGGCGGAAGTGCTGGACGAACAGCGCACACAGCAGGGTTGCGATGTGCAGTCCATCGGAGTCGGCGTCGGCGAGGATGCAGATTTTGCCGTAGCGCAGTTGCGACAGGTCGGCTGCGCCAGGGTCCACGCCGATGGCCACGGCGATGTTGTGCACTTCCTGGCTGGCCAGAACTTCGCCACCGTCCACTTCCCAGGTGTTGAGGATTTTCCCACGCAGCGGCAGGATGGCTTGGAACTCCTTGTCCCGCGCCTGCTTGGCCGAACCACCGGCGGAGTCACCCTCGACCAGGAACAGTTCGGCGCGCATGGGGTCCTGCCCGGCGCAGTCGGCCAGTTTGCCTGGCAAGGCCGGGCCCTGAGTGACGCGCTTGCGCTCTACCTTCTTGCTCGCCTTGAGGCGCCGTCCGGCGTTGCTGATGGCCAGTTCCGCCAACTGCATGCCCACCTCGGGGTGGGCATTGAGCCACAGGCTGAAGGCGTCCTTGACCACACCTGAAACGAACGCTGCTGCCTCGCGGGACGACAGGCGTTCTTTGGTCTGGCCGGAGAACTGCGGCTCCTGCATCTTCATCGAAAGGACGAAGGTGATGCGTTCCCAGACGTCTTCCGGCGCCAGCTTGACCCCGCGCGGCAACAGGTTGCGGAATTCGCAGAACTCGCGCATGGCATCGAGCAGGCCCTGACGCAGGCCGTTGACGTGGGTGCCGCCCTGGGCCGTGGGGATCAGGTTGACGTAGCTTTCCTGAACGCTGTCACCGCCCTCGGGCAGCCACAGCAAGGCCCAGTCCACGGCTTCCTTGTTGCCAGCCAGGCTGCCGCAGAACGGCTCGTCCGGCAGGCGCAGGTAGTCGCTGACCGAATCGACCAGGTAGGAACGCAGGCCGTCCTCGTAGTGCCACTCGACCTTCTCGCCGCTGGCCTTGTCCTCGAAGCTGACCAGCAGGCCCGGGCACAGCACGGCCTTGGCCTTGAGCACGTGCTTGAGGCGGCTGATGGAAAACTTCGGCGAATCGAAATATTTGGGATCCGGGCTGAAGTACACGCTGGTGCCGGTGTTGCGCTTGCCGACCGTGCCGACCACCTCCAGCTCGCTGGCCTTGAAGCCATCGGCGAAGGTCATCTGGTATTCGTTGCCGTCGCGTTTGACGCGCACGCGCACCTGGGTCGACAGGGCGTTGACTACCGAAATACCGACGCCGTGCAGGCCGCCGGAGAACTGATAGTTCTTGTTGGAGAACTTGCCACCGGCGTGCAGCTTGGTGAGGATCAGCTCGACCCCCGAGACGCCCTCTTCAGGGTGAATATCCACCGGCATGCCACGGCCATCGTCGCTGACCTCCAGGGAGTGGTCGGCATGCAGGATGACCTGCACCGAACGGGCGTGGCCCGCCAGCGCTTCGTCGACACTGTTGTCGATGACTTCCTGGGCCAGGTGGTTCGGCCGGCTGGTATCGGTGTACATGCCCGGGCGTTTACGGACCGGGTCAAGGCCCGAGAGGACTTCGATGGCGTCTGCGTTATAGGCGCTAGCGCTGGGATTGGCCATGGGTTCTCGTCGTCAGTCTGGTGAATGCAAAAAGATCAAAATACAGAAAAATCGAGTGCCGCATACTGCCCCCGGGCAACCCCGGCGAAGGCCAGCAGGGCCGGAATCTGTGCGGCGAAGCCCTGGTAACTGTGGTCGCCACCGGCATGGATACGCAGGGCGCAGGCGCGGTAATACTGCGCGGCGTGGCGATAATCCAGGGTTTCATCGGCCGTCTGCAACCACACTTGATAGCGGCTGGCATCAAGGGGGGCAGGCACTTCCAGTTCGGCCAAGGCGTGCACGTGGTCCTGGGTCAACTCCCAGGTTTCGTCGGTGTAATGATTGCGCTGGGTGCCAAGGTAGCCGTCGAACAGCTTGTGCGGGGTAACCGCCGGGTTGATCAGCAGCGCCTTGAGGCCATGGCGCTCGGCCAGATGGGTGGCATAGTAGCCGCCGAGCGAACTACCGACCAGCAGGGGCGCACCCAGCTCGGCGATGGCTGCTTCAAGCTGTGCGATGGCCTGACGCGGATGATGGTGCAAGGCGGGCACCCGCAACTGGCTCGACAGGCCCAGCTGCAGCATCACGGCCTCCAGCTGGCGCGCCTTGGTGGAGAGCGGTGAGCTGTTCAAGCCATGGATATAGAGGATGGAACCCGACATGCTGCCCCCAAAAATCTTAGGCTTCGCGCCCGAGGGTGCGGGCGCAGGGATGCGCAGTGTAGCGTGTTCGTCGGGTTTTGGCGTGACAGCGGGATTTTCGCAACAATTTATCTGTAGGAGCGGATTCATCCGCGATCACCGGCAAAGCCGGTGCCATCCACCGCGTCGCCTGCTTCGCGGCTGAAGCCGCTCCCACAGGTTTACCGCTAGTAGCCAGAGCTATTGAAGTCGAGCTTCACTTCGAAGTCCGTCGCCCGCTCTACCCCCGTTTCCAGCCGACCGTCGCCATACAGCCGCAACCACCGATACCCAGGCTGCTCCTCGCTCACCTTGAAGTCTTCGCTGCCAGCCGCGAACTGGATACAGGTCGAGGGCGTTGCCAGCAGCCGCAGTCCACCGCGCTGCTCATCCCATTCCTGGTGGATATGCCCCCAGAGCAACGCTTTCACCTGTGGATAACCGTCCAAGCGGCGCAGCAACTCGTCGGCATTGCGCAAGCCAATCGGAGCGATCCAGGCGCAGCCGATATCCACCGGTTGATGGTGGCAGCACACCAGGCAGTGGCGCTCACCGGCTGTCGCCAGCGCCTCATCCAGCACGGCCAACTGTTCCGCTTCAAGCAAACCATGGGTCGCGCCAATCACCGCCGAGTTGAGCATCACCACGCGCCATGCACCCACATCGGTTACCGCCTGCACCAGCTCCGGCGCCACTTCGGCCATGACCTTGGCCTCATCATGGTTGCCCGGCAGCCAGCGGGTTGGCACGCCGAATTCGCCGGTCAGCTCACGAAACGCCTGGTAGGACGCGACACTGCCATCCTGAGACAGGTCGCCGGTACACAACAACAGGTCGACACGCGGCTGCTCACGCCGCACCTGGGCAATCACATGCCGGAGGCTGTCGCGGGTGCGCAGGCCCAGCAGCGTGCCTGCGGGGTCGGCGAACAAATGGGCGTCGGTCAGTTGCACCACGTAAACGGGTGCATCGGATAGGTCTGGGCGCGGCACCGGCCGTCTCCTCGTGCGGATTCAGCGGGAATTATGGCGGCGTAAGAGTTGCAAGCAAACACCCGAACCCGACCGCCTTCACAATTCAGCGCACGCTTGCCAGTTCGTGGCCGCAGGCCAGGCAATGGCTCAGCCATTCGCCGAGGAACAGATTGAGCTGGGCCTTTTCATCCGGCTGATGCATGGCCTGGTTCGGATAGGGGTAGATACTGCGTAGGCGTCGGGTGTGTTCGGCGCTGACCACTTCGGCCATGCGCGCATCGTGGTACACCTGCACCTCCAGGTGCGGCACCGGCAGCCACGGCAGGCTGTGCTCCTGGCGCACCCGCAAGGTGGTGGTGTACGGGCAGGCGAGCAGCACGTCGAGCACCAGCACCCCGAGCATCTGGTCGCCCTGGGTCATGCCGATGCGCCGCGAGCTCTGGGTGGTGCGCATGTCGGGCAGCAGGCGCATGAGCCGGGCGTAATTGGCCTCGCAGGCTGCTTGCAGCCCGGCCAGATCGACCCGATAACGCTCACGCAGCAGGTTCACTTCCACATACCTCGTACTTCGTCGCGGTTCAGCGCCAGCCATTGCAAACCGATGATAGTTGCCGCATTGCAGATGCACCCATCGCGCACGGCCTGCAAGGCATCCTCGAACGACCAGACGCGCACGCGGATGTCCTCGCCCTCTTCTTCCAGGCCGTGCAGGCCACCGGCGCCTTCACTGCTGCAGTGGCCGAGGAACAGGTGCACGTATTCATCGCTGCCGCCCGGCGACGGGAAGTAGCGGGTCATTGGCCACAGTGCGCTAAAGGTCAGACCGGCTTCTTCTTCGGCTTCGCGGTGGGCGACTTCTTCGGGCTGTTCGTCCTTGTCGATCAGGCCGGCGACCAACTCGATCAACCAGGGATTGTCGGTCTTGCCCAACGCCCCCACGCGAAACTGCTCGATCAGCACCACTTCATCACGCTGCGGATCATAAGGCAGCACGCACACGGCATCGTGGCGCACGAACAGTTCGCGGCTGATCTCACGGCCCATGCCCCCGGCGAACAGCTCATGGCGCAGGCGCAGCTTGTCGAGCTTGTAGAAGCCCTGGAAGCAGTTGGCCCGCTCGATGATATCGAAACCCTTGGGCACTGAATTCAACGTGTCTGACATGGAAACCCTCATTACCTCGGATACTGCTTCGCGCCATCCTACTCTGCACGCTTTCCCGTTTCACCCCTTTCCGGTAACCGTTCGCGCACTCGGGACAGCGGGTCTACTGTCTGTTAGCTTAGTGGCGAACTGAAGGCCGCGCAGGCGGTCAAAGGGCGACTTTATCTGTACTGCAAGGATCATCATGACACTTGTCAAACTGACTTCCGTGGCTGTGCTGGCCTTGGCCCTCGGTGCCTGCCAGAGCCTGTTCACGCCCAATTACCGTGCCCCGCTGGAGGTCAAGCGCGACGCCTGGGAACACGTGAAGCCCGGCTGCAGCGCCAGCGACTGCCCGCTGGTGAATATCGACACCATCCACTTCCCCGATCTGCCCAAGCTCGACGCCATCGTCGAAAAACGCCTGTTGCAGCTGACCGAAGACAACCAGCATGGCACCGCCCCCAGCACTTTGCAGGCGTACGAACAGCAATACCTGGCCACCGCCGACAAACGCAACAGCAGCTACCTGCAAGCCAAGGTACGCGAGCAGCATGACGGGCTGGTGATCATCGAGCTGTCCAGCTACCTCGACAGCGGCGGCGCCCACGGCATGCCGGGCCGCGGCTTCATCAACTATTCGCGCAAGCTGGACAAGGTGCTGACCCTGCAGGACATGCTGCTGCCGGGCCAGGAAGAAACCTTCTGGAAGACGGTCGAGGAATCGCACCGCGCCTGGTTGATCAGCGTGGGCATGGACAAGGACGCCGAGTTCGTCAAAACCTGGCCGTTCAAGAAGTCGCCGCACATCGCCCTGACGTACGGCGCAGTCGTGGTCAAGTATGAGGTCTACTCCATCGCGCCCTATTCCATGGGCCACGTGGAGTTGAAGCTCCCCTACCCGCGCCTGAACGGTGTGCTCAAGCCCGAACTGTTTCCCGGGCGCGGCTGAAGCTCAGTAGCAGATGCAGCCCACCTGCCAGCAGCAATGCTGGCAGGGTCGCGCCCAGCTCCGGCGCTTGCGCGGCAATCAGGTGATACGCCGCCACACCCACCGCCCATGCCAGCAGTGCCTGCCAGTGCAAACCGTCGACCTGCGCGGGCAAGCGGCGGCGGCGGATCACGTAGTGGTCCATCAGCACCACGCCGAACAGCGGCGCGAACACCGAGCCGATCAGCAGCAGGAAGTTCTCGTACTGGGCCAGCGGCGCCAGCAGGGCGATCAGCGTGCACAGCACGCCGATGACCAAGGCCAGGTGCTCGACTTTCACTCGCACCAGCATCCCGGTCGATACCGCCGCCGAGTGGATATCGGCGAAGGCTTTTTCTGATTCGTCCAACAGGATCAGCAGCAACGGAATACCCATCCCGGCGCCGGCCAGGGCCAGCAGCAACGCGTTGGCCTCACTGCTCGGGGCAAAGGCCAGGGTGTAGGCCACGCCCAGGCTCATCAGCCAGGTATTGCCGATGAAATACCCCAATACCGTGCCGCCGAAGACATGCCGGCCATTGCGGGCGAAGCGGGAGTAGTCGGCGATCAGCGGCAACCAGGACAGCGGCATGGCGATGACGATGTCGAAACCGACGGCCAGCGACATCGAGCCGTCCCCCGCGCGGCGCCACAACTCGCCCAGGTCGGCCTTGGCGAACAGGTTCCAGGTCAGCCAGAGGCACGCGCCCAGCAGCACCCAGATGCCCCATTTGCGCAGTACCTTGCGCACGAACGCCAGCGGCCCGCTCACCGCCAGCAGGGTGGCCAGGCCACCGAAGCACAGGGTCCAGAGCATCGGGCTGTTCCACAGGCTGCCTTCGCCGAATGCGCGCGCACCCAGCAGGCTGGCCGCGTCACGCATGACGATGATCTCGAAGGCGCCCCAGCCAACCAGTTGCAGCAGGTTGAGCAGCGCCGGCAAGCGCACGCCGTGGCTGCCCAGGCTAAGGCGCAGGGTGCCCATGGCGGAGAGGCCGGTGTCGCTGCCGATCACGCCGGCGGCCCCCAGCAACAGCACGCCCACGCCAGTGCCGAGGGCGATGGCCAATACCGCGCCGGCCAGGCCAAGGCCTGGGGCGAGCATGGCGCCGACCTGCAGGACCATCAGGCCGATGCCGAGGGAGAACCACAGCGAGAACAGGTCGCGGCCGCCGAACGGGCGCTGGGTGGTGGGGACCGGGTGGTCAGGGGAGAAGTGGCTGGGGGTTGTCATTGTGCTTATCGCCGCAAATGTTGGGATAGATACCGGTCCCTCTGTGGGAGCAAGCTCCCACAGAGGTTGTGAAGTGCCTTACACCTTGTGATACAGCTGGCTGCCTTCCTGGCGGAACCGCTCGGCCTGCTCGCGCATGCCTTGCTCGACCGAAACGTCCACGGTCTCGATCCTGGCGGCGTACTCACGCACTTCCTGGGTGATCTTCATCGAGCAGAACTTCGGCCCGCACATCGAGCAGAAGTGCGCGACCTTGGCCGATTCCTTCGGCAGGGTCTCGTCGTGGAAGGCGCGTGCAGTGTCCGGGTCCAGGCCGAGGTTGAACTGGTCTTCCCAACGGAACTCGAACCGCGCCTTGGACAAGGCGTTGTCACGGATCTGCGCACCGGGGTGGCCCTTGGCAAGGTCGGCGGCATGCGCGGCGATCTTGTAGGTGATGATGCCGGTCTTGACGTCATCCTTGTTCGGCAGGCCCAAGTGTTCTTTCGGCGTGACGTAACAGAGCATGGCGCAGCCGAACCAGCCGATCATCGCCGCGCCGATACCCGAGGTGATGTGGTCGTAACCGGGGGCAATGTCGGTGGTCAGCGGGCCGAGGGTGTAGAACGGCGCCTCGTCGCAGCACTCCAGCTGCTTGTCCATGTTCTCTTTGATCAACTGCATCGGCACATGGCCCGGGCCTTCGATCATGCACTGAACGTCGTGCTTCCAGGCGATCTTGGTCAGCTCGCCGAGGGTTTCCAGTTCGCCGAACTGCGCCGCATCGTTGGCGTCGGCGATCGAGCCCGGACGCAGGCCGTCACCCAGCGAGAAGCTGACGTCGTAGGCCTTCATGATTTCGCAGATCTCATCGAAATGCGTGTACAGGAAGTTTTCCTGGTGGTGCGCCAGGCACCACTTGGCCATGATCGAACCGCCCCGGCTGACAATGCCGGTGACCCGCTTGGCGGTCAGCGGCACGTAGCGCAGCAGCACACCGGCATGGATGGTGAAATAGTCCACGCCCTGCTCGGCCTGTTCGATCAGGGTGTCGCGGAACAGCTCCCAGGTCAGGTCCTCGGCCACGCCGTTGACCTTCTCCAGGGCCTGGTAGATCGGCACAGTGCCGATCGGCACCGGCGAGTTGCGGATGATCCACTCGCGGGTTTCGTGGATGTGCTTGCCGGTGGACAGGTCCATGACCGTGTCCGAGCCCCAGCGAATGCCCCAGGTCAGCTTGGCCACTTCTTCCTCGATCGAGGAGCCCAGGGCGCTGTTGCCGATGTTGCCGTTGATCTTCACCAGGAAGTTGCGGCCGATGATCATCGGCTCCAGCTCCGTGTGGTTGATGTTGGCCGGGATGATCGCGCGGCCGCGGGCGATTTCTTCGCGCACGAACTCGGCGGTGATCTCTTTCGGGATGTTGGCGCCGAAGCTGTGGCCGGCGTGCTGCTGGTTGAGCAAACCTGCGGCGCGCGCCTCCTGCAGCTTCATGTTCTCGCGGATGGCAACGTATTCCATCTCGGCGGTGATGATGCCCTGGCGGGCGTAGTGCATCTGCGAGACGTTGGCGCCGGCCTTGGCGCGGCGCGGGTTGCGCACGTGGTTGAAGCGCAGCTTGGCAAGCTCGGCATCGTTCAGGCGCTGCTGGCCAAAGTTCGAGCTCAGGCCGCCCAGGCGCTCGGTGTCGCCACGCGCGTCGATCCAGGCGGACCGAACATCGGCCAGGCCTTTGCGTACGTCGATGATGACGTTCGGGTCGGTGTACGGGCCGGACGTGTCATACACCAGCACCGGGGCGTTGCTTTCGCCGCCGAAGTCGGTGGGGGTGTCGTGCAGGCTGATTTCGCGCATCGGCACGCGGATGTCCGGGCGCGAACCTTCGACATAGACCTTGCGCGAACGCGGAAACGGTTGCACGGACTGCTGATCGACTTGCGCCGACTCACTGAGGTTGATCGTTTTTTCTTGTTTGGTCATCACAGGCTCTCCAGACGGCTTCCAAGCGGGCGGAATGTCGGGGTGAACCTGAAAGAGGCGGACGCACTCGTAGACGAGTGCAGTGCGAGGACGAGGTGCCATGAGCCGCAAGCAGCTGAGACATTCCCGGACCTTGCACAAGAGGCTCCCCGGGAAGGCGAGCAATCTTGTTCCCTACGCAGGCGCTAACCTGATCAGGTTCAACGGGATCCGCACCTATGCGATCTCAGCCTTTGCTTCAAGGCACCCCGACAAGAACATGCGCAGTCTAGACTGGAGTGGTCGGCAAAGCCAAGCGGGTAAATGGTAGCGATGATGAAAGGCGCACGCGGCGATTGTTGCCGACTGCGCTCGGCCTTACACTGGCCCATCTTTCGATACTCAACAGTTCAGAAATTATAATTTCGTACAAGGATTGCCTCTATGCTGCGCAAACTCTCACTGGCGATAGCCGTGTCTTGTGCGTCCAACGGAGTGGTCTGGGCAGCGGATGTGCCCACAACAGTCAAAACCGACCTGGTCAGCGTCTACCAGGAAGCGGTCGACAACAACGCCGATCTTGCGGCCGCACGCGCCGATTATGGCGCCCGCCGCGAAGTGGTGCCCCAGGCCCGCGCCGGCCTGTTGCCGAACCTGTCGGCCGGTGCCGAGATGCAGAATACCCGGACCAAACTCGACGAACCGTCGATCACCTCCAACCGCAGCGGCAACTCCTGGAGCGCCACCCTGGCCCAGCCGGTGTTCCGTGCCGACCGCTGGTTCCAGTTGCAGGCGGCTGAGGCGGTCAATGAGCAAGCGGCGCTGGAGCTGTCGGCCACCGAGCAGAACCTGATACTGCAGACCGCGCAAAACTACTTCGCAGTGCTCCGCGCCCAGGACAACCTGGCTGCGACCAAGGCCGAGGAAGCCGCCTTCAAGCGCCAACTCGACCAGTCCAACGAACGTTTTGACGTGGGCCTGTCGGACAAGACCGACGTGCTGCAGTCCCAGGCCAGCTACGACACAGCCAGGGCCAACCGGATCATCGCCGAGCGCCAGGTACAGGATGCCTTCGAAGCACTGGTAACCCTGACCAACCGCGAATACGCTTCGATTCAGGGCGTAGTCCATACCCTGCCGATCCAGGTGCCCACGCCCAACGATGCCAAGGCCTGGGTCGAGACCGCCGGCCGGCAGAACCTCAACCTGCTGGCGACCAATTACGCCGTCAGTGCCGCCGAAGAAACCCTGCGCCAGCGCAAGGCCGGCCACGCGCCGACGCTGGATGCGGTGGCCAAGTACCAAAAAGGCGACAACGACAACCTGGGTTTCAGCAACCCCTCGCAGCTGGGCGTGCGCTACAGCGGTGACGTGGAACAGACCAGCATCGGCCTGCAGCTGAATATCCCGATCTACAGCGGCGGCCTGACCAGTTCGCAGGTGCGCGAGGCCTACCAGCGCCTGAGCCAGAGCGAGCAGCAACGCGAAAGCCTGCGCCGCCAGGTGGTGGAGAACACGCGCAACCTGCACCGCGCGGTGAATACCGATGTGGAGCAGGTACAGGCACGCAAGCAGTCGATCATTTCCAACCAGAGCGCGCTGGAAGCCACCGAAATCGGCTACCAGGTCGGCACCCGCAACATCGTCGACGTGCTCGACGCCCAGCGCCAGCTGTACACCTCGGTGCGCGACTACAACAACAGCCGCTACGACTACATCCTCGACAACCTGAGCCTGAAACAGGCGGCCGGGACCTTGAGCCCACAGGACCTGGTGGACCTCAAGCGGTATCTGAAAGCGGACTACAACCCGGACAAGGATTTCCTGCCACCAGACCTGGCGGCGGCGGCGGCGAAGAACTTCGAACGCAGGCCTTGATTCTGGAGCGCCGCATACCCCTGTAGGAGCGGCTTCAGCCGCGAAGCAAACGACGCGGTGGATGGCACCGGCTTCGCCGGTGTTCGCGGCTGAAGCCGCTCCCACAGGGGAAATAATGAATCAGCGGATTAATCGGTCCAGCCCATCCAGCAGCCGCTGCAAGGCCCCCTGATTGGCCCGCATCACCGCCCTGCCCGCCTCGCCCATGCGCTGCGCATCCTGCGGCAGCTCCACCAACCGGCGCACCGCCTCGGCCAGCCCGTCGGCATCCTCCACCTGCTGCAACGCCCCCGCCTCGCGCAACATCGCGCTGATCTCAAGGAAGTTGAACACATGCGGCCCCATGATCACCGGCAACGCCAGCGCCGCTGGCTCCAGCGGGTTGTGGCCGCCGGTGGCGACCAGGCTACCGCCGACGAAAGCGATATCGGCCAGTGCGTAGAGGAACAGCAGCTCGCCCATGGTATCGCCGAGCAGCACGCGGGTCTGGCCATCGACCGCTGTGCCGGCAGAACGGCGCACGGTGGCGAATTGTTCGGCGCACAAGGCATGTACGGCGTCGAACCGCTCGGGGTGGCGCGGGACCAGGATCAGCAGCGCATCGCCGTGTACCTGGAGCAACTGGCGATGCGCCTGCAGGATCAGCGCGTCTTCACCCTCATGGGTACTGGCGGCAATCCACACCGGGCGCTGGCTTGCGCCCCACTGCTCACGCAGCGCCTGGGCACGCGGCAGCAGTTGATCGTCAATTTTCAAGTCGAACTTGATGGAGCCAGTTACCTGCACGCACTCAGAATGCGCGCCGAGATCGCGAAAGCGCTGCGCTTCGGTTTCGGTCTGCACCGCAATCAGGTCCATCTCGGCAAGCATCGGCCGAGTCAGCTTGGCAAAGCGCGCATAGCCACGGGCCGAACGCTCCGACAACCGAGCGTTGGCCAGGGCCACCGGGATACCGCGCTTGGCGCACTGGTGAATATGGTTGGGCCACAGTTCGGTTTCCATGATGATGCCCAGCTTGGGCTTCACATGATCGAGAAAACGCCCCGCCGCCCACGGCAGGTCGTAGGGCAGGTAGCAATGCTGGATGCGGGGTTCGTCGGCGAACAGGGCGCGAATGCGCTCGGAACCGGTCGGGGTCATGCAGGTGAGGGTGATGGGCAGGTCCGGATAGGCCTTGAGCAGCGCGCGCACCATGGGGGCGGCGGCGATGCTTTCACCGACCGAGACGGCATGCACCCAGATACCGCCCTGGCGCATGGCTGGCAGGTTACGGGCGAAGCGCTCGCCAATGCGCTGGCCATAAGCCGGTGCCTTGCGCGCACGCAGGTACAGGCGCAGCGCAACCAGTGGCAGGCCCAGGTGAAACAGCAGGGTATAGAGGGTTCTGTTCATGGCGCCGAAGTTTACAGGATGGACTGGCCCGAAATAGATGTAGGAGCGGATTTATCCGCGATGCGCCGCGCGGGCGGCGCTCGATCTCAAGGGCGTTAAAAACTTCAAGACGGTCGCCTGTCACCCTCCCAGCCGTAAAAAATCCCCTAGAATGCCCGACCAGCAACCGGAGAATCCCCAATGAACGCCTACACCTACCTCGCCATCGCCATCTGCGCCGAAGTCATCGCCACCGCTTCCATGAAGGCGGTCAAGGGCTTCAGCACGCCGCTGCCCCTGCTGCTGATGGTAGGCGGCTACGCGATCGCGTTCTGGATGCTGACCCTGGTGGTGCGCAGCATTCCGGTGGGGATCGCCTATGCCGTCTGGTCGGGGCTGGGGATTGTGCTGATCAGCATCGCGGCCCTGGTGATCTATGGGCAGAAGCTGGACGTGCCGGCCATGCTGGGCATGGCGATGATCGTCGGTGGGGTGGTGGTGATTCAGCTGTTCTCGAAAACTGCCGGGCATTGATGCGGGCTGTATACTTGCCAGCTGTCCCAGTCTTCGAGGTACCGCCATGCCAACCGCCATTTCCACTGACGTACTGATCGTCGGCGCCGGGGTCGCAGGCCTGTGGCTGAACGCCCGCCTGCGCCGCCTGGGTTATTCGACAGTGCTGGTGGAACGCGCCAGTCTGGGTGGCGAGCAGACCATCAAGTCCCAGGGCATCATCCACGGTGGTACCAAATACGCCCTGCACGGCGCCCTGACCGGCGCTTCGGAAGCCATCGCCGACATGCCTCGGCGCTGGCGCGAAGCCCTGGCCGGCAACGGCGAACTGGACCTCGGCCGCACCCGCTTGCTCTCCGATGCCCACTACTTATGGTCGCCGGGCACGCTGGCCGGCAACCTCACCAGCTTTTTCGCCAGCAAGGCCGTGCGCGGCCGGGTCGACCAGGTCAAGGGCGACCAGCTCCCGCCTGCTCTGCAGGACCGTGCCTTCAAGGGCAAGGTCTATCGCCTGGCGGAGCTGGTGATCGACGTGCCCAGCTTATTGGCCAACCTGGCCGAGCTGGCCGGCGACTCGTTGCTGGCAGGTGAGCGCATTGAGCCACTGCGTGATGGTGACGCGCTGGTAGGCCTACGCGTGGACGGACGTGAAATCCGCGCCCAGCGCATCGTCCTCAGCGCCGGCGCCGGTACACAAGATCTCCTGCATGCCCTGGGCCTGAGCCAACCGGCCATGCAAACCCGGCCGCTGCACATGGTCATGGCCAAAGGGCCGAACCTCAAACCGTTGTACGCCCATTGCCTGGGCGGCGGGCCCAAGCCACGAGTCACCGTGACAACCCACCCGGCGGCCGATGGCCAGTGGGTCTGGTACCTCGGCGGCGACCTGGCCGAAGCCGATGGCGTAGCGCGCGAGCCTGCGGCGCAAATCGCTGCGGCGCAAAAAGAAATCGCCAACCTGCTGCCCTGGGTCGACCAGAGCCTGGTGCGCTGGGCCACCCTGCGCGTCGACCGCGCCGAGCCTGCACAATCCGGCCTGGTTCGCCCAGACAACGCCTTCCTCGCTGATCAGCAGCGCCTGCTGGTGGGCTGGCCGACCAAACTGGCGCTGGCACCCGATTTCAGTGATCGCGTACTGGCCAGCCTGGAGCGCGACGGTATTCGCCCAGGCGTTCAAGCCGACCTCAGCGAGCTCCCGCGACCACCGCTCGGCGTACCGGCCTGGGAGCAACTGCTGCCATGACTCTGCCAACCCTGCACGACTTCCACCGCCCGCTGGGCAGCACTGGCCTCAAGGTGTCGCCCCTGGGCCTGGGCACGGTCAAGCTTGGCCGCGACCAGGGCGTGAAATATCCGACCGGTTTCACCATCCCTGGTGATGACGAAGCTCGCCTGCTGCTGGCGCAAGCGCGCGAGCTGGGCATCAACCTGATCGACACGGCGCCGGCCTATGGCCGCAGTGAAGAGCGCCTGGGCCCGCTGCTGCGTGGCCAACGCGATGAATGGGTAATCGTCAGCAAGGTCGGCGAAGAATTCGAAGCCGGTCAGTCGCGCTTCGACTTCAGCGAGGCACACACCCGTCGCTCGGTCGAACGCAGCCTGCGCCGCCTGGAAACCGACCGCATCGAGCTGGTGCTGGTGCATTCCGACGGCAACGATCTGGCGATTCTCGAACAGCAGGAGGTCTACCAGACCCTCGCCGCGCTCAAGCAAGAGGGCAAGATCCTCGGCTACGGCCTCTCCGGCAAGACCGTTGCCGGTGGCCTCAAGGCGCTCGAACAGGGCGACTGCGCCATGGTCACCTACAACCTCAACGAGCAGGCGGAACGCCCGGTGCTGGACTACGCTGCCGAACACGGCAAGGCCATCCTGGTGAAAAAAGCCCTGGCCAGCGGGCACGTCTGCCTTGCGCCCGGTGTCGATCCAGTACAGGCCAGTTTCGAGCTGCTGTTCGCTCACCCGGGCGTCAGCAGTGCTATCGTCGGCACCATCAATCCGTTGCACCTGGCCCACAACGTGGCCACCGTCGCCCGTATCCTGGGCCAGCATTGAGTGGTCCCCGCCCCTAGGCCTGGAGACTGACCCGCCCCAAGGAGGAGCCTCGTGCCGCGTACGCTGATTCGCAAGAACCCGAGCAACTTCAAGACACTGCCGCTGCATGTCGAAGCCACCCCCGAAGGCCTGGTTTACCAGAGCATCGGCATGCCGCTGAATTTCGCCCAGACCCAACAGCGCAGGCGCGCCATCCAGTTGCCCGACAATCAGCGCTTCGTGGTCGAACTGGCCAACCTGGGCGTTTCGGTGCGGTTGACCCTGCACTGGCAGAATCGTGACTACTGGGTACTGGTACGGCAACGGCGTCAGGATCGTGGTGACGTGGTGCTGAAATTGATTTCAGGTTATGTCCCGGCTCAGGAGCTCAACTTGCCACTGCACACAGCCGTGCAGGAAGTGGCCGAAGAATGCCTGCTGGAAACACCGGAAGGTTGGCTGGGTGGGCGCTTCAACGACACCTGGCTACCGGCACCCTATGACGCCGCCCTGCACTACCGTGAGTCGCTGCCCTTCGTGCTGACGCCGGAGTCCGGTGCTGCGCGGCCAGTGCACTGCGGCAATCTGATGCTACTTGAGCGGCCACGGGCCTATGTACATCTGCCTACGGCGTCACTGCAGCTGATCTACGACATGCGCCTGCAAGTGCCCAAGGAGGCGAAGAAACTGAGCCTTTTCCATGTAGATGAACGGCTCGAAGGCGATCAACTGGTGGCACGACTCAATCGTAAACGTCCGGACCTGTACCTGATGCCACTGCAGGATGGCCAGCCGCTGGCCGAGCTGTATACGCTCAAGAAAGACGAGTTGGTGCCCGCGAGCACTCGCGGGCTGTACCTGGCCGAGAGCTTTGCGCGCCAGGACGGCTGGGTGGTCAGTGATGAGCGAATACGCTGGAAGGAGTGGGTGAAGCAGCAGGGGTTGGTGGAGCGCAAGCCCACCAAGGCGTCGCATTTACAGCGCTTTGGCGACAAGGCCCGGGCATTGCTGGAGCGCGCACGGACTTCGCTGCATAAGTAACCTAACCTAAGGCTGCCGCCTCCCTGTAGGAGCGGCTTCAGCCGCGAACACCGGCTACGCCGGTGCCATCCCCCGCGTCGCTGGCTTCGCGGCTAAAGCCGCTCCCACGGCCGCATGCGCCGCGTCAGTGCTTGCGGATCTTCTCGACGATCGCGGTGGTCGAGCTGTTCTCGACCAAACCCAGCACCTTCACCGTACCGCCATAAGCCTTGACGATATCGGCGCCGACCACCTGATCGATGCCGTAGTCTCCGCCCTTCACCAGCACATCCGGTTTGACCTGGCTCAGCAGGTTTTCCGGCGTACCTTCGGGGAAACTGATCACCCAGTCCACAGCGCCAAGACCGGCCAGCACCGCCATGCGTCGATCCACGCTATTGATCGGGCGGCCAGGGCCTTTCAGGCGGCTGACCGAGGCATCGTCGTTGACCGCGACGATCAACCGATCGCCCTGAGCACGCGCCTGCTCCAGATACGTCACATGCCCGGCATGCAGGATGTCGAAACAGCCGTTGGTGAAGACGATCTTCTCGTTGTGCGCACGCGCATCGTCGATGGCCAGCAGCAGTTGTTCCAGGCCCACCACACCCCGCTCCGAACCTTCCTCACGCTGGATCGCCCGGCGCAGCTCAGGTGCGCTGATTGCCGCAGTACCCAGCTTGCCCACCACGATTCCCGCTGCCAGGTTGGCAAGGGCTACCGCGTGGGGCAGGTCTTCACCGGCCGCGATGGCAGCGGCGAGGGTGGAAATTACGGTATCGCCGGCACCGGTGACATCGAAGACTTCGCGGGCACGGGCTGGCAAGTGCAGTGCCGGATGGCCGGTGCGCAGCAAGGTCATGCCGTGTTCGCCACGGGTCACCAGCAATGCCCCCAGATCCAGGTCCAGCAGCAACTGCAGGCCCTTGGCGACCAATTCGGCCTCATCGGCGCAACGGCCGACGATGGTTTCGAACTCGCTGAGGTTCGGAGTGATCAGACTGGCCCCGCGATAGATCGAGAAGTCCTTGCCCTTGGGGTCGGCCAGGACCGGAATGCCCTTTGCCCGCGCGGCCTGGATCAGGCTCTGGTGGTTCTTCAGTGCACCCTTGCCGTAGTCGGACAACACCAGCACCTTGACGCCTTCGAGCAGGCTGTCGACTTCGGCACCCAGCGACAGCGGGTCGGTGGCGAAGGGTTCCTCGAAATCGATACGCAGCAGCTGCTGGTGACGGCTCATGACCCGCAGCTTGACGATGGTCGGCTGATGGGCGATGCGCTGGAACACAGAACGTACGCCGGCAGCCTGCAGGCTGTTGGCCAGGCTGTCGGCGGCCTCATCCTGGCCGGTGACGCCGATCAACGCTGCCGGGGCACCGAGTGCGGCGATGTTCAAGGCAACGTTGGCCGCGCCGCCAGGGCGATCCTCGATCTGGTCGACCTTGACCACCGGCACTGGCGCCTCTGGCGAAATACGCGAAGTACCGCCATGCCAGTAGCGGTCCAGCATGACATCGCCGACCACCAATACCGGGGCTTGATCGAAACGCGGCATGGACAACTTCATGGGCAACCCATATGAAAATAATGAACAGGGGCAGGATATTAGCACAGGGTAAGCGACGGCTTTATGGCCAGATCGGCCCCTGGAAAATTCCCGTGACAATCGGGGCCGAACGGCCCCGATGAAGGTGAACTCAGGTGATATCGGCCTTCGCCGGCTCTTCCAGGCCCATGGCATGCAAGCGGGCATAATAGCCATTGGCTGCCAGCAGCTCGGCATGGGTACCGCGCTCGACCAGGCGGCCCTGGTCCATGACCAGGATCTGGTCGGCCTTCTCGATGGTCGACAGGCGGTGGGCGATCACCAGCGTGGTGCGGCCTTGCATGACATGGTCCAGGGCAGCCTGGATATGCCGCTCGGACTCGGTGTCCAGCGCCGAGGTGGCTTCGTCGAGGATCAGCAAAGGGGCGTTCTTCAACAGAGCCCGCGCGATTGCCAGGCGCTGACGCTGGCCACCGGACAACAGCACGCCGTTTTCACCGACGTCGGTGTCGAAGCCCTTTGGCAACTGGTCGACGAACTCCTTGGCGTAGGCATCGGCAGCCGCCGCCTCGATGTCGGCGCGCGGCGCGCCTGCCAGGTCGCCGTAGGCGATGTTGTTGGCCACCGTATCGTTGAACAGCGTGACATGTTGGGTCACCTGCGAAACGTGCCGGCGCAGGTTGCGCAGGCGATAATTTTCGATCTCCACGCCATCGAGCAGGATCTGCCCCTGGTCATGGTGGTAGAACCGCGGAATCAGCGCCGCGAGGGTCGACTTGCCGCTGCCCGAGCGCCCCACCAGGGCAATCATCTGCCCAGGCTCGGCCGTGAAGCTGATGTCGCTCAGCACTTCACGGTTGGTACCGGGGTAGGTGAAGCTCAGGTTGCGGACTTCCAGGCGGCCTTCAACCCGCTCTTTCTCGACGGTGCCGCTGTCGACTTCAGGCGCTTCGTCCAGCTGTTCGAAGATGCTTTCGGCACCGGCCAGGCCTTTTTGAATGGTCGAGCTGACTTCCGACAACTGACGGATCGGCTTGGGCAGCAGACCTGCGGCGGTGATATAGGCCACCAGGTCACCAGCGGTGGAATCACCCCGCAGGAACAGCACCAGGAACATCAAGGCCGCCATGGCGCTGTAGATCACCAGTTGCAGCATCGGCGTGTACAGCGCACCGGTCTTGGTCATGCGCAGCTGTTTGTCGGTGTTGCTCTGGCTGGCGCGGCTGAAACGCTGCTCTTCGTAGGCCTCGCCGCCGAAGCTGCGCACCACACGGTAGCCCTGGATGGTCTCGGAAGCGACATGCGTCACGTCGCCCATCGCCACCTGGATCTTCTTGCTCTGCTTGCGGAATTTCTTGCTGGCGACACTGACCATCACCGCGATGACCGGCAGGATCGCGACCATGACCAGGGTCAGGTGCCAGTTCATCCACAGCAGGTAGGCAAACAGGAACACCACGGTCAGGCCTTCACGGATCACCACCTTGATGGCATCGGTGGCGGCCCCGGTGACCATGGTCACGTTGAAGGTGATGCGCGAGATCAGGTGCCCGGAGTTGTGGTTGTCGAAATAGCGGTTGGGCAACACCAGCAGCTTGTTGAACAACTCGACACGCAGGTCATGCACCAGGGAAAGCGAGACCTTGGCCAGGAAATAGTTGCCGAGGAACGAGCCCAGGCCCTGCCACGCCGCAATCAGGATGATCAGCAGCGGCACCGCCTGCAGCAACTGCAGGTCGCGCAGATACGGCACATTGGGGAACAACACCGCTTCCGGGTTGCTCAGGCCGTCCACGAAGTACTTGAGGATCCCGGCCAGCATCGGCTGGGTGGAGGCAAAGATCACGAAACCAACAATACTCAGCAGAAAAATGCCGATGTAAGGTTTCACGTAGCTCAGCAGCCGGAAATAAATCTTCAGGCTGGAGGTGTGCTCCGCCGGTAGCGGTGTTTCGGCCATCATCGAGCTCGCTGTTCAGGTTGAACCGGAAATTTTACCACAGGCGTCATTTTCGGCACGCCCCCATGGCAACAACATGACCAGACCGACCACCAGCCAGCTGATAAACCACTCGGCGCGCGGTGTCGCGGTCAGGCTGGCGGCGTCGAACTGCATGGCCAAGGTGGAGAAAATCCATAGCCCGAGCAAAAGCTTGCCCAACGGCGTATGACGTGCACGTACGATTTCAGCCAAAGTGAACAACCATACCGCGACCCACAACAGCATGCCGGGCCAGCCCAACTCCACAGCAACATGGGTGAACATGTTGTGGGAATGGTCAAACTGCATACCGACTGTCAATACCTTGTAGGACGCGCCAAGGCCCAGACCGGTCCATGGATGCTCGCCAATCATCTGCAGCACCGCTGCGAAAATTTCCGGGCGGTACGATGAACCACGGGCGCTGATCCGGTCATAGACGACGTAGAACGCCAGCGCAGTGGCGACAAGAGCAAGAGCGGCGACCAGACGGCTGTGACGGTTACGCCACCACAACGGTGCGATCACCACGGTCAAGAGCATTGCCAACACCGCTCCGCGGCTCTGGCTGAGCATCATGAATACCGCCAGGCAGGCCAGGGCCAACATCCAGCCGAGCTGAGCACCCCGGCGCCCAGGCACCTGATAGAGCAACGACAGTGCCGCGATGCCCACCACGTAAGCCCCCAGGATCGGGTGCGATATTTCACCGATGCCATACAGCCGACGGATCAACGAATGGCCCTGCAGGCCATAGAATTGCACGATCGAAACCAACGCCCCAACCGCCAGCAAGCCACTGCCGAGCTGCAACAGATGGCGCATGCGTGCTGTGCCGGCCTGCGCCAGCAAAGGGAATGCAAGCAGGAAAACCATGATGTACACCAGCCGCTTGGCCTCACGCCCAGGCTCTTCGACTGACGACCAGGCAAGGCTGATCGCACACCAGGCAATCAAAAGCACCACACTGACCCACAGCGCAGGCTGTCGACGCCAGGCTTCGATCAGCACCGCACGGGCGGACCACGCCAGTACCAAAGTCGGCAGCCACAGAAACAGCACTAACCCCTGTTGGTAAACCTTGTTGCTGGGCGCCAAGGCGATCGCGCCAAGGAACCAGACCAGACCAAACCCCAACCAGGCGCGGGCCCAGTTTTTTTGATACAACATCAGCTCCCCCGGTGAATCTAAGACACCATCATGGTGCTACAGCATTATTTTCGGCATTATTGCCGGTCATTTTGCTTGCCAGACGACAAGGCCCAACTCATGCAATGCTCTCGGCTCACCCAGGTCGACTTCGATCAGCTGACACGTGGCGCCCAGGTTTTAGAGGCAGACAGCCATGGCGCCAAAGTCTACCTGCTTGAAGATGGTAATTTCCTCAAGGTTTTTCGTAGGAAGCGGTTGATTTCATCTGCGCTGTTGCGCCCGTACTCTCAGCGATTCGTCGACAACGCAGCGCGACTGGCCCAGCTGGGTGTCCCGACCCTTGAGGTCATCAGCCAGCACAAGCTCGACCTGCCAGGCAGAACCGCAGTGCTGTACCGCCCTCTGCCGGGACGCACGCTGCTGCAGATGTCGCGGGATGACGATTTCAGCTGGGGCGACTACCTGCCCCGCCTGATCGAACTGGTTCGCCAGTTGCACCGCAGTGGCATCTACTTCCGCTCTCTGCACCTGGGCAACGTAGTGGTCACTCCCGACCAACGCCTGGGGCTGATCGACGTGGCAGACATGCGCTTCCTGCGCCCGCCATTGTCCGCCCGAATGATTCGTCGCAACGTGCAACACATGGTCAGTTACATCGAGCGGGAAAAGCTGGGCGACCGCTTCCCTCTAGCCGACTTCCAGGCCGCACTGCTGGCGCGCTGAGCCTCAGCCGCGCAGCAGGTTTGCCGAGGCGCTTTGGAAAGCCTGCCAGGCAGCGTCAGGTGCCAGCGCCTGACGCTGCCGAACGGCCAACGCTGCTGCACCTGAGGCATCACAGCGTTCTATCGCAGCGGCCCAGGCCTGAACGTCGGCAACCGGCAGGTAACTGCCCGCCTCGCCCAATTGCTCATGAAAAACCGGCAGATCGCTGCAGATCACCGGAACGTCGGCCATGACGGCCTCTTGCACCACCAAACCTAGCCCCTCGGCGCGCGAAGGCACCAGCAGCCAGTCGAATGCGCGGTAGAGCTGGTGCAAGTCATCGTGATGGCCACAGAGCCGGACACGACCACTCAAGCCCAGCGCCTCGACCTGCGCCTGCAAGGTAGCCCGCAATGGGCCATCACCGATAATTGCCAGCTGCAGGTCGGGCTGGAGGGCTGCTCGCGCGGCAAATGCCTCGATCAGCATCCCGAAACCTTTGCTGTCGACCAACCGGCCGACGGCGCCAAGTACCTGCCCATTGCCAGCAGGCAATGACAACACCTCGCGCGCACGGTCACGGCTCATCAGGGACGATACGAACGCCTGCGGGTCGAGCGCCATGCGCAAGGTCTGTACCGGACGGCCAAGATCATGCTCCAGCGCATCGGCAAGCGTATGCGAGACGGCAGCGATGCTCAAACGGTCGCGGGGTACGGCGCAGAGCAAGCGGACATCGCTGGCATTCAACCGCGTCTGGCCATGGAACAGAACCTTGGCCCGCACGCCGGGAATCTGCTCCAGCAGAGGCAGCACCAGCCGGGCTACCCCCACACCGTCGAGCAGCAGTACATCGGCCTGCGCTTCTGCCAGCGCCTTGCGCAATCGAAAACGCAGCCACGGACGCAACAGACGCCACAGGTGCCGCCCCTTCAATGCGCGTTGTGGCATATGCCATTCGCGCGTGGAGCCGAGCCCGCAGCACAGGCCACTGCCCAGCAACAGCCAGTTGCTGATATGGGCATCTGCGCCAGCGTGCGACAACACCTGCCGATGAACCTTGTGAATGGACATGTACGGTGAACCGCCCGCCCACATCATGTTGACGATGTTCATAGGGATAGCGCCCCTCTCCCGCTCAAGCCAGGTGGGACTGCAGTGTCAGTGAACAAAAATGGATATTCCCATACCTACCAAGGCCCCCATGACCAGTGTCAAAGCCAGTTTTACCCGATCGCGATTACGCCGTTTTGCCTTACGCTGAACTTCCTCAGGCAAGGTCACATGGCTGCCGAAACCTGTGTGCAAGACTGCATCACCTTCGAGCTTGACCGCTGTAAGGTTTAACTCAGCGTAGCGTCGAGAAAGCGCCTTTTCACCAGCATAGGCGGCAAATGGCGCACAGCGCTGGTAATCGCTCAGACGACGCAAACCAGGGTTCAGCGAAAAGGCCTGCCATTCGGCTTTTTCGGAGTGCAGGGGATAGCACGGCACCCCGGCAATTACCTGGCGCTCGCCCAGGTGGATGTACGGGCTGTGGATCGCCAGATCGTGGGCATGGCTGCGCAACCAGACCTGCAGCACCTCGGGACTGACCTCAAGGACCGCCTGGGAGTCTTCGACAAAGGCCTGGCGATAGAACTGCCAGTCGTCTTCGCAGTGGAAGATGTAGGCTGTCTTCACGTGGCTGTAAGCCAGGTCGATCGACGCCAGCTGGCCAAGCTTGGGACGATTGACGAACACCGTGCAGTGGGGTTTCCAATGCGCCGGCACAGCGCCATGCACGGCATCGTCGCCGGAGTCTTCAGTGATGAAGACTTCGCGTATGGGCGCTGTGTTATAGCGATCGAAGCTCTCCAGGGTTTCTTTGAGCAGATCGAAACGACCGCAGCTGGTCACGACAAGCGTGACATCACTCTCTTGGGAAAAGCGCACCGGACTCCCTCCGCGTTGCGACAATCGACTTTCCGCCTACATCCCTGAAAACGAAAGTTCTTTGAATTCAAAAGCCCAGCTTCAGCCGCAGCCGTTGCCACGTGGTCAACGGCGGGTGCGGCCTGAGTGCCGGGCGCATATGGTCGACGATGCTACGGCCAACTGCCCCAAAACTGAAACGAGAAACTGCCAGATGGCGGCCATTCTCGGCAATCTGCCGCGCCAGTGCCGGGTCATCGCGCAGTATGCGCAGCTTGCGCTGCAGCGTCGGGATGTTGTCGTAGAACACGATGTTGTGCATGTCCTGCAAGCCCAAGGCGCGGTTTTCTTCCTCGCCCTGGTCGAATGCCAGCAGCACGCAGCCACAGGCCATCGCTTCGAAGTTCTTGATCATGTATTCGCCCATGCCGACATCGGCACTGACGAAGAAACGAATGCGGTTGAGCGTGTTGCAGTAATCCTCGCCGGACTTGGTGCGGGTCACTACCAGATTTTCCACCCGGCCCAATTCATCCAGCAGTGCCTTGCGCCCGCTGTAGGCGACGCTGTTGGTGCTGCCCACGAACGCCAGGTCGATGTCGCGCTCGCGCCCCTGATCGCTCAGCAGATGCTCGTCATAGCCCTTGGGCACGAACACCGCATCGAAACCTTCCTGGCGCAGACGTTCACTGACCATGTAACCCGAACTGATCACCCGCGCCCACGGCAGTTTGCGGTAGTGCGCGCTGAACTTGCCGGTGTACTTGCAGGGGATGTAGTTCTGATAGGCGTCGTGTTCAAGGATGACCAGGTTCGGCACCGTACGGATGAATGCCACTTGGCGAATTTCCTGCTTGAAGCGCAGGAAGAAGACGATGCGATCATAGCGCTCGACCTGCACTTCACGCTTGAAGTACCGGCGCAGGTTGCGCTGGTCGTCGCTGGTCAGCCAGCGCAGGTCACACTCACAGTTGGCCGCGACGCCGTCGTACAAGCGATCGAGGATCGCCCGCTGTTCCTTCTGCACCAGAAATAGGACTTTCATTACTTTCCTTGGGCGCTCAGCGCCATCGCGGTCAACCATGGGCGTTATCTAGAGTTCACGGCGCCAGAACAGTTCGTGCCGGCGCACAGCCTTGCGGAAGAACTCGTTCTCCCCATAGGGCGACGGCCGACGTCCGGCCAACCAGCGTTGCAGCAGGCGGCGCAAGCGGCGCTTGAACGGCGCACGCGGTTGCAGGTCGTGCATCATGCCCAGGGCCATGGCCTTATCCTGCTGAGTTGGTAAATCCAGTACCAGGGTGCACGGCGCCCAGGCCTGATCGGCACTCAGTTGCGGCGGCAGGGCGACACCGTCGCCGCTGTCGCCCATCGGCCAGCGGTCGTTGTCATGCAGGTGGTTGGCGTAGCACAGCAGTGTTTGCGGCTGCCATTCCAGGCCCTGCAGTGCCTCAAGCACTGCAGCCTGAGCACAGATATGGTCGGGGTGCGGGTCGAGCTGCGGGTGAGGCATGACCAGAACATCCGGTTTGGCCATTGCCAGCAAGGCGCGCAGGTCGGCCAGCAAGTTGTGCCAGGTCGGCGCACCATCGGCGTCCGCCGGCAGTGGGAACGGATTGAAGCGCCGGAACAGGCGGATATCGGCCAGGTCGGCTTCACGAGAGGCGGCCGGCACATCCGGAGCGGCCTGCATTACGGGCAGTTGCAGACAGAAATAGCCCAGCTGTACGCAACGCGACTCTGGCACGCCGGCCCAGCGCGGCACGGCAATGCTGTCCCAGGCGCGCAGTCGACCCTTCAGTCGCGCCGCCTCGGCCCTGCCCAAGCCCATTTGCTGATAATGCTCAGCTTCGATCTCGCCAGCAGTCAGGGTGACTACCCAGGTTTCGTCAGCCTGGCTATACAGGCCATAGGCCGCCAGTTCGGCATCATCTGCATGGGGCGCGATGACCATCACGCGCCGCCGCTGCAGGTCGACGCCAGGCGTTATCCACAAGTGCGGTTGCCCCTGCACGCGGCAATGGCGGCCGCGTACGCGCAGCGTTCCGGCCATCAGCGGCGCAGCCAACCCGGTGAGGTTGAGGAAGCGAACCCCATCGACACCGCGCTCGAACGCCTGCCGGTCACTGAGACCATCGGCCTGCAGCTCGACATGCGGGTCGAGAAAACGCCCAAGCCATCCGCTTTTAACGCCCACTTCGAGGATCAGGGTTTCATCGCCCTGCAAGGCGGTATCGACCTTCAGCAGACCCTCACGTAAGGCGACAGGCACTTCGCGGGTTTGCTCGCCGAAGTTGTAGGCGTAGTCCTCGCCCGGCGCGTAGAACAGATGATCGGCGAACCATGCCTCGTGGGCGGCCCAGAGCACCGGTAACAGCAGAACCGGCAGCCACCAGCAAATGAATATGCCAAGGCCAACCAGCGCCACCAACCCGGCAAGCAGACCCAGGCGCTTGTTGCGCCGATGGCGCTTGAGTAACTGCTGCTTGCGGCTCACGCCTGAAACACCGGCACAGGGTTGCACCAGCGGTCCTTGTACTCGCGGTCGGCGCGGCCGAACGAGAAGCGCAGGGGCTTGTTGCGCGCACGGGCATCTTCCCAGGCGGCCTGGGTGTTAAGGAAGCTCAGCACGCTACCGGGACTGAAGGCCTTGGTATCCGGGTCGACGCCGCCATTGACGTACTCGACGCTGATCCACTCCGGCGCCTCCACCCGATAGACCAGCTGGATAGCAATGGGCTTGTCATCGAGCAACAGCACCGAGCCGATCAGCAGCTCACGCAAGCGCTCCAGCACATCGGCCATGTGCTCGGCACCCGTGGCCGGGAAGCCCCAGCGGCGCTGGAACAGGTCCCGGTACATGGCGGCGATCTCGACGGCGCTGAAGTCACTGATCGGGCGCACGATGCCGCCCGCCTCTTCCAGCAGACGCAGCTCGCGGCGCTGGTTGTAGCGGAACTTCTTCGACAGGTCTTCAGGGGTGCGAGCCATGGCCAGCTGTTCCTTCTGCGCCTTGAGGCCGCTGAAGCGCCCCTGGTTCAGCTCGGACAGGTAGCGTGCGGCATGGCGCAACGGCGCCGCCGCGTCGGCGGCGGCAGGCAGGATGATCTCGGCATTACCCAGGTCGAACAGGCCTTTCTTGCCGGCACGTTTGAGCACGTCCTTGGACAGTGCCAGGTGGCGGCCCCAGGTCGGCACGGCGGCCTTCAACTCACCGGCCTGATGCCAACCCAGATAGCGCACGGGAATTTGCGCCAGGTCGGCGAGTTGTTCGATCACCTGCGGATGCGTGGCAACACTGCCGCCGAATCGCGCCCATGCCTCGGCATAAGCCGCGGCATCGATAACTTGCCAGCCGCGTTCACGGAAGGCCTGAATGTGATTGAGCATCATGCCTGCTTCACCTGGAGTGCCTGCACCTGCGGCAACTGCCAGAACGCCTGGCGCACCGCCTGGTCGGAGAAACGCTCCTGCAGGCGCTGCAGCATGTGCACGGCACAGGCTTCGCGCTGCTGCGCGTCCAGCACCGACATGTGCTTCAGGCCCTGGGCCAGCTGCGCGGCATCGCCGAGCGGGAACAGCACGCCCACGCCCTCGACCACCTCACGCGCACCGCCACACGCGGTAGCCAGCACAGGTACGCCGGCCACCATGGCTTCGAGCAGTACCATGCCGAACGGCTCGTGATCGGAACTCAAGGCAAACACGTCGAAGGCCTGGAAATAGCGACGGGCATCCGGCACCTGCCCCAGGAAGTCGACCTGCCCGGCAACGCCCAGCTCGGCGGCCAAGGCCTTGAGCTTCTGCTCCAGCCGCCCTTTGCCGAGAATCGCCAGACGAGCGCCAGCCGGCAACCCCGGCAACGCTTCGGCAAAGCCGCGCAGCAAAGTAGCCTGATCCTTGTCCGGATGCAGGCGGCCGACGTTGCCAACGACCCACGCCTGCGCATCCAGCCCCAGGGCCTGACGCGCTTCGGCACGCGGCACCAAGGCCGCTTGCAAGGCCTCGATGTCGATACGGTTGTACAGCGTCTGGATGCGCTCGGCCGGCCACTGCGGCAGGCAGCGGCGCATGTCGTCGCGCACCGCATCCGACACGCCCAGCAGGCTCAAACGTTTGCTGAACAGGTTGGCGAACAACCGCCGCCCCTTGCGCTGGTAGTCGCCAAAGGCATGGTGCACGCCGATCACCGGCAAACCGGTGGCCAGCAAGGCCACGTAGATCGGCTTGAAACGGTGTGCGATACAGAAACTGAAATTGCGCTCGGCGGCAATCCGACGCAGGGCGCGGATGGCGCCAAGCTTCAGGCCGCGTACGGCCTTGGAGCTGAATTCGAGAAACAGCACCTCGTCCGACGCGCAGCCGGCCGCAACCTCGGGGTCGGCGGCGCCGGTGAGGAATACCGTGGTGACCTTGTAGCCACTGCCCTGAAACAGGCTGGCGTATTGACGGGCACAGTCGAGGAACGGCCCGTCATAGCCATGGCAGAACTGCAGGATGCGCGGTTCAGAGCGGCTGGTCATACGCGGCTGCGCCGTCCTTCACCACCAGGATGTCTTCCATGATCAGGTACTGCAGGTCAGAGCCGAAGAACATGTTCAGCGCATCGGTCGGCGAGCAGATCATCGGCTCGCCACGGCGGTTCAGCGAAGTGTTCAACGACACACCGTTGCCAGTCAGGTCTTCCAGCGCCTTCATCATGTCGTAGTAGCGCGGGTTGTACTCGCGCTTGAGCACCTGGGCACGCGAAGTGCCATCCTCGTGCACCACTTCCGGCACGCGGGTCTTCCACTCTTCAGCCACTTCGAAGGTGAAGGTCATGAACGGCGCCGGGTGGTCGACCTTGATCATCTGCGGCGCGACAGTGTCGAGCATCGACGGGCAGAAAGGTCTCCAGCGTTCGCGGAACTTGATCTGGTGGTTGATGCGGTCAGCCACGCCTTCGACGCTCGGGCAGCCGATGATCGAACGACCACCGAGCGCACGCGGGCCGAACTCCATGCGGCCCTGGAACCAGGCCACCGGGTTGCCATCGACCATGATCTGGGCGATCTGCTGCGGCATGTTGTCGAGCTTGCGCCACTTCGGCTGGTCCGGGTGACGGGCGCAGGCGGCGATCACGTCCTCGTTGGAGTACGACGGGCCGAGGTAGACGTGCTCCATCTTCTCGACCGGCACGCCACGGGCGTGGGAAACGTAAGCGGCGGCGCCGACTGCGGTGCCGGCGTCGCCGGAAGCCGGCTGGACGAACAGCTCTTTGACGTCCGGGCGGGCGATGATCTTCTGGTTGAGCTTGACGTTCAGCGCGCAGCCGCCGGCGAAGGCCAGCTTGCCGGTTTCACGCAGGGTGTCGCCCAGGTAGTGGTCGATCATCTGCAGGGCCAGCTTCTCGAACAGCGCCTGCATGCTGGCTGCGTAGTGGATGTACGGCTCGTCGGCGATGTCGCCTTCGCGCTTGGGACCCAGCCACTCGATCAGCTTCGGCGAGAAGTAGAAGCCCTTGCCCTTCTCTTTATAGCGGCGCAGGCCGATGACGTTGGCGTACTCGGTGTTGATCACCAGTTCGCCGTTTTCGAAGCTGGCCAGGCGCGAGAAGTCGTATTTGCTGGCGTCGCCATACGGCGCCATGCCCATGACCTTGAACTCGCCGTCGAGCATTTCGAAACCGAGGAATTCGGTGATCGCGCCATACAGGCCGCCCAGCGAGTCCGGATCGAAGAATTCCTTGATCTTGTGGATCTTGCCGTTTTCGCCGTAGCCGAAGAAGGTGGTGGCGTACTCGCCCTTGCCGTCGATGCCAAGGATCGCGGTCTTCTCTTTGAAGCCCGAGCAGTGGTAGGCGCTGGACGCGTGGGCCAGGTGGTGCTCGACCGGCTCGATCTTGACCTTTTTCGGGTCGAAGCCCAGTTGCTCCAGGCACCAGACGATCTTCTTGCGATAGCGCTTGTAGCGGCGGTTGCCCATCAGGATCGCGTCGAGGGCGCGGTCCGGGGCGTACCAGTAGCGCTTGGCGTAGTGCCAGCGGGCCTTGCCGAACAGGCTGATCGGGGCGAACGGGATGGCGACCACGTCGACGTCGGACGGCTTGATGCCAGCCTGTTCCAGGCAGAACTTCGCCGACTCGTAGGGCATGCGGTTCTTCGCATGCTTGTCACGCACGAAGCGCTCTTCTTCGGCGGCGGCAATCAGCTTGCCGTCGATATACAGGGCCGCGGAAGGGTCATGGCTAAGGGCGCCGGACAGGCCAAGAATCGTCAATGCCAAGGGATTAGCCTCTTCATTCGGTAGAGATGCGCCAGCGGCCTCGTGGGCGGGTGGCGGCTAAAAGGCGGGATTATAACGCAAACAACAAAAGAGACACTGCATTAACCTGTAGGAGCGGCTTCAGCCGCGAACACCGGCGAAGCCGGTGCCATCCAGCGCGCCGCCTGATTCGCGGCTAAAGCCGCTCCCACAGTTAGCGCGGCGCGCTCACAGGCCTGCTTATTCAGCGATCAGCCAGTCCATCCGGTAGCTGCCGGCGGTCTGCGCCAGCTCTTTGGCCAGCCAGGGCAACAGCTCCTTGAGTTCGTCCTCAAGACCCCACGGCGGGTTGGCGATGGCCAGACCGGAGCCGTTCAAGCCCTGCGGGCTGTCCTGGTGGTGCACATACAACTCGACCCGCAACAGCTTTGGCGCGCCAGTGCTGGTCAAGTCCTGGTAGAAGCGGGTCAGCGAACGCTGATCCTTGATCGGGTACCAGATGGCGGCGACAGTCTGGCGCATGCGGCCGATCGCCTCTTTCAACGAGGTTGTGCAGCGTTTGAGCTCATCGGCCTGCTCGAACGGCGGGTCGATCAGCATGATTGCGCGTTTTTCCTGCACCGGCAGCAGCGCGCGCGGCACATACCAGCCCTCACCCAGGTGCACGACCACGCGCGGGTCTTTTTTCATGTTTTCTTTGAGCAGCGGGCCGTCTTCAGGGTGCTTCTCGTTGAGCAAGGCACGGTCCTGCTGACGCATCAGGCGGCGCGCCAGCTCCGGCGAGCCTGGGTAGTAACGCAGCTCGCCATCGGCATTAAGGCGCTTGATGACGCGCAGGTAGTCTGCCGCCATGGCCGGCAGGTCATCACGATTCCACAGGCGCGCAACACCTTCGAGGTATTCACCCGTGCGCGTCGCCTGATCGCCCTGCAGGTCGTACAGACCCAGGCCGGCGTGGGTATCGATGTAGGCGAACGGCTGCTCCTTGCGCGACATCAGGGCGATGAGGCGGGTCAGCACGATGTGTTTGAGAACGTCGGCGTGGTTGCCGGCGTGGAAGGCGTGACGATAGTTCATGGCAACTCCTGCGAAGCCGGCAAGTTTACCTTGCCTTGCGGGCGGAGTCAGGCCCGACTGCTGATCGGCGGCGCCTGCTTCGCGAAGCAGCCGCCGCCGACTCAACGGGTGTTACTTGTCAGCGTGGTACGCCGCATCAGCAGTTTCAAACCGCGAAACCATGCTGCTCGACGGGCTGCCCAGCTTGCTCACCACAAAGATGGCGATGCTGGCGAGCAGGAAGCCCGGGATGATTTCGTACAGGCCCCAGGTATCGATCTGCTTCCACACGATCACGGTCACCGCACCGACCACAATACCGGCCAGCGCACCGTTACGGGTCATGCCTTTCCACAGCACCGAAATCAGCACCACCGGACCGAAGGCAGCACCGAAGCCGGCCCAGGCGTAAGCCACCAGGCCCAGCACGCGGTTTTCCGGATTGGCGGCCATGGCGATGGCGATCAGCGCAACAGCCAGCACCATCAGACGGCCGACCCACACCAACTCGACCTGCGAAGCGTTCTTGCGCAGGAAGGCCTTGTAGAAGTCTTCGGTCAGGGCACTGGAGCAAACCAGCAACTGGCAGCTCAGGGTGCTCATCACCGCCGCCAGAATGGCCGACAGCAGTACACCCGCAATCCACGGGTTGAACAGGATCTTCGCCAGCTCGATGAACACACGTTCGTGGTTCTCGGTGACCGGGCCTGCCAGGTCAGGATTTGCCGAGAAGTAAGCGATACCGAAGAAGCCCACGGCGCAAGTACCGGCCAGGCACAGGATCATCCAGGTCATCGAAATGCGACGGGCGTTGGCGATCGACTTGACCGAATCGGCGGCCATGAAGCGCGCCAGGATGTGCGGTTGGCCGAAGTAGCCCAGGCCCCAGCCCATCAGCGAGATGATGCCGATGAAGGTCGCACCCTTGAGCATGTCGAAGTTGGCCGGGTTGACGGCTTCGATCGCAGCGAAGGTGGTGTCGAAGCCACCGGTGGAAATCAGCACGATGACCGGCGTGAGGATCAGCGCGAAGATCATCAGCGAGGCCTGCACGGTATCGGTCCAGCTCACCGCCAGGAAACCGCCGACGAAGGTGTAGGCGATGGTCGCGGCAGCACCGGCCCACAGCGCAGTCTCGTACGGCATGCCGAAGGTGCTTTCGAACAGGCGCGCACCGGCGACGATGCCGGAGGCACAGTAGATGGTGAAGAACACCAGAATGACGATGGCCGAGATGATGCGCAGCGCGCCGCTCTTGTCTTCAAACCGACTGGAGAAGTAGTCCGGCAGGGTCAGAGCATCGCCGTTGTGCTCGGTCTGCACGCGCAGACGGCCGGCAACGAACAGCCAGTTGAGGTAGGCACCGACGGTCAGGCCGATGGCGATCCAGGCTTCGGACAGGCCGGAGAAGTAGATGGCGCCCGGCAGGCCCATCAGCAGCCAGCCGCTCATGTCGGAGGCCCCTGCGGAAAGCGCGGTGACCACACTACCCAGGCTGCGACCGCCAAGGATGTAGTCGGAAAGGTTGTTGGTGGCGCGATAAGCGGCGAAGCCGATCAGCACCATTGCCGCGATGTAGACCACGAAAGTGATCGTTAGTGGATTGCCCATGCGTGTGCCCTGGCGTTTGTTTTTATCTCATGCACAACCGCAGCAAGACGGTTGCACCCAGGCGGCGAATCCTATGCAACAACATAAAGTGGGTGCAACCATTTTTCATTTGCAAGTTGCACCCACCCATGCAAATTCAGATAGAGCCGCTTTTTTGCTCCATTTTGGAGCAAAAACCGTATTTTTCAGAACGAAATGCACCGAAAACACCCTTTTTTATCATGGGGACATTTCCGCCTGACGAGTTGCACCTTTTCAACGAAAAATTCGGGTTGCACCTGGTTGCACCCGAAATGTCCTACAAGATACTCTTGGCGTCAGCTTAGGCCACAACCGTGGCAATAACGAGGATAAGAAATGGCGACGACCACCCTTGGGGTCAAACTCGATGACCCGACCCGTGAGCGACTCAAAGCAGCTGCGCAGTCCATTGACCGCACGCCGCATTGGTTGATCAAGCAAGCGATCTTCAATTACCTGGAGAAGCTCGAGGGTGGCGCCACCCTGACCGAACTCAACGGTCACTCAAGCAACGCGGCCGAGGATGCCGGCGAAATCCAACCGGATCACGCTCACCAGTGCTTCCTGGAGTTCGCTG
This sequence comes from Pseudomonas sp. NPDC090233, assembly GCF_044772285.1. Classification (NCBI taxonomy): domain Bacteria; kingdom Pseudomonadati; phylum Pseudomonadota; class Gammaproteobacteria; order Pseudomonadales; family Pseudomonadaceae; genus Pseudomonas; species Pseudomonas sp. NPDC090233. The sequence continues at coordinate 361,893 of NZ_JBIVYQ010000006.1, read as the reverse complement.
AAAGCATCCTGCCGCAGTCGGTGCTGCGCTCCGCCATCACCGCCGCCTACCGTCGCCCTGAGCAGGAAGTCATTCCAATGCTGCTGGAGCAGGCGCGCCTGAGCGCACCGCTGGCCGAGGCGACCAACAAGCTGGCCGCGGGTATCGCTGAAAAACTGCGAAACCAGAAGAGTGCCGGTGGACGTGCCGGCATCGTTCAGGGTCTGCTGCAGGAGTTTTCCCTGTCGTCACAGGAAGGCGTGGCACTGATGTGCCTGGCCGAAGCCCTGTTGCGCATCCCCGACAAGGGCACCCGCGACGCGCTGATCCGGGACAAGATCAGCACCGGCAACTGGCAGCCGCACCTGGGCAACAGCCCTTCGCTGTTCGTCAACGCCGCCACCTGGGGCCTGCTGCTGACCGGCAAGCTGGTCTCCACGCACAATGAATCAGGCCTGACCTCCTCGCTCACCCGCATCATCGGCAAGAGCGGCGAGCCGATGATCCGCAAGGGCGTCGACATGGCCATGCGCCTGATGGGCGAACAATTCGTCACCGGCGAAACCATCGCCGAAGCGCTGGCCAACGCCAGTCGTTTCGAGTCCAAGGGCTTCCGTTATTCCTACGACATGCTCGGCGAGGCCGCACTGACCGAGCACGACGCACAGAAGTACCTGGCCTCCTACGAGCAGGCGATCCACTCGATCGGCAAAGCTTCGCATGGCCGTGGCATCTATGAAGGCCCGGGCATCTCGATCAAGCTGTCGGCGCTGCACCCGCGCTACAGCCGCGCCCAGTACGAACGCGTGATGGAAGAGCTGTACCCGCGCCTGCTGTCGCTGACCCTGCTGGCCAAGCAATACGACATCGGCCTGAACATCGACGCTGAAGAAGCCGACCGCCTGGAGCTGTCACTCGACCTGCTCGAGCGCCTGTGCTTCGAGCCATCGCTGGCCGGCTGGAACGGTATCGGCTTTGTCATCCAGGCTTATCAAAAGCGCTGCCCGTATGTGATCGACTACGTCATCGACCTGGCCAAGCGCAGCCGCCACCGCCTGATGATCCGCCTGGTCAAGGGCGCCTACTGGGACAGCGAGATCAAGCGCGCCCAGGTCGAGGGTCTGGAAGGCTACCCGGTCTACACCCGCAAGGTGTACACCGACGTTTCCTACGTCGCCTGCGCACGCAAACTGCTGGCGGTGCCGGAAGCCATCTACCCGCAGTTCGCCACCCACAACGCCCACACCTTGTCGGCCATCTACCACATCGCCGGCCAGAACTATTACCCGGGCCAGTACGAGTTCCAGTGCCTGCACGGCATGGGCGAGCCATTGTACGAACAGGTCGTAGGCAAAGTCTCGGAAGGCAAGCTGAACCGTCCGTGCCGCGTGTACGCGCCGGTCGGCACCCACGAAACCCTACTGGCCTACCTGGTGCGCCGTCTGCTGGAAAACGGCGCCAACACCTCGTTCGTCAACCGTATCGCCGACCATTCCATTTCCATTCAGGAGCTGGTTGCCGACCCGGTCGCCAGCATCGAACGCATGGGCACCCAGGAAGGCAGCATCGGCCTGCCGCACCCGCGCATCCCGCTGCCGCGTGATCTGTATGGCAGCGAGCGGGCCAACTCGGCCGGCATCGACATGGCCAACGAACATCGCCTGGCGTCGCTGTCCTGCGCCATGCTGGCCACCGCGCACAACGACTGGAAAGCCGCCCCGCTGCTGGCCTGCGCCGCCAGCGAGTCCGCTGCAACGCCAGTACTGAACCCGGCAGACCACCGCGACGTGGTCGGCCATGTGCAGGAAGCCACGGTCGGTGACGTCGACAACGCCATCCAGTGCGCCATCAACGCCGCACCGATCTGGCAAGCCACGCCGCCGGCCGAACGCGCCGCCATTCTGGAACGCACCGCCGACCTGATGGAGGCCGAGATCCAGCCGCTGATGGGCCTGCTGGTTCGTGAGGCTGGCAAAACCTTCGCCAACGCCATCGCCGAAGTGCGCGAGGCCGTGGACTTCCTGCGCTACTACGCGGTGCAGGCACGCAACGATTTCAGCAACGACGCCCACCGCCCACTGGGCCCGGTGGTGTGCATCAGCCCGTGGAACTTCCCGCTGGCAATCTTCAGCGGCCAGGTGGCCGCCGCCCTGGCAGCCGGTAATCCGGTGCTGGCCAAACCCGCCGAGCAGACCCCACTGATCGCGGCCCAGGCTGTGCGCCTGCTGCTTGAAGCCGGTATTCCGGAAGGCGTACTGCAATTGCTGCCAGGCCGCGGCGAAACCGTCGGTGCCGGCCTGGTCGGTGACGAGCGCGTCAAAGGCGTGATGTTCACAGGCTCCACCGAAGTTGCCCGCCTGCTGCAGCGCAATGTCGCCGGCCGTCTGGACAACCAGGGCCGTCCGATCCCGCTGATCGCCGAAACCGGTGGCCAAAACGCAATGATCGTCGACTCCTCGGCGCTGACCGAGCAGGTGGTGATCGATGTGGTGTCTTCGGCCTTCGACAGCGCCGGCCAGCGTTGCTCGGCCCTGCGTGTGCTGTGCCTGCAGGAAGATTCCGCCGACCGTGTGATCGAGATGCTCAAGGGCGCCATGGCCGAAAGCCGCCTGGGTAACCCGGACCGCCTGGCCGTGGACATCGGCCCAGTGATCGACGCCGAAGCCAAGGCTGGCATCGAGAAGCACATTCAGGGCATGCGCGAAAAAGGCCGCTCGGTCTATCAGGTCGCCATCGCCGATGCTGCCGAGGTCAAACGCGGCACCTTCGTCATGCCAACCCTGATCGAGCTGGAGAGCTTCGACGAGCTCAAGCGCGAGATCTTCGGCCCGGTGCTGCACGTGGTGCGCTACAACCGCCGCAACCTCGACCAGCTGATCCAGCAGATCAACGACTCCGGCTACGGCCTGACCCTCGGCGTGCACACCCGTATCGACGAGACCATCGCCAAGGTGGTGGAGAACGCCAACGCCGGCAACCTGTACGTCAACCGCAACATCGTCGGTGCAGTGGTCGGCGTGCAGCCGTTCGGTGGTGAAGGCCTGTCCGGCACCGGCCCGAAAGCCGGTGGCCCGCTGTACCTGTACCGCCTGCTGTCGACCCGCCCGGCGGACGCCATTGGCCGCCACTTCCAGCAACAGGATGGCGAAGGCAAGCCGGACCGCACCCTGCACGAGCAGCTGATCAAGCCGCTGCACAGCCTTAAGGCTTGGGCCGAGAGCAACCAGGAGGCCGACCTGGCCGCGCTGTGCAGCCAGTTCGCCAGCCAGTCGCAGAGCGGCATCGCCCGCCTGCTGCCAGGCCCGACCGGCGAGCGCAACAGCTACACCATCCTGCCGCGCGAGCATGTGCTGTGCCTGGCGGATAACGAGGCTGACCTGTTGGTGCAGTTCGCTGCAGTGCTGGCGGTTGGTAGCTCCGCTGTGTGGGTGGACGGCGAGCCAGGCAAGGCTCTGCGCGGGCGCCTGCCGAAAGAATTGCAGGCCAAGATCAAGCTGGTGGCCGATTGGAACAAGGATGAAGTGGCGTTCGACGCCGTGATTCACCATGGCGACTCGGACCAGCTGCGTGGCGTTTGCCAGCAGGTGGCCAAGCGGGCCGGGGCGATCGTTGGTGTGCATGGGCTGTCCAGCGGGGACCACCAGATTTCGCTGGAGCGGTTGGTGATCGAGCGGGCGGTTAGCGTGAATACGGCTGCTGCGGGCGGTAATGCCAGCTTGATGACCATTGGCTGAGGCTGAGGGTTGTTGATGAAAAAGGAGAGCCTCGGCTCTCCTTTTTTTATGCGTCAAAGCTGGTCAAGAAAACACGTTTCACATCATGGATGAAAGTTCGACCAGAGCAACAAATTGCATCATTCGGAAGGCCGTACACAATGAAATCCAAACCCAGTTGGCCCCGGTAAAGCGACTATTCCCTACTCCCGCCTCATCACCTGCGCTGAAGTTGATCCCTTTTTGCATCGGGACCAGTATCAGCAGCAAAGCCAGCTGAAATACAAACCCGGCTATATAAGCGGGCCACAGCTGATCTGCAAGCACTACGCTGATTACGATCCCCACCACGCACAAGCCATAATAGCCGAGCGTCAGACCGAGAATATTCCAATGGTAGGTTAGACCCGAATCGCGAATGCGGTCGTCAGCGCGCTTCAGCAATGGGTAAATAAAGAATATTGCAAAAAAAGATCGCCAGAAGGGGCTGATTTCTTCTCCCGTTGCCTCCCTGTGCTGTTTCCAGCTGCAATAAAAGCAATACAGCCAGTAAAAGCCCATCACAAAGAATGTCATCACGGCAAACTTCATAGGTGATACCACGAAGAAGGGCATTTTGCCCTCCGAAACCTTGCCTGTACTGCTATCAAGAACATCAACCATCAGAAGCGCTTCCCTGTGAATGCCAAACGCCCATTCAAATCGAATATGCACTTGATCCGCAGTAGTCCAACTCCGGCGCGATTTGTGGGAAAAATCTCTGTGGTGTGACAGGGGCTGCCAAATCCTGCATCAAGGCCGCCAGGTGCCCGCCTTGATTTTTGCTCCGCGGCGGATATCGAGCGCCGCCCGCGCGGCGCATCGCGGATGAATCCGCTCCCACATTTGTTGCAACGTGGCCATGTCCGGGCATTAGCCCCCCGCTATTTCAATCACGTTTTTCCAGAGCCACCAAAGGTTCCAAGCTTTAACCCCTTCAGACGCAGCGACAAGGCTCCACCAAATCCAATTGTTTATATCGGGCAGTAGCAATATCAATGCAAAAGACGGAATTATGAACAAGACGCGAAAAGGCATTTGAATGACAGCCAGGTAAACCCCAGAAGCCCTAGCCAAGCAAAGCAATATGCTACTGGCCGCAACGGAAATCTGTGTGATAAGCCCCATCCATATCATGAACTCAAGCCCTCCGCCCCACTGCTCCATATTTGCCAGGGCGGACTCGAGGTCACCCACAAAGGGCGTTACACCTCTACCAAGGGCACTGAACACCACGAAACAAATATAAAACGCATCCATCCCCCCCCAGACCAAGCTGACCAACCGCTTTGATTTCATAAACAAAACCTCTGTCATTTATCCTTTAACTCATACTCTTCGTTTGCGATAACTGGACGCCAATGCCAGGAGGATCCCGACACATCCCAAGCATCATCAGCCTCTACATACACCTGAGTAACTTTACGTTCCATTCCATATCTATGAATTGCCGAAGCAGGTGCAAAACTCCGCTCTTCTGGATCAAGCGGCACCCACTTCTGAGTGATCGTTCTCGTCGTGTTCGCATAGTCTTTCCCTGATGATAAAAAGACTCGCCCCTCATCCCCTCTCGAAGTAAGGAAATTCGCTAAAAACGCAGCACTCGAAGCAAGTTTATTGACATTCATATCTTCTATTTTCCACTTACCCGGCCCGCTCGTCGTCGAGACAGTGTTTATCAACCACTCTCCTTGGTTCCTCCTACTGCAAGCCCCTGCATACCAATTCTCTACGAGATCTATAGGCTTGAAAGGCTCATCTTTTATCAGCATCCATTCTCCCGATGCAACTGGCCTGAGCGCCCTGTCAATTTGATCGCCGCTCAGACTAACCGAGCAATACAGGCCGTATTCCCTAAGTAGCTCGGTCACTCCTTCTATCTCTCGCACATAGCTTCTACTTCTCAAGTTATCCCTAACTATCGACACTGAAAAGAATGGATCTTCTACCTTGCTCAGGTCTTCCTTCCTAACACTTGTCCAACGAGCTAACCTTTCCATTGCCAATCCTTCCCTATCAAAGATTGACATTTACATCATTTAGCTAGGAAGTTCTCCATGGGAACTTCTGAAAACGGCGTGGGAAATTTCTCTTAGTGGCGAAATGACTTCAACTGCTGCCAGACCGCAAGGCATATTGCATTTTCTAAACTCATATCACTCAAACCTATTAACCTATCCGGCCCATCATCGCCCTCGTACACTCGCAGCATCCCGCTCAAGGACCGCCCCCATGCCCGAGACCCTGCTCAGCCCCCGCAACCTCGCCTTCGAACTCTACGAAGTCCTCGACGCCGAAGCCCTGACCCAGCGCCCGCGCTTCGCCGAGCACAGCCGCGAAACCTTCGATGCGGCGCTGACCACCGCGCGCACCATCGCCGAGAAATTCTTCGCCCCGCACAACCGCAAGGCCGATGAAAACGAGCCGCGCTATGTGGACGGCCGCGCCGAGCTGATCCCCGAGGTGAAACCGGCGGTCGACGCCTTCCTCGAAGCAGGCTTCCTCAATGCCAACCGCGACTTCGAAGTCGGCGGCATGCAACTGCCCAGCCTGGTCTCACAGGCCTGCTTCGCCCATTTCCAGGCCGCCAACGCTGGCACCACGGCCTACCCGTTCCTGACCATGGGTGCGGCCAACCTGATCGAAAGCTTCGGCAGCGACGAGCAGAAGCGCCTGTACCTGCAGCCGATGATCGACGGCCGCTACTTCGGCACCATGGCGCTGACCGAACCCCATGCCGGCTCGTCGCTGGCCGATATCCGCACCCGCGCCGAACCGGCTGGCGATGGCAGTTACCGGATCAAGGGCAACAAGATCTTCATTTCCGGCGGCGACCACGAGCTGTCGGAAAACATCGTGCACATGGTCCTGGCCAAGCTGCCGGATGCACCACCTGGCGTGAAGGGCATTTCGCTGTTCATCGTGCCCAAGTTCCTGGTCAATCAGGACGGCAGCCGGGGCGCGCGCAACGATGTGCTGCTGGCCGGGTTGTTCCACAAGATGGGGTGGCGCGGCACCACGTCCACTGCGTTGAATTTCGGCGACAACGGCCAGTGTGTCGGCTACCTCATCGGCCAGCCGCACCAGGGTCTGGCGTGCATGTTCCAGATGATGAACGAAGCACGTATCGGCGTCGGCATGGGTGCGGTCATGCTGGGTTACGCCGGCTATCTGTATTCCCTGGAATACGCTCGTCAGCGCCCCCAGGGTCGGCTGCCGGACAACAAGGATCCACAAAGCGCTGCGGTGCCAATCATCAGCCACACCGACGTCAAACGGATGCTCCTGGCGCAAAAGGCCTACGTAGAGGGCGCCTTCGACCTGGGCCTGTACGCCGCGCGGCTGTTCGACGACACCCACACTGCCAGCGATGAAAACGCTCGCCTTCAGGCCCAGCAACTGCTCGACCTGCTGACCCCGATCGTCAAATCCTGGCCATCGACCTTCTGCCTGAAAGCCAACGAACTGGCGATCCAGATCCTCGGCGGCCACGGCTACACCCGCGAATATCCGGTCGAACAGTACTACCGTGACAACCGCCTGAACCCGATTCACGAAGGCACCGAGGGCATCCAGTCGCTCGACCTGCTGGGCCGCAAACTGGCGCAGAACAACGGTGCCGGCCTCAAGCAACTGATCCGCCTGATCGCCAGTACCGTCGAGCGCGCCAGCCATCATCCGAGCCTGGATGCCATGCGCCAGTCACTGGAACAGTTGGTCAACCGTCTGCAGGCCGTGACCCTGGCCCTGCTTGGCGATCTCGCCAAGGGCCAAGTCGGCGGTGCCCTGGCCAACTCCGCCCTTTACCTCAAGGTCTTCGGCCATTGCGTGATCGGCTGGCGCTGGCTGGAGCAAGCGCTGCATGCCGAACTCGGCCTGCTCAAGGGCAATGCCGCAGACCGCGACTTCTACCTGGGGAAATTACAGGCCGCGCGTTATTTCCTGACCTGGGAAGTGCCTGGCTGCCATAATGACCTGGCATTGCTCGAGGCACGCGACGAGACCTGCCTCGCCATGCAAGACGAGTGGTTCTAGGAGGAGCCACCGTGCACGCGGAGGTTTGCCCATGTTCGATTCCAGCGCCCTGCTGCGCCAGCGCTTTGCCGCGCTGCGCAGCACGGCCGAGTTGTTTTCCCTGCGCCATGTAAAACAGTCGCACCAGGCGCTTTCGGTACGGCGCAATGTGGCCGAGCCACCCTTCTTCAGCCAGGACGAAGGCGCCATGCTCACCGTTCGGGTCAATGGCGTGGAGGCCTACGCGGCCACCGCCGACCTGTCCCAGCAAGGCCTGCAACGCGCGCTGGAACAAGCCGAGGCCCTGGCCAGGAAAATTTCCAGATACAGCCTGCTCGACCTGCGCGAACAGCCAGTGACCAGCGCGCGACACGACCATATCTCGCCGAATTTCGAACAACCTTTGCCCTCCCTCGCTGACTGCCTTGGCCTGCTCGCCGCTGAATCGGCCAGTGTGCCCAAGGACGAGCGTCTGGTGGACTGGCAGGCCAGCCTGAGCCAGAGCCTGGTCGAACAGACTTACCTGAATTCCGCTGGCGCCGAGTTGCGCCACGCGCAGCGCTTCCTGTTCCCGGGGCTTGGCGTGACCGCCAGCGACGGCCAGGACAGCCAGAGCCGTAGCCTGGGCCGGGACAACTTCGGCCAGCAGGGCGGTTTCGAGATCATCGAGCGCTGCGGCCTGGTCGGTGCCGCCCGCCGAGTCGCCGACGAAGCGCTGCAGCTGCTGCTGGCGCCAAACACGCCCAGCGGCCAGCGCGACTTGCTGCTGATGCCTGACCAGATGATGCTGCAGATTCACGAGTCCATCGGCCACCCGCTGGAGATGGACCGCATTCTCGGCGACGAGCGCAACTACGCTGGCACCAGCTTCGTCAAAGCCAGCGACTTCGGCCATCTGCAGTACGGCTCGAAGCTGCTTGACGTGACCTTCGACCCGACCATCGGCGAAGAACTGGCCAGCTACAGCCACGACGACGACGGCACTCCGGCCAGCAAGCAGTTCCTGATCCGTGACGGCCTGCTGCTGCGCCCGCTCGGGGGTGCCCTGTCGCAGTACCGCTCGGGCCTGGACGGCGTGGCCAACAGCCGCGCCTGTGGCTGGAACCGCGCGCCGATCGACCGCATGGCCAACCTCAACATCGAGCCGGGTGATCAGTCGCTTGAGCAACTGATTCAGGGGATCGAGCAAGGCATCCTGATGCGCACCAACCGCTCCTGGTCCATTGATGACGCGCGCAACAAGTTCCAGTTCGGCTGCGAGTGGGGCCAGCTCATCGAAAACGGCGAGCTCAAAGGCATCGTCAAGAACCCCAACTACCGTGGCATCTCCGCGCAGTTCTGGCGCAACCTGTCGGCCGTCGGCGACCGCAGCACCTTCCAGGTGCTGGGTACGCCCAACTGCGGCAAGGGCGAACCCAACCAGGTGGTACGGGTCGGGCACGCCTCCCCGGCCTGCGTGTTCCGTCAGATCGACGTATTTGGAGGTGATGCCTGATGAAACATGCTTTCGAAGCCCTGGTCGGCGTCGTGCGCGACGGCCTGCACCCCGGCGAGCAATTTACCCTTGGCTACAGCGCCGAGCGCTCGCAGTTCGTGCGCTTCAACCACGCCAAGGTACGCCAGGCCGGCGAGGTCAGCCAGGCCAGTGCACAGCTGCGGCTGATCCGTGATGCGCGCCAGGCTGAACAGCAGGTCACCTTGAGCGGTGATGCGCAGCTGGACAGCCAGCGCCTGCGTGAGGCCCTGGCACAATTGCGTCAGACCCTGCCGTTGCTGGCTGTCGACCCTTACTTGCGCCTGGACGAAAATGCCTGGCACAGCCACAGCCTGCAAGAACAGCCGCTGCCTGAGCTGAGCGAAGTACTGGCGCTGCTCGACTCCGAGGCCGGCGACCTGGACCTGGTCGGCATCTACGCCGCCGGCCCGATCTGCCGGGGGTTCGCCAGTTCGTATGGCGCGTTCGGCTGGCATCAGGCCAACAGCTTCAACGTCGACTGGAGCCTGTTCCACGACAATGGCCAAGCCGTGAAGGCCAACTATGCCGGCCAGGTATGGGATGCCGAGGACTTCACTGCCCGGCTGCGCCAGGCCCGGGAACAACTGGGCTTCCTCGGCCGACCGGCGATCAGCCTGAAACCTGGCAGCTACCGCGCCTACCTGGCGCCTGCCGCCATGGACGAAATCGCCGGCATGCTGTGCTGGGGCGGGTTCTCCGCGCAGGCCCTGGCCACCGGCAACAGCGCGTTGCAGCGTTTATACAGCGGTGACGCGCAGCTGAGCCCGCTGGTCAGCTTCGCCGAGCAGGTCAGCGGTTCGTTGAGCCCTGCGTTCTCCGATGAGGGCTCGCCGCGCCTGGACGTGCCGCTGATCCGCCAAGGCCAGGCTGTGGACAGGCTGGTGAGCGCGCGCAGCGCGGTCGAGTTCGAGTTGCTGGCCAATGGTGCCGACAGTTACGAGTCGCCCTGTGCGCTGAGCCTGGCAGCGGGCAACCTGGCCAGTGCCGATATCCTGCAACGGCTCGGCACGGGGCTGTACATCAGCAACCTGTGGTACCTGAACTACTCGGACTTGCCGGCGGCGCGCATGACCGGGCTGACGCGCTTTGCCACCTTCTGGGTGGAGAATGGCGAGATACAGGGGCCGGTGAGCACCATGCGCTTCGATGACAGCCTGTACAGTTTGCTGGGCAGCCAGCTGGAAGACCTGACCCAGGCGCGGGAGATGATTTTGTCGACCAGCACCTATGGGCAACGCAGCACCGGGTCGAGTCATTTGCCGGGAGCGCTGGTCAAAGCGCTGACCCTGACATTGTGAGTGGCCTTGCTGGCCTCTTCGCGGCTGAAGCCGCTCCCACTGGGTTTGCATAAAACCTGTAGGAGCGGCTTCAGCCGCGAAGAGGCCGGGACAGACAAACGAGGACGTCATGCCCGAACGCACCCCGCTGGACCCCACCACCGCCCGCTGGATCCCCTGGGTGGTGGCCATCGCCTTCTTCATGCAGTCCCTGGACGGCACCATCCTGAATACCGCCCTGCCGGCCATGGCCCGCTCTCTGGATGAAGACCCGCTGCGCATGCAGGGCGTAATCATCGCCTACATGCTCACCGTAGCCCTGCTGATCCCCGCCTCGGGCTGGATCGCCGACCGCTTCGGCACCAAGCGCATCTTCTTCAGCGCCATCCTGCTGTTCAGTTTCGGCTCGTTGCTGTGCGCAATGGCCAACAGTCTCGGTTTCCTGATCTTCGCCCGCATCGTGCAAGGCCTGGGCGGCGCGCTGATGCTGCCGGTCGGACGGCTGGTGGTATTGCGCGCCTACCCGCGCAGCGAACTGGTGCGGATCATGAGCTTCATCACCATACCCGGCCTGCTCGGCCCGCTGCTGGGCCCGACCCTGGGCGGTTGGCTGGTCGAAATCCTCACCTGGCACTGGATCTTCCTGCTCAACCTGCCGGTCGGCGCCATCGGCTGCTATGCGGTGTGGAAGTTCATCCCCGACCTTCGCGGCGCCGAACGCACCACCTTCGATGGCCCCGGCTTCATCCTGTTCGGCGCGGCGATGGTGCTGATCACCATTGCCATGGAAGGCCTGGGCGAACTGCACCTGCCGCACCTGCGGGTGATGCTGTTGCTGTTCGCCGGCATGGCCTGCCTGGCCGCCTACTGGCTGCGCGCCGGGCGCGACCCCGAGCCACTGTTCTCGCCCAGCCTGTTCCGCGTGCGCACCTTCGCCATCGGCATCCTCGGCAACCTGTTCGCGCGCCTGGGCAGCGGCGCCCTGCCTTTCCTGGTGCCACTGCTGCTGCAGGTGGCGCTGGGCTATTCGCCGGCGCAGGCCGGCATGAGCATGATCCCGCTGGCGGCGGCGGCGATGGTGGCGAAATCCATCGCCCGGCCGCTGATCGAGCGGCTCGGGTATCGCATCGTGCTGACCGGCAACACCTTGCTGCTGGGCCTGCTGCTGGCCAGTCTCGGGCTGGTAGATGAGCAAACCCCGTACGCCGTGCTGTTGGTGCAACTGGCCTTGCTCGGCGCAGTGAACTCCATGCAATTCACCGCGATGAACACGGTAACCCTGATCGACCTCGACGACGCCAGCGCCAGCAGCGGCAACAGCCTGCTGTCGGTGGTCGCGCAGCTGTCGCTGAGCCTGGGCGTGGCCTGTGCGGGTGCATTGCTCGGCGGCTTTACCGCCGCCGGCAGTGCAGACGGCGTGGAAACTACCCTCGGCGCCTTCCAGCTGACCTTCGTGACCATCGGCGTCATGGCCATGCTGGCGGCAGCGATCTTCCTGCAACTGGCGCCGACGGACGGAAGGCGTGCCCGTCGTCCGGAACAACACATGGAGTCGTAGGGCGAATGGCCATGAGGCTGGTAGACTGTGCGGCATTTTTCGCTTCGCAACGCAGGCCCGCCTCGTGACCACCGAAACCACCGCTTTTGCCACCTTGCCGCTGTCCGCCGCCATGCTGGCCAACCTGGACGCCCTCGGCTATGCCGCGATGACGCCGATCCAGGCCCAGAGCCTGCCCGTCATCCTCAAGGGCCAGGACCTGATCGCCCAGGCCAAGACCGGCAGCGGCAAGACCGCCGCCTTCGGCATCGGCCTACTCAACCCGATCAACCCGCGCTACTTCGGCTGCCAGGCGCTGGTACTGTGCCCGACCCGCGAACTCGCCGACCAGGTCGCCAAGGAGCTGCGCCGCCTGGCCCGCGCCGAGGACAACATCAAGATCCTGACACTGTGCGGTGGCGTATCGCTCGGCCCACAGATCGCTTCGCTGGAGCACGGCGCGCACATCATCGTCGGCACCCCGGGCCGCATCCAGCAGCACCTGGACAAAGGCACCCTGGTGCTCGACGGGCTCAACACCCTGGTGCTCGACGAAGCCGACCGCATGCTCGACATGGGCTTCTTCGACGCCATCGCCAGCATCATCGGCAAGACTCCGTCGCGCCGCCAGACCCTGCTGTTCTCGGCCACCTACCCGGCCGGTATCGAGCAGCTGGCCGCCGACTTCATGCGCAAGCCGCAGCAGGTCAAGGTCGAAAGCCTGCACACCGACAACCAGATCGAACAGCGTTTCATCGAGATCGACGCGCAGCATCGCCTGGAAGCCGTCACCCGCGTACTCGGCCACTATCGCCCGCAGTCGTGCGTGGCGTTCTGCTTCACCAAGCAGCAGTGCGAAGACGTGGTTGCCCACCTGACCGCCAAGGGTATCGTCGCCCAGGCCCTGCACGGCGACCTGGAGCAGCGCGACCGCGATCAGGTGCTGACCATGTTCGCCAACCGCAGCAGCTCGGTGCTGGTGGCCACCGACGTGGCCGCCCGTGGCCTGGACATCGATGGCCTGGACATGGTCATCAACGTCGAACTGGCCCGTGATGCGGAAATTCATGTGCACCGCGTCGGCCGTACCGGCCGTGCTGGCGAGAAAGGCATCGCCGTCAGCCTGGTGGCCCCGGCCGAAGGCCATCGCGCACAGGCCATCGAGGCGTTGCAGAAAAGCCCGCTGCGCTGGGACCAGCTGGACAGCCTGAAGAACAAGGGCGGCGATCCGCTGCTGCCGGTAATGAGCACCCTGTGCATCGCCGCGGGCCGCAAGGACAAGCTGCGCCCGGGTGACATCCTCGGTGCGCTGACCGGTGATGCCGGCATCCCGGGCAAGCAGGTGGGCAAGATCGCCATCTTCGACTTCCAGGCGTTCGTTGCCGTGGAGCGGGCATTGGCCAAACAGGCGATGCAGCGCTTGAACAGCGGCAAGATCAAGGGCCGCGCCCTGAAAGTCCGTATTCTCTGAAGACCAGCATGACTCTGAAGACTCCTACTGTGCACACCACCGACGTGATCATCCTCGGCGCCGGCGCCGCCGGCCTGATGTGCGCCCAGCTCAGCGCCCGCCGTGGCCGCCGGGTGCTGCTGCTCGACCACGCCAACAAGCCAGGCAAGAAGATCCTCATGTCCGGCGGCGGGCGCTGCAACTTCACCAACATGTACACCGAGCCTGCCAACTTCCTCTCGCACAACGCGCACTTCTGCAAATCGGCGCTGGCCCGCTACACCCAGTGGGACTTCATCGAGCTGGTGGCCAAACATGGCGTGGCGTATCACGAGAAGAAGCTCGGCCAGCTGTTCTGCGACAACAAGGCCAGCGACATCCTCGACATGCTGCTGGCCGAGTGCGACGACGCGGGTGCCGAACTGCGCATGCACACCAGCATCGAGCACATCGAAAAGACCGAGAGCGGCTACCTGCTGCAAACCAGCGCCGGGCAGTTCGCCTGCCAGTCGCTGGTGATCGCCACTGGCGGCCTGTCGATCCCGACCCTGGGTGCGACCGGCTTCGGTTACCAGGTGGCGCGCCAGTTTGGCCACACCCTGCTGCCGACACGCGCCGGTCTGGTGCCATTCACCATCACCGAGCCCCAACTCAAGGCACTGTGCACCGAACTGTCGGGCACCTCGCTGGACTGCACCGCCAGCTGCAACGGCACCAGCTTTCGCGAAAACCTGCTATTCACCCACCGTGGTCTCAGTGGCCCGGCGATCCTGCAGATTTCTTCGTTCTGGGAAGCCGGCGATACCGTAGAGATCAACCTGCTGCCTGACCGCGATGCACTGACCTGGCTACAGGAGCAACAGAGCGAGCGCGCCAACGCCGAACTCAAGACCGTGCTGGGCGAGGTATTCACCCGCAAGCTGGCCAACCTGCTGGCCGAGCAGTGGTTCGAATCCAAGCCGATGAAGCAGTACACGCCGGCAGAATTGGCGCAGATCGCCGACAAACTGGCGGCCTGGCAGCTGGTGCCGGCCGGCACCGAAGGCTATCGCACCGCCGAAGTGACCTTGGGCGGCGTCGATACTCGCGAAGTCTCGTCGAAGACCATGGAATCGCTGAAAAGCCCTGGGCTGTACTTCATCGGCGAAGTGTTGGACGTGACGGGCCACCTGGGAGGTTTCAACTTCCAATGGGCCTGGGCATCCGCTAACGCGGCAGCGCAGTTCGTGTAGAGTAGAATCCATTCAGCAGCACGGAACGCTTCTTGCTGGTCCGTGCCGCAATGCATTCATTCGATCACTGCCAGCAGGCCATCATGTCATCGAGTTCGTTCCGTCAGTCACTGCGTCGCCTGTGGGGCCAAGACAAATTCAGCTACAGCATCCGGGTCACCATCGCCCTCACCGGCAGCCTGGCCCTGTGCTGGTATCAGAACGAGATGGCGCTGCTGATCCCGCTGTTCCTGGGCATCATCGCCAGCGCCCTGGCCGAGACCGACGACAGCTGGCAGGGCCGTCTCAGCGCCCTCGCCGTGACCCTGGTCTGCTTCGCCATCGCGGCCCTGGCCGTTGAACTGCTGTTCCCCTACCCCTGGATTTTTGCCATCGCGCTGGCCCTGGCGGCCTTCGGCCTGACCATGCTCGGCGCCTTGGGCGAGCGCTATGGGGCCATCGCCTCGGCGACGCTGATCACCGCGGTTTACACCATGATCGGCGTCGACCAACGCGGCGGCCAGGTCACCGACTTCTGGCACGAACCGTTGCTGCTGGTCGCGGGTGCGGCCTGGTATGGCCTGCTTTCGGTGCTGTGGCAGGCGCTGTTCTCCAACCAGCCGGTGCAGCAGAGCCTGGCCAAGCTGTTCTTTGAGCTGGGGCGCTACCTCAAGCTCAAGGCCAACCTGTTCGAACCGATCCGCAACCATGACCTGGAGGCCCGCCGCCTGGAGCTGGCGCAGCAGAATGGCAAGGTGGTCGCGGCGCTCAACGCGGCCAAGGAAATCATCCTGCACCGGGTCGGCAACAGCCAGCCCAATTCCAAGGTCAGTCGCTACCTCAAGCTGTACTTCCTGGCCCAGGACATCCACGAGCGCGTCAGCGCCTCGCACTACCCGTACAACGCCTTGGCCGACGCGTTCTTCCACAGCGACGTGATGTTCCGCTGCCAGCGCCTGCTGCGCCATCAAGGCTCGGCCTGCCAGGACCTGGCGCGCTCGATTCGCCTGCGCCAGCCGTTCGTGCTCGACAGCCGTTTCGCCGACACCCTGGAAGACCTCAATGCTTCGCTGGAGCACCTGCGCACCCAGAACAACCCGGCCTGGCGCGGGCTGCTGCGCTCGCTGCGCGCACTGGCCGCCAACCTGGCCACGCTCGACCGCCTGCTGGGCGCCGCCAGCAACCCCGACAGCCTGGCCGACGCGAGCGACAGCAGCCTGCTCGACCGTTCGCCACGCAACTTGAAGGATGTCTGGAAGCGCCTGCGCACCCAGCTGACGCCCACCTCCCTGCTGTTCCGCCACGCTCTGCGCCTGCCGCTGGCGCTGTCGATCGGCTACGGCATGGTGCACCTGATTCACCCGACCCAAGGCTACTGGATCATCCTCACCACGTTGTTCGTCTGCCAGCCCAACTACGGCGCCACCCGCCGCAAACTGGTGCAGCGGGTGTTCGGCACAGCGATCGGCCTGACCGTCGGCTGGGCGCTGTTCGACCTGTTCCCCAACCCGGTGGTGCAATCGCTGTTCGCCGTGGTCGCCGGGGTGGTGTTCTTCGTCAACCGTACGACCCGCTACACCCTGGCCACGGCGGCGATCACGTTGATGGTGCTGTTCTGCTTCAACCAGATCGGCGACGGTTATGGGCTGTTCCTGCCGCGCCTGTTCGATACCCTGGTCGGCAGCCTGATCGCCATCCTCGCGGTATTCCTGTTCCTCCCCGACTGGCAGGGCCGGCGCCTGAACAAGGCACTGGCCAACACCCTGGCCTGCGCCAGCGTGTACCTGCGCCAGATCATGCAGCAGTACGCCCATGGCAAGCGCGACGACCTCGCCTACCGCCTGGCTCGGCGCAACGCCCACAACGCCGACGCGGCGCTGTCCACCACGCTGGCCAACATGCTCATGGAGCCGGGGCATTTCCGAAAGGAGGCCGATGTCGGCTTCCGTTTCCTGGTGCTGTCGCACACCTTGCTCAGCTACCTCTCAGGGCTTGGGGCGCACCGCGATACGGCATTGCCGGCCGAGGTTCAGGAGCAGTTGATCGAAGGCGCGGGGCAGAGCTTGGCCAACAGCCTGGATGAAATCGCCAATGGTCTGGCGGCGCGCTTGCCGGTGGCGATTCACAGCGACAGCGAAGAGCAGCTGGCCAATGCCCTGGAGCAGATGCCCGAGGAACTGGATGAGCATCAGCGCCTGGTGCAGACCCAGCTGGCACTGATCTGCCGGCAGCTGGGGCCGCTGCGCACACTGGCGGCGCATTTGATAAAGGAAGGAGCGCCGGCCTGAGGCTGTGGTTCAGAATCCATGCTGGCGCAGCAGCCGTGCATAGCTGCCATCGGCCTTCATGGCAGCAATCGCCTGCTCGAAGCGTTCGACGATCTGCTGATGCTCGGAGTGCTTGAGGCTCACCAGGATGTGCAGGGTGTTCTCACCCAACGGCGGCTCTACCAATGCCACCGCGTCGCGCACCTGCTCGGGCTCACGCTGCAGGTTGTAGCGCGCGACGAACTCGTCCTCCACCGCCAGGTTCACCCGCCCTGCCGCGACCATGCGCACGGCGGAAGAAAAGTTGCGCACCGGCACCTTGAGCAAGCGGGTATCGCCATCGAATGCGGGCGAATACGCATAATCGCGCACCACGGCGATGCTGTACGGGTAGAGGTCGGCCTGGCGCCGGTAGCGGAAGCTGTCGCCCTTGCGCTTGAGCAAGCGGATGCGGTTGGTCAGGTAGGCCTTGGAAAAGTGGCCGATACGGGCGCGTGAGTCGTTGTACCAGGCGTTGATCAGCACGTCGTAACGGCCTTCGCTGACACCCAGCAGCGCCCGCGCCCACGGCGCTTCTTCGTACACGCTGGGGTAACCGGCGCGGGCCAGCGCGGTAGTGACGATGCTGGTGGCAAGGCCTCCGCCCGGCATGCTGGTGTCGGTGAACGGTGGCCAGGTGTCGGCCACCAGGCGCAGCTTGTCCTGGCCCAGCGCGGGCGCTGTCAGCATCACGCCCAACAATCCCAAAACGAAAAGCAGTGGCCGCATGCTCAAGTCCTTTTGCAATGGTGGACACGCGCAATCCAGCCTACACAAAGCCGCTGCCCAGGGCAGCGGCCAATAGTGTCATTTAGCCTCTATTTTGGCCGAACCCTGCGACTCTCACGGGTAACCGAGCACTTCCCTGATCTGGCGCAGGTGCTGAATGATCCACTGCTTGTCGATCGCCCCCCAGTCATGGATGCGGTAGTGCCCGGCATGGTTGCGGGCGCCTTCCTGCTGCTCGAACTCGCAGACGATGTCCAGGTCGGCCAGTGCCGCGATGGTGTCCTGGGCGGTGCGCCGGGGCATGCCGGTGGCCTCCATCAACGCCGGCACGCTGGTCGCGCTCTGGCTGTCGATCAGCCAGGCCACGTACAAGCGGCGGTAGAAACTGCTCTTGGTCTTGCTCACATCCATGCTGCGTGATCCTTACAGGTTACCCGGCAGCTCCCGATAGGTCAGGTAGACGCGCAGGTCGAATTCCAGTTGATGGTAATCCGGCTCCATGTGCTGACAGAGCTGGTAAAACGCCTTGTTGTGGTCCCTCTCGCGCAAGTGCGCCAGCTCGTGCACCACGATCATGCGCAGGAACGGCTCCGGCGCCTCCTTGAACAGCGAGGCGATGCGGATTTCCTTCTTCGCCTTGAGCTTGCCGCCCTGCACCCGCGACACCGCGGTATTGAGCCCGAGGGCGCGGTGGGTCAGGTCCAGGCGATTGTCGAACAGCACCTTGTCCAGGCTCGGCGCGCTGCGCAGATACTGCTGGCGCAAGTCCTGGGCGTAGCCGTACAGCGCCTTGTCGCTCTGCACATCATGGCGGCCAGCGTAGCGGCGCTGCAGGTACTCGCCCAGGCGGTCACTGGCGATCATTTGCCGCACCTGCTCCTGCAGGTGCGGGGGGTAGGCTTGCAAGTAGCGTAATACGGTCATGGCGCGGCAATCGGCGGAACGAGTGCCGATTCTAGCCAATCACGGCCGTGGCCAGGAAAAATTCGCCGGAAAGCCGCTGGCGTCGGCGGCGGTCATCGGATACGCGACCAGGAAGCCCTGCACGTATTCGCAACCGTTTGCCTTCAACCACGCAGCTTGGGCCTGTGTTTCCACACCTTCGGCGATGACCGTGATGCGGTAGTCCGCGCACAGGCCGATGACGCTGCGCACCAATGCCGCGTCTGCCGCCGAATCAGGCAGTCGCGCGACCAGATGACGGTCCAGCTTCAACGTATCGATCGGCAGGTCGCGCAGCATGCGCAGCGAACAGTCGCCGGCACCGAAGTCATCCAGCGCCACGCGCACGCCCAGCTCGCGCAGGCGATGGATCTGCTTGATCGCCGCGTCGATGTTGTACATTAGCGAGGTCTCAGCCACTTCCACCTCCAACTGCGCCGGCTCCAGCTGGTAGTCGTGGATCACCCGCTGCAGCTCGTCGACCAGGCCGGGCATGGTGAACTGCGCACGGCTCAGGCTGATGCCCAGCACCAGGTCCTGGGCGAAACGCTCGTACCAGGCCCGACGCTGCGCGGCGCCCTGGCGGTAGATCCAGCTGGCCAGGCGGTTGATCAGTCGGGCTTCTTCCAGCAACGGGATGAACAACCCTGGCGGCACATCGCCGACGCTGGGGTGCTGCCAGCGCAGCAAGGCCTCGAAGCCACGCAGTTGGCCATCGGCAAACGCCACCTGGGGTTGGTAGACCATGCTGAAGTCCTGAGACTCGACCGCACTGCGCACGCTGTCTTCCAGCATCAACCGCGAACGCGCCCGGCCATTGAGCTCCTGATCGTAGAAGCGGTATTGATGGCGCCCGGCCTGCTTGGCCGCGTACATCGCCGTATCGGCGGCGCGCAGCAGGCCTTCGACATTGGCGCCGCAGTCGGGGTAGGTGGCAATGCCAATGCTGACGCCCAGGCACACGTCGAGGCCCTCGACCTGTTGCTGAATGGACACCCGCTCAAGCACTTGTTCGGCGAAGCGCCCGGCCTGCTCGGGGTACGGCAGGCTGTCGAACAGCGCGGTGAACTCGTCACCGCCCATGCGTGCCAGCAAGGCCTCACCGCCCAGGCAGTCCTTCAACTGCTCGCCAACCCAGCGCAGCACCCGGTCTCCGGCCTCGTGGCCAAGCGAGTCGTTGATCCGCTTGAAGCCGTCCAGGTCCATGTACATCAGGGCTTTGGCCTTGTCCGAACGTTCGTTGCGCAGCAGCACGCCTTCGGCTGCCTGGTAGAAGCCGCGGCGGTTGAGCAGCCCGGTGAGCGGGTCGGTCACCGCCTGGTATTCGAGTTGCTGGTGCAGGTTGCGCACCACCGACATGTCCAGCACTGTCACCACCATCGCCTGCTGATCGGCCGGCAAGGGTGCACAGGACAGCGCCACCGGGACCAGATGGCCACCGACCGTGCGCAGGTGGGCATCGTGTACGCGGAAAATCTGCCGCGCCTGGTAGGCCTGGTGGAAGTCGGATTCGCTCCACAGGGTGGCATTGGCCAGTTGCAGCAGATCCAGCAGGTGGGCGCCTTGCAACTCCTCCACTGGCGCATCCAGCAGGCGTGAGATCGCCGGGTTGGCGAAACTGATGGTGCCGTGCGCGTCGACCACCAGGATGCCCTCGGCGGCATTCTCCAGGATCGAGGCGTTGAACGCCCTGGCGGCCTCCAGCTCACGGGTCAGCTGTTGCAGCATGCGCCGGTTGCGCTGCTGGTCCAGTTGCGCCTGCACCTTGGGCTTGAGGATCTGTGGGTCGAACGGCTTGAACAGGTAGTCCACCGCGCCGCTGGCATAGCCCTTGAGCACGGCGGCATCGGACTGCTCGTTGGCGGTCAGGAAAATGATCGGCGTCAGCCGGGTACGCTGGCTGCCACGCATCAGCCGGGCGACTTCGAAGCCGTCCATTTCCGGCATCTGAACGTCCAGCAGCACCAGGTCGACCTCGTATTCCAGCAATGCACTCAGAGCTTCCGTCCCTGAGCTTGCGGTCAACACCTGCCAATCCGTGCGGGCCAACAGGGCGCGCATGCTGATGAGGTTCTCGGGGTAATCGTCCACCACCAGGAGTACCGAGCTGCCATCCGGTGGTTGAGGGTAAGCGCCATCCATGCTGCTTTCTCTTGTATGACCGACTTCGATGTGCAATTGGATCCGATTAACACTCTAGACACGAGGGGGTAACACGCAAATGCAATCAGAACGCTATCAGTGACAAATTTAAGGTTAGTCGACTAACGGTCGCTTGCGTTACGTCCGAGCATAAAAAAACCCGCATTTCTGCGGGCTTTTCATACCTTTGGATTAGTTGACCTTGGCGGCCAACTCACCTTTCAGGTAACGCTGGAACATGCCTTCCAGGGAGATCGGCTTGATCTTCGAGGCATTGCCGGCGGTGCCGAAGGCTTCGTAACGGGCGATGCACACGTCGCGCATGGCTTTGACGGTTTCACCGAAGAACTTACGCGGGTCGAACTCGCTTGGGTTCTGCGCCATCAGGCGACGCATGGCACCGGTGGACGCCAGGCGCAGGTCGGTGTCGATGTTGACCTTGCGCACGCCGTGCTTGATGCCTTCGACGATTTCTTCAACCGGTACGCCGTAGGTTTCTTTGATGTCGCCGCCGTACTGGCGGATGATCGCCAGCCACTCTTGCGGGACCGAGGACGAACCGAGCATCACCCG
>NZ_JBIVYQ010000006.1:0-340455 GCF_044772285.1 Pseudomonas sp. NPDC090233 | reverse complement strand
TTGGGGATGCGCTTGTGGATTTCCTTGATGCGGTCGATCGCCAGCACGTCGCCGGTAGGCGGCTTGGTGACCTTGTAGGCGCCGTGGCTGGTGCCGAGGGCGATGGCCAGCGCATCGACTAGGGTCTTCTTGACGAAGTCGGCGGCTTCTTCCGGGTCGGTCAGCATCTGGCTGTGGTCCAGCACGCCTTCGGCGCCGATGCCGTCTTCTTCACCGGCCATGCCGGTTTCCAGCGAACCCAGGCAGCCCAGCTCGCCTTCGACCGAAACGCCGCAGGCGTGCGCCATGGCCACGGTTTGTTGGGTAACGCGGACGTTGTACTCGTAGTCGGTCGGGGTCTTGCCGTCTTCGCCCAGCGAGCCGTCCATCATGACCGAGCTGAAGCCCAGCTGGATCGAGCGCTGGCAGACGTCAGGGCTGGTGCCGTGGTCCTGGTGCATGCACACCGGGATGTGCGGGAATTCTTCGATGGCGGCCAGGATCAGGTGGCGCAGGAATGGGGCGCCAGCGTATTTGCGGGCACCGGCCGAAGCCTGGACGATCACGGGGGAGTCGGTCTTGTCGGCCGCTTCCATGATGGCGCGCATCTGCTCAAGGTTGTTGACGTTGAAAGCCGGAACGCCGTAACCGAACTCGGCGGCGTGGTCCAGCATCTGGCGCATGCTAATGAGTGCCATTGTGTATCTCTCTCCCGACAAGCGTCGTTTGTTTCGTGCAAGCCTGCCGCAGGGGCGGTTGCTGTTCAAGTAGTGTGGGCCACCAGCGCGGCCCGGCCATTCACGGTGCCTTGCAGCCCCGCCCAATCAGATCGTCTGTTGCCACCCAGTACACCAGGCCTTCGTCGCCCTTGGTGTGCAAGGCCAGCACGCCATCGCTGTACATCGCGCCTGAAGCGCTCGGCTCGGATTTGAGCCGGTAGACCTGGTCGCCGCCGCCGAGGCGTACGTCGACCGCGTCCTGTTGCGCGTCAGCGAAGCGCCATAGCACCTCGGTCTGGCTGTCGCAGACCCAACGGGTCCAATTGTCTGCCGGGGCGGGTTGCGCCGGCTGCAGCAGCGAGCATCCTGCCAGTGTCGCCAGGGCCACGGAGGCCATCAGCGCTTTCATTACATATCCTCTAGATGACCACACAACGCTCGCTTGGTTGCCCGCGCCGACCAAATGCATCGGTCAAGGGCAACCCGGCGCTTTGCGCTGGTGGTCTTCGTCATACTTTTCCAGGCCTTCCGGGCCCACGCGCTTATTGATGACCGGCACGGTTTCAGCCTGCCACTCGGACTGGTAGCAGCCGCCCTTGGGCGGCTGCGCCGGATCATCCGAGGACGGGCTGGCGGAGCAGGCGCTCAGCAGACCGGCCAGGATCATCACAGGCAATTGCTTGACCATCAGGTCGCTCCCTTTGCCAGGCGCTGCCATTGTCAGGCTTTTGCCCGCTCTTCCAGGATCGCCACGGCCGGCAGCACCTTGCCTTCGACGAACTCGAGGAAGGCACCGCCACCGGTAGAAATGTAGGAGATATCCTTGCTGACGCCATATTTGTCGATGGCCGCCAGGGTATCGCCACCACCGGCGATGGAGAACGCGGCGCTGTCGGCGATGGCCTTGGCCAGCACTTTGGTGCCGTTGCCGAACTGGTCGAACTCGAACACACCCACCGGGCCGTTCCACAGGATGGTTTTCGACGATTTCAGCAGTTCGGCGAAGTTGGCTGCGGTCTGTGGGCCGATGTCCAGGATCATGTCGTCAGCGGCAACGTCGGCGATGGCCTTGACGGTGGCTTCGGCACTTTCAGCGAATTCTTTGGCGACCACCACGTCGACCGGCAGCGGCACGTTGACCTTGGCGGCGATGGCCTTGGCGGTGTCGACCAGGTCAGGCTCGTACAGCGACTTGCCCACCGGGTGGCCGGCAGCGGCCAGGAAGGTGTTGGCGATGCCGCCGCCGACGATCAGCTGGTCGCACACCGAACTCAGGCTGTTCAGCACGTCCAGCTTGGTGGACACCTTGGAGCCGGCAACGATGGCGGCCATCGGCTTGGCCGGGGCCTTCAGGGCCTTGCCCAGGGCGTCCAGTTCAGCGGCCAGCAGCGGGCCAGCGGCAGCGACCTTGGCGAACTTGGCAACACCATGGGTCGAGCCTTCGGCGCGGTGGGCAGTGCCGAACGCGTCCATGACGAACACGTCGCACAGGCCGGCGTACTTCTGCGCCAGCTCGTCGGCGTTCTTCTTTTCGCCCTTGTTGAAGCGCACGTTCTCGAACAGCACCAGGTCGCCGGCCTTGACCTCGACACCGTCAAGGTAGTCGGCGACCAGCGGCACGTCACGGCCCAGGGCCTTGCTCAGGTAGTCGGCGACCGGCTTGAGGCTGTTCTCGGCCGAGAACTCGCCTTCGGTCGGGCGGCCCAGGTGCGAGCAGACCATTACCGCCGCGCCCTTCTCCAGGGCCAGCTTGATGGTCGGCAGCGCTGCCAGGATACGCGCGTCACTGGCTACCACACCGTCCTTCACAGGCACGTTGAGGTCTTCGCGGATCAGTACGCGCTTACCTTGCAGGTCGAGGTCGGTCATCTTCAACACGGTCATGAATGCAGTCCTTCAGGGCTGTTTGGTGCGGGTTGGGTGGACGACGCGCAGAAAGTGTTCGGCAACGTCGAGCATACGGTTGGCAAAACCCCATTCGTTGTCGAACCAAGCCAGCAGGTTCACCAGGCGGGGGCCTGAAACGCGGGTCTGGCTGGCATCGACGATCGCCGAATGCGGGTCGTGGTTGAAATCACAGCTGGCGTGCGGCAGCTCGGTGTAGGCCAGCAAACCTTTCAGCGGGCCGTCCAGCGCCGCCTCGCGCAATACCCGGTTGACTTCGGCCGCGCTGGTGTCGCGGGCGGTCTGCAGGGTGATGTCCAGGCACGAGACGTTGACCGTCGGTACGCGTACCGCTTTGGCCTGAATTCGCCCGGCAAGTTCCGGCAGCAGACGCTCGATGCCGCGCGCCAGACCAGTGGACACCGGGATCACCGACTGGAAGGCCGAGCGCGTGCGGCGCAGGTCTTCGTGGTGATAGGCGTCGATCACCGGCTGGTCGTTCATCGCCGAGTGGATGGTGGTGATCTGCACGTACTCGATGCCGAACGCCTGGTCCAGCACTCGCAGCAGCGGTACGCCGCAGTTGGTGGTGCAGGAGGCGTTGGACACCAGCTGTTCGGTGCCGGTCAGGCAATCCTGGTTGATGCCGTAGACCACCGTGGCATCGACATCGGCCTCGCTGGCCATAGGCTGCGAAAACAGCACGCGCGGGGCGCCGGCATCGAGGAAACGCTGGCCATCGGCGCGGGTGTTGTAAGCACCGGAGCACTCCAGCACCAGGTCGATGTCCAGGGCAGCCCAGTCGACGCCTTCGGGGGTGGCACTGCGCAAGACTTTCACGCAATCGCCGTTGATATGCAGACAATCGCCGTCGACCCGCACTTCGCCGGGGAAGCGGCCGTGGGTGGAGTCGAAGCGTGTCAGGTATTCCACGCTGGCCTGGTCGGCCAGGTCGTTCAGCGCGACGATCTCGAAGCCGGCCTTCGCCCCACGCTCGAACAGTGCGCGCAGGACACAGCGGCCGATGCGGCCGTAACCGTTGAGTGCAACTTTGTAGGGACGCGGGTGGGGCATTCGTAGGCTCGCTAACGCATGATGGTCGTGGGGCCGCGATGCGGCCCATTCGCGGCACAAGGCCGCTCCCACAAGGTACGGCGGCGTACACATATCCTGTGGGAGCGGCCTTGCGCCGCGAACGAGGGCGAAAGGCCCTCGCCTAACGCCTGTATCAGTCTTCCAGCAGCTCTTCGGCGGTACCGAGGATGTTGTCCAGGGTAAAGCCGAATTCCTCGAACAGTGCGCTGGCCGGAGCCGATTCACCGTAGGTGGTCATGCCGATGATACGGCCTTCCAGGCCGACGTATTTGTACCAGAAGTCGGCGTGGGCGGCTTCGATGGCGATGCGCGCACCGACTTCCAGCGGCAGCACGGACTGCTTGTAGGCAGCGTCCTGGGCGTCGAACACGCTGGTGCTCGGCATCGACACGACGCGCACCTTGCGGCCTTGCTCGCTCAGTTTGTCGAACGCCTGCACGGCCAGGCCCACTTCGGAACCGGTGGCGATCAGGATCAGCTCAGGCTCGCCAGCGCAGTCTTTGAGCACGTAACCGCCACGGGCGATAGCGGCGATCTGCTGGGGGGCGCGGTACTGATGCTGCAGGTTCTGGCGCGAGAAGATCAGCGCCGACGGGCCGTCCTTGCGCTCCAGGGCATGCTTCCAGGACACCGCCGATTCGACGGCGTCGGCTGGGCGCCAGGTGTCCAGGTTCGGCGTGCTGCGCAGGCTGGCCAGCTGCTCGATTGGCTGGTGAGTCGGGCCGTCTTCGCCCAGGCCGATGGAGTCGTGGGTGTAGACGTGGATCACGCGCTGTTTCATCAGGGCGGACATGCGCACGGCGTTGCGCGCGTATTCCATGAACATCAGGAAGGTCGCGCCGTAAGGCACCAGGCCGCCGTGCAGGGCAACGCCGTTCATGATCGCGGTCATGCCGAACTCGCGCACGCCGTAGTACATGTAGTTGCCGTTGGCATCTTCATGGCTGACGCCCTTGCACCCTTTCCACAGGGTCAGGTTGGAACCGGCGAGGTCGGCCGAGCCGCCGAGCAGTTCCGGCAGCAGCGGGCCGAATGCGTTCAGGGTGTTCTGGCTGGCCTTGCGGCTGGCGATGGTTTCGCCCTTGGCGGCGACTTCATCGATGTAGGCAGCGGCTTTTTCGGCGAAGTCGGACGGCAGGTCGCCGCTCAGACGGCGCTTGAGCTCACCGGCCAGTTCCGGGAAGGCGGCGGCGTAGGCGTCGAAACGCTGGTTCCAGTCGGCTTCGGCCTTGGCGCCAGCTTGTTTGGCGTCCCATTCGGCGTAGATGTCGGCAGGCACTTCGAACGGGCCGTGGTTCCAGTTCAGCTCTTTACGGGCCAGGGCGATTTCGTCGTTGCCCAGCGGAGCACCGTGGCAGTCTTCCTTGCCCTGCTTGTTCGGCGAGCCGAAACCGATGATGGTCTTGCAGCAGATCAGGGTTGGACGGTCGCTCTTGCGCGCGGTCTCGATGGCGGTGCGAATTTCATCGGCGTCGTGGCCGTTGACGTTGCGGATCACCAGCCAGTTGTACGACTCGAAGCGCTTTGGCGTGTCGTCGGTGAACCAGCCTTCGACTTCACCGTCGATGGAGATGCCGTTGTCGTCATAGAAGGCGACCAGCTTGTTCAGGCCCAGGGTGCCGGCCAGCGAGGCGACTTCGTGGGAAATGCCTTCCATCATGCAGCCGTCGCCGAGGAACACATAGGTGTTGTGGTCGACGATGTTGTGGCCGTCACGGTTGAACTGAGCGCCCAGCACCTTTTCCGCCAGGGCGAAGCCCACGGCGTTGGCCAGGCCCTGGCCCAGCGGGCCGGTGGTGGTCTCGACACCTGGGGTGTAGCCGAACTCAGGGTGGCCCGGGGTGCGGCTGTGCAGTTGACGGAACGACTTGAGGTCATCGATGGTGACGTCGTAGCCGGTCAGGTGCAGCAGCGAATAGATCAGCATCGAGCCGTGGCCGTTGGACAGCACGAAACGGTCGCGATCGGCGAAGTTCGGGTTGCTCGGGTTGTGTTTCAGATAGTCGCGCCAAAGCACTTCGGCGATATCCGCCATGCCCATGGGGGCACCTGGGTGGCCGCTGTTGGCCTTTTGCACGGCATCCATGCTGAGGGCACGAATGGCGTTGGCACGTTCACGACGGCTGGGCATCGCTTATCTCCTGGGGCTTGAATAGGTGGTGTTACGAAAAAAGGCGACCATTTTCGCCCACTGCGGGGGCCGGGGGCAATGACGGATGGTCGCAGTTGGAGGAATTTCCTGTGATTGGCTACCAATCTGGAGGAAAAACCGGTCAAGTACCCCGCCCATCAGCCAATATCAAAACTTTTTGATATTGACCTTGCGGGTGCCGCCTTGCCTGTCTAGACTGCCGCCCCATGAACCTCCGTGCGCAACCCATCCCCCAGCAAAGCGACACCCTGGCCGCCCTGTGCAAAGCCAGTGGCGACGAGTTGCGCCTGAACGTGTTGCGCGCGCTGGCCAGCGACTCGTTCGGCGTGCTGGAGCTGGCGCAGATTTTCGACATCGGCCAATCGGGCATGAGCCACCACCTCAAGGTGCTGGCCCAGGCCGAGCTGGTGGCCACGCGTCGGGAAGGCAACGCGATCTTCTACCGCCGCGCCCTGCCCGACTACCACCGCCTCGGCGGACGGTTGCACACGGCGCTGCTCGAAGAGGTGGACGAACTGAGCTTGCCGCAGGACGTGCAGGCGCGTATTGCCCAGGTGCAACTGCGCCGCGCCGCCACCAGCCAGGACTTCTTCCTGCGCGTGGAAGAGAAATTCCGCGCCCAGCAGGACCTGATCGCCGGCCTGCCACAGTACCGCGAAAGCCTGTTGGCCTTGCTCGACACGCTGAATTTCGCGCCGAGCGCCAGCGCGCTGGAAGTCGGCCCCGGCGACGGCGGTTTTCTGCCCGACCTGGCCCGGCGCTTCGCCACCGTCACGGCCCTGGACAACAGCCCGACCATGCTTGAACTGGCGCGTCAGGTCTGCGAACGCGAACAGCTGAATAATGTAAACCTGCAGTTGGCCGATGCACTGGGTGCAACGGATGTGGAAGCCGACTGCGTAGTGCTGAACATGGTCCTGCACCATTTCAGCGACCCGGCCCTGGCCCTGCGTCAGCTGGCCAAACGGGTGAAAGCAGGCGGCAGCCTGCTGGTCACCGAACTGTGCAGCCATGACCAGGGGTGGGCGCGGGAAGCCTGCGGCGACCTCTGGCTCGGTTTCGAACAGGACGACCTGGCCCGTTGGGCCAACGCTGCCGGGCTGGCCCCGGGGGACAGCCTCTATGTGGGCTTGCGTAACGGTTTCCAGATCCAGGTCCGCCATTTTCAGCGGACGGCTGGCGACACACACCATCGGTAAATTTTAGGAACCCGTCGAGATGAGCGAATACTCCCTTTTCACCTCCGAGTCCGTGTCCGAAGGGCATCCGGACAAGATCGCCGACCAGATTTCGGACGCGGTCCTGGATGCCATCATCACCCAGGACAAATATGCCCGCGTGGCCTGTGAAACCCTGGTCAAGACCGGTGTCGCCATCATCGCCGGCGAAGTCACCACTTCGGCCTGGGTCGACCTGGAAGAGCTGGTGCGTAAAGTCATCATCGACATCGGCTACAACAGCTCCGACGTCGGCTTCGACGGCGCCACCTGCGCCGTGATGAACATCATCGGCAAGCAGTCGGTGGACATCGCCCAGGGCGTCGACCGCTCCAAGCCGGAAGACCAGGGTGCGGGCGACCAGGGCTTGATGTTCGGCTACGCCAGCAACGAAACCGACGTGCTCATGCCGGCGCCGATCTGCTTCTCGCACCGCCTGGTCGAGCGCCAGGCCGAAGCGCGCAAGTCCGGCCTGCTGCCGTGGCTGCGCCCGGACGCCAAGTCGCAGGTCACCTGCCGCTACGAGAACGGCAAGGTCGTCGGCATCGACGCCATCGTCCTGTCGACCCAGCACAATCCTGAAGTCTCGCAGAAAGACCTGCAGGAAGCGGTGATGGAGCTGATCGTCAAGCACACCCTGCCGGCAGAGCTGCTGCACAAGGACACCCAGTACCACATCAACCCGACCGGCAACTTCATCATCGGTGGCCCGGTGGGTGACTGCGGCCTGACCGGCCGCAAGATCATCGTCGACAGCTACGGCGGCATGGCCCGTCACGGTGGTGGCGCGTTCTCCGGCAAAGACCCGTCCAAGGTCGACCGTTCCGCCGCCTACGCCGGCCGTTACGTGGCCAAGAACATCGTCGCCGCCGGCCTGGCCGAGCGTTGCGAGATCCAGGTGTCCTACGCCATTGGCGTCGCCCAACCGACCTCCATCTCGATCAATACCTTCGGCACCGGCAAGGTCTCCGACGACAAGATCATTCAGCTGGTGCGCGAGTGCTTCGACCTGCGTCCGTACGCCATCACCAAGATGCTCGACCTGCTGCACCCGATGTACCAGGAAACTGCTGCCTACGGCCACTTCGGCCGCGAGCCGCAGCAGAAGACGGTCGGCGACGACACCTTCACCACCTTCACCTGGGAGCGTACCGACCGCGCCCAGCAGTTGCGTGGCGCTGCCGGCCTGTAATTTCCTACAGCGGTAAACGAAAGCCCTTGCCGAGTGATCGGCAGGGGCTTTTTTGTGACATATCGGCTGACAACTGCGCAGGGCATGGACAGTTTCATTTGCCTAGGCTGAGGCTTCCACTCTGCCACGCAAGGATGCTGGCCATGCCGTTCGTACTGCTGATGCTGTTGTTATTCCTGAGCTCCACGGCCCAGGCCTTCGAGTGCCCAGCGTGGCCGCCGGCCCGGGCGCAAATGGAGGTCAGCCAGCTGCGCGAAACCCTTGATCGATGGGACGACCACTACCATCGCCTGGGTGAGTCTCCGATCCCCGATGAGCTTTACGACCAAAGCCGCCAGCGCCTCCTGCGCCTGCAACGCTGCTTTGCAATCGATGGCGAGCTGGATTCACTGGCCAGCGCGCGCGGCCCGGTTGCCCATCCGGTTGCGCATACGGGCGTTGAAAAACTGCCTGACGACAAGGCGGTCAATCGCTGGCTGGCCGGCAAGCAAGACGTGTGGCTGCAGCCGAAGGTCGACGGCGTAGCCGCCACGCTGATTTACCGGCAAGGTCGGCTGGTACGGCTACTCAGCCGTGGCGATGGCATTCACGGGCATGACTGGAGCCGCCACCTCCCCGCGCTGGGCAGCATCAACCAGGAATTGCCGCAATCGCTCGACCTGGTGCTGCAGGGTGAACTGTATTTGCGCCTGGAGGGGCATGTGCAGGGCCAGGCTGGCAGCGCCAACGCCCGTGGCGGGGTGGCTGGGCTGCTGGCGCGCAAGCACCTCAGCCTTGAGCAAGGTGCTGGCATTGGCCTGTTCGTCTGGGACTGGCCGCAAGGCCCCGATCATCAGGCCGAGCGCCTGGCACAGCTGGCTGCCTTGGGTTTCCCCGACAGCCAGCAATACAGTGTCGCCATCAGCAAAACGGACGAGGCCGAATACTGGCGCCAGCACTGGTACCGCACGCCGCTGCCCTTCGCTACGGACGGCGTGATCCTGCGTCAGGACGGCCGCCCGGCCGCTGAACGCTGGAAGGCCAATACGCCGTATTGGATCGCCGCCTGGAAATACCCCTTCGCCCAGGCACTGGCCGAGGTACGCGACGTACACTTTCGCATCGGCCGCACCGGCAGAATCACCCCGCTGCTCAAGCTGCAGCCGGTCACCCTGGATGATCGCCGCATCAGCCAGGTCAGCCTCGGCTCGATGGCCCGCTGGCAAGCGCTCGATATCCGCCCGGGTGATCAGGTTGCGATCAGCCTCGCCGGACTAACCATCCCTCGCTTCGACCAGGTGGTCCACCGCGCCGTCGAGCGCCAGCCCCTACCTGCTCCCGACATGGAACGCTACGGCCCACATACCTGCTGGCAAGCCAGCGAAGGCTGTGAAGAACAGTTCATCGCCCGCCTGGTCTGGCTCGGTGGCAAGCAAGGGTTGGCCTTGCCAGGCATCGGCCCAGGCACCTGGCGGCGGCTGGTAGAGGCCGGGCTGGTGACCTCGCTGACGGACTGGTTGGCACTGGATACCGCACAGCTGGAAACGGTACCCGGCATCAGTGAGAAAAGCGCCACGCAACTGCGGCGCAGCTTCGACATTGCCCACAGCAGGCCTTTCGCTCAATGGCTGAAGGGGCTGGGCGTACCCGCCCCTGCTCAGGTGCCGAAGGGAGAAAACTGGCTAACGCTAGCCAGCCGGTCCAATAGCGATTGGCAGGCGTTGCCTGGCATCGGCGCAACACGCGCAGATCAACTCGCGATGTTTTTCAGCAATGCGCAGGTGCAAGGCTTCGCTACGCTGCTGGGCACCCGTGGAATTGATGGTTTTCAGGTGCAAAGCGCAATCGGCTCGCTTGAAAAACCGACCAAGGGTTTATAAATCGGCAAAACCAAGGCAGGATTTCTCCACTTTTTGCTGCCGCGCCCCTTTCAGGAGGCTTTTCATGAAACGCATTTCCACCCTTTTCCTGCTAGCAACGCTCGCTCTGTCGGCGCATGCCGCCGAAGAACAACCAGGCCTTACCGGTTGCGCCGCCAAGCGTCAAAACATCAGCGAACAGATCGAACAGGCCAAGGCGCACGGCAACAGTGAACAGCAGGCTGGCCTGGAAAAGGCCCTGAGCGAAGTGGAGGCTAACTGCACCGACGCCGGCCTGCGCAAAGAGCGTGAACAGAAGGTGCTGGAAGCGCGCCATGAGGTCAATCAGCGCACCAAGGACTTGGACAAGGCGATGAAGAAGGGCGACCCGGAGCGCATCAATAAGCGCAAGGACAAACTCGCCGAGGCGAAAAAGGAATTGCAGGAAGCCGTAGACGATCTGGAACGTTGACAGCAAGTTATTACTCAACTTGGCTTGTAGGACTTTTCTGAAGTTAACCACCGAAGGGTTCACTAAGTTGTAGGAAGGGGGCACCATCGCAGCACTTACTGCCATATGCCCCTACAAGGAGGCTCCTATGAAACTCGTTTCTTCCGTAGTCATGCTGGCCGTTTTGGGGATGAGCACTTTCGCAGTACAAGCTGCTCAGCCAACTCCAGGTTTGACCGGCTGCGCAGCCAAGCGCAGCGCCATCGAAAACCAGCTTCAATATGCCAAGGCGCACAACAACGCGGGTGAAATCCGCGGCCTGGAAAAGGCCCTGCAGGAAACCACCGAGCACTGCACCGATGCCAGTTTGAAAGAAGAGCGTGAGCAGAAAGTGCGCAAGGCCGAAGCGGAAGTCAGCGAGCGCGAAGCGGACCTGAAAAAGGCACAGGCCAAGGGCGACACAGGCAAGATCGCCAAGCGCGAACAGAAACTGGCCGAATCGAAAGCAGAACTTGACGCCGCCAAAGCCGAACTGAGCAAGTGACCTGAAACTTCAGTTATGCGTTCCAGCCAGTGCCCCACAAGCCACTGGCTGGCGCATCAGTGATTGCGAAACTCCGTATGGCAGGCTTTGCAGGCCGCCTCGACCTTATCCATCGGTGCCTTGAGCATCGCCGCATCCAACGGCTGCTTTCGTGTAACCGCCAGCAGTTCCCCCGTCACCCCTTCCAAATCCCGCGCCAGATCATGGAAACGCGCCTGGCGTTCCCAGACCTCAGGCCGTGCACTACTTTGACCCTCATCCTTGACCTGCGGGAAATGTTGCCAAGGCGCATGTGCCAGGCCATCAAGCTTCACGGCGCCCTCGGCGAATTTCACTCCATCGAACGGCAACCGCCCACGCAGCATGCCGCCCATGTCTTCGCTGGTCTTGAGCATCTGCTTGAAGATCGCCTTGCGCTGCCCCAGCGGTGAGTTAGGATCGACACGGTCGCAGGCCACCAGGGACAGGCTGATCAACAGCACGGCGGTGAAACATTTGAACATCACGGTCACATTGGCAGCCCAAAGGGGCCACAGTATCCTCGCCTGCTCGACAAAGACCAATACCCTTACGAACGCTACGGGCAACTTTCATCTTTTGCCCTCCAAGGATTCATTCATGAAATCTGCTCTGCGCCATCTCGCCTGGGCGCTGCCGGCATTGGCCTTGCTGGCCGGCTGCAATGGCGGCGAAAACGCCAAGCCCGAGCCTCACGCCATCGCAACCTATGCCCCCGCCACCTGGCAAGACCTGCCTGCGGTCAGCGACGACGATCTGCTGGGCGGCTTCTACGCCTGGCGCAGCGGTTGCGAAAAGCTCAAGCGTGACCCGGTGTGGGCAGCCACGTGCGAAGCGGCCGGCAGCGATACCGCAAGCGCCGATCAGGTGCGCACGTTCCTTGAACAGAACCTGCAGGTGTACGGCCTGCGCTCGGCCGAGAACAACTCCACTGGCCTGATCACCGGCTACTACGAGCCGGTCTACCCCGGCAGCCTGCAACGCACCGACGCCGCCCAGGTGCCGGTGTATGGCATCCCGGACGACATGATCGTGGTCGACCTGGCCAGCGTCTATCCCGAGCTCAAGGGCAAGCGGCTGCGCGGGCGCCTCGATGGTCGGGTGCTCAAGCCCTACGACACCGCCGAAACGATCTACCGCGATGGCGTCAAGGCGCCGGTACTGGCCTGGCTGACTGACCCCATGGACCTGCAGTTCCTGCAGATCCAGGGCTCCGGGCGGGTCGAGCTGGAAAATGGCCGGCAACTGCGTCTGGGTTACGCCGACCAGAACGGCCACCCGTACCGCCCGATCGGCCGCTGGCTGATCGAGCAGGGCCAGCTGAAGAAAGAAGACGTAAGCATGGGCGCCATTCACGCCTGGGCCCAGGCCAATCCACAACGGGTGCCGGAACTGTTGGCCAGCAACCCCAGCTACGTATTCTTCAGCACCCGCCCGGACAGCAACGAAGGCCCACGCGGGTCGCTCAACGTGCCGCTGACCGCAGGCTACAGCGTGGCCATCGACCGCAAGGTGATTCCATTGGGCAGCTTGTTGTGGCTGTCCACCACCCGCCCTGACGGCACCCCGGTGGTACGGCCAGTGGGCGCCCAGGATACCGGCGGTGCGATTACCGGCGAGGTGCGCGCGGACCTGTTCTGGGGCACCGGGCCTGAGGCCGGTGAACTGGCGGGCAACATGAAGCAGCAGGGGCAGATCTGGATGCTGTGGCCAAAAGGCAAACCCCTGCCTGAAGTGCCAAAGGTCCCATGATTGACCGCTGCCCTCTTCGCCTGAAGAGGGCAGCCGGACTTCAGACCGAAACCACGAAGAACGACACGATCAAGGCCAACCCGGCAAACCAGACCAGCGAGCGCAACGCCGCCCAGTCCGCCAGGTAGCAGATGATGTAAAGCAGCCGGCTGGTGATGTACATCACCCCTAGCACGTCCTGCGTCACCTGCTCGGCATTGCCGACGATATCCGCCACCAGCACCGCCGCCGCAAACGCCGGAAACGCTTCGTAGCTGTTCTGCTGCGCAGCATGGGCGCGGCGCGGCAGGCCCGACAGCGTGTCAAGGAAAGCACGAGGGTCGTGATTGTCCTTGAGGCCGAAACGGCCGCTGGACACCTTGGCAATCAACGCACAGAGCGGCGCCAGCAACAATGCAATCAGGATGCACCACAGGGCAACGGTCATGGACAGGACTCCTTGTTCAATCGAGAGGTTAGAGCTTCATCACCAGCATGCCTGCCAGCACCAGCCCGCAAGCTAGGAGTCTCGGCCCGCCAAAAGGTTCTTTGAGGTAACGCATGCCCAGCAGCACCACCAGGATCACACTCACCTCACGCAAGGCCGCCGCCTCGGCCACCGAACCCAGATGCATGGCCCATAGCACCAGCGCGTAGCTGAACAACACGCAAAAACCCACCCCCAGCCCCAGCCGCCACTGCGTGCGCCAGAACAGCACGAACGGCGCCCGCCGCGCCACGCCGGCCAACAGCGGAAACGGCCAGGCACTGAGCAGGGTCAGCCACACCAGGTAGTCCCAGGGTTTGCCCCACAGACGCACGGCCTGCCCGTCGAACCAGGTATAACAACCAATGCAAAGGCCGATCAGCGCCACCACCGGCAGCATCGACCAGGGCAACCGATCGCCCCCACCGCCCTGCCACAGCAGGCACGCCATGCCACAAGGGATCAGCAGGATGCCGATGATCTGCTGCTGGCTGAGCGACTCGCCAGCGAACGCCAGGGTCAACCCCAGCACCACCAGCGGCGACAGCCCGCGCATCAGAGGATAGACCAGCCCAAGATCACCGACCCGGTAGGCCTTGATCAGCAGGACCCGATACAACTGCTCCGCCAGCGCCGAGGCGATCAGCCAGGGCCAGATCTCGGCAGGTGGCAGGTCGACGAAGGCCACGGCGAGCACGGCGAACGCCAGCGCCACCAGGTCCATGCTGGCGATGACCAGCAGGCGCTCGCCACTGAATTTGATCAGGGTGTTCCACGTCGCGTGCAGCAGGGCGGCGACTAATACCAGGGAAGTTGCCAGCACGGCTTTGGGGGTCCTTGTGTATGTCGAAAGTTTTTTGGCGCTCTTGAGATCGAGCGCCGCGCGGGCGGCGCTCGATCTCAAGGGCGCAACAAGGCTCAAGACAAGCAAATGGAACATTCCCACTAATTCCAGTCAAATCCTGTGCCCCGAACCACTCGCCAGGTCATCAAAGAACTGCCCGAGCCATTCGGGTTACGACTTGGAAGCCATTTGTACAGGACCTGGGATGCTTGAATTAGTTGCCGCGTTTATCTGCCTCACCACCCTCCTCACCTACGTAAACTACCGTTTCATCGGCCTGCCCCCCGCCATCGGCGTGATGGTCACCGCATTGCTGTTCTCGCTGATTCTGCAGGGCCTGAGCCTGATCGGCTTCCCTGGCCTGGAAGAACGCGTCGAAGGGCTGATGAACCAGATCGACTTCAATGACCTGCTGATGCACTGGATGCTGGCGTTCCTGCTGTTCGCCGGCGCACTGCACGTCAACCTCAACGATTTGCGCAGCTACCGCTGGCCGATCGGGCTGCTGGCAACGATCGGCGTGCTGATCGCCACCGTGGTGATCGGCTACCTGTCGCATTGGGTGTTCGGCCTGTTCGGCTGGAACGTGCCGCTGATCTACTGCCTGCTGTTTGGTGCTTTGATCTCCCCCACCGACCCGATCGCCGTGCTCGGCGCGCTGCGTACCGCCAACGCTTCCAAACCGCTGAAGACCACCATCGTCGGCGAATCGCTGTTCAACGACGGCACCGCAGTGGTGGTGTTCACCGTGCTGCTCGGCATCATCCAGTTGGGTGAAACGCCCAGCATCTCCGACACGGCGATCCTGTTCGCCCGCGAAGCCATCGGCGGCGTGGTGTTCGGTGGCCTGATCGGCTACGCCACCTATCGCATGATCAAGAGCGTCGAGCAGTATCAGGTTGAGGTCATGCTGACCTTGGCATTGGTCATCGGCGGCTCGGCGATGTGCTACGAGCTGCACGTTTCGGCGCCGATCGCGATGGTCGTGGCCGGCCTGATCATCGGCAACCTGGGACGCAACCTGGCGATGAACGACATGACCCGTCGCTACATGGATGGTTTCTGGGAGTTGATCGACGACATGCTCAATGCCCTGCTGTTCGCCCTGATCGGCCTGGAACTGTTGCTGCTGCCGTTCAACTGGCTGCACCTGGCGGCAGGCAGCGTGCTGGCACTGGCGGTACTGCTGTCGCGGCTGCTGACCGTGGCCCCGGCGATTCTGCTGCTGCGCCGCTGGCGCAGCGTGCCCAAGGGCACCATCCGAGTGCTGACCTGGGGTGGTTTGCGGGGTGGCGTGTCGGTAGCGCTGGCGCTGTCGCTACCACTGGGTGAGGAACGGGACCTGTTGCTGTCGATCACCTACATCGTGGTGCTGTCGTCGATCCTGGTGCAGGGGTTGAGCGTCGGCCGCGTCGTGCGCAAGGTCAGCGCGCAGCCTTGAAAACGCTGGGGCCGCATTGCGGCCCCAGTGTTCTTACTCCACCGCCGAATCCGGGAACTGGTCCTGCACGTACTTGATCTCGGTCCGCCCGTGCGCCGCCGGCATGCCATCCTCGCCCAGGTTGACGAAGACCATCTTGTCGACCGTCAGGATGCTCTTGCGGGTGATCTTGTTGCGCACTTCGCACTTGAGGGTGATCGAGGTACGGCCGAATTCGGTGGCGGTGATGCCCAGTTCGATGATGTCGCCCTGGCGCGAGGCACTGACGAAGTTGATCTCCGACATGTACTTGGTCACCACGCGCTGGTTACCGAGCTGGACGATGGCGTAGATCGCCGCCTCTTCGTCGATCCAGCGCAGCAGGCTGCCACCAAACAATGTGCCGTTGGGGTTGAGGTCTTCGGGCTTTACCCATTTGCGGGTGTGAAAGTTCATCTGTACTCCTGACCGGCTTGGCTAACGTGCAGTAATGATGGCAGAGCGGCCGGCGCCGCTCCATTGAACATCGACTATCGTCTCGATTAATCGACAGAAAACCTTGGGCGATGACTCACCCCGAGGCTATAATCTGCGCCGATTCACATGGCCACCCGCCGCGGTGCCATGCCCGCCACCTGTCCGAGGGGCGCTGCAGCAGGGTCACCCTGTCAGGCTCGGATGGGGCGTTGTCCGCTCCTGCGGGCGCTTAAACGCACAACGGCGCCCATTCGCACACTACGAATGGAGGCTCTCATGAGCGCTGTAAACACGCCTGCAGGTTTTACCGATTTCAAAGTCGCCGACATCTCCCTGGCCGCCTGGGGTCGTCGCGAAACCATCATCGCCGAATCGGAAATGCCTGCCCTGATGGGCCTGCGTCGCAAGTACCTCGCTGAGCAGCCGCTCAAGGGTGCGAAGATTCTGGGCTGCATCCACATGACTATTCAGACTGCCGTGCTGATCGAAACCCTGGTTGCCCTGGGTGCCGAAGTGCGCTGGTCGTCCTGCAACATCTTCTCCACCCAGGACCAGGCCGCAGCCTCCATCGCCGCCGCCGGTATCCCGGTTTTCGCCTGGAAAGGTGAAACCGAGGAAGAGTACGAGTGGTGCCTGGAGCAGACCATCCTCAAGGATGGCCAGCCATGGGACGCCAACATGATCCTCGACGACGGCGGCGACCTGACCGAGCTGCTGCACAAGAAATACCCGGCCGTCCTGGACCGCGTCCATGGCGTCACCGAAGAGACCACCACTGGCGTGCACCGCCTGCTGGACATGCTGGCCAAGGGCGAGCTGAAAGTCCCGGCGATCAACGTCAACGACTCGGTCACCAAGAGCAAGAACGACAACAAGTACGGCTGCCGTCACAGCCTCAACGATGCCATCAAGCGCGGCACCGACCACCTGCTGTCCGGCAAGCAGGCGCTGGTGATCGGCTACGGTGACGTGGGCAAGGGCTCGGCCCAGTCGCTGCGTCAGGAAGGCATGATCGTCAAGGTCACCGAAGTCGACCCGATCTGCGCCATGCAGGCCTGCATGGACGGCTTCGAGCTGGTTTCGCCGTTCATCGACGGTATCAACGACGGCACCGAAGCCTGCATCGACAAGGCGCTGCTGGGCAAGATCGACCTGATCGTCACCACCACCGGTAACGTCAACGTCTGCGATGCCAACATGCTCAAGGCCCTGAAGAAGCGTGCCGTGGTCTGCAACATCGGCCACTTCGACAACGAGATCGACACCGCCTTCATGCGCAAGAACTGGGCGTGGGAAGAGGTCAAGCCACAGGTGCACAAGATCCACCGCACCGGCGCTGGCGACTTCGACCCGCAGAACGACGACTACCTGATCCTGCTGGCCGAAGGCCGCCTGGTCAACCTGGGTAACGCCACCGGCCACCCAAGCCGCATCATGGACGGCTCGTTCGCCAACCAGGTACTGGCGCAGATCTTCCTGTTCGAGCAGAAGTACGCCGACCTGTCGGCCGAGAAGAAAGCCGAGCGTCTGACCGTTGAAGTGCTGCCGAAGAAACTCGACGAAGAAGTGGCCCTGGAAATGGTCCGCGGCTTCGGCGGCGTGGTCACCCAGCTGACCAAGCAGCAAGCCGACTACATCGGTGTGACCGTCGAAGGCCCGTTCAAGCCGCACGCCTACCGCTACTAAGCAGTGGCGAGCGCCAGGTGCATGCCGCCTGGCGCTTGTAGTCGTTGAATCTTGATCGATGCCCAAGCCAGGCCGGCCCCCACCGCCCTGGCTTTTACTTGCAGCGCGCGGCCGATGGCCTGCAGCTGAGGAAACAGAGATGTCACAAGAACGCCGCTACAGTTTCGAATTCTTCCCGACCAAGACCGATGCCGGTCACGAAAAGCTCATGGGCGTCGCCCGCCAGCTGGCCACCTACAACCCGGACTTCTTCTCCTGCACCTACGGCGCCGGTGGCTCGACCCGCGACCGCACGCTGAACACCGTGCTGCAGCTGGAAAGCGAAGTGAAGGTTCCGGCCGCGCCACACCTGTCGTGCGTCGGCGACACCAAGGACGAGCTGCGCACGCTGCTGGCCCAGTACAAAGCTGCAGGCATCAAGCGCATCGTCGCCCTGCGTGGCGACCTGCCGTCCGGCATGGGCATGGCCAGCGGTGAACTGCGCTACGCCAGCGACCTGGTCGAGTTCATCCGCCAGGAAAGCGGTGACCACTTCCACCTGGAAGTCGCCGCCTATCCGGAAATGCACCCGCAGGCACGCAATTTCGAGGTCGACCTGGCCAACTTCGTGCACAAGGTCAAGGCCGGTGCCGACAGCGCCATCACCCAGTACTTCTTCAACGCCGACAGCTACTTCTACTTCGTCGAGCGCGCGCAGAAGCTGGGTGTGGACATCCCGGTGGTGCCCGGCATCATGCCGATCACCAACTACAGCAAGCTGGCGCGCTTCTCCGATGCCTGCGGTGCGGAAATTCCGCGCTGGATCCGCAAGCAACTGGAAGCCTATGGCGACGACACCGCCAGCATCCAGGCCTTCGGCGAAGAAGTGATCACCCGCATGTGCGAACAACTGCTGCAAGGCGGCGCACCGGGCTTGCACTTCTATACCTTGAACCAGGCCGACGCCAGCCTGGCGATCTGGAACAACCTGAAGCTGCCTCGCTGAAACTTTTTGGCAAAGTCCCGTTCAGAAATGCTTAAGGCTTTAGTCATAGACTAAGGCCTTATTTATTTCTGGGTCCCACAGGTCTTGCCAGCCATGCAGTCTCTCTCTTCTTCGCGCCCTCAGCTGGTCTACCTGGCCTTCGGCCCGGCCACCTATCATCAGGAAGCCTGCTTCAGCATCGTCAGCGCCTTGGCCCACCTCGACGCGGCGGCTGGCGAGGCGATGGACATCCAGGTCTACACCGACAACCCGCAGCCTTATGAACAGCTGCCGGTTACCGTTCATCTGCTCGATGAAGCAACACGCCAGGCCTGGAACGAACCCCACGGTTACCACTTCCGCAGCAAACATGTGCTGATGCGCCACATGCTGCAGCAATATCCCCTGGCCGTACTGATCGATACCGACACGTTCTTTCGCAAGTCACCGCTGCAGCTGTTCCAGCGGGTCAAATCCGGCACGCTACTGTGCAACGCGATCGGCGGGCGCTACGGCGAAAACCAGAAGTGCCTGCTGTACAAGAACCTGCTGACTCTTCTCCAGTCGCGTGGCCTGGCAGACTGCCAGATGCCCCTGGTCAATTCCGGGGTGATCGGCCTTACTGCCGAAGATGCCGGCATACTCGACCACTCCATCGCCATGATGGACGAGTTCCATCCCCTGGCCCGCGCAGCCTACACACTGGAAGAGTTCTGCCTGGCCGTGGCGGCCTATCGCACGCTGGCACTGGCCGAATGCACCGACGTGATCCATCACTACTGGAGCCGCAAGGCCCAGTTCCGCGCCAAGATCCAGGCTTGGCTGCGCAAGCACGGGCACCAACCCCTGAGCGCTGCCGCCCTGGCCGATGTGCTGCTGGTAAATGACCAGCTGCCTCGGCCGCCCACCCTGCAGCGCCTGGGCTACAAGGCCCTGAGCATGACCATGCCCAGCCGCGAACGGCAGTTCGCTCGCGAGTTGCTGTATGGCAGCTACCCCTACCCCAACGAGTTCGACCGCGCCTGTGCGCCGGCATGGTGGGACAAGGCGCTACAAAACCTCAACGAGCGCTACGGCCGCATGGAGCCCGAGCAACTGCGCCAGTGCCTGCGCCATCCAGGCCTGCGCTTGTCGCTCGGTGCTCGGCGCAAGGACATCGAGGCACATTTGTTGAGAGCCTCCCAACCCTGAGCCACACCACTGGTTTTGGCATGGCCGAGCGCGTAATCTCGCGCCATGCCCCATTTCGTTCACCTGTTCTGCATCCTGCTGCTCGCCTGCCTGAGCCCGTTGGCGCAGGGCGAACGCCTGCGCCTGGTCACCGACGATTGGGCACCTTACGTGTATCGGGATGCCGGCCAGACCAAGGGCATCGACTACGAAGTCACCACTGAGGTGTTCAAACGCCTGGGTATCGAAGTGGACTGGGAATTCCTGCCCTGGAAGCGCTGCCTGGCCATGATCGAGCAAGGCCAGGCCGACGGGGTAATGGACATCTTCATGGTCGACTCGCGCAAGGCCTACCTGGTCTACCCGCTCGAACCGATGTCGGATGTCGAGTTCGTGTTGTACCAGTCCAGCCGCCGCCGCCATGCCATCGAGCAGTTGAACGACCTCACCGGCCTGACCGTGGGCACGTCGCCCGGTTATGCCTACGGCGCCGAATTCAATGATGCGCCGGGCTTTCGGCGCGAAGCCGCCCCCAGTCATGAAGCCAACTTTGGCAAGCTGAAGCTCGGGCGCATCGATTTGCTGGTCACCGATCGCCTGGTCGGGCGTTACCTGCGCCGACAACTCGGCCTGGAGCAGCAAGTCGAAGAATTGCCGCTGGTGATCAGCCGCCAAGCACAATATCTGGGGCTGGCGCGCAAACCCGGCCGCGAGGAACTGGCCCAGGCGTTCAGCACAGAGTTGCGTCGCTTCAAGCAGGAACCCACCTACCTGGCGATAATCGAACGCTACATCGGCGACACCGGCCATCTTCCTGACGCCGTTGAGCAGCAGGAAAGCAGCACGCCGCGATAGCTCTGTTATACTCGGGCCTTCCCGCCCGGCTCACGCCCGGACGCTCGGCCTCGCAACAGGCATCCCGATCGGCATCGACGCCCTCCTTGGCGTCCACCCTCCGTTTTCCGGATGTGCAGTGAAAGCCCAGCTGGACCGGACGCGATCGCATCCCTCCGATGCCCGTCGCGCCAGGCAGAACATCCCTACGGGCCCAGCCCACACGAGAACAGGATTGCCCATGTCCTTTGCTTCCCTCGGTCTCTCCGAGGCTCTTGTCCGCGCTATCGAGGCTGCGGGCTACACCCAGCCGACTCCGGTGCAACAGCGGGCGATTCCCGCCGTGTTGCAAGGCCGCGACCTGATGGTCGCCGCACAGACAGGTACTGGTAAAACCGGCGGTTTTGCACTGCCGATCCTGGAGCGCCTGTTCCCGGCAGGCCACCCGGACAAATCCCAGCGCCATGGCCCACGCCAACCGCGCGTACTGGTCCTGACCCCGACCCGCGAACTGGCGGCGCAGGTACATGACAGCTTCAAGGTGTACGCCCGCGACCTGCCACTGGTAAGCGCCTGCATCTTCGGCGGTGTTGGCATGAACCCGCAGATCCAGGCCATCGCCAAAGGCGTCGACGTCCTCGTGGCCTGCCCGGGCCGCCTGCTTGACCTGGCCGGTCAAGGCAAGGTCGACCTGGCCCACGTGGAAATCCTGGTCCTCGATGAAGCCGACCGCATGCTCGACATGGGCTTCATCCACGACGTCAAGAAGGTCCTCGCCCGCCTGCCGGCCAAGCGTCAGAACCTGCTGTTCTCGGCGACCTTCTCCAAGGACATCACCGACCTGGCCGACAAGCTCCTGCACAACCCGGAGCGTATCGAGGTCACCCCGCCGAATACTACGGTCGAGCGTATCGAGCAGCGCGTGTACCGCCTGCCCGCCAGCCACAAGCGCGCGCTGCTGGCGCACCTCATCACCCTGGGCGCATGGGAACAGGTTCTGGTGTTCACCCGCACCAAGCACGGCGCCAACCGCCTGGCCGAGTACCTGGAAAAGCACGGCCTGACTGCTGCGGCGATCCACGGCAACAAGAGCCAGAACGCTCGCACCAAAGCCCTGGCCGACTTCAAGGCCAACAGCGTGCGCGTGCTGGTCGCCACCGACATCGCAGCACGTGGCCTGGACATCGACCAACTGCCGCACGTGGTCAACTTCGAGCTGCCGAATGTCGAGGAAGACTACGTTCACCGCATCGGCCGTACTGGCCGTGCCGGCCGCTCGGGAGAGGCCATTTCCCTGGTCGCGCCGGATGAAGAAAAGCTGCTCAAGAGCATCGAGCGGGTCACCAAGCAGAAGATCGCCGATGGCGACCTGATGGGCTTCGACGCAAGCCAGGTTGAAGCCGAGAAGCCAGAAGTACGCGAACGCCCGCAGAACAACGGCCGCGGTGGCCGCAATCAGCAGGCGCGTGGTGACGGTGGCAAAGACGCCAACGGTGGCCGCAAGGACAAGGGCAAGGATAAAGGCAAGGCCAAGCAGCACGCCGCCGACAAACCTGCCGACAAGGAAAAGGCCGCCGACAAGCAGCAACAGCCGCGCAAACCGCGCGACAAGAAGCCGCGTCAGCAGCAAGCCGGCCAGAGCAGCGTAC
Source organism: Pseudomonas sp. NPDC090233 (assembly GCF_044772285.1). Lineage (NCBI taxonomy): Bacteria > Pseudomonadati > Pseudomonadota > Gammaproteobacteria > Pseudomonadales > Pseudomonadaceae > Pseudomonas > Pseudomonas sp. NPDC090233. Next base: position 318,104 of record NZ_JBIVYQ010000006.1, on the reverse strand, counting down.
CGAAGGCGCAAGATGACCGTGCGCCCGATGAGTTCCGCGACGACGACATCGACAACTTCGGCAACCGCGCCGACTATGTCAGCCCGTACCAGAACGGCAAAAATCAAGGTCGCAACCGTCGTCCAGGTGCAGGCCAAGGTCAGCAGGGCCAAGCCAACAGCCAACGCAGCAGCAACGGTGGTGGCCAAGGCCGCAATGGCAGCCAGCCGCGCAGTGCCAGTGGTGAGAAACGCCCACCACGCAACAACAATGGTGGTGGTGCACGTCGCGACAACAATGGCGGCGGCCGCAACCGTTCGGCGGGTCGCGATGACGCTTTGCGTCAGGAACCCGCAGTGCGCAGCTCGCGTGAGCCGCAGAACCAGCCAGTGATCATCCGCAAGGAATCCAAGCTCGATCGTTACCCGACGCCTGAGCAGTTGGACGACCTGCCAAGCCGCCCGCGCGGTGAGCGCCCAGCGCTGCTGACGCGCAAAGGCTCGTAAAGCCGCCACAAAAAAACGCCGCCCCAAGGGGCGGCGTTTTTTATGGCTCAAGCGTTGTGTTACTTCTGCTTCACGCCTTCGACGCTGATATCCAGGTCCAGGGTCTGCGAGGTAGCGCCTGGGCCTTTGATGCCGAAGTCGTTCAGGTTAAGCGTGGTGGTGGCGTTGAAGCCAGCACGCTCACCGCCCCACGGGTCCTTGCCTTCGCCGTTGAAGGTGGCCTTGAAGGTGACCGGCTTGGTCACACCGTGCAGGGTCAAGTCGCCGGTCACGTCGGCGGTCTTCTCGCCGGTCGATTTGACGGCGGTGGACACGAACTTGGCATCTGGGTACTTCTTCACGTCGAGGAAGTCTTTGCTGGCGATGTGCTTGTCACGCTCGGCGTGGTTCGACCACAGGCTGGCGGTTTTCAGGTCGACGTTGATCTTGCTGGCTTCAGGCTTGGCGCTGTCCCAGGTGAAGGCGCCATCGAAGTCCTTGAAGGTACCGTGAATGAAGCTGTAGCCCAGGTGGCTGATTTTCCAGTCGACGAAGGCGTGCTGGCCTTCCTTGTCGATCTTGTACTCGGCCGCCATTGCCTGGCCAGCGGAGAGCAGTGCGGTACCGAGCGCCAGAGCGGCAAAAGTCTTTTTCAACATCCTTTCTATTCCTTGCAATTGAGGTTGAGAGTCAAGCTTTGCGGCCCAGCATGCGGGTCAGGGTCGCGTCACGGTCGATGTAATGATGCTTCAGCGCAGCCAGCGCATGCAGCACGGCGAATATCACCAAGCCCCAGGCCAGCCACAGATGAATCACGCCAGCCAGGTCTGCCTGATCAGGCAGGTCGCTGATCAGCGCAGGTACTTCGAACAGGCCGAACACTGGAATACCTACACCGTCGGCAGTTGAGATCAGATAACCAGCGATCATCACTGCAAACAGCCCCAGGTACAGCGCCAGATGCCCCAGCTTGGCCGCCACGCGGGTCAATGCCCCGTGGTTGGCCGGCGCCGGAGGCGGTGGGCTGATGAAGCGCCACAGCACACGCAGCAGCATGACGGCCAGCAACACCAGGCCGATGCTCTTGTGCAGGTCCGGGCCGGACTTGCGCCAAGGGCTGTAGTAGTCGAGGCCGACCATCCATAGGCCCAGGCCGAACAGGCCAAAGACCGCCAGCGCAACGCCCCAGTGCAGGACAATGCTGACCACGCCATAGCGAGAAGATGAGTTGCGCAGTTGCATGATGCCGTGTTTCCCCGTGAAAGCTGTGCACAGACTAACGCGTAACGTATCGAATAAAAGCACAAAAAATTGCTTTGGATGATCGAAAAATCCGATAGTTAGTGTGCTAGTTCGCTATTAAGGAAACATTAACGATAGTAGGAGAGTTTGCGCTTGTCAGTAGCGGCCTCTTCGCGGTTCGACCCGCGAAGAGGCAGGTGGAGCAACTCAGCTCGCCATACCGAACAGGCGCGAGAAGAACCCAGGTTTGTCATTCGCAGACGCTTCAGTCTTTACCGGCTCGGGCTTGGCAGGCGCCGCATCGGCCTTGTCACCTTTGTCCGCCCCACCGCCGAACATGTTCGAGAAGAAGCCGCCCTCTTTCTTCGACGGCACAGCCGGGGCCGCGACAGATGGCGCCTTGAACAGGTCGAACGATTTACCAGCCAACAGATCCTGCACCTGACCGGCAGCACGCTGACCACTGCGCAGAGCACCTTCGAGGGTGCCTGGGTAAAGCGCGTCGGTATGCTCGCCGGCAAACGCGATGCGCTGCACCGGACGCTCCCACAGCCGCCAGTACTTGCTGATCTGCCCTGGCCCATAGGCCAGGTAGGCACCGCCCATACCCGCATCGGCGCTGTAGCGCTTGACCTCATAGCCGGTAAACGCACCGCGTGCCTGTGGATAAAACGCATGCAGGCGGATCAGCACCTGGTCGACCATCTGCTTGTCGCCGAATGCCTGCAACAGGCGAGCGTTATCACCCGACAGGTTTATCACCACGTTGGCGCCACCCTTGAGCGCCGGCTCGATCCACAGCATGCCCAGCCCGGAGTTGCTGAAGATTTCACCCGACATCCGCGCCCGGCTTTCCCACACCGGCTGCTTGAACTTGAGCATCAGCTGGTCACGCCAACCGTAGTTGGTGGCTCTCAGCGCCGCCACGTGCTGGGTGTCCAGACCGGGGGTGATCTGGATCTTTGCCAGGGCACGCAGGGGCACGGCCAAGACCAGATAATCGGCCTGGTAGCTGGTGCTGCCGACCTTGACCGTCACAGCATCCTTGTCCTGCACGATGGCAGTGACCGGCGAGCTGGTCTTGATGGTTTTCAGCTGTTTGACGAAGGCCTGGGCCAGCACCGGGCTGCCGCCTGGAAGGCGCGCGGCGCGCAGGTCGCGGTCGCTGACGCCACGGTAGACGCGGTTTTGCTGGGCGAAGTACAGCAGCGACAGGCGCGATGGCTCATCGTAGCGGGTACGAATCTGCTGGTTGACCAACTGCCGCGCGGTGCTCGGCAGTTGCAGTTTGTCGAGCCACGTGGACACGTTCATCTGATCGAGGGCGAACAGCGTACTGGTGGCCTGAGGCTTGAGCGGGTCATCGATCGAGCGAGCCAGGTCGTCGAGGGTTTTCTCGTAGCGTTTGAGGGCTTCTGCGGTCGCAGGCTGCTTGGTGGACAGATCGCTGGCGCTGAAATATTCACCATCGATCAGGTAACCGGGGGTACGCACGAATTCGGGCGCTGGCAGTGTTTCCAGCTTGAAACGGTCGAGGTACTGGTTAAGCACCGGCTGGGCCTTGCTATTACCGATCCATTCGCTGGTCGCCAGGCCCGAGCGGCCACCCATGCCCGCCTTGGCTTCCAGCAGGGTCACCTGCCAGCCCTTGCTCTGCAGCTCGTAAGCTGCAGTCAGGCCTGCAAGGCCGCCACCCACAACGATTGCCGTAGGTGTCTTGTCCTTAGCCAGCGCGGCCCCGCTGGACACACCGATCAATACGAACGCGCACAGGCGCACCCAAGCAGCAGCCATGATGGCGAACTCCAAGTTGACTTGCAGAAATGGGAAGAGGCAGGACTGCCCCGAACGATGATGCGTTAAGAATACGTCAGGTCTGGGCACCCTGCCACCACAGCAGCAACAAGTGCCTTTGGCAACTGGCATTTTTGTCAGTAGCGAAAGACAGAGGCGCTGGGTAAAGCTGTTGCGAGCGGGGGAAAAACCGACAAAAGGAACTGCACATGACCTATGAAGAGCATTTCGCCCAAGTCCAACGGCAACCTCTGTCACATAAAGAGCCATTTTTTATGCCTTCAGGGTTGTGTATCCGCGCAAACGGCACATCCTTGACGGGCTTTCATGAGGCATTCAAAGGCGACGACGGTACGGAACTGGTAATAGGTGAGCACAGCGATGTGGAAATCGCCTTCGCAGAGGAAGTCGAAAGCCTGCTGATCGAATACTACGTGGTCAGCGATCAGCATTTCGACGATGTACAGATGCTGCTGGACACCGATGGTTACGACATGGACCTAATCGCCCCGCCGCCGCGCAACTTTTATTGGTTAACCCTTTCCGGCAGCGGCTATACCGAATTCATGCCCGGCCCGATCTCCACACAGCCGTACCTGCAGCATTTGGCCGGGCCGTTCCGCCGGCTTACCATTTCCACTTCGCAAGCCGGTACCGTGCACATCCGCAAGCTCAAATGGTCCCGCACCTGCCGCCATTGAACTGCAGCGGTTGTTCTGCTTCCCGGCATTGCTTAGGCTTACGCGGTCAAACCAAGCCGTAACGCCAGGAGAAGTGCCGATGGGCCTCAACGATCAGTGGATGCAGCGTGACCTCAAGGTCCTGTGGCACCCCTGCACCCAGATGAAAGACCACGAGCAGCTGCCGCTGATCCCGATCAAGCGAGGCGAAGGGGTTTGGCTCGAGGACTTCGAAGGCAAGCGCTACCTGGATGCGGTCAGCAGCTGGTGGGTCAATGTGTTCGGCCACGCCAACCCGCGCATCAACCAGCGCATCAAAGACCAGGTCGACCAGCTCGAACATGTGATCCTGGCGGGTTTCAGCCATCAACCGGTGATCGAGCTGTCCGAGCGCCTGGTGGCCATGACCCCGGCCGGGCTGGACCGGGTGTTCTATGCCGACAACGGCTCGTCGTGCATCGAAGTGGCACTGAAGATGAGCTTCCACTACTGGCTGAACATCGGCAAACCGGCGAAAAAACGCTTCGTCACCCTGACCAACAGCTACCACGGCGAAACCATCGCTGCCATGTCGGTCGGCGACGTGCCGCTGTTCACCGAAACCTACAAGGCGTTGCTGCTCGATACCATCAAGGTGCCGAGCCCCGACTGCTACCTGCGCCCGGAAGGCATGGGCTGGGAAGAACACTCGCGAAATATGTTCCAGGCCATGGAACAGACCCTGGCCGAACACCACGAAACCATTGCCGCCGTGATCATCGAGCCGCTTATTCAGGGCGCTGGCGGCATGCGCATGTACCATCCGGTTTACCTCAAGCTGCTGCGCGAGGCCTGCGACCGCTATGGCGTGCACCTGATCCACGACGAAATCGCCGTGGGCTTCGGCCGCACCGGCACGATGTTCGCCTGCGAACAGGCCGGCATCCGCCCGGACTTCCTCTGCCTGTCCAAGGCGTTGACCGGCGGTTACCTGCCGCTGGCCGCCTGCCTGACCACCGACACGGTGTACCAGGCGTTCTACGACGACTATCCGACTTTGCGCGCGTTCCTCCATTCACACAGCTACACCGGCAACCCGCTGGCCTGCGCGGCGGCGTTGGCGACCCTGGATATCTTCGAACAGGACAACGTCATCGAGGCCAACAAGGCCTTGTCCGCGCGCATGGCCAGCGCCACGGCACACTTGGCCGACCATTCGCATGTTGCGGAAATCCGCCAGACCGGCATGGCCCTGGCGATCGAGATGGTCAAGGACAAGGCCGGCAAGGTCGCCTATCCGTGGCAGGAACGCCGTGGCCTGAAGGTGTTCGAGCATGCACTGACGCGGGGCGCCCTGCTGCGTCCGTTGGGCAGCGTGGTGTATTTCCTGCCGCCGTACGTGATCACCCCGGAACAGATCGACTTCCTCGCCGAAGTGGCCAGCGAAGGGATCGACATCGCGACACGGGATAGCGTCAGCGTTGCCGTTCCGGCCGACTTCCACCCTGATTTCCGCGATCCGGGCTAAGCCGGATTGGCGCCGTCATTCGACCCCTTTTCAGTTTGAGCAGAACCATGAGACTGTCCCGCTTCTTCATCTACGCCCCTCTGAGCCTCGGCGAGCACGACTTGCCCGAGGCCCAGGCCCACTACATTGGCCGCGTATTGCGCATGGCTGCCGGCGATGCCGTGCAGCTGTTCGACGGCAGCGGCCAGGAATACCTCGGCCATCTCCTGGAAGTGGGCAAGAAAACAGTGCGCGTCAGCCTCGACCAGGTCCTCGCCGGCCAGGCCGAGTCACCGCTGCATATCCACCTCGGCCAGGGCCTGTCCCGTGGCGAGCGCATGGATTGGGCAATCCAGAAGGCCACCGAACTGGGCGCCAACGAAATCACTCCGATCGTCAGCGAGCGCTGCGAAGTGCGCCTGAAGGACGAGCGCGCCGACAAACGCCTGGCCCACTGGCGCCAGGTAGCGATCAGTGCCTGTGAGCAGTGCGGCCGTTCGACATTGCCGGTGATTCACCCGCCCGTGATCCTGGCCGAGTGGATCAAGGGCAGCGATGCCGACCTCAAGCTGGTGCTGCACCCGGTCGCAGAGCCGCTGAGCAGCCACAACAGGCCGGCGCGCCTGGCCTTCCTCATCGGCCCCGAAGGTGGTTTGAGCGATGCCGAGGTCGAGCAGGCCAAGGGCGCCGGTTTCCACGCCGCCCGCCTTGGCCCGCGCGTACTGCGCACCGAGACCGCGCCAGTCGTAGCGCTGTCGGTGGCGCAGCAGCTGTGGGGGGATTTTTCATAAACAGCTAACGCACGTACAGCGACACCGCCACAAAGTGCATCAGGCTGCCAACGATCACAAACAGGTGCCAGATACCATGTGCGTGGCGCAGCCGGCTGTCCAAAGCGAAGAAGATGATGCCCACGGTATAGAACACCCCGCCGGCCGCCAACCAGGCAAAGCCGGCGGTACCCAGGCTGTGCAGCAGCGGCTTGACCGCCACCAGCACGATCCAGCCCATCACCGCGTAGATGATGATCGACAGGATTCGCGCCTCGGAGCGCGGCTTGATTTCCTGCAGCATGCCGATCACCGCCAGCCCCCATACCACTCCGAACAGGCTCCAGCCCCAGGGCCCACGCAGGCTCACCAGGCAGAATGGCGTGTAGCTGCCGGCGATCAGCAGGTAGATCGACAGGTGATCGAGCTTGCGCATGATCACTTTCGCCCGGCCACGAGTGCTGTGGTAGAGGGTCGAGATGCTGTAGAGCAGCAGCAGTGTGCCGCCGTAGATGGAGAAACTGACGATCTTCCACGGATCGCCCTGCAGGCCCGCGACGACGATCAGCCAGATGGCGCCGATGCTGGCGAGGACAGCACCGACCAGATGGGTCCAGGCGTTGAAGCGTTCACCGTAATACATGCAGACACAGACCTCCTGTGGTGGGCTGGGTTCCAGATGTTCACCATCCTACCCAAGCACAGGTTGCAGTTGCGCGTCACGCACCAGCCTTTCCAGCCCGACCAGGTCCGGCACCCGCGCCACCTGCTCCCCTACTTGCACCGCCGCCAATTCCAGGCAACCCAGCGCCACATCCACATAGTTCAGCTGGCTGTCGAGCTTGCACGAACGCGGGATGTCCTGCAGCAGCACCGCCAGGTAACGCAGCCCGGTATCCCCCAGGGCGTTCAGCACGACGATGCGCGCCCGCTCGCCGCAGGGGGTGTCGCCGCCACATGCCGCCTCGAAACCGATCAACGGCAAATGCTGCTGACGCCAGTCGATCCACCCGAGGTGCCAGGCCGGTTCGCCGCGTTGGCACACCAGGTTGCGCTGGCCAATCAATTCCGCCACCGCCACGTTGGGCAGTACCAACGTGCGGTCGCCCAGCGGCAGTAGCAGGCCAGTCAGGCTGCTTCGTTGGCCTGCGATCAGTTCAAGCATGAGTCTGGCTCCAATGGGCGATGCTCTGCAGCAACACCGACTCCTGATAGGGCTTGCCCAGGTAGTCGTTGACGCCGATGGCCATGGCCCGCTCGCGGTGCTTCTGCCCAGTGCGCGAGGTGATCATGATGATCGGCAGGTCTTTCAGGCGCTCGTCGCGGCGAATACGGGTGGCCACCTCGAAGCCGTCCATGCGCGGCATCTCGATGTCCAGCAGCAGCACGTCAGGGCGGTGCTCTTCCAGCAACGCCATGGCATCGACGCCGTCCTTGGCGGTCAGCACGCTCATGCCGTGGCGTTCGAGCAGGCGGCTGGTGACCTTGCGCACGGTCACCGAGTCGTCCACCACCATCACCAGCGACGCTTTGCGCGGGGCCGGCCCGAATAACGTGCGCTGCACCCCGCTGCCCCCTGGCAGGCGCGCCAGGCGACGCTGCTGGCCACGCAGCTGGCCGAGCAGGTCGAGAATCAGCACCACCCGGCCATCGCCGAGCAAGGTCGCGCCCGACAGCCCGGCCACGGCAGCGAACTGAGGGCCAAGGCTCTTCACCACGATTTCGCGGCTGGGCGACAGGCTGTCGACCTGAATGGCGAACGACTGCTCCTGGGAGTGCACCAGCAGCACCGGCAATGGCACGCTCTGCCCCAGTAAACCTGGGCGTGGCAGCCCTTGTACCAACTCGCCCAGGTAGCGCAGCTCGTACTGGTGACCGGCATAGGTGTAACGCGGCTGATCCAGCTGGTAGCAGGCGGCAAGCTCGGCCGGTGGCACGCGGACGATGCCCTCGATGGTGTTGAGCGGGATGGCGTACTGCTCGTCGCCCAGGTGCACCATCACCGCACGGTTGATCGACACCGTGAACGGCAGTCGAATCAGAAAGCGCGCGCCCTTGCCCTGGGCCGACTCGATACTCATCGAACCGCCCAGTTGCTTGACCTCTTCGTGCACCACATCCATGCCCAGGCCGCGCCCGGAAATCTGGGTGATCTTCTCGGCCGTGGAAAAGCCCGGGCGCAAGATGAACTGCAGGATCTCGTGGTCGCTCAGGTGCGCCTGCGGATCCAGCAGGCCACGCTTGATTGCCTTGCGCCGCACGGCCTCCAGCGGCACGCCTGCGCCATCGTCGGTCATTTCGATGACGATGTCGGCACCCTCGTGGAGCAGATTCAGGTGAATGGTGCCCTGCTCTGGCTTACCGGCAGCCAGGCGCACTTCGCGAGCCTCCAGGCCATGGTCGACGGCATTACGCAGCATGTGTTCGAGCGGCGCCACCATGCGTTCGAGCACACTGCGGTCAAGCTCGCCCTCAGCGTTTCCGACCACCAGCTCGACCTGCTTGCCCAGCTCGCTGGCCACCTGGCGCACCACCCGCTGCAAGCGCGGCACCAGGCGCTCGAACGGCACCATCAAGGTCGCGGTCAGGCCTTCCTGCAACTGGCTGTTCACCCGCGCCTGCTGCTGCAGGAGGCTGTAGGACTCCTGAGCACGCTGGGCCAGGGTTTCCTTCAGGTCGAGCAAGTCGGAGGCCGACTCGAACAGCGCCCGAGACAGTTGCTGCAGCTGGGAATGGCGGTCCATTTCCAGCGGGTCGAAGTCTTCGTAGGCATCACCCTCGAACGGCTGGCGGCTGCTGAGCCGGCCCTGGGTCTCCATGTCCAGGCGCAGCAGCTGGTCGCGCATACGCTCCAGGGTGGTTTCCATTTCGTTCAGGGCAAACTGGGCGTCGTTGACCTGTTGCTCGATACGCCCCCGGATGACCGAGTGTTCGCCGGCCAGGTTGCCGAGGTCGTCGAGCAGTTCGGCGTCGACCTTGACCATGTCGCCAGGCGCGCGCTCCGGCGCTGCGGCAGGCACCTCGGCGGGTATCGCCTCGGCCTGCGACTGCCCGGCAGCGCTATCGGTCAACGCGGCGCTGCTGAAATTGCGGATGTAGTCGATCAGCGCGCTGGCCGCATGCAGCGGCTGGCCCAGCCGTACGGCATCGAGCATGTGCGCCAGGCGGTCATGGCAGTTCTGCAGCAGGGCGAACAGTGGCGCACTCGGCGGCAAACGCCCGGCGGCCAGCAGCTCGTAAAGGAATTCAAGTTCGTGGGCCAGGTCGCCAATGGCGGCGATCTCGACCATGCGCGCACCGCCTTTGAGCGTGTGCAGGTCGCGCAGCAGGTTGTCCACCTCGACGCTGCTGCGCGGATCGGCCTGCCAGCGCGCCAGCGCGGCACCGGCGCTTTCGACGATGTCCGAGCTTTCTTCGAGGAAAACCTCCAACAGCTCCTTGTCACCGGGGTTGTCGGCTTCTTCGGCCAGCTCTAGCGGTGCGTCCAGCCGTGTGATCGAGCCAGGCGCCACCAGGCCGGTGGCGTCGGGTGCCAAGGCGTCGTCGAGCAAGCCGCGCAGGCCGTCGATGCAGTCGGGGCGGGCCGTCAGCTCCTGGCCGGCGGCCACCTCGTCGAGCATGTCGAGGAGCACTTCGTGGGCCTGCCGGGCCTGGGCGAAGAAGCGGGCATCGGCGGCCAGGCTGCCTTCCTCGACCGCACCGTACAGGTCCAGCAGTGCTTCGCAGACATCGTCCATCTGCCACAGGTCGGCCAGGTGGGCGCCGTGGCACAGGGTGGTCAGTTCATCGAGCAGGGTATCCAGCGACTGGCGCTGCCCCGGTTGTTCCTGCCAGCGCGACAGCAGCGACTCGGCATCCAGCAGAATATCCATGGCCTGGGCCAGGAAGTTGGCGATCATCTGCGGATCGCGCTTGCCACGGCGCGCAGGCTGCGCATCCCCATGCAGGCTGGCCAGCCGTGCATCAACCGCCTCGCCGACCTGCTCGATCAGCTCCGCCGCACCTTCAATAGGCGCCAACGGCGTACTGCCCAGTTGCGCCAGGCCCCGGTGGAACAAGGCGCGCGCCGCTTCGAGCCACTCGATTTCGGCCATCTGCAAGGGCAATTGATGGCTGCGATACTCGCGCACCAAGCGGTCGAATGCGGTGGCCAGCTCGGCGATCGGCAACACGCCGGCCATCGCGGCGCTGCCCTTGAGCGTGTGCAGGGCGCGCTGCAGGCCATCGCTGACCTCGCTGTCCTGGCCGTTGGCGCCTTGCAGAAACGCTTCAAGGCTGGCCAGGTGGCCCTGCGCCTCGTTGCGGAAGATATCCAGCAACAGCGGGTCGAGGCCATCGATTTCGGCACTGGCCGGCGCATCGTTTTCCGCCAGTGCATGCAGGTGGCTGGCCAGCTGTTCGATCTCGGTCACCTGCGGCATCTGGCCAGCAGCAAAGTCGGCCAGCAGGTCGGGCAAGTGCACCACCACCTGCTGCAGCGCCACCACCCCCTCCGGGGCCAGCGTCATGCGCCCTTCCAGCACTCGGTTGAGCAGATGCTCGCCGCCCCATGCCAGCTCGGCCACCGCCTGGGCATGGACCATGCGACCACTGCCCTTGAGCGTATGCAGGTCGCGGCGCACCTCCAGCAAGGCATCGCGCAGGGTGTTGTCGGCGCGCCAGCGCAGCCAGTGGCGCTCGATTTCGGGCAGCAGCTCGCCTGCCTCCTCAAGAAACACTTCGCGTAATTCGTCGTCGATGCCGTCGCTGCTGCCATCCTGAGCAATGTCGGATGCGCCAAGCGAGCATTGCACCCCCAGCGCCGCCAGGCTGGCGCGGGCCATGTCGAGGAAGGGTTGGCCATCGGCCAAGGGGTCGGCAACCCGCCATTGCAGGTAACACTCGCCGGCGCTGAGGGCATCGGCCAGGTGGTTCAGTTCGTCCGCTGGCGGTTCCACGTCCAGATGCTGCAGCCAGCGTTGCACATAGCCCGCGCAGCCAGCGAAGACCTCGGCGGCGGCCGGCAGCATCAGCATCGCCAAGGCCCCACGCACCTGCTGCACAAGCCCCGGCAACGGTTGCAGGCGCTGGCGCGGCCAACCGGACTCCAGGCAATCGCCGATCAGGTCCTTGGCCTGCTGCAGCACGTTCAGCGATTCATTCAGTACCAGCTGGCGTATCTCGGCCAGGTCCGAGCCGGGCATACCGCCCTGCCCGCCTTCCTCCAGCGGGCCGACCATGCCATTGAGGCTGGCTTCCACGTAGAGCAAGGCGCCCGCGACATCCATGAGCACCGCGTCATCCGCCGCTCGCTCCCCCTGGGCCAGGGCCTGCAGGGCCAACACCTGGTCGATGATCACCCGCCGGGGTTGCTGAAAGCCCAGTACCGCGAGGGTATCGGCCACATGGCGCAACGGCGCCAACAGGCTGTCCAGCTCTTCGCTGTGCTGGCGATCACCGCGCACGAACTGGTCGAGGCGCTCCTTGATGCGCATCAGGTCGTCGCACAAGGCGCTGATCACCGAACGCAAGGCGTCACGCCCAGGCCCAGCCTGAACCTGCTCACGCCAGTTGCCCAGCGACAGGTCGAGGTTGGCCAGATCGTCAGAGCCAGCGAAACGCTGGGCCGCGCCGCTGATCAAGCTGCCCTGGGCCAAGGGCTCGACACCGCGGCAGGCGCGCAACTGGTTGAGCAGCGGCAGCATCACCAACGGCAGATCGTGCCGCGCACCGCGTAGCCGCTCCAGGTACGACGGCAGCTGCTCCAGCCCGCGAAACAGCGGCCCCAGGCAATCGCCACGCGGGCTGACCTGGCCCTCGGCCAGCGCTTTGGCCAGCAGCTCCAACTCTTCGGCCAGGCGCGTGGCACCGCGCAGTTCGAGCATGCGCAGGCAACCGTGCACCTGATGCAGGTTGTCCACCACGAATGCCAGCATGGACAAGTCGTCGGTTTCCCCGGCAAAGCGCTCCAGGGCCTGGCGCGCCTGGCCCAGGCAGTCGAGGATGGCGGCCCGGGTCCAGGCCAGGGCCACGGTATCGTGGCGTTCGGGGCTAACTGCAGCTGCCATGACCATTCCTCAGCGCCGCTCGGCGGGTGCCGGCAGGGTAAAACCAGACACCGAGCGGCGCATCTCGCTGGCCATTCGCGCCAAGTGGCGAATGCTGTCGGCGGTGGCGCCGGAGCCGGCGGAAGTCTGCGCGGTGATCTGCTGGATTACGGCCATGGTGTGGGAAATCTGCCCGGCGGACGACGTCTGCAACTGGGCGGCATCCGAGATGCTGTGGATAAGTTCAGCGAGGTTCTGCGAAACCCCTTCGATTTCCGCCAGCGCCACCCCGGCGTCCTGCGCCAGGCGCGCGCCGCGCACCACTTCGGCGGTGGTCTGCTCCATGGAAATCACCGCCTCGTTGGTGTCGGCCTGAATGGTCCGCACCAGCGCTTCGATCTGCCGCGTTGCCGAAGAAGACCGCTCGGCCAAGCGCTGGACTTCGTCAGCCACCACGGCAAAACCACGGCCGGCTTCACCGGCCAACGAAGCCTGGATGGCCGCGTTGAGGGCGAGGATATTGGTCTGGTCGGCAATGTCGTCGATCAGGCTGACGATGTCGCCGATCTCTTGGGAGGATTCGCCCAGGCGCTTGATCCGCTTGGCCGTGTCCTGAATCTGCTCGCGGATGTTGTCCATGCCGTTGATGGTGTTGTGCACCACTTCGTTGCCCTTGTTGGCGATCGCCACTGAACGCTCGGCCACCTTGGCCGACTCGTAGGCATGCGCGGACACCCGGTCGATCGACTCGACCATATCGCCCACCGCCTCCGACGCCTCGCTGATCTGGTCGGCTTGATGCTCCGACGCCTTGGCCAGCTGGCGTGCGGTGTTCTGCGTGTCCTGCACGGCAGCGGCCACCTGCTCGGCACTGTGGTTGATGGTCGCCACCAGGTCGCGCAGCTGGTCTACGGAATAATTGATCGAGTCGGCGATGGCGCCGGTGAAGTCCTCGGTCACCGACACGGTCACGGTCAGGTCGCCATCGGCAAGTTCTTCGATTTCGTCGAGCAAGCGCATGATCGCCTGCTGGTTGCGTTCGTTCTTCTCAGCGGTTTCGTGCAGTTGGCGGTGCGTGGTGCGCACCATCACCAGGCCGATGAGGATGATCGAGGCCAGCGCCAACAGGCCCAGCACATAGCCACCGACCGTATCCAGCGTGCGCCCGGCGGCCAGATTTTCGAAGCCGTTGGCCAGGTGCGAGGCCTCGTCGAGCAGCGTCTGCGACAAGCTGAAAATGTTGCCGGCCGCCTCGCGTACGCGGAACAGCTCGGGCGAGGTTTCGAGGATTTCATCGACGGAGCCGGCGACGAACTGGAACAACTCGGCGATTTCGGCCAGGCGCGCGCGGGCGTCGGCATCCTCGACGCGGGTCACCTGGATCGCCGGATTACCCGCCAGCATGCCTTCGAGCACCTGGCCGAAACGGCTGGCATCGCGGCCAAAGGTATCGGCGGCTTGCGCAGCCGTGTCATCACCGGCCAGCACGGTGTTGACCGAACCCAGAATGCGCTCGGCAAGCAGTAGCTGACGCTGGGCAACCACCACCTGGCTGGCCGGGGCGCCGCTTTGCAACAGGATTTCGACCACCTTCTCGTACTCGACCTGCAATTGCGGCACGGTTTCGGCCAGGGTCGCCGCTACCTGGTGCAGTGAGAGCACGGTCTGTTCGCTGGCGAGGATGGTGTCGGTGTTCTTGCGCAGGTTTTCCCAGTCCTGAAGCACCGCGTCCATCTCGTCCTTCACTGCGACCGGCGCCGCAGGCAGGCCGGTGGACTTGTCACCTTCGCGCAGGTAACTCCAGCGCCGCTCGAAATCGTTGCGCGCATCGGACAGCAACTTGAACGCCAGCGCCTTGCCGGCCGCCGCCTCGGTGGCGTTCTTGGCGATGCGCTGGGACAGCACGCGCAGCTCGCCGGCATGACCGATGTACTGCTTGTCGTGGTTGGCCTGGGTGTTGAGGTAGGCGAAATTGGCGAACAGCAGGATGATCGACAGGATCAGGATGATGAACAGCACGGTGATCTGCACGATGCTGCGCGTGCGCGGGGTCATGCTGGCAGGGGGGACTGGAGTGGCCGGCTTGTTCACGGTCGAAAATCCTTATAGCGCCACATCGAGAAAGCCCGGCGCCTGGGCCAGGGCGAAGGGGCTGAAGATCGCCCAGTTGCGTTCACGCGGGAAATGCCCCTGGACGAAACGCGCCGCAGCGCGGATCAGCGGTTGCGGCGGGGCCAGCTCCAGGGTATCCAGGGCAAAGTGCTGCAGGCCCAATACTTCATCGACCAGCAGGCCGACGAACAGGTCTTCGTGGTCCAGCACCAGCACCCGCCGCTGTTTGCTCGGCGCCACCGGGCCAAGGCCGAAAAAACTGCTCAGGTCCATCACCGGCAGCAACCGGCCGCGCAGGTTGGCCACCCCGCAGACCCAGGGTTGCACACCTGGGACGCGGCTGCTGCGCGGCTCGCGCGACACTTCGGCGACCTCGCCCATCGGCGCGACGAACCACTGCCCGGCGACGCGAAAACCGATACCGCTCCATTGCTGCAGGCGGGTGTCCTGTGGCGGCTGGTCGGCCACCAGCAAGCGGCAGCGGCGGTCGATGTCCAGCAACAGCTCGAAGGCGGTCAGCGACGCACCCTGGGGGCGGGTGGTCAAGCGCCCAGCACTTCGTTGAGCTTGGCGATCAGCGCCTGTTCTTCCACCGGCTTGGTGACGAAGCCGCGTGCGCCCTGGCGCTGCGCCCAGATGCGGTCGGTTTCCTGGTCCTTGGTGGTGACGATGAGTACCGGAATGGCGCTGGTTTCCGGGTCCTTGCTCAATTGCCGGGTGGCCTGGAAGCCGTTCATGCCAGGCATGACAATATCCATCAGCACCGCGTCGGGCTTTTCCTGGCGGGCCAGGGCCACAGCGTCGGCGCCGTTGTTGGCCTTGAGCACTTGGTGGCCATGTTTTTCGAGCCATTCGGTCAATCTGTACATCTCTGTCGGCGAGTCGTCGACAATCAGAACTCGGGCCATGCTGTTTCCCCATCAGGAAAATAAAGGCCGCGCCACTTCGGGTGCGGTCAGGGTGCGTGTTGTTCGTGCGCGGCGAAACCGGGCACATGAGCCCTGATCGCATCGAGCAGTTCTTCCTTGCTGAATGGTTTGGTCAGGAACTGGTCGGAGCCGACCACCCGCCCGCGGGCCTTGTCGAACAGGCCATCGCGCGACGACAGCAAGATCACCGGGATGTCCTTGAAGGCACTGTTGTGCTTGATCACGGCGCAGGTCTGGTAGCCATCCAGGCGCGGCATCAGCACGTCGACGAAGATGATCTGCGGCTGGTGATCGACGATCTTGGCCAGGGCATCGAAGCCGTCGCTGGCGGTGACCACCTCGCAGCCCGCTTCGCCGAGCAACATCTGCGCGGTGCGGCGGATCGTGCGTGAATCGTCGATCACCATCACCTTCAGGGGCTGTTCCATAAGTTGCGCTACCATCGCTGCAGATTGTGGGCTGCCCGCCGCGAATGGCTTGCAGCTTGATGCTGAGGGCATTTTTAGCACACTCCGGGGGGGCATTCCATCTACTGCGCCCCTTGACCCGCGGCGTTAGCGGCGCCACCCTGAGCCACTTTTCTTTCGATTCGTCGCGGCCACCCGCCGCCAAGAGGAACCACCCCCATGAGCGTTCGCCTCGGCATTGTCATGGACCCCATCGCGTCCATCTCCTACAAGAAGGACAGCTCGCTGGCCATGCTGCTGGCCGCCCAGGCCCGTGACTGGAGCCTGTTCTACATGGAGCAGCGCGACCTTTACCAGGCCGAAGGCAAGGCCCGCGCGCGCATGCGCCCACTGAAGGTGTTCGCCGACCCGGCACACTGGTTCGAACTGGGCGACGAACAGGACAGCCCGCTGGCTGAACTGGACGTGATCCTGATGCGCAAGGATCCGCCGTTCGACATGGAATTCGTCTACAGCACCTACCTGCTGGAGCAGGCCGAAACCGACGGCGTGCTGGTGGTCAACCGCCCGCAGAGCCTGCGCGACTGCAACGAAAAACTGTTCGCCACGCTGTTCCCGCAGTGCACCCCGCCGACCTTGGTCAGCCGTCGCCCTGACATCATCCGCGAATTCGTTGCCAAGCACGGTGACGTCATCCTCAAACCACTGGACGGCATGGGCGGCACCTCGATCTTCCGCCACCGGGCCGGCGACCCCAACCTCTCGGTAATCCTCGAAACCCTGACCGTGCTGGGCGCCCAGCAGATCATGGCGCAGGCCTACCTGCCGGCGATCAAGGACGGCGACAAGCGCATCCTGATGATCGACGGCGAGCCGGTCGACTACTGCCTGGCGCGCATCCCGGCCAGCGGCGAGACCCGTGGCAATCTGGCTGCCGGCGGCCGTGGCGAAGCGCGCCCGCTGAGCGAGCGCGACCGCTGGATCGCCGCCCAGGTCGGCCCCACCCTGCGTGAAAAGGGCCTGCTGTTCGTCGGCCTGGACGTGATCGGCGAGTATCTCACCGAAATCAACGTCACCAGCCCGACCTGCATCCGTGAGATCGATGCCGCCTACAACACCGATATCGGTGGCAAGTTGATGGATGCCATTGATCGCAAGCTGCAGGCGCGCTGACCGCCGACGCGAAGCAATACCGCAGAGTGGGGTATGATGCCGGTCCTATTCGACTGAGCTGCTGCCCCGCCCTGCGGTTGCTGGATACCCGATGACGCTGCCCGCCGACATCCCCGCCGACCTGCTGCCACCCCGCGTTCGCCCGGTGGACCGGCTTGGCTTTACCCTGTTTCTGGCTGCCCTGGTGCACCTGGCGCTGATCCTTGGCGTGGGCTTCACCGTGGTCAAACCGGCGGAAATTCGCCAGACCATGGACATCACCCTGGCCACCTTCAAAAGCGAGAAAGCGCCCGAGAAGGCCGATTACCAGGCCCAGGCCAACCAGCAAGGCAGCGGCACCCTGGAAAAGAAAGCGGTGCCGACCACCACCGAAGTGGCGCCGTTCCAGGACAGCAAGATCAACAAGGTCACCCCGCCACCTGCGGCCAAACCCGAGGTGGTGCAGCCTGCCCCGCAGAAATCCGCCGTGGCTACCCAAGCGCCAAAAGCGCAGAAGGTCGAACCCAAGCCCAAGGAAAGCAAGCCGCAACCCAAGCCAGCGGCCACACCTGATTTCGACAGCTCGCAGCTGTCGAGCCAGATCGCCAGCCTTGAGGCGGAGCTTTCCAATGAACAGCAGATGTATGCCAAACGCCCGCGTATCCACCGCTTGAACGCGGCCTCGACCATGCGCGACAAGGGCGCCTGGTACAAGGAAGAGTGGCGCAAGAAGGTCGAGCGGGTGGGCAACCTGAACTATCCCGATGAGGCGCGCCGGCAGCAGATCTACGGCAATTTGCGGATGATGGTGTCGATCAACCGCGATGGTTCGTTGTATGAGGTGCTGGTGCTGGAGTCTTCCGGGCAGCCGGTGCTGGACCAGGCGGCGCAGCGCATCGTGCGGCTGGCGGCGCCGTTTGCGCCGTTTACCGGTGATCTGGCGGAATTCGACCGGCTTGAGATCATTCGGACCTGGCGCTTTGCGCGTGGGGATCGGTTGTCCAGCAACTGAGTGCCTGCCTTGGTGATGTAAGGCGTGGCGGAAATCGAGCGCCAGAAACCTCTCGGCATGCGCAAACCAGCGACACACAACCACCTTGTCAGCCTCGCCACCTGGCGCCACACTATCCCCCATGAAAACCCTCGCCCCGAGCTACCTCAAGCATCAGTTCCTGATCGCCATGCCGCACATGGCCGATCCGAACTTCGCCCAGACCCTCACGTACATCGTCGAGCACAACGCCAATGGCGCCATGGGCCTGGTGGTCAATCGACCTCAGGAGCTGAACCTGGCCGACATCCTTGAGCAGTTGCGCCCGGACGAGGAACCACCGGCCAGTACCTTGCAGGTGCCGATCTACCAGGGCGGCCCGGTGCAGACCGACCGAGGCTTCGTGCTGCACAGCAATGAATGCAGCTTCCAGGCCACCGTGGCGCTGGAAGGGCTGTCGCTCACCACCTCCCAGGATGTACTGCTTGCCATCGCTGCCGGGGTCGGCCCGAAACAAAGCCTCATCACCCTCGGCTATGCCGGCTGGGAAGCAGGCCAACTGGAAGCGGAGCTGGCCGACAACGCCTGGCTCAACTGCCCGTTCGATCCTGAAATCATCTTTGGCCTGGCCAGTGACCTGCGCCTGGATGCCGCCGCCGCCAGCCTGGGTATCAACCTGAGTCTGCTGACCAGCCAGGCGGGCCACGCCTGATGGCCGAATTGCGCCTGCTGCTGGGCTTCGACTACGGCAGCAAACAGATTGGCGTGGCCGTCGGCCAGGTGATCACCGGCCAGGCCCGCGAGCTTTGCACCCTGAAAGCCCAGAACGGGGTACCTGACTGGGCTCAGGTGGAAAAACTCATCAAAGAGTGGAAGCCCGACGCCATCGTCGTCGGCCTGCCGCTGAACATGGACGGCACGCCCAGCGAAATGAGCGAGCGCGCCGAAAAGTTCGCCCGCCGCCTGAACGGCCGCTTCAACCTGCCGGTACACACCCACGACGAACGCCTGACCACCTTTGAGGCCAAGGGCGAGCGCATGGCCCGTGGCGGCCAGCGCGGCAGCTACCGTGACAACCCGGTCGATGCCATCGCCGCTGCCCTGCTGCTGCAAGGGTGGCTGGAGGCCAATACTTAATTTTCCGCTTTGCCGTCGGGCCAACCCGGCGCCGCCCTCCAGGAGACACGCAATGAGCCTACCCAATCCCGCCGAGTTGATCCGGCAGATGGCTGTCGACCTTCGCGCCCATCTGGCCCGCCGCGGCATCAGCGAACCGCGCTTCATCGGCATCCGCACCGGCGGCGTCTGGGTTGCCCAGGCCCTGCAGGAGGAAATGGCCGACCAAAGCCCGCTGGGCACGCTCGACGTATCTTTCTACCGTGACGACTTCAGCCAGAACGGCCTGCACCCGCAAGTGCGCCCGTCGGAGCTGCC
Organism: Pseudomonas sp. NPDC090233; assembly: GCF_044772285.1. Classification (NCBI taxonomy): domain Bacteria; kingdom Pseudomonadati; phylum Pseudomonadota; class Gammaproteobacteria; order Pseudomonadales; family Pseudomonadaceae; genus Pseudomonas; species Pseudomonas sp. NPDC090233. The sequence continues at coordinate 298,617 of NZ_JBIVYQ010000006.1, read as the reverse complement.
ATTCGAGGTCGAAGGCCAGCACCTGGTGCTGATCGACGACGTGCTGATGAGCGGCCGCACCATCCGCGCTGCGCTCAACGAACTGTTCGACTACGGCCGCCCGGCCAGCGTGACCCTGGTCTGCCTGCTCGACCTGGATGCCGGCGAACTGCCGATCCGCCCCAACGTGCTCGGCGCCACCCTGTCGCTGGCCGCCCATGAACGAGTAAAATTGACCGGCCCCGCCCCGCTCGCCCTAGAGCGCCAGGACCTCGCCACCGCTTCCGCCCTTTAAGAGTCCACTCGCGATGACGCCAATCGACGCCAAGCGCCCGCTGCAGCTCAATGATCAGGGCCAGCTGCGCCACTTCCTCTCGCTCGACGGTTTGCCCCGCGAACTGCTGACCGAGATCCTCGACACCGCCGACTCGTTCCTCGAAGTCGGCGCCCGGGCCGTCAAGAAAGTCCCGTTGCTGCGCGGCAAGACCGTGTGCAACGTGTTCTTCGAAAACTCGACCCGCACCCGCACCACCTTCGAACTGGCCGCCCAGCGCCTGTCCGCCGACGTGATCAGCCTCAATGTGTCGACCTCGTCGACCAGCAAGGGCGAGACCCTGTTCGACACCCTGCGCAACCTCGAAGCCATGGCTGCCGACATGTTCGTCGTGCGCCATTCCGATTCGGGCGCCGCGCACTTCATCGCCGAGCACGTGTGCCCGGACGTTGCGGTGATCAACGGCGGCGACGGCCGCCATGCGCACCCGACCCAGGGCATGCTCGACATGCTGACCATCCGCCGCCACAAAGGCAGCTTCGAGAACCTTTCGGTGGCGATCGTCGGCGATATCCTGCACTCGCGCGTGGCCCGCTCCGACATGCTCGCGCTCAAGGCGCTCGGCTGCCCGGACATCCGCGTGATCGGTCCGAAAACCCTGATCCCGATCGGCATCGAGCAGTATGGGGTGAAGGTCTACACCGACCTCGCCGAAGGCCTGAAGGATGTCGACGTGGTGATCATGCTGCGCCTGCAACGCGAACGCATGGCCGGTGGCCTGCTGCCCAGCGAAGGCGAGTTCTACCGCCTGTTCGGCCTGACCACCGCGCGCCTGGCCGGCGCCAAGCCTGACGCCATCGTCATGCACCCCGGGCCGATCAACCGCGGCGTGGAGATCGAATCGGCAGTGGCCGACGGTAAACACTCGGTGATCCTCAACCAGGTCACCTACGGCATCGCCGTGCGCATGGCGGTACTGTCCATGGCCATGAGCGGGCAGAACGCGCAACGTCAATTCGACCAGGAGAACGCCCAGTGACCCTCAGCATTCTTGGCGCCCGGGTCATCGACCCCAAGAGTGGCCTGGACCAGGTCACCGATCTGCACCTGGACGGCGGCCGCATTGCCGCCATCGGCGCGGCCCCGGCCGGTTTCAGCGCCAGCCGCACGATCCAGGCCGATGGCCTGATCGCCGCGCCTGGCCTGGTCGACCTGGGTGTATCCCTGCGTGAGCCGGGTTACAGCCGCAAAGGCAGCATCGCCAGCGAAACCCGCGCGGCCGTGGCCGGCGGCGTCACCAGCCTGTGCTGCCCGCCGCAGACCAAGCCAATCTTGGATACCTCGGCAGTGGCCGAGCTGATCCTCGACCGCGCCCGTGAAGCCAGCAACAGCAAGGTCTACCCGATCGGCGCCCTGACCAAGGGCCTGGAAGGCGAACAACTGGCCGAACTGGTGGCCCTGCGCGACACCGGTTGCGTAGCCTTCGGCAACGGCCTCAAGGAAATCCCCAACAACCGCACCCTGGCTCGCGCCCTGGAATATGCCGCCACTTTCGACCTGACCGTGGTGTTCCACTCCCAGGACCGCGACCTGGCCCAGGGCGGCCTGGCCCACGAAGGCGCCATGGCCAGCTTCCTTGGCCTGCCGGGCATCCCGGAAAGCGCCGAAACCGTGGCCTTGGCCCGCAACCTGCTGTTGGTCGAGCAGAGCGGCGTGCGCGCACACTTCACCCAGATCACCAGCGCCCGCGGCGCTCGCCTGATCGCCCAGGCCCAGCAGCTTGGCCTGCCGGTGACTGCCGATGTGGCGCTGTATCAGCTGATCCTCACCGACGAGTCGCTGCGTGAGTTCTCCAGCCTCTACCACGTGCAGCCGCCGCTGCGCAGCGCCGCCGACCGCGATGGCCTGCGCGAAGCCGTGAAATCGGGGGTGATCCAGGCGATTTCCAGCCACCACCAGCCGCACGAGCGCGATGCCAAGCTGGCGCCGTTTGGCGCCACGGAACCGGGTATCAGCAGCGTTGAGCTGCTGCTGCCACTGGCCATGACCCTGGTCGACGATGGCCTGCTGGACCTGCCGACCCTGCTCGCCCGCCTTACCAGCGGCCCAGCTTCTGCCCTGCGCCTGCCGGCCGGTGAGCTGAAGGTCGGTGGCGCGGCAGACCTCGTGCTGTTCGATGCCAAGGCCTCTACCGTTGCGGGTGAGCAGTGGTTCTCACGCGGTGACAACTGCCCGTTCATCGGCCACTGCCTGCCTGGGGCGGTGCGTTATACCTTGGTCGATGGGCATGTCTGCCACGAGGGCTGACAGCTAGCTGCAAGCTGCAAGCTGCAAGCTGCAAGAAAATGCCGGCACTCCACCGATCTGCTTTTTCTTGTGGCTTGTAGCTTGAAGCTTGAAACTCTTCCCCCCTCCCCCCATATGAGTCTGCATCAGGCAATTTTGCCCCGCTGCGTGGAGACTCTCCCTTGACCACCATCGTTTCTGTCCGCCGTAACGGCAAAGTCGTCATGGGCGGCGACGGCCAGGTATCCCTCGGCAACACCGTGATGAAAGGCAACGCCAAGAAAGTCCGTCGCCTGTACCACGGCCAGGTCATCGCCGGCTTCGCCGGTGCCACCGCCGACGCCTTCACCCTCTTTGAGCGCTTCGAGGGCCAGCTGGAGAAACACCAGGGTCACCTGGTCCGCGCCGCCGTCGAGCTGGCCAAGGAATGGCGTACCGATCGCTCCCTGAGCCGCCTGGAAGCCATGCTGGCCGTGGCCAACAAGGACGCATCCCTGATCATCACCGGCAACGGTGACGTCGTTGAGCCGGAAGACGGCCTGATCGCCATGGGTTCCGGCGGCGCCTACGCCCAGGCCGCAGCCCGCGCCCTGCTGAACAAGACCGACCTCTCGGCCCGTGAAATCGCCGAGACCGCCCTGAACATCGCCGGTGACATCTGCGTGTTCACCAACCACAACCTGACCATCGAGGAGCAGGACCTGGCCGACTGATCAGCTGTTCTGGCGCCCCGCTCCGGTAGCGGGGTTTTTCCACGCTGACTTCATCTGCCCAAGGACCATTTTCATCATGTCCATGACCCCCCGCGAAATCGTCCACGAACTCAACCGCCACATCATCGGCCAGGACGACGCCAAGCGCGCCGTGGCCATCGCCCTGCGCAACCGCTGGCGGCGCATGCAGCTGCCGGCCGAGCTGCGTGCCGAGGTGACCCCGAAGAACATCCTGATGATCGGCCCGACCGGCGTCGGCAAGACCGAAATCGCTCGTCGCCTGGCCAAGCTGGCCAACGCGCCGTTCCTCAAAGTCGAAGCGACCAAGTTCACCGAAGTGGGCTACGTCGGCCGCGATGTCGAATCGATCATCCGCGACCTGGCCGATGCCGCGCTGAAGATGTTGCGTGAGCAGGAAATCATTCGCGTGCGTCACCGCGCCGAAGATGCCGCCGAAGACCGCATCCTCGATGCCCTGCTGCCGCAGGCGCGGGTGACCAGCTTCAGCGAAGAGGCCGCGCAGACCAGCAGCGATTCCAACACCCGCCAGCTGTTCCGCAAGCGCCTGCGAGAAGGCCAGCTGGACGATAAGGAAATCGAGATCGAAGTGGCCGAAACGGCAGGCGTGGAAATCGCCGCGCCACCCGGCATGGAAGAGATGACCAACCAGCTGCAGAGCCTGTTCGCCAACATGGGCAAAGGCAAGCGCAAGGCGCGCAAGCTCAAGGTCAAGGAAGCGCTGAAGATGGTGCGCGACGAAGAAGCCAGCCGCCTGGTCAACGACGACGAGCTCAAGGCCAAGGCCCTGGAAGCGGTCGAGCAGCACGGCATCGTGTTCATCGATGAAATCGACAAGGTGGCCAAGCGTGGCAACGTCGGCGGCGCCGATGTCTCGCGTGAAGGCGTGCAGCGCGACCTGCTGCCGCTGATCGAAGGCTGCACCGTCAACACCAAGCTGGGCATGGTCAAGACCGACCACATCCTGTTCATCGCCTCGGGCGCGTTCCACCTGAGCAAGCCAAGCGACCTGGTGCCTGAGCTGCAGGGCCGCTTGCCGATCCGTGTCGAGCTCAAGGCGCTGACGCCTGAAGATTTCGAGCGCATCCTGCAGGAGCCGCATGCCTCGCTGACCGAACAGTACCGCGAGCTGCTCAAGACCGAAGGGCTGAACATCGAGTTCCAGGCCGACGGCATCAAGCGTCTGGCCGAGATCGCCTATCAGGTCAACGAGAAGACCGAGAACATCGGCGCCCGTCGCCTGCACACCCTGCTTGAGCGCCTGCTCGAAGAGGTGTCGTTCAGTGCCGGCGACCTGGCCAGCGCCCATGATGAAGCGCCGATCCAGATCGATGCGGCCTATGTGAACAGCCACCTGGGTGAGCTGGCGCAGAACGAAGACCTGTCGCGTTACATTCTGTAAGCCATAAAGCGGGGCCGCTGTGCGGCCCCCTTGCACAATGGCCCGAATCTCTCGAAGCTAAGCACCATCAGCTCCCGAGAGATCCAGCCCATGGCCCGCCTGCCCACTGCCATCAACCTGCACAAAGCCTCCAAGACCCTCAGCCTCACCTACGCCCCCGGCGAGATCTACCACCTGCCCGCCGAGTTCCTGCGCGTGCACTCCCCCTCCGCCGAGGTCCAGGGCCACGGCAATCCCATCCTGCAATTCGGCAAGATCAACGTCGGCCTTGTCGGCCTCGAACCCGCCGGCCAGTACGCACTGAAACTGACCTTCGATGACGGCCATGACAGTGGATTGTTCACCTGGGAATACCTTGAGCAACTGTGCCTGCGCCAGGAGCAGCTCTGGGCTGAGTATCTGGACGAACTGCACAAGGCCGGAAAAGCCCGCGATCCTGCCGAATCTGTGGTCAAACTGATGCTCTAGCTCAAGCCATCCAAGAGTTAGAGCGCATTTTCTAATCTCATCTGTTTGAATGCCTGATAGACAGTTCGTCAAAGCACTGTCTTGCGCATTACATGAAGTCGGGTTACCAATGGGGCTGGCAAGTTCCCTGCATTGCTTTTCAGGCAAGCAGGACCAGGCCGGTTTGTAGAGGTCGCGAGCGAAAGCAGGCAGTCTTCACACGCAGATTCCCCCGCAGCTCATCGCCGAATGCATCCGGCCCGCAGCACCGCTGTTCCTTATCACTGGTCACCCGAGTAGCAGTACCGGGCTATCAAACCGGTACTCGTCTCAGGACAACGGAGCGTCGTAGATGAGTAACAAGAACAACGATGAGTTGCAGCGGCAGGCCTCGGACAACACCCTGGGCCTGAACCCGGTCATCGGCATCCGCCGCAAGGACCTGCTGAGCTCTGCGCGTACCGTGCTGCGTCAGGCCGTGCGCCAGCCGCTGCACAGCGCCAAGCACGTGGCGCATTTCGGCCTTGAGCTGAAGAACGTATTGCTGGGCAAGTCGAGCCTGGCCCCCGAGGGCGACGACCGTCGCTTCGTCGACCCGGCCTGGAGCAAGAACCCGCTGTACCGCCGTTACCTGCAAACCTACCTGGCCTGGCGCAAGGAACTGCACGACTGGATCGGCGAAAGCGACCTGTCCCCCCAGGACATCAGCCGCGGCCAGTTCGTCATCAACCTGATGACCGAGGCCATGGCCCCCACCAACACCCTGTCCAACCCGGCGGCGGTAAAGCGCTTCTTCGAAACCGGTGGCAAGAGCCTGCTCGATGGCCTGTCCAACCTGGCCAAGGACATGGTCAACAACGGTGGCATGCCCAGCCAGGTCAACATGGACGCGTTCGAAGTGGGCAAGAACCTCGGCACCAGCGAGGGCGCCGTGGTCTACCGCAACGACGTGCTGGAATTGATCCAGTACAGCCCCATCACCGAGCAGGTGCATGCCCGCCCGCTGCTGGTGGTGCCGCCACAGATCAACAAGTTCTACGTCTTTGACCTGAGCCCGGAAAAGAGCCTGGCGCGCTTCTGCCTGCGTTCGCAGCAGCAGACCTTCATCATCAGCTGGCGCAACCCGACCAAGGCCCAGCGCGAGTGGGGCCTTTCAACCTACATCGACGCGCTCAAGGAAGCGGTCGACGCCGTGCTGGCGATCACCGGCAGCAAGGACCTGAACATGCTCGGCGCCTGCTCCGGCGGCATCACCTGCACCGCGCTGGTCGGGCATTACGCCGCGCTGGGGGAGAAGAAGGTCAATGCCCTGACCCTGCTGGTCAGCGTGCTGGACACCACCATGGACACCCAGGTCGCGCTGTTCGTCGACGAGCAGACCCTCGAATCGGCCAAGCGCCACTCCTACCAGGCCGGCGTGCTAGAAGGCAGCGACATGGCCAAGGTGTTCGCCTGGATGCGCCCCAACGACCTGATCTGGAATTACTGGGTCAACAATTACCTACTGGGAAATGAACCGCCCGTATTCGATATTCTGTTCTGGAACAACGACACCACTCGCCTGCCGGCGGCCTTCCACGGTGACCTGATCGAAATGTTCAAGAACAACCCACTGACCCGGGCCGATGCACTGGAAGTGTGCGGCACCGCCATCGACCTGAAGAAAGTCGACTGCGACATCTTCAGCGTCGCCGGCACCAACGACCACATCACCCCGTGGCAATCGTGCTACCGCTCGGCGCACCTGTTCGGCGGCAAGATCGAGTTCGTGCTGTCCAACAGCGGCCACATCCAGAGCATCCTCAACCCGCCAGGCAACCCCAAGTCACGCTTCATGACCGGCGCGGACCGCCCGGGCGATCCGGTGGCTTGGCAGGAGAACGCCGACAAACACGCCGACTCCTGGTGGCTGCACTGGCAAACCTGGCTGGGCGAGCGCGCCGGCGACTTGAAAAAGGCGCCGACTCGCCTGGGCAATCGTGCCTATGCCGCAGGTGAAGCCGCACCGGGGACTTACGTTCACGAACGTTGAGTTGCAACGCCGTGGCCCCTGGAAGGGCCGCGGTGCTTCATTCATCACAGAGCCACGCGCATGCCGCTACCTTACATCTTCAGGACCGTCGAACTGGACGACCAGTCCATCCGCACCGCCGTGCGGCCGGGCAAGCCGCACCTCACGCCGCTGCTGATCTTCAATGGTATCGGCGCCAACCTGGAGCTGGTGTTCCCGTTCATCGAGGCCCTGGACCCGGACCTGGAAGTCATCGCCTTCGATGTGCCAGGCGTGGGCGGCTCGTCCACCCCGCGCCACCCCTATCGCTTCCCCGGCCTGGCCAAGCTGACCGCGCGCATGCTCGATTACCTCGACTACGGCCAGGTGAATGTGATCGGCGTGTCCTGGGGCGGCGCCCTGGCCCAGCAGTTCGCCCACGACTACCCGGAGCGTTGCAAGAAACTGGTGCTCGCCGCCACCGCCGCCGGTGCGGTGATGGTGCCCGGCAAACCCAAGGTGCTGTGGATGATGGCCAGCCCACGGCGCTACATCCAGCCTTCGCATGTGATCCGCATCGCCCCGCTGATCTACGGCGGTGGCTTTCGCCGCGACCCCGACCTTGCCATGCACCACGCGTCCAAGGTGCGCTCCGGCGGCAAGATGGGCTACTACTGGCAGCTGTTCGCGGGCCTCGGCTGGACCAGCATCCACTGGTTGCACAAGATCCAGCAGCCCACCCTGGTGCTGGCCGGCGACGATGATCCGCTGATCCCGCTGATCAACATGCGCTTGCTGGCCTGGCGAATTCCCAATGCCCAGCTACACATTATCGACGACGGTCACTTGTTCCTGATTACCCGGGCCGAGGCCGTCGCCCCGATCATCATGAAGTTCCTCCAGCAAGAACGTCAGCGCGCGGTGATGCACCCCCGCCCAGCCTCCGGCGGTTAGGGTGCTGTTTGCTGTTGTTCCGACCTGACCATGGCTTGACGAAGGAGTGCTGCCATGAAAGACAAACCGGCCAAAGGAACGTCAACGCTCCCCGCCACCAGCATGAACGTGCAGAACGCCATCCTCGGCCTGCGAGGCCGCGACCTGATTTCCACGCTGCGCAGCGTCGGCCGCCACGGCCTGCGTAACCCCCTGCACACCGCCCGCCATCTGTTGGCCCTGAGCGGCCAGCTGGGCCGGGTGATGCTGGGTGATACGCCCTATCAACCCAATCCACGCGACGCGCGCTTCAATGACCCGACCTGGAGCCAGAACCCGTTCTACCGGCGTGGCTTGCAGGCCTACCTGGCCTGGCAGAAGCAGACCCGCCTGTGGATCGAGGAAAGCCACCTGGACGACGATGACCGGGCCCGTGCGCATTTTCTGTTCAACCTGATCAACGATGCCTTGGCGCCGAGCAACTCACTGCTGAACCCTTTGGCGGTCAAGGAACTGCTCAATACCGGCGGACAGAGCCTGGTACGGGGCGTGGCCCATCTGCTCGACGACCTGCGCCACAACGACGGCCTGCCGCGCCAAGTGGATGAACGCGCCTTCGAGGTCGGCGGCAACCTGGCCTCGACCCCGGGCGCCGTGGTGTTTCGCAACGAGCTGCTGGAGCTGATCCAGTACACGCCAATGAGCGAGAAGCAGCACGCCCGGCCACTGCTGGTGGTGCCGCCACAGATCAACAAGTACTACATCTTCGACCTGCAGGCGAGCAACAGCTTCGTCCAGTACATGCTCAAGAATGGTTTGCAGGTGTTCATGGTCAGCTGGCGCAACCCCGACCCGCGCCACCGCGAGTGGGGCCTGTCCAGCTACGTGCAAGCGCTGGAAGAGGCACTGAACGCCTGCCGCAGCATCAGCGGCAACCGCGACCCGAACCTGATGGGTGCCTGCGCTGGCGGCCTGACCATGGCCGCGCTGCAGGGCCACTTGCAAGCCAAGCACCAGCTGCGCCGGGTGCGCAGCGCCACGTACCTGGTCAGCCTGCTCGACAGCAAGTTCGACAGCCCCGCCAGCCTGTTCGCCGACGAGCAGACCATCGAGGCGGCCAAACGCCGCTCGTACCAGCGCGGTGTGCTCGATGGCGGCGAAGTGGCGCGGATCTTCGCCTGGATGCGGCCCAACGACCTGATCTGGAACTACTGGGTCAATAACTACCTGCTCGGCAAGACGCCACCGGCCTTCGACATCCTCTACTGGAACGCCGACAGTACCCGCCTGCCAGCGGCCCTGCATGGCGACCTGCTGGACTTCTTCAAGCACAACCCGCTGACCCACTCCAACGGCCTGGAAGTCTGTGGCACCCCCATCGACCTCAAGCAGGTCGACCTGGACAGCTTCACCGTGGCCGGCAGCAACGACCACATCACGCCGTGGGATGCGGTGTACCGCTCGGCGCTGCTGCTGGGTGGCGATCGGCGTTTCGTGCTGGCCAACAGCGGGCATATCCAGAGCATCATCAACCCGCCCGGCAACCCCAAGGCCTACTACCTGGACAACCCCAAACTGTCGAGCGACCCGCGCGCCTGGTTCCACGACGCCAAGCGCAACGATGGCAGCTGGTGGCCGTTGTGGCTCGACTGGATCACCCCGCGCTCCGGCCCGCTCAAGGCGCCGCGCGAGACGCTTGGCAACGCCACCTACCCACCGCTGGGCCCCGCGCCAGGCACCTATGTCCTGACCCGATGAGCACCACGACTGGATGAAGACCCGCGACCGTATCCTCGAATGCGCCCTGCAGCTGTTCAACCAGCAGGGCGAGCCGAACGTCTCGACGCTTGAGATCGCCAACGAACTGGGCATCAGCCCGGGCAACCTGTACTACCACTTCCACGGCAAGGAGCCCCTGGTCATTGGCCTGTTCGAGCGTTTCGAAGAGGCATTGATGCCGCTGCTCGACCCGCCGCTGGAGGTGCGCCTGGATGCCGAAGACTATTGGCTGTTCCTGCACCTGATCGTCGAGCGCATGGCCCAGTACCGTTTCCTGTTTCAGGACCTGTCGAACCTGACCGGGCGCCTGCCGAAACTGGCGCGTGGCATGCGCAGCCTGATCAATGCGCTCAAGCGCACCTTGGCGGCGTTATTGGCCAGCCTCAAGGGCCAGGGGCAGGTGGTCAGTGAAACCCAGGCGCTGGGGCAACTGGTCGAACAGATCACCCTGACGCTGATGTTCTCGCTGGACTACCAGCGGGTGCTGGGGCGTGAGGGCGATGTGGGGATTGTGGTGTATCAGGTGATGATGCTGGTGGCGCCGCATCTGCAGGTAGAGGCACGAGAGGCAGCGGAGCAGCTGGCGGTGCGCTACTTGGAGGGATAAGTCTGTAATTTCGGCGGCGCCTTCTTCGCGGGGCAAGCCCGCTCCCACAGGATTTCCATCGACCTTCAGGGCTGTGGAAATCCTGTGAGAGCGGGCTTGCCCCGCGAAGGGCCCTATGCCGCTGTCAGATCAAGGTGCCGGTAGCCACGGGTGCCGACGGCGCGTTGCTGGCCGGCGCGGCGCTTGGCGCTGGCGCTGCGGTAGCGGCCGGGGCGGCGCTGGCCGCGGGTGCTGCCGGTTTGGCGGCGGCGGGTTTGGCCGGGGCCTTTTTCACCGCAGGCTTTTTCGCCGCAGCAGGTTTGGCTGCCGGCTTGGCGGCAACGGGTTTGGCCGCAGGCTTGGCTGCCGGCTTGGCCGCAGCGGTCTTGGCAGCAGGCTTGGCCGCTGCAGTTTTTGCTGCAGGCTTGGCAGCGGCCTTGGCCAGCGGTTTGGCCGCCGTCTTGCTCGCAGCCGGCTTGGCAGCAGCGCGCGAGGAGATCGGCGTAACCGAAGCACCGGTCAGCTTCTCGATCTGCTTGGTCAGGCTGTCCACCTGCTGGTGCAGGGCCTTGATCTCGTTGCGGCTCGGTACGCCCAGGCGCGAGATGGCGCTGTTCAGGCGCTTGTCGAAGGCTTCTTCGAGGTCGTTCCACTTGCCCAGCGCACGGTCCTTCACGCCGGATACGCGCGAAGTGGTCGAAGCCTTGGCGCTGTCGGCCACGTCTTCAGCGGTTTTCTTCGCCTGCTTCTCGGCCTTCTCGCCATCCTTCACCAGCGAGTCGAACAGCTTCGGGCCGTCCTGGTCGACTTTCGAGTAGATACCCAGCCCTGCCAGCCAGATCTTGCGGGAGTACTTTTCGATCCCGCCGATCCAGGAGCTGCTTTCTTTGTCGGAATTCTTCTTGCCAGCCATCCTGCTCTCCTTATGGTTTGTGCGCGACGCGCTCAAGCAGCTCATGCAGCTGTTCAAGCTTGATGGACAACGCCTCAACGTCATGTTTAGACGGAATGCCGAGGCGATTCAAGGCGCGACCGACCCGCGCGTCGAAAGCTTTTTCGATTTTGTCCAGTTGAACTTCGACTTTGCCACGTACGCGGCTGACTTCTTCGGTCGCTTCGTCGATCTGGTTGTTGGCGGCATCGAGCTCTTTATCGATACGTTTCTTGCCGCGCTTCTCGACACCTTCACCGGCTTTTACCAGTTCCTGAAAGTAATCGGAGCCTTCCTGGCCAACCCGCGCATAGGCGCCGATGCCAGCCAGCCAGATCTTGCGCGCGTAGCCACGCACTTCGCCCAGGGTGCTCTGGGCATCGTCCTTTTTCTTCACATTCACTTTGGCCATGCTCTGTACCTCATGCTCATGAGTGGAGAGGGATCGGCCCAGGGACCTCGGGCTTGGTCACTACGGTAGGCAGAAAAATTAGAATCTTCACCCTAGGGTTGACCAGATCTATCTACCACGGCCCAACGCTACAGCCGTTTAGCGTGTCGACTCTTCATCGACAGAAAGTCTGCGTCCCATGCCTCCATCACTCAGCACCGCCGCGTCGTCATTCAAGCAGCAGGTGAATGCCCATTTCGCCAATCGCCCCACCTTGCGCCAGGTACTCGCCCAAGAGGGGCTGCGCACGCTGACCCAGCGTTACCCGACCATCGCCACCCACAACCCCGGCCTGACAAGCCTTGAAGGCTTCAGCATCATGGAGGGTGTGGACGAAGACGGTCTGGTCAAGACCCGTTCGTTGGTAGACGTTCTCCTCGAACACTTTCTCAGTGGCCAGCCTTTGGCGTTGGAAGCGTCTGTGCAATTCAGCCTGGCCCCGCCAGCAACGTTCAGGGCCCAGGAGCAAGGCATCGACCCCGCCGCGACGCCAGAAATCAACCTGGACCCCGTGCGCCTGAACGCTGACTTCGACGACATGCTGATGTTGTTGGTCGAATCCTATCAACGCGCCCAGGTGAGCTTCTGGAACGCTTGCCGGGAGGGGTCGAGCATCTCGCGATTACGTTGGCTGCAGCAGACGATAAGGTCCGCTGTCCTGATCAGCCTTGCGGACGTGCGCTTGGACAACGACGAAAAAGCGGCGGTGTACGCCATGCTCGACGGCAACGATCCGAGCTTGAGCATCTACGGCCTGCACGTCACGCTGGCCAGCGACGCCGGGGCGCACTCGCTAATCCTGCCTGACATTCTGCTTGCCGCAGAGCGCGACGAGCGCCGTTTGTTGTTGTGGTGCAAGCCGTCGGGTGAGTTGCGCGGGTACGAAAGCACGCAGGCTTTCGCTGCGGCACTGCGCGACCAACTGGCAGCTAACTTTCAATTCGATACCCTCAGTTGGTCGCGCACTGTGCTTAAGATAGATGCTTTCGCTTACCAGGCCGTGCAGCTTCTCAAAACCCTGCTCGACACCATCGGCCGAGCGCGTCTGGCTAACCTGGACAGCCTTGATCAACTGCCCCCCCTCTTCGACCAGCTAAGTGACCCCGCAGCGCACTTTGACGATTTACCCTACCTGACGCTTCCGACCAACCGCATAACCCTGCCGGCATGGCTTGCCAGCAGCGGTGCGGACGACCGTTTCAGCTACCAACAAGCCTTGCTCGCGGCATCGGCCAGGCAAGCGCTGAGCGAGGGCCGCAGTTCACTGGACGACATTGAAGACATCCACCGCTATGCCGCACGCCGCTTGCGTGAGCAGATGCGCGCCGACCAGCCAGGCGCTACACCCTATGATCCCGATCAGTTGACGGTGTGGATCGCAGGCCCTGACCCGCTACCGGACCCAGCATTGCCGGCAACGCTCAAGCCAAGGCGCGCATTGACACTGACCGAACTGGCGGTTTCGCGAGTGCACCTGCAAGAACTTGAAGTGCTCAGCCACATCACCGGCCCCGGTGCCCAGCGGATCGATGGCTGGATGAATGTGCGATACGCCAGTGCACTCATCGAAACACTCGACATTGGCGGCCAATATCCCAGCTATGTCGACGCCAGGCTCAACGATGCGTCCGAGCGGCCCATGCGCTTGCAACGTTTCGCTCACAAATGGCGCGCGTGCCTGCTGTTCGATGCACTCAAGGCCAAGATCGATGGGCATCTGTGTGAACAGTCAACGCAGGCGATCATCCGCTTCTGCCTGGGCACAGCGCCTGAAAGCGAGCAGCTTGATTTCGCTCCGTTGGCTTTTCGCTGCGCACCCGGGGTTACCGCACTGGACCAGGTGCGGGGCATGTTCTTGATAAAAGTTCGGCCGAGTGCCTCCTGGATCGTCTACCGCCCCCTCTTCAACCATCGACCCATTTTCGAATTCGCAAGCCTCGCCGCACTGGCAGGGAAGATTCGAGAAGGCGGTGAGCTGCAACAGAGCATCCTCGGCTGGCTGGACGATGACGCCCGGCCCATTTATGACGACGGCGGGTTCACCCACCCCCATCTTCATCCTCGCCTGTCGCAACTGGTGCGGCTCCTTCCAACGACCGCAAGCCTCCTGGACAGCGCCTTGCAAAAACTCGTACAGCCAGTGGCCGTCGTCTTTGACGCCTGGCAGACGGACCTCGACCTGGCGATGTACCAGGCCAGGAACAAGGCGACCCTGATCCTGGCATCCCGCGCCGGCGTATCCAGCGCGCAGCAACGCTGGCAAACCGTCAAGCAGTTCGCCTGGCTGCTGCTCAATTTCACGGCCCCCATACTGCCCCCTCCGCTTGCCGGGGTGGCGTGGCTGGCAATCAGCGTGATCGCCCTGAAAGAGGACATTCCCCAGCTGCTGCACGGCGATGATGCACAGAAATCACTGGCACTTGCCGATGTCCTGGCCAACCTCGCCATGCTGCTGGTGCATGAAGACACTCAGGCCGCAGCAAATACCCACGTGACCCTGGCCGACCTCGATGGACCGAGTCCGTTGAACCACTCGGCGCCTGCAATGGGCGCCAAGGCTGTTGAACAACCTGCCAGCAGTGAAAAGGCTGTGGGGTCGATAAGCCTGACGCGCTGGCACGACGATCAACGCCTGGGCAACTTGCCCAAAGCTGCACGCAACGCGCTAGGCGCCCTTCAGGCCAACGTATCGTTGGAGGGTGTCCTGCCTGAGCCATCCGGTCGAGCACGCGGCTTGTACAAGATCGCCGAGCGTTACTACGTGAATCTGCAAGGCACCGCCTATGAAGTATGCGAAGAATGGCAAGGTTTTCAGATCATCGGCCCGGATCAGGCACAAGGGCCGTGGGCATCTCAATGGGGCGGCCAATGGGACGGCTACTACGTGGTCGGCCGCGAACCTGCCCGGGGGCCTTGGGTAACGCGGTGGGGGGGACAATGGGTGATAGACCTGTACATGGCGGGCGGCATGCGCTCAAACAGGGAAACGGTACTGGCGAAGAACCGGGCACGCTTCGATGAGCTGGTTCAACTTCAGAAAGACAATGAGGCACAGCTGACAAAGTTCGACTCACTCATTCGCCACAATGCCACCGTGGTTCATGACTATGACATCGAAGCCGTTGCGTGGCGTAAGGAGTATGTGCGTTTCAAGGAAACCGGCGTCGCAGACATGCCTGCTGACATGCAGGCCAGAGATGTAGCCTTGCGCGCCAAACTGGAAGCAGTGAGGCCGAACATCCTGGTCTTGGCCCTCATCCATGAAAAGGTCGCCGGCCTCCTGCAGTCGAATGTCGACCTGTACAACGAACTTTCAGAGCCGCGGTTCAGCAAGATGGCGAGGCAAGACAAGGCCAAGAAAGCCCGCGACATCTGGATTGAAGAACTGTTGACGAACGACATGTCGCTTTATGGACGTTTACTGCAGGTCTTCGACCATACCTCACTGCGGCAACTGGTCGAACAGGTCAGAACGGCAACAGGCCCCGCACAGCTCAACTACCGCGCCGAACTGCGCGCGCGCATCCAGGAAGCGCTGAAGGTGCATCAACGTTTGCTCAACGTGAGCGAACGCTTGGATGAGAGCCTGCCCAAGGCATTGAATGACCCGCAGGTCGGATTCACCGACAAGGCATCCAAACTCAATGACTTCATCGAAGAGCGGCCTTATTCCACGCTGATTGTCAGGGGGCAGATCGTCAATGACCTGATCGAGCTGAGCCTGAACCGGGGATTGCTGGCCGACGGTAACCGAGAAGAGCTGTTGTTGATGCAACGTTGCCTGCGCAATCGAGATTACGAAAAAGCCTTGTTGAGCCACAACGACATCGTCAGCGCCAACTTGACGCCCGAGGAAACCGTAGAACTGTTAAGCGATATCGTCCGCCAGTACGAACGGGTGCGCACCACCGCCGATTATCTGTTGATGCTTTCAGAACCCGCCCTGGACACCGCGATGCTCAACGAGCTGGTGGCGCAAACAAGCATCTTGAAGTGCCTGGCTGAAACACAGCTCAGTGCCGCGTTGAAAGCCAGCGAGCCTGATGCTGCCTCGACATCCGCGCCGCCGCTACCACGCCCCGTCTACCGGGTCAGGTCTGGCAAGCGTCAGTTGGTGCGCACGTCCAAAGGTCGCGTGATCCTGGCCGAAGAAGGCGCGAATGAAGGCCAGGCCGTACAACATGATCCGATCACGCAGGCAACGGTATCGACTTACCAGCAACAGGGCGAACAATGGGTAGAAGTACTGCAAACCACCCAGCCCGCTACGGCTGAAACTGCGCAGCTGAAAAAACGTGCCGAAGACCTGTTGCAACGCGAAGCGGAAATCATCCGCACGGTGTCCAGGTACAAGGACGAGCCGAACAGCCTGGCGGACTTGATGGACTGGCGCATCCAGGACATGCAGGACATTGCCCGGCAATTGTCAGAGCACAAGGAGGCAACCCAAGGACTGGCCGCCCGCCTGCAAACCACGATCCAGCGCCTGCAGAGCGAGAAACGCCGCCTGCTCATCGACGCCTACCTGGATACCCAGCACCCCGACAGCACCGCCCTGCGTTATTTGCACGAGCAGGGTGAAGTCAGCTTCGCAGCGCCGGTGCTGGGTAAAAGGCTTCGCGCCAATGATTACCTGGATATCTACCCGGTCCACCGCACGCAGGCACCCGGCGGGCTGTTGTGGGAAGTGCATTTCCATTACCCCACCGCGAACAGCGCACCCCAGGCATTCTCCAAGGGCCATTTGAAGATGCCAACCGCACAAGGTATTGCCAGCCCGCGAGCGCTTGAGCGCCAGGTTCAATTGCAACGCGCCCACACAGCGCATGAGCAGATCGAGGTCTACCGCGCAAATCTGCGCCTGAAGGAGGTCGAGGGGCTGATACCCTTTCCACCCAGCCGCAGCAGCTGACGCCAACCGGGGCTCAGGCCAGGGCCTTGTCCAGCGCTCGCTCGATTTCGCCCTTGATGGTGCCGCTCATCATCGACAGCATCATGCCCAGCTTCAGCTCGACGCGGATGCTGTCATCACCAATGTGCACGCTGCCATTGGCGCCGCTGCGGGCGACGTCCACCCGGTCACCCTTCCAGGTGGCCTTGAGGTCGTATTCACGGCTCAGCTTGTCGACCAGCGCTTCGGCCTTGGCACGGGCGGCGTCGCGGCCGAGAGAGTGTTTGCGTTCGACGCTGATCTGGGTCATGCGGGTAATCCTGGGTATGAAGACATAATCGCCATTATGCCCGCCCCTGCCACAGGGCACACCCCGCCAAGACAAATCCGCCGGTTCGCCCTAGAATGGCGGTAATTTTTTCCGGTGAAGCGATATGAACGACCAGCGCAAAGGCGAACACGCCGAACCCACCACGCATTTCGGCTACCAGGACGTGCCTGAGAGCCAGAAAGCGAAGAAAGTCGCCGAAGTATTCCACTCGGTAGCCGCCAAGTACGACCTGATGAACGACGTGCTGTCCGGCGGCATGCACCGCCTCTGGAAGCGCTTCACTATCGAATTGTCGGGCGTGCGCAGCGGCAACCGGGTATTGGACATTGCCGGTGGTACCGGCGACCTGGCGGCCAAGTTCTCGCGCCTGGTCGGCCCGACCGGCCAGGTGGTGCTGGCCGACATCAACGAATCGATGCTCAAGGTCGGCCGTGACCGCCTGCTCGACCGTGGCGTGGCCGGCAACATCGAGTTCGTCCAGGCCGACGCTGAAAAACTGCCGTTCCCGGACAACCACTTCGACTGCGTGACCATCGCCTTCGGCCTGCGCAACGTCACCCACAAGGACGAAGCCATCCGCTCGATGCTGCGCGTGCTCAAGCCCGGTGGCCGCCTGTTGATCCTGGAGTTCTCCAAGCCGACCAACAAGCTGATGTCCAAGGCCTACGACGCCTACTCGTTCGCCTTCATGCCCCTGGCCGGCAAACTGATCACCAATGACTCCGAGAGCTACCGCTACCTCGCCGAATCGATCCGCATGCACCCCGACCAGGAAACCCTCAAGAGCATGATGGTCGATGCCGGTTTCGACCGCGTCACCTACCACAACATGACCAGCGGTATCGTCGCCGTGCACCGGGGAATCAAGCCCTGATGCTGCTGGCAGGGCTGCTCGCCAGCGTCGAACATGGCCTGAACCGCGTCCTGCGCATGGACAGCACGGCGCTGCCGCGGCTGGCCGCGCTGGAAGGCAAGGTCATCGAAATCGACTGCCGCCAGCCGGCCCTGCAGGTGTTCATCCTGCCCGATGAAGAGGGCCTGATGCTCGCCGCCCACTGGGAGGGCGAGGTCGACTGCAGCCTGCGCGCCCCGGCGGGCAGCCTGCTGCAACTGGCCGTGGCCAAGGACAAGAGCGCCGTACTGCACAGCCCGCAGGTAGAGCTGCATGGCGACAGCGCCGTGCTGCTCGACCTGTTTGGCGTGCTGCAGGACCTGGAACTGGATTGGGAGCACGAGCTGCAACGCTGGCTCGGCCCGGTCGCCACCTCGCTGCTCGCTGGCCACGTGCGCCTGCGCGCGCGCTGGACCCGCCAGGGCCTGGCACGCTTCAGCCAGAACCTCTCCGAATACCTGGCCGAAGAGTCGCGCACCCTGGTGGGCAAGCGCGAAGCCGAAGCCGCCTTCAGCGAGCTCGACAGCCTGAAGGTCGACATAGAACGCCTCGAGGCGCGCCTGCAGCGCCTCTCCCGATCCCTCGATACCAGCGATAACGCATGAAGCTGCTCGCCGTCCGCCGTCTTTTCCGCATCCAGCGCGTGGTGATCCGCTACCGCCTCGATGACCTGCTGTTCGACCTGCCGCTGCCCTGGTGGCTGCGCAGCCTGCGCCTGCTGATGCCGTGGCGCTGGCTGCCGCGCAAGCCGTCTGAGCTGACCCGTGGCGCCCGTCTGCGCCTGGCGCTGCAGGACCTGGGGCCGATCTTCATCAAGTTCGGCCAGTTGCTGTCCACCCGCCGCGACCTGCTGCCCACCGACATCGCCGACGAGCTGATGGGACTGCAGGACCGTGTGCCGCCGTTCGACCCACAGCAGGCCGTGGCGCTGATCGAAGAGCAGCTGGGTGCCAAGGTCGGCGCAGTGTTCAGCCGTTTCGACGTCGAACCGCTGGCCTCGGCCTCGGTGGCCCAGGTGCATGCCGCACGCCTGAAAAGCGGCGAAGAAGTGGTGGTCAAGGTGGTGCGCCCTGGCCTGAAGCCGGTGATCGCCCAGGATCTGGCCTGGCTGTTCCTGATCGCCAAGGCCGCCGAGCGCGCCTCGGCCGATGCCCGCCGCCTGCACCCGGTGGAGATCGTCAACGATTACGAAAAAACCATCTACGACGAGCTCGACCTGCTGCGCGAGGCGGCCAACGCCAGCCAGCTGCGACGCAATTTCGAAGGCTCGGAGCTGATGTACGTGCCCCAGGTCTACTGGGACCTGTGCCGCCCCAAGGTGCTGGTGATGGAGCGCATCTATGGCGTGCCGGTGACCGACATGGCGACCCTGGCCGACCAGCGGACCGACATGAAGCTGCTGGCCGAGCGCGGCGTCGAAGTGTTCTTCACCCAGGTGTTCCGCGACAGCTTCTTCCACGCCGACATGCATCCCGGCAACATCTTCGTCAGCACGGTCAAGCCGTGGAGCCCCCAGTACATCGCCATCGACTGCGGTATCGTCGGCAGCCTGACCGCCGAAGACCAGGACTACCTGGCGCGCAACCTGTTCGCCTTCTTCAAGCGGGATTACCGCCGCGTGGCGCAGCTGCACATCGACTCCGGCTGGGTGCCGGCGCACACCAAGGTCAACGAGTTCGAAGCGGCGATCCGCACCGTGTGCGAGCCGATCTTCGAAAAACCGTTAAAGGATATTTCCTTCGGCCAGGTATTGATGCGCCTGTTCCAGACCGCCCGGCGCTTCAACATGGAAGTGCAGCCGCAACTGGTGCTTTTGCAGAAGACCCTGCTCAACATCGAAGGCCTGGGCCGTCAGCTGTACCCCGACCTCGACCTGTGGAGCACCGCCCAACCCTACCTGGAACGCTGGATGCGCGAGCGCTACAGCCCCAAGGCGGTGCTGGGCAACATCTACAGCCAGGCCGAGCAGCTGCCGCACCTGGCCGGCATGACCCGCGACCTGCTCGAACGCATGTCGCAGCCACACCTGCACGACCCGCAACTGCCCGAGCGGCGCCGCCAGGGCGACCGCTGGCCGCTGCGCCTGCTCGGCGCCGGCCTGCTCGGTGGTGGCGCGGTGCTGGCCGCGGGTGCCGCCGAGGCCGCCAGCCTGGCTGCTCCCAGCGCCTGGCCGGCGTGGCTGATGCTGGCCGCCGGCCTGTACCTGATCGTGCGCCAATAGCCAGCCGCGCGGCTGGCTGGCACACTAGCGCAAAGGGCCCGGTACAGGAGCGGGCCCGTTTTGGAGTCGACGATGAAAGACTGGCTGGACGAGATCAAGTGGAACAGCGATGGCCTGGTACCGGCGATCGCCCAGGACCACAAGACCGGACGCGTGCTGATGATGGCCTGGATGAACCGCGAATCGCTGGCGCTGACTGCCGCCGAGCAACGTGCCATCTATTGGTCGCGTTCGCGTGGCAAGCTTTGGCGCAAGGGCGAAGAGTCAGGCCATGTGCAGAAGCTGCACGAGATGCGCCTGGACTGCGATGCCGACGTGATCATCCTGATGGTCGAGCAACTGGGCCATATCGCCTGCCATACCGGCCGTGAAAGCTGCTTCTACCGCGTCTTCGAAGCCGGCCAGTGGAAAACCGTCGACCCGGTATTGAAAGACCCGGATGCCATCTACAGCGCAGGACACTGACATGAGCGACACCCTCAACCGCCTGGCCGAAGTGCTCGAAGAACGCAAGCACGCGGCCGCCGACAGCTCCTACGTGGCCAGCCTGTACCACAAGGGCCTGAACAAGATTCTGGAAAAGCTCGGCGAAGAGTCCGTCGAGACCATCATCGCGGCCAAAGATGCTGCGGTGAGCAAGGATTACAGCGATGTCATCTATGAAACCGCCGACCTGTGGTTTCATAGCCTGGTCATGCTCAGCGCGCTGGGCCAGCATCCACAAGCCGTGCTCGATGAGCTGGAGCGCCGTTTCGGCCTTTCCGGGCACGATGAAAAAGCCGCGCGCCAGCCGTCGGCCTGAGTACAGAGAATTCTAGGAGAGCACCATGGGTATTTTTGACTGGAAACACTGGATCGTCCTGCTGGTCGTCGTCGTGCTGGTATTCGGCACCAAGAAGCTGAAAAACTTCGGCAGCGACCTGGGCGAATCGATCAAGGGCTTCCGCAAAGCCATGAACGAAGAAGAAACCAAGCCGGCCGAGCCAACTGCGCCGCCCGCTCAGCCAGTGCCGCCGGTACAGGCCACCCAGCAGCAGCCCGCCGCGCCGCAGCAGGGGCATACCATCGAGGGCCAGGCCCAGCCGGTCCAAGAGCCG
This sequence comes from Pseudomonas sp. NPDC090233, assembly GCF_044772285.1. Classification (NCBI taxonomy): domain Bacteria; kingdom Pseudomonadati; phylum Pseudomonadota; class Gammaproteobacteria; order Pseudomonadales; family Pseudomonadaceae; genus Pseudomonas; species Pseudomonas sp. NPDC090233. The sequence goes on along the minus strand of NZ_JBIVYQ010000006.1, from coordinate 277,396 downwards.
CAGCGGAAAGACTGAGCCATGTTCGGCATCAGCTTCAGTGAGTTGCTGCTCGTCGGCCTGGTCGCGTTGCTGGTGCTCGGCCCCGAGCGCCTGCCCGGCGCCGCGCGTACCGCGGGGCTGTGGATTGGCCGGCTCAAGCGCAGCTTCAATGCGATCAAGATGGAGGTCGAGCGCGAGATTGGCGCCGACGACATCCGCCGCCAGTTGCACAACGAGCACATCCTGCAGATGGAACAGGAAGCCAAGCGCATCCTCAACCCGCTGACGCCGCCGGCCCAGCCGCCCGCCCCTGCGGCAACCGAACAGCCAGCCGTTACGCCTGCGCCTGAGCAGCCCGCCCCGCCTCAACCGCCGCGAGCCCCATGAGCGAAAAACCGCAAGACGACCAGCCGATGCCGCTGGTCTCGCACCTGACCGAACTGCGCACCCGCCTGCTGCGCTGCGTGGCCGCGATCTTCCTGATCTTCGCCGGGCTGTTCTCCTTCGCCCAGCAGATCTACACCCTGGTCTCGGCGCCGCTGCGCGACCACTTGCCGGCCAACGCGACGATGATCGCCACCGATGTGGCCTCGCCGTTCCTGACGCCGTTCAAGCTGACCATGATCGTCTCGCTGTTCCTGGCGATCCCGTTTATCCTCCAGCAGATCTGGGGCTTCATCGCACCGGGGCTGTACCGCCACGAAAAACGCATCGCCATCCCGCTGCTGGTGTCGAGCATCTTGCTGTTCTACGCCGGCATGGCTTTCGCCTACTTCCTGGTGTTCCCGCTGATGTTCAAGTTCTTCGCCGCCGCCACCCCGGATGGCGTGGCGATGATGACCGACATCGCCAACTACCTCGACTTCGTCATGACCCTGTTCTTCGCCTTCGGCGTGGCCTTCGAGATCCCGGTGGCGGTGGTGCTGCTGGTGTGGATTGGCGTGGTCGATGTGCAATACCTGAAGAAGATCCGCCCCTATGTGATCATCGGCTGCTTCGTGGTCGGCATGATCCTCACCCCGCCGGACATCTTCTCGCAGACCCTGCTCGCCGTGCCGATGTGGCTGTTGTTCGAGATCGGCGTGCTGTGTGGCAGCCTGATCCGCAAGCGCAGCCACGGCGACGATGAAGCGGCCAACGACCACAACGACCAGCCGCCAGCGACCCAACCGTGAACCTGTTGCTTCTTGAAGAGGCCGACTTCGTCTCGGCCGACCGCGTGGTCCTTGCCGATCGGCGCTTCACCCACATGCAGGACATCCACCGCGTGGCGGTGGGCGACAGCCTGCGCGTGGGCCGCATCAATGGCCTGATGGGCAGCGCCACGGTGGTGCGCCTTGAACAGCACGAAGCCGAACTGCAGGTCGGCTTCGACCAACCGCCGCCGGCCAAGCTGCCACTGACCCTGGTGCTGGCCGTGCCACGGCCGAAGATGCTGCGCCGGCTGTTCCAGACCGTGGCCACCCTGGGGGTACAACGGTTGATCCTGGTCAACAGCTACAAGGTCGAGAAAAGTTTCTGGCAGACGCCGTTTCTCAACCCGGAAAGCATCCGCGACAACCTGATCCTGGGCCTGGAGCAGGCCCGCGACACGGTGCTGCCCGAGGTGATCATCGAGAAGCGCTTCAAGCCCTTCGTCGAAGACCGCCTGCCCGCCATCGCCGAGGGCACCCTCGGCCTGGTCGGCCACCCCGGCCCCTACCCCGCCTGCCCCCGCGCGGTGGAAGGCCCCGTGACCCTGGCGATCGGCCCCGAAGGTGGCTGGATCCCCTACGAAGTTGACTTGCTGAACAAAGCCGGCCTGGCGCCGGTACAGCTGGGCGAGCGTATCCTGCGCGTGGAAACCGCCGTAACCGCCCTGCTCTCGAGAATTTTCTGACAGGCGGGTCAACTTCCAACCATCAAGTTTCCCCGGCGCAGGCCGATGGCTATGGCAACACAACAATAAGCCGTGCTGCCACGTTGCCGGGGAGTCGAACATGTACCGATGGTTTTCCCAATCGCTGGGGAATGTAAGCGTCAATCGCAAGTTGGGGCTGGGCTTCGGCCTGGTGTTATTAATGACCTTGGCCATCACCCTCACCGGGTGGCTGGGCATGGACAGCATCATCAACCGCGGTGACAAGCTGGGTAATATCTCGGTCATCCAGCAGTACACCCAGGACCTGCGCATCGCCCGCCAGCACTACGAGCGCAAGCCGGACCCGGCATCGATCAGTGATCTGGAACAGGCGCTGGGCACCCTTGAGCGCCAGGTGCAGTTCATGCTCGGCCAGATCGAGCAGCCTGCCGATCACCAGCGCCTGGAACAACAGCTGGAGGCGATCCGCCTGTACCGCCAGGCGTTCGCGGAACTCAAGCAAGGTGCCGGCGAACCAGCGCTGCAACGCATGGCCGATCAAGGCACCGTGCTGCTCCAGACCAGCCAGGCCATGACCGCTTCGCAAACCCAAGTGCGTGATGCCGGCGCCAGCCAGGCCAAAGCCATGCTGGCCGGGGCCACTGCCTTGGCAATGATCCTGGGGCTGCTTGCCGCCTGGGCCATCACCCGGCAGATCATCATCCCCCTGCGCCAGACCCTGGCAGCCGCCGAACGGGTTGCCAGCGGCGACCTGCGCCACGACCTGCACAGCGACCGACGCGACGAACTCGGCCAGCTGCAGGCCAGCATGCAGCGCATGACCCAGGGCCTGCGCGAACTGATCGGCGGCATCGGCGACGGTGTCACCCAGATCGCCAGCGCCGCCGAGGAGCTGTCGGCCGTCACCGAGCAGACCAGCGCCGGGGTCAACAATCAAAAGGTCGAAACCGACCAGGTCGCGACCGCCATGAACGAAATGGCCGCCACCGTGCATGAAGTGGCGCGCAATGCCGAACAGGCCTCGGAAGCGGCACTGGCGGCCGACCAGCAGGCCCGCGAGGGTGATCGGGTGGTCAGCGAGGCCGTCGCGCAAATCGAGCGCCTGGCCCGCGAAGTGGTGAATTCCAGCGAAGCGATGAACCAGCTCAAGGCCGAAAGCGACAAGATCGGCAGCGTGCTCGATGTGATCAAGTCGGTGGCCCAGCAAACCAACCTGCTGGCGCTCAACGCGGCCATCGAAGCGGCCCGTGCCGGCGAAGCCGGCCGTGGCTTTGCCGTGGTCGCCGACGAAGTGCGCAGCCTGGCCCAACGTACCCAACAATCCACCGAAGAGATCGAAGAACTGATCGCCGGCCTGCAAAGCGGCACCCAGCGGGTCGCCAGCGTGATGGACGCCAGTCGCCAGCTCACCGACAGCAGTGTCGAGCTGACCCGCCGTGCCGGTGGCTCACTGGATACCATCACCCGCACCGTGTCGTCGATTCAGGCGATGAACCAGCAGATCGCCACGGCGGCCGAGCAACAAAGCGCGACGGCCGAAGAGATCAACCGCAGCGTGATGAATGTACGGGACATCTCCGACCAGACTTCAGCCGCGAGCGAGGAAACGGCCAGTTCCAGTGTCGAGCTGGCGCGCCTGGGCACGCACCTGCAGGGCCTGGTCGGGCGTTTCAAACTCTGACGGAATCTACATCCCACAAATCAGGGTGAAATTTCCTACCTGATTTTCAGGTCAAGTCCTACGCACTCTCCGCCGATGGGCAGGGGGTCATGCTAGCGAAGTGCTGGTATGGCTCCCTACTCAACTGGATGGAGACTTGCCATGTTCGGCTACCTCAACCGCAGCCTCGGCAATATCAGTGTCGGCGCCAAACTCGCCCTGGGCTTCGCCGTGGTGCTGCTGCTCACCCTGGCTACCACGGTCAGTGGCTGGCGCGCCCTGGATGGCGCCATCAGCCGCTCGCAAGAACTCAGCGAAATCGGCCTGATCAACGACCTGGTCAAAGACCTGCGCGCCGAGCGCATCACCTATCGGGTGTTCGCCGACGACGCCAGCAAGACGCAGATCAACAACCTCCTGCAACAACTGCAAACCATGCTGACGTCACTGCAGCAACGCAGCAGTGACGATGAAACACGCCAGATCCTCAGCCAGAAGCTGCAGTTGCTGCAACGCCTGCGCGACCACTTCGCCACCCTGCAATCACTCAACAATGCGACCGCAGAACGTGTCGAACAGCTGCACAACGATATGGAGCGGATGGGCAACGAACTGGGCGCCGTCAGCCTGGAGCTGAGCGAGCGCAAGATCGAGCAGCGCGACAGCGAAGCCCTGGCCGCTCGCTCGTTGCTGACCAGCGTCGCCCTGCTGGCGCTGGTGGTGGGCACGCTGGCCGGTTGGCTGATCACCCTGCAGATCACCCAGCCGCTGCGCCAGACCCTGGCCGTGGCAGCACGCATCGCGCGCGGCGACCTGGGCCAGGTGGAACCCGTGCAGCGCCTTGATGAAATGGGCCAGCTGCAGGCCAGCATGCGCGAAATGACCCTGAGCCTGCGCGAGCTGATCGGCGGTATCGATCAGGGCGTCGGCCATCTGTCACAGGCGGCCACGCAACTGGCGGCCAGCAGCGAAGACACCAAGCTGCGCATCAACCAGCAGCGCGAGGAAACCGATCAGGTGGCCACCGCCATGAACCAGATGAGCGCAACGGTGCAGGAAGTCGCGCAAAATGCCGAGCAGGCGTCGATGGCGGCGACCCATGCCGACCAGCAGGCGCAGGTAGGCGACCAGGTGGTGGCTGAAGCCATCGACCACATCGAGCAGCTGGCCAGGCAGATGGACGACTGCCTTCGTGCCATGCGGCACCTGGCCGGGGAAGGCCAGCGCATCGGCAGCATTCTCGATGTGATCAAGTCGGTATCCGAGCAAACCAACCTGCTGGCCCTGAACGCTGCCATCGAGGCCGCGCGTGCTGGCGAGGCCGGGCGGGGCTTTGCCGTGGTCGCCGACGAGGTACGCGGGCTGGCCCAGCGCACCCAGCACTCCACCGAAGAGATCGAGCAGCTGATTGAAAGCCTGCACAGCGGCACCGACGAGGTCACAGGCCTGCTCGACGACAGCAAGCGCCTGACCGAACAGAGCGTCGAGCTGAGCCGCAAGGCGGGGCATGCGTTAAGCCAGATCACCGATACGGTCTCGAACATCCAGGGCATGAACCAGCAGATCGCCACGGCCAGCGAGGAGCAGAGCGTGGTGGCCGAAGAGATCAACCGCAGCGTGCTCAGCGTGCGCGATGGGTCGGACCAGACCAGCGCGGCCAGTGAGCAGACGGCGGCTTCCAGTGGGGAGCTGGAGCAGTTGGGGCGGCAGTTGCGGGGGATGGTGGGGCGGTTCAGCCTTTGAGAGAGCAGGGGCCGCTTCGCGGCCCCAACACTTACAGCACCTGGCGCAGGAAGGCCTGGGCTCGCGGATCCTTCGGCGAATCAAAGAATTCCACTGGCGAGGAATCTTCCAGCAGCTTGCCATGGTCGAAGAACAGCACCCGGTCTGCCACTTCCCGTGCAAAGCCCATTTCATGGGTTACGCAGACCATTGTCATGCCTTCCTGAGCCAGGGTCTTCATCACGTCCAGCACCTCGCCGACCATTTCCGGGTCGAGCGCCGAGGTCGGCTCGTCGAACAGCATCACCTTGGGCTCCATCGCCAGCGCCCGGGCAATCGCCACCCGCTGCTGCTGCCCTCCGGACAACCGCGACGGGTACTCGTTGGCCTTCTGCGAAATTCCCACCTTCTCCAGCAGCGCCCGCGCCTTGGCCTCGCGCTCGGCCTTGCCGCGCTTGCGCACGACCTTTTGCGCCAGGCACAGGTTCTCCAGCACGGTCATGTGCGGGAACAGGTTGAAATGCTGGAACACCATGCCGACTTCGCGGCGGTAGGCGTTGATGTCGGTCTTCGGATCGGCCAGTTGCACGCCGTTGATGGCGACAGACCCTTGGTCGAAATGCTCCAGGCCATTGAGGCAGCGCAGAAAGGTCGACTTGCCCGAGCCCGACGGCCCGAGCACCACCACCACTTCGCCCTTGGCCACCTGGGTGGTGACGTTGTCCACCGCGCGCACGACTTGGCCACGGGTGTCGAAGACTTTCAGCAGGTCACGGACTTCAATCACTTTGCGCAAGCCTCCGCTCGAGCCGGCTGGCCAGGTGCGACAGCGGCAGGTTGATCAGCAGGTACAGGCCTGCCACGCAGAACCAGATCTCGAAGGTCGAGAACGAGGTGGTGATGGCCTCGCGGCCGCTCTTGGTCAGTTCGGTGATGGCGATCACCGACACCAGCGAGGTGTCCTTGACCAGGCTGATGAACTGCCCGGCCAGCGGTGGCAGCACGCGCTTGAAGGCCTGCGGCAGGATCACGTGGCGCATCGACTGGCCGGCATTCAGGCCCAGCGAGCGGGCGGCCTCGTTCTGGCCCTTGGCGATCGACTGCACGCCAGCACGGACGATTTCGGCCACGTAGGCGCCGGTGAACAGCGCCAACGCCGCTACCCCTGCAAACTCACGGGACAGGTTGAGCACGGTGCCGATGAAGAAGTAGAAGATGAATATCTGCACCAGCAGCGGCGTGCCGCGCACCAGTTCGACATAGACGGTCGACAGGTCGCGCAGGGTCGGGTTGTTCGACAGCCGGCACAAGCCTGCGAACAGGCCGATCACCAGGCCCAATGCCCCGGACACCACCGACAGCCACAAGGTGGTCCACAGGCCCCAGGCCAGCGGGCCGGCCGCCCAATGGCGGGTGACGCCGATCTGGTCGCCTTCGGCAACGTCGTCACCGCGGCTCAGTTGCAGGCTGTCCTTGGCCACGTCGAGCACTTGCTCATCGCCGTTCTCGTCCTTCAGCGTAACGCGGGCGTTATCGCCGGAGACGACGATTTCCTGCACCGTGCCGTAGCCGGCGGCGCGCTGCGCTTCTTCGGCCTGATAGGCGAAGTATTGCGGTACGCGGTTCCAGCGCCACTCGTAGGAGATCATCGAGGTGGCCAGGTACAGGCTGATCGCCAGGCCCACCAGGACCAGCGCGGTCAGCGCGTGCCAGGGCCATTGGGCTTTCTTGTGTTTGATCACGTGGGTACGTCCGTAAATGCGAACGCGCAGGGTTTACCTGCGCGTCGGGGTCAAAGCCTGGGGCTTGTGGCCTGGGCCTTATTCCATTTCCTTCAGCCAGTCCTTGTTCTTGAACCACTTGTCGTGGATACGATCGTAGGTCCCGTCATGCTTGATCTGGTGCAGGAAGTTGTTGATGAAGTTGATGCTGTCGTAGTCGCCCTTCTTCAGCCCGAACGCCAGCGGCTCGTAGGTGAAGGGTTCTTCGAGGAACAGCAGTTTGCCAGCGCCGGCCTTTTCCACTGCCACCACGTTGTACGGCGCGTCGTAGACGAAAGCGTCGGCCTTGCCGTTGACTACGTCCATCACCGCTTCCTGCTCGTTGTCGTAGCCGTGGTACTTGGCTTTGGCGATCAGCTTCTTGGCGACCATCTCGCCGGTGGTGCCGAGCTTGGAGGTGAGGCGGTACTTCTCGTTGTTCAGGTCCTTGTACGACTTGATCTCGCCCGCCAGTTCCTTGCGGATCAGCAGGGTCTGGCCGACCACGATGAAGGGTTCGCTGAAGTTCAGGCGCAGGTTGCGTTCCTGGGTCAGGGTCATGCCGCTGCCGATCATGTCGAACTTGTCGGTCAGCAGGGCCGGGATGATGCCGTCGTAGGCGGTAGATACAGCCTCGAACTTGACGCCCATGGATTTGGCCATGGCTTTGAGGATATCGACTTCGAAGCCGATGATCTCGCCACGCTTGTTGGTCATCTGGAACGGCATGTAGGTGGGGTCCATGCCCACCCGCAGGGTGCCGCGCTTGACCGCGTCGTCGATGGCGCCGGCCTGGGCCGAAGCCACTGCAACCAGCGCGGTGACGCCGACCAGCAGTCGCGAAAGGTATTTCTTCATCATCACCAAGTCCCCTAGCAAGAAATGTAGCGAATCTTATCGTTGGCTCGGCCGTACCGGCCGGCGTGATTTACCGGGGAAGGATGCTAACGCATGGCGGCCCTGGGACCTAGAGCCGGGGGGGACTTTGTTGGCCAAAAACAACATCGCGGATGAATCCGCTCCTAGTAGGAGTGGATTCATCCGCGATAACGATTGATCAGGCGCCGACGAGTGCCGGTTGGCCCTCATTCTGCGGATGCAGCGGCAACAATGGCGAATGCGGGTCGTTGCTGATCGAAGCACGCCACACGTCGATCCAGGCCGCATTGTGCTCGGCCCACACCTGCTCGTGCAGGCGGCTCATCGCCACCGGATCACTGAGCAAGGCCAGGCGGGTATTCAGGTCCAGGCCTTGTGGCCCAACCTCGATCGCCTTGGCCACGCGTTCAGCACGCAGCGCTTCGATCGGCGCAGCCTGGCCATGCCGGGCAGTAGCCATGGCGCACGCCAGGGCGTTCTGCCGCGGATCGACCACAGCACGCACGAAGCCGTCGTGCAGGGCATGCCAGCGGTTCTCGTGGGTGTACTGGTCGGTTGCCAGCAGTTCCTGCGGCGTTGCGTATTCCTCGGGGATGAGGAACAGCTTCTCGTCCTTGGCCGCCAGGCCCAGGCGGGTGCGGCTGGAAATCACCGACACCGGGATCGACAACACCAGCGAACCGACGATCGGCGCCAGCCACCACAGGAAGCTCGGATTCAGCCAGGCCACCAGCGCGGCCCAGGCGAAGCCCAGCAGGGTCTGCGGACCATGGCGGCGCACCGCCTCGCTCCACGGCGTGGAGTCGTCGTCACGCTGTGGCGAGTTCCAGGTCGCCGCCCAGCCGAGGAACGCGGCCAGCACGAAGCGGGTATGGAAGATCATCCGCACCGGCGCCAGCAGCATGGAGAACAGCATCTCCATCAGCATCGACAGGGTGACCTTGAAACGCCCGCCGAACTCGACCGCGCCCTTGGCCCAGATCAGGATGATGCTGAGCAGCTTGGGCAGGAACAGCAGCACGATGGTGGTGGAGAACAGCGCGACGGCCTTCTCCGGGTGCCACTGCGGCCACAACGGGTAGAGCTGGTACGGCTCGATGAAGTATTGCGGCTCCATCAGCGTGTTGGTCGCCAGCAGCGCGGTCGACAGCACCAGGAAGAAGAACCACAACGGCGCCGACAGGTACGACATCACCCCGGTGAGGAACACCGCACGGTGCACCGGGTGCATGCCCTTGACCAGGAACAGGCGGAAGTTCATCAGGTTGCCGTGGCACCAGCGGCGGTCACGCTTGAGCTCGTCGAGCAGGTTCGGCGGCAGTTCTTCGTAGCTGCCCGGCAGGTCGTAGGCGATCCACACGCCCCAGCCGGCACGGCGCATCAGCGCAGCTTCGACGAAGTCATGGGAAAGGATGGCCCCGGCGAATGCGCCTTTGCCCGGCAACGGCGCCAGGGCGCAGTGCTCGATGAACGGCTTCATGCGAATGATCGCGTTGTGGCCCCAGTAGTGCGACTCGCCCAGCTGCCAGAAGTGCAGGCCGGCGGTGAACAGCGGGCCGTACACGCGGGTGGCGAACTGCTGCATGCGCGCATACAGGGTATCCATGCCCGACGCCTTGGGCGCGGTCTGGATGATGCCGGCGTCCGGGTTGGCCTCCATCAGGCGCACCAGGCTGCTCAGGCACTCGCCGCTCATGACGCTGTCGGCGTCGAGCACGACCATGTACTTGTATTCGCCACCCCAGCGACGGCAGAAGTCGTCCAGGTTGCCGCTCTTGCGTTTCACACGGCGACGGCGGCGGCGATAGAAGATGCGGCCGAAGCCTTTGGTTTCGCGGCACACGTCCAGCCAGGCCTGTTGCTCGGCCACGGCGATGTCGGTGTCGTTAGTGTCGCTGAGGACGAAGAAGTCGAAGCGGTCGAGGTTGCCGCTGGCGGCGACCGACTCGAACGTCGCACGCAGGCCGGCGAATACGCGCGGCACGTCTTCATTGCAGATCGGCATCACCAGAGCGGTACGCGCCTCGGGTGCAATCGGCTCGCTGCCGGCACTGCTGCCGGAGATACGGTACTTGTCACGCCCGGTGAGCAACTCGAGGAAGCCCATCAGTGCGGTCCAGAAGCCCGCCGAGACCCAGCAGAAGAGAATACCGAAGAGGATCAGGATGGACGTCTGCAGGGCATACGGCCAGACCTGCACCACGGTGTCCCAGATCGGCTGGTTGACCACTTCGTTGAGGTCGACGAACGACCAGCCCTGGTACGGCAGAATGCCCTTCATGTACCAGCCGGCGACGATGGTCTGGCCGATCATCAGGGCCAGCAGGATGTAGCGGCGAATCGAGCCGACCGTGCGCCAGCGCGCCTTGGGCAGCTCGCGTTTCTCTGGCTGTGGGGCATTGGTACGGCCGGTCATGCGCCGCCACATGCGAATCAGCACGTTGGTGCGCCACGGTTCCGGCACCACGCGGGTACGCTTGATCGGCGGAGCGATCTTCAGGCACAGCCGGCCACTGCCGTCGACGCCGAGCATCTCGGCGTCCTCCAGCTCGGTGGCGCTGCCCACGGTCAGGCGTGGGCCCACCGAGGCCTGCACGGCCTCGGTGGAGTTGGCGGCCGGGTTGGCCGCCAGACGTTGGTGCAGCTCGCTGAACGAGGAGCAGCTGGCGAGTTCCGCGCGCTGCTCGTCGCTCAGTGGGAGGTGGGCCAGGTATTCGCCAAGCGATTCCGGCCTTGCGCTTGAGTTACTCATCGGCAGGCAACTGATAGCTCCAGGTCTCGGTCAGCACCTGTTCGGTGGTGGCCGGGGTCCCGTTGGTGGACGCCGCGTCGGCGGCAGGTTGTTCGGCCTTGGCTGGCTCCTGTGCCTTGGCGGTTTTTTCGTGCTTGGCGTGCTTGGCGGCGGCCTTTTCCTGCTTGGTTTCCTCGGCAGGCTTGGCCGGCTCGACCGGCACATCACGCACCAGCGCAGCGCGCATTTCGGTGGACTTGTTGGCTTCCTTGACCTTCAGTCGCAGGGTCAGGCGCCAGCCTTTGGTCTCCGGGTTGTAGCGCAGGTTGTTCTCGACCACCTCGGCGTTGTCGCCGACGCTGATCTGGCTGCGTACCGCAGCGTCTTCTGGCAGGGCAGCCAGGGCGGCGCCAGCGAAGTCGACCAGGAAGGCCACGCTGCCATCTGGCTGGCGGATCAGGTTAGATTGCTTGACGTCACCGGTAGAGCGCATGGTCTGGGTAACCGAACCCACATCCTTGGCCTGGAACTTGGCCTCGTCGATGGTCCAGTGCAGGCGGTAGGCGTATTCGAACGGCTTGCCTGGCTCCGGCAGGGTCTCCGGGCTCCAGAACGCAACGATATTGTCGTTGGTTTCGTCGGCGGTCGGGATCTCGACCAGATCGACGGTGCCTTTGCCCCAGTCGCCCTTAGGCTCGATCCAGGCGCTTGGACGCTTCTGGTAGTTGTCGTCGAGGTCTTCGTAGTCCTTGAAGTCGCGATGACGCTGCATCAGGCCGAAACCACGCGGGTTCTCCACGCTGAAGTTGCTCACGGCCAGGTGTTTCGGGTTGTTCAGCGGGCGCCAGATCCATTCGCCATTACCGGCATGGATCGACAGGCCTTCGGAATCGTGCAGGGCCGGACGGTAGTTCATGACCTTGGACGGCTGGTTAGGGCCGAACAGGTACATGCTGGTCAGCGGCGCGACACCCAGGCGGCTGACGTGATCACGCAGGAACACGCGCGACTGCACGTCGACCACGGTGTCGTTGCCTGGGCGCAGGATCAGCTTGTAGGCACCGGTGGAACGTGGCGAGTCCAGCAGGGCGTAGATCACCAGGTGCTTGTCGGCCGGCTTGGGCTTCTCAACCCAGAACTCGGTGAAGCGCGGGAACTCTTCGCCCGACGGCAGCGCGGTGTCGATGGCCAGGCCACGGGCCGACAGGCCGTACACGTGCCCCTTGCCGACCACGCGAAAATAGCTGGCCCCCAGCAGGGTCATGATTTCATCCTGCTTGTCGGCCTTGTTGATCGGGTACAACACACGGAAACCGGCGTAACCCAGGTTCTTGGTGGTTTCCGGGTCGTGTGGCACGTCACCGAACTCGAAGCGGCTCGGGTCGTACTTGATTTCCTCGACCTTGCTGGCGGTGACTTCGTTGATCTTCACCGGCGTGTCGAAGTGCATGCCCTGGTGGTAGAAGGACAGCTTGAAGGGGGTCTTGTCCTTGGCCCACTCCGCTTTCTCTTGCAGGAAGTGAATCTTCTGGTAGTCGGCGAACTTCATGTCGCGGAAGACTGCCGGCAGGTTACTTTTCGGTGCTTCGTACTTCTGGCCGGCCAGATCCTTTGCCTTGGCTGCAACATCGTCAAGATTGAATGCCCACAGCTGGCCCGCGCTCATCAGGCCTGCCAGTGCCACACTGGCCATCAGGGCCTTTCGTAGCCGTGTGCCGGGGATTCTTGATGCTTTTTGGGGACTAACAATCACGAGCAACCCTCGCCGAAAACAGATCATGAAACCAACGGCCAGCGACAAATGCCGGGTTGGCGAGCACTGTTCGGACCCCGTGAGGGCGTAATGATTCCCCAAACGGTGTCAGACAATGCTCGAGTAAGAGTAATACGAACCTACGAACGCAGGTCCGTGCAGCGCGCGATTATCCAGCAGGTCGCGTTACAACGCATCAGGCTGAACCAACTATTTATCGTACAAAACGCCTTGTTTCTCTATAAACAAGGGGTTTTTTTGCTCATATTTGTAACAAGAATGTCACAGGGCCATCATTGACCAGATGGACCTGCATATCCGCACCGAAACGCCCGCTCGCCACAGTGGGGTGTTGGCCCTGGGCCTGCTGTAAAAGATAGCCGAACAATTCCGCACCCAGTGCCGGCGGTGCAGCCGTCGAAAAGCCCGGGCGCATGCCGCTTCGCGTGTCCGCCGCCAGGGTGAACTGGGACACCAGCAGCAAGCCGCCGCCGACATCCTTGAGCGACAGGTTCATCTTGCCCTGCTCATCGCTGAACACGCGATAGTTGAGCAGCTTGTGCAACAGCTTATCGGCATGTTCCCGGGTATCTTCAGGCTCGACGGCCACCAGCACCAGCAGGCCCTGGTCGACGGCGCCGACGATCTCGCCGGCCACCTCTACCCGTGCCCCGCGCACGCGCTGCAGCAGCCCCCTCATGCTTCTTCCAGAGGCAGATCAAGCAGCCGCCGTGCCATCTGGTCGGCAGCACGCACCAGGGCATCGGTGATGCCCGGTTCGGAGGCCGCGTGGCCAGCGTCGCGGATGACCTTCAGCTCACTGTTCGGCCAGGCCTGGTGCAACGCCCAGGCGTTGTCCAACGGGCAGATCACGTCGTAACGGCCATGCACGATCACCGCCGGCAAGTGGGCGATCTTCGGCAGGTCGCGGATCAACTGGTCCGGTTCGAGGAAGGCATTGTTCATGAAGTAGTGGCATTCGATCCGCGCGATCGACAGCGCCCGCTGTGGCTCGGAGAAGCGGTCGACTACCAGCGGGTTCGGGCGCAGCGTGGCGGTGCGGCCCTCCCAGGTGGACCAGGCCTTGGCCGCGTGCATCTGGGCGATCTGGTCGTTGCCGGTGAGGCGCTTGTGGAAGGCCTTGACCAGGTCACCGCGCTCCTCCGGCGGGATCGGCGCGATGTAGTCCTGCCAATAGTCTGGGAACAGGCGGCTGGCGCCCTCCTGGTAGAACCATTCGATTTCTTGCGGGCGGCACAGGAAGATGCCGCGAAGGATCAGGCCATGCACGCGTTCGGGATGGGTCTGGGCGTAGGCCAACGCCAGCGTCGAACCCCAGGACCCACCGAACAGCACCCACTTGTCGATGCCAAGGTGCTCGCGAATGCGCTCCAGGTCCTCGACCAGGTGCCAGGTGGTGTTGTTCTCCAGGCTCGCATGCGGTGTGGAGCGGCCACAACCGCGCTGGTCGAAGGTGATGATGCGGTACAGGTTGGGGTCGAAATAGCAGCGGCTCTGGGCATCGCAACCCGCGCCCGGCCCACCATGGATGAACACCACAGGCAGACCTTCCGGCGAGCCACTTTCATCGACATACAGCACATGCGGCGCTTCCACGGCCAGATCGTGCCGGGCGTAGGGTTTGATCTGCGGGTACAGGGTCTGCATTGCGCACTCCGTGTGAGGTTTGGGTCGACCGTTGGCCATCATAAACCTGAATTGCGCTTTGAGCATGCCCGAAGTGCTGGCGCAGTCGAGACACGCCCAGAGCAGCGACAGGTTCAGGCTCCGGCATAACTAACTACCTCAACCGGCCTGCGCTAGCCAGCCACTGTTCGTCGCCCTATAACACGCTATGGAACGACCATGCCAACCGACAGCACCCCTACCGCTCCCGGCCTTCATTACTCGATCATCGAGCGCGCCCTGCCGAGCTGGATGAAACAGGCCCCGCCTGAAACCCACCGCGCCATGCGCAATTGGAAGCAGGCGCCGGCCTGGTTGGATGCCGCCATCCAGCATCAGCCAGAGGTCGCAAGGGCTTGGCAGCAGGAACACGCCCTGCATCGCCAGCACCAGACGCAAATCAACGCGATGTTCGATTCGCTCCCCGACCTGCACAATTTCGCCAAAAAGCTGCTGACAGAAGCCATCAGCAACCGGTTTGGCGTCACTCTCGACGTTGAGCGCACCTACCTGGTCGACGCCCGCCTGATCGACAGCGCCAACGCCCGCGATGGCCGCCAGGCCGTCGAGCGGGCAACCCGTTCATTGCTGCACTGCGCCCTGCATAACTTCGACCCGGCCAGCGCCCTCGAAAATGGCATGGACGCGCCCAACGCCCTGCTGAAGAAATCCGTCATTCTGGACCACCGACGGTTCATGGGCACCGTGCCGATCACCAATGCCTTGAGTATCCCGGCAGAAGCGTTCGCCGAGCTGTGCCGCACGCTGGACATCGGCCGCGCCTACCATGACCGGGTTCATGCTATCTACTACCCTCCTGCCACCGCGAATCAGACTGCCGATGAGAGGGCGCTTGACGTGTACCAGGCCTTGGGCAGGGCCGAGGTATCGGCATTCAGGCAGTCCCTGCACTTTGCCAGGCTCAAGGGCGACATCAGCGAAACACTGTACCGCGCCGCCCTTGCCGCACCCTTGGACCGCAACCCAACGGCAAACGAGGCCCAGGCCGTTACCTTCAGCCTGCTCAAGCTCTGGGAAACCGAACTGACTGGCGTCGTCTTGATCACCGCTCAGATTCAAGGCCAACATGTCTTCGCCCTGTACATCCCCGAAGACAGCGACACGCCTCTCCAGGAGTTTCCCTCGCTGCCAGCCCTGCACACCGCGCTACGCGACCGATTGCAGGCAAACCTCTCCTACCTGGACACGCACATCCCCGACCGCGACAAGGCCTTGATCGGCGCTCGCCTGCAGCAACGCCTGGCACCGCTCGGTTGGAGCACCCGCGGCATGCATGAGCCCGTGCCTGACCCACACGCCACGTTACATCCGCTTCTTCAACCTTTTGGTTATGGGTTCCAGGGCGTCATGGCCTTCCAGAAATCCGAACGCCATGAAATGGACGTGCTGTTCCATGCCATCCCCACCGAAATCGTCGACCGGCGCACCGCCCAGGCTCACCGCGAACTGATTGCCGGTCGGGCGCTGAGCGCCTTGAACATTGCTGGCTTCTTCGTACCTGGCCTGGGTGAGGCAATGCTGGCCGTTTGCGTCAGCCAGCTGGCCTACGAAGTGTATGAAGGCATCGAAGCGTGGCACAACGATGAACGCGATACCGCCTACGGCTACATGATCGACGTCATCGAGAACGTGGCCCTCATGGCCGCGCTGAGCGCCGCAGCCAAAGCACTCAAAGGTCCAGGCAGCGGCGAAGCAGGTGCCGAGAAAGAAGCGCCCGTAGTGGAGCGTATTCCAGTGGAAACGCCCTCTTTCATTGAAGAGCTGCACGACGTGGAGATGCCCGATGGCAAGGTTCTCCTGTGGAAGCCCGACCTTACGCCTTACCGCAGCAGCGAAGCACTCCCCAACGGCCTGGAGCCCGATCAGCTGGGGCTGCGTCAGCATCAAAGCCAGCAGTGGCTGATGCTGGAGGGTCACCAGTACATCGTGCAGGCGTCGCCAGCCAGTGGCGAGCATCGTCTGGTGCATCCGAGCAGGCCGCGGGCCTATCGTCCCCCGCTGCGCCATAACGGCGCAGGTGCCTGGTTGCTACCCCTGGAGCAGCCTGAGCAATGGCCACTGCCGACCCTACTGCGGCGCATGGGCCAAACGCACCTGGGCATCAGCGAACAGACGGCGCTGGACATGCTGCGCGTCAGCGACATCAGCGAAGATGTACTTCGTCGCGCCCTGGCCGAGAATCAGCGCTTGCCCGCCCTGCTCGAAGACACCCTGACGCGCTTCAAGATGGATCAGATCGTGCGCGAGCGAAGCAGCGAAGGCAGCCTGGCTGTCGAATTCGAACGTGCCTATCGACGGCTACCCGCGAGCCAGCTAGCGGGCGGTGAGCTGATCCAGCGTGTCTATCCCAACCTGCCCACTGCCGTGACCGACGAGTTGCTGCGCATGGCCAACACCGACGAACTGCAAGCCCTCAGAACGGGCAAAGTGCCCCTGCGCCTGGCCGAAGAAATACGTGTTTATCAGCAACAGATCCGGCTTGCCCGCGCCTACGAAGGGCTTTACCTGGAGGGCGCGCAAAGCTGGGACAACGACCGCCTGATCATTCATGCACTCGAGCAGCTCCCTGGCTGGCCAACGGAGACCAGGCTGGAACTCCGAGAGCATCGCTACTGGCCAGGCCAACGCGCCAGTGTCGGGCCAGTTTCGGCCCATCAGCAAAGCGTCATTACCCGCGCCGAGGCTGGCTATATTGTCCACGCGCTTGACCACGCAGACGCACCCGTCATCCCCCACCCTACGCTGTTCTCGGCGCTGCACAGTGCGCTGCCCGAAGCGATGCAGCAGCTGGGCATTGCCGACGCGAACCAGCTGCGCCACAGCCTTCAACGAAGCCCTCTGCTGCCCCGTGCTCGACTGCGCAATGCGCTGAGCATGCAGAGCGTCCGGCCAGGCTATCGCTCCCCCATGCGGCTTGCCGATGGCCGCCTGGGTTATCCGTTGAGTGGTGGCCTGCCCACGCCCCCTGTGATTTCCCGCCAGGCCCTGCTCGACGCGGTGGCGGCAACCGGCCTGAGCGAAAACACCCATCGCTCGGCTGAGCAGGTACTGATGACACTGGCTCGGCGAGGCCTCAGCCAAGTGCAGATCCTCGAACGGCTGCAGGTGCTGCTGGAACAGCGCATCGAGCTGCAAAGCAGGTTGGATGACTGGAGCGCGGACGTCTCGCCAGCAGCGGACCAAAGCGCGCGTGAGCACGAGCGTTTGCGCAGCGCGATCATGCAACACTGGTACGACACGGCGCTGGAGGAGGACAACCAGCATCCCACAGTACTCGGCCTGGAGCGCGTTTCCCTGGCCAATATCCCGTTGAATCTGCCCGCATCGTTCACCCAGCGCGTGAGCAGGCTGAGGCTGTTCGACCTGGCGCCGGAAAACCTTGCCAGCTGGGCGCAGCACGAACGCCTACTGCAACGTTTGCTGCGCCAGTTCGCACACCTCGAAGAACTGGAAATCAGCCGCCCTTATAACCCCCGGTCAACCCCGTCGGCGTTTCTGTTCAGCATGCCGACGATCACAGAGCAGCTGCCAGGCCTGCGCGTTTTGACCATGACCAACCAGAACATCTCACTGACCGCGACCGACATCGACTTGCTTGCCGGCCTCCCCGAACTCAGGCGGCTCGACCTGCGAGGCAACCGCTTTGCCCCAAACAACAGCCCGAGTCTGCACGAACTGTCGTTGGATTACCTTGGCCTGGACAACCTGCAGCTGAGCCAATGGCCCATCGGCCTGGGCAGCGATGCTCTGGGGCGGATCGCGCATGTTTCGCTACGCAATAACAACCTGCGTTCACTGCCCGCATTCCTGTTCAATGAAACAGAGGTCGCGCTGAGCCACGCGGTGATCTCACTGGAGGGCAACGACATCAGCGAGGACCATCTACAGCGCCTGTTGCTGAACGAAAACAGGCTGGTCTCGCACATAAACGTGGACCGTTCAGCGGCGCTGATCGAACGGCTCGAACGCATGAGCCGAGAGCGGCAGCAGCTGCGCGAAGCCATAGAGGGTTGGCTCCACGCTTCCAGTTCAAGCAATCCCTTGACCCAGGCCATCATGGAAGGCAGGGAGCGCATTGCATCGGCAATCAACCATTTCTGGCAAAACCAGGAGCGAGGGCTGCAATACCTGCGATTGCAACTGGAAGATGCGGCACTGGAGCATGTTCCCAGCCGGCTGCCTGAATTCTTCACCGAGCGCGTGAATGCACTGACCTTGACCAGGATGAGCGGCGCCACATCCCAGCTCGATGACTTACTCAGCCGCTTTCCCAACATCACCCGTTTGACCATCGATGCCCACGTCGACGCCATGCAGACCCTGCCATCGGCCCTGTCTCGCCTGCCACGCCTGGCTCACCTGGAATTTCGCAACGTGGGGCTGGAGGTCGATCAACCGATGATAGATACCTTCGCTCAGCTGCCCCACCTCACCACGCTGGATATTTCCGGCAATCGAATGGGGACCATTACCCAGGTACCGACCAGCTTCGCCACGCGCCTGACCGCATTGACCCTCAGCAACATGGGCCTGCAAAGCTGGCCGAGCTGGTGCGAACGATTGTTGCCGCTGGAGCTGCTGGACTTGAGCACGAACAATATTTCGCAGCTCCCGGACTACATACTGCAGAACCTGGAAAATCCAATGCCCATCTCATCGATCGCGCTGTTCGAGAACCCACTGGCGCTCGACACCATTCTGCGTCTTCGCGCCTATTCGGAAAGCCAGCACAGCTTCACCTTCGCCATGGATGCCAACGCCTTGCTGGTCACCGAAAGCTCGGACGAAGGTTCGCTCTCTGACCATCCACATTTTCCGCTGGCCGGTGACGACACGCCGAGGGTCGAGTTATGGGCGCTGGGTAACGCTGCGCAGAACGAAGCCCTACATGATTGCTGGAACACGCTGGAGCAGTCGGAAGACGGCGGCAACCTGCTACGCCTGGCTGGACGTTTGCGCAATGCTGCGCCGTATGTCGATGCCACATCGCAAGCCGCCTTTTGTGAACGCGTGCGCCTGATGCTGGTCACTGCGGCGACCGACGAGCACATGAGGCCAACCATGAGCGCAATCGCTGCAGAGGGGTTGCCCGACCCTGTCACGGGTTTCCAGACCTGCCACGATGGCGCGCTTCAGGCGTTCAACAATATTGAGCTGCTGGTCATGAACAGCAGAGTGCTGATCGATGCCGGCGATTCATTGCAAGCGCTGTTCAAGCGCCTGCGCCAACTCTACCGGATGGGGCAGTTGGAACTGCTGGCGAGCCAGCGCACGGCGCAGGGCGATCATGTCTCAGTGCGCCTTGCCTATCGCCGCGAACTCGCCGCCGAACTGGACTTGCCGATTGCCGACGTGATGCGTTTTCGCAGCGCGGCCCAGCTAGCCCATGGCGAAGTGGCCAATGTCCTGGAGCAGGTACGCCGCCGTGAAAACAGTGATGGGTTGCTGCAATACCTGATGGCGAACGCTTACTGGACCGACCGCCTGCGTGCCGAACACGCCGAACGCTTTTCCAGCATCGTCGAGCGTTTCGGCGAGCGCGTCCAAGAATTGAGTGCGTTGGATTTACCCTTGAAGGACGAGTTGTCGCTGCAGCAGGGCCTCTACAACGACAAGGAGCAGGAGCAGACGGAGCTGCTTGAGGAGCTGACCCGCCAGTACATCGCACGCAACTGACCGGTTGCAGTGCCCCCTCCAAGGGGGCACTGCCAGTTAATGACCGTAACGGCTCTTGCCCCAGCTCAACACAGTCTTCAGCAGATCGCGCAAGACAGCTTGCGTGGGTGTAGCCAGGTCCTGTCGGTAAGCGAAAGGCTCTTCCTCTTGCATATAGGTGCTTTGCGCCAGCTCCAGTTGCACCGCGTGAACGTGATTGGCAGGGTCGCCATAGTGGCGGGTGATGTGGCCACCCTTGAAGCGGCCGTTGAGCACATGACTGTAGCCCTGGGCCTCAGCACACACATTCTTTAGCTGCTCGGCCAGATCTGGATCGCAGCTGGCACCATTGAACGTGCCCAGGTTGAAGTCCGGCAATTTGCCTTCGAACAGGTGCGGGATCAGCGAACGGATCGAGTGGGCGTCCCACAACAGTGCGTAGCCATGGACTTCGCGCAACCGCGCCAGCTCTTGCTGGATTGTATTGTGGTAGGGGCGCCAGATCTGTTCCAGATAAGTGCTGCGCTCTTCGGCGCTCGGCTCCAAGCCTGGCTTGAACAGCGGTTCCCCTTCGAACAGCGTGCCGGGGTACAAGCCGGTAGTCGCGCCGGCGTACAGCGGCTTGTCGTCATCCGGCCGGTTCAGGTCGATGACGAAGCGCGAATACTCCGCTGCCACCACGCTCGCCCCCAGCTCACGAGCAAAATCGTAAAGACGCGGGATGTGCCAGTCGGTGTCGGGCAGGCTGCGCGCCGCCTCGACCAACCCCTTGTCTACGGCCGGGGTCAGCTTCACGCCCGCATGGGGCATGCTGATCAGCAGGGGCGAACTGCCCTGGTGGAAACTCAGTACCTTGTCCATCTCGCCTCGCTCAGTTGGAAATCTCGTGGCCCTTGCGCACCACGCGCTTGGGCAGGTCGCCGCCGAGCCAGTAGGCCAGGTCGGCAGGGCGTTCGATCTGCCAGGCAATGAAGTCCGCCACCTTGCCGACCTCCAGCGAACCGTGGCTATCGCCCAGGCCAAGCGCCGTGGCGGCATGGGTCGTCACGCCGGCCAGGGCTTCTTCGGGGGTCATGCGGAACAGTGTGCAGCCCATGTTCAGCATCAGCCGCAGTGAAAGCCCCGGCGAGGTGCCGGGGTTGAGGTCGCTGGCCAGGGCGATCTTCACGCCGTGGCGGCGCAGGGCGTCCATCGGCGGCAGCTGGGTTTCACGCAGGAAGTAGAAGGCGCCCGGCAGCAGCACGGCAACGGTGCCAGCCTCGGCCATGGCAATGGCATCTTGCTCGGTCATGAACTCCAGGTGATCGGCCGACAGCGCCTGGTAACGCGCCGCCAGGCTGGAGCCATGCAACGACGAGAGCTGCTCGGCGTGCAGCTTGACCGGCAGGCCCAGCTCGCGGGCCTTGATGAACACCCGCTCGACCTGTGCCGGGGAAAACGCCAGGTGTTCGCAGAAGGCATCGACTGCGTCCACCAACCCTTCCTCGGCCAGCGCCGGGAGCATCTCGTCGCAGACATGCGCGATGTAGTCATCCGCCCTGCCCGCAAACTCAGGCGGCAAGGCGTGGGCAGCCAGGCAAGTGGCACGTACCGCCAGCGGCAACTCCTCCGCCAGGCGCCGGGCCACGCGCAGCATTTTGCGCTCGTTGGCCAAGTCCAGGCCATAGCCGGACTTCACCTCGATCGTGGTCACGCCATCGCGCATCAGGGATTGCACGCGTTGGCGAGCGCTGGCGAACAGTTCATCTTCGCTGGCGACGCGGGTAGCGCGCACCGTGCTGGCGATCCCCCCCCCTTGTGCGGCGATCTCGGCATAGCTGACGCCCTGCAAGCGTTGCTCGAATTCACCGCTGCGGTTGCCGCCGAAAACCGCATGGGTGTGGCAGTCGATCAGCCCCGGGGTGACCCAGGCGCCGCCCAGGTCCACGGTGCGGGTGATGTCCAGCGCGGGCACATCGGCACGCGGCCCGATCCATTCGATCAAGCCGGCATTGCTGACGATTGCCGCATCCTCGATGATCGAGTAGCGGCCCTGGGCCATGGTTGCGGCGTGGCAGTGCTGCCAGAGGGTTCTCATACACAGTCTCCGTTACGCGGCATCACAGGCTTGGCAACACGCCAGCCGGCAACAACTGGGTCAACTCGCCTTGCGCCAACAGCGCACAGGCTTTCTCGATATCCGGCGAAAAGAAGCGGTCGTGGTCATAGTGCGGCACTTCGTGGCGTAGGATCTGGCGCGCCTGCTCAAGCTTCGCCGAAGTCTTCAGCCCTTCACGCATGTCCAGCCCCTGGCACGCGCCCAGCCATTCGATGGCCAGCACGCCGCGGGTGTTCTCGGCCATCTCCCACAACCGCTTGCCCGCCGCCGGAGCCATCGACACATGGTCTTCCTGGTTGGCCGAGGTCGGCAGGCTGTCGACGCTGTGCGGGTGCGACAAAGCCTTGTTCTCGCTGGCCAGCGCCGCCGCCGTGACCTGGGCGATCATGAAGCCGGAGTTGACCCCACCGTTGTTCACCAGAAATGGCGGCAGTTGCGACATGTGCTTGTCCATCATCAGCGAGATGCGGCGTTCGCTGAGCGCACCGATTTCGGCAATGGCCAGGGCCAGGTTGTCGGCCGCCATGGCCACCGGCTCGGCGTGGAAGTTGCCACCCGACACCACATCACCTTCGGCGGCGAACACCAGCGGGTTGTCCGACACCGCATTGGCCTCGACCGCCAGCACTTCGGCGGCCTGGCGCAGCTGGGTCAGGCACGCGCCCATGACCTGTGGCTGACAACGCAGCGAATAGGGGTCCTGGACCTTGCCGCAGTTCTGATGCGACTGCGAAATCTCGCTGGACTCGCCCAGCAGGTCTCGGAAGCATGCGGCAGTGTCGATCTGGCCGCGCTGCCCACGTGCCTCGTGAATGCGTCGGTCGAACGGCGAACGCGAGCCCAGCACTGCTTCGACGGTCAGGCCGCCGCAGGCGATGGCTGAGGCGTACAAGTCCTCTGCTTCGAATAGGCCGCGCAGGGCGTAGGCAGTGGACGCCTGGGTACCGTTGAGCAGTGCCAGGCCTTCCTTGGCAGCCAGGGTCAGCGGTTCCAGGCCAGCCACTGCCAGGGCTTGGCTGGCGGACAGCCATTCGCCTTTGTACCGCGCCTTGCCTTCATCCAGCAGCACCAACGACATGTGCGCCAGCGGCGCCAGGTCGCCGGACGCACCCACCGAACCCTTGAGCGGGATATGCGGGTAGACCTCGGCATTGACCAGTTTGATCAAGGCATCGATGACCTTGCGCCGGATGCCGGAAAACCCACGGCTGAGGCTGTTGATCTTCAACACCATGATCAGCCGGACCATAGCATCGTCCAATGGCGCGCCGATGCCGGCCGCGTGCGACAGCACCAGCGAGCGTTGCAGGTTTTCCAGGTCGTAGCGGGCGATGCGGGTCGACGCCAGCAGCCCGAAACCGGTGTTGATGCCGTAGGCGGTGCGATCGTCAGCGATAATGTTTTCGACCACGGTCACGCTGGCATTGATGGCCGCATCCGCACTGGCATCCAGCTTCAGCGACACTGGTGCATGGTAGATGCGGCGCAGTTGAGCCAAGGTCAACTGGCCAGGGATGAGGTTCAGGGCTTCCATGTGCATTCTCCTTTCAATTCTTCAGTGCAAGGCCGGCAGCACGCGCTGCGGCGAAGTTTTCAGCAGGGTGGCGGCGCGGGCAATATCCGGCGCCAGCCAGCGGTCTTCCAGGTAAGCCGGTACCTGCTCGCGCAGCAGGCGCCAGGCGGCACCGGTGCCGGCGCCGAAGCGCTGGTCTTTGAGGAATTCGAAGGCCTGGGCGGCCAGCAGGTACTCGATGGCCAGGATCTGGGTGCAGTTTTCCAGCACCTGGTGCAGCTTGAGCGCAGCGTTGGTGCCCAGGCTCAGGTGATCTTCCTGCAGGCCCGACGTCACGAAGTTATCGAGCACCGCCGGCTGCGCCAGTTGGCGGTTCTGTGCGCACAGCGAGGCGGCGACGTACTGGACGATCATCATTCCCGAGTTGACGCCGGGGTTGCTGACCAGAAACGCTGGCAGGCCACTGACGTGCGGGTTGATCAGACGGTCCAGGCGGCGCTCGGCAATCGAGCCGATCTCGGCCATGGCGATGGCCAGCAGGTCAGCGGCCATCGCCACTGACTGGCCATGCGGGTTGGCCTGGGAAACCACGCGGAAGTCTTCCGGAGTGCCCAGCAACAGTGGGTTGTCGTTGGCGCCGTTGAGCTCGCTCTCAGTCTGCTTCGCGGCGTGGGCCAGCTGGTCGCGGACGGCGCCGTGCACCTGCGGGATGGAGCGGATGCTCAGGGCGTCCTGGGTGCGGATGCCCTTGCTCGCGGCGATCACTTCGCTGTCCGCCAGCAAGGCGCGCAGGTTCTCGCCGACCACCTGCATCCCCGGATGCGGCTTGAGGGCGATGATCTCGGGATCGAAAGCGGCGATCTGGCCACGCTGCGCCTCGAAGCTCATGGCGCCAATCACGTCGGCCCACTGCAGCAGGCGGCTGGCATCATCCAGCGCCAGGCAGGCCAGGCCGGTCATGCACGGCGTGCCATTGACAAGACACAGACCGTCCTTGGCGCCCAGTTGCACCAGTGCCAGGCCTTCGGCTGCGAGGGCATCGGCGGCATCGACGATCTGCCCTCGATAGCTGACCTTGCCGATGCCCAGCAAGCTCACGCCGACATGGGCCATGTGGGTCAGGTAGCCGACCGAGCCCTGCGACGGCACCTGCGGGGTGATGCCGTGGTTGAGCAGCGCCAGCAGCGCTTCGACCACGCCGCGCTGCAGGCCCGACTTGCCGTGGCTGTAATTGGCGATGGCGGCGCAGATGATCGCCCGAGTCTGCTCGTCGGGCAGCGCCGGGCCAACGCCGCAGGCGTGGCTGAGCAAGGTGTTGCGCGACAACTGGCTGAGCTGCTCGCCCTGCAGCGACACATTGCACAGCGCGCCCAGGCCGGTGTTCACACCATAGGCGCGCTCACCGCTTTCGACGATATGACGGACGATCGCCTGGGCATTGTCGATGCGCGCCCAGACCTGCGGCGCCAGCTCCAGCCGCGCGCCGTGGCGGGCCACGGCGGCGATATCCTGCCAGCGCAGCGCGCTGCCTGTGAAGATGACGGTTTCAACCTGCGACATGCTGCTCCTCATACCGCGACCGCGCGGCGCTGGACGAAGCGGTCGACGTATTCGTCGGCCGGGTTGTGGAGGATCTGGTGCGGCGTGCCCACCTGGATCAGCCGGCCATCCTTGAGGATGGCGATGCGGTTGCCGATGCGCACGGCTTCGTCCAGGTCGTGGGTGATGAACACGATGGTCTTGTGCAAGGTCTTCTGCAGCTCCAGCAGCTGGTCCTGCATTTCGGCGCGGATCAGCGGGTCGAGGGCGCTGAAGGCCTCGTCCATGAGAATGATGTCGGTGTCGGCCGCCAACGCCCGGGCCAGGCCGACGCGCTGGCGCATACCGCCGGACAGTTGATGCGGGTATTTTTTCTCGTAGCCTTTCAGGCCCACGGTCTCGATCCACTGCTGGGCACGCTCGGCGCACAGTTGCTTGCTCTCGCCCCGCACTTTCAGGCCATAGGCGACGTTGTCCAGCACGTTACGGTGCGGCAGCAAGCCGAAGCTCTGGAACACCATGCTGATCTTGCGTCGGCGAAATTCGCGCAGGGCCTCCATGTCGTACTGCAGGATGTCTTCGCCATCGACCAGGATCTGCCCGCTGGTGGGGTCGATCAGGCGGTTGAAATGGCGCACCAGGGTCGACTTGCCCGAGCCGGACAATCCCATGATCACGAAGATCTCGCCGCTGCCGATGGACAGCGACAGGTCGTTGACCCCGACCACACAGCCAGTCTGCGCCAGCACCTGCTCCTTGCTCTGGTTGTTGCGGATCAACTGCAGGGCCTCGTCGGCGCGGTCGCCGAAGATCTTGAAGACGTTCTTCACCTCGATCTTGCTGATCGGCTGCGTGCTCATTGGTTCACCTCATGGCGTGGCCGGCCATAGGCCTGGGTAATGCGGTCGATCACCACCGCGAGAATGACGATGGCCAGGCCCGCTTCGAGGCCGCGGCCGACGTTGAGGGTCTGGATGCCGATCAGCACGTCCTCGCCCAAGCCACGGGCACCGATCATCGAGGCGATCACCACCATCGACAGGGCCATCATGGTGGTCTGGTTGATGCCGGCCATGATGCTCGGCAGCGCCAGCGGCAGCTGCACGCCAAACAGCTGCTGCCAGCGGTTGGCGCCGAAGGCGTTGATCGCCTCCATCACTTCGCCGTCGACCTGGCGAATCCCCAGGTCGGTCAGGCGGATCAGCGGCGGCGCGGCGTAGATCACCGTGGCGAAGATCGCCGGCACCTTGCCCAGACCGAACAGCATCAGCACCGGGATCAGGTACACGAAGCTGGGCATGGTCTGCATGATGTCCAGCAGCGGCATCAGCACTGCGCGCAGGCGATTGCTGCGTGCCGACAGGATGCCCAGCGGGATGCCTATCAGCACCGAGATCAGCGTCGCCACCAGCATCAGCGCCAGGGTCTGCATCAGCTTGTCCCACAGGCCGACGGCGCCGACCAGGAACAGCAAGCCGGTGATCACCAGGGTCGGCAGGATGCGTCGGGTGGCGTGCCAGGCGATCACCGCCACCACGCCGAGCATCAGCCACCACGGGGTGGCACGCAGCAGGCCTTCGAGGCTGACGATGGCCCATAGCAGTGTGTCGGAGATGTGCCGGAACACATCGCCATAGTTGGTCACCAGGGCGTCGACCCAGCCGTTGACCCAATCGGCGATGGAGAATGTCAGGTTGTCAGGAAACATAGGTTCCACTCATCGGCTGAGGACGCTCAGAGCGCCGCGTTGATCTTCTTGGCAGCCTCTTCGCTGACCCAGGCTTGCCAGACTTCAGGATGTTCCTTGAGGAACAGCTTCGCCAGCTTCGGCGACTCGATCCGATCCTTGGTCATGCGCGCCAGGTTCTGGTTGAGCAGGTCGATCGGCAGGTTGACCTTTTCCAGCACTGCGACCAGCTCTGGCGCCTGTTCGTGGAAGGTTTTCGACAGCCCGACCTTGATTGACACGGTCTTGTCCACGCCGGCTTTTTCCTGCAGCTTGACCAGATCGACCTGGCCCATCAGCGGGGTTGGGGTCCAGTAGTAGAAGAGGATCGGCTCGCCGCGCTTGTAGCTCGACAGCACTGCAGCATCCAGCGCCGGGCCGGTGCCGGGGCGGAAGTTGGTGTAGCTGCTCTCCAAACCGTAGTCCTTGAGCATCTTGCTGTTGTCCAGTTCGCAGGTCCAACCGGCCGGGCAGTTGTAGAAACGGCCTTTGCTCGGTTCTTCCTGGTCCTTGAACACGCTGGAGTATTGGCCCAGGTCGGCCACGTTCTTGAGCTCTGGCGCCTTGGCTTCGAGCTTGCGCTTGGCGTCGCCTTCGATCACGTAGCGGGGCACGTACCAGCCTTCTTCCGCGCCCACCACCGGGGCGCCGACGCCGACCACCTTGCCGGCGGCCTCGGCCTTCTTCCAGACCTCGCTGCGGCCGACCCACTCTTCGGCGAACACCTGGATGTCATTGCTGCCCAGGGCGTTTTCCATGGTGATGGAATTGCCGGGCAGGCTGTCGGTTTCACAGCCGTAGCCGTTCTTCAGCACGAATTGCATCACGTCGGTCAGCAGCATGCCGCTTTCCCAGTTCAGCCCGGCGAACTTCACCGGCTTGCCAGACTCGCACCAGCCAGCGGCCTGGCTGCTGCCGGCAGCGCCGAGCAGGCCGAGGGCGAACAGCGAGGCAAGCAAGGTCTTGTTGGTTTTCATTGCGTGACGCTCCCAAACTTGAAAATGGAAATCGGCAGCCTTTTAGAAATGGCTGATTGGGGCCGCTGTGCGGCCCCAAGGTGTGTCAGCCGGTAATCATCGGCAGGTTCAACCCCTGCTCTTTGGCGCAATCGATCGCAATCTGGTACCCCGCATCGGCGTGACGCATCACCCCGGTGGCCGGGTCGTTGGTCAGCACGCGGGCGATACGCTCGGCCGCCTCGTCGGTGCCATCACACACAATGACCATGCCAGAGTGCTGCGAGAAGCCCATGCCAACGCCGCCGCCATGGTGCAGCGAGACCCAGGTCGCGCCGCTGGCGGTGTTCAACAGGGCGTTGAGCAGCGGCCAGTCGGACACCGCATCCGAACCGTCCTGCATGGCTTCGGTCTCGCGGTTGGGGCTGGACACCGAGCCCGAATCGAGGTGGTCGCGGCCGATCACGATCGGCGCCGACAGCTCACCGCTGCGCACCATTTCGTTGAACGCCAGCCCCAGTTTGGCGCGCAGGCCCAGGCCTACCCAGCAGATACGCGCCGGCAGGCCCTGGAAGCTGATGCGCTCGCGGGCCATGTCCAGCCAGCGGTGCAGGTGGGCGTCGTCGGGGATCAGTTCCTTGACCTTGGCGTCGGTCTTGTAGATGTCCTCGGCATCGCCGGACAACGCCGCCCAGCGGAACGGGCCGATGCCGCGGCAGAACAGCGGGCGGATATAGGCCGGGACGAAACCTGGGAAATCGAAGGCATTGGCAACGCCCTCTTCCTTCGCCATCTGGCGGATGTTGTTGCCGTAGTCGAAGGTCGGCACGCCCTGCTTCTGGAAGTCGAGCATGGCTTGCACATGCACGGCCATGGACTGTTTCGCGGCCTTGACCACGGCGGCCGGTTCGGTCTGCGCTCGGTCGCGGTACTGCTCCCAGGTCCAGCCGGCCGGCAGGTAGCCATTGAGCGGGTCGTGGGCGCTGGTCTGGTCGGTGACCATGTCCGGGCGCACGCCACGCTTGACCAGCTCCGGCAGGATCTCGGCGGCGTTGCCGTGCAGGGCGATGGAGATGGCTTTGCCTTCGGCGGTGTACTTGGCGATGCGCGCCAGGGCATCGTCGAGGTCGTTGGCTTGTTCGTCGACATAACGGGTGTCGAGGCGGAAATCGATGCGGCTCTGCTGGCATTCGATGTTCAGCGAGCAAGCGCCGGCCAAGGTCGCGGCCAATGGCTGGGCACCGCCCATGCCACCCAGGCCGGCGGTCAGTACCCACTTGCCCTTGAGGCTGCCGCCGTAGTGCTGGCGACCGGCTTCGACGAAGGTTTCATAGGTGCCCTGGACGATGCCCTGGCTGCCGATGTAGATCCAGCTGCCGGCGGTCATCTGACCGTACATGGCCAGGCCCTTGGCATCCAGTTCGTTGAAGTGCTCCCAGTTGGCCCAGTGCGGCACCAGGTTGGAGTTGGCGATCAGCACGCGCGGGGCGTTGGCGTGGGTCTTGAACACGCCGACCGGCTTGCCCGACTGCACCAGCAGGGTTTCGTCGTCGTTCAGGTTAGTCAGGCTCTCGACGATCTTGTCGTAACAGGCCCAGTTGCGCGCGGCGCGGCCAATGCCGCCATACACCACCAATTCTTTCGGGTTTTCGGCTACCTGCGGGTCGAGGTTGTTCATCAGCATGCGCAGCGGGGCTTCGGTCAGCCAACTTTTGGCCGTCAGCTTGTTGCCACGCGGGGCGCGGATCTCGACGTCACGGAATTTGTTGAGTTTGTTGTCAGTCACGAAAAGTGCTCCTCGGGTGCGTACAGCGCGAATGGGGACGGCCTATCCACTTTCGCGCACTTGGCTTTACTTGTACATACAAGCATATGCAATTGAATTGCCAAGTCGTGGTCCAGCGCTTTTTCCAACCGTGCCGAGAGCGGAACAGCCCACGTGATTCGTGGGCTGCACTGATGAACAAAAAAAATTGCCGTGGACTCGAGAACAGGGTGGTAACGAGACGGCATTGCGCCATCTTGGGGCGTTCGGTAACAGACGGAGGCGTTACCACGTAACTAGATGTTGCCTATACCGGCCTTATCGCCGGTAGCATCGTGACTAGATATGGGTGAGCTCGATGACACAGCAGCGACCCAGCAGATCCACTTCAGCCAGTTGATCGTTGCCAGTGAGCTGCAAGCAGTCATACCGCTCCAGCGCCGGCTGCATCTGACCATCGATGCTCACCTGCAGCGCTGCCTGGGCACTGAACACCAGCACGGTACTGGCCGCACTGAACAGCCGGCTGTCGCCGTTGAACCACTGCAACCGCGCCCGGTAACGGGCAGGTGCGTAGATCAGGTTGAAGTCACGGATCGCCTTGCCCAGCAGCGCACAGCTCACCTGGCTTTCGCCCCTGAATGCATAGGCATCGAACGGCAACAACGAGCGGCTGTGTTCACCGTCCACCGTCAGGCGCATGCCATCGCCCTGCAGCACGGTGATGACGCGCTGGTAACCGGCGAAGCTGGAAAAACCACCGGATGCTTCGATATCGGCAATCGACAGGCGCCAGCCGAAGCCATCCAGCCCATCGCCCGCATCGCGGGTGATCTCTTCGGTGAAACCACCGCCGTTCTTCCACGGCATGCGCGGGTAGTCCTTGGCACGCAACCACTGCAGCTGTCTCATTTGCTGAAACGTCCTTCCAGGCGATGGCGGGAACCGGGGTGGATCAACCGCGCCGCGGTCACAGGCTGGCGACCGGACCAGGTGCGACGGCGGATCAGCAGGCAAGGTTCGCCGGGTTCGATCTGCAGCAGCCGGCACTCTTCAGGCTCGGCCAGAATGGCCTCCACCACGTGTTCGCCCTCGGTCAGCGGCGCCACCTGGGACAGGTAGGCGTAAGGCGTCTGCCGGGTGAAGTCCTGCTTGAGGTAGTCGGGGGCGATTTGTGCATTGACGTAACGGTCTTCGATCTGCACCGGCACACCGTTTTCGTAATGCACGATCAGCGAATGGAACACCCGCTGGCCTTCGCGCATGTCCAGGGCCAGGGCGCGCTCGGAGCCGGCAGCCTCCTCGGCCAGGGTGATCACCTCACAGCGATGCTGGTGGCCACGCGCGGCGATCTCATCGGCTATGTTGTTGACCTCGAACAGCGCTGAGCGCGTCTTGGGCTCGGCGACGAAGGTACCGACACCCTGCATGCGCACCAGCAGCCCTTCGGCGGTAAGCTCGCGCAACGCGCGGTTGATGGTCATGCGGCTGAAGCCCAGTTGGCTGACCAGTTCGCTCTCTGACGGCACCCGGTGATGCGGCGGCCAGCTGCCATTTTCGATCTGCTGGATGATCATCTGTTTGACCCGGGCGTACAGCGGCGCCGGGCCCTCGCCCATCTGGGTGACCAGCGCGGAGACAGGAGGTGTCGGCACGGCGTTTGATCCTTGTGCTAATGGGGTGAACGGTAGCTTGCCGGAGTTTACCCGGCAGGCAAACGGCTGTATATGTATATACAAGTCGAACAATAACAGGATACCGCAATGCCCGCCTATTACGCTGAACATGCCCTTTTGCCCACCGGCTGGGCGCGTAGTGTCCGTTTCGAGGTAGCCGCCGATGGCCATCTGACCGCAGTGCAGGCGGATGCCAGTGCCGACGGCGCCGAGCGCCTCAACGGGCCAGTGTTGCCGGGCATGCCCAACCTGCACTCGCATGCATTCCAGCGCGCGATGGCGGGCCTGGCGGAAGTGGCGGGCAACCCCAACGACAGCTTCTGGACCTGGCGTGAGCTGATGTACCGGATGGTCGGCAAGATCACCCCGGAGCAACTGGAGGTCATCGCCCGTCAGCTGTACATCGAGATGCTCAAGGCTGGCTACACCTCGGTGGCCGAATTCCACTATGTGCACCATGACCCCGCGGGCAAGGCCTACGCCGACCCGGCCGAGCTGTCGCGCCGCATCAGCGCTGCAGCCGCCAGCAGCGGCATCGGCCTGACCCTGCTGCCGGTGTTGTACAGCCACGCCGGTTTCGGCGGCCAGGCGCCCAATGAAGGGCAACGACGCTTCATCAATTCCACCGAGCAATACCTGCAACTGCAAGCGCAGCTGTCCCCGGTGCTGGCGGCACAACCTGCGCAGCAGCTGGGCCTGTGCTTCCATTCGTTGCGCGCGGTTAAACCGGGGCAAATTGACGAGGTTCTGGCTGCCAGCGACCAGCAGTGCCCGATCCACATTCATATCGCCGAGCAACAGAAGGAAGTCGACGACTGCCTGGCCTGGAGCGGAATGCGCCCACTGCAGTGGCTGTATGAGCATGTGCCGGTGGATGCGCGCTGGTGCCTGGTGCATGCCACCCACGCACAGCCCGGCGAAGTAACGGCCATGGCTCGCAGTGGCGCCGTGGCCGGGCTGTGCCTGACCACCGAGGCCAATCTGGGTGATGGGATATTCCCGGCAGTGGATTACCTGGCCCAGGGTGGACGCATGGGTATTGGCTCCGACAGCCATGTGTCACTGAGCGTGGTCGAGGAGCTGCGCTGGCTGGAGTACGGCCAGCGCCTGCGCGACCAACGGCGTAACCGGTTGTATCGCGAAGACCAGCCGATGGTTGGGCGCACCCTGTATGACGCTGCACTGAGTGGCGGTGCGCAAGCGCTTGGGCAACCGGTTGGCGAATTGGCGGTGGGCAAACGTGCCGACTGGCTGGTGCTCGATGGTCAGGACCCGTACATCGCCATGGCCGATGGCGATGCCATTCTCAACCGCTGGCTGTTCGCCGGGGGCGATCGCCAGGTGCGCGATGTGATGGTCAATGGGCAGTGGGTGGTGCGCGAAGGGCGGCACGGGCAGGAAGGGGAAAGCGCGCAGGCGTTCCTGGAGGTATTGCGGCAACTGTTGGGTCAATGAGTAGGAGCGGCTTCAGCCGCGAACACCGGCGAAGCCGGTGCCAATCACCGCGTCGCCTGCTTCGCGGCTTAAGCCGCTCCTACAGGGGGCATACAACAGCGTCAATGCATCTGCACGATCTGCTTGTCCGCCATCCGCCAGATCAACCGGCTGGTGTCATAACCCTGCTGGCGGGCCTTGGCCAGCAGGCTCTCGCGCTCCCATGCCGGCAATGTCGGCGTGCGCGACAGTATCCACAGGTACTTGCGGTCGGGGCTGCCGACGACTGCCGTGCGGTAGCGATCATCCACGTAGAGGATCCAGTACTCGCCCTTGGTCAGCCCCGGCACCACGCGGGTGAACCAGTTGTCGAACTCCACCCACAGCCTGTCGGTATGCCCCGGCTGCTGGATGTTGGCATGGCCCTCGGCGCGCAGCCATTCATCACCCATCGTGCGGCAGCGGTTGAGCACGCCGTACGAGCCATCGGGCTTGAGGTTGTAATGCGCCTCGGACTGCGCACACTCGCTCTGGTACGGCATCGGCAAACGCGCCAACTCGTACCACTTGCCCTGATACCGCTTGAGGTCGACGTTGCCGGCGGTCTTCGGCGCCAGCGGGTCGTTGGCCGAGGTGGCGCAGCCACCCAACAGCATCACCAGGCACAACCCCAGCAGCAGGTGCAAACGCGTCATTTGAGGCCCTGCCCTGAATACATCAACACCTTGTCAGCGGCGTACTGCACGCTGATGAAGCTCTTCTCGTCCCCCCAGGTGCAACTGCTCATGCCCAGCGCGCCGGAGCACTCGGTGGGCGTGCCGAGCAGTTGCTCGACCTCGGCCTTGTTCATACCGGCCTTGAGCTTGGAATAGTTTTCCTGATTGATCTTGCTGCACGCAGTCAGGACGACGCACAAGGACAACAGGGCGAGGGAACGCAACGACATGAAGGAACACTCCTGAAAGGTGGATGCAGGCGAGTGGCCTGCAGTGACCTTCGACGGGAAAATCCCTCCCTGGTTCCCTGCCACCCCCCCTTTCGTTCTACACCGTTGGTCGCCTGGTGCCGCGCAAACGATTAATGTTTTGCCGCGCCGCGTCGACACAGCGAGCACGCTGTGACGCATGGTCGCAGCGCCACCTCCGCCTTGCCTTGTGCAGATCACAAAAAATGACCAAGAACCTGAAGTTCAGCCACAAGATCCTGCTCGCCGCCGCCCTGGTGGTGGCCGTCGCCTTTACCTGTTTCGTGCTGTTCAACGACTACCGCCAGCGCCAGTCCCTGCGCAGCGATACCCAGACCAACCTGCAGGACCTCGGCAGCCTCACCGCCGGCAACATTGGCAACTGGCTCGACAGCCGTATCCAGCTGCTCGACTCGCTGGCTCAACAGATCGCCGTCGACGGCCCAGGCAAAACCAGCCTCGACCGCAGCCTGGCACTGCCGGTGTATGCCAGCAACTTCCAGCTCACCTATTTCGGCGGCCAGGACGGCAGCATGCAATCGGTACCGGTCGGCAGCCGCGCCGCCGACTACGACCCGCGCGTACGCGGCTGGTACAAGGCGGCCGGCGCCGCCAACCGGACCATCGTGACCGAGCCCTACATCTCGGCCTCGGCCGGCAAACTGGTGATCACCCTGGCCACCCCCGTGCAGCAGGCGGGCCGGATGATCGGCGTCAGCGGTGTCGACACCGACCTGCAAACCATCAGCAAACTCATCAACACCCTCGACTTCGATGGCCACGGCCACGCCTTCATCGTCACCGGCGAAGGCAAGATCCTCATACACCCGAAGGCAGACCTCGCGCTCAAGACCCTGGCTGACGTTTATCCTGTCGACACGCCACGCATTGGCACAGGCCTGAAGGAAGTCGAGCTGGACGGGCGCAAGCAGTTCATCAGCTTCACCCACGTCGACGGCGTGCCTTCGGCTGACTGGTACGTGGCACTGGTGGTCGATCAGGACGCTGCGTTCGCCATGCTCAGCGAGCTGCGCAGCTCGGCCATGGTCGCTACGCTGATCGCCGTGCTGGTGATCATCGCCCTGCTCGGCTTGCTGATTCGCGTGCTGATGGAGCCGCTGCACCTGATGGGCCGGGCCATGCATGACATCGCCGAAGGCGAAGGTGACCTGACCCGGCGCCTGACCATCCACGCCCAGGACGAATTCGGCAGCCTTGGCCAGTCGTTCAACCGCTTCGTTGAACGTATTCACGAGTCGATCCGCGAAGTGGCTTCGGCCACCGGCCAGGTCAACGCGGTGGCGACGCAGGTGGTAAACGCCTCGAATGCTTCGATCCAGAACGCCGATCAGCAGTCCAGCCGCACCAGCAGCGTGGCGGCGGCCATCAACCAGCTCGGCGCCGCCGCGCAGGAAATCGCCCAGAACGCGGCACTGGCGTCGCAGCACTCCAGCGACGCTCGCGGCCTGGCCGAAGAGGGCCAACAGGTGGTCGGGCGCACCATCGATGTGATGAACCAGCTGTCGGCGCGCATCAGCGACTCGTGCGGCAACATCGAAACGCTCAATGCCCACACTGCCAACATCGGCCAGATTCTCGACGTGATCAGCGGCATTTCGCAGCAGACCAACCTGCTGGCGCTCAACGCCGCGATCGAGGCCGCCCGTGCCGGTGAGGCGGGCCGTGGCTTTGCCGTGGTCGCCGATGAAGTGCGCAACCTGGCCCACCGCACCCAGGAGTCGGCGCAGCAGGTGCAACGCCTGATCGAAGAACTGCAGGCCGGCGCGCAGATGGCCGTCAGCACCATGAACCAGAGCCGTGAGCACAGCGACCACAGCGTGGGCATCGCCAACCAGGCGGGCGAGCGCCTGGGCAGTGTGACCCAGCGCATTGGTGAGATCGATGGCATGAACCAGTCGGTCGCGACCGCCACCGAAGAGCAGACGGCCGTGGTCGAGTCGATCAATGTCGACATTACCGAGATCAATACGTTGAATCAGGAAGGGGTGCAGAACCTTCAGAGCACGTTGCGTGCCTGCACCGACCTTGAGCATCAGGTCGATCGGTTGAAGCATCTGGTGGGCAGTTTCAGGATCTGAGTTCGATGGTGTCAGCTTCGCGGCTGAAGCCGCTCCCACAGAAGAGATTGCAGTTCATCCTGTAGGAGCGGCTTCAGCCGCGAAGAGGCCGCCACAGGCGACCTAAAACCTCGACCCAGGCTCCAGCAAAAAGTCCATCTCTTCGCTGGTGCTCGGCCGCTCCAGCAACAGGTTGCGATGCGGGAAACGTCCGAACCGGGCAATCACCCGCTGATGCTGCTCGGCGTAATCCAGAAAGCCTTCGAACAAGCGCCGTTGGGCTTCAGGCTGCTCATCGAGCAGCACCTGATAGCGCTCCACGCTCAGGTTCTGCCAATCCAGCACCTCGGCATGCTCCAGCACCAGCAACACGAACACCCGCTGGATCGGCAGCAGCTGATAATCCCAGCCCTTCTGCAGCCCCTGCATCGCCACCACCTGGGCACGCCGGTCGCCCTCGAAGGCACGCGGCGTGTCGCGGTAGATCATGCGTGGCAGCTGATCCAGCAGGATCAGCAGGCCAAGCCAGCCCTGCGGGCTCTGTTGCCACTCGTCGAGCCCGCCCGCCAGGGCCTGCTCGACCAGGTCGCCGAACATCGCCTGCGCGTCGGCATCGTGATGCTTGCCGAACCACAGCGTGCTCTTCTCGTCAGCCACGGCCTGGGCACTGGTGCCCCAACCGAACCACCATTCCAGCAACGGCTGCCAAGGTGCGAGCATGACTTACTCCTTGTGATAGGCGGTAACGCGCTCGACCTCTTCCTTCGAGCCGAGAATGACCGACACGCGCTGGTGCAGGCTCTCCGGCTTGATGTCGAGGATGCGCTCGTAACCGTTGGTGGAGGCGCCGCCAGCCTGTTCGATGATGAACGACATCGGGTTGGCTTCGTACATCAGGCGCAGCTTGCCCGGCTTGCTTGGCTCGCGGGCATCGCGCGGGTACATGAACAGGCCGCCACGGGTGAGGATGCGGTGCACGTCGGCCACCATCGAGGCGATCCAACGCATGTTGTAGTTCTTCTTCAGCGGCCCGGTCTCGCCGGCCAGCAGCTCGCCCACGTAGCGCTGTACCGGGGCTTCCCAGTGGCGCTGGTTGGACATGTTGATGGCGAATTCGGCGGTGGTGGCCGGAACCTGAATGTTCTCGTGGGTCAGGACGAAGCTGCCCAGTTCGCGGTCCAGGGTGAAGCCCTTGACGCCATTGCCCAGGGTCAGGATCAGCATGGTCTGCGGGCCGTAGATGGCGTAACCGGCGGCGACCTGCTGGGTGCCTGGCTGCAGGAAGGCGTTTTCGTTGAGGGCTTCGTTCTGGCTCAGGTACTCGTTAGGGCAACGCAGTACCGAGAAGATGGTGCCGACCGAAACGTTGACGTCGATGTTCGACGAACCGTCCAGCGGGTCGAACACCAGCAGGTAGGCGCCTTTCGGGTATTTGCCCGGGATCTGGTAGGCATTGTCCATTTCTTCGGAGGCCATGCCGGCGAGGTGACCGCCCCACTCGTTGGCTTCGAGCAGGATGTCGTTGGAAATCACGTCCAGCTTCTTCTGCACTTCGCCCTGCACGTTTTCGGTGCCCATGCTGCCCAGTACGCCGCCGAGGGCGCCTTTGGACACGTGGTGGCTGATTTCCTTGCACGCACGCGCCACCACTTCGATCAGGAAGCGCAGATCGGCAGGGGTACTGTTGCTGCGGGTCTGCTCAATCAGATAGCGACTCAGGGTAACGCGGGACATGTATGGCTCCGAACGGATAGGGGGATTAAAACCCCCGCAGTTTACAGGGAGAGTTGAATGCTAGCGAGCAAAGAGACTCGCTGGGCAGTCAGACGGCACATTAGGTCGGTAGTTCAGCCCTTGCCAGGCCGGCTGTCGAGTGGGGCCGCTGTGCGGCCCCAAACGCTCAATCCAGCGCCTTCCAGATATCGGTCGCATATTCACGAATGGTCCGGTCCGAAGAGAACCAGCCCATCCGCGCCGTGTTCAGCACCGCCATCCGCCACCATTCCTGCGGCGTGTGCCACAGTTCCTCGACACGCCGCTGGGCATCCCAGTAGGCATCGAAGTCGGCGCAGACCAGGAATCGGTCATAGGCCACCAGCCCGTCGATCAGCCCGGCATAGCGCCCAGGGTCATCCGGCGAGAACACGCCACTGCGGATCGCCTGCAGCACATCGTTCAAGCGGTTGGAGGCGGCGATCGCAGCACTGGCACCAAAGTCACCGGCCCGCTTGCGCGCCTCGACCTGCTGCGCGGTCAGGCCGAAGATGAACATGTTGTCGGCGCCCACCTGTTCACACATCTCGACGTTGGCACCGTCGAGGGTGCCGATGGTCAACGCGCCATTGAGGCCGAATTTCATGTTGCTGGTGCCCGAGGCCTCGTAGCCGGCCGTGGAGATCTGCTCCGACAGGTCCGCCGCCGGGATGATGCTCTCGGCCAGGCTGACGTTGTAGTTGGGCAGGAACACCACCTTGAGCAGGCCACGCACGGTGGGGTCGTTGTTGACCACACGGGCGATGTCGTTGGCCAGCTTGATGATCAACTTGGCCTGGTGATAACTGGCCGCAGCCTTGCCGGCGAAAATCTTCACTCGTGGCACCCAGTTGGTGCCCGGGTCGTTGCGGATCGCCTGGTACAGCGCCACGGTGTGCAGCAGGTTGAGCAATTGGCGCTTGTATTCGTGGATGCGCTTGACCTGCACATCGAACAGCGCCTCGGGGTTGACCGTAACCCCCACGCGGTCCTGGATGATGCTGGCCAGCGCGCGTTTGCTGTGCAGGCGCTGAGCGGCGAATTGCTTGCGGAAACCGCCCTTGTCGGCGAAGGGCACCAGATCGGCCAGCCGCCCCTCGGGGTCGTCCAGCAGCTCCGGGCCCAGTGCCTCGACCAGCATCGCCGTCAGTTGCGGGTTGGACTGGTACAGCCAGCGGCGGAAGGTGATGCCGTTGGTCTTGTTGTTGATCCGCTGCGGGTAGAGCTTGTGCAGCTCGGCGAACACCGTGCTCTTCATCAGCTTGCTGTGCAGCGCCGACACCCCGTTGACGCTGTGCGAGCCAAGGAACGCCAGGTTGCCCATGCGCACCCGGCGGCCGTTGTCCTCTTCGATCAACGACACCGAACGCAACACGTCGAAGTCGTGCAGGCCCTTCGCGCGCAGGGCATCAATATGGAAGGCATTGATCAGATAGATGATCTGCATGTGCCGTGGCAGCATGCGCTCCATCAGCGCCACCGGCCAGGTTTCCAGGGCTTCGGGCAGCAAGGTGTGGTTGGTGTAGGCCAAGGTGCCGACGGTCAGTTCCCAGGCCTTTTCCCAGGGGATTTCATGCTGGTCGACCAACAGCCGCATCAACTCGGCCACGGCGATCGAGGGGTGCGTGTCGTTGAGCTGGATCGCCGCCGCATCGGGCAGGGTGAGCAAGTCCTTGTGCATGTTCAGATGACGTCGCAGCAGGTCCTGCAGCGATGCCGAGACAAAGAAATACTCCTGGCGCAGGCGCAGTTCCTGGCCAGCCTCGGTACTGTCGGCCGGATACAGCACTCGCGAGATGCTTTCGGCACGCGCCACTTCGGCCACCGCGCCCAAATGATCACCGGCGTTGAAGCGCTCCAGGTGCAGCTCTTCCAGCGCCCGGGCACGCCACAGGCGCAGCGTGTTGACGCTGGCCCCACGCCAGCCGACCACCGGCGTGTCATACGCCACCGCACGCACCGTTTCACCCGGCGTCCAGACCTGCCGCTGCTGGCCGTGGCCATTACTTACCGTTTCGACGCTGCCGCCAAAGCTGATCGGGTAGATCACCTCGGCGCGCTCGAACTCCCACGGGTTGCCAAAATCCAGCCAGTTCTCGGTCTGCTCCTGCTGCCAGCCATCGACCATGGCCTGACGGAACAGCCCGTGTTCATAACGGATACCGTAGCCGTGGGCGGCGATGCCCAGGGTCGACATGCTCTCCATGAAGCAGGCCGCCAAGCGCCCCAGGCCACCGTTGCCCAGTGCGGCGTCCGGTTCGAGCAAGCGAATACGCTCCAGGTCCACATCCAGACCTTCCAGCGCATCGCGGGCGATGTCCAGCAAGCCCAGGTTGCTCAGGCTGTCGTAGAGCAGGCGGCCAATCAGGAATTCCAGAGAAAGGTAATAGACCCGCTTCTGACTGCGTCGATACGCTTGGCGGGTGTGGTCCATCCAGTGATCGACCATGTGATCACGGGCGGCCAGGGCAATGGCCTCGAACCAGTCGTGGTCGAAGGCGTGCTCCGGGTCCTTGCCGACCGCGTAGGTCAGCTTGTCCAGTACAGCGGCGCGAAAGTCGGCCACCTCGGCATCACGTGCTTTTGGTTCCTGGGACATGCGGCATCCTCGGGCAAATTGACGAAAGCGCAGGGAGATTGATGAGACTAGACCCTTCGACAGGGAGTGACAGCCTGTGTTCGCAGTTTTCATGCCCACGTTGCCAATCCGGCAAAAGGTTGTTCACAAATTGAACAACTCCGGTATCATCGCGCGCCCCAAGACCGTGATCCACCACCCATAACGATGAAAACGACCCTGATTGCCGCGGCCGAAGTCGACCGCCTGGAAACCTGGCAGCGCTACGCCAGCCATATGTGCGGGGGCTGCCATTCGACCTGCTGCACGCTACCCGTGGAAGTGAAGATCAAAGACCTGATCCGCATCGGCGTGGTGGACGAGTTCGAAAAGGACGAGCCGCCGAAGAACGTGGCCAAGCGCCTGCAGAAGGAAGGCATCATCGAGCGCTTCAACCAGAAGTCAGGGATCTTCACCCTGACCCGGATGAGCAACGATGACTGCATGTACCTGGATCGTAAGAGCCGGCTGTGCACCATTTATGACAAGCGCCCGGATACCTGCCGGAACCACCCGAAGATCGGGCCACGGCCGGGGTATTGTGCTTACAAGCCGAAGGTTGCCTCGCGCTGATTGATGGCCTGTCAGGGCCTCTTCGCGGCTTTAGCCGCGAAGAGGCCAGCAAAGCCAGCGCACATTCTGCAGACAAATAAAAACGCCCCCGGCCTTTCGACCGGGGGCGTATTCATTCAGCCAGAACTAAATTAGCTGTTCTTGGCTTTCTTGGCAGCGCGGGTACGCTCGCTTTCGTCCAGGATCTTCTTGCGAAGACGGATGGACTTCGGCGTCACTTCGCACAGCTCGTCTTCCTGGATGTATTCCAGAGCCTGTTCCAGGGTGAAGCGAACTGGCGGAACCAGGGCGATGACTTCGTCTTTACCCGAAGCACGCATGTTGTCGAGCTTCTTGCCCTTGGTAGGGTTGACGCCCAGGTCGTTGTCGCGGCTGTTCTGGCCGATGATCTGACCGTTGTAGATCTCTTGACCGTGCTCGACGAACAGCTTGCCACGCGCCTGCAGGGTTTCCAGGGAGTAGGTCAGCGCCTTGCCGGTTTCGACCGAAACCAGTACGCCGTTCTGACGGCCGGACATGTGGCCGGACTTCACCGCGTCGTAGCGATCGAAGATCGAGGTCAGGATGCCTGCACCGTTGGTCAGGGTCAGGAACTGGTTACGGAAACCGATCAGACCGCGAGCCGGGATGTTGTATTCCAGGCGTACACGGCCCTTGCCATCCGGGACCATGTTGGTCAGGTCGCCTTTACGCAGACCCATCTCTTCCATGACCTTGCCCTGGGATTCTTCAGGGATGTCGATGGTGACGTTTTCGAACGGTTCCTGCTTCACGCCGTCGACTTCACGGATGATCACTTCAGGACGGCCCAGGGCCAGCTCGAAGCCTTCGCGACGCATGGTTTCGATCAGTACCGACAGGTGCAGCTCACCACGGCCCGAGACCTTGAACTTGTCTGGGGAGTCGGTTTCTTCAACGCGCAGGGCAACGTTGTACAGCAGTTCTTTGTCCAGACGATCCTTGATGTTACGGCTGGTGACGAACTTGCCTTCCTTGCCGCAGAACGGCGAGTCGTTGACCTGGAAGGTCATCGAAACGGTAGGCTCGTCAACGGTCAGCGGCTTCATCGCCTCGACGGCAGTCGGGTCGCACAGGGTGTCGGAGATGAACAGCTCGTCGAAACCGCTGATGCAGACGATGTCGCCAGCCTGGGCTTCTTCGACGTCGACGCGGTGCAGGCCGTGGTGGCCCATCAGCTTGAGGATACGGCCGTTACGCTTCTTGCCGTCGGCGTCGATGGCAACAACCGGGGTGTTCGGCTTGATGCGACCACGGGCAATACGGCCAACGCCGATCACACCCAGGAAGCTGTTGTAGTCCAGTGCGGAGATCTGCATCTGGAACGGGCCGTCACGGTCTACAGCTGGCGCCGGGACGTGGTCGATGACTGCCTGGTACAGGGCGGTCATGTCTTCGCCCATTTCGGTGTGGTCCAGACCGGCGATGCCGTTCAGGGCCGAGGCGTAGACGACTTTGAAGTCCAGCTGTTCGTCGGTGGCACCGAGGTTGTCGAACAGGTCGAAGATCTGGTCCAGAACCCAGTCAGGACGCGCGCCCGGACGGTCGACCTTGTTGATCACGACGATTGGCTTCAGACCAGCTTCGAAAGCCTTCTTGGTCACGAAGCGGGTTTGCGGCATCGGGCCGTCTTGTGCGTCGACCAGCAGCAGCACGGAGTCGACCATCGACATTACACGCTCAACCTCGCCACCGAAGTCGGCGTGGCCGGGGGTGTCGACGATGTTGATGTGGTAGCCATTCCAGTTGATGGCGGTGTTTTTCGCCAGAATGGTAATACCGCGCTCTTTTTCCTGGTCGTTGGAGTCCATGACGCGCTCGTCGTTGAGCTCGTTACGCTCCAGAGTGCCGGACTGACGCAGGAGTTTGTCGACCAGGGTGGTTTTACCATGGTCAACGTGGGCGATGATGGCGATGTTACGCAGATTTTCGATCACAACTGTATCTCGATCAGAGGATTCGGTTGCCGCCAGTCTAGGCGGCCAATATGAAGGTATAAGGCTCAGCAGGCCCGGCGGTCGGGAGGGCGATGGCGGATGCTGCCGCCATACAGCCCTGGCGTCTTATGTCGGACGATAAACACGCACATTGGCATGTCCCTCACTGAGCAGGTGGTGTGCGTGCAAACGGCTCATCACACCCTTGTCGCAATACAGCAAGTACTGGCGCGTGGGGTCCAGGTGCTTGAACTTGCTGTTGATCGCATAGAACGGCATGGCCTGGACTTCGATACCGTCCAGCGCCAAGGGTTCGTCTTCCTGGGCATCGGGGTGACGAATGTCGATGACGATCTGGCCCGGCAGTGCCTCGGCCACTTCCTCGATTTCGATGTCCTTGCCCAGCTCATCGATCACATGGTCGATGGAAATGAATTTGGCCCGTTCGAGCGCGCGCTCCAGCACGGCCATGTCGAATTGCTTTTCTTCATGCTCCATGCGGTGACGCTTGGCGTGGGTGGTCGGGTTTACCGAGATCACGCCGCAGTATTCAGGCATGTGCTTGGCGAAGTCGGCGGTGCCGATTTCGGTGGCCTGGTCAATGATGTCCTGCTTGTGGCTGGCCAGCAACGGGCGCAGCACCAGCTTGTCGGTGGCCGAATCGATGATCGACAGGTTCGGCAGCGTCTGGCTCGATACCTGGGAGATCGCTTCGCCGGTCACCAGCGCTTCGATTTGCAGACGATCGGCCATGTGCGCAGCGCCGCGCAGCATCATGCGCTTGAGGGTCACGCCCATGTAGCTGTTGTCGACCTTGTTGAGAATCTCGCCGACCACCTCTTCGAACGGCACGCTGATAAACAGCACGCGCTGGCTGCTGCCGTATTTCTTCCACAGGTAGTGGGCGACTTCCATCACGCCAAGCTCGTGGGCACGGCCGCCGAGGTTGAAGAAGCAGAAGTGGGTCATCAGGCCGCGGCGCATCATCTGGTAGGCCGCCACGGTGGAGTCGAAGCCACCGGACATCAGCACCAGGGTCTGCTCCAGGGCGCCCAGCGGATAGCCGCCGATACCGTTGTGCTGGTTGTGGATCACGTACAGGCGCTGGTTGCGGATTTCGATGCGTACCAACACTTCGGGGTTCTTCAGCTCGATACCGGCGGCGCCGCACTGCTGGCGCAGCTGGCTGCCGACGT
Source organism: Pseudomonas sp. NPDC090233 (assembly GCF_044772285.1). NCBI lineage: Bacteria > Pseudomonadati > Pseudomonadota > Gammaproteobacteria > Pseudomonadales > Pseudomonadaceae > Pseudomonas > Pseudomonas sp. NPDC090233. The sequence continues at coordinate 233,847 of NZ_JBIVYQ010000006.1, read as the reverse complement.
AACGGTCGACGTCCATCGAGGTGAAGTCATGGTGGCCACCGCGCTTGCAGCGCACGGCGAAGTGCTTGCCGGCCAGCAGGTGACCGAAATGCTGCTTGCACTTGGCGACGATGTCGTCGAAATCACCCAGCGGGTATTCCTCTACCTGCAGGAAATGGGTGATCCCCGGTGTGCAGGTGAGGCGCTCGATCATCTCGCGCTGGACCTTCTCGTCCTCGACGCGGGTGACCACTTCGAGATTGTCCCAGACACCATCGACCACGAGTTCAGGATCGAGGTCCTTGAGCACGTTGCGGATGTTCTTGCCGAGCTGGCGGATGAAGCGCTTGCGCACTGGCCGGCTCTTGATGGTGATCTCTGGGAAGACTTTGACGATAAGTTTCATTGGTTTAACAGCGCGCGCAGGGCCTGCCGAAAATGAGGGGCGCGAATTATAGCGGAAATTGCTCAGGATTTGAGCAACTTTTGATCAGAAGGTTTGAGATAGGTGCTGGAGGGGTTTTCTGCGGCGCCTGTGCGGGCCTCTCGCGGATGAATCCGCTCCTACAGATGGCGCGATGCCCGTAGGAGCGGATTCATCCGCGATGAGGCCCTCAAAAACAGCACGACAATAAAGCACTGCACCAACTTGGTGCTTGACCTGGTTTTCCTGCCTCCTAAGGGTGCAATTTCCAGCCGCCATTGCGGATCACAAGCCCGCAAACGCCCCCTTTTATCCCGCCCTCGCCATTTTCGAGCACTGGCATGCAATTTGCTCCCTTGTGAGGCAGGTAAGCTTGGCCGACTATCCGCGCCCAGCATCACCCTTTTTCCAGGGCAGCGGCCCACCGCGCTCTAGACCATCCGGAGGACAACATGTCGAAGTCGGTTCAACTCATCAAAGATCATGACGTCAAGTGGATTGATCTGCGTTTCACGGACACCAAGGGCGTTCAGCATCACGTGACCATGCCAGCGCGTGATGGCCTGGACGAAGACTTCTTCGAAGTCGGCAAGATGTTCGACGGCTCCTCCATCGCTGGCTGGAAAGGCATCGAAGCCTCCGACATGATCCTGATGCCGGTCGATGACACTGCCGTGCTGGACCCGTTCACCGAAGAACCAACCCTGATCATCACCTGCGACATCGTCGACCCGTCGAGCATGCAGGGCTACGACCGCGACCCACGTGCGATCGCCAAGCGCGCCGAAGAGTACCTGAAGAGCACCGGCATCGGTGACACCGTATTCGCAGGCCCAGAGCCTGAGTTCTTCATCTTCGACGAAGTGAAGTTCCAATCGGACATCTCCGGTTCGATGTTCAAGATCTTCTCCGAGCAAGGCTCGTGGATGACTGGCGCTGACGTGGAAGGCGGCAACAAAGGCCACCGTCCTGGCGTCAAAGGCGGCTACTTCCCAGTTCCACCGTTCGACCACGACCACGAAATCCGTACTGCCATGTGCAACGCACTGGAAGAAATGGGCCAGGTCGTCGAAGTTCACCACCACGAAGTGGCGACTGCCGGTCAGAACGAAATCGGCGTCAAGTTCAACACCCTGGTGAAGAAGGCTGACGAAGTACAGGCCCTGAAATACGTCGTGCACAACGTTGCCGACGCCTACGGCCGTACCGCCACCTTCATGCCGAAGCCGCTGTACGGCGACAACGGCTCGGGCATGCACGTGCACATGTCGATCTGGAAAGACGGCAAGAACACCTTCGCAGGTGAAGGCTATGCCGGCCTGTCCGACACTGCCCTGTACTTCATCGGCGGTATCATCAAGCACGGTAAAGCCCTGAACGGCTTCACCAACCCGTCGACCAACTCCTACAAGCGTCTGGTACCAGGCTTCGAAGCCCCGGTCATGCTGGCCTACTCGGCACGCAACCGCTCCGCCTCGATCCGTATTCCTTACGTCGGCAGCCCGAAAGCCCGCCGTATCGAAGCACGCTTCCCGGACCCATCGGCCAACCCGTACCTGGCCTTCGCGGCCCTGCTGATGGCTGGCCTGGACGGCATCCAGAACAAGATCCACCCAGGCGATGCGGCCGACAAGAACCTGTACGACCTGCCACCTGAAGAAGCCAAGGACATCCCACAAGTCTGCGGCAGCCTGAAGGAAGCCCTGGAAGAGCTGGACAAAGGCCGTGCGTTCCTGACCAAAGGCGGCGTGTTCTCCGACGACTTCATCGATGCCTTCATCGCGCTGAAGAGCGAAGAAGAGATCAAGGTCCGCACCTTCGTGCACCCGCTGGAATATGAGCTGTACTACAGCTGCTGATCTGATCGGCGCCTGGCGTCGATGACTTCACCCAAGACGGCCTTCTTCTGAAGGCCGTTTTGGTTTTTCCGACTGATCAGGTCGGAATCGTCCTACCAGCAGAAATTGTCTGACCGCTCACAATCAGGTCTCCCTATACAAGGAGATCATCATGCGCTTCGCCCCCCTTGCCCTCTGCCTCTCCCTCGGCCTGCTTGGCTGCCAGACACACACCTCCTCGGAATCCGAATTCACCCCATTGCTGACCGGCATCGAACAAAGGCTCAACCTGGCGAGCTCGGTCGCGGTGCACAAGTGGGATCAGCACCTGCCGGTAGAATCGACCGCGCGAGAGCGCCAAGTGCTGGCGCAAGCACGCCAGTTGGCCCCCGACTATAACGTCAGCCCAGAGCGCGCCGCCGCGTTCTTCAGCGACCAGATCGAAGCCAACAAGATCGTTCAGTACACCTTGCTCGATCGCTGGACCAGACTCGGCTATCGCCCCCCGGCCACTCGGCTCGATCTCGCCAAAGACCTTCGGCCGCACCTGGACAAACTGCAGATAACCCTGCTGAACGAGCTGAGCCGCTTCGACCAGCAGCAGCCAAAAGACTGCCAACGAAAACTCTCACACGCCTTGGCTCAGCGTACCAACGACTGGCTGCGCCACCAGGCACTGCTTCGCGCCACTCTGCAGTTGTGCGCCAAACGCTGAACGCGAGAATGCTCTATATTGGTGCATAACCACACTCAGCGTCCTACCCCGGAGCCCAAAATAGTTCACGTGAAAGGGTAAACCAGAAAAACCTGAGCCGAATATGCGCAATTCCAGGTCTTTCTCAAGGAATTCCGCTTCTTTTCGGAGCCTTGGTTTGTTTCTTGCATTTTCAGCAAAGAGACTGGCATCAGCGGACCCGCCGCGTGCCCGGCCACGGCCGGGCCATGCCTGACAAGCGCCAAAAGAGGTCAACGACGCCTTATGACCATCAGCGATGCACAGCACCGTCTGCTTCTGGACAATCTGACCACGGCCACGCTCCTGCTCAACGCCGAGCTGCGCCTTGAGTACATGAACCCGGCCGCAGAAATGCTCCTTGCCGTGAGCGGGCAGCGCAGCCACGGGCAGTTCATCAGCGAACTGTTCACCGAGTCGACCGAGGCGCTCAACTCCTTGCGCCAGGCCGTGGAACAGGCGCATCCGTTCACCAAGCGCGAAGCGCAACTGACCTCGCTGACCGGGCAGGCCATCACGGTCGACTATGCCGTGACGCCGATCCTGCACCAGGGCAATACCTTGTTGCTGCTGGAGGTGCACCCACGTGACCGCCTGCTGCGCATCACCAAGGAAGAAGCCCAGCTGAGCAAGCAGGAAACCACCAAGATGCTCGTGCGCGGCCTCGCCCACGAGATCAAGAACCCGCTCGGCGGCATCCGTGGCGCAGCACAATTGCTGGCCCGCGAGCTGCCGGAAGACGGCCTGCGCGACTACACCAACGTGATCATCGAAGAGGCCGACCGCCTGCGTAATCTGGTTGATCGCATGCTCGGCTCGAACAAGTTGCCTTCGCTGGCCATGACCAACATCCATGAGGTGCTGGAACGGGTCTGTAGCCTGGTCGAGGCGGAAAGCCAGGGTTGCATCACTTTGGTGCGCGATTACGACCCCAGCTTGCCGGACGTACTGATCGACCGCGAGCAGATGATCCAGGCCGTGCTGAACATCGTGCGCAACGCCATGCAGGCGATCAGCTCGCAGAACGAACTGCGCCTGGGCCGCATCACCCTGCGCAGCCGCGCGATGCGCCAGTTCACCATCGGCCATGTGCGCCACCGCCTGGTGGCCCGTGTCGAAATCATCGACAACGGCCCAGGCATTCCCAGTGAACTGCAGGACACGCTCTTCTATCCCATGGTCAGTGGCCGCCCGGATGGTACCGGACTGGGCCTGGCCATCACCCAGAACATCATCAGCCAGCACCAGGGCCTGATCGAATGTGAAAGCCACGCCGGACACACCGCCTTCTCGATCTTCCTGCCCCTGGAACAAGGAGCCACCGCCTCATGAGCCGAAGTGAAACCGTATGGATCGTCGACGATGATCGCTCCATCCGCTGGGTCCTGGAAAAAGCCCTGCAACAGGAAGGCATGACCACCCAGAGCTTCGACAGCGCCGATGGCGTGATGGGCCGCCTGGCCCGGCAGCAGCCGGACGTGATCATCTCCGACATCCGCATGCCCGGTGCCAGCGGCCTCGACCTGCTGGCGCAGATTCGCGAGCAGCACCCACGCCTGCCGGTCATCATCATGACCGCCCATTCCGACCTGGACAGCGCGGTAGCGTCGTACCAGGGTGGTGCTTTCGAGTACCTGCCCAAACCGTTCGACGTCGACGAGGCGGTATCGCTGGTCAAGCGCGCCAACCAGCATGCCCAGGAACAACAAGGCCTCGACGTGCCCCAGGCACTGGCCCGCACACCGGAAATCATCGGAGAAGCGCCGGCGATGCAGGAGGTGTTTCGCGCCATTGGTCGCCTGAGCCACTCCAACATCACCGTGTTGATCAATGGCGAATCCGGTACCGGCAAGGAACTGGTCGCACACGCCCTGCACCGCCACAGCCCACGTGCAGCCTCGCCGTTCATCGCCCTGAACATGGCCGCCATCCCCAAGGACTTGATGGAGTCGGAGCTGTTCGGCCACGAGAAAGGCGCCTTCACCGGCGCTGCCAACCTGCGACGCGGCCGCTTCGAGCAAGCCGATGGCGGCACGCTGTTCCTGGACGAAATCGGTGACATGCCGGCCGACACCCAGACCCGCCTGCTGCGGGTACTGGCCGATGGCGAGTTCTACCGTGTGGGTGGCCATATACCGGTTAAGGTGGACGTGCGGATCATCGCCGCGACGCACCAGAACCTCGAATCACTGGTACAAGCCGGCAAATTCCGGGAAGACTTGTTCCACCGCCTCAACGTCATCCGCATCCATATCCCACGCCTGGCCGACCGCCGCGAGGACATTCCCGCCCTCGCCCGCCATTTCCTTGGTCGTGCCGCGCAGGAGCTGGCCGTCGAACCGAAACTGCTCAAACCTGAAACCGAAGAATTCATCCGCAACCTGCCCTGGCCAGGTAACGTGCGCCAGCTGGAGAACACCTGCCGCTGGATCACCGTGATGGCCTCCAGCCGCGAAGTGCTGATCGGCGACCTGCCGCCAGAGCTGCTCAACCTGCCGCAGGACGCCGCACCGGTGACCAACTGGGAACAGGCCCTGCGCCAGTGGGCCGACCAGGCCCTGGCCCGCGGGCAGTCGAACCTGCTCGACAGCGCGGTGCCCAGCTTCGAACGGATCATGATCGAGACGGCGCTCAAGCACACCGCCGGACGCCGCCGTGATGCCGCGCTGCTGCTGGGTTGGGGGCGCAATACCCTGACCCGCAAGATCAAGGAGCTGGGGATGAATGTGGACGGGGGGGATGATGATGAGGGTGAGGAGCACTAAAACCGACTAGTTCAGCATTGTCCCTGAGGCCGCTATTTGCGGCCTCAGCCGTTTCTGAACCCTGCACCGAAGCTGTGCCCTCTGCACCGCCTCATGGCACAAATTCCCTCTGATCACGGCCAAATCACCCTGAAACCCAATATTTCCGGGCTTTTCAAAACTGGCACGGCACCTGCAATAAGGACTGTATCTCCAGTTTTGGGGGCCTCGGTACAGGCAGGCCGGGTGAACCCCTCTTTTATTCGCAGTCGTGCAAGTTTTGGGGACCCTGGTACAGGCAGGCCGGGACATCCCCTCTTTTATTCGTGCAGCCTCACCTGCACCCGCCAACGCCCAGCGTCCTCTGCACCAGCCCACTCGCCGTGCAGGGGACGCGCGGCAACTACGGTCAGCAGCAACCCTTCCTCACTCTTCTGCAATCGCCAGCCCACCGGCTTGCCCTGCAGGCTCAACTGTCCGCGCTGGGCCTTGCCCTCGGCCTGGAACAGCAGCGCGACGGTTCCCTCGACATTCTCGCCATGCAGCTTCGGCTCTTCGTTGAACCACAGGTCCAGCCCGTCCTGCACCACCTCCACCTGCTCAAGCACGCGCTCTTCAGGTGTAGTCAGGCGGCCGATCATCAGGCCGACCATCACCCCGACGATCGCCAGCGAAAACATCACACGCGGGAAGCCCTTCGAACGCGACTCGGGTTCGGGGGTAGAATGCTCGCCATCTTCATGCTTGGAGCCGTGCATGTTTCACGTCATCCTCTTTCAACCTGAAATTCCGCCGAATACCGGCAACATCATCCGCCTCTGCGCCAACAGCGGTTGCGACCTGCACCTGATCGAGCCGATCAGCTTCGAGCTGGACGACAAACGGCTGCGTCGCGCGGGGCTGGATTACCACGAGTATGCCACGCTCAAGCGCCATGAAAGCCTGGCCGGATGCCTGGAAAGCCTCGACAACCCGCGCCTGTTCGCCTTCACCACCAAGGGCTCGCACCCTTTCCATGAAGTCGCTTACCAGCCGGGCGATGCTTTCCTGTTCGGGCCTGAAAGCCGTGGCTTGCCGGCCGAGGTGCTGGACAGCCTGCCAGCCGAACAGCGCCTGCGCCTGCCGATGCGGCCAGGCTGCCGCAGCCTGAACCTGTCCAATACCGTGGCCGTGACAGTGTATGAGGCGTGGCGCCAGCAGGGGTTTGCCGGGAGCTGACACAGACTGCAGGCAATAAAAAGGCGACCTCGAAGGTCGCCTTTTTGCTACCGGGCAGAATTACTGCACGGTCGGCGCTTCGCCGGCTTCCTGCATGCGCTGCATCTCTTGCGCGTACAGGGCGTCGAAGTTGACCGGCGACAGCATCAGGGCCGGGAACGAACCACGGGTTACCAGGCTGTCCAGGGTCTCGCGGGCGTACGGGAACAGGATGTTCGGGCAGAACGCGCCGAGGGTGTGGCTCATCGAGGCCGCGTCGAGATTCTTGATCAGGAAGATACCGGCCTGCTGAACTTCAGCGATGAAAGCCACTTCGTCACCGTTCTTGACGGTTACCGACAGGGTCAGCACCACTTCATGGAAGTCGCCTTCCAGGGCTTTCTGCTTGGTGTTCAGGTCCAGGCCAACGCTCGGCTCCCAGGTCTGGCGGAAGATCTGCGGGCTTTTCGGGGCCTCGAACGACAGGTCGCGCACGTAGATGCGCTGCAGGGAGAACTGAGGGCTGGTGTCTTCGGCGGCGGCGCCGTTGGTCTGTTGGTCAGTCATGGCAGATCCTTATCCTAATGTTTTTGAATGCAGTGCAAATCAGGCCGCCAGTAGCGCGTCGAGCTTGCCGGCGCGCTCCAGGGCGTAGAGGTCATCGCAGCCACCGACGTGGGTACTGCCGATCCAGATCTGCGGCACCGAAGTACGGCCGGCCTTCTGGCTCATCTCGGCGCGAACCTGCGGTTTGCCGTCGACCTTGATTTCCTCGAAGGCCACGCCCTTGCTCTCGAGCAGGTACTTGGCACGCATGCAGTAGGGGCAGTAGTCGCTGGAGTAGACGATGACGGGCTTCATATCACTTCACCAGGGGCAGGTTATCGGCTTTCCAGCTGGAAACGCCACCGCTCAGCTTGGCGGCGGTGTAACCGGCCTTGAGCAGCTCGCGGCAGTGGCTGCCGGACTGCTGGCCCATCGCGTCGACGACGATCAGGGTCTTCTCTTTGTGCTTGTCCAGCTCGCTCATGCGCGCGGCCAGTTTGTCCTGCGGAATGTTGATCGCACCGACGATGTGGCCAGCGGAATATTCCTTGGCGGTACGGATGTCGACCACCAGGCCCTTGTCGGCGTTGACCAGAGCAGTCAGCTGGCCATTGCTCAGGCTCTGGCCACCCCGTTTGAGTTCATTGAGCAGCAGCAGAACCAGCAGAACAACGAAGATCGCAACCAGGATGTAGTGATCTGTCGCGAATTGAATCAGGTGAGCAACCATCAGCGGTGTTCCAGGCGATTGAAAATGCCGGCCAGTATACACAGCCCCCCAGTGCCACCAAAGCCCGACGGGCCGGTGGCAAAGGTACCTTCATGTTGCCGCAGGCGCCGCGCCTGTCAGGGAACAGGACGAATATTCGCCGCACATGGCGCATTTGCCCTAAAATGCGTGTCTTTATCATCTTTGAACAACCGTGAGTTTGATTGATGACGAGTACGCCCAAACCCCTGGTCCTGATCATCCTGGATGGATTCGGCCACAGCGAAAGCCCCGAATACAACGCCATCTATTCCGCCAACACCCCGGTCTATGACCGCCTGCGCGCCAGTCAGCCGAATGGCTTGATTTCAGGCTCGGGGATGGATGTCGGCCTGCCGGACGGGCAGATGGGCAACTCTGAAGTCGGTCACATGAACCTCGGCGCCGGCCGTGTCGTCTACCAGGACTTCACCCGCGTCACCAAGGCCATCCGCGATGGCGAGTTCTTCTCCAACCCGGTGCTGACCGGCGCGGTCGACAAGGCAGCCGGTGCCGGCAAGGCCGTGCACATCCTCGGCCTGCTCTCCGACGGCGGCGTGCACAGCCACCAGGACCACCTGATCGCCATGGCCGAACTGGCCGCGCAGCGTGGCGCCGAGAAGATCTACCTTCATGCCTTCCTCGACGGTCGCGATACCCCGCCGCGCAGTGCACAGTCGTCCATCGAACTACTCGACGCGACTTTCGCCAAGCTGGGCAAAGGCCGCATTGCCAGCCTCATCGGCCGATACTTCGCCATGGACCGCGACAACCGCTGGGACCGCGTCAGCGCTGCCTACAACCTGATCGTCGACAGCGTCGCCGACTACACCGCGGACACCGCCCTGGCGGGCCTGAAAGCCGCTTACGCCCGTGAAGAGAACGACGAGTTCGTCAAAGCCACGCGCATCGGCGAAGCGGTCAAGGTCGAAGACGGCGATGCCGTGATCTTCATGAACTTCCGTGCCGACCGTGCCCGCGAGCTGTCGCGTGCCTTCGTCGAGCCGGACTTCAACGAATTCCCCCGTGCGCGCCTGCCGAAGATGGCCGCCTACATCGGCCTGACCCAGTATTCGGCGAAAATCCCGGCACCGGCGGCCTTTGCGCCTTCCAGCCTGGACAATGTCCTCGGCGAGTACCTGGCCAAGCACGGCAAGACCCAGCTGCGCATCGCCGAAACCGAGAAGTACGCCCACGTCACCTTCTTCTTTTCCGGCGGGCGCGAAGAGCCGTTCGAAGGCGAAGAGCGCATCCTGATCCCGTCGCCGAAGGTCGCCACCTATGACCTGCAGCCGGAGATGAACGCACCGGAAGTCACCGACCGCATCGTCGAAGCCATCGAGCAGCAGCGTTTCGACGTGATCGTGGTCAACTACGCCAACGGCGACATGGTCGGCCACACCGGTGTGTTCGAGGCTGCGGTCAAGGCCGTCGAAGCGCTGGATACCTGCGTCGGGCGCATCGTCGAGGCCCTGGAAAAGGTCGACGGCGAGGCGCTGATCACCGCCGACCACGGCAACGTCGAGCAAATGGAAGACGCCTGCACCGGCCAGGCGCACACCGCCCACACCACCGAGCCAGTGCCGTTCATCTATGTCGGCAAACGTAAGGTCAAGGTCCGCGAAGGCGGCGTGCTGGCTGACGTGGCACCGACCATGTTGAAGCTGCTGGGCCTGGAAAAACCTGCCGAAATGACCGGCACTTCGATCCTCGTCGACGCCTGATAACAGCAATTCCAGACAAACGCCCCACCGCATCTGCCGTGGGGCGTTTTTTTTGCCGCCCCAGGCGGGCATACTAGGCCAGTCTCCATCCTTGGTACGCCAGACCTCATGCTTCGCGCCCTGATCCTCCTAGCCCTGTCTTGCCTGCTCAGCCCGGCCTTCGCCGACGAGCGCGCGCAGACCCAGCAACAACTGGACGCCACCCGCCAGGACATCGCCGAGCTCAAGAAGACGCTGGGCAAGCTCCAGGAAGAAAAGGCCGGTGTGCAAAAGGACCTCAAAACCACCGAAACCGATATCGGTAACCTGGAGAAGCAGGTGGAGGCCCTGCAACAAGAACTAAAAAAGACCGAGGGCGATCTGGAGCGCCTTGATACCGAGAAAAAAAAACTCCAGAGCTCCCGCGTTGAACAGCAGCGCCTGATCGCCATCCAGGCGCGTTCCGCCTACCAGAACAACGGTCGCGAGGAATACCTCAAACTGCTGCTCAATCAGCAGAACCCCGAGAAGTTCGCCCGCACCCTCAGCTACTACGACTACCTGAGCAAGGCGCGCATGGAGCAACTGCGTGCCTTCAACGAGACCCTGCGCCAGCTGGCCAATGTCGAGCAGGATATTTCCCGCCAGCAAGAACAGTTGCTGGCCCAGCGCGCCGACCTCGACAGCCGCCGCCAAGCGCTTGAAGCTGAACGCGGCAAGCGCCAGCAGGTACTGGCCAAGCTCAACAGCGACGTCAAAGACCGAGGCCAGAAGCTGCAGGCCCGCGAGCAGGACCAGGCCGACCTGGCCAAGGTGCTCAAGACCATCGAAGAAACCCTGGCCCGCCAGGCCCGCGAAGCCGAAGAGGCGCGCCAGAAAGCCCTGCTGGCCCAGCAGGAGGCAGAGAAGCGCCGGCAGCAGGAAGCCCTGGCCAAACGCGACGAACCTTCCGAGCCGCCGAAAAAGGCCCGCACTACCCTTGGCCCACTGGTTTCCAGCGACAGCGCCAGCTACGGCGGGGCTTTTTCTTCGGCCAGGGGAAAACTTCCGTGGCCGGTCAATGGTCGACTGCTGGCACGCTTCGGCGATGCCCGTGGCAGCGATGCCCGGGCCAAGTGGGACGGGGTGATGATCAGCGCCAACCCCGGCACCCAGGTGCGCGCCGTTCACGGCGGGCGCGTGGTGTTCGCCGACTGGTTGCGCGGTGCTGGACTTCTGGTCATTCTCGACCATGGTAATGGTTACCTGAGCCTCTACGGCCACAACCAGAGCCTGCTCAAGAGCGCCGGGGACATCGTCAAGGCCGGCGAGGCCATTTCCACCGTTGGCGACAGCGGCGGCCAGGATGCCGCAGGCTTGTACTTCGCCATCCGCCAGCAGGGCCGGCCCACCGACCCTTCGCAGTGGTGCCGAGGTTAAGGCTTAGTTCACTTTTTACGGCATGGCGCAAGGCGCTACGCCGATGCTCCCCCGGGAGCGCCTACAGGATCAGGAGTTCGTTCGACATGCTGCACTCGCCTAGTCTCACCCAGCTGGCCCTGACCATCGCCCTGGCGATCGGCGCGCCCTTGGCCCTCGCCGCCGAGCCGGCGCCGGCCAAGACAGCCAAGCCTGCGGCGGTGCCGGCCACCGAAGTGACCGCCAAGGCGCCGCTGCCGCTGGAAGAACTGCGCACCTTCGCCGAGGTCATGGACCGTATCAAGGCGGCCTATGTCGAACCTGTGGACGACAAGACCCTGTTGGAAAACGCCATCAAGGGCATGCTCAGCAACCTCGACCCCCATTCGGCCTACCTCGGCCCCGAGGACTTCCAGGAGCTGCAGGAAAGCACCAGCGGCGAGTTCGGCGGCCTTGGCATCGAAGTGGGCCAGGAAGACGGCTTCATCAAGGTGGTTTCGCCCATCGACGACACCCCGGCTTCGCGTGCCGGTGTGCAGGCGGGCGACCTGATCGTCAAGATCAACGGCGCCCCGACCCGTGGCCAGACCATGACCGAAGCCGTGGACAAGATGCGCGGCAAGGTCGGTGAAAAAATCACCCTGACCTTGGTCCGCGATGGCGGCAACCCGTTCGACGTGACCCTCGCCCGCGCGGTGATCCAGGTCAAGAGCGTGAAGAGCCAGCTGCTGGAAAACGACTACGGCTACATCCGTATCACTCAATTCCAGGTCAAGACCGGCGAAGAAGTGGGCAAGGCTTTGGCCAAGCTGCGCAAAGACAACGGCAAGAAGCTGCGCGGCGTTGTGCTGGACCTGCGCAACAACCCAGGCGGCGTGCTGCAATCGGCGGTGGAAGTGGCCGACCATTTCCTGACCAAAGGCCTGATCGTCTACACCAAGGGCCGTATCGCCAACTCCGAACTGCGCTTCTCCGCCGACTCGGCCGACGCCAGCGAAGGCGTGCCATTAGTGGTGCTGATCAACGGCGGCAGCGCCTCGGCCTCGGAAATCGTCGCCGGTGCCCTGCAAGACCAGAAACGCGCCGTGCTGATGGGCACCGACAGCTTCGGCAAGGGCTCGGTGCAAACCGTGCTGCCGCTGGCCAACGACCGTGCGCTGAAGCTCACGACCGCGCTGTACTTCACCCCCAACGGCCGCTCGATCCAGGCCCAGGGCATCGTCCCCGATATCGAAGTGCGCCCGGCCAAGCTGACCGCCGAAATCGACACCGACAACTTCAAGGAAGCCGACCTGCAAGGCCACCTGGGCAACGGCAACGGCGGCGCCGACCGTCCGACTGGCAGCAGCAAGCGCAAGGAACGCCCGCAGGACGATGACTTCCAGCTGAGCCAGGCCCTGAGCCTGCTCAAAGGCCTGAACATCACCTCGGGCAAGTGATCATTCCAATGCGTTTTCTGCTGTGCCTGCTGTTCTGCCTTACGGTCGGCGTCGCCCAAGCGGCGCCGACCAGCAAGGCCTACATGAGCATCATCATCGACGACCTGGGCCAGAGCAGCGAGCGCGACAGCCGTACCCTCGCGCTGCCTGGCCCGGTCACCATGGCGATCATGCCCGATACCCCGCATGCCACGGAATTCGCCCGCCAAGCGCACAAGGCCGGCAAGACCGCAATCCTGCACATGCCGATGGACCCGGCCACCGGGCCTTATGCCTGGCATCCCGGTATCCCTGTCGAAACACTGGCCCAGCGCCTCGATGCGGCATTGGCCAAGGTGCCCTTCGCCGCCGGCATCAACAACCACATGGGCAGCCGCATGACTGCCCAACGCGAGCCGATGACGTGGCTGATGGGGGAGCTGCAGCGGCGCCACCTGTTCTTCGTCGACAGCCGCACCAGCGCCGCCACCGTGGCGGCAGCCGAGGCGCAGGCACAAGGGCTGGCGCACGTATCGCGGGATGTGTTCCTCGATGACGTGCGCACCGTCGAGGCGATCGACGGGCAGTTGCAGCAAGGCATAGCCCTGGCCCGCAAGCAAGGCTCGGCAGTGCTGATCGGCCACCCCTACCCACAAACCCTCGAAGTGCTGGCGCGCGAACTGCCCCGCCTGAAAAGCCAGGGCATCACGCTCATCAGCCTGCAGCAGATGATCGCCGAGCGGGGTAACCAGGCCATGCCGGCACACGGCAAGCATGGCCGCTACAGCAACCGCTGACTGAACCCTTCACTTATGTACCGCCTGGCACAGGCGTAGTGCTTTCACCCTGCGTGCTCCATCCCAAGGAGATACGCCATGCATAAGCACATGTTCCTGGCAACGCTGGGCCTGACAGTGTTCAGTCACCTGGCCAACGCCAATGAGGTGCCCAGCCCCACCCGTGCACCCGCAATCCTGCACAACAGCGCTGGCCAGAACAGCCAATGGAGCGGCGTCGGCCGGCTGTCCTTCGGAAACCACCAATGCATCGCGACCTTGCTGGACAGCCGTGACCCACAAGCCCAGGCAGAGGGTCCAGCCTATATCCTGACCGCCGGCCACTGCGCGGGTGGCGTCAATGGCAAGATCCTCGTCGACCAGCCCGTCACCGGCACTATTGCCTTCAACTATTTCGTCGACACACCCGCACAACGCCTCGTTGTCCCCCTCAAGCGTATCGTGTGGAATAGCTCGCAGGGGGCGGACTTGGCATTACTGGAGTTGGATGCAACGCATGAGGGTTTGCTTACGCTGGGCGTCTCACCCATCAAGCTCGGGCCTTCTCCCGCTTCCGGAAGCAGTGTTCAGGTGATTGGTGAACCCAGTGCAATCGGTAAGGGCCTGCGGTTGTCAGCATGCACCGAGCGCTATCAGGACATCTCGCGAGCCGGCAACTGGGTGTGGCGTAATGTGCGGCGCAACGATTGCCAGGGCCTCGGTGAGGGAGCGTCCGGTAGCCCGGTCGTGGAAAGCGGCAGCAATCGCCTGGTAAGCGTAGTCAACAGCCTGCATGACGATGGCGTGGGGGCAATACCCGCCGAGCGGGTACAAGGGTGCTTCATCGCGGGCAAGGCAGACCTCGAACTGGACACCTGCCAATTGCTGCCGGGCTTCCAACTGGAGCAACAAGGCAGCCGCTTCCCCCCCTTTAGAAAAGCCAAGACCTTGGCAGATGGCTCCCTCGAACAGCCAGGCTGGAACTTCGAGTTCCTCATCGACACCCCGCGTTACCGCTACAAGACGAGTACCGACGCACTCGCCTGCGAGGATCCGAACGGCTACAGCGGCACTATCCCTTCCAGTGAAAACGTGATCGATGACCCCATTGGCCCTGCACCGGGAACCCACTATCTATGCCTGGTCGGCGTGCAAGCTCCGGATCAGTTACCTTCCAGTGCCCTTATGGCCAACAGCCTGAGCATTGGCGTCGAGTTGCTTGCTCCCGGCAAACCCAGTGCCCAGGTGACAACCGAGCAGCTGGCCAACGGCAACCTCCGCGTCACCTGGCAGAAAGCGCCCGACGTGGCATTTTATCGGGTCAAACGCGGCGCACCCGAGACGACCGACTGCAACGATCTTGCAGGGTATCGCGTGTTACCTGGCAACACGCGTGAGGTCCAGGCATCTGCATTGCCGGTGAAGCTGTGCAGCGTTGCTATCGACCTGAACCTACAAAGCTCTGATTTTCGCACCGACCTGTTGCAGGCAAACGCACCGTGATATAGCCATGAACCTGCCGCAGCCAAGTGTTACTGCATAGCTGCGGCAGTACCCGGCATCACGTCAGAACGGAATGATGCCTTCTGCCTGCTCGAGCGTCAGTCTACCCCGATGAACCCGTCCGCCCTCGTCTTCGCGCCCACTGCGACGCCGTTGGGACCATTTCTTAAGGTGCCCAACGGTAAATTCACGTGAGTACGACTTACCTGACGGCATATGGAAATGGGCCGCCCACAAGGGACGTCCTTTCTGGTCGCCCGGATTGGCCAGGCGAATTATCTTGTATTCATCGAACGTGCTGCCGTCCTCCATTTCCCGCCTTTCGACGTAGTCAGCCTTGATCAAGCCTTTCGCGTGCATGAACTGCAAACCGTCGGGATAGGGGTAGTGCGTATCGGTATAGAGCTTGATCAACTTCAAACCCTTTTGCGAGCGCAGCTTGTCCAGTTCCTCTTCCAGGCGTTTGACCAGTGCATCTGGCAGGCTCTCCTCGCCCTGCGCAGCGATAGCGTTGCGAAGCTTGTCGATATGCCTGTCGAACAGCAGGGACAGCTTGCGCCCCCTCAAATCGTTCCTGATAAAGTCATCCGCCCTCGCCAATAGCTCATCGCTTTCATCGACCAACGCTTGAACGCTCATGGCAGCGTCAGTCACAACGTCATCGTCCATCGGGGCTGTCGGTGCTGATGGGTCTTGGCGGTCTTGCCAGATACCGTCCTCCAGCTCGTAGATTGAACGCACCTCCTTGCTGACAGGGTCAACGACCTGCAGGATCTCCTGCCCGTTCTCTTGCACTCTGGTGGCGATGACAATCAACCCATCAGCCGTACGCAGCACCTGTTGGTGCTGCATCGTGGGCGGGTACGGCTGACGCTCCGGTTGCGTGTTTGCGCTTTCTTGAGCCTGGATGGCCCTGACCAGTCGCTGCCCGGCATCAAGTTTGAGTATCTCGATGTGTTCGCGATAACGCTGCAGCCAGTGGGAATCGACCACGGAGTCGCCGCGGCTCAGAATGGTCGCGCTGTTGACCAGCGCAGCCGCATACTCGTCCCACGCTTCCTGAAAGATGGAAATCCGATCGTCCAGCGACACATTGGCGAAGGAGAGCTCGCCATGGGCGCTGGCAGCGGCAAGCAGTGACTGGCCCGCCAGGCTCTCTCGAAGTTCAGCGATACGTGCCTGCCGCACAGGGCTATCCATGTGCAGCACCAGATCCGCCAGGTTCATCACGTGGTGCACGCGTAACTGAACCGTACTGTAGCTTCGCAAACCAATGATCTGGTCCACGGTAGGCCCCTGACCTGCGATATCAGCTTCAACCACCATGTTGCCAGGCGCGTCCGTCAATAGCTGGTCAAAGTGGGCTTCCGCCACCAACATCCGCTCTTGATAGGCCACAACATTCTCAAGCGCCTGACGATACTCGGCATACGCGTCTTTGACAGCCCCAACCACTTGGCCCGTAACTTTCGCTCTCAGCCTATCGAGATGAGGATAGTCGACCAGTTCGGTAAACTGGACGAGCATGATGTCGGTATTCCTGATCATGCAAGTCAGATTGAGTGCCTTCATCGATTCCAGGGTGTCCAACTGCGCTGCGCTGCGATAACTGTTGTACTTGTCCTCAAGCAAGCTGCTCAGCAGGGTAAAAAGTTTCTTGTCATACGAGAGGGTCTCCTCGAGGGCTTCTACGGACTGGATGTCCAGTTTCTTTCCAATGCCCCGCAGCTCTGCAATCTTCTCATCCCATATCCCGAGTAACTTCTCATCATCCTGGTTGGCCTTCTGGTTCTCTGCGGTGCGTGCGCGACCATCAAGCCGCGCTTGCACAGCGGCCCTGAGTTTTTGAAAACTATCGAACTTGTTATTGGTCTCGAGCTTCTTGTCTATGACCGCGTTATAGCGTGCCGTCGAAACGCGTGCTTGCTCGGAAATAACCTGGGACTGCTCGTACATACCAGCGAATTTCGTCTTGAGGCGGCTGGCCAACGTATCACGCGGCATTCCCGCCCTCAGGCGCAAGGCACTGTCTATGCGCCACTCGCCGTGTTCGTACTTCAGCCAAGGCCCCCGCTCCCCGCGCGCGCCCACGATTTGCACACCACCAGGCACCTTTTCGACACGATAACTCTCGCCAGCCAGCGCCGCGTAGTAGTGCCCATCCACACGATAAAGCCCTTGGCTGTCGCCACTGGCCACAGGATTCTGGTCGTGCAATGACAGGCTGGATCGCATCGCATTCAAGGCTGCGCGATGGGAAGCGGGCAGCCAATTGACACCCTGGTTCGCACGCCAGGCAAAGTCCAGACGCCGCCGTTGTTCGCCTGCGAAGGCACCGCTGCCCTGCAACGTGCCGGCGTCCGGCGTGATGGCCACTTCGGCAAAAGCGCCCCGCTGTTCCGGCAGCCCCTCGAACTGGGCCGCAAGCGGCGAGCGCGGACGAGGGACGTTGAGGGGAGGCGGCTGCCGTATATGCAACAACGCCATGCCAAGGTTCAACAGCAGGTTGGCGACTGCCGCGCTGCGCGTTACCCCTTCCTCTTGTTCCACTACGGTCATCTCACTTTCAAGTGAGCCGAGCAGTTGCAGCAGCCAGGCAGCACTGGCCACTGGCCCCTGTAGCACGACCGTAACAGTATTGAACAGCAGCCAGGCAAACTCGGCCAAAGACGCCCAGTAGCTCTCGGCATCGGAAGTGGATTGCAAATCCGCAAGTTCGACCAGCAGGTCGCGGTTGGCCGAATAGAGTTTTTCATCCAAGTCCGCGAGCCAAAACTCAGTGGCCAATACCGGGGGCTTCGGTCGTTCAGGGATTGCGTACGGGTCGATGCCGAAGCTGGCGACATGCGGTTCCTTGAAACCACCGTTGGCATAAATATGCCGAACCGCGGGCTCAAGCCATTGCACGATACTGTCCTGCAGCAGCGCCGACTCACCAATGTGCTCCAGCAATGCCGCGAGGCTGGCATATTCGCGAATAACATCCTGTTGGTAGAGAGGGCGGTACAACAGCACCAGCCGGGGCTCCGCGCAATACAGGACATACATGCAGCGAACACGATCCATGTGCTGGGACTTCGGTTGACGCTTGAACGCCAGCGGCATCATCGTAGCCCTGGGCGTCACCTCGTCCATCCGCCCTGCGCAGAAGTCCACCACGCACTGCAACCCCGCCTCCGTCAGTTTGCCGTCGACTTTCGCCTGCAGCGCGCTGAACACCATGGCACTGCGCCACTCACGGGCAAAACGCTTCAGCCGATCGGGGCGCTTGACCGGAGCATCCAACGCATCGGCCACATAGCGTGGGTATCGGCCGCCAATGTCCGCTTCGCTGACGAGCGCCCTCACGCTGTCGGCGTTCAGCCAAGTGGGGCCGTCGCTGCCGTCCTGGTGCTTGATACTCAGGATGGCAGCCCCCTTCAGTGAATTGAGATTGCCGATGGCGAACGCATTCAAGGTTTTCTGGCTGATTTCCAACGGCTCTCCACCGCCACTGCCGGTCGCCGCGCCGCCTGGTATGCCGCGCGCCAGGCCCAGCTCCAGCACAAAGTCGTCCACCGAGCCGTGGTAGCCATGCTTCTCGCGCATCAACTCCGCCAGCCGTTGGCGGGTGTAGCCGGTGAGGTCCTGTATCCCGTCGAGGGTTCCAAGGCCATCAACCTCCATTTGTTCGAGGCCAAGCTGCAGCAGCGCTTCGCAATAAGCGAAACTGTCGCTGCCACGGCTACCGACAAGCCCTGGCGGTGCAGGCACCTTCGCTGTGTCGGTAATGAAACTGGCGAACCACTGGCCGGGGTCGCTCAAGTGATCGAACAGCTGCTCCAACTGCGCCAGGTCAGCAATGGGGGAGTAACGCAGCCGCTCAATCCGCTCAAGCTGGATTTCCAGCAGCAGCCCAGCGTACTGGGCGAAGACATTGCCCTCTATCGGGTAGCGACTCCAGCCCATGCTGTCGAATGAATAGCGCTGCGCCAGCCCATTACGCAGGCCCAGGGAAAATGCCTGCAGTGAGTCGAACCCACGTACGTCGCCAGTGGGCTCACACCACAACAACACACGCTGTTCGTCCCATTCGCCGCTCACCAGCAAACCGGCTTGCGCTTCAACCAGGGTCTCGGTAGCCGAACCCAGCTCTACCTCGACCAGATAGACCTCGGGTTGCTCCCTGCCCCCACGGAGCAATCCGCGCAAGCACGCTTGCTGGTGCAAATTTAGCCCTTGTGAAGGCAGGCGAAAGGCCAGTGCCGCCTTGAGCAGCCATTGCAGCCAAAGGTCGCGGCTGACGCCGGCAGCGCCGAGCTTGCTCCAGTACTCGACTTGCGCCTCGCCAAACAGGGTTGGCAGCCGGCCCAGCAAATCGTTGAGTGGGCCGCTCAGACCGGAGGTCTGGCGCGTATCCAATTCACTCTGCGAACCGGCGAATCGATAGGCCCCGGTAAGCCCCAGGTTGTGATGACGCCCCTCCACAGGCTCGACATCCAGCGGGCTGCTGTCCAGGAGCGCACTCAATACATGATCGACCAGCGATTGCGTGGTCCAGTGATCTGTCCCGGGGGCCGGGCTGTCCAGCATCAGAGGATCAGCAGAGCCCAGCACCGGCTCTACCGCTGCCAACCACGGCAGTTCTTTTAACAGCACCTCAAGCAGGTGCTTGCTGGCAACCTGCCGCAGCGTCGGGCGATCACTGAAATGCAAGGCAGCAGCGCTTTTGAAGTCGAACGTTGACGTATCTGGGGCGGGCATGTGCTTGGTTCTCTGGAAAGTGAACCAGGAAGGTCGCGCAAGCCCTTGCGCGGCAGGCGTTACATGTTGCTGGGCATAAAAAAACCCTGCTCACATCAGCAGGGTTTTTTTTGGTTGCAGCCGCAAATCAGCTGTACACACGCCCCAGCAACTGGCGGTGGCTTTCGAACTGATCCAGTACATCACGCACGATCTGCTCCGGCGCAAAGCCCATCAGGTCGTACTCCTGGCTGCCGTCATGCAGGTACACCTCGGCGCGGTAGAAGCGCTGGCGCACTTCCGGCTCGCCCTCGACCGGCGCTTCGCTTGGCGCGGCCATGTAACCATCAAGGCTGACTTCGTAAACGAACGGGTTACCCTCGTCCATCATCACCCGCAGGCCCATCATGTTTCGCGACTGGCCGACGCGGCTTTCGACTTCGAAGCCCAGGGTCTGCAGCTGCGCAGCGGCTTCCTTGAGTGCCGGGCTGACCTGCTTGTCCATGAAGCGCTGCACCACCGCCTGAGTCGGCTGCAGTTCCAGTTGGGTCAGGCGCTCGCTGAAGCCGCGGCGGCCACGGGCGGCCAGTTCGGCGCGCTCCTGCTCCACGGCGACGTCCTGCTTCATGGCCTTGTACAGGCCGAACATGAACAGCACCAGCACCACCGAGAACGGCAGGCCGGCCAGCACCACCATGGTCTGCATGGCTTCGAAGTTACCGGCGAACAGCAGGCCGATGGTGACCAGGGTGATGACCACCGACCAGAACACCACCATCCAGTGCGGGGCATCTTCGTCGACCTTGCCGCCTTTGCACGACAGGTTGGCCATCATCACCGCGCCGGAGTCGGCCGGGGTGAGGAACAGCACGAAGCCGACGAACACCGCCACACCGATCACGATCTTGGCCGCCGGGAAGTATTCCAGCAGCTGGTAGATCGACATCGACGGCTGTTCCAGCGCGGTCTTGCCCAGCTCCACGGCGCCCTGGTTGATCACCAGGTCCAGCGCGGTGTTGCCGAAGATCGACAGCCAGGCCAGGGTGAAGCCCAGGGGGATCAACAGCACGCCCATGACCAGCTGGCGCACAGTGCGGCCCTTGGAAATACGGGCAATGAACATACCCACGAATGGGCCCCAGGAAATCCACCAGGCCCAGTAGAACACGGTCCACAGGCCCAGCCAGCGCTCGGACTTGCCCGCCTCGCCTTCATACACATACAGGTCGAAGGTTTTCAGCACGATGCCATTGAGGTAGTCGCCAACGTTCTGCACGAAGCCGTTGAGCAGGTGCAGGGTTTCGCCGCCCAGCAATACGAAGATCAACAGGCCGCTGAACAGTGCGATGTTCAGGTTGGACAGGCGGCGAATGCCGTTTTCCACACCCGACACCGCCGCCACGGTGGCCACGCCCGCCATGACCAGGATCACCACCAGCAGGTTGGTCTTGCTGTGGTCCATGCCGAACAGGTATTCCAGGCCCGACGACACCTGCATCGAGCCGATACCGAGGTTGGTCACCAGGCCCAGCAGGGTGACGAACATGCCGAAGATGTCCACGGCATTGCCGGCAGCGCCCTTGACCCAGCGCTCACCGACCAGCGGGTACAGCGCCGAGCGCAGGGCCAGCGGCTGGTTGTGGCGGTAGGCGAAATAACCCACGGCCAAACCGACCAGGGCGTAGATCGCCCAGCCATGCAGGCCCCAGTGCAGGAAGGTCAGCTGCAGGCCCTGGCGCGCAGCTTCGAGGCTGGCAGGGGTGCCTTCCGGTGGGTTGAAGTAGTGGTCCAGCGGCTCGGAGGCGCCGAAGTACAGCAGCGAGATACCGATACCGGACGAGAACAGCATGCCGGCCCAGGCGCCGTAGCTGAAGTCCGGCTGGTCGTCCTTGCCGCCCAGCTTGAGGCTGCCGTAGTCGGAAAACGCCAGGTAGACGACGAACACCAGGTAACCGCAGATCACCAGCATGTAGTACCAGCCGAAGGTACGCGTCAGCCATTTCTGGGCAACGCCCAGCACCTGGCCGGCGGTTTCCGGTACAGCGATCAGCAAGGCAGTCAGAACGAGGATCATCAGCGCGGAGGTGAAGAACACCACGCGGTTGACCCGTACCCTCTCGGCGGGGGGTTTGGTAAGGGAGGCAGAACTCATTGCACGAATGCTCCGGGCAGTACGGCTTGTGGAGGCTAATCAGTCTTTCCCGAGCAATTGGTGCAATAGCCCCACTGCATCAGGTGTTATAAAAGCACCTTGGAAACCGTGATCCCGAATCGATACGTTGCAAAAAAACAGACAGGTGACCTGCTGAAAATGCCCCGCACTTGCTCGAAGTGCGCGCATTCGCCACAGAGCACCCCGCCCGCTCCAAGGGCCTGCCGCAGGTCGTCGACCGCTCGGCAGAATCTGAATTTCGCATCGCTGATGCCCGTCAACGCCTTGTATTCCGGGGGTTACACGATTTCCTGGGGTGTCAATAAGTGCCTTCGAAACAGCCTTGAAAACTGTCAATGGCACAAATTGTCGCAGAGCTTATTCTTTATTGATTGAACGTTCAATCAAAACAAAATAGACTGGCCTTCGCCGAGTCAGCCGCCTGTCGTCTGCTCGCAGGGCCTGAGGAGATAGCAAGATGCCCAAGGTCGGTATGCAACCCATCCGCCGCCAGCAGTTGATCGAAGCCACGTTGCAGGCGGTCGATCAGGTAGGCCTGGGGGACGCCAGCATTGCGCTTATTGCCCGTTTGGCCGGTGTGTCGAACGGCATCATCAGTCACTACTTTCGGGACAAGAACGGCCTGATCGCAGCGACGATGGGTTACATCATGAACATGCTCAACGAAGGCGTTCGAGCACGTCGCCAGGCCCTGACGGACGACAGCCCGCGTGCCCACCTGAAAGTGATCATCGAGGGCAACTTCGATGCCAGCCAGGTGAACGGCCCGGCAATGAAAACCTGGTTGGCCTTCTGGGCTTCCAGCATGCACCAGCCCGATTTGCACAGGTTGCAGCGGATCAACGATCACCGCCTTTACTCCAACCTGTGTTGTCAGTTCCGCCGCGCCCTGCCGCTTTACCATGCGCGCAAGGCAGCCCGCGGCCTGGCGGCCCTGATCGATGGCTTGTGGCTGCGTGGCGCCCTGTCGGGTGATGCATTCGACACCGACCAGGCGATACGGATTGCATACGAATACATGGATCTACAACTGGCTAAGCAGCACACCCTGGACAGCACAGACCAGGCTGCTGAACAAGCGCGCATGGCCCTTCCCAACCCGGCAGGAGCGTGACGCGCACGCCAACCACACACTGCACTTGCGAGGACACTATGGCCCGTTTCGGAACGCAAAAACTCTACATTGATGGCGCTTACGTCGACGCTGGCAGCGATGCCACCTTTGAAGCCATCAACCCGGCTACCGGCGAAGTCCTCGCCCACGTGCAACGTGCCACCGAGGCTGATGTCGAGAAAGCCGTCGAAAGCGCCGAGCGTGGCCAGAAAGTCTGGGCCGCGATGACCGCCATGCAGCGTTCGCGCATCCTGCGCCGCGCCGTCGACATCCTGCGTGAGCGCAACGACGAGCTGGCCATGCTGGAAACCCTGGACACTGGCAAGTCGTACTCGGAAACCCGCTACGTCGACATCGTCACCGGCGCCGACGTGCTGGAATACTACGCAGGCCTGGTACCGGCCATCGAAGGCGAGCAGATCCCGCTGCGCGAATCGTCCTTCGTCTACACCCGCCGCGAGCCGCTGGGCGTGACCGCCGGTATCGGCGCCTGGAACTACCCGATCCAGATCGCCCTGTGGAAATCCGCCCCGGCCCTGGCCGCCGGCAACGCGATGATCTTCAAGCCGTCGGAAGTCACCTCGCTGACCACCCTGAAACTGGCCGAGATCTACACCGAAGCCGGCCTGCCGAACGGCGTGTTCAACGTCCTGACCGGCAGCGGCCGCGAAGTCGGCACCCTGCTGACCGAGCACCCGCGCATCGAGAAAGTCTCCTTCACCGGCGGCACCACCACCGGCAAAAAAGTCATGGCCAGCGCTTCGAGCTCCTCGCTCAAGGAAGTCACCATGGAACTGGGCGGCAAGTCGCCGCTGATCATCTGCGCCGACGCCGACCTGGACAAGGCAGCCGACATCGCCATGATGGCCAACTTCTACAGCTCCGGTCAGGTCTGCACCAACGGCACCCGCGTGTTCATCCCGGCTGAAATGAAAGCCGCGTTCGAAGCCAAGATCGCCGAACGCGTTGCCCGCATCCGCGTTGGCAACCCGGAAGACGAAAACACCAACTTCGGCCCGCTGGTCAGCTTCCAGCATATGGAAAGCGTGCTCGGCTACATCGCCAAGGGCAAAGAAGAAGGTGCCCGCGTACTGTGCGGCGGCGAGCGTCTGACCGAAGGTGAGTTCGCCAAGGGCGCCTTCGTGGCCCCGACCGTGTTCACCGACTGCACCGACGACATGACCATCGTCAAGGAAGAGATCTTCGGCCCGGTGATGAGCATCCTCACCTACGAAACCGAAGAAGAAGTCATCCGCCGCGCCAACGACACCGAATACGGCCTGGCCGCCGGTGTGTGCACCAACGACATCAGCCGCGCCCACCGCATCATTCACCAGCTTGAAGCCGGTATCTGCTGGATCAACGCCTGGGGTGAGTCGCCGGCCGAAATGCCGGTTGGTGGCTACAAGCAGTCGGGCGTTGGCCGTGAAAACGGCGTCAGCTCGCTGGCTCAATACACTCGCATCAAGTCGGTCCAGGTCGAGCTGGGCGGCTACAACTCGGTCTTCTAAGGCCCAGTCCAGCCACGCCCGTGCCGCCGTGCACGGGCGTTTCCGCTCCCTGATCACCGCCAACACGAGGGTACGTTCATGTCCCAAGAATTCGATTACATCATCGTCGGCGCAGGCTCGGCCGGTAACACCCTGGCCACCCGCCTGACCGAAGACGCCAGCGTCACGGTCCTGCTGCTGGAAGCCGGTGGCCCCGACTACCGCTTCGACTTCCGCACCCAGATGCCAGCCGCCCTGGCCTTCCCGCTGCAAGGCCGCCGCTACAACTGGGCCTACGAGACCGACCCAGAGCCGCACATGGACGGCCGCCGCATGGAATGTGGCCGCGGCAAGGGCCTGGGTGGCTCTTCGCTGATCAACGGCATGTGCTACATCCGCGGTAACGCCATGGACTTCGACGGCTGGGCAGAACTGCCAGGCCTGGAAGACTGGACCTACCTGGATTGCCTGCCGTACTTCCGCAAAGCGGAAACCCGCGACATCGGCCCCAACGACTACCACGGTGGCGAAGGCCCGGTCAGCGTTGCCACGCCAAAAGCGGGCAACAACCCGCTGTTCCACGCCATGGTCGAGGCCGGCGTGCAGGCCGGTTACCCGCGCACTGAAGACCTCAACGGTTACCAGCAGGAAGGCTTCGGCCCGATGGACCGTTCGGTGACCAAGAAAGGTCGCCGTTCCAGCACCGCACGCGGCTACCTGGACCAGGCCAAGAAGCGCCCTAACCTGACCATCGTCACCCATGCCCTGAGCGACCGCGTGCTGTTTGACGGCAAGCGTGCCGTTGGCGTGACCTACCTGGTTGGCGACAGCGAAGAGCGCGTCGAAGCCCGCGCCCGCAAGGAAGTCATCGTCAGCTCCGGCGCCATCGCCTCGCCGCAACTGCTGCAGCGCTCCGGCGTTGGCCCGCGCGCCCTGCTGGAAAGCCTCGACATCCCGGTGGTGCACGACCTGCCGGGCGTTGGCGAAAACCTGCAGGACCACCTTGAACTGTACCTGCAGTACGCCTGCACCCAGCCGGTGTCGCTGTACCCGTCGCTGCTGTGGTGGAACCAGCCGGCCATCGGCGCCGAGTGGCTGTTCAACGGCACCGGCATCGGCGCCAGCAACCAGTTCGAGGCCGGTGGCTTCATCCGCACCCGCCCTGAATTCGAGTGGCCGAACATCCAGTACCACTTCCTGCCGGTGGCGATTAACTACAACGGCTCCAACGGCGTGAAGGAACATGGTTTCCAGGCGCACATGGGTTCGATGCGTTCGCCAAGCCGTGGCCGCATCCAGGCCAAGTCGAAAGACCCACGCCAGCACCCGAGCATCCTGTTCAACTACATGGCCACCGAGCAGGACTGGCAGGAATTCCGCGATGGCATCCGCCTGACCCGCGAAATCATGGCCCAGCCGGCGCTGGACCCGTACCGTGGTCGCGAGATCAGCCCGGGCGCGCACGTGCAAACCGATGAAGAGCTGGACAAGTTCATCCGCGAGCACGCCGAAACCGCCTTCCACCCGTCCTGCTCGTGCAAGATGGGCACCGACGACTTGGCGGTGGTCGATGGCGAAGGCCGCGTGCATGGCATGCAGGGCCTGCGTGTGGTCGATGCGTCGATCATGCCGATCATCATCACCGGCAACCTCAACGCCACCACGATCATGATCGCCGAGAAGATCTCCGACAAGATCCGCAACCGCAAGCCGCTGCCGCGCAGTACTGCCAAGTACTACAAGGCCAACGGTGCGCCGGTTAAAGGCAAGCCGATGCGGGAAGTGTAGGAGCGGATTCATCCGCGAAGCGCCCGCCCAGGCAACCCACCAAAAGGCACCCTCCGCGGTGCCTTTTGCACATCTGCAGAAACGCTTTACATCCCGCCAATTCATCAGGTTAGAATCGATTGGCACGCGACTTGCCAGTCATATCCCTTTCCCGCGCGACCCCGGAGTACCTGCCTTTGGATGCCAGCACCATCAACAGCCTGTTTCTGATCGGCGCATTGCTGGTGGGTGCAAGTATCCTGGTCAGCTCGCTGTCGTCGCGCCTGGGCATCCCGATTCTGGTCATCATCCTCGCCGTCGGCATGGTTGCTGGCGTGGACGGTGGCGGCATCATCTTCAACAACTACCCGACCGCCTACCTGGTGGGCAACCTGGCGCTGGCCGTCATCCTGCTCGACGGCGGCCTGCGCACGCGGGTGGCGAGCTTCCGCGTGGCCTTGTGGCCGGCGCTGTCGCTAGCCACGGTCGGGGTGATGATCACCACCGCCCTCACCGGCATGGTGGCCGCCTGGCTGTTCGACCTGAGCTTGATCCAGGGCCTGCTGATCGGCGCCATCGTCGGCTCCACCGACGCCGCGGCGGTATTCTCGCTGCTCGGCGGCAAGGGCCTGAACGAACGGGTCACCGCCACGCTGGAGATCGAATCCGGCAGTAACGACCCGATGGCGGTGTTCCTCACCGTCACCCTGATCGACATGATCGCCAGCGGCCAGACCGGCCTGCACTGGAGCCTGCTGACCCACCTGCTACGCGAATTCGGTATCGGTGGCCTGCTCGGACTGGGCGGCGGCTGGCTGATGCTGCAGCTGGTCAACCGCATCAACTTGGCCAGCGGTCTGTACCCGATCCTGGTGGTCGCCGGCGGCCTGGCAGTGTTCTCGGCGACCAACGCCCTGCACGGCAGCGGCTTCCTCGCCGTATACCTGTGCGGCCTGGTGCTGGGCAACAAGCCGATCCGCAGCCGCCACGGCATCCTGCACATGCTCGACGGCATGGCCTGGCTGGCGCAGATCGGCATGTTCCTGGTGCTGGGCCTGCTGGTCACGCCGCACGACCTGCTGCCCATCGCCCTGCCGGCACTGGGCCTGGCGCTGTGGATGATCCTGGTCGCGCGGCCGTTGTCGGTAATTGCCGCGCTGCTGCCATTCAAGGCCTTCCATGGCCGCGAAAAGGGCTTCATCGCCTGGGTTGGCCTGCGCGGCGCGGTGCCGATCATTCTGGCGGTGTTCCCGCTGATGGCAGGGCTGCCGGATGCGCAGCTGTTCTTCAACCTGGCGTTCTTCATCGTGCTGGTGTCGCTGCTGGTGCAGGGCACCAGCCTGCCGTGGATGGCCAAGCTGCTGAAGGTCACGGTACCGCCGGACCCGGCGCCGATATCGCGCTCTGCGCTGGAGGTGCACATCACCAGCGAGTGGGAGCTGTTCGTCTACCGCCTGGGTGCGGAAAAATGGTGCATCGGCGCCGCCCTGCGCGAGCTGAAAATGCCTGAAGGCACCCGCATCGCTGCGCTGTTCCGTGGCGAACAGCTGCTGCACCCCTCGGGCAGTACCGTACTGGAAGTCGGCGACATGCTCTGCGTGATCGGCCACGAACACAACCTGCCGGCGCTGGGCAAGCTGTTCAGCCAGGCGCCGCAACGCGGCCTGGACCTGCGCTTCTTCGGCGATTTCGTGCTCGAAGGCGATGCCGAACTGGGCGCGGTGGCAGCACTGTATGGCCTGAAACTCGACGGCCTGGACGCGAAAATGCCGCTGGCGCAGTTCATCCGACAGAAGGTCGGAGGCGCTCCAGTAGTAGGTGACCAGGTCGAATGGCACGGCACCATTTGGACCGTGGCGACCATGGACGGGAACAAGATCCAGAAAGTGGGCGTCAGATTCCCCGAAGGAACGCGACCCGGACCAGGATTGTTCCTCTAAACTCCGTTATCGCCCGAGCTACAGTAGTCTGCCTATGTCCCTGCGCGTGTACCTTCGCACAGCCCTGTTCGGGCTGTGCCTGTCCCTTTCGTTCGCGGCTGCCGCGGCCGAAGCTCCAACCGCTGCCAGCATCCAGCACAGCCTCGACAAGATCGCCGAACGCAAGCTGCCCGAAGCCGACCAGAAGGCCCTGCAGCAGGTGCTCGAACAGACCTTGAGCCTGCTCGCCAGCAAGGAAGACAGCGAGAAGAAACTGGCCGCGCTCAAGCAGCAGCTGGCCAGCGCGCCGAAAGAGACCAGCGACAGCCAGAAAGAACTGGCCAAGCTCAAGGACAGCAAGCCGCAACCGGTGGCCCAGCGCTACGCCACACTCAACGTGCCGCAGCTGGAACAGATGCTCAGCGAGCGCAACACCCAGCAAGGCGAGCTCCAAAAAGCCCTGTCGGATGCCAACAGCCTGATCATCAACTCGCAGACCCGCCCCGAGCGCGCCCAGGCCGAGATCAGCAACAACCAGACCCGCACCCAGCAGATCAACAACATCCTCAAGAGCGGCAAGGACGGCGGCAAGTCGATCAACGCCGACCAGCGCAACCAGCTCGCTGCCGAGCTGGCCTCGCTCAACGCCGTGACCCTGCTGCGCCGCCAGGAACTGGCCGGCAACGGCCTGCTGCAGGACCTGGGCAATGCCCGCCATGACCTGCTGATCGAGCGCGCCGCGCGCCTGGAGCAGGAAATCCAGGACCTGCAGACGCTGATCAACGAAAAGCGCCTGGCCCAGTCCCAGCAAACCGTTACCCAGCAGTCGATCGAAGCGCAGAAAGCCGGTGGCAGCAGCCTGCTGGCCAGCGAAAGCGCAGCCAACCTCAAGCTCTCCGACTACCTGCTAAAAAGCACCGACCGCCTCAACGAACTGACCCAACAGAACCTGCGCACCAAGCAGCAGCTCGACAGCCTGACCCAGGCCGACCAGGCGCTGGATGAGCAGATCAGCGTGCTCAAGGGCAGCCTGCTGCTGTCCAAGATCCTCTACAAGCAGAAGCAGGCGCTGCCACACCTGAAGCTCGACCGCGACCTGGCCGACCAGATCGCCGACATCCGCCTGTACCAGTTCGAGATCAACCAGCAGCGCGAGCAGATGAGCAGCCCCGTGACCTACGTCGACAAGCTGCTGGCCAACCAGCCGCAGGAAGACGTCACTCCGGCGCTGCGCAAAGCCCTGCTGGAAGTGGCCATAACCCGCAGCGACCTGCTCGAACGCCTGAACCGCGAACTGTCGGCACTGCTCAACGAATCGATCACCCTGCAGCTCAACCAGAAGCAGCTGCTCGGCACCGCCCAGGGCCTGCGCACCACCCTCGACGAGCAGATGTTCTGGATCCCCAGCAACAAGCCGCTGGACTGGGACTGGTTGAAATATGTACCCGAGCGCTTCGCCAAGCAGGTCGCCGACCTGCCCTGGGGTTCCGGCATCAAGGAACTGGCCGACGGCCTGAGCCAGCGCCCGCTGCTGTTCCTGCCGTTGCTGCTGGTGATCGGCGCGCTGCTGTGGCGGCGCAAATACCTGTACCAGCGGCTGAGCAAGGTGCACCAGGACATCGGCCATTTCCGCCGTGACAGCCAGTGGCACACACCCCAGGCGATCCTGATCAACATCCTCCTGGCGATGCCGGTGAGCCTGGGCCTGGCCCTGTGCAGCTACGCCCTGCAGATCGACGCCCGCGGGCAGAATGCCAACCTGGGCGCCGCGCTGTGGCAGCTGGCCCAGGCCTGGCTGGTGTTCTACACCGCCTACCGCATCCTCGCCCCCGGCGGCGTGGCGGAAATCCACTTCCGCTGGCACAAACCGCAGGTCGAGTTCCTGCGCGGCTGGGTGCGCCGGCTGGGCACCGTGGTGCTGGCGTTGGTCGGCGTGGTGGCGGTCGCGGAGCACCAGCCTTCGGCGCTGGCCGACGACGTGCTGGGCATCGGCGTGGTGCTCACCTGCTATGCGCTGATGGCCTGGCTGCTCAGCCGCCTGCTGGCGAGCAGCCCGGCGCACCGCGATACTTCGCTGTTCCGCCGAGCGGTCGGGGTGGCCTTCACCGCCTTGCCGATCGCCTTGTTCGTCGCCGTGTGCTTCGGCTACTACTACACCGCGCTCAAGCTCACCGACCGGCTCATCTACACCCTGTACCTGCTGATGTTCTGGCTGGTGATCGAGGCCGCGTTCGTCCGTGGCCTGTCGGTGGCCGCGCGGCGCCTGGCTTACCAGCGCGCCCTGAGCAAACGGGCGGCGGCCAAGGAAGGGCTGGATGGCGAAGTCATCACCGAAGAGCCGACCCTGGACATCGAACAGGTCAACCAGCAGTCGCTACGCCTGATCCGCCTGGCCCTGCTCGGCGGCTTCATCGCAGGCCTGTACTGGGTGTGGGCAGACCTGATCTCGGTATTCGCCTACCTCAACAACTTCACCCTGTACGAATACACCAGCGGCACCGGCGCCGCCGCCAGCATGGTGCCGATCAGCCTCGGCGACCTGCTCGGCGCGCTGGTGATCGTCGGCATCACCTTCGCCCTGGCCGGCAACTTGCCGGGTTTGCTGGAAGTACTGGTGCTGTCGCGGTTGAACCTGGCCCAGGGCAGCGCCTATGCCACCACCACGCTGCTGTCGTACACCATCGTCGGCATCGGCATCGTCAGCACCCTGTCGACCCTGGGCGTCAGCTGGGACAAGCTGCAGTGGCTGGTGGCCGCGCTGTCGGTGGGCCTGGGCTTCGGCATGCAGGAGATCTTCGCCAACTTCATCTCCGGCATCATGATTTTGTTCGAGCGCCCGGTGCGCATCGGCGACACCATCACCATCGGCAACCTGTCCGGCACGGTGAGCAAGATCCGCATCCGCGCCACCACCATCACCGACTTCGATCGCAAGGACATCATCGTCCCCAACAAGACCTTCATCACCGGCCAGCTGATCAACTGGTCGCTGACCGACACGGTCACCCGGGTCACGCTGAAGCTGGGCATCGACTACGGCTCCGACCTGGACCTGGTGCGCGACCTGCTGCTCAAGGGCGCCCACGAGAACCCACGGGTGCTCAAGGACCCGGAGCCGCTGGTGTACTTCCTCAACTTCGGCGAAAGCTCGCTGGACCACGAGCTGCGCATGCACGTACGCGACCTCGGCGACCGCAACCCGACCCTGGACGAGATCAACCGCTACATCAACCGTGAGTTCAAGGCGCACAACATCAAGATTTCGGTCCGCCAGGTCGAGGTGTTCCTGATGGACACCAAAGGCGGCAAGCAGCAGCTGATTCCCGTGGAGCAACCCAAACCGGATGGCACTGCGCCGGCCTGATGCGGTTCGAATGCTTTATTCTGTGCTGAACCCCAGGAGCAGCCCGTGAAAGCCCTCGACCAACTCACCTTCGACAACCGCTTCGCCCGCCTGGGCGACGCGTTCTCCACCCAGGTCCTGCCCGAGCCCATCGCAGAACCGCGCCTGGTGGTAACCAGCGAGTCGGCCATGGCCTTGCTCGACCTCGACCCGGCGCAGGCCGAATTGCCGGTGTTCGCCGAGCTGTTCAGCGGCCACAAGCTCTGGGAAGAAGCCGATCCGCGGGCGATGGTGTATTCCGGCCATCAGTTCGGCTCGTACAACCCGCGCCTGGGCGATGGCCGCGGGCTGCTGCTGGCCGAAGTGCTCAACGAAGCGGGCGAGCACTGGGACCTGCACCTCAAAGGCGCAGGCCAGACGCCTTATTCGCGCATGGGCGATGGCCGCGCAGTACTGCGTTCGTCGATTCGCGAATTTCTCGCCTCCGAAGCCCTGCATGCCCTGGGCATCCCCAGCAGCCGCGCGCTGTGCGTGATCGGCTCCAGCACCCCGGTATGGCGTGAAACCCGCGAAAGTGCTGCCATGCTCACCCGCCTGGCACAGAGCCACATTCGCTTCGGCCACTTCGAGTACTTCTATTACACCAAGCAGCCTGAACAGCAACGGGTGTTGATCGATCATGTGCTGGAGCAGCACTACCCCGAATGCCGCGACGCCGAGCAGCCGTACCTGGCCATGTTCCGCACCATCGTCGAGCGCAACGCCGAACTGATCGCACGCTGGCAGGCCTACGGCTTCTGCCACGGGGTGATGAACACCGACAACATGTCGATCCTGGGCATCACCTTCGATTTCGGCCCCTTCGCCTTCCTCGACGATTTCGACGCCAACTTCATCTGCAACCATTCCGATGATCGTGGCCGCTACAGCTACGCCAACCAAGTGCCGATCGCCCACTGGAACCTCAGCGCACTGGCCCAGGCCCTGACCACGGTGATCGAGGTCGAGCCGCTGAAAGAAGCCCTGGGGTTGTTCCTGCCGCTGTATCAGGCGCATTACCTGGACCTGATGCGTCGACGGCTGGGGCTTACCACGGCTGAAGACGACGACATGGCGATGGTCGAGCGCCTGCTGCAGCGCATGCAGAGCGGCGGTGTGGATTACACCCTGTTCTTCCGCAGGCTGGGCGAGCAACCGGTGGCCGAGTCGCTGAAGGTTGTGCGCGATGATTTCATCGACCTGGCCGGCTTCGATGCCTGGGGCGCCGACTACCTGGCCCGCTGTGAGCGTGAAACGGGTAATGCAGAAGGCCGCCGAGAGCGGATGCATGCGGTCAATCCGCTGTATGTGCTGCGCAACTATCTGGCGCAGAAAGCCATCGAAGCGGCGGAAGGCGGAGATTACAGTGAGGTGCGGCGGTTGCATCAAGTACTGAGCAAGCCGTTCGAAGAACAACCCGGCATGCAGGCTTACGCCGAGCGGCCACCGGAGTGGGGCAAACATCTGGAGATCAGCTGCTCTTCCTGATTGAACACCTAGAGCGGTGAACACCGGGCGCATGCCTTGAGGAATGTGCTGCTCTTCAGATCGAGCGCCGCCCGCGCGGCGCTCGGTCTAATAGGCGCAGAAGATGCCCTGACGAACCCCCTCAATCACGCATTCTCCTCAAGCAACGAATGCAACTCCACAAACTGCTGCGTCAGCTTGTGCCGCGGCTCCAGATGAATCAGCGGCAGGCTGGCATGGTGCGACTCACGCATCTTCACCGAGCTGTTCAGGTACACCGGCAGCACCGGCAACCCCTCAGCAAGCAACTCATCGAGCATCTGCTGCGGCAGGCTGGCACGTGACTGAAACTGGTTGACCACGATGCCTTCGACCATCAGGTCCTCGTTGTGGTCATCCTTCAATTCTTCAATTTCGGCCAGCAGCCCATAGAGCGCCTGGCGCGAGAAACTGTCGCAATCGAAGGGGATCAACACCCGATCAGCCGCGATCAACGCAGAAACCGCGTAAAAATTGAGCGCGGGCGGCGTATCGATGTAAATCCGCTCGTAATCCTCGTCCAACTCATCGAGCAATTTACGCAGCTTGTTGATCTTGTGCTTGGCCTCAAGCTTGGGCTGCAGGTCGGCCAGCTCCGACGTGGCGGTCACCACGTGTAGGTTGTCGAACGGGGTTTCGTAGATATCGACCTTGTTCTTCTTGCTGAACGGCCCGCTGGACAGGCTCTGCTTGAAGAAATCGGCAATGCCCATGGGGATGTCTTCGCCGGTCAGGCCGGTCAGGTACTGGGTCGAGTTGGCCTGGGCATCCAGGTCGATCAACAGGGTCCGATAGCCTTCGCTGGCGCTCACCGCCGCCAGGTTGCAAGCGATGCTCGACTTGCCTACACCGCCTTTCTGATTGAACACCACGCGCCGCATGAGAGACCTCCGTGTATCAACGAATGCCCGAGTATGTGGCGACGCTGCGGCATTGGCCAGCACCTCTTGGCGTAACGGGCGCAAACGGCGACCAGCAGCCGCTTTGCACCGCCCATCGGAAATCACTTACAGCCTCTACAGGCATTGACGTAATCACGCATGGCAATTGTCTGATGGCAATCATGTAACCTGTGTTTGCTACACACCCCCGGCACCGGGATAATTGCGCGCCATTCGGCACATGCGCCAACCCGGTTTCGAGTTACTCCCTGCGCAGGAAACCCCATAGGGCGGGAAGTCAGAAAACATCGTGATCACCTTCGATATCAGCCAATGGCGCGCCTGGGCCCCGGGCCTACAGACGCCTGCCGAGTGGCAGGCCTGGGCGCAGGGCAGCCTGTGCCCTGCAGTCGACGGGCCGTCCCCGGACGTGTCGTTCCTGCCCGCCCTGCAGCGTCGTCGCCTCAGCCACCTGGCGCGCATGGCATTCGCCGTGGGCTGGCCGTTGGCCGAGGGGCGCGAGGCTTTGCCGCTGGTGTTCGTCTCGCGCCATGGTGAAACACCCAGAACCTTCGCCATGCTCTGCGAACTGGCCGAGAAGCAACCCCTGTCGCCGACCCAGTTCAGCCTCTCGGTACACAACGCAGTGATCGGCCTGTGGTCGATACTACGCGGCGAAACCAGCGAAATGACCGCCCTGGCCGCGGCCGGCGATGGCTTCGAGCACGGTGTGCTGGAAGCTGCCGCGCTGCTGGCCGAAGGCGCGCCTGCGGTGCTGCTGATCGTCACCGAAGAGCTGCCGGCCGAGGCCTACCGCCCATGGATCGACGATGTGCCGTTTGGCTATGCGGTTGGCCTGCTGCTGACCCCAGGCGAGCAATGGCGGCTGGCCGCGCAGCCCTCCTCGTCGGCTCAAGCGACCGAACTGCCCCATGCCCTGAGCTGGTTGCACGCCATGCTCACGGGCCAGGATTTCTTCACTCATTCGTGGATGCGCCGCGCATGGAACTGGCAACGACAGCCGTGAGTAGGTTTCGCGATGCCTACTACTGGCGCCTGCTGGCCACCGCCGCGAGCTTTTTCGTGTTCGGCCTGGGCAGCCTGGGCCTCGGGCTGCTGGTGTTTCCGCTGCTGGCCTGCTTGCCTGGTGGCGCGGTGCGCCATCGCCAACGTGCCCGCCATACCATCAGCTGGTTGTTCTGGCGCTTCATTCGCCTGATGCGCGGACTGGGTGTGCTGACTTATCGAATCGACGGCGCAGAACGTCTGGGCCGACCAGGCCAGTTGATCATCGCCAACCACCCCTCGCTGATCGATGTGGTGTTCCTGATCGGCCTGGTGCGTCAGGCCAACTGCGTGGTCAAGCACAGCCTGTTCGCCAACCCGTTTACCCGTGGCCCGATCACAGAAGCCCAGTACATCGGCAATGACGGCAGCGTGGATATGCTCGACAATGCCGTGGCGTCACTAAACCAGGGCCAGCCGCTGATCATTTTCCCCGAGGGCACGCGCACGCCGCCCGGCCAGATGCCGGCCTTTCATCGCGGCGCCGCGGCAATTGCCTTGCGCGGTGCGAAAATCATCACGCCGGTGACCATCAAGGTCAGCCCCACCACCCTGACCAAAAACGAGCCCTGGTACCGCATACCAAGCCGCCGCGTGCACTTCACACTTCACGTCGGCGCCGATATCGACCCCCAGGCGTTCGCCGCGCAGGGGCCTGCGCCGCAGGCGTCGCGCAAACTCAACGACTACCTGCACCAGTACTACATCAAGGAGCTCGCCACCGATGAGCGTGCCACAACAAGACCTCAACCGTGACCTCAAGCAATTGATCATCGACGCCCTGGGCCTCGAAGATATCAGCGTGCAGGACATCGACGACCAGCAACCGCTGTTCGGCGAAGGCCTGGGCCTGGACTCGGTCGACGCCCTGGAGCTGGGCCTGGCCCTGCAGAAACGCTACGGCATCAAGATCGATGCCGAGGCCAAGGACACCCGCAACCACTTCAGCAACGTCGCCGCTCTGGCCGCGTTCGTCACTGCCCGTCAGGCCGCCTGAGACCGCACCATGCAAACCCGCGAAGACATCTACGACATCCTCAGCGACGCCCTGGTCGAACTGTTCGAACTCGACCCCAAGGCCATCAGCCTGCAATCCAACCTGTACCAGGACCTGGAAATCGACAGCATCGACGCCATCGACCTGCTCGACCACATCAAGCGCCAGACCGGCAAGAAGATCGCCGCTGATGACTTCAAGTCGGTGCGTACCGTCAATGATGTGGTCGAAGCCGTGTTCCGCCTGGTCAACCCGGCGGCATGAAGCGCCTGCTCGGCCTCGGCCTGCTGCTGGCAGGTGTGCTGTACCCGTTTGCCGTCTACTTTGGCATGGCCCACTTCGCCCCCTGGCAGTTCGGTCTACTGCTCGGCGCGCTGTGGCTGGCCCGTGCACTGGGCACACGGCGGCCGGGCAACCTGTGGATGGCCGTCGCGGCGCTGGCATTCTGCGTGCTGCTGGGGCTGTCCGACAGCGCGCAGCTGCTGCGCTGGTACCCGGTGCTGATCAACAGCTTCCTGCTGGCCCTGTTCGGCGCCAGCCTGCTGCGCGGCATGCCGATGGCCGAACGCCTGGCGCGCCTGCGTGAACCGCAGCTGCCGCCCCGGGCGGTGCGCTACACGCGCCGTGTAACTCAGGTGTGGTGCAGTTTTTTCCTGGTCAATGGCCTGATCGCTGCCGGCCTTACCCTGTGGGCACCACTGAGCTGGTGGACCCTGTACAACGGCCTGATCGCCTATGCCGCAATGGGCCTGCTGTTCGCCGTCGAGTGGCGGATCAGACAACGTGTACGAGCGGGCTCATGAACTGGATCAACCTCGAACACCTGCTGCAGCCCACCGCCGCGCCGCGCCCGGTCACCCAGGCACCGGCACTGACCCATGCCGAGTTGTGCGACCAGGCGCTGCGCCTGGCCGGTGGCCTGCAACAGCGTGGCGTGCAGCGCCTGGCCGTCCACCTGGAAGATGCCGCGCAGCTGGCCATCGCCCTGCTCGGCGCCTGGCGCGCGGGCGTCGAGGTGCTGCTGCCGGCAGACCTGCAGCCAGGCACCCGCGTGCGGTGGAGCGCTCAGGTCGACCTGTGGCTCAGTGACCAGCCTGGTGACGCCACCCTTGCCGACCTTCAAGCCGCGCCGCTGGCGCCCGCCGACCTGGATCTGCAGCGATGCCGGATCAGCCTGTGTACCTCAGGCTCCAGCGGCGAGCCCAAGCGTATCGACAAGCAACTGCGCCAGCTGGCCAACGAGGTGCTGGCCCTGGAACGCTTGTGGGGCGATGCGTTGGGCCAGGCCTGGATCATCGGCAGTGTCGCCACCCAGCATATCTATGGCCTGCTGTTTCGCGTGCTCTGGCCGCTGTGCGCAGGGCGCGGTTTCGAGCGGCGCCAGCTGCCCTTCCCCGAAGACCTGCAGCGCGCCAGCAGCGCCCACCCGGCCTTCGCCTGGGTGGCCAGCCCAGCCCTGCTCAAGCGCATGGGCGATAACCTCGACTGGCCGGCCCTGAGCCGCGTGCGCAAGGTCTTCTCCTCAGGCGGCGAACTGCCGGCCGAAGCCGCGCAAAGGCTGCACCAGCGCCTCGGCCAATGGCCCACGGAGATCTTCGGCAGTTCGGAAACCGGCGGCATCGCCTGGCGCCAGGGCGCCGCCCTGTGGCAGCCGTTTGCCGATGTGCAACTGAGCCTGGATGCGCACGGCGCCTTGTGCATCGCCTCGCCGTACTTGCCAGCAGGCCATATCGAATGCAGCGCAGATGCCGCCGACATCGCCAGCGACGGACGCTTCACATTGCTTGGCCGCCTTGACCGCATCGTCAAGCTGGAAGAAAAACGCATTGCCCTGCCGCTGCTTGAACAGGTGCTGTGCGACCACGCCTGGGTTGCTGATGCGCGTTTAGGTGTGATCGAGCAAGGCCGCGCCTACCTCGGCGCCCTGCTGGTGCTATCGCCCGCCGGCCTGCACGCTTTGCGCAATCAAGGGCGGCGCGCCTTGATCGGCAGCTTGCGCGAACACCTGGCGGGCCACTGCGAGGCCACGGCCCTGCCTCGGCGCTGGCGCCTGCTACGCGAGCTGCCGCACAACGCCCAGGGCAAACTGCCCCAGGCTGACGTGCAAGCGCTGTTGCTGGCCGCCCGCTGCATGGCCCCGGAGGTACTGGGGCAAGCGGTGCAAGGCGATGAACTGCAGCTGCACTTGGCCGTGCCGCCGGATCTGGCCTGCTTCCCCGGCCATTTCCCGCAAACCCCAGTGCTGCCTGGCGTGGTGCAAGTCGACTGGGCGATTGCCTTGGCCAGTGAACGGCTCACGCCCGGACAGCGGTTCGCCGGCATGGAAGTGATCAAGTTTCAGCACGTGGTGCGCCCAGGTGATGAACTGACGCTGAACCTGCGCTTCGATGCCGAACGCGGCAAGCTCTATTTCAGTTACCACTGCGCCGAGCAGGTCTGCGCCAGCGGCCGAATTCTGCTGGAGGCCGATCATGCATAAGCCCTGTGCGGTGATCCCGGTGTACGACCACGAAGACGCTGTGCCAGCCGTGGTCGCCGAGCTGCTGCGCGCCGGCCTGCCCTGCGTGCTGGTCGACGACGCCAGCCATGCGCCCTGCGCCCAGGTGTTGCGGCAACTGGCCGAACAGCCGCGGGTTTTCCTGGTCACACTGGCGGTCAACCAGGGCAAGGGCGGCGCGGTCATGGCCGGGCTGCGCGAAGCGGCGCGGCTGGGTTTCAGCCATGCCCTGCAGGTGGACGCCGATGGCCAGCACGACCTGGCCGACATCAGCCATTTCCTGGCCCGTTCGCAGGCTTGTCCACAGGCCCTGGTGTGCGGTTATCCACAGTACGACGCCAGCGTGCCCAAGGGGCGCCTGTATGCCCGCTACCTCACCCACGTATGGGTGTGGATCAACAGCCTGTCGCTGCAGATCCCCGATTCGATGTGCGGTTTCCGGGTTTACCCGTTGCCTGCCACCCTGGCACTTATCGACAGCGTGGCACTGGGCCGACGGATGGATTTCGACCCCGAGATCCTGGTCCGCCTGGCCTGGCGCAACCAGCCCATGTGCTGGCTGCCGACCCGCGTGCATTACCCGCAGGACGGCCGTTCGCATTTCCGCCTGGTGCATGACAACGCGCTGATCTCGAAAATGCACGCCAAACTGTTTTTCGGCATGCTCGTGCGCGCCCCGCTGATCCTCTGGCGCAGGTGGCGCCGATGAACCAGCAGCATTGGGCCGAGCAGCAGGAGCGTGGCAGTTTCTGGCTGATGAAACTGACCGCCGCCCTGCTGCGCCTGCTCGGCCGCCGCGCGCTGAGCCCGCTGATCCACCTGATCGTCGGCTATTTCTTCCTGTTCGGCCGCCGCGCCCGGCGCAGCGCCTGGCAATACCAGCAACGCCTGCAGCAGTGGAGCGGCGGGCAGACTGCGCGCCCCAGCCATTGGCAGGTGTTCCGCCAGTTCATGGCCTTCGCCGATGCCCTGCTGGACAAGCTCGACGTATGGCATGGCAAGCTTAGCCTGGCCGACATCGACATCGACGACCCCGGCCAGCTGCGCCGGCAGTTGCGTGGCGAGCGTGGGCAGATGCTGGTGGGCGCGCACCTGGGTAACCTGGAGGTCTGCCGCGCCCTGGCCGAACTTGGCGAGCAAGTGCCGATGAACGTGCTGGTGCATACCCGCCACGCCGAACGCTTCAACCGCCTGCTCGGTGAAGCCGGGGCGAACAATGTGCGGCTGATCCAGGTCAGCGAGCTGGACCCGGCGATCATGCTGCAACTGGCCGAGCGCCTGGAGCATGGCGAGTGGCTGGCCATCGCCGGCGACCGCGTGCCGCTGCATGGCGCCCGCACCGTCGAGGTGGACTTCCTCGGCCACCGGGCGGCCTTCCCGCAAGGCCCGTGGTTGCTGGCCGGCATGCTCGAATGCCCGATCAACCTGCTGTTCTGTCTCAAGCACCAGGGCCGCTATCGCATCACCCTCGAACCCTTTGCCGAACGCCTGCAGTGGCGCCGCGGCCAGCGCGATCAGCTGATCGCCGAGTGGACCACACGCTATGCCGAACGCCTGGGTCATTACTGTACCCAGGCGCCCTTGCAGTGGTTCAATTTCTACCCCTTCTGGAAGACCGATGACGATGCATCCGCATGAGCCTGTAACGTTCGGCGAGTCGCCGCTGGCAATCGAAGATGTCCTGGCCCTGGCCGAGCGCCGGGCAACGGTGCGCCTGCAGGATGACGCCGCCTACCGCGAGCGCATTGCCCGTGGCGCGCGCTTTCTCGACACCTTGCTCGACAAGGAAGGGGTGATCTACGGCGTGACCACCGGCTACGGCGACTCCTGCGTGGTGGCCGTGCCGCTGGAGCATGTCGAAGCCCTGCCCCGCCACCTGTACACCTTCCATGGCTGCGGCCTGGGCAAGCTGCTCGATGCCGCCGCCACCCGCGCCGTACTCGCCGCCCGCCTGCGCTCGCTGAGCCACGGCGTATCGGGTGTGCGCCTGGAACTGCTGGAGCGGCTGCGCGACTTTCTCGCCCACGACATCCTGCCGCTGATCCCCGAAGAGGGCTCGGTGGGTGCCAGCGGCGACCTGACGCCACTGTCCTATGTGGCCGCGACCCTGTCGGGCGAGCGCGAGCTGATCTACCAGGGCCAGCGCCGCAGCAGTGCCGAGGTGCACCGCGAACTGGGCTGGCAACCTTTGGTGCTGCGGCCCAAGGAAGCCCTGGCGCTGATGAACGGCACTGCGGTGATGACCGGCCTGGCCTGCCTGGCCTTCGCCCGCGCCGACTATCTGCTGCAGCTGGCCACGCGCATCACCGCACTCAACGTCATCGGCCTGCAGGGCAACCCCGAGCACTTCGACGAACGCCTGTTCGCCGCCAAACCGCACCCCGGCCAGACCCTGGTCGCCGCCTGGTTACGCCGGGACCTCGCCATCGACGCCCCGCTGCCGCCGCTGCACCGCCTGCAGGACCGCTACTCGCTGCGCTGTGCCCCGCATGTGCTGGGCGTGCTGGCCGATAGCCTGGGCTGGCTGCGTGGCTTCATCGAGACCGAACTGAACAGTGCCAACGACAACCCGATCATCGACGGCGACGCCGAGCGAGTGCTGCATGGCGGGCACTTCTACGGCGGCCACATCGCCTTCGCCATGGACAGCCTGAAGACCTTGGTAGCCAACGTCGCCGACCTGCTCGACCGGCAACTCGCGCTGCTGGTCGACACCCGCTACAACCACGGCCTGCCGAGCAACCTGTCAGGGGCCGACGCTGACCGGGCGATGCTCAATCACGGCTTCAAGGCCGTACAGATCGGCGCCAGCGCCTGGACTGCCGAAGCCCTCAAGCAGACCATGCCGGCCAGCGTGTTCTCGCGCTCCACCGAATGCCACAACCAGGACAAGGTGAGCATGGGCACCATCGCCGCACGCGACGCCCTGCGCGTGCTGGAACTGACCGAACAGGTCGCCGCCGCCGCCCTGCTGGCGGCCAACCAGGGCGTCTGGTTGCGCACCCGACAAAACCCGGCAAACATCCTGCCCCCGGCGCTGGCAAGCATGCACGAAGCGTTGCTCGCAGACTTTGCCCCGGTCGTCGAAGACCGTGCCCTGGAAAGCGACCTGCGCCTGTGCCTCAAGCGCATCGGCGAACGCCACTGGAGGCTGCATGCGTAACCCCGGTGTGTTCCATGTCGACAGCGAAATCGTCGTGCCTTTTTTCGATGTCGACAGCATGCACGTTGTCTGGCACGGGCATTACGTCAAATACCTCGAAGTGGCCCGCTGCGCCTTGCTCGACCGCCTGGCGCACAACTACCTGCAGATGCAGGCCAGCGGTTATGCGTGGCCGGTGATCGACCTGCAGTTGCGCTATATTCGCGGCGCCACCTTCGGCCAGCGCCTGACCGTGCGCGCCAGCCTGGTGGAATGGGAGAACCGCCTGAAGATCCACTACCTGATCAGTGACGCCGGCACTGGCGAGCGCCTGACCCGCGCCAGCACCGTGCAAGTGGCCGTGCACATCGAAAGCGGCGAGATGCAACTGGCCTCGCCGCAGGTAATGCTCGATGCGGTGCAGCAGGTGCTGGCATGAAGCGCCTTGTGGTGCTGCTTGGCCTGCTGATCATCAGCCCATTGGCCTTGGCCTTCGGCCTCGACGGCCTGCAAAAACAACTGAGCGAACCGGCCGTTGTCAGCGGCCCGTTCGTGCAGGAAAAACACCTGCGCGCCCTGCCCCAGCCGCTGATCAGCAAAGGCCGCTTCGTCCTCGCCCGCGATCACGGCCTGCTGTGGCAACTGCAAACGCCACTGCGCCAGGATTACCGCATCACGGCCACTGGCATCGACCGCCGCGACCCGAGCGGCTGGCAAACCCTGCCCAGCCGCAGCGCGGGGGCCGAGCAGAACCGCTTGTTCTTCGCCGTGCTGCAAGGCGACAGCAGTGGCCTTCAACGGGACTTCGAACTGGCCCTGTCGGGTACCGCGCAGCAATGGCAGTTGCGCCTGACACCGCGTTCGCTGCTGCTCAAGCAGATCTTCACGCGCATTGACATCAATGGCGGGCAGTTCG
Organism: Pseudomonas sp. NPDC090233; assembly: GCF_044772285.1. Classification (NCBI taxonomy): domain Bacteria; kingdom Pseudomonadati; phylum Pseudomonadota; class Gammaproteobacteria; order Pseudomonadales; family Pseudomonadaceae; genus Pseudomonas; species Pseudomonas sp. NPDC090233. The sequence continues at coordinate 191,269 of NZ_JBIVYQ010000006.1, read as the reverse complement.
TCGAACGCATCGAACTGAGCGAAACCCAGGGCGACAGCACCGTGCTGCGCATGCCCGAAAGCCACGGCGCAGCGGTATTGAGCGATGCGCAGCGCAATGACTTTGCCAACTGAACGTCTGCTGCCGCGCCTGTTCCTGGGGCTGCTGCTGGTCATTCTGGCGCTCGCTGGCTGGCAGTGGCACCGCGCAGCGCCGTTGTCGGCAGACCTGATGACGCTCGTCCCCGGTGCCACCGAGGACCCGCTGCTCAAGCGCGCCGAACAGCGCATGCAGGAACCGCTCAACCGCGAACTGCTGGTGCTGGTAGGCCACAAGGACCGCCAGCAAGCGTTGACTCTGGCGCAATCACTGGCTGAGAAATGGCAGGCCAGCGGCCTGTTCGAAACGGTGCAGTGGAGCCTGCAGACCGACCTGCAGGCCGTGCGCGAACAACTGCTGCACGGGCGCCTGGCGCTGCTGGCGGCCAGCGATCGCCGGCAACTGGTCGAGCAGCCCGATGCTTTTATCGAGCAGCGCGTGCAAAGCCTGTTCGATCCCTTCGCAAGCTTCAGCCTGGTCCCTAGCCAGGACGACTGGCTGGGCCTGACCGGGCGCATTCAGAACAGCCAGCCGAAGCCCGCCAATGTGCAGCTGGACACCGCCAGTGGCGCGCTGATTGCTGAAGCGGACGGCCAACACTGGGTGCTGCTGCGCGCCCGCACGCTGGGCAATGCTTTCGATCTGAACCTGCCATTGCAGGTCGCCGAACTGCTCGCAAAAGGCCGTGTGCAGGCGGATCAATCCGGCGCCCACCTGCTGGCGGCCAGCGGCCTGCTGCATGCCGCCGCCGGGCAGCAGCAAGCCAGCCGGGAAATCACCTGGGTAGGCGGCGGCGCCACACTGGGCATCCTGCTGTTGCTGCTGCTGGCGTTCCGCCGCTGGCGGGTGCTGCTGGCCTTCGTGCCGGTGCTGGTGGGCATGCTGTTCGGTTCGGTGGTATGCGTGGCGCTGTTCGGCCAGATGCATGTGATGACCCTGGTGCTCGGTTCAAGCCTGATCGGCGTAGCCGTGGACTACCCGCTGCACTACCTGTCCAAGAGCTGGAGCCTCAAACCCTGGCGCAGTTGGCCGGCCGTACGCCTGACCGCACCCGGCATGAGCCTGAGCCTGGCGACCAGTTGCATCGGCTATCTGGCGCTGGCCTTCACGCCCTTCCCGGCGCTGACGCAAATTGCCGCGTTCTCGGCGGCCGGCCTGATCGGCGCGTACCTCAGCGCGGTGTGCCTGCTACCGGCGCTGCTCGCTGGCATGCAATTGCAGCCTGCACGCTGGCCCTTGCGGATCGCCGAGACGCTCACCCTCTGGCGCGAACGGCTGCTGTGCAAAGTGCCGAGTGCCGTGCTGTTGGGGCTGCTGATGGTCTTCTGCGCGGCGGGCCTGTGGCGCCTGAGCAGCCACAACGATATTCGCCAATGGGTCGCCAGCCCGCCGCAGTTGCTCGAAGAAGCGCAAGCTGTCGCACGCATCACAGGCTATCAGCCCACCAGCCAGTTCTACCTGGTGCGAGGCGCCGATCAGCAACAGCTGCTCGAGCGCCTGAAGCGGCTGTCGGGCAAGCTCGATGAACTGATCGAACTGGGCAAGCTCAAGGGTTACATGAGCCTCGGCCAAGTGGCCGCCAGCCCGGCGGAACAGGCCCAGGCACGCCAAGCCCTGTCGGCGTTGCCGGAACATTGGCAGCCGTTGCTCGACCTGGGCGTGCCGCAGGCGGCGCTGCAAGCTGAGTTGCAGCGGTTGCAGCAATTGCCGACGCAAACCATCGAACAACTGCTGGCTGGGCCATTGGCCGAAGCCTGGCGACCGCTATGGCTGGGCGCCGATGGTGCGGGCGTTGCCGCCATCGTCAGCTTGCAGGGCCTGGGCGATGCGGCATTGCTGCGCCTGCAGGTCGAAGACCTCGACGGCGTGCAGCTGGTGGACCGCCTGGGCGAGCTGAACCACTTGTTCGCCGCCACTCAGGTGAGCGCCGCCGAGCTGAAGTTGCTGTCCTGCGCGCTGATCCTGGTCCTGCTGGTGCTGCCGTTCGGCCTGCGTGGCGCACTGCGCATCGTCGCATTACCGCTGCTGGCGGCACTGTGCAGCTTGGCCTGCATGGGCTGGCTGGGCCAACCGCTGACCCTGTTCAGCCTGTTCGGCCTGCTGCTGGTAACGGCCATCAGTGTCGACTATGCGATCCTCATGCACGAACATATTGGAGGCGCCGCAGTGAGCCTGCTCGGCACCTTGCTGGCAGCAGTCACCACCTGGCTTTCGTTCGGTCTGCTGGCGCTGTCGGCTACCCCAGCCGTCAGCAACTTCGGCCTGGCGGTCAGCCTGGGGCTGGCTTTCAGTTTCCTGCTGGCGCCTTGGGCTGCGCCGCGCCCAGCCCCCCAGGAGCAGCCATGAAATACCTGACGACCCTCGCCCTATGCCTGCTGCTCGGTGCCTGCAGCGCACGTCCACCCTTGCCGGCCCGCGAACCGACGCTCGAACTGCCACAGCAGTTGCATGTGCTGCGTGAGCAGGCCGGCCAGCGCCAGGACTGGTTGCTGGTGATACAGCGCGAAGATCAGCGCCTGCGCTGGTCGCTGCTCGACCTGCTGGGCATGCCCCAGGCGCGCCAGTTGCTCGACGGCCAGCAGTGGCAAGCCGACGGCCTGCTGCCGCCCAACCCGGCGGCCCGTGAGCTGTTCGCCGCCGTGCTGTTCGCCCTGACGCCCACTGAGCAGTTGTCGCAGCTCTACCCCGACGCACGCCAGCAGGGCCGGCAGCGCTGGCTGGGCGAGCGCTGGCAGGTCAGTTATCAGGGGCCGCGCACGTTCGCCTTGAAACTCGGCCAGGGCCTGAGTTATCGAATCGATCCAATGCCCAGCGAGAACGCGCCATGACCGCCTACCTCAATGCCCTGGGCCTGGTCTGCGCCCTCGGTCGCGGCCAGGCCGACGTCGCCGCCCGGTTGCTGGCCGGCGATTGCTCAGGCATGCAACCTGCGGCCGACTGGGTGCCCGGACGTTGCCTGCCGGTCGGCGCAGTGCGCGGCGTATTGCCCACGGTGCCTCTGGCCGAGCATCACAGCCGCAACAACCAGTTGCTGTACGCCGCTGCCCTGCAGATCGAGCCGGCCATCCGGGCGGCGATCGAGCGCCATGGCCCGCAGCGTGTCGCTGTGGTCATCGGCACCAGCACCTCAGGCATCGATGAGGCCAGCGCAGACATCGCCTACTCTCTAAAGGCGGGTCAGTTTCCCGCACACTATCGCTACGACCAACAGGCGCTGAGCGCACCCGCCGAGTTTCTCGCCGACTGGCTGCAACTGAGCGGGCCGGCCTATGTCATTTCCACGGCCTGCACCTCCAGTGGCCGGGCCTTGATGAGCGCGCGCCGGCTGTTGCAGCTGGGGCTGTGCGATGCGGTGCTGTGCGGTGGCGTGGACACCCTGTGCGGCCTGACCCTCAACGGTTTCAGCGCGTTGGAAGCGGTCAGCGATCAACGCTGTAACCCGTTCTCGGCCAACCGCGCCGGGATCAATATCGGTGAGGCGGCTGCGCTGTTCCTGATGACCCGCGAGGCCAGTGCCGAAGGCCCATCCATTGCCCTGCTGGGCGCTGGCGCCAGCTGCGATGCCCACCACATCTCGGCGCCGGACCCTACCGGCAACGGCGCCTTGCAAGCCATGGCCAAAGCCCTCGACAATGCCGGCCTCACAGCGGCGCACATCGGCTACCTGAACCTGCATGGCACCGCCACGGCACACAATGACGCCATGGAAAGCCAGGCCGTGCACCACCTGTTCACTGGCGGTGTGCCGTGCTCGTCGAGCAAGCCCATGAGCGGCCACACCCTGGGCGCAGCAGGCGCACTGGAAGCGGCGTTCTGCTGGCTGGTGCTCAGCGGACACAACCCGCTAGGCTTGCTGCCGCCGCACGTCTGGGACGGCCAGGCCGACCCGCTGCTGCCAACACTCGATCTGGTGACCGGGCAGCACCGTCTGAGCACCGATCGGCCCCGCCGCTTGATGAGCAACTCGTTCGCCTTCGGCGGCAACAATGTCAGCCTGATTCTCGGAGATGCCCCATGATCCCCTGGCCACTGGCCGAACTGTTGCCCCACGCTGGCGAGATGATCCTGATCGATCAGGTCGACAGTTGTGACGACGAGCAGATCCACACCCGCACCCTGGTGCGCCCAGGCGGCCTGTTCAACCGTGCCGACGGCAGCCTGCCGGCTTGGCTCGGCATCGAACTGATGGCGCAAAGCGTGGCGGCCTTCGCCGGTTGTCGCGCGCGCCGCAACGGCCAACCGGTCGCGCTGGGCTTTTTGCTCGGGACACGCAAATACCAATGCGACGTCGAGCACTTTGCGCTGGGTGCCGAGCTGCACGTTCACGCCACGCGCTCTTTGGAAGACGACAACGGCATGGGCGTGTTCGAATGCCACCTGCGCGGCCCCGGTATCCATGCCAGCGCTCGGCTGAATGTGTTTACCCCGCCACAACCTACCCGTTACCTGGCAGAAGCCGGCCCTGAGGACCCCTCCCATGACTGACACCATCCTCGTCACAGGCTCCAGCCGAGGCATTGGCCGGGCCATCGCCTTGCGCCTGGCACGGGCCGGTTACGACCTGGTCCTGCATTGCCGCAGCGGCCGCGCCGAAGCCGATGGCGTGGCCGCGCAAGTCCGCGAACTGGGCCGCCAGGCACGGGTCCTGCAGTTCGATGTCGCCGACCGCGCGGCGTGCAGGGCAATCCTCGAACAGGATGTGGAAAGCCACGGCGCCTATTACGGCGTGGTGTGCAACGCCGGCCTGACCCGTGACGGCGCGTTCCCGGGGCTCAGCGAAGAGGACTGGGACCAGGTGCTGCGCACCAACCTCGACGGCTTCTTCAATGTCCTGCAACCGCTGACCATGCCGATGATCCGCCGCCGCGCGCCGGGGCGCATCGTCTGTATCACGTCGGTGTCCGGCCTGATCGGCAACCGTGGCCAAGTCAACTACAGCGCCTCCAAGGCCGGGCTGATCGGCGCGGCCAAGGCGCTGGCGATCGAGTTGGGCAAGCGCAAGATCACGGTCAACTGCGTGGCACCCGGGCTGATCGACACCGCCATGCTCGACGAGCACGTGCCGGTCGGCGAGCTGTTGAAGATGATCCCCGCCGGGCGCATGGGCACGCCTGAAGAAGTGGCCGGGGCAGTGAATTTCCTGATGTCGCCGGAGGCTTCGTACATCACCCGCCAGGTGCTGGCGGTCAATGGAGGGTTGTGCTGATGCGCCGCGTCGTGGTCACCGGCATGGGCGGCATCACCGCCCTGGGCAACGACTGGTCAACGATCGCAGGGCATTTTGCCGCGCAGCGCAGCGGCATCCGCCGCATGCAGGAGTGGGACCGCTTCGCCGAACTCAATACCCGCCTGGCCGGCCCCATCGACGACTTCGAAGTGCCCGCCCACTGGACCCGCAAACAGCTGCGCAGCATGGGCCGGGTCTCGCGCCTGGCTGTGGCTGCCGCCGAACGCGCCCTGGCCGACGCGGGGTTGCTCGGCGACCCGAGCATCCGTGACGGGCGCATGGGCGTGGCCTGTGGCTCTTCGACCGGCAGCACCGACGAGATCAAGACCTTCGGCAACATGCTGATGAACTCGGTGGCAGACGGCCTGAATGCCAATTCCTATGTGCGCATGATGCCGCACACCACCGCCGCCAACATCAGCATCTTCTTTGGCCTGACCGGGCGCCTGATCCCCACCTCCAGCGCCTGTACCAGCGGCAGCCAGGGCGTCGGCTATGCCTACGAGGCGATCAAGTACGGGCGCCTGCCGCTGATGCTCGCCGGCGGCGCTGAAGAGCTGTGCCCGACCGAGGCGATGGTGTTCGATGCGCTGTACGCCACGAGCCTGAAGAACGACACCCCGCACCTGACCCCACGGCCCTACGATGTCGCCCGCGACGGCTTGGTGATCGGCGAAGGGGGCGGCATGCTGGTACTCGAAGAACTGCAGCACGCCCTGGCCCGCGGCGCGAGGATCCATGCCGAAGTGGTCGGCTTCGGCAGCAATGCCGACGGCCAACACATCACCCGGCCAGAGCAGGTCACCATGGGCCGGGCCATGCAGCTGGCACTGGACGATGCCGGGCTGGCCGCCGACGCCATCGGCTACGTCAACGGCCACGGCACCGCTACCGAACAGGGCGACATCGCCGAGACCCAAGCCACCAGCAGCCTGTTCGGCCAGCGCATGCCGATCAGCTCGCAGAAGAGCTTCCTCGGCCACACCCTGGGGGCCTGCGGCGCGCTGGAGTCGTGGTTCAGCATCGAGATGATGAACAGCGACCGCTACGTGCCCACGCTCAATCTCGACCAGGTCGACCCGCTGTGCGGCGAGCTGGACTACCTCACCGGTGACTTCCGGGTGATGAGCAATGAGTTCGTGATGAACAACAACTTCGCCTTCGGCGGGGTCAACACCTCGCTGATTTTCCGTCGTTGGGCCTGACCGTTCAGCCCGTCATCAACCCGGTCAGCAGCTCGGCGAAGGCCTTGGCCATCGCTGAGCTGCCCCGCTCGCGCTGCACCAGCCACACCGCCGATGTGGCGCCTTCATCCAGCAAGGTGCGGTAGACCACGCCCTCGATGCGCATGCGTTGGAACGAGGCCGGCAACACCGAAACCCCCAACCCCGCCGACACCAGCCCGATGATGGTCATGGCCTCGCCCGCCTCCTGGGCGAAATGCGGGCTGAACCCGGCCTGCCGCGCCAGCCCCAGCAACTGCGCATACAGTCCACTACCGTAGCTGCGCGGGAAGAACACGAACGGCTCATGGGCCAGCGCGGCCATGTGCACACCGTGCTCGGTGCCCTCGGCCAGCGGGTGCGACGCATTGATCACCGCCACCAGCGGTTCGCGGAACAGTTCGGTGGCCACCAGGCCGTCCGGCAGCGGCATCGGCCGCATCAGCCCGACTTCGATGGACTCGTCGACCACGCCCTCGGCGACATCGCGGCTGCTCATCTCCTTGAGGTTCAGGTGCACGGCCGGGAAGCGCTGGCGAAACGCATGAATCGCCTTGGGGATTTTCGAAGTGAACGGCGCCGAGGAGGTAAAACCGATTTTCATCTCGCCCAGCTCGCCCAATTGCGCACGGCGCGCCACGTCGGCGGCCTTCTCCACCTGCGCCAGCACCTGGCGAGCCTCTTCCAGAAACAACCGCCCGGCCTCACTGAGTTCGACCCGACGATTGGTACGTTCGAACAGGCGCGCACCCAGCTCCTGCTCCAAGGCCTGGATCTGCTGGCTCAGGGGTGGCTGAGAGATGCCCAGCTGCTGGGCCGCGCGGCCAAAGTGCAGCTCTTCGGCAACGGCGATGAAATACCGCAGGTGGCGCAGTTCCATGTCAGGCTCCAGAACAGGTCGTAGAACGTCTTAAATAGGTCGAACAATATATTGGATCTAATCATTAGCCAGCTATATGCTTTTTTCATTGCGCCAGAGGTACCCACCCGTGAAAACTGCTGTATCGCCCCTCCCCGTCGACCCCGAACCTGCCCCGCTGAACGACATCTGGATCGAAAAAGGCACGCCGGCCTTCATGAAAACCGTGCTGGCCCTGTTCAGCGGCGGCTTCGCCACCTTCGCCCTGCTGTATTGCGTGCAACCCATGATGCCGCTGCTGTCGCAGGAGTTCTCGATCAACGCCGCGCAGAGCAGCCTGGTGCTGTCGGTGTCGACTGCCATGCTGGCGTTCGGCCTGCTGATCACCGGGCCGATTTCCGACCGCATCGGACGCAAGCCGGTGATGGTCTTCGCGCTGGTCTGCGCCGCCTTGTCGACCATGGTCAGCGCAGTAATGCCGACCTGGGAAGGCGTGCTCGCCACCCGGGCGTTGGTCGGCCTGTCGCTGAGCGGCCTGGCGGCGGTGGCGATGACTTACCTGAGCGAAGAAATCCACCCGCAGCACATTGGTCTGGCCATGGGTTTGTACATTGGCGGCAACGCCATCGGCGGCATGAGCGGGCGGCTGATTACAGGGGTGCTGATCGACTTCGTCAGCTGGCACACGGCGATGTTGACCATCGGCGGCCTGGCGCTGATCGCAGCCCTTGTGTTCTGGAAGGTGTTGCCCGAATCGCGCAATTTCCGCACGCAGTCGATGAACCCGCGCAATCTGCTGGACGGCTTCGTCATGCATTTCAAGGATGCCGGCCTGCCGTGGTTGTTCCTCGAAGCCTTCCTGCTGATGGGCGCCTTCGTCACCCTGTTCAATTACATCGGCTACCGTTTGCTGGCCGAGCCGTACCACATGAACCAGGCGCTGGTCGGCTTGCTGTCGGTGGTTTACCTGTCGGGTATCTACAGCTCGGCGCAAGTCGGTGCACTGGCCGACAAGCTGGGACGCCGCCGGGTGTTCTGGGCCAGTATCGTGGTCATGGCGGCCGGCCTGTTGATGACCCTGGCCGCGCCACTGGTGCTGGTGATTCTCGGCATGCTGGTGTTCACCTTCGGTTTCTTCGGCGCGCATTCGGTGGCCAGCAGCTGGATTGGCCGCCGGGCCTTGAAGGCCAAGGGGCAGGCTTCTTCGCTTTACCTGTTCTGCTATTACGCGGGGTCGAGTGTGGCGGGGACGGCGGGCGGGGTGTTCTGGCATGAATGGGGGTGGAATGGGATCGGGCTGTTCATTGGCAGCCTGCTGGCGGTGGCGTTGCTGGTGGCGTTGCACTTGAGCAAGCTGGCGCCGAAATCGGTGTGAAGCCTTCGCGGCTGAAGCCGCTCCCACAGGTATTGCACTGCTGCTAATTCCTGTGGGAGCGGCTTCAGCCGCGAAGAGGCCTCGGGATCAGTTCACAATCTCGACGATATCCACATCCACCTCACGGCTCATCAGGTGCTTCTCCACCTCACCGGTCAGCTTGACCTTGGTCTTGTCGTTGAACGGCGTCGGTGGCAGGTCTTCATCGTCGATCTCGACAGTAATGGTGCCGGTGTTGTCTTTGAATTCGTACTTGTCGTCGTTGTTGATCTTCTTGATCACATACCCCTGGAGTACCACCGGGGTGTCATCGGCTGCATCATTGGCGGCGGCGACTGTGGTGACCGACTGGGCACCCGGCCCGGTATAGCCAGCAGCCAGGGCAGCGGTGCTGATGAAAGGGGCAAGGATCAATGCGAGATAACGAGTTTTCATGAGGATCGGGTCCTGTTCCGGTTTCGATGGGACCAGATTAACGACGATCGCTGAATTCAAACTTAATCCAACCAAAAACCGGCCCTGAGGCCGGTTTCCTGTTTGCTGCATCACATCACTGGTGATACTGCGCCGACAGCTCGTGCACGGCATTGATGAACACGCCGGCATGTTCCGGGTCGACTTCCGGGGTGATGCCATGGCCGAGGTTGAACACGTGGCCGGTGCCTTTGCCGTAGCTCGCCAGAATACGCGCCACTTCCTGGCGGATGGCCTCGGGCTTGGCGTAGAGCACGGTCGGGTCCATGTTGCCCTGCAGTGCCACCTTGTCGCCGACCCGGCGGCGGGCATCACCAATTTCGCAGGTCCAGTCCAGGCCCAGGGCGTCGGCACCGGCCTCGGCGATGCTCTCCAGCCACAGGCCGCCGTTCTTGGTGAACAGGATCACCGGCACCTTGCGGCCCTCGTGCTCGCGGATCAGGCCGCTGACGATCTTGCGCATGTAGGCCAGGGAGAACTCCTGGTACGCGGCCGCCGACAGGTTGCCACCCCAGGTGTCGAAGATCTGCACGGCCTGGGCGCCGGCCAGGATCTGGCCGTTGAGGTAGCTGGTGACCGACTGGGCCAGCTTGTCCAGCAGCAAGTGCAGGGCTTGCGGGTTGTCGTAGGCCATCGCCTTGGTCTTGCGGAAGTCTTTCGACGAGCCGCCTTCGACCATGTAGGTTGCCAGGGTCCACGGGCTACCGGAGAAGCCGATCAGCGGCACACGGCCGTTGAGTTCGCGGCGGATGGTGCTGACCGCGTCCATGACGTAGCCGAGGTCTTTTTGCGGATCAGGGATCGGCAGGGCTTCGATGTCGGCCAGGGTGCTGATGACTTTCTTGAAACGCGGGCCTTCGCCGGTTTCGAAGTACAGGCCAAGGCCCATGGCGTCAGGGATGGTGAGGATGTCGGAGAACAGAATCGCCGCGTCCAGCGGGTAGCGGTCCAGCGGCTGCATCGTGACCTCGCAGGCGAACTGCGGGTTCATGCACAGACTCATGAAGTCGCCGGCCTTGGCGCGGCTGGCACGGTATTCCGGCAGGTAGCGGCCAGCTTGGCGCATCATCCACACCGGGGTGACGTCCACGGGTTGCTTGAGCAATGCACGCAGGAAACGATCGTTCTTCAGGGCAGTCATGTCGGCATCCAGCAAAAAAGTGCGGGCATTTTCTCAGACGCCAGCGCAAAAGGCACGGTCGATACCATGCGTTTTGTCTATTGGGTGCCGTAGATCAAGCGATTTTGTATACAAAAAGCTTCGCGGGGCGATCCGGCTTGCCCCGCGAATACAATGGTTCAGACTTCGAGGTAATCCAGAATACCTTCAGCAGCCGTGCGGCCTTCAAAGATGGCAGTCACCACCAGGTCCGAACCGCGCACCATGTCGCCACCGGCGAAGATCTTCGGGTTGCTGGTCTGGTGCTTGAACTTGCCTTGCTCCGGTGCCACCACGCGGCCCTGGCTGTCCATCTGGATACCATGCTGCTCGAACCACGGCGCTGGGCTTGGGCGGAAGCCGAAGGCGATCACCACGGCGTCGGCCGGCAGGATCTCTTCGGAGCCCGGGATCGGCTCGGGGCTGCGGCGGCCACGGGCGTCCGGCTCGCCGAGACGGGTCTCGACCACCTTCACGCCCTCGACTTTGTCTTCACCGACAATGGCGATCGGCTGGCGGTTGTAGAGGAACTTCACGCCTTCTTCCTTGGCGTTCTTCACCTCTTTGCGCGAGCCCGGCATGTTCGCTTCGTCACGGCGATAGGCACAGGTCACGGCCTTGGCGCCCTGGCGGATCGATGTGCGGTTGCAGTCCATCGCGGTGTCGCCACCGCCCAGCACCACGACCTTCTTGCCCTGCATGTCGACGAAATCTTCCGGCGACTTCTCGAAGCCCAGGTTGCGATTGACGTTGGCGATCAGGAAGTCCAGCGCGTCATGCACGCCCGGCAGGTCCTCGCCTGGGAAACCGCCCTTCATGTAGGTGTAGGTGCCCATGCCCATGAACACCGCGTCGTACTCGGCGAGCAGCTGTTCCATGGTGATGTCGGTGCCCACCTCGGTGTTCAGGCGGAACTCGATGCCCATGCCGGTGAAGACTTCGCGGCGGTTGCTCAGCACGGTCTTTTCCAGCTTGAACTCGGGGATGCCGAAGGTCAGCAGGCCACCGATCTCGGGGTTCTTGTCGAACACCACCGGGGTCACGCCGGCACGCACCAGGACGTCGGCGCAGCCCAGGCCCGCCGGGCCTGCGCCAATGATGGCGACGCGCTTGCCGGTCGGTTTGACCTTGGACATGTCCGGGCGCCAGCCCATGGCGAACGCGGTGTCGGTGATGTACTTCTCCACCGAGCCGATGGTCACCGCGCCAAAGCCGTCGTTCAGGGTGCAGGCACCCTCGCACAGACGGTCCTGCGGGCACACGCGGCCGCACACTTCCGGCAGGGTATTGGTCTGGTGCGACAGCTCGGCGGCGGCCAGGATGTTGCCTTCGGAGACCAGCTTCAACCAGTTGGGGATGAAGTTGTGTACCGGGCACTTCCACTCGCAATATGGGTTACCGCAGCCCAGGCAGCGGTGCGCCTGTTCCACGGACTGGGCAGGCTTGAACGGTTCGTAGATTTCCACGAACTCTTTCTTGCGCTGGCGCAGCAGCTTTTTCTTCGGGTCCTTGCGGCCCACTTCGATGAACTGGAAGTCGTTACTCAGACGTTCAGCCATTTTTCTAAACCTCTTTACCGCAGTTGCCAGCCTCAGGCTGCAAGCTGCAAGACGATCACTTGAGCACGACGGCCCCCGCGTACGGGGCCCGTCACTTGCAGCTGTTTTTACTGCGGGTTGGCACGGGTGCTGGACAGCAGTTGCTTGAGGTTGGCCGCCTTCGGCTTGACCAGCCAGAAGCGCCGCACGTAGTCGTCCAGGTTCTCCGAGAGCTCACGCCCCCACTCGCTGCCGGTCTCTTCCACGTATTCGCCAAGGACCCGCGCCAGGTGGCTGCGGTAGGCTTCCATCGCTTCACCACTGATCCGCTGGATTTCCACCAGTTCGTGGTTGAGCTTGTCGACGAAGCTGTTGTCCATGTCGAGCACATAGGCGAAGCCGCCAGTCATGCCAGAACCGAAGTTGTAACCGGTCTTGCCCAGGACGCAGACAAAGCCACCGGTCATGTATTCACAGCAGTGATCGCCAGTACCCTCGACAACAGCGTGGGCGCCGGAGTTACGCACAGCGAAGCGTTCGCCCGCGGTGCCGGCGGCGAACAGCTTGCCGCCGGTGGCGCCATACAGGCAGGTGTTGCCGACGATGGCGCTGTGCTGGGTTTCGAAGGGGCTGCCGGCAGGCGGCACGATGGTGACCTTGCCACCGGTCATGCCTTTGCCGACGTAGTCGTTGGCGTCGCCTTCCAGGTGCAGGTTCAGGCCACCGGCGTTCCACACGCCGAAGCTTTGGCCAGCGGTACCCTTGAAGCGGAAGGTAACCGGCTTGGCAGCCATGCCCTGGTTGCCGTACAGCTTGGCGATTTCGCCAGAGATACGCGCACCGATGGAACGGTCGCAGTTGCAGATGTCGAGGCTGAACTCGCCACCGGCCTGGTCGCGGATGGCCGGCAGGGCCATTTCGACCATTTTCTCGGCCAGCTCGCCCTTGTCGAACGGCGGGTTCTTGTCCACTTCGCAGAACTGCGGCTTGTCCGCCGGGATGTGCGAGCTGCCCAGCAGCGGCGACAGGTCGAGGTACTGCTGGCGCTCGGTGTCACCCGGCAGCATGTCGAGCAGGTCGGTACGGCCGATCAGCTCGCCCAGGCTGCGTACGCCCAGCTTGGCCAGCCACTCGCGGGTTTCTTCAGCGACGAAGGTGAAGAAGTTGATCACCATATCGACGGTGCCGATGTAGTGGTCCTTGCGCAGCTTGTCGTTCTGCGTGGCTACGCCAGTGGCGCAGTTGTTCAGGTGGCAGATGCGCAGGTACTTGCAGCCCAGGGCGATCATCGGCGCGGTGCCGAAGCCGAAGCTTTCGGCGCCGAGGATGGCCGCCTTGATCACGTCCAGGCCGGTTTTCAGGCCGCCGTCGGTCTGTACCCGGACCTTGCCGCGCAGGTCGTTGCCCCGCAGGGTCTGGTGGGTTTCGGCCAGACCCAGTTCCCACGGCGCGCCAGCGTACTTGATCGAGGTCAGCGGCGAAGCGCCGGTGCCACCGTCGTAACCGGAGATGGTGATCAGGTCGGCATAGGCCTTGGCCACGCCAGCGGCGATGGTGCCTACGCCGGCTTCTGCCACCAGCTTGACCGATACCAGGGCCTGCGGATTGACCTGCTTGAGATCGTAGATCAGCTGGGCCAGGTCTTCGATCGAGTAGATGTCGTGGTGCGGCGGTGGCGAGATCAGGGTCACGCCTGGCACCGCATAGCGCAGCTTGGCGATCAGGCCGTTGACCTTGCCGCCTGGCAGCTGGCCACCTTCGCCGGGCTTGGCGCCCTGGGCCACCTTGATCTGCAGCACTTCGGCGTTGACCAGGTATTCCGGGGTGACGCCAAAGCGGCCCGTGGCCACCTGCTTGATCTTCGAGCTGCGGACGGTGCCGTAGCGTGATGGGTCTTCACCACCCTCACCGGAGTTGGAGCGCGCGCCCAGGCGGTTCATCGCCTCGGCCAGGGCTTCGTGAGCCTCTGGAGACAGTGCACCCAGCGAGATACCGGCGGAGTCGAAGCGCTTGAGAATGGCCTCCAGCGGCTCGATCTGCTCCAGCGGCAGCGCCTCGTCGGCCACTTTCACTTTCAGCAGGTCGCGGATCATCGACACCGGGCGCTGGTCGACCAGCGTGGTGTATTCCTTGAACTTGGCGTAGTCGCCCTGCTGCACGGCAGCCTGCAGGGTGTTGACCACATCCGGGTTGTAGGCGTGGTATTCGCCACCGTGGACGAACTTCAGCAGGCCACCTTGCTGGATCGGCTTGCGCGCGCTCCAGGCCTCGGCGGCGAGCAGCTTCTGGTCGCCTTCGAGGTCGACGAAGCGTGCGCCCTTGATGCGGCTGGACACGCCTTTGAAGCTCAGGCCAACCACTTCCTCGGCCAGGCCCACGGCTTCGAACAGCTGGGCACCACGGTACGAGGCAACGGTGGAGATGCCCATCTTCGAGAGGATCTTCAACAGGCCTTTGGAGATGCCTTTGCGGTAGTACTTGAAGACTTCGTCCAGGTCGCCCAGCACTTCGCCTGTGCGGATCAGGTCGGCCAGCACTTCATAGGCCAGGTACGGGTACACGGCCGAGGCGCCGAAGCCCAGCAGCACTGCGAAGTGGTGCGGGTCGCGCGCAGTGGCGGTTTCGACAAGGATGTTGCTGTCGCAACGCAGGCCCTTCTCGGTCAGGCGGTGGTGCACCGCGCCGACGGCGAACGAGGCGTGTACCGGCAGCTTGCCCGGCGCGATATAGCGGTCGCTGAGTACCAGCTGGGTCTTGCCTGCACGTACCGCTTCTTCGGCCTGGTCGGCGATGTTGCGAATGGCAGCTTCCAGGCCGATGCTTTCCTCGTAGTTGAGGTCGATCAGCTGGCGGTCGAAGCCTTCGCGTTCCAGGTTCATCAGCGAACGCCACTTGGCGGGCGAGATGACTGGCGAGCTGAGGATCACCCGCGAGGCGTGCTCAGGGGATTCCTGGAAGATGTTGCGCTCGGCGCCCAGGCAGATTTCCAGGGACATGACGATCGCTTCGCGCAGCGGGTCGATCGGCGGGTTGGTGACCTGAGCGAACTGCTGACGGAAGAAGTCGTATGGCGAACGCACGCGCTGCGAGAGCACGGCCATCGGCGTGTCGTCACCCATCGAGCCGACCGCTTCCTGGCCCTGCTCGCCGAGGGGGCGCAGCACCTGGTCACGCTCCTCGAAGGTGACCTGGAACATCTTCATGTATTGCTTGAGCTGGTCGCTGTCGTAGCTGGCAGCGCCCTGGTCGTCGGTCAGCGTCGCCTGGATACGCAGGGCGTGCTGACGCAGCCAGCGCTTGTACGGGTGGCGCGACTTCAGGCGGTTGTCGATGGCATCGGTGTCGAGGATATGACCGGTTTCGGTGTCGACGGCGAGGATCTGGCCCGGGCCGACACGGCCTTTGGCAAGAACTTCTTCAGGCTTGTAGCCCCATACGCCGATTTCCGAGGCGATGGTGATATAGCCGTTGGTGGTGGTCACCCAGCGCGCCGGGCGCAGGCCGTTACGGTCGAGCAGGCACACCGCGTGGCGGCCTTCGGTCATGACGATACCGGCCGGGCCGTCCCAGGGCTCCATGTGCATGGAGTTGTATTCGTAGAAGGCGCGCAGGTCGGCATCCATGGTTTCGACGTTCTGCCAGGCTGGCGGTACCAGCATGCGCACGCCACGGAACAGGTCGATGCCGCCGGTGACCATCAGCTCCAGCATGTTGTCCATGCTCGATGAGTCGGACCCGACGCGGTTGACCAGCGGGCCGAGCTCTTCGAGGTCGGGGATCTGGTCATTGGCGAACTTGGTGCGACGGGCCATGGCCCAGTTGCGGTTGCCGGTGATGGTGTTGATCTCGCCGTTGTGGGCGAGGAAGCGGAACGGCTGCGCCAGCGGCCATTTCGGCAGGGTGTTGGTGGAGAAGCGCTGGTGGAACACGCAGATCGCGGTTTGCAGGCGCTCGTCATCCAGGTCCGGATAGAACGCCGCGAGATCGCGCGGCATCATCAGGCCTTTGTAGATGATGGTCTTGTGCGAGAAGCTGCAGATGTAATGGTCGGCGTCGTGGGCGTTGGCCACGGACGAGCGGCGACGGGCACTGAACAGCTTGATGGCGAATTCCTGATCGCTCAGGCCTTCACCGCCAATGAACACCTGTTCGATCTGCGGCAGGCGCTCCAGGGCCAGGCGACCGAGCACGCTGGTGTCAATCGGCACTTTGCGCCAGCCAACCAGGTTCAGGCCGGCAGCCAGGATTTCGCGGTCCATGTTGGCGCGAGCGGCTTCTGCTTTCACCGGGTCCTGGTTGAAGAACACCATGCCGACGGCGTACTGCTTGGGCAGCTCGACGGCGAAGTGTTCCTGAGCCATGGCACGCAGGAATTGATCAGGCTTCTGCATGAGCAGGCCGCAACCGTCACCGGTCTTGCCGTCGGCGTTGATGCCGCCGCGGTGGGTCATGCAAGTCAATGCCTGCATGGCGGTTTGCAGAAGGTGGTGGCTCGGTTCGCCCGTCATATGGGCGATCAGGCCAAAACCACAGTTGTCCTTGAATTCTTCGGGATGGTACAGACCTGTTTTCATAGACACTTTCTCACCAGGTTCACCTCTCAACCGGAGGCAAATCTCTTTTTTAACAACCACTTACCATCCACGCCGATCAAATGCCAGCTTTTTTGCGGTGGCCATGGAAAACCATTGTTGCACAGCGACAGCGATACCCACAAATTTTCATGTCTCACCATTGAAAATTTATGTCGCAATTTTGAATGTTTTTGCGCCATGCGCCGTGATAGCGGCTTGGCTCGAGTCTGAAGCGTTTCAGCCATGACTGCAAGGTGGGCTTGTGGCCGGCAGCCTGGGACAGAAAAGCCTGCCGCGCTCGGGCGCAGCAGGCTAGACGAAAGTCAGTGTTCGCTCAGCAACTGGGCAGCGGGGTGGTGCCGCCCGGAAGGTAATCAGCGAGCCGTGGCCAGCTCTTGTTGGACGCTGGCGACGGTACGTGGCCAAGGTTTACCAGCCTGGACCTTCGCTGGCAAGTTCTTGATTGCCGCAACCGCTGCGTCACGGTTGGCGAAACTGCCGTAAGTGACCACGTACAGCGGCTTGCCCTGCAGGTTTTTCTTGAAGTAGCGATAGTCGCCACCCTGCGCCTTGACGAAGGCCTGGGCCGACGCTTCGGAGCTGGTGCCGAGGATTTGTACGACATAATTGCCAGGTTTCTGGCCCGAGTACCAGCCACCGGCACTGCCGCCAGCGGCCGGTTTTTCAGCCGGTTTGGCGGCGGGCTTGGCCGTGGCCACCTGGGTCGGCGCAGGGGTCGGCTTGGCAGGTGCAACCGGCTTGGCCGGCTGGGTTGCGACCGGCTTCTGGGCAGGCGCTACCGGCTGGGCTGGGGCAGTGTTGGTGGTGGCTTGCGCCATGCTCGGCGCAGGGCCAGCCGTCGCACCTTGCGGTGGCGCGACGGTGGTCACGGTCGGTGGGTTGCCAGGCTGCAGTGCGGTGTCGCCTGCCGGGCTGCCTTCCTCACCCTCGCCCATGCCAGCCGCCTGAGCCAGTGGCTCACGCATCACCGGCTGCGACTGGCCAACCAGGGGCAGTGGCATCGGCTGCGACGAGCCAGAGAATTCGATGGACGGGTCTTTCGACTTACCATCGCCCAGCGGCAACTGCGCCTGGGCGGCTGGCGCGTCAGTCGGCGCCTTGTCGCCTTTCTTCGGCATGAGCACTGCGGCAGCAACTGCCACCACAACCACAGCAGACAGCGCGAGCACGTGTTTCTTAGGCATTTTGAACCCCATGGTTGGTCGCTTGGCCGTGGTACGGCTGGCGATCATGGCTTCGATCAAGGTATCGCGGGCGACCTGGTTGATGTTGCCAGGCCAACCGTCGGAGTTTTCATGGATATCGACGAGCTGCTCACGGGTGAACACCTCGATGCCCCGGCCGGCGCCCTCCAGGCGCTGTTCCAGGTACTCGCGGGTCTCTTCCTCGCTGTAGGGGGCAAGTTCGATGACGTGGAAGCGTTCTTCCTCGACCTGAATCTCGTCCAACCCTGCGATCAGTGACGGTTCGCCGAACAGGAACACGTGCGGGCGCCCTTCCGGGACACCTGCCGCCAGCTCCAGCAACGCTTGGAGTGCCGACTCGTCAAGTTGTTCCGCATCGTCCACCAGCAAGTAGACTTCCTGCCCGGTCAGGGCAAGCTGCACCACCTTGGATAGAATCGCCTGCACTTCAGGCTGGGCCACTTCCAGCGACTGGGCCACCTGGCCCAGCACACTGGCGGCATCGCTGGCGCCGCGGGCCGAAACCACAGTGCTTTGCACCGACTGTTTGTTGGTGCTGGCCACCAGGGCCTGGCGCAGCAGTGTCTTGCCACTGCCTACAGGCCCCGTGACCACCAGCATCAGCTGGCTGTAGCGCGCCAGGTGATGCAACTGGCCGAGCACAGGCTTGCGCTGGGCGGGGAAGAACTTGAAGCCGGGCACTCGCGGCGCGAACGGATCGTGGCTCAACTGGTAGTGGTCGAGAAACGCCTCATCGGCATGCAAACTGGTCATTGCGCTGTCACAACCTCAAAGCTGGGCCACGATCGCGCGGTAATCCGCCGACAACGTGGCCTGAAGAATCTCTTTCGGATAGTCGTCGGTGACCACGGCTTCGCCCATCTGGCGCAGCAGCACCAGGCGCAGGCGCCCATCGATCACCTTCTTATCGACCGCCATATGCTCCATGAAATGCGCCGGGGTCATTTCCTGTGGTGGCACCACCGGCAAACCTGCATCCTGCAGCAGGCGGATTGCGCGATCACGCTCGGACTGGTCGATCCAGCTCAGGCGCATGGACATTTCCAGGGCCATTACCGTGCCCGCTGCCACGGCTTCGCCGTGCAACCAGACACCGTAGCCCATATGGGTTTCGATGGCATGCCCGAAGGTATGCCCCAGGTTCAGCGTGGCGCGCACGCCGGACTCACGCTCATCGGCGCCAACCACGGCAGCCTTGGCTGCGCACGAACGGCGGATCGCCTCGGTCAACGCTGCAGGCTCCAGGGCACGCAGCGCCTTGATATTGTCTTCGAGCCAACCGAGGAAGGGCTTGTCGCAGATCAGGCCATATTTGATCACTTCGGCCAGGCCAGCAGACAGTTCGCGATCGGGCAGTGTCTTGAGGCTGGTGGTGTCGATCAGCACCGCGTTGGGCTGATAGAAGGCACCGACCATGTTCTTGCCCAGCGGGTGGTTGATGCCGGTCTTGCCACCGACCGATGAATCCACCTGGGACAGCAGCGTGGTCGGCACCTGGATGAAGTCGACACCCCGCTGGTAGCAGGCTGCGGCAAAACCGGCCATGTCGCCGATAACACCGCCACCGAGGGCCACCACGGTGGTACGGCGGTCATGCCGGGCGCTGAGCAGGCCGTCGAAGATCAACTGCAGCGTTTCCCAGTTCTTGTAGGCTTCGCCGTCCGGCAGGATCACCGGCAGCACCGAGTAGGCACCGAGGGTCTTGCTCAGGCGTTCGAGATACAGGGGCGCGACGGTCTCGTTGGAAACGATGGCGACCTGCCGGCCGGCAATATGCGGCGCCAGCAGTTCCGGCTGGTCCAGCAGGCCTTCGCCAATGTAGATCGGGTAGCTACGCTCGCCCAGGTCGACCTTTAGTGTCTGCATGTATCCCCACAATGTACTAGGGCGCGGCGCCGGCTGATCGACCCACGCGGTAACGTTGAACCTCGCCTCGGCGCTGGCCGAGAATAGTCCCGGCTTAGCGGGGCGGCAACTGCTGCAAGCGTTCGAGAATATCGAGCACTACCATGCGCGGCGGCCGTTCGTCGGTTTCCACCACCAGGTCGGCGATCTCGCGATAGAGCGGGTCACGTGTTTCCAGCAGGTTGCGCAACGTCGCCTCCGGATTGGCGGTACGCAGCAACGGCCGGTTGCGATCGCGCGCGGTACGCCCGACCTGCTGTTCAACCGAGGCATGCAGGTAGATCACCCGGCCGCCCTTGTGCAGCGCCCTGCGGTTGGCCTCGCGCATCACCGCGCCGCCACCGGTGGCCACGACCACGCCATCGAGCTCGCAGAGCTCGGCGATCATCGCCTCCTCACGGTCACGAAAGCCCGGCTCGCCTTCCTTATCGAAGATCCACGGGATGTTGGCGCCCGTTCGCAGTTCGATTTCCTTGTCGGAATCTTTGAACAGCAGGCGCAACTCTTTGGCCAACAGGCGCCCGATGGTGCTTTTTCCAGCGCCCATAGGCCCAACAAGTATCAAATTTCGCACAGAATCAACGACTCACAGCAATCGCCTGGTCACTCATGATACGCGGAGTCAGGAAGACCAGCAGCTCGGATTTTTTCTCTTGTAATGCATCGCGTCGAAACAGCCGCCCAACATACGGCAGATCGCCGAAAAATGGCACCTTGTCGACCACATTGTTTTGCGTGGTCGAGTACACGCCCCCTATGACGATGGTCTCGCCATCGGCTACCCGAACCTTGGCGTTGACCTCGTTCTTGCGGATCGGCGGCACATCGTTCAAGGCGTTGACGAAGTCGGGCTCATCCTTGGTTACCTTGACCGTCATGATGACTTTGCCGTCGGGCGTGATCTGCGGGGTGACCTCCAACGACAGCGACGCCTCGCGAAATGCCACCGACGTAGCGCCACTTCTTGTGGTTTCCTGGTAGGGCACCTCGGTGCCCTTGAGTATCCGCGCAGTTTCCTTGTCGGCAGTGACTACCTTGGGCTGGGAGATGATTTCCCCATTGCCGGTCTTTTCCATGGCACTGAGTTCCAGATCCAGCAGCACACCACCGCGCAACACCCCCAGGCCTATGCTGGAGCCGGCCCGCTCCACGCCCAGGTCGATGAATACGTCCTTGCCCAATTGCGGCGCCTCGCCATAAAGCCCCCGCCCCCAACGCACGCCAAGGCTTTTTTCGTAGTCGACATTGGCCTCGACGATTCGCGCTTCGATCGCCACCTGTCGCACCGGCACGTCCAATTGCGCGACCAACTGACGCAACGCGACCAGACGATCCTCAGGCTGATGCGCCACCAAGGTGTTGGTGCGCGTGTCGACACTGAGACTGCCGCGCCCCGTCAGGATGCCATCGTCGGCCAGTGTTGCCAGCAACAACTCGGCAAGCTCGGAGGCTTCGGCGTGGTGGATCGGCAGCAACTCGCGACGCAAAGGCTGCGCCTGGGCATCCAGCTCCTGCCCTAGCCACGCGCCCAGGGATTGCTCGGCCAACTCCGCTGCCGGGGCCACCAGTAGCACATTGCCCTCTTCCCGCCGGGCCAACCCTTTACTGCGCAATACCAGTTCCAGGGCCTGGTCCCAGGGAACGTCCTGCAGGCGCAGCGTCACGTTGCCCTGTACCGTGTCGCTGGCAACCAGGTTGATGCCCGCGTAATCGGCCAGTACCTGTAGCACCGAGCGCACTTCGACATCCTGGAAGTTCAGCGAAATCGGCTCACCTCGGTAGGGCGTTGCCGCCAGCAACGGCATCGGCAACATCGTCACCATCAACCACTTCATCAACCCTTTCATCGTCCTCCTTGACCTCCCTGTCCACGCCCTTCCTGAGCGTCAGTGTCACCCTGCGTTCGCGCCAACTACCGCCCACGAACAGCCGTTCAAGCACCTCGACCTGCTGCTCGTCGACATGTACCACCACGCCCTCATCGCGCCCCAACCGATCACCTACACGCACACGGTACAAGCGCCCGGCATATGACAGCAGTGCTTCGAACGCCAAGCCGCGCGACAAACTACCAACCATGTCCAGCTGCGCCAGTGGAACCTTGGCCAGCCCTTCGCGGACAGTGCGGCCAGAACGGGTTGAAAATGGATCGACCGCGGGCGGCAAAACTTCGTCTCGGGCAGGCAGCAAGGCCAGTGAGGCTGGCTCCGGCACAGGCCCGTCAGCCTGAAAGGTATTCACCCTCAGGCGCAAACGCAGCAAGCCCGGCCTGTCTATAGCGTTGGTTATCTGCAGATCGCCGGCACGCAGCAGGCGAAGCTGGCCAAGCCATTCGTCCAGCCACATGCGCAGCGTCGTATATCGACCAACCACTTGCACATCCAGAGGGGTTTGCCGGATACCTGACTGCTTGAGTTCATCCAGCACATCAAGTTGCTCGAAGTGCAGCCCGTGCGCATGCCCCGAGGCCGACAACTGGTCGAGCAAGTCGCTGAGATCACCGCCTGCGGCCAGGCGCCAGCGGCTTTCCTGCAGGTATTGTGTGGCTTGACCCAGAGCCTCCTGGGTGCCCTCGTGTGCCAGCACCTGGGCGGATCTGGTCTGTTGCTGCTCGCTCAACGCCCTGTGCCTCGCCTGCTCCACCTGCTGCAACTGCCGCCATTCCGGCCAGCGAATCAGGCAGCCCAGTGCAAGTACCAGGCAAGCCGCCAGTAAAGGCAGGGCATTGCGCAAGAAGCGCGAACGAACGACGTAAGCCTGCCAATCCAGGCGGAAAAGCAGGTTCACGACCAGGCCGCCGACATGCGCGCCAGCAGTAAAAATTCATCCCCGGCAGGCAAGCTCTTCATCCGTTTGAGCTCCAGATCAAGCAACACGCCTGAGCGCCCAAGGTCACGCATGAACTGCGCCAGCACGGCGGCGGAAACGGCGAGCCCGACAATCTGCAGCCGTGCGCCCTCGACTTTCAGGTCGACCACCTGAACACCTTCGGGCAGCGACCGCTCAAGGTCGGTGAACAGCGTCGTCAACAGGGCTCGATCGGCGTGCAAAGCGGCCAAGGTGTCAGCTTCAGCTCGCACCGACTCAAGCGTCTGCCTGGTACTTTCCAGCTTCGCCAACTGCGCATCCAACCGATCGACGGCCACTTGTTGGCTGTTGTTGGCCATCGCCTGCCGCTGCGCCCGTTGCCGCGCCAATTGGTCCATCACCAGCACCACACAAAGCGCCATGAACACACCGCCAATCACCTTGAAACGCAAGCGCCGCAGTACAGCCAGGCGTTGCTGCTCGCGCCACGGCAGCAGATTTACGCGCAGCATCAGAGAAGCTCCCCCAGCGCCAGGGCGCATGCCAACGTCATACCGCTATCGTGACATTCGAGGCCATCCACAGAGGGCAAAGGCCGGCACGCTACGCTCAAGCGTTCACTCAGCACTTGCAGTGAGCTTTGTTCGCAGGGCGTACTCGCAACAATCAGCTCATCCAGCTGCAGGCCATCGACCAACGACCCATCCACCCGCTCCAGTGGCACTTCGCGCCGTTGGGGCAGCACTGCCTGCGACCAGTAATGCAAGGTCGCACTGTCGGGCTCCATCCGCAGTAGCGCCGAGCTGCCTGCATGAGGTTGTGGCATGAGTCGTCGCAAGGCGATGCTATCGACCTCCACGGCCACCAGTTGCAGCCCTGCGTCATCGAACAATGCCTCGATGGGCTGCAGAACGGACTGCCGACTGGCCGCCACCAATATGTCCTGAGCGCCGACGGAGCCTTCTGAGGCCCCCAGCACCTGGAAGTCCATGACCAAGTCTTCCAACGGGAACGGAAACAATTGATCGGCATCCGCCAGCAGTTGCGTTTCCATCTCTTTTTCAGGCTGATCGTTCGGCCACTGACACACTTTGCAGATCACCTGCGAGGCCGGCACCGCCACTGCGACCCGGCGCTGGCGGCTGCCGCAGTGCCGATAAGCGCTGCGTAGCGCCTGGACGACCCGATCTGGAGACTGCCACCAGTCTCCAGAAGCAATTGGCTCGAATCGCTCAAGCGCCCAGGCAACCCGCTCGTAGCGCCCTTTGCGCCGCCGCAGTTGCAGCATTCGTATGGAATCGGAGGCAATTTCCACCCCCAGCAGTGAACCGGCATCCTTGCCCATGCGTCCAAGCATCGCGACTTCCTTGTGGCAACCGTAAACCCGTACCCGCACCATCCCCTGACAGCCAGGCGGTGCGGCGGGCCGCCCGGCCGGTCACCCGGCAGGGCGAAAAATGCTTATAATGCCCAGCGTTTTTTCGTCCGCCGGCTCCGTGCGCAACTCACCCCTCAACACTGGACACCCAAAAGCCTTGATACGCCTGCTGAAGTTCTTCTGGTGGTCTTTCGTCGCAGTCATCTGCGCGCTCGTACTCGGTGTGAGCGGTGCGTTTCTGTATCTTAGCCCCAACCTGCCGTCGGTCGATTCGCTCAGAAGCATCCAGTTGCAGATACCCCTGAGGGTGTACAGCAGCGATGGCAAGCTCATTGCCGAGTTCGGCGAGATGCGCCGCTCTCCGATCCGATTCGCGGAAATTCCCCCACAATTCATTCAGGCGCTTCTGTCAGCCGAGGACGACAATTTCCTCAACCACTACGGGGTCGATCCGAGCAGCCTGATGCGCGCCGCGACCCAGCTGGTGAAAACCGGTCATATCCAGACCGGCGGCAGTACCATCACCATGCAGGTGGCGAAGAACTTCTTCCTCACCAGCGAACGCAGCTTTTCGCGAAAAACCAACGAAATCCTGCTGGCCCTGCAGATCGAACGTGAGCTGACCAAGGACGAGATCCTTGAGCTGTACGTGAACAAGATCTACCTGGGTAACCGCGCCTACGGCATCGATGCCGCTGCGCAGGTGTACTACGGCAAGTCGATTCGTGACGTGAGCCTGGCGCAGATGGCGATGATCGCCGGCCTACCCAAGGCACCGTCGCGCTTCAACCCGCTGGCCAACCCGGTGCGCGCGAAAGAGCGCCGCGACTGGATCCTCGGCCGCATGTACAAGCTCGGCAAGATCGACGAAGCGAGTTACCAGGCCGCCCGGGCCGAGCCGCTCAACGCCAGCTACCACGTGCCTGCGCCTGAAGTGAACGCGCCATACATCGCCGAGATGGCCCGCGCCGAAATGGTCGGCCGCTATGGCAGCGAGGCCTACACCGAAGGCTTCCGCGTCACCACCACCGTACCGAGCGACATGCAGGAAATGGCCAACAAGGCGGTACTCAACGGCCTGTCCGACTATGACGAGCGCCACGGCTATCGCGGCCCGGCGGCACGCTTCCCGGGCAAGACCCAAGCGGCCTGGCTGCAGGAGCTGAACAAGCAGCGCACGCTGGGTGGGCTTGAACCGGCCATCGTTACCCACGTCGAGAAGACTGGCCTGAAAGTACTGACCCGTGGCGGCAAGGAAGAAGCCGTCGCCTGGGACACCATGAAATGGGCACGCCCATTCATCAACACCAACGCCCAGGGCCGCGCACCGCAATCGCCGGCAGACGTGGCCCAAGTTGGCGACCTGGTACGCCTGCAACGCCTGGACGACGGCACGCTCAAGTTCAGCCAGGTACCTGGCGCACAAAGCGCGCTGGTCACCCTGGACCCGTACAATGGCGCAATCCGCGCACTGGTCGGTGGTTTCTCGTTCGAACAGAGCAATTACAACCGCGCCATGCAGGCCAAGCGCCAGCCAGGCTCTAGCTTCAAGCCGTTCATCTACAGCGCTGCACTGGACAGCGGCTATACCGCCTCCAGCCTGGTCAACGACGCGCCGATCGTGTTCGTCGACGAGTACCTGGACAAAGAGTGGCGACCGAAGAACGACACCAACACCTTCCTCGGCCCGATCCGCATGCGCGAAGCGCTGTACAAGTCGCGCAACCTGGTCTCTATCCGCCTGCTGCAAGCCATGGGCGTAGGTCGCACCATCGATTACATCGCCAAGTTCGGCTTCAACAAGCAGGACCTGCCGCGCAACCTGTCGCTGGCGCTGGGTACCGCGACGCTGACACCGATGGAGATCGCCACCGGCTGGAGCACGTTCGCCAACGGCGGTTACAAGATCAACCCGTACCTGATCGACCGTATCGAGAGCCGCAGCGGCGAGACGCTGTTCACCGCCAACCCGGCACGCGTGCCGCAAGGCGCCGAAGACCAGGCAGGCCTGGCCGCGCCGGAGCAGCCGATCAGCACGGCGGCAATGCCGGGCGAGGCACCCTCCGCCCTTGGCCAGATAGCGCCCGCGCCGCAGGCCCCGGTCTTCGCCGAGCAGATCATCGATGGCCGCACCACCTACATCCTCACCAGCATGCTGCAGGACGTGATCAAGCGCGGCACCGGGCGCCGGGCGCTGGCCCTGGGCCGCACCGACCTGGCGGGCAAGACCGGCACCACCAACGAGTCCAAGGATGCCTGGTTCTCCGGGTACAACGCGGATTACGTCACTACGGTCTGGGTCGGTTTCGATCAGCCGGAAACCCTGGGGCGCCGCGAATACGGCGGCACTGCGGCGCTGCCGATCTGGATGAGCTTCATGGGTGCGGCGCTGAAGGACAAGCCGGCTCACGCACCTGCCGAGCCTGAAGGCATTCTTAGCCTGCGAGTAGATCCCGTCAGCGGCCGCGCTGCCTCGCCAAGCACGCCAAATGCTTACTTCGAGCTGTTCAAGGCCGAAGATTCGCCACCGTCGGTGGATGAGCTGGGCAATGGCGCGGCACCAGGCAGCCCGCTGCCGGCGGATGAAGCGGCGCCGATGGATCTGTTCTGATCAGCTGATCGACAGGCAAACAAAAAGCCCCGACTCTTGCGAGCCGGGGCTTTTTTGTGTCACCAGGGCTTCAATCAGCCGTTGAACACTTCATCCACGCTCTTGAGCGGGTAGTGCTTCGGATACGGCAGGGTGGCCACGCCGGATTCGATGGCAGCCTTGGCCACGGCATCGGAAACGACGGTGATCAGGCGAGCGTCCAGCGGCTTCGGAATGATGTACTCACGGCCGAATTCCAGGCCTTCAACGCCATAGGCTTCGCAGACTTCCTTCGGTACCGGCAGCTTGGCCAGGTCTTTCAGGGCGATAGCGGCGGCGATTTTCATCTCTTCGTTGATGCGCTTGGCGCGAACGTCCAGGGCACCACGGAAGATGAACGGGAAGCCCAGTACGTTGTTGACCTGGTTCGGGTAGTCGGAACGACCGGTGGCCATGATCACGTCGCTGCGGGTGGCGTGAGCCAGCTCTGGCGAGATTTCCGGGTCTGGGTTCGAGCAGGCGAACACGATCGGGTTGGCCGCCATCGACTTCAGGCCTTCCGGGCTCAGCAGGTTCGGGCCGGACAGGCCAACGAACACGTCAGCACCGTTCAGGGCATCAGCCAGGGTGCGCTTGTCGGTGGCGTGGGCGAACTGGGCCTTGTACTGGTTCAGGTCGTCGCGGCCAGCGTGGATCACGCCGCTGCGGTCGATCATGAAGATGTTCTCGACCTTGGCACCCATGCTGACCAGCAGCTTCATGCAGGAGATCGCGGCAGCACCGGCGCCCAGGCAGACGATCTTCGCGTCTTCGAGCTTCTTGCCGGCGATTTCCAGGGCGTTGATCATGCCGGCCGCGGTAACGATCGCGGTACCGTGCTGGTCATCGTGGAAGACCGGAATGTCGCACTGCTCGATCAGGGTGCGTTCGATTTCGAAGCACTCAGGTGCCTTGATGTCTTCGAGGTTGATGCCACCGAAGGTGATCGAGATGCGGCGAACGGTGTCGATGAAAGCTTGTGGGCTTTCCGACTCGACTTCGATGTCGAAGACGTCGATACCGGCGAAACGCTTGAACAGAACGCCCTTGCCTTCCATGACCGGCTTGGAAGCCAGTGGGCCGAGGTCACCCAGACCGAGGATGGCGGTGCCATCGGAAATCACTGCGACCAGGTTGCCCTTGCCGGTGTATTTGTAGGCCAGCTCAGGATCACGGCCAATTTCACGTACCGGTTCTGCAACGCCTGGGCTGTAGGCCAGGGCGAGATCGCGGGCGGTGGCGGTGGGCTTGGAGAGCTCGACGCTCAGTTTCCCCGGACGAGGTTGAGCGTGATATTCGAGAGCGGCGGTTTTCAGGTCTGACATGGTGGGCATTCCGCTATTTACTGTTCTGACGGACCGCCGAGGATACGCAAAGAGCCGGGGAGCTACAAGACTGGCCGGTCACTTGTGTCAAGGCCTTTAGCCTACGACTTTACGCTATAACACACGGGGGCATTGGAGCCATCAGTGTGTACAATCCAATAGCGAACTGTCTACATCTTTTCAGCCTGAGATGCGCTCCAACATGCTCGGATCGGTCAATGGCAACACCCAGCGTCGCTGCCCCGGTTTCAGCCCACCCTTGCGGGAACGATCCAGCACCCAACCGCGCGCCTCGACCTGGCGTCCTTTGAGGTTATCGAAGAAGCTGGCGGGGAAGTTGCGTTGCAGACGAGCGGGAACCTGCAGCACTACACCGGTTTCCAGCTCCAGCCAGACACCACCCCGGTTGCGTGAAATGCTCTGGATCCTGCCCTCGATCAGCGCGAAGCCTGATTGCCTGACCTCACCGGCACGGAGCACCGGGGTGCTGCGCCAGAGGCCAGCGCGTGCCTTGCGCGCCGACTGCTCGGCCGCTTGCTGGCAGGCCACCAGGCGCACATTCGGCGCCACAGCCACTCGATAGCCGAACCCCTCGCTGAGCAACCGCGCTTCAAGATTGTCGCCATTGCGGGCGTAAACATGGGCCAGTGTGCGCCCGTACTTGTCCTTGGCCTCGACACCCTGCACCAGCCCCACACGGCCGTCACTGGCTTTGACCAAGGCCTGCAGGCGCCGCTTGGCAGCTTCGGCATAGGGCTCGCTGGTGCGCCCCTTGCGCCCGATTTCCGGCGCGTTAATGCCGATCATGCGCACGCTGCGGCCGTCGGTCAGGCGCAGCGTGTCGCCATCGACCACCTGACGCACCGCCACCTGCTGCGGCCGGTCCGGTAGCGGGCAAAATGCCCAGGCCGAGGCTTGCCAGATTGCGCCCACAAAAAAGGCGCCCACGAGGGGCGCCTTTTTCAGCAACAATGCGAAACCCGAAGGATTCGCCGTGCGCATGATTACTTCTTGGTACCGAACATACCGAAGCGATCGGCGAACTTCTGTACGCGACCACCGGTGTCCAGCACTTTCTGCTTACCGGTGTAGAACGGGTGGCAGAGGTTGCAAACGTCGATCGCCAGGGTGCTGCCCAGGGTCGAACGGGTTTCGAATTTGTTGCCGCAGCTGCAGGTGACTGCAACAGCTTCGTAGTTCGGATGAATATCGGCTTTCATGGTCACTTCCTCAAGCTGCGTGCCGCCACCCAACACCCATTGTTGAATACCGCACGTAATTAGGCGGCGAATAATACCAGAGCTTGGCATCAACGCAAGTTGTCGCTTGCACCGACCGTCGTCTGCTAGGCTCGCCAGTCTTTGAAACGCCCTGCGAGACTTTCCGCGTGTCCGACGTCATCCTGCGCCTTGCCCTGCCTTCCCCGCTGCGTCGCCTGTTCGACTACCGGGCACCGGCGAGCATGGCGCGCCAGGTGCTCACCCCCGGCATGCGCATTCGCGTGCCGTTCGGCCGCCGCGAGATGATTGGCGTGCTGGTCGAGGTGTGCGACCACAGCGAGGTGCCCGCCGACAAGCTGAAACCGGCCAGCGCCCTGCTCGACCCGGTTTCGCCAGTGCCGCCAGCATTGTTCAAGCTGTGCCTGTGGACCGCCCAGTACTATCAGCACAGCCTCGGCGACACCCTGAGCTGGGCGTTACCGACGCTGCTGCGTCAGGGCGAACCGGCTGAGATGCGCCAGGAGCGCTTCTGGCACGTCGCCCCCGATGCTCGCCTCGAAGACCCGCGCATCGCCCGCGCACCACGCCAACGCGACGCGCTCAAGACCCTGGCCCAGCATCCTCATGGCGTTGCCCACAGCCTGCTGAGCAAGCTCAACCTGAACAAGGACAGCCTCGACCTGCTGCTGGCCAAGGACCTGGTTCGTCTCGAAACGCGCCGCCATCTGCCAGCGCAACGCCATGAGCACTGGCTGGCCCAGCCGGAGCTGCCGCTCAACGACGAACAACGCGAGGCCTTCGACGCCGTGCGCGAGGGCTTCGACAGCTTCAACGCCTTCCTCCTGGCCGGCGTTACCGGCAGCGGCAAGACCGAGGTCTACCTGCAGCTGATCCGCGAAACCCTGGAAGCCGGCAAGCAGGCGCTGGTGCTGATCCCCGAAATCAACCTGGGCCCCCAGACCCTGGCGCGCTTCGAGCAGCGCTTCAACGCCCGTATCGCCCTGCTGCACTCGGCGGTCAATGACCGCGAACGCCTCGACGCCTGGCTGGCGGCGCGCGATGGCGAGGCCGACATCATCATCGGCACGCGCTCGGCGCTGTTCACGCCGATGAAGAACCCCGGCCTGATCATCATCGACGAAGAGCACGACGGCTCCTATAAACAGCAGGAAGGCCTGCGCTACCACGCCCGCGACCTGGCGCTGGTGCGCGCCCACCAGGAAAACATCCCGATCCTGCTCGGCTCGGCCACGCCCTCGCTGGAAACCCTGCACAACGCCCTGACCGGCCGCTACCGCCTGCTGCGCATGAACCAGCGCGCCGGTGGCGCACGCCCGCCACGGATGATGCGCCTGGACGTAAAGAGCCTGCCGCTGGACAGCGGCATCAGCGGCCCGCTGCAACAGGCCATCCGCCAGACCCTGGAGGCCGGCCAGCAGGTGCTGGTGTTCCTCAACCGCCGCGGCTTCGCACCGACCTTGCTGTGCCACGACTGCGGCTGGCTCTCGGAGTGCCCACGCTGCGATGCGCGCATGACCGTGCACCAGCGCTCCGGCGTGCTGCGCTGCCACCACTGCGGCTACGACGAACGCCTGCCGCACCAGTGCCCGAAGTGCAGCCATGTCGACCTGCGTGCGGTGGGGGCAGGCACCGAGCGCGCTGAGGAGCGCCTGAAAGTGCTGTTCCCCGATTACCCGATCTTGCGCGTAGACCGCGACAGCACCGCGCGCAAGGACGCCATGCACAACCTGTTCACCACCATCCAGCGCGGCCAGCCAAGCATCCTGGTCGGCACCCAGATGCTGGCCAAGGGGCACCACTTCCCGCGGGTCACCCTGGTCGCCATCCTCGATGCCGACGGCGGGCTGTTCTCTGGCGATTTCCGCGCCACCGAGCGCATGGCCCAGCTCATCGTGCAAGTGGCCGGGCGCGCCGGACGCGCCGAAGAGCCCGGCAAGGTCGTGATCCAGACCCACCTGGCCGACCACCCGCTTTTGGTGCAACTGACCGAGCAAGGCTACTTCGCGTTCGCCGAACAAGCCCTGGACGAGCGGCGGGCTGCCGGCCTGCCGCCTTACTCCCACCTCGCCCTGTTGCGTGCCGAGGCGCACAAACCAGGGCAAGCCGAAGGTTTCCTCGACGAAGCCTGCAGCGCGGCGGAGCGCCTGGTAGCCGAACAACGCTTGCCCGGTATTGAACTGTTGGGGCCAGTGCCCGCTCCGATGGAGCGCAAGGCCGGGCGCTTCCGTGCCCAGCTGTTGATCCAGGCCAACACACGGGCGCCCTTGCATCGACTGATCAGTGCCTGGTTGCTAGTGTTGGAGCAGATGCCAAGCGGGCGGCAAGTACGTTGGTCGCTGGATGTCGACCCCGTCGACCTTTATTGAGCTGCACGCTCAAAGGTTGGCAACCCGGCCCCGGCAACGGATAATGCCCAGTTTTTCCACCTGCGCACCCAGGCGCTCCACCGCGCTAGCGGTCGAAAAGAGATCCCCATGAAAGACACCATTCGCCAGCTGATCCAGCAAGCCCTCACCCAACTCGTCGCCGACGGTGTGCTGCCTGAAGGGCTGTCGCCGGCGATCCAGGTGGAAAACGCCCGGGACAAGACCCACGGCGACTTCGCCAGCAACATCGCCATGATGTTGGCCAAGCCGGCCGGCATGAAGCCGCGCGACCTGGCCGAAAAACTGATCGACGCCCTGCCATCGAGCAGCGACATCAGCAAGGTCGAGATCGCCGGCCCTGGCTTCCTGAACTTCTTCCAGAACACCGACGCTCTAGCCAACCGCCTGGACGCCGCCCTGGCCGATGATCACCTGGGCGTGCGCAAGGCCGGCCCGTGCGAGAAAGTCGTGATCGACATGTCGGCGCCGAACCTGGCCAAGGAGATGCACGTCGGCCACCTGCGCTCGACCATCATCGGCGATAGCGTCGCGCGCGTGCTGGAGTTCCTCGGTGACAACGTCATCCGCCAGAACCACGTCGGCGACTGGGGCACCCAGTTCGGCATGCTGATGGCCTACCTGCAGGAAAACCCGATCACCAGCGACGAGCTGTCGGACCTGGAAAATTTCTACCGCGCGGCGAAAAAACGCTTCGACGAATCGGAAGAGTTCGCCACCCGCGCCCGCGGCCTGGTGGTCAAGCTGCAGGCCGGCGACCCTGAGTGCCTGGCGCTGTGGACGCGCTTCAAGGACATCTCGCTGTCGCACTGCCAGAAGACCTACGAGCTGCTCAACGTCAAGCTGACCATGGCCGATGTAATGGGCGAAAGCGCCTACAACGCCGACCTGGCCAACGTGGTTGCCGACCTCAAGGCCAAAGGCCTGCTGGTCGAGGACCAGGGTGCGCAGTGCGTGTTCATCGAAGAATTCAAGAACAGCGAAGGCGAGCCGCTGCCGGTGATCGTGCAGAAGGCCGATGGCGGCTATCTGTACGCCACCACTGACCTCGCCGCCGTGCGCTACCGCAGCAATGTGCTGCAGGCCGACCGCGCGTTGTACTTCGTCGACCAGCGCCAGGCCCTGCACTTCAACCAGGTGTTCGAAGTGGCGCGCCGCGCGGGCTTCGTCGGCCACCCGATGCAGATGGAGCACATGGGCTTCGGCACCATGAACGGCGCCGATGGCCGCCCGTTCAAGACCCGTGACGGTGGCACCGTGAAGCTGATCGACCTGCTCACCGAGGCCAAGGAGCGCGCCTACGCGCTGGTCAAGGAGAAGAACCCGAGCCTGGCCGAAGACGAGCTGCGCAAGATCGCTGAAGTGGTCGGTATCGGCGCGGTGAAGTATGCCGACCTGTCCAAGCACCGCACCAGCGACTACAGCTTCAACTTCGAGCTGATGCTCAACTTCGAAGGCAATACCGCGCCGTACCTGCTGTACGCCTACACCCGCGTGGCCGGCGTGTTCCGCAAGCTGGGCAAGGGCTTCGACGAGGTCGAGGGCAACATTGTCCTGCAGGCTGCCCACGAACAGGATCTGGCTGCCCGCCTGGCGCAGTTCGGCGAAATCCTCAACAACGTCGCCGACAAGGGCACGCCGCACGTGCTCTGCACCTATCTGTACGACCTGGCCGGCCTGTTCTCCAGCTTCTACGAGAACTGCCCGATCCTCGCCGCCGAAACTCCGGAACAGCAGCAGAGCCGTCTGCGCCTGGCTGCCCTGACCGGCCGCACCCTCAAACAAGGTCTGGAACTGCTCGGCCTGGAAACCCTGGAGCGCATGTAAGTTGGCAGCCAAGAAAAAACCAGCACCCAAGCGCGGCGCCAGCCGCACCCAGGCACCGGCCAAACAGCCGATCCCCGGCTGGGTGTGGTTGGCGGTCGGCCTGACCGTCGGCGCGTTCATCGTCTTCCTGATGAAGCTCGAACCCGGCGGTGGCGACATCAAGCGCACCAAGCCCGAGCAGCAGAAGCCGGAGAAGGTTGCCGAAGCCGGTAAATCAACGCCTGCCGCCACCCAGCAACCGGTGAAGCCGAAGTACGACTTCTACACCCTGCTGCCGGAGTCGGAAGTGATCGTGCCGCCAGAGGCCGTACCGGAGAAAACGCCGCCAGTGCCTGCGCAGCCGGTGACCCCGGTGACCCCAGCGGAAGCGGCCAAGATCGACACCGCACGGGCTCAGGCCGCACTGCTGGGGCAGACGCCACCGCCGGCGCCACCGGTGATCAAGCCTGCGGCGACCACGCAGTTCTTCCTTCAGGCCGGCTCGTTCCGCAAGCAGGCCGATGCCGACAAGGTGCGCGCGCAGATCATCCTGCTCGGCCAGGCGGTGAAGGTGGAATCCGGTACGGTCAAGGAGGAGACGTGGTACCGCGTGCTGGTTGGCCCGTTCAGCAACCGTGAACAGCTGACCGGAGCGCAGAAGCAGCTGGCGGGGGCAGGGTTCAGTAACCTGCTGCTGCAGCAGCGACAGACCCGTCAGTAACGAAAAAGGCCTTGCCGCTCAGCGCGACAAGGCCTTTTTTGTAGCCTAACGGCGCCCTGCGTTGGCTTGGGAAATCTGCCCATTCAAGGTCCAGAAGTCGTAAAGCACGCCAATCAGGAACAACCCGCCAGTGAAGAAGTAGATGATCGCGGTAATCCATTTGCCCTGGTACAGGCGGTGCACGCCGAAGAGACCCAGAAAGGTCAGGAGCAGCCAGGCAACGTTGAAATCGAGTCGTCCAGATTGGAAGCGCAGGTCGGCCTCGCGATCCATCGCCGGGATCAGGAACAGGTCGATCAGCCAGCCGATGCCGAGCAGACCCAGGGTGAAGAACCAGATGGTCCCAGTGATTGGTTTGCCGTAGTAGAAGCGGTGCGACCCGGTAAAACCGAAAATCCACAACAGATAGCCGATGACCTTGCTGTGGGTGTCGTGAATCGGTGCACCCTGTTCATAACTGTTCATTCGTAGCCCCTGTGGGTTATCCAAAAATTTTCTAAAAGAAAATGTGACTTTTTTGCCAAAGGCCGACGGATGGCAACATGACAATCGACCAACGGATCAAAAAATGATCAAAAAGCTGTTATAAAGTTGCGCGCCAACACTTAAATCAAAATTAAAACTTCACAAGAGCTTCACCTATGCCGCCTTTTTTCAAGACATGGCTGACCCTCTGCCTATTATTGCCCCTGGCCGCCCACGCCACCAACCGTGAGCAACGTCTTCCCAATGGTTTCACCGGTTACACCACCAATGCCACGGTGAAACACGCGCCAAGCAAGCACAGCACGCTGCGCGCTCGCTCGAGCAGCTCGGCCAAGGCTCACAACCTGCCTGTCGCGGCCATGTCGCCGAAGCAGAGCAGCGATGTGCTCAGCCGCGCCGTCAATGTGCTCGGTACACCTTATGTTTGGGGCGGCAGCAGCCCTAAAAAAGGGTTCGACTGCAGCGGGCTGGTTAAATACGCGTTCAACGACGTGGCCGATGTCGACCTGCCGCGCACCTCCAATGCCATGGCCCAGGGCCACGGCGTGAAGGTAGCCAAAGGTGACCTCAAGCCAGGCGATCTGATTTTCTTCAACATCAAGAGCCGCCGGGTCAACCACGTTGCCATCTACCTGGGCAACGACCGCTTCATCCATGCGCCACGCCGCGGCAAGCGGGTGAGCATCGACAACCTGAGCAAGCCTTACTGGCAAAAACACTATGTTGTAGCCAAGCGGGTACTGCCGAAGGAACAGCAGCAGCTGGCCCTGGCCAAGCGCTGACCGCACCGGCCTCTTCGCGAGCTTGCCCGCGAAGAGGCCGGTACAGGAATTACAAAGGCCCGATCACCCCCCTTTCCCGCAACCCCCGCAGCGCCCCCTCCATCGTCCGCATCCCTTCCGCCGCCCCGGTCTGCATCACCGAACACAGCTGCGCCATGCGCCCCTCGCGAATCAGATTACGCACCGCAGGCGTCGCCATCAGCACCTCTCTTGCCGCCACCCGACCGCCGCCCACGCGTTTGACCAGCACCTGTGCGATTACCATGCGCAGCGACTCCGCCAACATTGCCCGCACCAGCGGCTTTTCCTCGGTCGCAAACACTTCCACCAGCCGGTCAATGCTGCCCGCAGCCGAGCGCGTGTGCACCGTCGCCAGCACCAGATGCCCGGTTTCCGCCGCCCGCAGCGCCAGACGAATCGTCTCAAGATCACGTAATTCGCCAATCATGATCACATCCGGGTCTTGGCGAAGGGCACTGCGCAACCCTTGAGCAAAGTCGCGGCAATGTCGACCGATCTCGCGCTGGTTGACCAGGCTGCGCTGGCTGCAGTGGATAATTTCGACTGGGTCTTCAAGCGTGACGATGTGCGCAGATCGCTGCCGATTAAGCTGGTCGATCAACGTCGCCAAGGTGCTGGATTTGCCACTGCCGGTCGGTCCGCCGACCAGAATCAGGCCATCTGTACACTGCGCAACAGCTCGAAACACTTCTTCGAGGTCGAGTTCGTCCAGTGTCGCGATACGTTTCGGGATCAAGCGCAAGCTTGCTGCCGGGCCATTCAACTGACGAAACAGATTCAGTCTAAAGCGGCCAAGCGACGGCAGCTCCAACGCCAGATCCTGCTCGTCCCCAAGCGCCCACTGCTGGCGCTGGGTATCGTCAAGCAACGGCGCCATACATTCGGTCAATGCGGCCGGCGACACACTCGGCAGGTCCATGCGGCGCAGCTCGCCATCCACGCGCAGCATCGGTATCTCGCCCGCGGCCAGGTGCAGGTCACTCGCCCCTGCATCACTGGCCCGGGCCAACAGGTCGGTCACGTCCATGAGACTCCCCAATAGCCATCAAGCAGGTAGAATGCCGCAGACCCCAGAGCCGACGGCATTCATCCATGTCCACCATAGCAGACAACCTTTCCGCCCTCGCCGCCCGCATCCACAGTGCCGCCCAGGCCGCCGGACGCGACCCGGCCAGTGTTCAGTTGCTGGCGGTGAGCAAGACCAAACCGGCCAGCGCCATCCGCGAGATTCATGCCGCTGGTGTGCGCGATGTCGGCGAGAACTACCTGCAGGAAGCCCTGGGCAAACAGGACGAACTGCGCGACCTGCCCTTGATCTGGCACTTCATCGGCCCCATTCAGTCGAACAAGACCAAGGCTATTGCCGAGCATTTCGACTGGGTACATTCCGTGGACCGCCTGAAAATCGCCCAACGCTTGTCCGAGCAGCGCCCCCAAGGGCTGCCGCCACTGAACATCTGCCTGCAGGTGAATGTCAGCGGTGAGGACAGCAAGTCAGGCTGTGCCCCAGCCGACCTGCCCGCGCTGGCCCATGCCGTGGCGGCGCTGCCCAACCTGCGCCTGCGTGGGCTGATGGCGATCCCGGAACCCAGCGAAGACCGCGCTGAACAAGAGGCCGCCTTCGCCACTCTGCGCCAGTTGCAGGAGGGCCTGAATCTTGGTTTGGACACCTTGTCCATGGGCATGAGCCACGACCTGGAAGCCGCAATTGCGCAAGGCGCGACCTGGGTACGTATCGGCACCGCCCTGTTCGGCGCGCGTAACTACGGGCCCGTCTGATTCCATGCTTTACTCACTCTTTCCCTCAAGGACCTGACATGAGCAAGACACGTATTGCCTTCATCGGCGCCGGCAACATGGCTGCCAGCCTGATCGGCGGCCTGCGCGCCCAGGGCCTGGACGCCACGCAGATTCGCGCCAGCGACCCAGGCGCCGAAACCCGAGCACGGGTTAAGGCCGAGCACGGTATCGAGGTGTTCGAAGACAACGCTCAGGCCATTGCCGAGGCCGACGTGATCGTCCTGGCAGTCAAGCCACAGGTGATGAAGGCCGTCTGCGAGGCCCTGCGGCCAAATCTGCAGGATGGCCAGCTGATCGTTTCCATCGCCGCCGGCATCACCTGTGCCAGCCTGCAGGCCTGGCTCGGTGCTCGCCCAGTGGTGCGCTGCATGCCCAACACTCCGGCACTGCTGCGCCAGGGCGTAAGCGGCCTGTATGCCACCGCCGAAGTATCCAGCGCACAGCGCGAGCAGGCCGAGCAGCTGCTGTCGGCTGTCGGCACCGCGCTGTGGCTGGAACAGGAGCAACAGCTCGATGCCGTCACCGCCGTTTCCGGCAGCGGCCCTGCGTATTTCTTCCTGCTGATCGAAGCCATGACCGTCGCTGGCGAGAAACTGGGCCTGCCGCGCGACACCGCTTCGCAGCTGACTCTGCAGACCGCACTGGGCGCCGCACACATGGCCGTGGCCAGCGATGTCGATGCCGCCGAACTGCGTCGCCGGGTCACCTCGCCCGCCGGCACCACCGAAGCGGCGATCAAGTCATTCCAGGCCAGCGGTTTCGAAGCCATTGTCGAGAAAGCACTGGCAGCTGCGGCGACGCGTTCCGCCGAGCTGGCCGAGCAATTGGGTAAATAAGGAGTTCCAGATGAATGCACTGTCCGGCGCCACGATCTTCGTGGTGCAAACCCTGGTCAGCCTGTACCTGGTGATCGTCCTGCTGCGCTTCGTGCTGCAGCTGGTAAAAGCCAATTTCTACAACCCGCTGTGCCAGTTCGCGGTACGCGCCACCCAGCCACTGCTCAAGCCTATCCGCCGCATCATCCCCAGCGTTGGCGGCCTGGACACTTCGTCGCTGCTGCTGGCGGTGGTCATCCAGGCACTGCTGATGGGCTTCGTGCTGATGGTCACCTACGGCACCTTCGGTGATGTCCTGCATCTGTTGATGTGGGCGATCATCGGCATTACCGGGCTGTTCCTGAAGATCTTCTGGGTAGCGATGATCGTCATGGTGATCGTTTCCTGGGTGGCACCTAACAGCCACAACCCCGCAGCGGAACTGGCCTACCAGATCAGCGAACCGGTGCTGGCGCCCTTCCGCCGCATCGTGCCGAACCTGGGCGGCATGGACATCTCGCCGATCTTCGCCTTCCTGGCGATCCAGGTGATCCAGTCGTTCCTTATGCCCCCACTGGCCCAATACACCGGCATGCCGCCTGAGCTGCTGCGGATGATCTGACCCCGGTTGTTCCCAGCGGCAAGCCTTTGCTTGCCGCTGGGGGTAGCGCTCTTTAGACTTACGCCTCCGTCAAGCGTGAGCAGGGTCGATGTCCACTGTCCTTCCCGAAGATTCCGTCGGTCTGGTTACACCGCAAACCGCCCAATTCGATGAACCGCTGGCCCTGGCCTGCGGCCGCTCGCTGGCCAGCTACGAGCTGGTCTACGAGACCTATGGCACCCTGAACGCCAGCGCGAGCAATGCCGTGCTGATCTGCCATGCCTTGTCTGGCCATCACCATGCTGCCGGCTACCATGCCACCACCGACCGCAAGCCGGGCTGGTGGGACAGCTGCATCGGCCCAGGCAAGCCAATCGATACCAACCGCTTCTTCGTGGTCAGCCTGAACAACCTCGGCGGCTGCAACGGCAGCACTGGCCCCAGTAGCGTCAACCCGGCCACCGGCAAGCCCTATGGCGCCGATTTCCCGGTATTGACCGTGGTTGACTGGGTACACAGCCAGGCACGCCTGGCTGATCGGCTGGGCATCGGCCAGTGGGCCGCCATCGTCGGCGGCAGCCTCGGCGGCATGCAAGCGCTGCAATGGACCATGACCTACCCGGACCGCGTGCGCCATTGCGTCGACATCGCCTCGGCCCCCAAGCTCTCGGCGCAGAACATCGCGTTCAACGAAGTGGCGCGCCAGGCGATCCTCACCGACCCCGAGTTCCACGGCGGCTCGTTCCAGGACCAGGGCGTGATTCCCAAGCGCGGCCTGATGTTGGCGCGCATGGTCGGGCACATTACCTACCTGTCCGACGACTCGATGGGCGAAAAATTCGGCCGTGAGCTCAAGAGCGACAAGCTCAACTACGACTTCCACAGCGTCGAGTTCCAGGTCGAGAGTTACCTGCGCTATCAGGGCGAGGAATTCTCCGGCCGCTTCGACGCCAACACCTACCTGCTGATGACCAAGGCGCTGGACTACTTCGACCCGGCCGCGGCCAACGGCGGCGACCTGGCCGCTACCCTGGCCGACGTCACCGCAGACTACTGCATCATGTCCTTCACCACCGACTGGCGCTTCTCGCCGGCCCGCTCGCGCGAAATCGTCGACGCCCTGATGGCCGCACGCAAGAACGTCTGTTATCTGGAGATCGACTCGCCTTATGGGCACGATGCCTTCCTGATCCCCACGCCTCGCTACATGCAGGCTTTCGCGAACTACATGAACCGCATCGCCATCTGAGGACAGCATGAGAGCCGATCTGGAAATCATCCACGACTGGATTCCCGCCGGCAGCCGGGTCCTCGACCTGGGCTGCGGCAGCGGCGAGCTGCTGGCTTCGCTGCGTGATCGCAAGCAGGTCACCGGCTACGGCCTGGAGATCGACGCCGACAACATCGCCGCCTGCGTGGCCAAGGGCGTCAACGTCATCGAGCAAGACCTCGACAAAGGCCTGGGCAACTTCGCCAGCAACAGCTTCGACGTGGTGATCATGACCCAGGCCCTGCAGGCCGTTGAGTACCCCGACCGCATCCTCGACGAGATGCTGCGGGTGGGCCGCCAGTGCATCATCACCTTCCCCAATTTCGGCCACTGGCGCTGCCGCTGGTACCTGGCGACCAAAGGCCGCATGCCGGTTTCGGACTTCATGCCGTATACCTGGTACAACACGCCGAACATTCACTTCTGCACCTTTGCCGACTTCGAAGAGCTGTGCCATGAACGCCGCGCCAAGGTGCTGGACCGCCTGGCCGTCGACCACTTGCACCGCAATGGGTGGGGCGGCCGGCTTTGGCCTAATCTTCTAGGTGAAATCGGCATTTATCGCGTCAGCAGCCCGGGCCTTGCGGAGCACCAACTGGCGGTCTGACGCCCAGCAGAGGATCGCACCATGCGTCGCCTAGCCCTGTTCCTGTTCAGCCTGTGCCTGGCCCTGCCGGTACTGGCTGCCGATGCCGCCAAACCCGAGCGCAAAGAAGTTTTCGGCGACGTGACGGTGCACTACAGCGCCTTCACTTCGAGCATGCTGCAACCGGACATTGCTGCCGCCACGGGGCTGACCCGCAGCAAGAACCAGGGGGTGCTCAATGTTGCCGTGCTCAAGGCCGGCAAACCGGCCATGGCGGTGGTCAGCGGCACGGTGCAGGACCTCACCGGGCGCAGCAACCCACTGTCGTTCAAGCAGATTACCGACCAAGGGGCGGTTTACTACATCGCTCAGTTCAAGATCGAACAGGCCGAGACGTTGACCTTCGACCTGAATGTCGAAACCGGCGGGGTCAGCCATAAACTCAGCTTCAACCAGGAAGTGTTCCCAGGCGAATGATGAATCTCCAGCAACTCGTATTGGCCAGCCACAACGCCGGCAAACTCAAGGAACTTCAGGCCATGCTCGGCGAGTCCGTGCAACTGCGCTCGATCGGTGAGTTCAGCCAGGTAGAGCCAGAAGAAACCGGCCTGTCGTTCGTCGAGAACGCCATCCTCAAGGCGCGCAATGCCGCGCGCATTTCCGGCCTGCCGGCGCTGGCCGACGATTCTGGCTTGGCCGTGGACTTCCTCGGCGGCGCGCCGGGCATCTACTCGGCACGCTATGCCGACGGCAAGGGGGATGCGGCGAACAACGCCAAGCTGCTCGAAGCGTTGAAGGACGTTCCGGAAGACCAGCGTGGTGCGCAGTTTGTCTGCGTACTGGCACTGGTGCGGCATGCCGACGATCCGCTGCCGATCCTCTGCGAAGGCTTGTGGCACGGGCGCATTCTGTTCGCAGCCAGTGGCGAGCATGGTTTTGGCTACGACCCGTTGTTCTGGGTGCCTGAGCGCAGCTGCTCCAGTGCCGATCTCGCCCCTGTGGATAAGAACCAGCTCAGCCACCGCGCCCGCGCGATGGCCCTGCTGCGTCAACGTCTGGGCCTGGCATGATCGCAACGTTGTCCGAAGCCTGTGCGGTGAAGCTCACCAGCCTGCCGCCGCTGGCGCTGTATATCCATATCCCGTGGTGCGTTCGCAAGTGCCCTTACTGCGACTTCAATTCCCACGCTGCCGGGCCTGAACTGCCGGAAGAAGCCTATGTCGATGCCCTGCTGACCGACCTCGATCAGGAGCTGGCAGCCGTTCAAGGCCGGCCTATTTCCTCGATCTTCTTCGGCGGCGGCACCCCCAGCCTGTTCAGCGCCAACGCGCTCGGCCGGCTGCTGCGGGGTGTGGAACAGCGCATTCCGTTCGCCCCGGATATCGAGATCACCCTCGAAGCCAACCCCGGAACGTTCGAGCAGGACAAGTTCAAGGCTTACCGGCAAACGGGCATCAATCGCCTGTCGATCGGTGTGCAGAGCTTCCAGCCGGCCAAGCTCGAAGCGCTGGGCCGCATCCACAACGGCGACGAGGCGATCCGCGCCGCCGGCATGGCGCGTGCGGCCGGCTTCGACAACTTCAACATGGACCTGATGCACGGCCTGCCCGACCAGTCGCTGGATGACGCGCTGGGCGACCTGCGCCAGGCCATCGACCTGGGGCCGACACACCTGTCCTGGTACCAGCTGACCGTGGAGCCGAATACGGTGTTCTGGAACCAACCCCCGGAGCTGCCCGAGGACGACATCCTCTGGGACATCCAGGAGGCCGGCCAGGCGCTGATGGCCGCGAACGGCTTCAAGCAATACGAAGTGTCGGCCTATGCCCAGTCGGATCGCACCGCCAGGCACAACCTCAACTACTGGCGCTTTGGTGATTTCATCGGCATCGGTGCAGGCGCCCACGGCAAGTTGACCTTTGCCGACGGCCGCATCCTACGCACCTGGAAAACCCGGCTGCCCAAGGACTACCTGAACCTGGCCAAGCCGTTCAAGGCGGGCGAGAAGCTGCTGCCGGTCGAAGAGCTGCCGTTCGAATTCCTGATGAATGCTCTGCGCCTGACCGATGGCGTGGAAGCCGAGCTATTCAGCCAACGTACCGGCCTGCCGCTGGCGCAACTGGCCGAGGCAAGGCGCGCTGCCGAACAAAAGGGCCTTTTACAGGTCGAACCGGATCGACTGGTGGCCACGCCGCGCGGCCAATTGTTCCTCAATGACCTGCTGCAGTATTTCTTGACCTAAGGATGACCCATGGATCTGGTACTCGATCTGCTGGCGACGGTTTCCCGCTGGAGCCGTAGCAACCTGTCTGAGATTTCCCTGGCCCTGGTAGGCTGCCTGCTGGTGCTGTTCGGCACCGACATCAAGGGTTGGGTCGAGCAACGCCTTGGTGGTTTGGCGGGTGCGCTACGGGTGCCGTTCATGGCCCTGATGGTGATGATCGGCAGCGGTGCGGCGCTGATCTATGCCACGCCGTGGGTGGTGAAGGGGTTGGGGCAGTTCAACAACTATGCGTTGGCGCCGGTGTTGTTGGTGGTGCTGGTGTTGATTGGCGTGGTGGCCGACCGGCGGGGGTAAATGCCCTAGAAGCTGCCCCGGAAAACCAGGGCAGCTCTACCACTCGGCTATCCCTTAGAGGGAGTCGTCGAAGTGATCACGCATGAAGTCTCTCGCGGACTTGAGTACAAACAAGATCCGGATGAGCTTCCAGACGCGGCTCAGCGCATCAAGCAAACGCTTCATATGCCTTGGCCTCCGTGTTGGCGGGCCAATCTTCCAGCATCTAACCGGCGCTTCGATGCCTTCGAAAACTGTGTGAGGAGTTTTCAGTGAAGTGGCCAGGTCAATGGCCCTTCGAACAATTCGCCGGCACGGTTCTCAGGCCGCGTCGAAGGGGCCGGAAAGCAGAATTCTTAGCCTACCCGGCCCATCACCGAAATCATCCACACAGGAGCAGCGCGATGATACTTGGTACACCCATTGGAAGTTGTTAACCGCTGCGACACACTTGATGCTGGATATTTCTTGTCATTGACCCACCGCCTTGAGCTGAATATGATCCCCTGACTGTGTGGGGGTTTTCGGTGAAGTCCCGGAGCGAAGGATACTCAGTCCTGTCGCTCACACAAAAAAACCGCTCTTCTTAGAGCGGTTTTTTTCGCCTGCATTTCTACAAGCCCAGCATCGAGAGGCTGTCTCAGCCAATCAATCCATCTTCTCGAACTTCAGATCCCACACCCCATGCCCCAGTCGCTCGCCGCGGCGTTCGAACTTGGTGATAGGGCGTTCTTCCGGGCGCGGCACATAGGTGCCGTCTTCAGCACGGTTGCGATACCCAGGCGCAGCACTCATCACTTCCAGCATGTACTCGGCATACGGCTCCCAGTCGGTCGCCATGTGGAACACGCCACCTGGTTTCAGCTTGCGCCGTACCAGCTCGGCAAACTCCAACTGCACGATGCGGCGCTTGTGGTGACGCGCCTTGTGCCATGGGTCAGGGAAGAACAGCATCAAGCGGTCGAGGCTGTTGTCGGCCACGCAGCGGTTGAGCACTTCGATAGCATCGCAGTCGTACACCCGCAGGTTCTTCAGGCCCTGAGTCAACACGCCGTTGAGCAGTGCACCGACACCCGGACGGTGCACTTCGACACCGATGAAGTCCTGCTCCGGCGCGGCAGCGGCCATTTCCAGCAGGGAGTGGCCCATACCGAAGCCGATCTCCAGGGTGCGCGGCGCCGAGCGGCCGAACACCTGGTCGTAGTCCACCGGGCTGTCGGCCAGCGGCAGGATGTACAGCGGGCCGCCTTGGTCCAGGCCACGTTGCTGGCCTTCGGTCATGCGCCCGGCGCGCATCACGAAGCTCTTGATGCGGCGGTGTGGGCGGGCTTCGCCGTCGGTGGTGCTCGGCGTATCGTGCGATTCAGTCATCAGGAGCTCTTACTTGATCAGACCATCCAGCGGCGAAGAGGCGCTGGCATAGAGTTTCTTCGGCATGCGCCCGGCGAGGTAGGCCATGCGCCCAGCGAGGATTGCGTGTTTCATGGCTTCGGCCATCAGCACAGGCTGCTGGGCGTGGGCGATGGCCGAGTTCATCAGCACGGCTTCACAGCCCATTTCCATGGCGATGGTGGCGTCGGAAGCGGTACCCACGCCGGCATCGACCAGCACCGGCACCTTGGATTCTTCCAGGATGATCTGCAGATTGTACGGATTGCAGATACCCAGGCCGGTGCCGATCAGGCCAGCCAGCGGCATGACCGCGATGCAGCCGGCTTCGGCCAGCTGACGGGCAATGATCGGATCGTCGCTGGTGTAGACCATTACGTCGAAACCGTCCTTGACCAGCACTTCAGCGGCCTTGAGGGTTTCGATCACGTTCGGGAACAGGGTCTTCTGGTCGGCGAGGACTTCCAGCTTGACCAGCGTCCTTTCTTCGTGGGACTTGCGACCGTCGAGCAGTTCGCGGGCCAGGCGGCAGGTGCGCACCGCTTCCACCGCGTCAAAGCAGCCGGCAGTGTTCGGCAGGATGGTGTACTTGTCTG
Source organism: Pseudomonas sp. NPDC090233 (assembly GCF_044772285.1). Classification (NCBI taxonomy): domain Bacteria; kingdom Pseudomonadati; phylum Pseudomonadota; class Gammaproteobacteria; order Pseudomonadales; family Pseudomonadaceae; genus Pseudomonas; species Pseudomonas sp. NPDC090233. The sequence continues at coordinate 146,436 of NZ_JBIVYQ010000006.1, read as the reverse complement.
GCGACAGCACGTCGAGCAGGTTCGGCTCGCCCGCATTCTGGCCAAGGTTGGTGCGGCGCACGGCGACGGTGACGATTTCGGCACCCGAGGCCTCGGTGGCCAGGCGGGTTTCTTCCATGTCACGGTACTTGCCAGTGCCGACCAGCAGGCGCGACTGGAATGTACGCCCGGCCAGGATAAAGGGCTTGTCGCTACGAACGTTGCTCATCAAAGTTCCTCGGGAAAAGGTTGCAAGGCTTGCAGGTGAATCGCCAGGCGGGAATCAGCCGCCACCGATGGCGTGGACCACTTCTACCTGGTCGCCGTCGTTCAGCTGAGTGCTGTCGTGCTGGCTGCGCGGCACGATATCCAGGTTGAGTTCCACCGCCACTCGGCGCCCGGCCAGTTCCAGACGGGTCAGCAGGGCCGCGACGCTTTCGCCAGCGGGCAATTCGTAAGGCTCACCGTTCAGTTGAATGCGCATGCGCACGGCCACCATTGTGCTTTTCGGGCCCGCATTCTAGCGCCGATCAACGCCTTAACCCAAGGCCGGTGCACGCCATTAGTCGCGATAGTGGACCGGTTGGTCAGCCCAGGCGCCAGGCTGCCAGGCCCAGGCACAGCCACCCGGCAAGGAAACACAGGCCGCCGATGGGGGTGATGATGCCGAGTTTGCCCAACCCGCTCAGGGTCAGCAGGTACAGGCTACCGGAGAACAATACGATGCCTAGGGCGAACAGACCGCCGGCCCAGCCCACCAGGCGCCCAGGCAAATGAGCGGCGAGCAGCGCCACGCCGAAAATCGCCAGGGCATGCACCAACTGGTAAGTCACACCGGTATGAAAGATCGCCAGGTAATCGGCGCTCAGGCGGTTTTTCAGTCCGTGGGCGGCGAAGGCGCCAAGGGCGACACCGGTGAAGCCGAAAAACGCGGCGAGCATCAGGAAGCTGCGAAGCATGGGACGACTCCTTGTATCGGGTCTGTATAATGGCCCGTTCCAACGGTCCGGCCAAGCCATCGCCATGCTGTCATCCCTTATCCGTCGCCTCGCCCGCGCCCTGCTCTGGTTCGCTGCCGGCAGCATCGTCGTGGTGCTGGTGTTCCGCTGGGTGCCGCCGCCCGGCACGGCATTGATGGCCGAGCGCAAGGTACAGTCGTGGTTCAGTGGCGAGCCGATCGACCTGCAGCGCGACTGGCAACCGTGGGAGAACATCTCCGACGAGCTCAAGGTGGCGGTCATCGCTGGTGAGGACCAGAAGTTCGCCAACCATTGGGGCTTCGACATCCCGGCCATCCAGGCGGCGCTGGCCTATAACGAGCGCGGTGGCAGCATCCGGGGCGCGAGTACCCTGACCCAGCAAGTCGCCAAGAACCTGTTCCTGTGGTCGGGGCGCAGCTGGTTCCGCAAAGGGTTGGAGGCGTGGTTCACCGCACTGATAGAGCTGTTCTGGTCGAAAGAGCGGATCCTTGAGGTCTACCTGAACAGCGCCGAGTGGGGCAAAGGCGTGTTTGGCGCCCAGGCTGCGGCGCGCTACCACTTCGGCATCGACGCCAGCCGCCTGAGCCGCCAGCAGGCCGCTCAGCTGGCGGCAGTGCTGCCCAGCCCGATCAAATGGAGCGCCAGCCGGCCCAGTGCCTACGTGGCCAGCCGTGCGGGTTGGATTCGTCGGCAGATGAGCCAGCTGGGTGGGCCGAGCTATCTGATGCAGCTGGATGCTTCGCGTCGGCCGTGATGGCCTATTCGCGGCTAAAGCCGCTCCCACGAGGATCAGAGCCAGCACAAACAAAAAAGCCGCTCACCCATTCAGGGCCAGCGGCTTTTTCAATGCATTCAAAACTCGATCAGACCGCAATCAATGCCTTGACCTTGTTCATCGCATTCTTCTCCAGCTGACGAATACGCTCGGCCGAGACGCTGTACTTGTCCGCCAGCTCATGCAGTGTCGCTTTCTCCTCGGCTAACCAGCGCTGGTAAAGGATGTCGCGGCTACGCTCGTCCAGGCCCTGCAGGGCTTCATGCAGGTTGCTGGTGGAGTTATCGCTCCAGTCGGCGTCCTCAAGTTGCACGGCTGGGTCGTAGCGATGGTCTTCCAGGTAATGCGCAGGCGACTGGAAGGCGCTGTCATCATCCGCTTCGGCAGCCGGGTCAAAGGCCATGTCCTGACCGCTCAAGCGGCTTTCCATCTCGCGCACTTCACGCGGCTCGACACCCAGGCTTTCTGCCACGCGGTGTACTTCGTCGTTGTTCAGCCAGGCCAGGCGCTTCTTCTGGCTGCGCAGGTTGAAGAACAGCTTGCGCTGGGCCTTGGTGGTGGCCACTTTGACGATGCGCCAGTTGCGCAGGATGAATTCGTGGATTTCAGCCTTGATCCAGTGCACGGCAAACGACACCAGGCGCACACCCATTTCCGGGTTGAAACGCTTGACTGCCTTCATCAGGCCAACGTTGCCTTCCTGGATCAGGTCGGCCTGGGCCAGGCCGTAGCCTGCATAGCTGCGGGCGATGTGCACAACGAAACGCAGGTGGGCCATCACCATTTGCCGAGCGGCCTCAAGATCCTGCTCATAATAGAGACGCTCGGCCAGATCACGCTCCTGCTCGACAGTCAGCAGCGGAATGCTGTTGACCGTGTGCACATAGGCTTCCAGGTTCGCACCGGGTACCAGGGCATAGGCAGGTTGCAACGATGTGGTCATTCAAGAACCTCCGACTTACCAGACTCGTGCCTTGTGGGCACTGCCAACATTGACCTGGAACCAAGGTACAAGTTCCGAAAATGAAAAATTGTCAATGCTGGCACAGAAAAACTATCGAGGCGCCAGCTCGTTCAAGTGGCGAGCGACCGCGATCCATGCACCGATATACCCCAACAGTACCGCCCCGATCAAGAGGGACAGACCATCGGATGCTGGCACTCCGCCCAGGGCGAAGTCACTGCCATACAGCCCAGACAGCCCTACCACGGCGTCGTTCAGCCAGTTGAGGCCGAAGGCCAGGATACCCCAGGCCAACACGCCCGCACCCAGGCCGTACAAGGCGCCCATGTACAGGAAAGGCCGGCGTACGTAGCTGTCGGTACCGCCTACCAGCTTGATCACTTCGATCTCGACACGGCGGTTTTCAATATGTAGACGAATTGTGTTACCGATTACTAACAGCAAGGCGGAAATCAGCATGACCGCCAGGCCAAAGACGAAACGATCGCCCAGTTTGAGGATCGCCGCCAGGCGTTCCACCCACACCAGGTCGAGCTGGGCATTCTCTACCCGAGGCAGCTCGGCCAGGCGCTGACGCAACGCTTCCAGGGCCGGCTTGTCGACTTCGGTCGGGGTCACCACCACCACGCCAGGCAGCGGGTTATCAGGCAATTCACGCAGGGCCTCGCCCAGGCCAGATTGCTGCTGGAACTCCTCAAGCGCCTGGCCGGGGCTGATGTACAGGGCATCGGCCACGCCGGGCATGCCTTTGATTTCCTCACGCAACGCCTCGCCTTCCTTGCTGCCCGCATCGAGCTTCAAGTACAACGAAATCTGCGCAGCGCGCTGCCAGGAGCCGCCCAGCACCTCGACATTCTTCAGCAACAGCGACAGGCCCATGGGCATGCTCAGCGCCACGGCCATCACCAGGCAGGTGAAGAAGCTACCGATCGGCTGTTTACCCAAGCGGCGCAGGCTGTCGGCCAGGCTGGCACGGTGGCTTTCCACCCAGGCATTGAACAGCGTGCGGAAATCCGGGCCGTCGTCGTCATGCCCGCCGGGCTTTTTTTTGAGATCTTCGTCGGCGGCCTTGGGCGCGACGCGCTCGGAAACCTTGCGTGTAGGTGTAGTGCTCATTGCCCGGCCTCCCCATCGCCGATCAATCGGCCGCGCTGCAGCGTCAGCATCCGGTGGCGCATGCGCGCGATCAGTGCCAGGTCGTGGCTGGCGATCAGTACCGTGGTGCCCAAGCGGTTGATGTCTTCGAACACACCCATGATTTCCGCGGCCAGGCGCGGGTCGAGGTTGCCGGTCGGTTCGTCGGCCAGCAGCAAGGCGGGCTGATGAACGATGGCGCGGGCTATGCCGACCCGCTGCTGCTGGCCTGTGGACAGGTCAGCCGGGAACAGGTCGCCCTTGTCGGCCAGCGACACGCGCTCCAGCGCCGAATCCACGCGCTTGGCGACCTCGGCCTTGGACAGGCCGAGAATTTGCAGCGGCAGGGCGATGTTGTTGAAAACGGTACGGTCGAACAGCAATTGGTGGTTCTGGAACACTACCCCGATCTGCCGACGCAGAAAGGGGATCTGCGCATTGCTGATCTGACCCAGGTCCTGCCCTGCCAGCATCAGCTTGCCGCTGGTCGGGCGTTCCATGGCCAGCAGCAGGCGCAGCAAGGTGCTCTTGCCGGCGCCGGAGTGGCCGGTGACGAACAGGAATTCGCCCCGGCGCGCCCGGAAACTCAGCTCATGCAAGCCGACATGGCCGTTGGGGTAGCGCTTGGCAACCTGTTCGAATCGGATCATGGGTGCTCTCGCTCGGCAAACAGCGCTTTGACGAAGGGCTCGGCTTCAAAAGTGCGCAGATCGTCGATGCCTTCGCCGACGCCAATGAAGCGGATCGGGATATTGAACTGCTTGGCCAGGGCGAAAATCACCCCGCCCTTGGCGGTACCGTCCAGCTTGGTCAGGGCCAAACCGGTCAGTTCAACACTCTGGTTGAAGTACTTGGCCTGGCTGATGGCGTTCTGACCGGTACCGGCATCGAGCACCAGCAGCACCTCATGCGGCGCCTCGACGTCGAGCTTGCCCATGACCCGACGAACCTTTTTCAGTTCTTCCATCAGGTTGTCCTTGGTGTGCAGACGGCCGGCAGTATCGGCGATCAGCACATCGGCACCACGGGCCTTGGCGGCCTGCACGGCGTCGAAGATCACCGACGCGGAGTCGGCACCGGTGTGCTGGGCAATCACCGGAATCTGGTTACGCTCACCCCACACCTGCAGTTGCTCGACGGCGGCGGCTCGGAACGTGTCACCTGCGGCCAGCATGACCTTCTTGCCTTCGAGCTGCAGCTTCTTGGCCAGCTTGCCGATGGTGGTGGTCTTGCCAGCGCCGTTCACGCCAACCACCAGGATCACGTAAGGCTTGTTCTGCGACTCGATTTTCAGCGGACGCTCGACCGGGCGCAGCAGCGCGGCCAGTTCCTCCTGCAACGACTTGTACAAGGCATCGGCGTCGGCCAGTTGTTTGCGGGCGACCTTCTGGGTCAGGTTCTGGACGATGGTCGAGGTCGCTTCCACGCCGACGTCGGCGGTCAGCAGGCGGGTTTCGATCTCGTCGAGCAGATCGTCGTCGATGACCTTCTTGCCCATGAACAGGCTGGCCATGCCTTCGCCGATGCTGGCGCTGGTCTTCGACAGGCCCTGCTTGAGACGGGCGAAGAAGCCGGGTTTGGCTTGTTCGGTGACGGCGGGCGCGGCAGCGACAGGCGCTGGCTCAGGCTCGGCAGGCGCTGGCACCGCGACTGGGGCCTCGACCATCGGTGCGATAGGTTCTGGGGCCGGACGCTCCGGGATCGCTGGAGGGTCTTTTGGCTCTAGATCCGGGACCAGGGCGACAGGCTCTTCGGCAACGGGCAGGACCAGATTGCTGACAGGCGGCTCGATCACCGGGATGACTGGGGCTTCGGGGGCTTCGACTACCGGGGCAGGGTCAAGAGCCGGGACGGACTCAGGGACAGGTGCTGGCTCAGGCACCTGTTCAACAGGCCGAGGGGCCTCAGCGGCAGGCGCGGGTGCTTCGGCGACCACCGGCTCGACCGGAGCAGCCTCAGGCTGCTCGACAACGGGCGGCGGCGCTACCGGCTCTGCAGCCTGCGTATCGGGGGCTTGTGGCTGTTCGGCGACAGGTTGCTGCGGCTTCTTGCGAAACCAGCTGAACAGGCCTTTTTTCTCGCCAGCCTCGGCCGGCGCTTTTTTGTCGTCGTTGGAACCAAACATGGAAGACGGCTATCTCAGGGTAGCGATGGGCCAGCAGCGGCACATCGGGAATTCTCTAAACGCAGAACAGACTATTTTGAATCCGGCTGGTTCATGCGCAATGTTTTGTCTTGAAGGCCTGCGGGCCAGAACGGCGACAGGCATGGTCGCCAGGCAACCGGATCAGTATCCTAGCACCTCCTGGCCCGCCGACGCTAAACCAGCGGGCCGCCGAATAGGTTGAACACCTTATGAATGCTCTAGCCCGCCGCGCCGCTGGCCTGTTGCTTGGCACGCTGTGCCTGCCGCTCGCGGCCTTTGCCGCCGATGTGCAACCCACCCACGAATTCATCCTCGACAACGGCCTGAAAGTGGTCGTGCGCGAGGACCACCGTGCGCCGGTGGTGGTTTCGCAGATCTGGTACAAGGTTGGCTCCAGCTACGAGACCCCGGGCCAGACCGGCCTGTCCCACGCTCTGGAGCACATGATGTTCAAGGGCAGTGCCAAACTCGGCCCTGGCCAAGCCTCGCGCATCCTGCGTGATCTGGGCGCGGAAGAGAACGCCTTCACCAGCGACGACTACACCGCCTATTATCAGGAACTGGCCCGCGACCGCCTGCCAGTGGCCTTGGAGCTTGAAGCGGACCGCCTGGCCAGCCTGCGCCTGCCGGCAGACGAATTCAGCCGCGAAATCGAGGTGATCAAGGAAGAACGCCGCCTGCGTACCGACGATCAGCCCGGCCCCAAGGCCATGGAACTGTTCCGCGCCATGGCCTACCCGGCCAGCGGCTACCACACCCCGACCATCGGCTGGATGGCCGACCTCGAACGCATGAAGGTCGAAGAGCTGCGCCACTGGTACGAGTCCTGGTACGCACCGAACAACGCCACTCTGGTGGTAGTGGGCGATGTCACCGCCGATGAGGTCAAGGGCCTGGCGCAGAAGTATTTCGGCCCGATCCCCAAACGCCAGATACCACCGGCCAAGCTGCCGCTGGAACTGGCCGAGCCAGGCCTGCGCAAGCTGACCCTGCATGTGCGTACCCAACTGCCCAGCCTGATCTACGGTTTCAACGTACCTGGCCTGGCCACCGCCAAGGACCCACGCACCGTGCACGCCCTGCGGCTGATCTCGGCCCTGCTCGACGGCGGCTACAGCGCCCGCCTTCCTGCGCGCCTGGAACGTGGCCAGGAGCTGGTGGCCGGCGCCTCGTCCAGCTACAACGCCTTCACCCGCGGCGACAGCCTGTTCCTGGTTTCGGCCACGCCCAATGTGCAGAAACAGAAAACCCTCGCCGAGGTCGAGAAAGGCGTCTGGCAACTGCTCGACGAACTCAAGACTACCCCACCCAGCGCCGAAGAACTTGAGCGTGTACGCGCCCAGGTGATCGCAGGCCTGGTCTACGATCGCGACTCCATCAGCAGCCAGGCCACCACCATCGGCCAGCTGGAAACGGTCGGCCTGTCCTGGAAGCTGATCGACAGCGAACTGGACGAGCTCAAGCGCGTGACCCCCGACGACATCCAGAACGCCGCGCGTACTTATTTCACCCGCGAACGCCTGAGCGTTGCCCATGTACTGCCAGAGGAGTCCGCTCATGAGTGATCGCAGCGCACCCCGCTACACCCTGATCGGCGCGGGCCTCATCGCGCTGGTGGTGGCCGTGGCCGCCGTCCTCGCCCGTCCGGCCCATTCCGAGGCCGACAGCAATGCGGCCCGGCCGGCCAATACCTTGCAGTCGTTGGCCGACCTGGACGGCAAGGCACCCAGCCGGCGCCAGCTGAACATCCAGAACTGGACCACCGCCGAAGGCGCCCGGGTGCTGTTCGTCGAAGCCCGCGAGCTGCCGATGTTCGACCTGCGCGTGACCTTCGCCGCCGGCAGCAGCCAGGACGGCAACACGCCAGGCCTGGCCACCCTGACCAACGCCATGCTCAACGAGGGCGTGGCCGGCAAAGACGTGACGGCCATCGCCGAAGGCTTCGAAGGCCTCGGCGCGGACTTCGGCAATGGTTCCTACCGCGACATGGCCGTGGCTTCGCTGCGCAGCCTGAGCGTGAAGGACAAGCGCGATCCCGCGCTCAAGCTGTTCGCTGAAGTCACCGGCCAGCCGACGTTCCCGGAAGATGCACTGAAACGCATCAAGAACCAGCTGCTGGCCGGCTTCGAATACGAGAAGCAGAACCCCGGCAAGATCGCCGGCAAGGCGCTGTTCGGCAAACTCTATGGCGACCACCCGTACGGCCAGCCGAGCGACGGCAGCGCCGAAAGCATCCCAGGCATCACCCTGGACCAACTGCGGGCATTCCATGCCAAAGCTTATGCGGCTGGCAACGCGGTGATCGCCCTGGTCGGCGACCTCAGCCGCGAAGAGGCCGAGGCCGTCGCTGCACAGGTATCCGCAGCGCTGCCCAAAGGCCCCGCACTGCCCAAGCCAGCCCAACCGGTCGAGCCAAAAGCGGGTCTCACCCACATCGACTTCCCGTCCAAGCAGACTCACCTGATGCTGGCCGAACTGGGTATCGACCGCCAGGACCCGGACTGGCCCGCCCTGTCACTGGGTAATCAGATCCTCGGTGGCGGCGCATTCGGCACCCGTCTGATGAGTGAAGTGCGGGAAAAGCGCGGCCTGACCTACGGCGTATACTCGGTGTTTAGCCCGATGCAGGTCCGCGGCCCGTTCATGATCAACCTGCAGACCCGTGCCGAACTCAGCGAGGGCACACTGAAGCTGGTCCAGGGTATTCTTGCCGACTACCTCAAGACCGGCCCCACCCAGCAAGAGCTGGATGACGCCAAACGCGAGCTGAGCGGCAGCTTCCCGCTGTCCAATGCCAGCAATGCGAGCATCGTCGGCCAACTGGGCGCCATCGGCTTCTACAATCTGCCACTGACCTGGCTGGAAGACTTCATGCAGCAGTCCCAGGCGCTGACCGTCGAGCAGGTCAAGGCCGCGATGAACAAGCACCTGGCTGCCGACAAACTGGTGATCGTCACCGTCGGCCCGAGCGTGCCGCAGAAGCCGCTGCCAGCCCCCACAGACAAACCCGCCGAGCAGGCGCTCGGTGTACCGGAGCACTAATGCCTAGATCCACCCCTCCCGCCCGCCCCCAGCAGGGCCAAAGCAAGGGCCAGGGTCACTTGCGCATCATCGCCGGCGAGTGGCGCAGCCGCCGCCTGGCGGTGCCCGAAGGCGACGGCCTGCGGCCGACCACCGACCGCGTGCGCGAAACCGTCTTCAACTGGCTGGCACCCTACATCGAAGGTGCCCGTGTACTGGATGCCTTCACCGGAAGCGGCGCTCTGGTGCTCGAAGCCCTGTCCCGCGGCGCCGAGGACGCGGTGGCGCTGGACAGCAACGCGGCGGCGATCAGCAACCTGAAAAACAACCTGGAAATCTTGCGCTGCCCGCGCGGGCAGATCCTCCAGACCGACGCACTGCGTTACCTGCAAGGCCCGGCCAAGCAGCAGTTCGACGTGGTGTTCCTCGACCCGCCGTTCCACCAGGACCTGCTGGCCAATGCCTGCAACCTGCTGGAGCAGAACCAGTGGTTGCGCGACCAGGCCTGGATCTACACCGAAAGCGAAGCGGCGCCCTCCACTTTGCAACTGCCGGGCAACTGGCGGCTGCACCGCGAGAAAAAGACCGGCCAAGTGCATTACGCACTCTGGCAGCGGGGCTGATCCACAGCCCCATCCTTGCGTGCAGACATAAATAGCGCAGGCGACGCCCCCACTTGATCGAAGCTGCTCCGATACATGCCAAACGGAGCGCTTTCGATCATGCCTGCTACGCCTTCTGCAGCCCTGCAACGGTTCACCCTCGACAACGGCCTGACCGTCTATCTGCGCGAAGACCATCGTTCTTCGCTGGTTGCCGCTCAACTTTGGTACCACGTTGGGTCCAGCCAGGAACCGACAGGCCAATCCGGCCTCTGCCATCTGGTCGAGCATCTGATGTTCGAGGGCAGCCGCAAGCTCGCCCCTGGCGATTACATGAAGGTCATGACGCAACTCGGAGGTAACCCGAATGCGTTTACCACGGCAGACGCTACGTGCTTTCCGGTAACCCTGCCCGCCAGCCGCCTGGAGGTGGCACTGGAGATCATGGCCGACGCCATGGCAACCGCGACGCTCCCGGAGCAACCTTTTGCCAGGGAACTGGACGTGATCAAGGCCGAGCGCCGCCTGGACGTCGACAACTCACCCATGAGCCTTGCCCTGGAACGTGCAGAGATCCTGGCCAACAGCCATAGCCCCTATGCAACACCCACCATCGGTCACCTTGCAGACCTGCAGCATCTGACCATAGCCAATGTGCGCAATTGGTATGACGACTGGTATCAGCCCAATAACGCTTCGCTGGTGATCGTAGGGGCAATTGACATGGTGACCCTGCGACCGTTGGTCGAGCGCCATTTCGCATCGATTCCCGCTGCCAGCCTGCCCGAACGCTGGGCGCCGAACAACGGCCAGCGTTACAGGTATCGCAGCCAGACCATTGCCTTGCCCGGCCTGCCGCAAGGGGCGGTCCTGTCGTTCAACACGCCCAGCATGGCGACTGCCAGCGATCCAGCCCACGCTTACGCGCTGCGTTTGATACCTGAATTGCTGGCCAATGGCGACAGCTCCCGGTTGTCTTTGCGCAAAGTGCGAGGCGAAGAGCTGGTGCTGGCTGTTAGAGCCGATTATGAGTACTTGCAGCGGGGCCATAGCCTGCTGACGCTCGCCCTCTATTCCAATCCCTCCAAGGCCACGGCGGAATCGGCAACCGAGGCTGTCCTGCAGGAGATTGAACAACTACGCCATAGCGCACCCAGCGAGGACGAACTCAAGCGTGCCCAGACACGCCTGCTCGCACAGCGGGTCTTCGGGCGTGACAGGATTGCCGATCAAGCCAACATCATTGGCCAATACGCTGTAAGTGGCCTCGACCCCGCCATGATCGACCACGAGCGCCAACAGATAGAGGCAATCACCCCTGAAGATATTCGCAGGGCGGCGAATCTCTACCTGACGCGCGAACGGCTGACGATCACCTACCTGCAAGCGGGCAAGGCCCCCTCGGCACCCACCGAGCGTACTGCCGAAACCAGCGTGCAGCCCCTGCTCTCCTTGCAAGAGATCCAACGGCCTCAGCTCGACCTGAAGGCCCCGATAGTGCAAAGCTGGGAAACCGACGAAGGTGCCCGGGCAATATTCGTCGCGGCGCACGAATTGCCCATGGTCGACCTGGTTCTGAGCTTTGCCGCCGGCAGCCGGCTCGATGACGACAAGCCCGGGCTCGCCGCGCTGACCCTGGCCATGCTCGGCAAAGGCACGACCCACCTTGACGCAGGCCAATTCGCCAAACAGATCGAGCAGTTGGGCGCGGTGTATACGCAGGACATCACCTACGACCGGGCCACCCTTTCATTACGCTGCTTGTCGGGTGAAGTGCTTGACCAGGCGATCGACCTGATCATCGGCATGGTTGCCCAGCCTTCTCTGAAGGCAGAAGAACTTGCCGCGCTCAAAACCCATGTATTGGAGGCCAACAAGCAACGGGAGGCATCTCCCCTGCTCCGCGCCCGCAGGGCGGCTTTTGCCCATGCGCTGGGCGATCACCCCTATGGCTCGCCCCTGTACGGCACGGCTGAAAGTATCGCGGCAATGAGTGCGGACGATATCAGGCACTTCCATCAGCGAGCGTACTCAGCCAACAACCTGGAAATTTCTGTTGTCGGCGACCTTTCGTCAAAAGCGGCCGAGGCTATTTCCCGGCGAATCTGCCAAGCCCTGCCACAACGCTGGCTTGCCGTCGAGCCGCCACCACTGCCGGCATTCAAGCGCGCCGACCTGTCCTTGAAGCACACAGGTACCAACCATGCCATCCTGATGCTGCTGCCAATGGGTGCAGTGCCGACCGATGATGACTATTTGGCCATGGTCCTGGCCAACGATGTGCTGGGCAGCGGTGGTGATGACTCACACCTGTTCAAGGAACTGCGTCTGAAACATGGCCTGACCTACACGATTCGCTCGGCGTTCACCAGCGTAGGCGCCTATCTCTACATCGAGTGGGAAGTGGCTGCCGAGTTTTCCGAGGTTTCGCGACAGTTGGTGCGCAACGTGCTGGGAAATCTTCTGGATAAGGGGCCGACTCCGGTTGAACTCGATCTGGTCAAACAGGCGCTGCTGGGAGAGCTGCAACGTACCCTGGCAACCAATCACTCACTGGTACGTCTTATAGCCACACAGGCTGAGCAAGGATTACCCGCCGACAACCTTTCCAGCTTCGCAGAAAGAGTTCTGGCGGTAACGCCTGAAATGGCGCGCGTTGCCCTCAATTTGCGCCTGGCGCCTCTGGAAGCCGTGACCGTCACCGTTGGCCCTGAGGTCGAGCAGAAAGCGCTGCCGGCAATCGACCAATAGCGCAGATACAACGGCGGTGATTCATGGCACTCTAGGTTGGCACATCATGAGTCGCCCAGCATGCCCAGCCTCACCGCCCCTTTCCGCCCGGCTACCGGGCTTTCCAACCCTCACCTGCAAACCCTGTGGGGCCCGCTGTGGCGCAAGCTGCCGGCGCTGGAGCGCAACCGCGAACGGTTGTGGCTGGCCGATGGCGACTTTCTCGACCTCGACTGGCATGGGCCGCACCAGCCGGATGCCCCCTTGGTGCTGGTACTGCACGGCCTGACCGGCTCGTCCCATTCGCCCTATGTCAAAGGCTTGCAGCAGGCTTTACAGACCCGAGGCTGGGCCAGCGTGGCGGTCAACTGGCGCGGTTGCTCGGGTGAACCGAACCTGCTGGCGCGCAGTTACCATTCCGGCGCCAGCGAAGACCTGGCGGAAGTGGTCGCTCACCTGCGTGCCCAGCGTCCACTGGCACCGCTGTATGCCGTGGGCTACTCGCTGGGCGGCAATGTGCTGCTCAAATACCTGGGTGAAAGTGGCAGCGCCAGCGAGCTGCAGGCGGCAGTGGCGGTGTCCGTGCCGTTCCGCCTGGACCAGTGCGCCGACCGCATCGGCCAGGGTTTTTCCAAGGTCTACCAGGCGCATTTCATGCGCGAGATGATGGCCTACGTGCAGGTGAAACAACGGCATTTCCGCGCTCAGGGCCACCACGAAGGCCTGGCCGCACTTGATCGCCTGGGGCCATTGCGCAAGTTGCGCACGTTCTGGGATTTCGACGGCAAGGTAACGGCGCCGTTGAACGGCTTCAACGATGCGCATGACTACTATCGCCGAGCCTCCAGCCGCTATTACCTCGGGCAGAACCGCACACCTACGCTGATCATCCATTCCACCGATGACCCGTTCGTGTCTGGCCACAGCCTGCCCACCGCCAGCGAACTGGCGCCGCTGACTCACTTCGAACTGCATGAGCGCGGCGGCCACGTAGGGTTTGTCGAGGGCAGCCTGCGAAACCCGAGTTACTACCTGGAGCGGCGGATTCCGCAATGGCTGGTGGACGGCGTCTGAATCGGGTTCAGTCGCCGGTGGCAACCGGATGCCGTGGATCGTTGATCCACTCACTCCACGACCCGGCAAACAGCTTGCCCAATGGATACCCTGCCAACGCCAGGGCGAACAGGTTATGGCAAGCCGTCACCCCTGATCCGCAATACGCGACCAACTGCTCTGGCGCCCGGCCCGCGAGCTTCTCGGCAAAGCGCTGTTTGAGCTGCTCGGCCGGCAGGAAACGCCCATCGGCGCCGAGGTTGTCGGTGAATGCGGCGCACTGGGCGCCCGGAATATGCCCCGCCACCGGGTCGATCGGCTCCACCTCGCCACGAAATCGCGGCAGGGCACGCGCATCGATCAGCGTCATATCCTTCGTGCCCAACTGCTTGCCCAAGTGTTCGGCATCGATCAGCAGGCTGGGGTCTGGCTCACCCTTGAATGAACCTTCACGTCGAGCCGGCGCATCCAGGCTCAACGGCAAGTGCGCAGCGTGCCAGGCCTTGAGGCCGCCATCGAGAATGGCCACACCACTGCGCTTGCCCAGCCAGGCGAGCAACCACCAGGCACGGGCGGCGAAGGCGCCGGGGCCGTCGTCGTACAGCACCACCTCGCTGTCGTTGTCCAGCCCCCACTCACGCAGGCGCGCGACCAGCTGACGCGGCTCCGGCAGCGGGTGACGCCCGGTCTTGCCCTTGCTGACCGGCCCACTGAGGTCACGTTCCAGGTCGGCGAAATGCGCCCCGGCGATATGCCCCTCGGCATAGCTGCGTTGGCCGTAATCCACATCTTCCAGGGCAAAACGACAATCGAGGATCACCAACTTGGGCGAGTCCAGACGCTCGGCCAGCTGCTGCGGGGTGATCAATTGCGCAAGGGGCATGACAATCTCCTGATCGATGGCACGAAGGCCCTGGGCTAGTGCTCCAGGGCCTGATTGAACGGAACATGGAATTCCTGGCACAGGGCATCCACGGCAGTGCGAGCGTTGGCGGTAACGAAGCCAAGCTCCAGCACCAGTACCTGATAGACGCCACGCATGAAGGCTTCTTCACCCAGATGAGCGGAATGTTCCCGCGTGGTACTGAGAAAACGGACCCACGAAGTCAGGATGATCCAGGCGTTGATGGTCAGCGATTCGATCTGGGCAGGTGCCATGGCCAGAATCCCGGCCTCGACGAAACCGCGATAGATCGCCTGGCCCTGGCGCAGGCAGCGTTCGGAAAAGCGCCGGTACCGTGCGGCCAGCTCCGCGTCGCTGTCGAGCAGGTGCTCCAGGTCGCGGTGCAGGAAGCGGTAGTTCCACATCGCGTCGAGCAGCGCCTTGAGGTAGAAACGCTTGTCTTCAACCGTGGCCGCCCGCCCCTGCGGCGGGCGCAGGAAGCTGTCCACCAGTTCTTCGTACTGGCTGAACAACACGGCGATGATCGCCTGCTTGTTGGGGAAGTGGTAGTACAGGTTGCCGGGCGAAATTTCCATGTGCGCGGCAATGTGGTTGGTGCTCACGCTACGCTCGCCCTGCTGGTTGAACAGCTCCAGGCTGTTCTGCACGATGCGCTCTCGGGTCTTCATGCGCGGGGCCATGCTCAGCTCCCAGTCTGCAGGCTTACGGTCATGGCCCATCTTACGGTGTAACACGGCCTGGATGCACCGTTGGCGTATGCGAAAAAAGTCGCACGATGGTGCCGATTAGAGTATAGGCTCTAGGGATTCTCAGCCCATACGGGGAACCGCCGTGACCTCGACCCTCGCCTTGCCTCTTGTGCATTCGGACACCGACCTGGCGGCCACATTCGCCGCCCAGCGCAAGGCATTTGCAGGCAACCCCATGCCGCCAGCGGCGCAACGCAGGCAATGGCTGAGAAGCCTGCGCGAGGCTCTGCTGTCGGATAAGCAGCGGCTGATCGAGGCCATCGATGCGGATTTTGCCGGCCGCAGCGCCGATGAAACCCTGCTGGCCGAGTTGCTGCCTTCGGTACAGGGCATTCGCCATGCCGAGCGCCACCTGCAGCTCTGGATGCGCCCTGCCAGGCGAGCTGTGGGTTTGGCCTTTCAGCCTGCCAGCGCGCGCGTGGTCTATCAGCCGCTGGGCGTAGTGGGCATCATCGTGCCGTGGAACTACCCGCTGTTTCTCGCCATCGGCCCGTTGACCTGCGCATTGGCCGCGGGCAACCGGGTCATGCTCAAGCTCAGCGAGGCCACACCGGCCACCGGGGAAGCGCTTAAAGCACTGCTTGCTCGGGTGTTCCCGGACGATCTGGTCAGCGTGGTGCTGGGCGAAGTGGACGTCGGCCAGGCTTTCGCCAGGCTGCCGTTCGATCACTTGCTGTTCACCGGGGCCACCAGCGTCGGCCGCCAAGTGATGCTGGCCGCTGCGCAAAACCTGACGCCGGTAACGCTAGAGCTGGGCGGCAAATCGCCGGCCATCGTTTCGGCCAGTGTGCCGCTGGACACTGCCGCCGAGCGTATCGCCTTCGGCAAGACCCTAAACGCCGGCCAAACCTGCGTCGCCCCCGACTACGTGCTGGTGCCCCGCGAACGCCTGAACGCCTTCGGCGACGCCTACCGCAACGCTGTCCGCCGCCTCTATCCGCACATTGCCGACAACCCCGACTACAGCGCCATCATCAACCCGAGGCAACTGCAGCGCCTTCAGCACCTGCTGGACGACGCCCGAAGCAAAGGCGCGCAGGTCATCGACCTGTACCCGGATGATCCCCGCCAGGGCCGACGCCTGCCGCCGCACCTGCTGCTGGAGGTGAACGACAGCATGCAGGTGATGCAGGACGAAATCTTCGGCCCACTGCTCCCCGTGGTGCCCTACGACAGCCTCAACGGCGCCCTCGATTACGTCAATCAGCGCCCACGCCCGCTGGCCCTGTATTACTTCGGCTACGACCGCGCCGAACAGGAACATGTGCTGCACAACAGCCACTCCGGCGGCGTTTGCCTCAATGACACACTGCTGCATGTGGCCCAGGACGACCTGCCATTCGGCGGCATCGGCCCTTCGGGCATGGGCCACTACCACGGCCATGACGGCTTCCTGACCTTCAGCAAGGCCAAGGCAGTGTTGGCCAAGCAACGCCTGAATGCCGCCCGGTTGATCTACCCGCCGTATGGCAAGGCGTTGCAGCGCCTGGTCTACAAACTGTTCATTCGCTGAGGCCGGGGCCATGCACCGTCGCGACCTGCTGCGCTTCAGCCTGGGTGCCAGTGTGTTCCTGGCCAGCGCCAGCCTGATCGGCTGCAGCCCCCAGGCACCGGCGACCGGTTTCCACCAACTGCGTGATGACGACGTACCGCTGCTGCGGGCACTGATCCCGGTAGTCCTCGCCGGCACCTCGGCCAGCGAAGCGCTGGTGCTGCACAGCCTCGACGACAAACTGGCGGCGCTGTCCCCGGAAATGCTCAAGCTCACCCGGCAATTGTTCGACGTGCTCAACCTGCCGCTGACCCGTGGCCCACTGACTGGGGTTTGGGGCGCCTGGGAGCACGCCACTGCCGACCAGGTGTCGGCGTTTCTGCAACGCTGGCAGGACAGCTCGCTGAACCTGTTGCGCATGGGCCATGCCTCGCTGCTGCAACTGCTGCAGATGGCCTGGTACGAACGCCCGGAAAGCTGGGCTGCCTGCGGCTACCCCGGCCCGCCGAAAATCTGACTGCCAACAACAAGAGCATCTTCAATGCCTGTCATCGACCCGTTTCGCCAAGGCCTCGAACGCGGCTGGATCACCCACGACGGCTCCCGCCTGGAACAGGACCTCACCCTGCAGGCCGACATTGCCGTGATCGGCAGCGGCGCCGGCGGCGCCACCAGCGCGCAAATGCTCAGCGCCGCGGGCTATAAGGTGCTGCTGATCGAAGAAGGCCCGCTCAAGACCAGCAGCGACTTCCGCCTGCTGGAGAACGAGGCCTACGCCAGCCTGTATCAGGAAGGCCTCGGCCGGATGAGCAAGGATGGCGCCATCACCATTCTCCAGGGACGCGCAGTGGGGGGTACCACCCTGGTCAACTGGACGTCGAGTTTTCGCACACCTGAACAGACCTTGGCGCACTGGGAAACGGCTCACAGCGTCAAAGGCCTAGGTAACGAAGCCCTGCGCCCGTGGTTCGAGCGCATCGAGCAGGAGCTGGGTATCAGCCCCTGGGCCATGCCGCCGAACGCCAACAATGACGTGCTGCGCCGCGGCTGCGAGCAGCTCGGTTATCGCTGGGCGGTGATCCCGCGCAATGTGCGTGGCTGCTGGAACCTCGGCTATTGCGGCATGGGCTGCCCGGTCAACGCCAAGCAATCGATGCTGGTGACACGCATTCCCGCCACACTCGACCAGGGCGGTGAGCTGCTTTACCTGGCGCGTGCCGAACGCTTCGCGCACAACGGCGAGCGCATCGAGCATTTGCATTGCCAGGCGCTGGATGCTCAGGGTATTCAGCCCACCGGCCGCAGCGTCACCGTTCGTGCCCGCCACTACATCCTCGCGGGCGGCGGGATCAACAGCCCCGCCCTGCTGCTGCGCTCGAAGGCGCCCGACCCTTATGGGCGCCTGGGCACGCGGACCTTCCTGCACCTGGTCAACTTCAGCGCGGCACGCTTCGAGGCGCGTATTGATCCTTATTACGGCGCACCGCAGTCCATCTACAGCGACCATTTCCAATGGCAGGGCGGCGTCGACGGCCCGATTGGCTACAAACTGGAGGTGCCGCCGCTGCACCCGGCCCTGGCCAGCACCTTGCTCGGCGGCATCGGCGCCGACAACGCCCGACGCATGGCCGAGCTGCCGCACACCCACGTCATGCTGGCGCTGCTGCGCGACGGTTTCCACCCTGAAAGCGTTGGCGGCACGGTGCAATTGCGCGGCGATGGCTCACCGGTGCTCGATTACACGGTCACCGACTACCTGCGTGACGGCCTGCGTCGGGCTTATCACAGCATGGCGCAGATCCAGTTCGCCGCCGGCGCCACACAGGTTACGCCCGTGCACAGCGATGCCAGTGCCGCGACAAGCCTGGCGCAGGCCCAGCGCCTGATCGAGGGTTTACGCCTGGAGCCGTTCCGCACGCGCCTGGGCAGCGCCCACGTCATGGGCGGCTGTGCCATGGGCGAAGACCCGCGTCAGGCGGTGTGCGACAGCCTGGGCCGCCACCATCAGCTGGAAAACCTGTCGGTTCACGACGGTTCGCTGTTTCCCACCAGCATCGGCGCCAACCCGCAACTGTCGGTGTACGCCATCAGCGCCAGGCTCACCGACGCCCTGCTCGCCCGCCTGGCACACAGTGCATGACAACAAATGCCAGTGCTGTCTATAGTGCCATCGGCCCGCCGCATGACTTGGCCGAGCGCCAGTGCTGCGCTAACATCCGACTCCCCAACGCACTCCAGCCAGGATGACGCGATGAACCGAGTGTTGTACCCGGGTACTTTCGACCCCATTACCAAAGGCCATGGCGATTTGGTAGAGCGCGCCTCGCGGCTGTTCGACCACGTGATCATCGCGGTGGCCGCCAGCCCGAAAAAAAACCCCCTGTTCCCGCTGGAACAACGGGTTGCGCTGGCCCGTGAGGTCACCAAGCACCTGCCCAATGTCGAAGTCATCGGCTTCTCCTCGCTGCTGGCGCACTTCGCCAAGGAACAGGGCGCCAACGTGTTCCTGCGCGGCCTGCGCGCGGTGTCCGACTTCGAATACGAATTCCAGCTGGCGAACATGAACCGGCAACTGGCGCCTGACGTCGAGAGCCTGTTCCTCACGCCTTCGGAGCGTTATTCGTTCATTTCCTCGACGCTGGTCCGGGAAATCGCAGCCTTGGGCGGCGACATCACCAAGTTCGTCCACCCGGTGGTGGCCGAAGCACTGACCGAACGATTCAAGAAGTAAGCCAGCGCGCTGATTGTCGCGCCCGCGTGCACTGCGGGCGCGAATGCGGCACAATTGTGCCCATTGCGTTGAACATGCCCGGGCCTTGAGCCCCGGCCGGAGCCCCCATGTCCCTGATCATCACCGACGATTGCATCAACTGCGACGTCTGCGAACCCGAGTGCCCGAACGAGGCCATCTCCCAAGGCGAAGAGATCTACGTGATCGACCCGAACCTGTGCACCCAGTGCGTCGGCCATTACGACGAGCCGCAGTGCCAGCAGGTTTGCCCGGTCGACTGCATCCCGCTGGATGAAGCGCACCCGGAAACTGAAGACGAGCTGATGGCCAAGTACCGCCGGATCACCGGCAAGGACTGAAGGTCAGCGCTGGCAGCGCGGGCAGAACACGCTCGCCCGCTGCCCCAGCTTCACCTCGCGCAAGGCCGTGCCACACAACTTGCACGGCTGCCCGCCTCGCCCGTAGACGAACAATTCCTGCTGGAAGTAGCCCGGCTGCCCGTCGCCGCCGATGAAATCGCGCAAGGTCGTGCCGCCCTGCTCGATGGCCGCGGCCAGCACGCGTTTGATTTCGATGGCCAGCTTCAGGTAGCGAGCCCGAGAAATACCACCCGCCTCGCGCCGCGGGTCGATGCCGGCGGCGAACAACGCCTCGGTCGCGTAGATATTGCCTACCCCCACCACCACCGCGTTGTCCATGATGAACGGCTTGACCGCCATCGACCGCCCGCGCGACAACTGGAACAGCCGCTCGCCATCGAACAGGTCGGTCAGCGGCTCAGGCCCGAGGCGCAGCAGCAGTTCGTGCTTGAGCGGGTCGAGGCTCCAGAGCATGGCGCCGAAACGACGCGGGTCGGTGTAGCGCAGCATCAGCCCCGACTCCAGCTCGATGTCGACGTGCTCATGTTTGGCCGCCGGTAGCCCGAGTTCGACCAGGCGCAGGTTGCCCGACATGCCCAGGTGGCTGATCAAGGTGCCGACCTCGGCGTTGATCAACAGATACTTGGCGCGCCGCTCGACGCTGACGATCCGCTGCCCGGACAAGCGCACATCCAGGTCCTCGGGGATTGGCCAGCGCAGGCGCCGGTCACGCACCACCACGCGGCTGACACGCTGGCCTTCCAGGTGCGGTGCGATACCGCGCCGGGTCGTTTCGACTTCGGGGAGTTCCGGCATGAATCAGTGCCCACCCAGCTCGCGAATGTTCTGTTTGAGGTTCTCGAAGTCGTACTCCGACAAACCGATATAGTCGAGTACCAGCGGGCCGACCACTTGCCACTCGTGGTCGACGCTCTGGTTGCCCAGCACCCGGTACGAGGCGCAGATGTGCTCGGCCATCTTCAGCACCGCGAGCAGGTTCTTCAGCTGGCTCTGGGCATTGCCCGACGACTCATCGCGGAAAACCGCCAAGGCATTGTGGTGGTTGGCGATGGCCGCACTGATGTGTTCAGGCAGGCGCCAGGACTTGGCAGTGAAGTAGCCGACCACCGAATGGTTGGTGTTGAAGACGCGGTTCTCGGTATCGACCACGCGGGTTTCGGCATCGGCCTTGGCGTAGGCCTGTTCCAGCACCTCCATGTAGTCGGGGAAGCGCTTGAGCATCAGCGGCACGCCGCAGTCATGGAACAGGCCGAGCGTGTAAGCCTCGTCCGCAGACTGGATGCCGGTGCGCTTGGCCAGGGTCAGGCAGGTCATGGCCACGTCCTGGGCGGTGTCCCAGAAGCGGTTGAGGGTGACGATGGTCTCGTCGCTCATCTCGCCCTTGATCGACTGGGCGTTGATCAGGTTGATGATCGAGCGGCTGCCCAACAGGTTCACTGCACGCTGGATCGAGCCGATCTTGTTGGACAGGCCGAAGTGCGGCGAGTTGACCAGTTTGAGCAGCGCGCCGGACAGGCCCGGGTCCTGGGAAATCAGCTTGGCGATGGTTTCCAGGTCCGGGTCGGGCATGTACTGCTCGAACTGCAGGTCGACCATGATCTGCGGTTGCGGCGGAATGGTAATGCCTTGCAAGGCTTGCTGGATCTGTTCGGCGCTGAGTTCTTGGGACATGCGTGCACACTCGTTGAGGACGGGGGATTCTAACCCACAAGCCTCGCACCGGTCCTGGGGCCAACGCGGTATACTTCCGCTCTTTTTCCCCGGAGCGACGTCATGTCCCTGCCCAGCCTTCGCCTCAAAGCCAATGCCGACCGCCGCCTGCGCGCCGGCCACCTGTGGGTCTACAGCAACGAGGTCGATGTCACCGCGACTCCGCTGCAGGGCTTCCAGGCCGGGCAGCAGGCAGTTCTCGAGGCCGCCAACGGCAAGCCGCTGGGCATCGTCGCCCTGAGCCCGAACAACCTGATCTGCGCCCGCCTGCTGTCGCGCGACATCAAGCTGCCGCTGGACAAGTCGCTGCTGGTGCACCGCCTCAACGTCGCCCTGTCGCTGCGCGAGCGCCTGTTCGACAAGCCGTGCTATCGCCTGGTCTATGGCGATTCCGACTTGCTGCCAGGCCTTGTGGTCGACCGTTTCTTCGACATCCTCGTGGTTCAGCTGGCTTCGGCCACCATGGAGCTGCACAAGGACGACGTGATCGCCGCCCTGGTGCAAGTGCTCAAGCCAAGCGGCATCCTGTTCAAGAACGACTCCGCCGCGCGTGATGCCGAAGGCTTGCAGCGCTACGTCAAGACCGCTTATGGCGAAGTGCCGGACTGGGTTGCGCTGGAAGAGAACGGGGTGAAATTCGAAGCCCCGGTCCGTGAAGGCCAGAAGACCGGCTGGTTCTATGATCACCGCATGAACCGCGCACGCCTGGCGCCCTACGTCAAAGGCAAGCGCGTGCTCGACCTGTTCAGCTACATCGGTGGCTGGGGGGTGCAGGCCGGGGCATTCGGCGCCAGCGAAGTGTTCTGCGTGGATGCCTCGGGCTTTGCCCTGGACGGCGTCGAGCGTAACGCCACGCTCAACGGCATCAGCGAAAAACTGACCTGCATCGAAGGCGATGTGTTCGAAGCCCTGCGCGAGCTGAAAGCGGCCGAAGAACGCTTCGACGTGATCATTGCCGACCCACCCGCCTTCATCAAGCGCAAGAAGGACCTGAAAAACGGTGAAGCGGCCTACCGTCGCCTCAACGAACAGGCCATGCGCATGCTGACCAAGGACGGCATCCTGGTCAGCGCCTCGTGCTCGATGCACCTGCCCGAGGACGACCTGAACAACATTCTGCTGACCAGCGCCCGCCACCTGGACCGCAACCTGCAGCTGCTGGAACGCGGCGGCCAAGGCCCGGACCACCCGGTGCACCCGGCCATCGCCGAAACCCGCTACATCAAGAGCATTACCTGCCGGTTGCTGCCTAACAGCTAATCTGGCAAGTACCTCAGCTTGGCCCGGTGGGAGCGGCTTCAGCCGCGAACACCGGCGAAGCCGGTGCCATCCACCGAGTCGCTTGCTTCGCGGCTAAAGCCGCTCCCACAGGCTGTGTACAGGGTCAGATACCCAGCACGTACGAAGCGATCCCGAAGTACACCAGCACCCCCGCCGCATCGGCAATCGAAGTCACCAATGGGCCGCTGGCCGTCGCCGGGTCGAGGTTGAGCTTGGTGAACATGAAGGGCAAGCTCATGCCGATCAGGCTGCCCAGCAATACGATCACCAGCATGCTGCTGGCAACGATCAGCGCAACGTCCGCCCCACCGCGCAGCGCCCCCAGCGAAGCCACCGCCAACGCCATGGTTGCGCCCAACGCCAGTGCCACACCGCATTCACGCCCCAGCATGCGCAACCAGTCGCGCATCACCACCTCTCCCGTCGCCAGACCTCGCACCATCAAGGTCGCCGACTGCGCCCCGGCATTGCCACCGCTGTCCACCAGCAACGGCAGGAAGAACACCAGCACGATGTGCGCGGCTATGGTTTCCTCGAACGCTGCGATTCCCGCCCCCGAGAACAGGTTGCCGAACACCAGCAGCACCAGCCACAGCACTCGCTTGCGGTACAGCAGGCTGATGGTGGCATCCCTCAGGTTGCCCACATGATTGGTGATGGATGCGCCTTTGTGGAAGTCTTCGGTGACATCCTGGGTGCTCAGGGGCGCGACTTTAGACTGCATGCATGCTGCACAGATTTGTTGCATAACGTTCTCCAGGCGCCAACGCGAGCGCCCGAAGACCTTGACTCAAGCCTTCGGAAGCCCTGGCGGCGGCGCGCTCAGTGCCAATTTGCAGGTTCTGTATGAACTGAAACTGGGAAGGTCCATTGAGGGTGTATCTCGTGAAACCGCACATGCGGCGGGCGGATCATAGTCACCCTGGGCCGGCAGGTCAGCCCCTGAGGCGGCATTTGGGAAGCGTCCTACAAACTACCCGACCATTCGGCAAAGCCACCGCCTAGCCACATCGCCATTCCCTCACCGCGTCAGCGGTGTAGAATCGGGCTATTCATCGCCAGTCATCCCCGGCGGGTTTATGAGCTCTGGTCGAGCACGCGGCGATCCCGTGCTGTATTCGGCCCCATCCGTGCCAGTGGCAACCGGCCTGCGGCGCAAAGGACAGGAGAAGCTCACTCCCCTATTTGTGACCTGATTAAGCCGCCAGGAGTGCTTCATGCCTGATTATCGTTCCAAGACTTCCACCCACGGCCGCAACATGGCCGGCGCCCGTGCCCTGTGGCGCGCCACCGGCATGAAGGACGACGATTTCAAGAAACCGATCATCGCCATCGCCAACTCGTTCACCCAGTTCGTCCCGGGCCACGTGCACCTGAAGGACCTGGGCCAACTGGTCGCCCGCGAGATCGAACGCGCCGGTGGCGTGGCCAAAGAGTTCAACACCATTGCGGTCGACGACGGCATCGCCATGGGCCATGACGGCATGCTGTATTCCCTGCCGAGCCGCGAGATCATCGCCGACGCCGTGGAATACATGGTCAACGCCCACTGCGCCGACGCCATCGTGTGCATCTCCAACTGCGACAAGATCACCCCCGGCATGCTGATGGCCGCCCTGCGCCTGAACATCCCGGTGATCTTCGTGTCTGGCGGCCCTATGGAAGCCGGCAAGACCAAGCTGGCCAGCCACGGCCTGGACCTGGTCGACGCGATGGTCATCGCCGCCGACTCCTCGGCCTCCGACGAGAAGGTCGCCGAGTACGAGCGCAGCGCCTGCCCGACCTGCGGTTCCTGCTCCGGCATGTTCACCGCCAACTCGATGAACTGCCTGACCGAAGCGCTGGGCCTGGCCCTGCCGGGCAACGGTTCGACCCTGGCCACCCAC
This sequence comes from Pseudomonas sp. NPDC090233, assembly GCF_044772285.1. Taxonomy (NCBI): domain Bacteria; kingdom Pseudomonadati; phylum Pseudomonadota; class Gammaproteobacteria; order Pseudomonadales; family Pseudomonadaceae; genus Pseudomonas; species Pseudomonas sp. NPDC090233. The sequence continues at coordinate 121,919 of NZ_JBIVYQ010000006.1, read as the reverse complement.
GCCGACCGCGAGCAGCTGTTCCTCACCGCCGGCCGCACCATCGTCGAGCTGTGCAAGCGCTACTACGGCGAGAACGACGAGTCGGTGCTGCCGCGCAGCATCGCCAACTTCAAGGCGTTCGAGAACGCCATGATGCTCGACATCGCCATGGGCGGCTCGACCAACACCATCCTGCACCTGCTGGCCGCGGCCCAGGAAGGCGAGGTGGCGTTCGACCTGCGTGACATCGACCGCCTGTCGCGCAAAGTGCCGCAGCTGTGCAAGGTGGCGCCGAACATCCAGAAGTACCACATGGAAGACGTGCACCGCGCCGGTGGCATCTTCAGTATCCTCGGCTCGCTGGCCCGTGGCGGCCTGCTGCACACCGACCTGCCGACCGTGCACAGCGCCAGCATGGAAGAAGCCATCGCCAAGTGGGACATCACCCAGACCGATGACGAAGCGGTACACACCTTCTTCAAGGCCGGCCCGGCCGGTATCCCGACTCAGACGGCCTTCAGCCAGTCGACCCGCTGGGAAACCCTCGACGACGACCGTGAAAACGGCTGCATCCGCAGCTTCGAGCACGCCTACTCGCAAGAAGGCGGCCTGGCCGTGCTGTACGGCAACATCGCCCTCGATGGCTGCGTGGTGAAAACCGCCGGTGTCGATGAGTCGATTCACGTGTTCGAAGGCAACGCGAAGATCTTCGAAAGCCAGGACAGCGCCGTGCGCGGCATCCTCGCCGACGAAGTCAAAGCCGGCGACATCGTCATCATCCGTTACGAAGGCCCGAAAGGCGGCCCGGGCATGCAAGAGATGCTCTACCCGACTTCGTACCTGAAATCCAAAGGCCTGGGCAAAGCCTGTGCCCTGCTCACCGACGGCCGCTTCTCGGGCGGCACCTCGGGCCTGTCGATCGGCCACGCCTCGCCGGAGGCCGCTGCGGGCGGCGCCATTGGCCTGGTGCGCGACGGCGACAAGGTACTGATCGACATCCCCAACCGTTCGATCAACCTGCTGGTCAGCGACGAAGAGCTGGCCGCACGCCGGGTCGAGCAGGACAAGAAGGGCTGGAAGCCAGTCGAAGTGCGCCCACGCAAGGTGACCACCGCGCTGAAGGCCTACGCCCTGCTGGCGACCAGTGCCGACAAGGGAGCTGTGCGTAACAAGGCGATGCTGGATGGGCTGTGAGGCCTTGATGATGTGAATGAAAACCGGCGCCTAGAGCGCCGGTTTTTTTATGCCTAATGGCCCGCCCAACTCGATCTCTGTGGGAGCGGCTTCAGCCGCGAACACGGGCGGAGCCCGTGCCATCCAGCGCGGTGCCCGCTTCGCGGCTAAAGCCGCTCCCACGAAGTGCGGCGTACTTATTCCATAAATGCCTAAGCAAATTCCTTTTAGATATAAATTCGTTTCTTTTCAGCCTGTTAGCATTTCCGTTCGCAATCGCTCATAGAGGCGATGCTTCTTCTGCTTTTTCCTGGAGCTTCAATGAACCTGCCGCTGTCTCTCAACCTGCTGGCGTTCCTGGCCTTGCTGCTGGGCTTGGCGCAAACCCGCCGTACCGACTGGAGCCTGGCCAAGAAGGTCCTGCTCGGCCTGGCATTGGGCGTAGGTTTCGGCCTGGTGCTGCACACAATCTACGATGCAGGCCACCCGGTGCTCAAAGCCACCATCGGCTGGCTCGACCTGGTCGGCAATGGCTACGTCGGCCTGCTGCAGATGATCGTCATGCCGCTGATCTTCGCCTCGATCCTCAGCGCCGTTGCACGCCTGCACAACGCCTCTTCGCTGGGCCGCATCAGCGTACTGAGCATCGGCACGTTGCTGCTGACCACGGCCATCGCCGCGCTGATCGGCATCGTCCTGACCAACTTGTTCGGCCTGAGCGCCGAAGGCCTGGTCGCCGGCGCCCAGGAAAGCGCGCGCATGCAAGTTATCCACAGCGATTACGCGGGCAAGGTCGCCGACCTCAACATCTCGCAATTGCTGCTGTCGTTCATCCCGAGCAACCCGGTGGGCGACCTGGCGCGGGCCAAGCCGACCTCGATCATCAGCGTGGTGATCTTCGCCGTGTTCGTCGGCCTGGCGGCGTTGCAGCTTATCAAGGACGATGCCGAAAAAGGCCAGCGCGCCCTGTCGGCCATCGACACCCTGCAAGCCTGGGTGATGCGCCTGGTGCGCGTGGTGATGAAGCTCACCCCCTATGGCGTGCTGGCGCTGATGACCAAGGTCGTGGCCAGCTCCAATATGGAAGACATCCTCAAACTGGGCAGCTTCGTGGTGGTGTCGTACATCGGCCTGGGCCTGATGTTCGTGGTGCACGGCATCATTCTCGCCGCCTCCGGCGTCAGCCCGCTGCGCTTCTTCCGCAAAGTCTGGCCGGTGCTGACCTTCGCCTTCACCAGCCGTTCCAGCGCCGCCAGCATCCCGCTGAACATCGAAGCGCAGACCCGCCGCCTGGGCGTGCCACAGTCGATCGCCAGCTTCAGCGCATCGTTCGGCACCACCATCGGCCAGAACGGCTGCGCCGGCCTGTACCCGGCCATGTTGGCGGTGATGGTGGCCCCGGCCGTGGGCATCGATACCTTCGACCCGCTGTGGATTGCGACCCTGGTGGCCATCGTCACCCTGAGCTCGGCAGGCGTTGCCGGCGTGGGCGGTGGTGCCACCTTTGCCGCGTTGATCGTGCTGCCAGCGATGGGCCTGCCGGTGGAACTGGTGGCGCTGCTGATTTCGGTCGAGCCACTGATCGACATGGGCCGCACCGCGCTGAACGTGAACGGTTCGATGACGGCGGGCGTGGTGACCAGTCAGCTGCTCAAAGAAACTGACAAGGATGTGCTGGCCGGCGATGAGCATGCCGAACTGAGCCATTCCTGAAACGACTGGGGCCGCTAATGCGGCCCCAGTTTCGTCAAAGCTTGTTCCACACCTCGAAGTGATACGCAGGCTTGTCCGGTTCGGACTGCGGCTCGCTCGAAGCCAGTTGCCACTGCGCCTTGTCGAACTCAGGGAACCAGGCATCGCCCTGCGGATCCAGCGCCACCCGGGTCAGGTACATGCGGCTGACCAAGCCCTTCTCCAGCGCCTGCGCATACAACTGCGCGCCGCCGATCAGCATCAGCTCATCGACGCCCTGCTCACGCGCCCACTGCTCGGCACGCACCAGCGCCTCTTCCAACGACGCGAACACCTCAGCGCCGGCCAGCACCAGGCCTGGCTGGCGGCTGACCACGAGGTTCAGGCGCCCCGGCAGCGGCCGGCCAAGCGAATCCCAGGTCTTGCGACCCATGATGATCGGCTTGCCCAGGGTGGTGGCCTTGAAGTACTTGAAGTCCCCCGGCAGATGCCAGGGCATGGAGTTGTCGATGCCGATCACGCGGTTCTCGGCGAGTGCCGCGATCAGGCTGAGGGGGAGTGAGGTAGTCATGCCGACGAGGATAGCAAACCCGTGGTGGGTTATGCTTCTGCCCTGAACCGTGCAATGGAAGACCTTGTGACTGGACCGACTCCACTGGACAAGCGCTGGCTCACCGAAGCGATACGCCTGCGCGAGGAACACGCCGGCCCCCTGGAAGACCAGGAAGCCAACCGCCACGCCCGCCAGCACGGCGGCGACCTGGCAGCGCGCATCGAAGCCCGCGCCATGTTCCTGGCCGAGCGCGACGGCATCACCACCGCCCTGCAACACTGGAAGCAAGGCGCACGCCTGGCGCTGCTGGCGTTGTTGCTGATGGCCGTCGTCAGCGGCGCCGGCCTGGCCTTCGCCGCTCTCGGCGATGGGCAACGCCCGGTCAACGTATTCTGGGCCTTGGGCAGCTTGCTCGGGCTGAACCTGCTGATGCTGCTGGGCTGGGCCGCCGGCCTGGCCTTGAGCGGCGAACACGGCGCCAATCTCGGGCGCCTGTGGTTGTGGCTGAGCGAACGCTTCGCCCGCGACGCCAAGGCCGCTCACCTCGCACCCGCACTGCTGGTGCTGCTGCAACGCCAACGCCTGAACCGCTGGCTGCTTGGCCTGCTGGTCCACAGCCTGTGGGCGCTGGCCATGCTCAGCGCGCTGGCGCTGTTGCTGGCACTGCTCGCCACCCGGCGCTATGGCTTCGTCTGGGAGACCACGCTGCTCGCCGCCGAACCTTTCGTGCACCTGACCCAGGCTCTCGGCGCCCTGCCCTCGCTGCTCGGCTTCGCCGTGCCGGACGAAAGCATGATCCGCATCAGCGGCGACACCCTGCCCGCCCTGGACATCGCCCGTCAGGCCTGGGCCAGCTGGCTGCTCGGCGTGGTGCTGGTGTATGGCCTGCTGCCGCGCCTGCTTTTGGCGGGGCTGTGCCTGTGGCGCTGGCGCCAGGGCCGCCAACGCCTGGCCCTGGACCTCAGCCTGCCGGGCTATGCGCAACTGCGCGAAGCACTGATGCCTCGCAGCGAGCGCATCGGCGTGCAGGACGTGGCCCCGCAATCACTGCCACAATTCCAGGCCGGCCAGCTCGAAAGCGGTAGCAGCGGCGCCCTGCTGGTCGGGCTGGAACTGGACGACCAGCGCCCGTGGCCGCCTGCTCTGAGCAAGGGCGTGACCGACGCTGGTGTGCTCGACAGCCGCGAGTCGCGCAATCGCCTGCTGGAGCAGCTCAGCCGCTTCCCGCCGGCGCGCCTGGCCATTGCCTGCGACCCCCGCCGTTCGCCCGACCGTGGCAGCCTCGCGCTGCTGGCCGAGCTGGCGCGCAATGCCGGCGCCACGCGCATCTGGCTGCTGCAGGCAGCCCCCGGCCAGGCACTGGACGCCGAGCGCCTGGGCGACTGGCATGTAGCCCTCGACCGCCTCGGCCTGCCCCACGCCGACACCTCACCGCTGACCTGGCTGGAGCATGGCCATGACTGAGCCGCTGAAACTGGCCGTGGTCGGCCACACCAACGTCGGCAAGACCTCGCTGCTGCGCACCCTCACGCGGGATGTCGGCTTCGGCGAGGTGTCCCATCGCCCGAGTACCACCCGCCACGTGGAAGGCGCGCGGTTGTCGGTGGACGGCGAAGCGCTGCTGGAGCTCTATGACACCCCCGGCCTGGAAGATGCTATCGCGCTGCTCGACTACCTGGAGCGCCTGGAGCGTCCGGGCGAGCGCCTCGATGGCCCGGCCCGCCTGGAGCGTTTCCTCCAAGGCAGCGAGGCACGCCAGCGCTTCGAGCAGGAAGCCAAGGTGCTGCGCCAGTTGCTGGCCAGCAATGCCGGCCTGTATGTGATCGACGCCCGCGAGCCGGTGCTGGCCAAGTACCGGGACGAACTGGAAGTGCTGGCCAGCTGTGGCAAACCACTACTGCCGGTGCTCAACTTCGTCGCCAGCAGCCAGCACCGCGAGCCGGAATGGCGCGACGCCCTGGCCCGCCTAGGCCTGCATGCGCTGGTGCGATTCGACAGCGTCGCGCCCCCGGAAGACGGCGAGCGGCGCCTTTACGAAAGCCTGGCCTTGCTGCTGGAAGACGCCCGCCCGGCGCTGCAACGGCTGATCGACGATCAGCAGGCGCAGCGCCTGGCTCGCCAGCTCAGCGGCAAGCGGTTGATTGCCGAACTGCTGCTTGATTGCGCCGCTTGCCGACGCAGCGTTGAAGCCGAACCTGCGGCAGAGGCCAAAGCCATCGAGGCGCTGCGCCAGGATGTGCGCCAGCGTGAGCAGCGCTGTGTCGAAGCGTTGCTCAAGCTCTATGCGTTTCGTCGTGAGGATGCCAATGCCGGGGATTTGCCGTTGCTGGATGGGCGCTGGGGCGATGACTTGTTCAACCCCGAGACGTTGAAGTTGCTCGGTGTGCGCCTGGGCAGCGGCGTGGCGGCGGGTGCGGCGGCCGGCGCAGGTGTCGACTTGCTGGTGGGTGGCCTGACCCTCGGCGCTGCCGCATTGGCCGGTGCCATTGCCGGGGGGGCGCTACAGACTGCGCGCAACTATGGCTCACGGTTGATGGGCAAGTTGAAGGGCCAGCGCGAGCTGACCGTGGACGACACCGTGCTGCGCTTGCTCGCCCTACGTCAGCAGCAGTTGATGGCGGCGCTGGATAGCCGCGGGCATGCGGCGCAGACCAGTATTCGCCTGGGTGAGCTGGATGAAAAGGCCTGGCGCGAAGGCAAGCTGCCCGAGGCCTTGAGCAAGGCCCGGGCGCATCCGCAATGGTCGACGCTAAACCCTGGGGCGCGGGTAAATCAGACTGAGCGTCAAGAGCAGTTGGAGGCGCTGGTTTCGCAGATCTGAGGGTGCCTGTTTAGGCCTCTTCGCGGGCTTGCCCCGCGAAGAGGCCGGCAAAAGCGATCAACCATTCAGAGCAGTGCCAATGCCTTCCCTTTCAAAACCGCCAGATCAATCACCGGCACCCCCACCTCCTTGGCCTGCTCATCCCACTCCCGCATGCGCAGGCTCACGCTGAACAGCGGGTCGCCCTCGAACGCATCCGCTTGCGCTTCAGTCATCACGCCCCCCTGATATTCCAACGTGCGCCGGCTGGCCTCGCTCAACCGCGCGTAATACCCCGGCTGGCGCAACGTCAGATACCGCTTGGCCTCGACGTGATACTCCACCAGCCGCGCCATGCGCTCGCCAAAGCCGCAACGACGAAGGTATTCAGCGCCGATACGCTCGTGGCTGACCACGCCATAACCGCCCATGTCGCCTTCACCGCCACACAGGTGGCCGATATCGTGAAAGAACGCGGCCAGCACCACTTCGTCGTCGAAGCCTTCGGTCATGGCCAGTTGCGCGGCCTGGGACATGTGCTCCAGCTGGGTGATGGCTTCGCCGATGTAGTCGTCGCTGCCATGGCGGTCATACAGGGCGAAAGTGTTGTCGATGATCTGGACTGGCGTGGTCATCTTTTTGGTTCCTCGAATTACTGCTGCGCCACCTTTTCCGACTTGCCGTCATAGCGCTTGCGCCACTCGGCCAGGATCTGGTCGCGGTTTTTCGAGGCCCAGGCAAAGTCGTTTTTGATCAGGCGCTGTTCATAGTCGGCCGGTAGTTCGGTCTGCGGCTTGGCAATGCCCGGTGCGGCGAGCACGGCGAAGTTCTCTTTGTACAGCTCCATGGCCGCCGGGCTTGCTGAGAAGTCGGCCAGGCGCTTGGCGGCTTCAGCCTTGGGCGAGCCTTTGATCAGCGCGGTCGCCTCGATCTCCCAGCCTAGCCCTTCTTTCGGCAAGACGATGTCCAAAGGAGCGCCCTGGCGCTTGAGCTGCACGGCCGGGTATTCAAACGAAATGCCGATCGGGAACTCGCCCGCCGCCGCCAGCTTGCACGGCTTGGAGCCGGAATGAACGTACTGGCCGATGTTCTGGTGCAGGGCATCCATGTAGGCCCAGCCCTGTGGCTCGCCGAAGGTCTGCAGCCAGGCAGAAACGTCGAGGAAGCCGGTACCGGACGACGCCGGGTTAGGCATGACGATCTTGCCCTTGTATTCCGGCTTGGTCAGGTCCTGCCAGCTGATCGGCTTGCTAAGGCCCTGCTTCTCGGCCTCGACGGTGTTGAAACAGATGGTCGCGGCCCATACGTCCATGCCCACCCAGGCGGGTGGGTTGGCGGCGTCGCGGTAGTTGGCGGAGATCTTGCCCAGGTCCTTCGGCGCATAGGCTTCGAGCATGCCGTTCTGGTCGAGAATGGCCAGGCTGGAAGCCGCCAGGCCCCACACCGCGTCGGCTTGCGGGCGGTCTTTCTCGGCCAGCAGCTTGGCGGTGATGATGCCGGTGGAGTCCCGCACCCACTTGATCTCGATGTCCGGGTTGGCCTTCTCGAAGGCCTGTTTGTAGCTCTTGAGCTGCTCGGCTTCCAGGGCGGTGTAGACGGTCAGCTGCGTGCTGGCGGCCGAAGCCTGCAGGCTGAATACGGCGGATACGGCAGCGGCAAGTGCAAGGGGCTTGAACATGATGCGGTTCCTATCAGAGTGGGCAGTCGGTCAATGGCTTGGCGCGCGCTGGCGCCAGGCCTGGGAGCGGCGCAGCAGGCCGCGAGAAGCACCGGCCAGCAGCAGCGAGGCAGCGGCGCTGGTCAGCAGAATCAGGGTCGACATGGCGGCAGCGCCGCCGACGTTGCCGGCATCGTCCATGTTCAGCACGGCGACGGCGGCGAGGATGGTGTCGGGGCTGTAGAGGAAGATCGCTGCCGAAACGGTGGTCATCGCCGAGACGAACAGGTAGCGGATGATGTCCAGCAGCGCAGGCAGGCAGATCGGCACGGTGACCCGCACGAAGTGCTTGTACAGCGGCGCCTTAAGTGACAGCGCGGCGGCCTCGAACTCACCATCGAGCTGGCGCAGCGCGGTGGTGGCGGTCATCTGTGCGGTGGTCAGGTAGTGGGCGATGGTGCACACCACCAGCAGCCCCATGCCGCCGTAGAACACATGCAGTGGGTTGCCGTTGAGGTTGAAGAAGAAGACGTACCCCAGGCCCAGCACCAGCCCCGGCACGGCCATGGGGATGAAGCTGAGCAGGCGCAGGGCTTGGTTGAGCAGGCGCTGGCCCGAAGTTTTCTCCATCAGGTAGGCACCGGCGAAGATCACGATGCTGCCGATCAGCGCGGTGCCGAGGGCCAAGGTCACGCTGTTGCGGTAGGCCAACCAGCCGCCACCGGCGGTGTCCTCGAACATGTAGTGCTTGAACGACAGGGTCATGTTGTAGGGCCAGAAGGTCACCAGCGAGGAGTACACCGCCATGCCGATCACGCCCACCAGCGCCACGCACACCAGCAGCACGATGGCCAGGTAGCAGGCATCGCGGCCACGCGAAGGCTTGGGCTCGAATACCTGGGCGCGGCCACTCATGGACTCGCCCTGGCGGCGGCGCAACCAGGCGTCGACCGCGAAGCTGAGCAGCGCCGGCACCAGCAACACCATGCCGATCAACGCGCCCCGGCCGAATTGCTGCTGGCCGACGACCGCCTTGTAGGCCTCAAGGGCAAGCACCTGGTAGTCGCCACCGACAACCACTGGCACGCCGAAATCGGTGATGGTCAGGGTGAACACCAGGCAGAACGCCGCGAACACCGCTTGGCGCGTGGCCGGCCAGGTGATGCTGCAGAAGGCCCGCCACGGCCCGGCGCCCATGCTGGAGGCGGCGTCGAACAGGCGCGCATCGGCCAGCGACAAGGCCGACAGCAGGATCATCAGCGCGTGCGGGAAGGTGTAAATGGCCTCGCCCAGGACAATGCCCCAGAAGCCATAGATGTTGTCGCTGAGCAACCCGCGCAACAGGCCCTGGTTGCCGAACAGATACACCAGGGCAATGGCGGGCAGCATCGATGGCGCCAGCAACGGCAGCAGCGAGATGCCCCGCCACAGGCCCTTGGCCGGAATCAGCGTGCGTTGCAGGGCATAGGCGAACAGGTAGGCCAGCGGGATCACGATCGCGGCAACGGTGAAGGCCACCGACAAGCTGTTGCCGAGCAGCCAGTGGAAATTCTCGCTGGCGAACAGCTCACGAGCCGCGTGCAGGCCGCCACCCTGGCCGGCGTCACCGCTGAAGCCTCGCCAGAAGATCGCCAGCAACGGCATCAGCACCGCCAGCAGCAGCAGGATCAGCAGCAGGCTCTTGCCACCGATGACGAACAGGCGGTCACCCAAGGCAACATCGCCGCGCTTGGCCTGGGTGAGCGGCAGGGACATTGACGCGGCCATCTTAGGCAAACACCTGCAGGCTCTGCGGCGGCAACGCCACCCAGATGTCCTGCGAACCCAGACGCGGCATCGCTTCTGGCGCCAGCTCGGCGAGCAGGGCGTGGCCCGGCAAGGCCATGAGTTCGAAGCTCATGCGGCAGCGGTTGCCGAGGAAAGTGATCTCGCGGACCTTGGCCGGGAACAGGTTTTCCTCATGCACCACCGGGTTGACGGTGATTGCCTCCGGGCGGCAGAACAGGCGGCCACTGCTGGCTCGCGGAGCCCCGGATGCCAGACGCATGTTCATGCCCCCGACCTGGGCGTGGCTGTCGCCAGTGCGCTGGAACGGCAGCCAGTTGCCCTGGCCGACGAATTCGGCGACGAACGGCGTGGCGGGTTGGTCGTAGATTTCCTGCGGCGTGGCGTACTGCTCGACCTGGCCGTTGTTCATCACCGCGATGCGGTCGGCCATGAGCATGGCCTCATCCTGATTGTGGGTGACCATGAGCGTGGTAATGCCCAGCTGGCGTTGCAGCTGGCGCAGCTCGGTGCACAGGTGCTCACGGACTCGCGCATCCAGTGCCGACATGGGCTCATCCAGCAGCAATAACGAAGGCGACGGGGCCAGCGCGCGGGCCAGGGCCACGCGCTGCTGCTGGCCGCCGGAGAGCTGGCCGGGGTACTTCTTTTCGCTGCCGGTCAGGCCGACCAGTTCGAGCATCTCGCCCACACGCTGGCGGCTTGCTTCGCGACCGCTGCCGGTCAGGCCGTAGGCGATATTGGCTTCGACGGTGAGGTTGGGGAACAGCGCATAAGACTGGAACAGGATGCCGTAATCACGCGCCTGGGGCGGCAGTTCGGAGATGTCGCGCTCGCCGATGAACAGCTCACCACGGTCCTGGCGTTCAAGGCCGGCGATGCAGCGCAGCAAGGTGGTCTTGCCGCACCCCGAAGGGCCGAGCAGGCAGACCAGCTCGCCCGCGGCGATGTCCAGGGAGACATCGTTCAGCGCCGTGAAGGCGCCGAAACGCTTGTGGATACCGCGCACTTTCATCTGTGCGCCAGGGGTGGCGTGGTTCATGGCAAGGCCTCATCGAGCAGATGGGGCCATGCTAGGAAGCCTGTGCGAAGGTTCTGTGGCGTTTAGGCAAAAGCGGGTGATAGTGGTATTGGCAGATTTTGTAGTGGCCATGCTCCCAAATTCAGTGGAGTACCTGTAGGAGCGCGCGCTCGGTCAATGCAAGCGGTTCTTGGCCATCTCGATATCATTCATCAAAGCTTTGGCCAAAGCACTCAGGTAATCCGCAGCACCCAGCAACTTGTGGTCATCTTCCATATCACCCTCACGAACCAGATGCTTGATGTAGCCCAGCAGGACCGAGACCTGCTCGTAGACATCGTCGATGGGAATACCCGGCTGAACCCGTAACAGGTCAATCGGCGGGTTACCCACTTCGAGAAAAGTTTCAGCACCGATGGTTGCAACGGATTTGATTTCGTCCGCCATGGTTTCCGGGGAGGTGGTGGGTTTGCGGTGCGGAGGGGCTGGGGCGATTTTTTTCATGATGTAATTCCAGCTTCATGACAAAGGGAACTACCACCTGAATCTTTCTCATGGATTGAAGGCGGCAGCCGTACGCGGGTGTGAGAAAGCCGATAGAAGCTAGCAAACACTCGGCCAGGCGAAAGCCCGCCCACGTACGGCCACCATGAAAGGTGCTGCTAGCTAATTATCGGGTTCTCATGCCCGGTCGCCGTAGCGACCAGAAAACGTTATCCCTGGGGCATTTCCCCGACAACAGCGACACTTCAGCAGCGCGCGTAGGATAATTCCCAAGCATGCTGATCTTGAAGTATTTGGTTTCAGATTCAGAAATGTCTTACGGCGAAAGGGCCACCGCAGATCTAGAACTGCGACCCCACCACTTCCTGCGCCACCCCAAGAAAAGCCGCCGGCAACCTGGCCTGGCGCCGCTCTTTCAGACAGTACAGGTACTCATGCATGACGGGTGCATTCTCCAGCGTCAGCACCCGCAACTCGGGGTTGTGCGGCACCTCATGCCGGGCAATCACACTGATGCCGATATTGCGCAGCACCGCCTCACGGATCGACTCGCGGCTGCCGATCTCCAGCAATGCCCCAGCCTTCACCCCGGCATCCTGCATCATCTGCTCGGTAAGCTTGCGAGTAGTCGAGCCCGGCTCGCGCATCAGCAGGCAATGCCCTGCCACCGCGTCGATCGAGACCGCCTGGCGCTGCGCCAACGGGTGGTTACGGTGAACGGCCACCACCAGCGGGTCTGTGCCGAGCACGCGCCGTATCAGCCGAGCATCCTCCAGCAGCTGTGACGAGGCGGCGATATCGACGCGGTAGTCTTCGAGCATCTCCAGCACCTGCTGCGAGTTGCCGATCTCCACCGCCACTTCCACCTGCGGCAGGCGCTCGCGGAAAATCTTGATCAAGTCGAGGATGTAGTACGGCGCAGTGGCGGCAATGCGCAGGCTGCCCTGCTGCTGCCCGCTGTTGCGCAACTCGAACTCGATGTCGGCCTCCTGCTGCAGCAGCGCCTTGACCATCGGCAGCAGGCGCACGCCCTCCTCGCTCAGCACCAGGCGCCGGCCGCCGCGGTAGAACAGCTCCACCGCGTACTGGCTCTCCAGGTTACGGATCTGCGTGGTCACCGTCGGCTGGCTGAGCCCGAGCTTCTTCGCCGCCAGGGTGATGCTGCCCAGGCGGGCCACCATGTAGAAGGCTTTGAGCTCGGCACTCAGCATTGCAGGACCTCATTTGCGCAGCAGGCGCAGACCGTTGAACACCACCAGCAGGCTCACGCCCATGTCGGCGAACACCGCCATCCACAGGGTGGCCATGCCGGCAAAGGTGATCGCCAGGAATATCGCCTTGATGCCCAACGCCAGAACGATGTTCTGCGTCAGGATCGCCGCACTTTGGCGCGACAGCCTGACGAACGCCGGGATTTTGCGCAAGTCGTCATCCATCAGCGCTACGTCGGCGGTCTCGATGGCGGTGTCGGTACCGGCAGCGGCCATGGCGAAGCCGATTTCGGCGCGGGCCAGGGCCGGGGCATCGTTGATGCCGTCACCGACCATGCCCACCCGGTGGCCCTGAGCGTACAGCTGCTCGATGCTGGCCAGTTTGTCGGCGGGCAACAGGTTGCCTTCGGCGCGGTCGATGCCGACCTGGGCAGCGATGGCCTGGGCGGTATGCGGATTGTCGCCGGTGAGTATGACGGTCTTGATACCCAGCGCGTGCAATTCGGCGATGGCCTGGCGGCTGCTGTCCTTGACCGTGTCGGCCACGGCGAACAACGCCAGCGGGCCAGAGCGGTCGAGCAACAGCACAACCGTTTTGCCCTGACGTTCGAGCGCGTCCAGCTGTGCTTCTAGTTGCGGCGAGCACAGGCCCAGTTCTTCGACCAGACGATGGTTGCCCAGGTGATAGGTTTGCCCATCGATGTCGCCGCGCACCCCGCGCCCGGCAAGGGCGGCGAATTGGCTGACGTCACTCAGCGGCAGGTTTTGTGCCTTGGCGAACTCAGCAATTGCACCAGATACCGGGTGGTCGGAGCGCGTAGCAAGGCTGGCAGCCAGGGCTTGGGCACGGCCTTCGAACAGCGGGTCGAGCACCTTCACATCGGTCTGCACCGGCTTGCCGTGGGTAATCGTGCCGGTCTTGTCCAGCGCGAGGACATCGAGCTTGCGGCCGCCCTCCAGGTAGACGCCACCTTTGATCAGAATACCTTTACGCGCTGCGGCGGCCAGGCCACTGACGATGGTCACCGGCGTGGAGATCACCAATGCGCACGGGCACGCCACCACCAGCAGCACCAAGGCGCGATAGACCCAGTCGAACCACGCGCCGGCCATGAACAGCGGCGGGATGATCGCCACGGCCAGGGCCAGCGCGAACACCACCGGGGTGTAGATGCGCGAGAAGGTGTCGACGAAACGCTGAGTAGGCGCACGGGCGCCCTGCGCCTCTTCGACGGCCTTGATGATGCGTGCCAGGGTGGATTGGCCAGCCGCTGCCGTGACGCGGTACTCCAGCGCCCCGGCCTGGTTGATGGTGCCAGCGAACAATTTGTCACCAGCGGCTTTTTCGACCGGCAGGCTTTCGCCGGTGATCGGTGCCTGATCGACAGTGGATTGCCCGCTTGTCACTTCGCCATCGAGACCAATCCGCTCACCGGGGCGCACCCGTACGTGCGCGCCGATGGCCACATCGCGTACTTCGACCTCGCGCCATTGGCCGTCGGCCTGCTGCACGGTGGCCATGTCCGGCGTGAGCTGCATCAGGCCGCTGATGGCATTGCGGGCACGGTCCAGAGAACGCGCTTCGATCAGCTCGGCGATAGTGAACAGCACCATGACCATTGCCGCTTCCGGCCATTGGCCAATCAGCACCGCGCCGGTCACGGCGATGCTCATCAAGGCGTTGATATTGAGGTTGCGGTTTTTCAGGGCAATCCAGCCCTTCTTGTAGGTGCCCAGGCCACAACCAAGGATCGCCGCCAGCGCCAGCGCGGCCACTACCCACTCCGGCGCCAGGGCACTGAAGTGCACGATTTCGGCAGCAATCGCGGCAACGCCGGACAATGCCAACGGCCACCAACGGGTTTTGACCGGCTCGGGCGCCGCTGCGCTGCCCTCGTCCTCATCGGAAAGCGGCTCGGCCTTCATGCCCAGGCTGTCGATGGCTTTTACGATCTCGGCAGTCCCGGCCAGGGTATGGCGCACGCCGAGTACGCGATTGATCAGGTTGAACTCCAACTGCTCGATACCGGCCAGCTTGCCCAGCTTGTCCTGGATCAGTGTCTGCTCGGTGGGGCAGTCCATGGCCTGGATGCGGAAGCGGCTGAGCCGGGCATTGTCACTGGCTTTTTCGCTCAATTGCACGAGGCCCGGCGTGGCAGCACCGCCGCAGCAGCTGTGGCAGTGGGAGTGTTCGTGGCTGACAGGCTGGTTCATGGGGTCGTCCTTAAGGTGGCCTGTTGCCAAGTGAACACCCTGTAGCCACTATAGGGTCAAGCCCACTTGCTGGAGATTTCGCCATGAAGATCGGAGAACTGGCCAAGGCCACCGACTGCGCCGTGGAAACCATCCGCTACTACGAGCGTGAGCAGTTGCTGCCGGAGCCTGCGCGCACCGACGGTAATTACCGGCTGTACACCCAGGCCCATGTCGAGCGCCTGACGTTCATCCGCAACTGCCGCACGCTCGACATGACCCTCGACGAAATCCGCAGCCTGTTGCGCCTGCGCGACAGCCCTGATGGGTCATGCGGCAGCGTCAATGCGTTGATCGACGAGCATATCGAGCATGTGCAGGCGCGGATCGATGGGTTGGTGGCGTTGCAGGAGCAGTTGGTGGAGCTGCGCCAGCGCTGCAAGGCTCAGGGGGCCGAGTGTGCAATCTTGCAGCAATTGGAAGTGAATGGGGCGGTATCGGTACCGGAAACCGAACATTCGCATGTAGGGCGCAGCCACGGGCATTAGCTGCGCACGTCAGCCCCAGCCACCCCCTAACGCCTTGTACAACGACAAACGGTTACCCAGCCCTGCCAACTGTGCCCGGATGAACCCTTGCTGCGCTGAACTGAGGCTGCGTTGTGCATCCAGTACCTCCAGGTAGCTGTTCAGGCCGTCCTCGTACAGCAAGGTTGCCAGTTCCACCCGTCGCCGTTCATTCGCCACCAGCAAACGCTGTGCTTCCAGCTCGCGGCGCAGCGGTTCGGTCGACCCCAGCGCATCAGCGACTTCGCGAAACGCCTGTTGAATCGCCTTTTCATATTCAGACACGGCAATATCACGTTGGGCGTTGGCCACTGCCAGTTGCGACCCACGCCGGCCGAAGTCGAACACGGGCAGCGCTACTTCGGGCACAAACGACCAGGCCCGTGCCCCGCCCCGGAACAACTGATTCAGTTCCGGACTGCTCCCCCCCAGCAACCCCGTCAGGGAAATGCGCGGCAGGTAGGCCGCCCGCGCAGCGCCAATGTTGGCGTTGTAGGCTTTAAGCCGGGCTTCGGCAGCACGAATGTCCGGTCGTTGTGTCAGCAGGGCCGACGGTAGCCCTGCCGCAACCGGCGCCAGCACCTGCTCGCCCTCCAGCGCCACGGGCTGCATCTTGAAAGGTGCCACCGCCGAACCACTGAGCAATTCCAGACGGTTGACCGCCAGCACATGCGCCCGCTCGGCGCTCGCCTGTTCGCTCGCCAACCCCAGCACCACTGCGTGGGCCTGACGCACTTCCAGTTCGCTGGCCAGGCCCTGGCCCTGGCGTCGCTCGATCAGCGCCAGCGCACGTTCCCCGGCGGCCAGCAACTGACCGTGGCCCTCGTATAAGCTCAAATAAGCCAGTGATTCGTAGTAGGCTGCGGCGACCTCGGCCACCAGGCTGACTTGCACCGCTCGGGCATCCTCTTCTGACGCCAGGACCTGCTGACCCGCGCTCTCGCGCAGCGCCCGCACACGTCCCCAGATGTCCAGCTCGTAGGCGGTAATACCGACGCCCAGGCTGAAGCGGCCCTGTTCAATGATCTGCCGCTCGCCCGTCGGCGAATCCAGAGCCGACCGCTGCTGGCGCTGGGTTGCACCCTTGAGGCCCAGCGTCGGCCACAGCTCGGCGCTGGCAATACCAAGCAGCGCTCGGGCTTCGTCGATACGCTGCACGGCAATGCGCAAGCCGCGATTATGCGCCAGCGCCTGAGTTATCAACTCGCGCAGGTCGCGGTCGTTGAACATGCGCTGCCAATCGGGTGGCGGCGTGGCAGGTGTCTCAGGCTGGCCGCGCCACGTTGCAGCGACGGGTGCCTCAGGCCGAACATAAGTGGGGACGAAGGAACAGCCCGCCAACGCCAGGCATGTGACCACCCCCCACAGGTTCAGAGAACTCATCGCCTGCCTCCCAAGCCAGTGGGGCCACGCTGTTCCGCCGTCGCTCGCTGGCGATGGTAGAACGCCTCAAGCCGGGGCAGATACAGCCACTGCTCCGGCGCAGCGCCGATAAAGCGCTCGAGCGCCGCCATCCACCCTTTCTGCATGACCTCCAGCGGTGCTGCACGAACACGCGTCAGAATGCGCACCTCACCTTTGCCGCCCAATACCGCCCGATGGCCGACCAGCAAGGCATCGCACTTCAGCTTCGCCGCCAGAAACAATGGCCCTTTAACGAACTGGGCTGACCGATTGAACAGCCTGCCGGGCAACGGCTCACCAAAGCGCAACGCCCCCAGGCCAACCGGCAGGTCGCAGAACAGAATGACCCGCGCCCCGCGCTTCAAAGCACGGGCCATAGTCAGCGCCGTGGTGGGGTGGGCGGCATCGAGTACCTCCACGCGGTGCCCCAGCCCTTCGAGTTGCCTCAGCGAAGCCTGGGTGAAGGCGTCAGCGAAATTCCAGATCGGGATCACGAAACGCGTCGGCGCCGCTTCACGCGCCATGACACTCGCCACCGCCATCCAGTATTCGCCGGTGTGCAACAGCATGTACAGGGCCGGTCGGCTGCCTGGAGGCCAACCCTGCGGGTCGACCTCGGGGATGCTGTTCACCCAGGCCCTGAGTGCCTGGGGCTGGCTGCGGGGGTAAAGCCGCTCGTGCACAGCCCGTTGCAACTGCAACGCACCATAACGACAGGCCAGGGCGCGCGCCTGCGGTCTCGCGTAGCCCAAGGCTTCCAGGTTCTGCCGACACAGGCTGTAGTCCTTGCCGCGCCAAGCTGCCGGCAAGCGCTGCTGCAGCGCGGGGAGCGCGCGAAACAGCCCGCCCACCGGCAGCAGACGTGAAATCCATGCCAGGCACCGCGCCAGCCCACGGGCCAGAGAGTCCCTGGCGCTCATGCGTATCAGCCAGTAACGCATGTGCCAGCCAACACGAACAGGCTCAACCATTCAACGCTCCAGCCGGCATCGGCTCCAGCAGCCCACCCCGCATGCGCAACACTCGATCACAGGCCTTGGCGACCTCTGGATCATGGGTCACGACCACGCACAGCATGGGTAACTGCCCAAGGGTGGCGATGATCCGATCACGGGCGCTGGCATCCAGGTGCGAGGTCGGTCATGCCGTCCTTGAGCCAGGCTTCGCGGATACGCGTGCGCGGGTCGCTGAAATCCAGGGCCACTTCCACCACATACATGGCCTCGCCCTGCGCGGGAATGAGCGCTTGATCGTGCTTCGGGGTCGCAAGGGTTGCGCAGTACTGGCAGCTTGGCCTAGTGGCGATGACCAGCTCTATTACAGCGTGGTGACGGCTTATCGCAACCGTACGCCGAACGGGAAGGCAGTGGGCGTGATCGAGGGTTTTCAAATCCCAGAAACGCCAAAGGCGCCAGAAGGCGCCCTTGACTGAAGAAGATACGCGGGATGGTAGTCGCAGCGCTTGCTTAGCTAACCCCGAAGGGCTGGGTCACATGCCAACAGACCGAAGTCTGATGCCGCTACCACACGGATGGCGTCTCCGTGCAATCCACACTCCAGATCCAATGTCGCCTGATGATCTTGGAGCCCTGCTCTTATTTCCCGCACGACCACTATAGCGTCACGACCTGCCTTACACAAGGTGAAATCCCATGATGGGAAATGAAGATTGACTATTTCAGATGAAGGCGGCGCAGGGTTTGCGCTTGGGTAGCGGCAACGTGCAGCTGGGCTGAGGGGAGAAATCGTAGACGAACGTCAGGTGCCCGTGCTTCCAGTCCGCAGACGGCGACGCTCGCTATCGCCTTGGTGAACAATCGCACTACGCTACGTGGTCGCAGTGAGCCTGGAGGTGAATAAGGCGAGCAAACACGCTGGCTGAAAGATTGGCGATCTAGCAAAAGACAACCGGACGGTAGGAAGAACTACCAGCCCGGCGGGTTGGGAGCTTGAGATCAGACTGCCATCGGCGCCGTCATCGGCGCATGGTGCTCATACCCTTCGAGGCTGAAGTCGCTCGGCTCGATCTGCTCCAGCCACTCCGGTTCGTACTTGCCGGTCTTGGCGAACTCCGGCACGCGGCCACTGATTACCAGCTTCGGCGCTGCCAGCGGCTCGCGCTTGAGTTGCTCGTTGAGCATGTCCAGGTGGTTTTCGTACACATGGGCATCGCCGATGAAGTAGGTGAACCAGCGCGGCGTATAACCGGTCAGGCGAGCGAACAGCGACAGCAGCGCTGCGCCTTCGGTAAGGTTGAACGGCGTACCCAGGCCCAGGTCGTTGGAACGGATGTAGAGGGTCAGGGAAAGCTCCTTCGTCTCGACATTCGGGTGGAACTGGTACAGCAAATGGCAAGGCGGCAGCGCCATTTCGTCCAGCTGGGCGCAGTTCCAGCCATGGAACAGGATGCGCCGGCTGCCCGGGTCGTTGGCGATGGTGTCCAGGCACTGACGCACCTGGTCAATGGCCTTGTACAGAATGACGAACGCCTGGCCGTCTTCCTCATCCTTGGCAATCTGGCGGAAGCCGGCTTTTTCGGCCATCTCGATCGCCGCCGGGTTGTTCAGCGGGATGCGCTTGTAACCCGGCCACTGGCGCCATTGCACGCCGTAGATTTCGCCGAGGTCGTCATGGCCCTGGCGGAACGGGTTGGCCAGCCACTGAGCGTTTTCGTTGGCGTTCTGGTCCCAGACCTTGCAGCCCAGCTCGCGGAATTCACCGGCGTTCTTCACGCCTCGCAGGAAGCCGACCATCTCACCAATGGCCGACTTGAACGCCAGCTTGCGCGTGGTGATGGCCGGGAAGCCTTTCTGCAGGTCGAAACGCAGCATGGCGCCCGGCAGGCTGATGGTGCGGATGCCGGTGCGGTTGCCTTGCAGCGTGCCGTTTTCGATGACGTCGCGGACCAGATCTAGATACTGTTTCATGACTTTCCTGTAACAAGAACGGCAGGGGGATCGCCCCTGCCGTGAAAATCAGACGGCTGCTTTCGCCGTAGGTTTGCGGTTGTAGGCCAACCAGATCAGGAAGATGCCGCCGAGGATCATCGGCACGCAAAGCAACTGACCCATGGTCAACCAGCCGAAGGCGATGTAGCCAAGCTGGGCATCTGGCACCCGCACGAACTCCACGATAAAGCGGAAAATGCCGTAGAACAGCGCGAACATGCCGGAAACGGCCATGGTCGGGCGCGGCTTGCGCGAGTACAACCAGAGAATCACGAATAATGCCACACCTTCCAGGGCGAACTGGTAGAGCTGCGACGGATGACGGGGCAGTTGGGCCGGATCGCTGAACGGTGGGAAGACCATGGCCCACGGCACGTCGGTGGCTTTACCCCACAATTCGGCATTGATGAAGTTGCCGATGCGCCCGGCACCCAGGCCGATCGGCACCAGTGGGGCGACGAAATCCATCAGTTCGAAGAACGACTTGTTGTTGCGCTTGCCGAACCACAGCGCCGCCAGCATGACGCCGATGAAGCCGCCGTGGAACGACATGCCGCCCTTCCATACTTCGAAGATCAGCGTCGGGTTGGCCAGGTAGGCATGCAGGTCGTAGAACAGCACGTAACCCAGGCGCCCACCGACGATCACCCCCATCGACAACCAGAACACCAGGTCGGAGAGCTTCTCGCGCGACCAGGTGGGGTCGAAGCGGTTGAGTCGGCGCGAAGCGAGCAGCCAGGCGCCGCCGATGCCGATCAGGTACATCAGGCCGTACCAATGGATTTTCAGCGGCCCGAGGGCCACGGCCACGGGGTCTATCTGCGGGTAAGGCAGCATGGATATTCCTCTCGTTTCAAATCAGGAAGCTCAGGCCGACGCAGAACAGCAGCGCGGCGAACAGACGCTTGAGCAGGCGCGGCGACAGATTGTGCGCCAGGCGCGCGCCGAAGCGGGCGAAAAACATGCTGGTCACGGCAATGCCGACCAGCGCTGGCAGATAGACGTAGCCCACGCTGTGTGCCGGCAGGTGTTCTTCGTGCCAGCCCAACCACATGAAGCTCAACGCGCTGGCCACGGCAATCGGTAGGCCGCAGGCCGAGGACGTGGCCACTGCCTGCTGCATCGGCAGACTGCGCCAGGTCAGGAAGGGTACGGTCAACGAGCCACCGCCGATGCCGAAGATCGCCGACGCCCAGCCGATCACCCCACCCGCGCCGATCAGCGCCGGTTTGCCGGGGATGCCACGGCTGGCCTTGGGCTTGAAGTCCAGAGCCATCTGTACGGCGATGATCAGCGCGAATACACCGATGATCTTCTGCAACTGCGGGCCCTGGATCAGCGAAGCGGTCTTGGCACCTACCAGGGCGCCAAGCAGGATGCCGACGGTCATCCAGGCAAAAATGGGCCACTGGACCGCCCCCTTGCGATGGTGTTCGAGCACGGCGTTGATCGAGGTGAAGACGATGGTGGCCAGCGACGTGCCGACTGCCAGGTGGGTCAGCACGGATGCGTCGAAGCCCTGCAAGGTGAAGCTGAACACCAGCACCGGCACGATGATGATGCCCCCGCCCACGCCGAACAGCCCGGCCAGCACGCCGGCGCAGGCGCCCAACAGCAGATAGAGTGCGAACTCCATTCGTCGTCCCCGAGAAAAACAATCCGGCATGGTAACGGAAGCTGGGCACGAGGCTCTAGTGAACTCTGTGACAGGATGGATCACCGCCGCCGCAGTGGGTACAGTGGCGAAAAACACAGAGGCCCAACCGATGTGCCTGATCGTATTCGCCTGGCGGCCGGGGCACGCCCTGCCGCTGATCGTGGCGGCCAACCGCGACGAGTTCTATGCCCGGCCCACCCAGGCCCTGGCGGCCTGGGAAGATGCGCCTGGGGTGCATGCCGGGCGCGACCTGGAGGCCGGAGGTACGTGGCTGGGTGTGGGGCCGCAGGGGCGGTTTGCCGCGTTGACCAATATCCGTGACCCTGGGCAAGCACTAGGGCCGCGCTCGCGCGGCGAGCTGGTGGCGGCCTACCTGCAAGGTGAGCTTGGGGTCGAGGCGTATCTGGACCAGGTCGCCGGCCGCAGTAAACAGTATTCAGGGTTCAATCTGCTCGTGGGTGATGCGGGCCAACTGGGTTATCTGCACGCCCGCGAAGCGGCGCCACGCCTGCTGGAGGCTGGGGTGTACGGGCTGTCCAATGCCGGGCTGGATACGCCTTGGCCGAAGCTTGTGAAGGCGCGCAGTGGGCTGGAGGGGTTGCTGGAGTCAGCGGACCCTCAGCAGCTACTGGCGTTGCTGGCCGATGGTGAACCGGCACCTGAGGGCGAATTGCCGGAAACGGGTGTGGGGCTGGCGACGGAGAAACTGTTGTCGAGCGTGTTTATTGCCAGTCAGAACTATGGGACACGGGCCAGTACGGTGCTGATTGTGGATGATCAGGGGAGAAGACGGCTGATCGAGCGCAGTTTCGGACCTTTTGGTGGGCACCTTGGCGAGGTAGCGCTGCGGGTTTGAGGGTGTTTGTTCTGGCCCTTTCGCGGGGCAAGCTCGCTCCCACGGGGATCGCATAGGGCTTGCCCCGCGAAAGGGCTATCAGAGGGTCTTGTTGGCCCCAGGCCCGATCATCCGCGCCAGGCCAAGGTTCTTCAGCGCCAGCTGCAACGAGCTGTGGATAACCTGCGGGTTGTCATGGCTCAGGGCGTCGGCCAGCAGCTCCTTGGCCTTGCTCATGTTGACCTGGCGCAGCATCCACTTCACCTTCGGCAGGTTGGTGGCGTTCATCGACAAGCTGTCGAAGCCCATCGCCATCAACAGGATGGCCGCCGCCGGGTCACCGGCCATCTCGCCGCAGATGCTCACCGGCTTGCCTTCGCCATGGGCGTCGCGCACCACGGTGTTCAAGGCCTGCAGCACCGCCGGGTGCAAATAGTCGTAAAGGTCGGCGACCCGTGGGTTGTTGCGGTCCACGGCCAACAGGTACTGGGTCAGGTCGTTGGAACCAACCGACAGGAAGTCCACCTGCCGCGCCAGTTCCTTGGTCTGGTACACCGCCGCCGGGATTTCGACCATCACCCCCACCGGTGGCATCGGCACATCGGTGCCTTCGTCACGCACTTCGCCCCAGGCACGGTGGATCAGGTGCAGGGCCTCTTCCAGTTCGTGGATACCCGAAATCATCGGCAACAGGATGCGCAGGTTGTTCAGGCCTTCGCTGGCCTTGAGCATGGCGCGGGTCTGGACCAGGAAGATTTCCGGGTGGTCGAGGGTCACGCGTATACCGCGCCAGCCCAGGAACGGGTTTTCTTCCTTGATCGGAAAGTAGGACAGGGCTTTGTCGCCGCCAATGTCGAGGGTACGCATGGTCACCGGCAGCGGGTGGAACGACGCCAATTGCTCGCGATAGATCGCCAGCTGTTCCTTTTCGCTGGGAAAGCGCTGCTGGATCATGAACGGTACTTCGGTGCGGTACAGGCCTACACCCTCGGCGCCACGTTGCTGGGCACGGGCCACGTCGGCAAGCAGGCCGGTGTTGACCCACAACGGCATACGGTGGCCGTCCGGGGTCACGCAAGGCAGCTCGCGCAGCGCGTCGAGGCCCTGGGCCAGTTGGCGCTCTTCTTCGACCACCTCACTGTATTGCTTGCGCAGTACGTCGCTGGGGTTGGTGAACACCTCACCCTTGTAGCCGTCGACGATCAGTTCAATGCCATCGACCTTGGAATACGGAAGATCCACCAGGCCCATGACCGTCGGGATGCCCATGGCCCTGGCCAGGATGGCGACGTGGGAGTTGCCCGAACCCAGCACCGAGACCAGGCCGACCAGCTTGCCCTCCGGCACTTCGCCAAGCATCGCCGGAGTCAGCTCTTCGCTGACCAGAATGGTGTTGTCGGCATACACCAGCGACTGCGAACGGGCTTCCTGCAGGTAGGCCAGCAGGCGGCGGCCAAGGTCCTTGACGTCCGAAGCACGCTCGCGCAAGTAGTCGTCGTCCATCAGTTCGAAACGGTTGACGTGCTCGCCGACCACTTGGCGCAGGGCGCCCTGGGCCCACTGGCCGGTCTTGATGACCTCGGTCACCTCGCCGCCAAGGGCGGCATCTTCGAGCATCATCAGGTACACGTCGAACAGCGCGCGCTCTTCCGGGCGCAGCTGGGTGGCCAGCTTGGCCGACAGCTTGCGCATGTCGGCGCGCACGCCTTCGAGGGCGTTGTTGAACAGTTTCAGTTCGGCGTCGATGTCTTCGACGGTCTTGTCCGGCACCACCTCCAGATCAGCTGGAGGCAGCATGACCACGGCGCGCCCGACAGCCGCACCTGGCGAACCCGGCACACCGACGAAGCGCGCTTCCTGGATGCCCTTGCCCTGACGCCCCAGGCCACGGATGGAGCCGGTAGCCTCGGCATGGGCGATAACCCCGGCGAGCTGGGCGCTCATGGTGACCAGGAAGGCTTCTTCACCCTCGTCGAACTGGCGGCGCTCTTTCTGCTGGATGACCAGTACACCGACCACGCGGCGGTGGTGGATGATCGGCGCACCGAGGAAAGAGGCGAATTTCTCTTCGCCGGTTTCGGCGAAGTAGCGGTAACGCGGGTGATCGGCGGCGTTTTCCAGGTTCAGCGGCTCTTCCCGGGTACCGACCAGGCCGACCAGGCCCTCGTTGGGGGCCATGCTGACCTTGCCGATGGAGCGCTTGTTCAGGCCCTCGCTGGCCATCAGCACGAAGCGATTGGTTTCCGGGTCGAGCAGGTAGACCGAGCAGACCTGGCTGCCCATGGCTTCCTTCACGCGCAAGACGATGATGCCCAACGCCGTCTTGAGATCTTTGGCGGAGTTCACTTCCTGGACGATCTTGCGCAGCGTATTGAGCATGGCTCGGGGTCGAACTCCGTCGTCAGTCGCGCGTCAATAGACGCGGTGCAAGCTCTTTCAGGGCGCGGCGGTACACTTCACGCTTGAAGGTCACCACCTGGCCCAACGGGTACCAATAGCTGACCCAGCGCCAGCCGTCGAATTCGGGCTTGCCGGTCAGGTCCATCCGCACCCGTTGCTCATTGCTCACCAGGCGCAGCAAAAACCACTTTTGCTTCTGGCCGATGCACAGCGGTTGGCTGTGGGTACGGACCAGTCGCTGGGGTAAACGATAACGCAACCAGCCGCGGGTGCAGGCAAGAATTTCCACATCATCGCGTTCAAGGCCAACTTCTTCGTTCAGCTCGCGGTACAGGGCATCTTCCGGCGTCTCGTCAGGGTTGATCCCCCCCTGCGGGAATTGCCAGGCATCCTGGTTGATCCGCCGAGCCCATAGCACCTGCCCGGCATCATTCGTGAGAATGATCCCGACATTTGGGCGAAAACCATCCGGGTCGATCACGGCAGCAACCTCGCAAACGCATGTCACCGCATTGTTCCACAAAGCCTGCGAGCGCAGCAACGCGCCCGCCAAGCTTATGTGCAGCGAGGCGAAAACTCCGTATTCTGCGGGCCTACCCAGTAGCTAATGCGAGTGACCACGATGCGCCTGGCTTTATTCGACCTGGACAATACCCTCCTCGGTGGCGACAGCGACCACGCCTGGGGTGATTATTTGTGCGAGCGGGGCATTCTTGACCCGATCGCCTACAAACAACGCAACGACGCTTTCTACCAGGATTACCTGAACGGCACCCTGGACCTGCAGGCCTACCTGGCCTTCTCCATGGAAATCCTCGCGGCCACCGAACCCGCCCAGCTCGACCAATGGCACCGCGAGTTCATGCGCGACTGCATCGAGCCGATCATCCTGCCCAAGGCTCTGGCCTTGCTGCAGCAGCACCGCGATGCTGGCGACCAGCTGGTGATCATTACCGCCACCAACCGCTTCGTCACCGCGCCCATTGCCCGCCGCCTGGGCGTGCGCGTGCTGCTGGCGACCGAGTGCGAAATGCACGATGGCCGCTACACCGGGCGCAGTACCGATATACCGTGTTTCCGTGAAGGCAAGGTGACGAGGCTGGAGCGCTGGATGCTGGAGAACGGCTTCGATCTGGAGGACAGCTATTTCTACAGCGATTCGATGAATGATTTGCCGCTGCTGGAGCGGGTGACGCATGCGGTGGCGGTGGATCCGGACCCTAACCTGCAGGCCGAGGCCGAGCGGCGCGGCTGGCCGGTGGTTTCTTTGAGAGATTGAGAGATTGGGGCGGCTCGCGCCCCAGTCTTAGTCAAACCGGCTTGGCGCCCATCAAGCCGGCGATGGACAGGAAGCAAACCCCGCTGAACACGGCCAGGGCCAGGGTGAACCGCAACCCCACCACTTCAGCCTTGCGCAAGCGGTTCAGCCGCACCAGCAACCACCACACGGCAAACGCGCCGAAGGTATAAATGACGCTGGAGGCCAACACCCAGGTCTGCCCCAGCGGCCAACCCACCAGGTGCACCAGCCACCAGCCGGTGAACGGCATGCTCACCAGGCACACGCCCATCAACAGCCAGACGAACACCAGTGGCCGGCGCAGCAGCTTGCCGTAGGCGTCGGCATCGCCCTGGCGACGGGCGCGGACGGTCCAGATCGCCAGGCCCAGTGCGCCCAGAAGCAATAGCGCAGTGGCGATGATGTGCACGGCCTTGAGGGTGGTCAGGTGTTCCATGTCTTCACGTCCTTGGGTGGTTAGCCAAGCTTAGCCGCTCAACCCAGGAACAGCTTGTAGGCCGGGTTGTCGGTTTCATCCCAGTACGGATAGCCGATCTTGGCCAGCGCCGCTGGTACCAGGTGCCGCTCCTCCTCAGGCACTTGCAACCCGGCCACTACGCGCCCGTCGGCCGCGCCATGGTTGCGGTAGTGGAACATCGATATGTTCCAGCGCCCGCCCAGCTTGTTGAGGAAGTTGAACAGTGCGCCCGGCCGCTCGGGGAATTCGAAGCGCAGCACCATCTCGTCGCTGGCACCGGCCGAATGGCCGCCGACCATATGACGGATATGCAGCTTGGCCAGTTCGTTGTCGGTCAGGTCGGTGACCGGGAAGCCCTGTTCGCTGAGGTTCTGCACCAACGCGGCCCGCGGGTCGTTCTCTGGATGCGTCTGCACACCGACGAAGATATGGGCCTCGTCCGAGGTGTGCTTGCGGTAGTTGAATTCGGTGATCTGGCGCTTGCCGATGGCCTCGCAGAAGGCCTTGAAGCTGCCCGGGCGCTCGGGAATGGTCACGGCGATGATCGCTTCGCGCTTCTCGCCCAGCTCGGCACGCTCGGCGACGTGGCGCAGGCGGTCAAAGTTGACGTTGGCGCCCGAGTCGATGGCGACCAGGGTCTGACCGGTGACGCCATAAAGTTCGACATACTTCTTGATACCGGCCACACCCAGAGCGCCGGCAGGCTCGGTGATCGAGCGGGTATCGTCGTAGATATCCTTGATCGCCGCGCAGATCTCGTCAGTGCTGACGGTCACCACCTCATCCACGTGCAAGCGGCAGATGTCGAAGGTGTGCTGGCCGATCTGCGCCACCGCCACGCCATCGGCAAACAGCCCAACCTGCGGCAATACCACGCGCTCGCCGGCGGCCATCGCTGCCTGCAGGCAGTTGGAATCATCCGGTTCGACGCCGATCACCTTGATTTCCGGGCGCAGGTACTTCACGTAGGCCGCGATGCCGGCGATCAGGCCACCACCGCCCACCGGCACGAAGATCGCGTCCAGCTGACCCGGGTGCTGACGCAGGATTTCCATGGCCACCGTGCCTTGGCCAGCGATGGTGTGGGGATCGTCGTAAGGGTGGACATAGACGAAGCCTTTCTCGTCGACCAGCTTCAGCGAGTAGGCCAGCGCCTCGGGGAACGAATCGCCATGCAAGACCACTTTGCCGCCGCGCGAACGCACGCCTTCGACCTTGATCTCCGGGGTGGTCTTGGGCATCACGATGGTGGCCTTGATGCCCATTTCACGCGCGGCCAGGGCCAGGCCCTGTGCGTGGTTGCCAGCGGAGGCGGTGACCACGCCGCGGGTCAGTTCTTCAGGGCTCAGTTGCGCCAGTTTGTTGTACGCCCCGCGAATCTTGAAGGAAAACACCGGCTGCAGGTCTTCGCGCTTGAGCAGAATCTGGTTGCCCAGGCGCTTGCTCAGCTGCCCGGCGGCCTGCAGCGGGGTTTCGACAGCGACGTCGTAGACGCGCGAGGTGAGGATCTTCTTGACGTACTGTTCGAGCATCGGGAAAGCATCACTGGCCGCGGGACAAGGCCTGCGAGTCTACCCCAGCGCTACGTCGGGCGACCACAGCAAAGCCGCCCGAGCCTTCAAGCGAGCCGTTATACTAGGCCACTTTGCAAACCGCCCTGCCCCTTTTCGGAGCCCGCATGACCCAGGACCAACTCAAACAGGCCGTCGCCCAGGCCGCTGTCGACTTCATTCTGCCCAAGCTGGATGAAAAGAGCGTCGTCGGCGTCGGCACCGGTTCGACCGCCAACTTCTTCATCGACGCCCTGGCCCAGCACAAGACCGCCTTCGATGGCGCGGTCGCCAGCTCCGAGGCCACTGCCCAGCGTTTGAAAGGCCACGGCATCCCGGTCTACGAGCTGAACAGCGTCAGCGAGCTGGAGTTCTATGTCGACGGCGCCGACGAGAGCGACGCGCACCTGAACCTGATCAAGGGCGGCGGCGCGGCGCTGACCCGCGAAAAGATCGTCGCGGCAGTGGCCAAGACCTTCATCTGCATCGCCGATGGCAGCAAGCTGGTGCCGGTGCTCGGCGCCTTCCCGCTGCCGGTCGAGGTCATCCCGATGGCGCGCAGCCATGTGGCGCGCCAACTGGTGAAACTGGGCGGCGACCCGGTCTATCGCGAGGGCGTGGTGACCGATAACGGCAACGTGATCCTCGACGTCCACAACCTGCAGATCACCAACCCGGTAGAGCTGGAAGCGCAGATCAATGCGATCGTCGGCGTGGTCACCAATGGCCTGTTCGCGGCGCGGCCGGCTGACTTGCTGCTGCTGGGCACTTCGGAAGGTGTGAAGAGCCTCAAGGCCGAGTAACGCCTTTCGCGGGCAGCCGGCGATTATTCCGTCGGCTGCTTGAACACATAAAACAGGTTCGGCTCACTGACCAGATAGATCGTCCCCGCCTCGTCCATCGCAATCCCTTCCGCCTGCGGCACCGTCTGCTTCAACCCCTGATACCCCTTGCGCAACGCCATCGTACTCAGCGGCTTGCCCTTCACGTCCAGCTCCAGCACCAACCGCGATTCATCCGACAGTGCCAACAGATGCCCGCTGCGCTCATCGAACTGCAGGCTCGACAAGTCCCTTACGAACAGCCGAGCATCGCGCTTGCGGTCCTGCACCACGTGCACGGCATAGGGCTGCTCCGGGTTGTCGTGGGGGAACCCGTGAATCTCGTAGATCACCATCGGGTCGCGTTCCTTGGCTACGAACAGGCGCTTGCCCGCCGAATCATAGGCCAGGCCCTCGAAGCCCTTGTTGCCGTTCAGGCCGATCCCGAGGCTCAGTTGCTCGGCATCGTTGGCATCAAGGAACATCGTGTCGTCCTCAAGGCGCACGCGAATCAGCCGCTGAGTGCGCTCATCGGTGATCACATAACTGTTGTGGCCCACATACTCCACCGCCTCCGGATCACCGAAGCCGGTCAATGGCACACGGCGCAGGATGCGCCCGTCGAGGGACAATTCGATCAACTCGGAACGCTGGTTGGTCACCGTGAATAGCGTTTTACGGTCGGGGTCGTAGGTCAGCGCGGAAACATCGTCGTCCAGCCCTTCGATGGGCTGCGCCTCGATCTCAACCTGGTAGCGCTCCAGGCCCATGCTCAGCTCGGCCGGCTGCCACCAGGTCTTGAGGTTGAACCAGCCACGCTCGGCCAGGCGGAAATGCCGCTCGGCCGCACCCAGGACGAGCACGGCGAGCAGGCCAAGAACAGCCAGAACCAGGGGCAGACGAACAGTGCGACGCATAGAGGCAGACTCGGTTTGAGGACGGCGAATCTAACCACGCTCAACTGAAGTAAAGCTTAATGCCAGCATCAGAAGAGTCCGATGTTGCTGTCAGTTTTTCTTGAAGCGATAGAACAACGCTGGCTCGCTGACCATGTACAGATTGCCTTTGTCGTCCATGGCCACCCCTTCAGCACGCGGAATGGTGTCCTTCAGGCCGTTGAATCCGCCCAGCAAAGTCATGAAGCTGACCTGCTGGCCTTGCTCGTCGAGCTCCAGCAGCATGTTCGAATCGGCCGACAGCACCAGCAAGTGGCCAGTGCGCGGGTCGACACCCAGGGCCGACAGATTGCGTAGGTCGAGTTCGTCGCTGGCCAGCAGTTGCTTGTCACCCTTGAGCGGGCTGCGGCCATCGGTGCTCCAGGTGTACAGCTTCGGCGGCCGTTCCTCGCCGATCACCAGGCGCTGGCGCATCGGGTCCCAGGCGATGGCTTCGAAGCCTTTGTTGCTCTTTACCGAGGGGCCCAGGTCGTGGCTCGGGAAATCCGCATGGTTCAGCGATTGGGTCTGGGCATCCACTTTGACCACGGTCAGGTCGTGGAGGCGCTCATCGGTGATGGCCAGCTGGCCATCTTCCAGCACGACGACTCCTTCGGGGTTGTTCCAGCCTTCCAGGGGGATTTGCCGCAGCACGTCACCATCAAGGCTCAGCTCGACCAGGAAGGGGTTCTTGCCCATGACCACGAACAGCGTGCGGGTATGTGGGTTGAACGCTATGTCCGAGGCTTCGTCGTCATCCATGCCCGGCAAGGGCTTAGCGTCGATATCGACCTGATAGTCCGGCAGCCAGACACTTTCGCTGCGCTCGGCGCTGGATTCGAACCCCTCCTTCACCCACAGCAGGCCACGGTCGTCCCAGTGCATTGCCACCGCCACGCCGTAGCCGATCACCGCAGCCACGGCCAGGGCGAAGGGCCAGCGCCGGTAAAAGCGGCGCTTGATTTTGGGGGAGGCGGAGGCACTGGACATGCGGGGTATTCCTGGGGAAATAGGCTAGGGTTTGCGCATTATCCGGATGGGTTGTGAAAAAAACGGTAAACCGCGTCGTCCGCATCGCGGATGAATCCGCTCCTACAGGGACGGCGCTGTAGGAGCGGATTCATCCGCGATGGGCTCACTTGAATGTCAGGTCACAGCACCCGGCTCTCGAAGCGGCTCACACCCGGCAGCTCCAGCACCAGTTCATCCCCTACATTGAACGGCCCAACGCCGGCCGGCGTACCGGTCAGGATCACATCCCCCGCCTGCAGCGAAAAACATTTGGCCATGTACTGAATGATCGGCACGATCGGGTTGAGCATCATCGCGCTGTTGCCGTCCTGGCGCACTTCGCCGTTGATGGTCAGACGCACCGGAATGTCGGTCACGTCTTCGAAGGAGGCGGCGGACACGAACGGCGGCAGCACACAGGCCCCGTCAAAGCTCTTGCACAACTCCCAGGGCAAGCCCTTCTCCTTGAGCTTGGACTGCAGGTCGCGCAGGGTCAGGTCCAGCGCCGGGGCGTAACCGGAAATGGCGTCCAGCACTTCTTCTTCCGAAGCATGCGCGGACAGGGACTTGCCCAGCAGCACGGCGATTTCCGCCTCGTAATGCACCGAACCACGGTCTGTCGGAATCTTGAACCCACCTTCCAGCGGCACCACGCAGCTGCCCGGTTTGATGAACAGCAGCGGCTCGGTCGGAATGGGGTTGTCCAGTTCCTTGGCATGCTCGGCATAGTTGCGGCCGATGCACACCACCTTGCCCAGCGGGAAGTGTATGCGCGTGCCGTCTACGTACTGGTGCTGGTAACTCATGGCCGACTCCTTTGCTTACTGCTTTTTATTCAGGAGCGAAGATCTTACCCGGATTCATGATGCCGTTAGGGTCGAAGACGGCCTTTATTGCCTTCATGCAGGCAATTTCATCCGGCGAGCGGCTGTAGCCC
The DNA here is from genome assembly GCF_044772285.1 of Pseudomonas sp. NPDC090233. Classification (NCBI taxonomy): domain Bacteria; kingdom Pseudomonadati; phylum Pseudomonadota; class Gammaproteobacteria; order Pseudomonadales; family Pseudomonadaceae; genus Pseudomonas; species Pseudomonas sp. NPDC090233. The sequence continues at coordinate 90,530 of NZ_JBIVYQ010000006.1, read as the reverse complement.
AGGTAGTCGCGCTTGGTCATGCCTACGCCATGCTCGGCGGAGATTGAGCCGTTATAGCGCTGTACGATTTCGAACACCCATTTGTTGACCTTGGTACACGACGCGAAGAAATCATCCTTGCTCATGTGCTCGGGCTTGAGGATGTTCAGGTGCAGGTTGCCGTCGCCGATATGCCCATACCAGACCACCTCGTAGTCGGGGTAGTGCTGGTTGACGATCGCATCGATGTCGCGCAAAAAGGCCGGGACCTTGGAGACCGTGACCGAGATGTCGTTCTTGTACGGCGTCCAGTGCGAGATGGTTTCCGACAGGTACTCGCGCAGCTTCCACAGGTTTTTCAGCTGGGTTTCGCTCTGGCTCATCACCCCGTCCAGCACCCAGCCCTGCTCGACACAGTGCTCGAAGGTGGCCAGCGCTTCGTTGGCCACCTCTTCGGTGCTGGCCTCGAATTCCAGCAAGGCATAGAACGGGCAGTCGGTGGCGAACGGCGCGGGCACATCGCCGCGGGCCATGATCTTGGCCAGGCCCTTGTCGGAGAAGAACTCGAACGCGGTCAGGTCGAGCTTGCCCTGGAAGGCATGCAGCACCGGCATGATCGAGTCGAAGTCCGGGGTACCCAGGACCATCGCGGTGAGGTTGCGCGGGGCGCGGTCCAGGCGCATGGTCGCCTCAACCACGAAGCCCAGGGTGCCTTCTGCACCGATGAACAATTGGCGCAGGTCGTAGCCGGTGGCGTTCTTGATCAGGTCCTTGTTCAGCTCAAGCAGCTCACCCTTGCCGGTGACCACTTTCAGGCCTGCTACCCAGTTGCGGGTCATGCCGTAGCGAATCACCTTGATGCCGCCGGCATTGGTGCCGATGTTGCCGCCAATCTGGCTGGAGCCGCTGGAAGCGAAATCCACCGGGTAATAAAGGCCCTGCTCTTCGGCAAAGGCCTGCAACTGGCGGGTGACCACCCCCGGCTGGCAGACCACCGTGCGGTCGAAGGCGTTGAAGTCGAGAATCTGGTTCATGTAGTCGAAGGCGACCACTACCTCGCCGTTGGCTGCCACGGCACCGCCGGAAAGCCCGGTTCGGCCGCCGGAAGGCACCAGCGCGACCTGATGGCGATTGGCCCAGGCGACGATTGCCTGAACCTGTTCTACGCTCTTGGGCAGCACAATGGCGCTGGGTGCGGGCGGGTAATGCTTGGTCCAGTCCTTGCCAAAAGCTTCCAGGGAAGCCGCGTCAGTCAGGACCTTGCCAGGGTCGACAAGGGTCATCAGTTCATCAATTGCAGCGGGTAAGGTCATCGCTGGAACTCTCGACTTATTCATAGTCACCCTGAGCACGCTTCACCTGTCGGGATAAGCTCAGATTGTGTCGCGTATGCTAGCATAGCCCTCCCGCTGTTCATGCTAAGGCCCGCGCTGCGCCTAGCATCACTCCTCGCCATTTTTTCTCCGGGATACAGGTTTACGCAGATGAGCAAGACTTCTCTCGACAAGAGCAAGATCCGGTTCCTTCTTCTTGAAGGTGTGCACCAGAACGCGGTCGATACCCTCAAGGCTGCCGGCTACACCAACATCGAATACCTCACTGGTTCGCTGCCGGAAGCCGAGCTTAAGGAAAAGATCGCTGATGCCCACTTCATCGGCATCCGTTCGCGTACCCAGCTGACCGAAGAGATCTTCGACTGCGCCAAGAAACTGGTCGCCGTGGGCTGCTTCTGCATCGGCACCAACCAGGTCGACCTGGAAGCTGCCCGTGAACGCGGTATCGCCGTGTTCAACGCACCGTACTCGAACACCCGTTCGGTGGCCGAGCTGGTGCTGGCCGAAGCCATCCTGCTGCTGCGCGGCATCCCTGAGAAAAACGCCTCCTGCCACCGTGGCGGCTGGATCAAGAGCGCGGCCAACTCGTTCGAGATCCGTGGCAAGAAGCTGGGCATCGTCGGCTACGGCTCGATCGGCACCCAGCTGTCGGTACTGGCCGAGAACCTGGGCATGCAGGTCTACTTCTACGACCCGCTGACCAAGCTGCCGCTGGGCAACGCCGTGCAGGTCACCAGCCTCAACGAGCTGCTGGGCCTGGCCGACATCGTCTCGCTGCACGTGCCTGAGCTGCCGTCCACCCAGTGGATGATCGGCGAGAAAGAAATCCGTGCGATGAAGAAGGGCGCGATCCTGATCAACGCCGCCCGTGGCACCGTGGTCGAGCTGGACCACCTGGCCGCCGCGATCAAGGACAAGCACCTTATCGGCGCCGCCATCGACGTGTTCCCGGTGGAGCCGCGCTCCAACGACGAAGAGTTCGAAAGCCCGCTGCGCGGCCTGGACAACGTGATCCTGACCCCGCACATCGGTGGTTCGACCGCCGAAGCCCAGGCCAACATCGGCCTGGAAGTCGCCGAGAAGCTGGTCAAGTACAGCGACAACGGTACCTCGGTGTCCTCGGTCAACTTCCCGGAAGTGGCCCTGCCAGCGCACCCAGGCAAACACCGCCTGCTGCACATCCACGAAAACATCCCGGGCGTGCTCAGCGAGATCAACAAAGTCTTCGCCGAGAACGGGATCAACATCTCCGGTCAGTTCCTGCAGACCAACGAGAAAGTCGGTTACGTGGTTATCGACGTCGATGCCGAGTACTCGGACCTGGCGCAAGAGAAGCTGCAGCACGTGAAGGGCACCATCCGCTCGCGCGTACTGTTCTGAGCTTGATCGCTGGATGAAAAAGGGAGGCCCTGGTGGCCTCCCTTTTTTTGTCTGCTTATTTCACTTCAACAGTGACCTTCTTTGACTCGACGCTTGGCTTGAACGGCACGTGATACTGGTCACCCAGCACCAGTTGCAGGGTGTGCTTGCCCGGCGTCAGGGTGATGGTGGCCTCGGTCTGGGCCTTACCGAAGTGCAGCACCTGCGGGCCGGCCGGCAGTGCGGTGCCGGCTTCTGGCATCAGGCTGGTGGGGAGTGGCATGTCGGCCACCGGTTCCTTGTCGACATCCACCAGCAGGTGGTGATGGCCGGTGTGCGGGGTCTGGTCACCCGCAGGCTTGAGAGCCATGCCCTCGATACCAAACTTGACGGTGAAGGTCTTGTCGACCGTGGCACCATCGGCGGGGGAAACGATGAAGACCTTGGCATCCTTGGGCGGCTCCTGGCTCTTCAGCGCATCCGCAGCGCTGGCCAACACCGAGGCCCCCATCAGCAGACCGGCAACGGCAGCACGCGAAAATAGGCTGTTCATTCACTTCTCCTGTGATTCACTTAAAAGCCACCGCCAGAAAAATCCTACGGCGGCGGTAGTTCACCATAGCCCACAAAGAGAAATATTTCAGTTAGGGTTAAACCTCGCCAAGGCTTCAAGGTCATAGGCTGCGCTCGACCACGACGAGGAAGAAAGTCGTGGCGACAGTTACTCATTTGCCAAAGAAAGGGGCATTACATGCGTTCGACCATAGGCGTACTGCTGGCAGTACTCATCACGCCATTGGCTCAAGCCGAGCTGATAGACGAAATAGCCGACCGGGGCGAACTGCGCATTGCCGTGCAGGCCGATAACGCGCCGTACTCGTTCAAGGAAAATGAACGCATGACGGGTTTTGAAATCGAACTCGGCCAGGATCTGGCGCACGAGCTGGACTTGCGGGCGGAGTTCGTCGAAGCGACGGCTGCAGAGGTGCTGCCGGGTGTGGAAAGCGGCAAGTACGACGTCGCTCTGACGCCGCCAACCGAATTGCCAGCAAATGATGGCCCGTTCGATGTGAGCCTGCCAATTGGTGAGAAGAAACTGGTGATTCCCTTCCAGAAAGACAACCCAGCGTTCGAGAGCGCGGTGAACAACGCGCTGCAGCGGCTCAAGGACAGCGGCCGCACGGCTGAGCTTGAGCAGAAGTGGTTCAAGGGTGTGCCGCAGACGGCTGCCGGGCAATAGTTGATTCAACCCTGTGGGAGCGGCTTTAGCCGCGAAGCAATCTACACGGGGGATGGCACCGGCTTCGCCGGTGTTCGCGGCTGAAGCCGCTCCTACAGGGAAATGCCAAATCAATAAGTTGGCGTTTCAGAACAGGTCATTACCACGGCGCCGGAACCAACCCGTCAACGACAGCCGCTCACGTCCGGCGGGCAGCACCTCATGGGGCACCTCGCCCGAAAGGAAGATCACCAGGGTGCCGGCCACGGGCTGAACGTCGTGCACCACATCATCCGCGAGGAACATGCGCAACTGGCCGCCATCCTGCGGCTGCCAGTCTTCATTGAGGTAAAGCACAGCGGAAACCATGCGCCGGTCGTCGTCGCGGAAGCGGTCCAGATGCCGGCGATAGAACGCCCCCGGTGGATACAGGGCGAAATGGCATTCGAAGTCTTCGAGGCCAAGGAACAGCCCCTGGTTGATGGCCAGGCGCAGCTGGTCCATGACGTCCAGGTAGCGGTCGCAGGCCTCGGCCTGGCCGGGGTCGATCCACTCGATCTGGTCACCACGGATTGCCTCGCGCACCTCCTGCGCCACGCCGCGCCCGACCCTGGCAGGGTTGAGCTGGCCTTCGGCATCACGGCGCCGACATTCGGTCGCCAGCGCGCGCACCAGTTCGCCAGGCACGAACAAGGCCTGCTGCGACCAACCATGGGTTGCCAGATCGTCGACGACGGCCGCTAGCATCGGGTGTTCAAGGGAGATGTGCATGGCGCGCATCATATCCATAAGCCCTGCACTCGCACAGCGCCACTTGGCCGAGAATCACGCGCCCGTCTCGACAAACCGGCGCCGAGCCAAGGACAATAGCCCACTGCCGACAGGAGTCCTGAATGCGCCGTCTGTTTTCCCTGCTTCTGCTGATGATCTGCACCATGCCTGTCTGGGCAGACAGCCTCGATCAGCTGTACAAGGCCGCCGGCTGGCCCGACCAGCGCGCCCATTTCAACGATGCCGTGAGCGCCGCCCAGCAGCGCTACCGCAACAGCCTGCCGCCTACGGTTTACCAGGCGCTGGTCAACAACAGCAATCAGCGCTTCCAGGCCGAGGGCATGGACCGCCGTGCCCAGGCGCAACTGCGCAGCGCGTTGCCCAACCCGGCGCCAGCGCTGGCCTTCTTCCAGTCACCGCTGGGGCGCAAGATCGTCGCCGCCGAACTGCTGGCCACGCGCAAGGACCAACTGGCCAAGAACGCCAAGGGCCTGCCGAAAATCCAGGCCAGCGACAACCGCCTGCTGATCATCGGCCACCTGGCCCAGGCGCTGCCGGCCCGCGAAGCCGGTGCCGAAGTCAGCCTGGCGATTGCCGGCGTGGCCGCCGACAGCCTCAGTTCGATGATCCCCGGCCTGTTCGGCGGTGGCCAGGCCCAGGGTCTGCTCGACGGTCAGCGCCAGCGGCTGATGAATCAGATAGGCGAAGACCTCAACAATACGTTGCTGTACGTCTACCGCGACCTGTCCGACGCCGAACTCGAAGAATTCGCCACCTTCGCCGAATCGCCGGAAGGCAAGGCTTACTACCAGGCCGCCGTCGCCGCCGTGCGTGCGGGGCTGGCGGTCGGCCAGAGCGGGGCCAACCTCAAGTAGTCAGTTCAACCGCTGGTCGATGAAGTCGAAGTAGCGCTGGCGGATGCTCGGCAGTTCGTTGGCCAGATGGTGACGGGCCTCGGGCAGCATGAGGATCTGCGGCTCGCTGAACTTGGCCTTGAGCACCTTGAGGTTGTAGGGCCAGTCTACGGTGCCGTCCGCCTCACCTTGCACGATCAACGGCTGTCGCGTGCTGCACGGGGCGGCTTCAATGCGTTTGACCCACGCCATCAGCGCACCGACCCAGGCGGTCGGCAGGCGCCGTGGTTGCAGCGGGTCGGCTTCCAGGAACGGCAGGAAAGTTGGGTCGTTGCTGTTCTCGCTAAAGCGCCGCTCGATGCCATTGACGAAGTGGCGCAGCACCCGGTAACTGAACTTCGACCACCGCCAGGCCCGTGGCCGCACCAGCGGCGCCAGCAGGATCACCTGGCCATCGATCGGGCTCTGCACGCCTTGATGCAGCAAGTGATCCACCGCAATCGCCCCGCCCGTGCTTTGTCCGCAAAGGTGCCATGGCCGCGGCAGTTCGAGGTGGCGTGCCTGCTCGAACAAGGCATCCAGCACCTGCTGGTACAACGCGAAGTCAGTGATACTGGCCCGCTCGCCGCTGGAAAGCCCGTGCCCCGGCAGGTCGCAACTGATGACCGCATAACCCTGCTTCAAGGCCCACTCGATCACATGCCGGTACAGGCCCATGTGGTCGTAGTATCCATGCAGCAGAAACAGCGTCGCCACCGGCTGCGCCGGCAGCCAGGCTTGCCCGACCAGATCGAACCCCGCTGCCTGGAACCCACCGAGCCAGCTCTGTACCGGCAGGTTCAGGCCATAGAAGCGCTGATAGTCCTGCGCCAGCGCAGACAGCGGCTGGCGAGCACTGAACGGCGCAAGGCTGGGGCGCAGGCGGTCGGGGTGAAAAGCAGCAGGCATCGGGTACATCCACAGCGAAGCGAGAATTGACCTGTGATATTCAGCTCTCGCCACCATCGTGGCAAGCTTGGGCACCGTCAAACGAGCAACCGCATGAAATCCATCCTGACCACCCTTGCACTGCTGATCGGCGCCGCCGTGCTCTGGTGGGCCTACGACAGCTTCCAATCACGCTATCTGCGCCCGTTCGACAACCAGGCCACGCTGTTCGACGGCAGCCAGCTGCATCTGCCCGCCGAACTCGCGGGCCCCGGCCCGATCCGCGTGGTGCACTTCTGGGACCCGGCCTGCCCCTGCAACGTTGGCAACCAGCAGCACCTGGGCGAGTTGGTGAGCCACTTCGCAGGCAACGACGTGACCTTCCACGTCGTGCAAAAGCCCGGCAGCCACGGTCAGTTGCCGGCCAACCTCGCCGGCCTTCAGCCCATCGCCCACTTACCTGGCAGCGAACAACTGCCCGCCTCCCCCGCCGTGGCAATCTGGGATCGCCAGGGGAATCTGGCCTACTTCGGCCCCTACAGCGAAGGCGCGGTGTGTAACGCCAGCAACAGCTTCGTCGAACCGATCCTCAAGGCGCTGCTCGATGGCCGCCAGGTCACCGCGTCGAACACCCTGGCGGTCGGCTGCTACTGCCCCTGGGCCGGCTGACGCACCCGCGCCGGGTTACCCACCACCACCGCGCCCGCCGGCACATCGCGGGTGACCACGCTGCCAGCGCCGACTACCGCGTTGTCGCCAATGGTCACCCCCGGCAGGATGATCGCCGCACCGCCAATCCACACATTGTTGCCAATGGTCACCGGCCGCCCGCTTTCCAGCCCGCTGCGCCGCTGCTCGGGGTCGAGCGGGTGGTCGGCGGTATAGATCTGCACCGCCGGCCCGATCTGGCAGTCGTCGCCGATGCGCACCGGCACCACGTCGAGGATCACGCAGTTGAAGTTCATGAAGGTGTTGCGGCCGACGCTGATGTTGTAGCCGTAGTCGCAGAAGAACGGCGGGCGGATCACCGTGCCTTCGCCAACATGGCCGAAGTGTTCGGCGAGCAGGCCGTTACGCGCGTCGTTGAGCAGCTCGACGCTGGTGTTGTAACGGTGCATCCAGTGCTTGTTGGCGATCTGCTCGGCCTGCAGCTCGGGGCAACTGGCGTGATAGGGCTGGCCTGTAAGCATTTTCTGTTTTTCGCTGAGGGACATGGAAACTCCTATCGGGGGCTATGCTCTGTGCGCGAATCCGTCGATGATCGGACCACAGTTTCCGCTCGATTGCACAAGGAGTCACGATGAAGCGCAGCCTGACCCTGTTGGCCCTGGTGGTAGCCGTGGCCGCCGGCGCTGGTTACTGGTACGTGCACGGCAAACTGCCGCAGCGCGACGGCGAGGTGGCGATGGCCGGCCTGCAGGCCCCGGTCAGCGTGCGTTATGACGCCCGCGGCGTGCCGCACCTGCAGGCGCAGAACGAAGCGGACCTGTACCGCGCCCTGGGGTATGTACATGCCCAGGACCGCTTGTTCCAGATGGAGATCATGCGCCGCCTGGCGCGTGGCGAACTGGCCGAGGTGCTGGGCGAAAAATTGCTGCCCACCGACACCCTGTTCCGCAACCTGCGCATCCGCGACCAGGCAGCGTTGATGGTGCAGCGCCTGGACCGCCAATCACCCGCCTGGCAGGCTCTGCAAACCTACCTCGATGGCGTGAACAACTGGCAGGCCGGCCACCCCAAACCCATGGAGTTCGACCTGCTCGGCATCGCCTCCAGGCCGTTCACCGCTGAGGACACCCTGAGCATCGCCGGCTACCTGGCCTACAGTTTTGCCGCTGCATTTCGTACCGAGCCAGCGCTCACCTATATCCGCGACCAGCTCGGCCCGCAGTACCTGAAGATCTTCGACCTCGACTGGCAGCCAGACGGCGCATTGGGCACACCGCTGGCCACAGCCGACTGGCAAAGCCTGGAAGCCCTCGCCCGCCTCAGCCACGAAGCACTTGGCGATGCCGGCATCCCACAGTTCGAAGGCAGCAACGCCTGGGCCGTGGCCGGCAGCCGCACCCGCAACGGCAAGCCGTTGCTGGCCGGTGATCCGCACATCAGCTTCGCGGTGCCGGCGGTGTGGTACGAAGCCGAGCTGTCGGCGCCGGGGTTCAACCTGTATGGCTATTTCCAGGCACTCAACCCGTTCGCGCTGCTCGGCCACAACCTCGACTTCGGCTGGAGCCTGACCATGTTCCAGAACGACGATGTCGATCTGATCATGGAAAAGACCAACCCGGCCAACAGCGATCAGGTCATGGTCGATGGCCAATGGCGGACACTGGAAAAGACTCAGCAGCAGATCGCCGTCAAAGGCGAGCAGCCGGTCACCGCCGAACTGCGTCGCTCACCCCACGGGCCGATCGTCAACCAAGTGCTAGGCGCAACCGCTGGCGCAGCGCCGATCGCCATGTGGTGGGCGTTTCTGGAAACCGAAAACCCGATCCTCGAAGGTTTCTACCAGCTCAACCGCGCCGACACCCTGGCGAAGATGCGCGAGGCGGCGGCCAAGGTTCAGGCACCGGGGCTCAATTTCGTCTGGGCCAATGCCAAAGGCGATATTGGCTGGTGGGCTGCGGCGCAACTGCCGATCCGCCCGGACGGGGTCAACCCGACGTTCATCCTCGATGGCTCAAGCGCACAAGCCGACAAGCTTGGCTTCTACCCTTTCAGCGTCAACCCGCAACAGGAAAACCCGGCCAGCGGCTACATCGTTTCGGCCAACTACCAACCGCCCGCCGTGGTGCCGGTCCCGGGCTACTACAACCTGCCGGACCGGGGCCGTCAGCTGGACCGCCACCTGGCCAACCCGGACGTGAAGTGGGACATCGACAACAGCCAAGCGCTGCAACTGGACACTGCCAACGATTACGGCCCACGCACCCTGGCGCCGTTATTGGCGACCTTGCGCAGCATCGCCCAGGGCGATGAGGAAAAGGAACTGGTCGAACAACTGGCGGCCTGGCGCGGTGACTACCCGCTGGACTCGACCAGCGCCACGCTGTTCAACCAGTTTCTCTACCAGCTGGCGTATGCCGCATTGCATGACGAACTGGGCGACATCTGGTTCCCGGTACTGATCAGCACCCGCGCCATCGACGCCGCGCTGCCACGCCTGGCCGCCGACGCCGAATCGCCATGGTGGAGCACCCGTGGCGCCAATGAACGCACCGACCGTACCGCCGTTGTGCGCATCGCCTGGCAGCAGACCCTCAGGCACCTGGGCGAGACCTTTGGAAAAGACCCGGCCAGCTGGCTATGGGGCAAGGCCCATACCCTGACACACAACCATCCGCTGGGGGCAAAGAAGCCGCTGAACCTGATTTTCAATGTCGGACCGTTTGCCGCACCGGGGACGCATGAGGTGCCCAACAACCTGTCGGCGAAAATCGGGCCGGCGCCATGGCCGGTGACGTATGGGCCTTCGACACGGCGGCTGATCGACTTTGCCGATGTCGGGCAGGCGCTGACCAGCAACCCGGTCGGGCAGAGTGGGGTGCCGTTCGACAAGCACTATTCGGATCAGGCCGAGGGGTACATCGAGGGGCGCTATCAGCGGGCGCAGATGGGGGTGATTCCGGCGCAGAGCACGCTCAGGCTGGTACCAGCACATTAGCCAAGTGGGAGCGGCTTTAGCCGCGAAGCAAGCGACGCGGTGGATGGCACCGGCTTCGCCGGTGTTCGCGTCTGAAGCCGCTCCCACTGGGATTCGCATGCATCAACCACTATCAGCCACAAACAAAAACGCCGACGCAAATGCGTCGGCGTTTTTCATAGCGTGAAGAATCAGAACGCCGGCAGCACCGCACCGCTGTATTTCTTGGCGATGAATTCCTTCACTTCAGGGCTGGTCAGGGCCTTGGCCAGCTTCTGGATAGCCTCGCTGTCCTTGTTGTCCGGACGAGCCACCAGGAAGTTCACGTACGGCGAGTCGCTGCCCTCGATTACCAGCGCGTCCTTGGCCGGGTTCAGGCCCGCTTCCAGTGCGTAGTTGGTGTTGATCATGTCCAGGTCGACCTGGTCGATCACACGCGCCAGCATGGCCGATTCCAGCTCGCGGAACTTCAGTTTCTTCGGGTTCTCGGCGATGTCTTTCGGCGTGGCCAGGGCGTTTTTCGGGTCTTTCAGGGTGATCAGGCCAGCCTTCTGCAGCAGGATCAGGGCGCGGCCGCTGTTGCTGCCTTCGTTAGGAATGGCAACGGTGGCGCCGTCCTTGAGCTCGGACAGGTTCTTGATCTTCTTCGAGTAACCACCGAACGGTTCGACGTGAACGCCGATCACGGTTTCCAGGTGGGTGCCTTTGCCTTCGTTGAAGCTCTTCAGGTACGGCAGGGTCTGGAAGTAGTTGGCGTCCAGGCGTTTCTGGTCGACCTGCACGTTCGGCTGCACGTAGTCGGTGAAGACCTTGATCTGCAGGTCCACGCCCTCTTTGGCCAGGGTTGGCTTGATCAGCTCGAGGATTTCGGCGTGGGGCACCGGGGTCGCGGCAACCACCAGTTTCTCGGCGGCGGCAGCCAGGCCGGAGAACGACAGGGCGGCGGCCAGGGCAGTAGTCAGCAGGGTCTTCTTCATGGTGGTCCTTGTTCTGTTTCTGGCCATCGGCGATGGCGAAGTCGGTGCCCAACCGTTTCATCAGTGGGCGTGAAGCGGAAGATACCGAGATTTTTTATTCCGCAACAATACCTTTTAATTAGCTACTTATTCCAAAAACAAAATGCCACCACCGGCTTTGCTTATGAGCGATGTCTAGCGCGCGAGGTTCGGCAAGTCGAGGTCTTCCGGCAGGATCTCTTCACTGTCGTTGACCAGCAGCGCAAAGTGGATGATGTTCTCAAGCTCCCGGGTATTGCCGGGCCAGGCGTGGGCTTCCAGCACCTGCTGGGCCGCTTCGCTGATCAGCGGCACCGGGCGCTGCAGGCGGGCGGTGTAGATGCCGACGAAGTATTCGGCCAGGGGCAGAATATCGCCGCGCCGCTCGCGCAACGGCGGCAGCTCCAGTGCGCCCTCCCGCAGGTACTGGTACAAGCGCTCGTTGAACCTGCCGGCCTTGACCACTCGCGCCAGGTCGATGCTGGTGGCAGCCACCAGGCGTACATCCACCGGCTGCGGCTGCTGCGCGCCGACACGAGTGACTTCGCGGTTTTCCAGCGCGGCCAGCAGCTTGCCCTGTATCTCCAGTGGCAGGTCGGCGATTTCGTCCAGGTACAGGGTGCCGCCGTTGGCCGAGCCGAACCAGCCGGCGCGGCTGCTGGCGGTACCGCCGTGGGTCCCGGCGCTGTAGCCGAACAGCTCGGCGTCGGCGTAGGTGTGGCTGATGGCCGGGCAGTTGACCGAGACGAACAGCCCGCCACGGTCGCTGGCGCGGTGGATTTGCCGGGCCAGCAGCTCCTTGCCGGTGCCGGTCTCGCCGCGGATCAGCACCGGAAGCGGTTGCGGGGCCAGCCGTTCCAGGGCCTGGCGCAACTGCTGCGAGCGCGGGTCGATGAACACCAGCGCCTTGGCGCGGATGCTCAGGGGGCTCTTGTCCAGTTCAGGGAAGGTCAGCAGCGGCTGGCCGAATGGGTTTTGAAAGGTCATGACGAACTCCCGCCCCAGGCCTCCAGCGGCCGGGCGTCAGGCTAACGGTAAACAGTAGGGCCGATCAGGCGCGGCGCAGCGCGCGCTGCTCGACCCGGCTTTGCAGGCGATACAAGTAGGCGAAGCCCTGCTCCCAGCGTTCATGCCCGGACTTGACGTTGATATGCCCGGCATTGCTCAGCAAACCCGCTTCGGCGCCCCAGGCCTGAGCGAGGTACAGCGCGCGCGGCACGCTCACTGCCGGGTCGTTGTCGGAGCTGACCACCTGGCTGGGGAATGGCAACGCCTGCAGCGGGATTGGCGCGAAGTTGCGCAAGGCGGGCGAGCAGGTTGGCCGCTCGACGTCCGCTGGCGCCACCAGCAACGCACCGCGCACACGGCGCAGCAAAGACGGGCAGGCCTGCTCGGCCCAATGGGCGACCGTGACGCAGCCCAGGCTGTGGGCGATCACAATCACCGGCGAATCATCAGCGGCAATGGCCTGCTCCAGCGCCTGGACCCAGTCCTGACGCTGTGGGGTGAGCCAGTCGTGCTGCTCGACCCGGGCGCTGTTGGGCAGGGTGCGCTGCCAGTGACTCTGCCAATGGTTGTCTGGCGATCCTTGCCAGCCCGGCACAATCAGGTAACGAATCGACTCATTGCGCATGGGGACGCCTCCGGTAAGTTTGCGTGCTTGGAGACAAGTATAGGGAGAGGGTTATATTCGTAAAGGAATAAGAAGCTATTTGTTAATAACCAAAAATTCAATAGCCGCTTACCCAGTGGGAGCGGCTTTAGCCGCGAAGCAAACGCCGCGGTGGATGGCACCGGCTTCGCCGGTGTTCGCGGCTGAAGCCGCTCCCACGGGTCACTACAGGTATAAAAAAAGGGCCTACCCCTGCCAAGAGATAAGGCCCATAAGCATTTGCCTGAAGAAAACCCTGAACATCAGCGCGCCGTAATCACCGCCAACTTGCTGATCCCCGCACGTTCAATCGCCGCCATGGCCCGCGCCACCTCGCCATAATTCACACCATCGTCGGCCTGCAGCTGCACACGCACCTCTGCATCCTTGGCCTTGGCCGCCTTGAGATTGCTCTCCAGCAGGTCTGGTTGAATCTCGTCCTTGTTGATGAACAGCTTGCCGCCGCCATCGATGCTCACCACCAACGGGTCCTTCTGCTCCACCGGGGCCACGGCCTCGGTCTTGGGCAGGTTGATGGGGATGGCGTTGGTCAGCAGCGGCGCGGTGACGATGAACACCACCAGCAGCACCAGCATGACGTCCACCAGCGGCGTGACGTTGATTTCACTGAGGACTTCGTCGCTGTCCTGGGTCGAAAAGGCCATATCAGGACGCCTCCTTCACTGGCTGGGTGAATCCGGCCTGGGCCTTGTGCACGGCAGGGTGCACCAGTACGCGGAAGGCACTCTTCTGCGCCAGGCTGTAGAAGTCATGGGCGAAGTCATCCAGGTCGGCGGCGGTCAGCTTGAGGCGGCGCAGGAAGTAGTTGTAGACCAGCACCGCTGGCACCGCGACGGCGATACCCACACCGGTGGCGACCAGCGCCGCGCCGATCGGGCCGGCCACGGTTTCCAGGCTGGCCGAGCCCGCGGCACTGATGCCCTTGAGGGCTTCCATGATGCCCCACACGGTGCCGAACAGGCCGATGAACGGCGAGGTGCTGCCGATACTGGCCACCACCGCCAGGCCGGTTTCCAGCGAGCGGCGCTCACGCACGATCTGCTGGCGCAAGGCGCGCTCCAGGCGGTCCTGGTGGTTGATGGCGTGGCTCAGGTCGTTGGCCTGGGCATCGCCGACGGCAATCGCGGCATAACCGGACTGGGCGACGCGGGCTGCCGGGCCGGGTAGTTCGTGGCTGATCTCGGCAGCCGAATCCAGGCTCGATGCGGCCCAGAATTGCTGGTGGAAGCGCTTGTCCTGGTTCTTCAACCGCACGAACTGCACGACCTTGACCAGGGCCAGGCCCCAGGTGGCGACAGAGAAACCAACCAGCAGCCAGATGACTGCGCTTTCAACGGATTCGAGGGGGGATGCCAGCAGGCTCATGGTGATGTCTTCCTATGTTCTGTGAAAAGTTAGCGAAGCTTGAAATCGATCGGCACGCTGACCCAGCCGGCCTGGGCCACGTCGCCCTGCTTGGCGGGGACGAAGCTCCAGCGCTTGACCGCAGCCAGCGCGGCGGCGTCGAGGGCGTCGCGGCCGCTGCTCTTCTGGATCTGAATCTGCCCCGGCTTGCCGCTGGGCAATACCTCGACCCGCAGCAGCACGGTGCCTTCCCAACCACGGCGCAGGGCCATCTGTGGGTACTCCGGCGCCGGGTTCTTCAGATACGCGGCGTTGGCCGAGGGTGGCGTCACCGGGGCCGGTGGTGCGGGCGGCGCCGGGGCGGCCACTGGTGCGGGCGCAGGGGGTGGTGCCTCGACCGGCTTGGGCTGTGGCTTGGGCGGCTGCTTGGCGACCGGTTTAGACACAGGTTTGGGCTTCGGTTTGGGCTTGGCGGCCAGCTCGTCGACTACCGGTGGCGGAGGTTCGACCACCGGCGGTGCCGGAGCGGGGGGTGGCGGCTGGACCACAGGCGGCGCAGGCGCGGCAAACTCGATGGTCATGGGCGGAATCTGCGGCGGCACCACTGGCAGCGCAGGCGTCGGCGACTGGCTCACCCAGTAGGCCGCAGCGCCGTGCAAGGCCAGCACCAGCAGCCCCAGCGCCAGCTTGTCACGGCGCTTGAGGCCGCTGACCGGGGTGCGTTGCAGGCGCAGCTGGCCCAGTGGCAGGCGAAGCGTCCGTCCAAGCTCGACCAGGTCACCCGGGGCTGGGCGCCATGGCTGGTCGTAGGCCCTGACGGCCGTCTGGACATTACCCATTGATCAAACTCCTGGGGTTCTTGATTCAGGTGTGTGGCTGAATCATCGGGGGCAGGGGCTTAGCTCTTAAAGTAATGTTTGAAGTTAAAGTTAGATCTTTAAGGAATATGTATTTTCAGAGAATGGCTCAAGGCCGCGGGTTTCGGGGGCTTGGCAGAGGTGAGGTTTAGGCGATGCCTTATAGGCATATAAAAAATACAGGCAGAGCATTGAATGCCCATAAAAAAACCCGGGACCATGCCCGGGTTTCCCACTCGCCTGACGAATCAGATATCCGCCACCTTCTGCCAAACCTTCGGCCTGAAGAACAACGTCTCGCCACGCGCCAGCCCGGTCAGGCTGTCGTGGTCCTTGACCACCTCGGCCTCGATCAGCTCGCTCTGCCCTTCCACCTTGAGCGTTACCCGTGTCGTCGCACCCAGCGGGCGAATGTCACGCACCTCGGCGGCGTGGTGCCCCTCGGTCTCATGACGTGACAACGACACCTCATGCGGGCGGAACAGCACGTGGTGGCCTTCGCTCAGCGCCAGGCGGTTGGAGTCGCCGAGGAAGTGGTAAACGAAGTCGTTGGCCGGTTTTTCGTACACTTCGCCCGGCGAGCCGATCTGTTCGATCACGCCCTTGTTCATCACCACGATACGGTCCGCGACTTCCATGGCTTCTTCCTGGTCGTGGGTGACGAACACCGAGGTCAGGTTGATGTCCTCATGCAGCCGCGCCAGCCAGCGGCGCAGCTCTTTGCGCACCTTGGCGTCGAGGGCGCCGAAAGGTTCATCCAGCAGCAGCACCTTGGGCTCCACCGCCAGGGCGCGGGCCAGGGCGATACGCTGGCGCTGGCCACCGGAAAGCTGCTCGGGGTAGCGGTCGGACAGCCAGTCCAGCTGCACCATGTTCAGCAGCTCATGGACCTTCTCGGCGATCTTGCTCTCGCTCGGGCGCTCGCCCTTGGGCTTCATGCGCAGGCCGAAGGCGACGTTATCGAAAACGCTCATGTGGCGGAACAGCGCGTAGTGCTGGAACACGAAGCCGACGTTGCGATCCCGCACGTCATGGCCGGACACGTCCTCGCCGTGGAACACGATGCTGCCGTCATCCGGCGTTTCCAGGCCGGCGATGATGCGCAGCAGAGTGGTCTTGCCGCAGCCGGACGGGCCGAGCAGGGCCACCAGCTCGCCGCTGTGGATATCCAGGTTGATGTTGTCCAGGGCCTGGAAGCTGTTGAAGCGCTTGCTGACATTACGAACTTCGATCGACATGAATCATTCCTCCGCGGCGCTATGGCGCAGGCGGTTAATACGGTTCTCGCTCCACTGCTTGAGCAGCAGGATGAAGAGCGCCAGGATCAGCAGCAGGCTGGCCACGCTGAAGGCCGCGACGTGGTTGTACTCGTTGTAGAGGATCTCCACGTGCAGCGGCAAGGTGTTGGTGACGCCGCGGATATGCCCCGACACCACCGACACCGCGCCGAACTCGCCCATCGCCCGCGCAGTACACAGCACCACGCCGTAGATCAGGCCCCACTTGATGTTCGGCAGGGTCACGTGCCAGAACATCTGCCAGCCGTTGGCGCCGAGCAGGCGCGCGGCTTCTTCTTCCTGGGTGCCCTGCTCCTGCATCAGCGGGATCAGTTCACGGGCCACGAAGGGCACGGTGACGAAGATGGTCGCCAGGACGATGCCCGGCAGGGCAAAGACGATCTGGATGTCGTGGTCCTGCAGCCACGGGCCGAACAGGCCCTGGGCGCCGAACATCAGCACGTAGACCAGGCCGGCGATCACCGGCGACACCGAGAACGGCAGGTCGATGAGGGTGACGAGGATGCTCTTGCCACGGAAGGTGTACTTGCTCACGCACCAGGCGGCGCTGACGCCGAACACCAGGTTCAGCGGCACCGAGATGCCCACTGCCAGCAAGGTCAGCTTGAGTGCGGACAACGCATCAGGCTCGAAGATCGCCTCGAAGAACGTACCGAAGCCGTTTTTCAATGCCTGCGATACCACGATCACCAGCGGCAATAGCAGGAACAGCGCGAACACCAGCCAGCCAAGGCCGATCAGGATGCGCCGCGAGGTGGCACTGCCGCGCCGCGCGGCATTGGCGGCGGCGGTAGTGCTCAGGGATGAACTGGACATGGCCGGGCCTCCTTCAAGGGGTTTCGATGCGGCGCTGCAGCAGGTTGATCAGCAGCAGCAGGATGAAGGAAACCACCAGCATCAGCACGCCGATGGCGGTCGCGCCGGTGTAGTCGTACTGGTCGAGCTTGACCATGATCAGCAGCGGCAGGATCTCGGTCTTCATCGGCATGTTGCCGGCGATGAAGATCACCGAGCCATACTCGCCGACGCCACGGGCAAAGGCCAGGGCAAAGCCGGTGAGCCAGGCCGGCAGCAAGGCCGGCGCCAGCACGTGGCGGAACACCTGCAGCGGCTTCGCGCCCAGGCAGGCGGCGGCTTCTTCGACTTCACGCGGGATATCCGCCAGTACCGGCTGCACCGTGCGCACCACGAACGGCAGGGTGACGAAGGTCAGCGCCAGGGTGATGCCCAACGGGGTGTAGGCGATCTTGAAGCCCAGGTCGGTGGCGAACTGGCCAACCCAGCCTTGCGGGGCATAGAGGGCGGTCAGGGCGATACCGGCAACGGCGGTGGGCAGGGCGAACGGCAGGTCGATCATCGCATCGATGATCTTGCGCCCGGGGAAGGTGTAGCGCACCAGCACCCAGGCCAGCAGGGTGCCAATCACGCCATTGATGATGGCGGCGAACAGGGCGGTGCCGAAACTCAGCTTGAGCGCGGCGATCACCCGCGGCGCACTGATGATGTTCCAGAACTGCTCCCAGGTGAGCTGCGAGGCATGGATGAACATGGCCGCCAGCGGTATCAGCACGATCAGGCTGAGGTACACCAAGGTGTAGCCCAGTGTCAGCCCGAAGCCGGGTATGACGGGGGAAATGCGACGTGACATAAAAATCCCTGGTTGGACGCACGAAGCCCGGGACGAATCCCGGGCCGGTGCAGGCTTTTGAATCTTGGGGCTGCTTTGCAGCCCATCGCGGCGGTCCGGCGCGATGGGCCGCAAAGCGGCCCCAGCTTCACCATGGCATTACTGCGCCTGATAGATCTGGTCGAACACACCGCCGTCATTGAAGAACTTCGGTTGTGCAGTCTTCCAGCCACCGAAGTCCTTGTCGATGGTTACCAGATCCAGTTTCGGGAATTGCTTGCCATACTCGGCAGCGACCTTCGCGTCACGTGGGCGGTAGAAGTTTTCGGCGGCGATTTTCTGGCCGGCCGGGCTGTACAGGTGCTTGAGGTATTCCTCGGCAATCTCCTTGTTACCCTTCTTCTCCGCGTTCTTGTCGACCACGGCCACGGGCGGCTCGGCGAGGATCGACAGCGAAGGCACGACGATTTCGAACTTGTCGGCGCCGCCATCTTCCTTCAAGGCCAGGAAGGCTTCGTTTTCCCAGGCCAGCAATACATCGCCCTGGCCGTTGTTGACGAAAGTGATGGTCGAGCCACGGGCGCCGGTGTCCAGTACCGGCACATGCTTGAACAGCTCTTTCACGTATTCGGTGGCCTTGGCTTCGCCACCCTGCTTGAGGCCGTAGGCCCAGGCAGCGAGGAAGTTCCAGCGGGCGCCGCCGGAGGTCTTGGGGTTCGGGGTAATGACCGAGACGTCCTTCTTGATCAAATCGCCCCAGTCCTTGATGCCTTTCGGGTTGCCCTTGCGCACCAGGAACACGATGGTCGAGGTGTATGGGGTGCTGGCGTCCGGCAGACGGGTCTGCCAGTTGTCCGGCAGGGTCTTGCCGAGCTTGGCAATTTCGTCGATGTCGCCGGCCAGGGCCAGGGTCACCACGTCGGCGCGCAGGCCGTCGATCACGGCGCGGCCCTGCTTGCCCGAACCGCCATGGGACTGCTGGATCTTCACCTTGTCGTCCGGGTGCGCTTGCTGCCAGTGCTTGATGAACTCGGCGTTGTACTGCTGATACAGCTCGCGGGTCGGGTCATAGGACACGTTCAGCAGTTCGTAGTCCTTGGCGATGGCGGAACCGGCAAAAACGGCACTGGCCAGGGCGGCGAGCGCATAACGGCGGATGGACATGGTGAAGCTCCCGATTGGCATTTTTCTAGTTTTGAAGGTGGGGCGGTATCAGCCGGGTTTGTGGCCGGGCTGTTGAAGGCGGAACTTCTCCTTGCGCTCGATCTGCACGACCTGAGCGTTGTGCACGGTAATCTCCACCGCACCGAAACGCAGATCGCGCAAGGCGCTCTGGATCTCACGCAGAATGGTGGCTTCGTCCTGACCGTCGATGCTACGCAGAGATGCACTCATGCTCGTTCTCCTGTGAGTGAGGTGCCGGGCAGAGGTTTTGAAGGGGATTTGCGCCTGGCTTGAGGGCAATAGTAGTGAGGCGCGGATATTCTTAAAAATACTGTTTAAGAATGTTTATATAACCATTTGAAAAGCATGGCGCTGGCTCTGTGGGAGCGGGCTTGCCCCGCTCCCACAGGGATCAATGTGCGGATTTTTCGCTGTGTTCTGGCTCGCGAATCTTGTACCAGGCCACATACAGCGCCGGCAGGAACAACAGCGTCAGCAGCGTTGCACTGATGATGCCGCCGATCATGGCGTAGGCCATCGGCCCCCAGAACACTTCGCGGGCAATCGGGATCATGCCCAGGCTGGCCGCCGCCGCGGTCAGCAGGATTGGCCGCCGGCGGTGGTTGGTGGCCTCCATCACAGCATCCCACGGCGAATAGCCCTGGGCCTCGAACTCGTCGATCTGGGTCACCAGGATCACCGAGTTACGAATGATGATGCCCGCCAGGGCGAGGATGCCGAGAATCGCCACGAAGCCCATCGGCGTGCCTGTAGGCACCAGCGCCAGCACCACGCCGATCAACCCCAAGGGCGCCACGCTGACCACCAGGAACAGCTTCTGCGTGCTGTGCAGCTGGATCATCAGGAACGTCGCCATGAGGAACAGCATCAGCGGAATGACCTTGGCAATCGGGCCTTGCGCCTTGCCGCTCTCCTCCACCGTACCGCCGGTGGCCACTTCGTAACCGACCGGCAGCTGGCTGGCGAACTCGTCGATCTTCGGCTTGAGCTGCGCCACCAGGTCGGTGGGCTGGATGTCACCGTTGACCGAGGCCTTGATGGTGATGGTCGGCTTGCGGTCGCGGCGCCACACCAGTGGCTGCTCCAGCTCGTAGCGCACGGTGGCGAAGGCCAGCAGCGGTATCGAGGTGCCGCTGGGGGTGACGATCTGCAGGTTCTGCAGGGTGTCCGGCGAGCCGCGCTCGCTGTCCACCGCGCGGGCGATCACGTCCACCAGGTAGATGTTGTCGTTGACCTCGGTCACCGGCGCGCCGCTGACGATGCTGTTCATCACGTTGGCCACGTCTTCCGACGACAGCCCCAGCTGGCGCGCCTTGTCCTGGGCGATTTCGATGCGCAGCACCTTACCGGGCTCGTTCCAGTCGTAGATCATCTCGCCGATGTGCTCGTTGGCATTGAGCATCGTAGCCAGGTCGATGGCGTGCTTGCGCACCTGGTCGATGTCCTTGCCGCTGACCCGGTACTGGATCGGCCGGCCGACTGGCGGACCCATTTCCAGTGACTGCACGTTGGTGCCGACGCCGACGAACTCTTCATGCAGCAATTTCTGCAGGCGCGCGATCATGCCTGCGCGCTCTTCAAAGCCTTTGCTGACGATGACCAACTGGGCGTAGTACGGGTTCTGCAGTTGCTGGTCCAGCGGCAGGTAGAAGCGGATCGCGCCCTGGCCGATGTAGGTACTCCAGCGCACCAGGTCCGGGTCGTCCTTGATGCGCGCCTCCAGCCGGTCGACCACCTTGCGCGTCTCCTCGATCGAGGCGTTCTGCGGCAGGTTGAGGTCGACGAGGATTTCCGGGCGGTCGGACGACGGGAAGAACTGGTTCTGCACGAATCGCATGCAGAACAACGACAGGGCGAACAGCACGATGGTGCCGATGATGGTCAGCCAGCGGTGGCGCATGCACCACACCAGGCCCCCCTCGAACGCCCGCCCGACCCGGCCGGGCTCTGCCTCGTGGGCCTTGAGTTTGTCGGCCTTGAGAATATGCACGCCGAGCACCGGGGCGAAGAACACCGCCACCACCCAGGACACGATCAGCGCCACGGCGATCACCGCGAACAGGGTGTAGGTGTACTCACCGGCAGAGCTGGCATTGAGGCCGATGGGCACGAAACCGGCCACAGTCACCAGGGTGCCGGTGAGCATGGGGAAGGCGGTCGAGGTGTAGGCGAAGGTCGCCGCTGCCTCCTTGCTCTCGCCCATTTCCAGCCGCGTGACCATGACCTCGACGGTGATCATCGCATCGTCCACCAGCAGGCCGAGGGCAATGATCAGCGCACCCAGCGAAATCCGCTGCATGGTGATGCCGCTGTACTCCATGAACACGAAGACCATCGCCAGCACCAGCGGGATCGAGCAGGCCACCACCAGCCCGGCACGCACGCCGAGGCTGACGAAGCTCACCGCCAGCACAATCACCACCGCCTCGAACAAGGCACTGGTGAAGCCACCGACCGCTTCTTTTACCACCACAGCCTGATCAGACACGGTGTGCACGCCAACGCCCACCGGCAAGTCTTTGATCACGCTGGCCATCTTCTTTTCCAGCGCGGCGCCGAACACCTGGATGTTGCCGCCAGCCTTCATGCCGATTGCCAGGCCAATGGCGGTCTGGCCGTTGTAGCGGAACATCGGCGAGGGCGGATCGACGTAGCCGCGCTCGATATCGGCGATATCGGCCAGGCGGAAGAAGCGGTCATTGATGCGCAGGTTGACGGTCTGCAGGTCCTTTTCCGAAGCGAACTGCCCGGTGGTGCGCACCGAAATGCGCTCCGGGCCGGCCTCGATCACCCCGGCCGGGGTCACGGCGTTCTGTTGTTGCAGGGCTTGCATGACCTGGCGTTGGTCGATGCCCAGCGCCGCCAGTTTGCGGGTGGAAAACTTCAGATAAAGCACTTCGTCCTGGGTGCCGATCATCTCGATCTTGCCGATGTTGGGCACTTCGCGCACCTCGGCGCGGGCCTGTTCGACGTAATCGCGCAACTGGCGCAAGGTCAGGCCGTCGGCGGTGAAGGCGTAGATCGAGCCGAACACGTCTCCGAATTCGTCGTTGAACCCTGGGCCCTGAATGCCCTGGGGAAACTCGCCGCGAATGTCCTGGATCTTCTTGCGTACCTGGTACCAGATCTGCGGGATGTCGGCGGCCTTGGTGGTGTCGCGCAGGTAGACGTAGACGGTGGACTCGCCGGGGCGGGTGTAGCTCTTGGTGTAGTCGAGCGAATCGAGCTCTTCGAGCTTCTTCTCGATGCGGTCGGTCACCTGGTACAGCGTTTCGTCCTGGGTCGCGCCCGGCCAGCGGGTCTGGATCACCATGGTCTTGATGGTGAAGGACGGGTCTTCCTCGCGGCCCAGGTTGAAGTAGGAAAAGATCCCCATCAGCAAGCCGACGAACATCAGGTACCAAACGAACGACTGGTGGCGCAGTGCCCACTCGGACAGGTTGAAGCTTCCTTTCATTGCGCGTCCTCGTCGAAGGTGACTTTCTGCCCGGGCTTGAGGCTGTTGACGCCAGCGGTGACCACGCGCTCGCCAGGCTGCACGCCGGACGCCAGCACGATGCTGTCGGCGGTGCGTTCCACCAGTTTCACATCACGGGTGGCGACGGTTTTCTGCTGCGTGTCGATCACCCACACCTGGGTTTTGCCATCGCGCTCCAGCAACGCGCTCAGGGGCAACTCGCTACGCGGGGTGATGGCCGACGTGAGGGTCACGCTGATCGCCGTGCCCAGGTGGAAGGCCGGAGGGGTGCCGGCCAGGGTCAGGCGTGCGCGGCGGGTACGGGTGGCGGCATCGGCCTGGGGTTCCAGCTCGCGCAGGATGGCGGTGGTGTTGATGCTGTTGTCGAGCTGCGAGGCGACGGTGAAGGTAAGGTCCTTAGTCAAGGCTTCGGCGATGGCGATGGGCAGGTCGATGACCGCTTCCTTGACATCGGGGCGGGCCAGGGTGACCACCGCCTGCCCGGCGCTGACGGTCTGGCCGGCTTCGGCCTGCCAGGCGGTGATGACAGCCGCGTGGTCGCTGCGCAGCGTGCTGTAATCGAGCTGGTCGCGGGCCTGGCTGACGGCCGAACGCGCTTGCTCAAGGCTGGCGCCGGTGGTTTTCAGGTCGGTCTGGGCGATGTCCAGCTGTGCCTGGGCACCGACGCCGCGGTCGTACAGCTGTTGCTGGCGGCGGGCGTTGGCCTGGGCGTTGATCCATTGCGCCTGGATCCTGGCCAGGTCGCCCTCGGCGGCGCGCAGTTGGTTCTGCTGGTCGGTAGGGTCGAGGGTGGCCAGAGTATCGCCGGGTTTCACCTGGGCACCGACATCCAGCCAACGGCGGGCGATGCGCCCGGCCACCCGGAAGCCCAGGGTGCTTTCGAAGCGAGCCTGGATGGTGCCGGCGAAGCGGCCCAGTTGCGACTGCGCCTGGGCCTCGACCAACGTCGACAGCACCGGGCGCACGGTTTCGGGCTGTTCTTCCTCACTGCCACAGGCGGCCAGCAGCATGCCTGTCGCGCAAATCAGTAGCAGGCGCTTCATGGTGCAGCCCCCCCATCCTTGGCATCGACTTTTTCCACCTGCATGCCCGGATGCAACAGCTGGCCACCGGCGACAACGACCGTTTCACCGCCTTTGATACCTTGGGCGATGACCACCTTGCCGGTCAGGTAGCGGGTAACCTGGACCTTGCGCAGCTCGACCTTGTCGCCCTCACCCACCACCCACACGGCGGGTTCGTGTAGCGCCTTGGTCAGCGCCGCCCAGGGCAATTCGATGCTTGGCCTCCCTTGGGCATTCGCCGTGGCGGTCACTGGCGAGCCCAATTGCATGGCCGGCGGGACGTTGCGCAGGGCAACCTTGACCTGCACCGTGCCGCTCTCTGCGGAAACGGTCGGGGTCACTTCGCGAACAAAACCCTGGGCCTGAACCTTGGGATCGTCGAGCAGGCTGACGATCACGCCCGCATCACTCGGCGGCGCCACCAGCAGCGACTCATACACATTGAATACCGCATCGCGGTCACCATCGCGGGCCAGGCTGAAAATCGGCATGGTCGCCTGCACCACCTGGCCGACCTCGGCCTGGCGCTCGGTGATCACGCCATCGGCCTCGGATACCAGCGCGGTGTAGCTGAGTTGCTCATTGGCGTTGGCCAGTTGTGCCTGGGCGGCTTTCAGCGCGCTCTGGTTACTGCGCAGCGCAGCCTCGGCAGAGTCGTACTCGCTTTGGCTGGTGTAGCCCTTGGGCAACAATTTTTGCTGGCGGACGAACGCCGCGCTGGTCTGGGTGACCCGTGCCTGCGCAGCAAACACCTCGGCCTTGGCCGAGTCGACGTTGTTCTGCAGGTCTTTCGGGTCCAGCCGCGCCAGCACCTGGTTGGCCTTGACGTGGTCACCCACATCGACGCTGCGCGAGATGATCTTGCCGCCCACCCGGAATGACAGGTCGGTCTGCACCCGCGCCTGCACATCGCCGGTCAGCGTGACCCTGGCGGCAAAATCGGTGGGTTGTACTTGTACGACACCGACCCGAGGCATGACCTCGGGCAGTTCTTCCTTGCCGCAGCCTGAGAGCAGGCCGAACAGCCCCAGGCCTACGGCCAACAGTGGTCGCGTCACCCTCATGCAGGCTCCTAGCTTGCGCGCAAATGATTCGTGGGATGCGACTGTTAGCGTAGATCAGGGTTCAGAAAAAACACTGATGGAGGTCAGTTGGGCGGGTATGGCGGCTGTTCGGGCTTCTTAGCAGTACAACGGCTCGTACTGGTTTTCGCGTCCTCATCCATGAAGTCTACAGAAAATCACAAAAACTGTAACTTAGTGTGCAGATATCACCTCAAGCATCTACACTAAGTTTCATTAAGTGTGACTTTATGAAGAGTCTCCCCGATGCCCAGCCAACCTCTGCGACGCCTCTACCAAGGACTGCAGCAATTAGCCACAACGCAACGCTACCTGTTCACCCCCTCCGACATGCGAGGCCTGCTGCCCGATATATCCGACGGTGCCTATCGCAGCCTATTAAGCCGTGCAGCCGACGACACGACGTTGATAAGACTCTGCCGAGGCCTGTATCTGTATACGCTGGCAAAGCCGAATCCAGGGCTTGTCCTGTACCACGCAGCGGCACGCCTGCGGGCAAATAACCTGAACTACATCAGCCTGGAGTCGGCACTGAGCGACGCTGGCGTGATATCTCAGATGCCGCTGAACTGGCTGACCCTCATGTCATCAGGGCGAACACAAACCATACGTTGCGGCGCATTCGGTACTCTGGAATTTATCCATACCTCCCGTAAAGCCGCCGAACTCCAAGGACAGCTCGATTATGACCAACGCTGTCGACTGTGGCGGGCCAAGCCAGCACTGGCTGTGGCTGACATGAAGCGCGCCAGACGTAATCTGGACCTGATTGACTGGAACCTTGCCAATGAATTTGTTTGACCAGCTCGTACAGCAAGCCTTGAATAACACACCCGAACTTGCTCCGCTGCAAGTGGTGGTGGAGAAGGAGCTGCTCCATCACGACATCATGCGAATACTCAGCGAGGCCGGCTTGTTGCAGGATCTCTGCTTCATCGGCGGAACCTGCCTACGAACGTGCTATGGCTCCAGACGCCTAAGCGAAGACTTGGATTTTACGGGCGGTGCGCACTTCAAGCGGGAGGACTTCTCAGCACTGAAGGAGAGCCTGGTAAATAAGCTCAACGACAAGTATGGACTGCAGGTTGACGTCAGTGAACCTACGCGCGATGAAGGCAATGTCGATACCTGGAAACTCCGAGTTCAGACTCGCCCCGAGGCTCGCAACTTGCCGGCGCAGAAAATCCATATCGACGTCTGTGCCATCCCCTCCTATCAACGAAAGCCCATGACCTTGTTGAACCCCTATGGCGTAGACATGGGCACCGATGGGCTGATCGTCAATGCGCAGACCCTTGAAGAGATCTTCGTCGATAAGCTGCTGGCCTTCGCCCTGCGCCGAGGGCGCATCAAGAACCGTGACCTATGGGACTTGGCCTGGCTCAGACAGCGAGCAGTGACACCGGCGTATGAATTCGCCGCCGCTAAGCTTCGTGATCATGCGACAACTGTCGAATGGTTCATTCAGCAAGGGAGCGCGCGCGTGGCGAATTTGGGGCTGGAAAAGACACAGCGAGAATTTCAGGCCGAGATGCGGCGGTTCTTACCGAGCCAAGTGGTTACACAGACAGTGGACAATCCGGCATTCTGGAGTTACGTCACGCAATCTGTCACAGAGCAGTTCGGCGAGCTGCGAGCGTATCTGGAAACGAAGGGTAACGCGGGGCACAGTCCTACATTTTTAATGTGAGTTAGCTGAGTCGACGCTTCGCTGGAAATGACTACTGCAACTTCGGCAAGCTGCCCCCACAGGTTCAGCACAGTTTCATGCTGACCCATGGGAGCGGCTTTACGCGAATGGTCAAGTCAGGCCGAAGCCGCCGCTGCGGCAGGCCGCTTGACCTGCGGCGCCGAGACATTGGCCACGGCCCCTTCCTCGATCGCCTGCTGGATCGCCTTGCGACGACGTTCTTCCGCACGGCGGCTGAAGAACCAGACGAAGAAGGTCACCAACGACACCGACAGCAGAATCAAGCTGGCCACGGCGTTGATCTCAGGCTTCACGCCCAGGCGCACCGCCGAGAACACTTCCATCGGCAAGGTGGTCGAACCTGGCCCGGAAACGAAGCTGGCCAATACCAGGTCGTCCAGCGACAGAGCGAACGACATCATGCCGCCCGCCGCCAGCGACGGCGCGATCATCGGGATGGTGATCAGGAAGAACACCTTCCACGGCTTGGCACCCAGGTCCATCGCCGCTTCTTCGATCGACAGGTCCAGCTCACGCAGCCGCGCCGACACCACCACTGCCACATAGGCCGCGCAGAACGTGGTGTGGGCGATCCAGATGGTGACGATGCCGCGCTCCTGCGGCCAGCCGATCATCTGCGCCATGGCCACGAACAGCAGCAACAGCGACAGGCCGGTGATCACTTCGGGCATCACCAGCGGCGCGGTGACCAGGCCACCGAACAGGGTGCGGCCCTTGAAGCGGGTGACCCGGGTCAGTACGAAGGCCGCCAAGGTACCCAATGCCACCGCCGCCACCGCCGTGTAGCAGGCGATTTCCAGCGAGCGCATCACCGAACCCATCAGCTGGGTGTTGTCGAGCAGGCCGACGTACCACTTGATCGACCAGCCGCCCCACACCGTCACCAGCTTGGAGGCGTTGAACGAGTAGATCACCAGGATCAGCATCGGCAGGTAGATGAACAGCAAGCCGAGCACCAGCATCAGCTTGGAGAAACTGAAGCGTTTCATGCGCGGCCCTCCATTTCTTTGGCCTGGCTGCGGTTGAACAGCAGGATCGGCACGATCAGGATCGCCAGCATCACTACCGCCAGGGCGGATGCCACCGGCCAGTCGCGGTTGTTGAAGAACTCCTGCCACAGCACTTTACCGATCATCAGGGTTTCCGGGCCGCCCAGCAGTTCCGGGATCACGAACTCGCCCACCACCGGGATGAACACCAGCATGCAGCCGGCGATGATGCCGTTTTTCGACAGCGGCACGGTGATTTTCCAGAAGCTGTTGAAGGTGCTCGAACCCAGGTCCGATGCGGCTTCCAGCAAGCTCTGGTCGTGTTTCACCAGGTTGGCGAACAGCGGCAGGATCATGAACGGCAGATACGAATAGACCACGCCGATGTACACCGCCAGATTGGTGTTGAGGATCTGCAGCGGCTGGTCGATCAACCCAATCCACATCAGGAAGCCATTGAGCAGGCCGTTGTTGCTGAGGATGCCCATCCAGGCATAGACGCGGATCAGGATCGCGGTCCAGGTGGGCATCATGATCAGCAGCAGCAGGACCGTCTGCGTCTCCTTCTTGGCATTGGCGATGGCATAGGCCATCGGGTAGCCGATCAGCAGGCACAGCAAGGTGCTGAAGAAGGCCATCTTCAACGAACCCAGGTAGGCCGAGATGTACAGCTCATCCTCGGTCAACAGGCCGTAGTTGGCCAGGTTGAGCACCAGTTGGATCTTGTCTTCGACGTAGCTGTAGATCTCGGTATACGGCGGGATCGCCACGTCGGCTTCGGCGAAGCTGATCTTCAGCACGATGAAGAACGGCAGCATGAAGAACAGGAACAGCCAGATGAACGGCACGCCGATCACCAGGTGCCGCCCCTCCGGGGTCAGGCGCTGGAAGGCTCGCTTGAGCTTGCGCAGTTTCATGACCGCAGTACCACGCCGCTGTCGTCTTCCCACCACACGTACACTTCATCGCCCCAGGTCGGGCGCGTACCCTGGCGCTCGGCGTTGGCGACGAACGACTGCACGACCTTGCCGCTCGGCAACTCGACGTAGAACACCGAGTGGCCGCCCAGGTAGGCGATGTCGTGGACCTTGCCGCGCGACCAGTTGTGCTCGCAGGTCGGCTGCTCGGTGGTGACCAGCATTTTCTCCGGGCGCAGGGCGTAGGTGATGTGCTTGTCTTCGACCGAGGTGGTGATGCCGTGGCCGACGTAGATCTTGCGCTCCAGCTCCGGGCTGGCAATGATCGCATGGCCTTCGGCGTCATCGACCACTTCACCTTCGAACAGGTTGACGTTGCCGATGAATTCACACACCAGGCGGCTGGTCGGCGTCTCGTAGATATCCACAGGCGAGCCGATCTGGGCGATCCAGCCCAGGTGCATGATGGCGATGCGCTGGGCCATGGTCATGGCCTCTTCCTGGTCGTGGGTCACCATCACGCAGGTCACGCCGACGCGCTCGATGATCTCCACCAGCTCCAGTTGCATCTGCGAACGCAGCTTCTTGTCCAGCGCGCCCATCGGCTCGTCGAGCAGCAGCAGCTTGGGGCGCTTGGCCAGCGAGCGGGCCAGGGCCACACGCTGACGCTGGCCACCGGACAGCTGGTGCGGCTTGCGCTTGGCGTACTGGGTCATGTGCACCAGCTTGAGCATCTCGGCCACGCGGGCGTCGATGTCGGCCTTGGGCAGTTTGTCCTGCTGCAGGCCGAAGGCGATGTTCTGCGCCACGGTCATGTGCGGGAATAGTGCGTAGGACTGGAACATCATGTTGATCGGCCGCTCGTAGGGCGGCATGTCGGTGATGTCGACGCCATCGAGGAAAATCCGCCCTTCGGTCGGACGCTCGAAGCCGGCCAGCATGCGCAGCAAGGTCGACTTGCCCGAGCCGGAGCCACCCAGCAGGGCGAAGATCTCGCCTTTGCGGATTTCCAGTGACACATCGTCTACGGCGATGGTTTCGTCGAACTTCTTCGTGACCCGGTCGATCTTGACCAGCACCTGCTTGGGTTGCTGGCCACCCTCGAGGGCTTTCTTATAGGCACCGGAGGCAACTGCCATGAGTGAAACTCCCAACAAGATTTGTGTGCCCGCCGCTGCTTGGTCAGCGGGCCTGGATTGTTACTTGCCCGACTTGACCTTGGTCCAGCTGCGGGTCATCAAACGTTGCACCTTGGGTGGCAACTCACTGTTGACGAACATCTTGTCCAGCACTTCCTGCGGTGGGTATACCGCGGCGTCAGTCCTCACGGCCTGGTCCATCAGGTCGCCAGCCTTGGGGTTCGGGTTGGCGTAACCGACGTAATCACTGACCTGGGCGATAACCTCAGGTTTCAGCAAATAGTTGATGAAGGCGTGCGCCTCTTTGACGTTCTTGGCGTCCTTGGGGATCGCCAGCACGTCGAACCAGAGGTTGCCGCCTTCCTTGGGAATGGCGTAGGCCAGGTTCACGCCCTTCTTCGCTTCTTCAGCGCGGGCCTTGGCCTGGAACACATCACCGGAGAAGCCTGCCGCGACGCAGATGTCGCCGTTGGCCAGGTCGGTGATGTACTTGGACGAGTGGAAGTAGGTCACGTACGGGCGCACGGCCAGCAGTTTCTGCTCGGCCTTGGCGTAGTCCTTGGGGTCGGTGCTGTTGGGGTTGAGCCCCATGTAGTTGAGCACCGCCGGGAGCATTTCGTCCGCCGAGTCGAGGAAGGCCACGCCGCACTTGGACAGCTTCTTCATGTTCTCGGGCTCGAACAGCACGGCCCAGGAATCGATGGTGTCCACACCCAGCGCCGCCTTGACCTTGTCGACGTTGTAGCCGATGCCATTGGTGCCCCACAGGTAAGGCACGGCGTACTGGTTGCCCGGGTCGTTCTTTTCCAGGCGCTTCATCAGCGCCGGGTCAAGGTTGGAATAGTTGGGCAGCAGGTTGCGGTCGAGCTTCTGGAACGCGCCCGCCTTGATCTGCTTGCCGAGGAAATGGTTGGACGGCACCACCACGTCATAGCCGGTGTTGCCGGCCAGCAGCTTGCCTTCCAGGGTTTCGTTGGAGTCGAAAACGTCCTGCACGGGTTTGATCCCGGTGGCCTTTTCGAAGTCCGCGAGTGTGGTCGGGCCAATGTAATCCGACCAGTTGTACAGGTGCACCGTAGGCGCCGCTTGGACGCTGCATGCCAGCGTCAGGCCCGCTCCAGCCATCAAGGCTTTGCGTAATACAGAAATAGACAAGTGGGTGGTCCTCAAAATCAGTGCCCTGGTAACGGCGCGGTGCTGCCGCGCGCGTAAAACCGGCGCGCAACTTACCTTCGCAGCCTCGATGCCGCAATCAACAATTGCCATTCACTGGCTCTGGGCCGGAAAACCCCGGCCCAGAGGTGCTGCATCGGGCTTATTTGCCCGACTTGATCTTGGTCCAGCTGCGGGTGATGTCGCGCTGGGCAGACTTCTCAGGCGCCTTGATGGCGTACAGCTGCGCCTTCACTTCCTCGGATGGATAGATGGCCGGATCGCTGGTGATGTCCTTCTCGACGAACTCGGTAGCGGCCTTGTTGCCATTCGGGAAGCGCACGGCATTGGTAATGCCGGCCATCACTTTCGGCTGCAGGAGGTATTCCATGAACTTGTAGGCAGCGTCGACGTTCTCGGCGTCTTTCGGAATCGCGACCATGTCGTAGAAGGTGCCGGCACCTTCCTTCGGAATCACGTAGTTCAGCTTGACCTTGTCGCCAGCCTCGTGGGCACGGGCCTTGGACTGCTCCAGGTCACCCGAGTAGCCCACGGCCACGCAGATGTTGCCGTTCGCCAGGTCCGAGATGTACTTGGAGGAGTGGAAGTAGGTGATCGAAGGACGAATCTTCAGGAACAGCTCTTCGGCGGCCTTCAGATCAGGCTTCGTGGTGCTGTCGCTCGGCTTGCCCAGGTAGTGCAAGGCGGCTGGGATCATCTCGGTCGGGGCGTCGAGGAAGCTCACGCCGCAGCTCTTGAGTTTTTCGATGTTCTCAGGCTTGAACACCACGTCCCAGGAGTCGATCTTGTCGATGCCCAGTGCGGCCTTGACCTTCTCCGGGTTGTAGCCGATGCCGATGGAGCCCCACATGTAGGGGAAGGCGTATTTGTTGCCCGGGTCGCTGGCATCGCCAACGGCCTTGAGCAGGGCCGGGTCGAGGTTCTTCCAGCTCGGCAGCTTGGCGCGGTCCAGTTCCTGGTAGACGCCGGCCTTGATCTGCTTGGCCAGGAAGTTGTTGGACGGCACGACGATGTCATAGCCGGACTTGCCTGCCAGCAGCTTGGCTTCGAGGGTTTCGTTGCTGTCGAAGACGTCGTAGACGACTTTGATGCCGGTTTCTTTCTCGAAGTTGGCCACGGTGTCCGGGGCGATGTAGTCAGACCAGTTGTACACGTGCAGTACTTTGTCGTCAGCCTGAACAGCGGTGGCCATGGCACCCATCAGGGCTGCAGCCAGCAACGTCTTGCCCAATTTCTTCATGCGTCATGCTCCAGAATTTTTATTTAGCCATCTGTTCAGCAGCCAGGACCTACGGTGCAGAGCGCCGGGCGACTGGAACAGTCGCTAGTCTGGCAAGTTACAAGGCGCTGTTTCAAGGAAACCAGCCCCTTGTAACGACTTAATGTCACTTCGCTAGCCTAGCAGGCGCTCAACGGATCGCTTCGAGGGTCAGGTCCAGGCACTTGCGCGCCTTTTCCACCAGCTCATCCACCTCGGCATGGGTAATCACCAGAGGCGGCGCGATGATCATGGTGTCGCCCACCGCGCGCATGATCAGGCCGTTTTCGAAGCAGAAGTTGCGGCAGACCATGCCCACGCCTTTGCCTTCGTAACGGCTGCGGGTGGCCTTGTCCTTGACCAGCTCGATCGCGCCGAGCAGGCCCAGGCCGCGCACCTCGCCCACCAGCGGGTGGTCCTGCAGCTCACGCAGACGTTTTTGCAAGTACGGTGCCACTTCCGTGCGGGCATTCTCGACGATCTTCTCGTCGCGCAGAATGCGCAGGTTTTCCAGGCCTACCGCAGCCGCCACCGGGTGGCCGGAATAGGTGAAGCCGTGGTTGAAGTCGCCGCCTTCGCTGAGCACCTGGGCCACCTTGTCACGCACGATCACACCGCCCATGGGGATGTAACCGGAGGTAAGGCCCTTGGCGATGGTCATCAGGTCGGGCTTGAGGTCGTAATAGTCGGAGCCGAACCACGCGCCGGTGCGCCCGAAGCCGCAGATCACTTCGTCGGCGACGAACAGGATGTCGTACTTGGCGAGAATCTCCTTCACCTTCGGCCAGTAGGTTTCCGGCGGGATGATCACGCCGCCGGCGCCCTGGATCGGCTCGGCGATGAAGGCGGCGACGTTGTCTTCGCCGACTTCCAGAATTTTTTTCTCCAACTGCTCGGCCGCCCACACGCCGAACGCGTCCGGGGTCATGTCGCCGCCCTCACCGAACCAGTATGGCTGCGGGATGTGCACGATTCCCGGGATCGGCAGGCCGCCCTGTTCGTGCATGCCGCTCATGCCGCCGAGGCTGGCACCGGCGACGGTAGAGCCGTGGTAGCCGTTGATGCGGCCGATGATGGTCTGCTTCTGCGGCTTGCCCTTGAGCGCCCAGTAGTGGCGAACCATGCGCAGCACGGTGTCGTTGCCTTCGGAGCCGGAGCCAGTGAAGAACACATGGGTCATGCCCTCGGGCGCCACGTCGGTGATTGCCTTGGCCAGCTCCAGCGCAGGCGGGTGGGCGGTCTGGAAGAACAGGTTGTAGTACGGCAGCTCGCGCATCTGCTTTTCGGCCGCCTGCACCAGCTCTTCACGGCCATAACCGACCGCCACGCACCACAGGCCGGCCATGCCGTCGAGGATCTTGTGCCCCTCGCTGTCCCACAAATGCACGCCCTGCGCCTTGGTGATGATGCGCGGCCCCTTCTCCTTCAGCTGCTTGTAGTCACTGAAAGGTGCAAGGTGGTGCTCGCCGCTCAGGGTTTGCCATTCACGGGTTTGCGGGTTGTTGACGCTCATGTGCTTCTCCATGGTCCGCAGGCCGCCGGCGGGCGGCCTCAGGGTTGATCACACAGCAAACAGCAGGAACTCACGTTCCCAGGAGCTGATGACACGCTTGAAGTTCTCATGCTCGGCGCGTTTGGTGGCGACGTAGCCGGTGATGAATTTCTTGCCCAGGTACTGGGTCAGCGCGCGGCTGACTTCCATGCGTTCCAGGGCATCTTCGATGGTCAGCGGCAGGCGCAGGTTGCGCCGCTCGTAGCCGCGGCCCTGCACCGGCGCGCTGGCGGCGATGCCTTCGACCATGCCGATGTAGCCGCACAGCAGGCTGGCAGCGATGGCCAGGTAAGGGTTGGCATCGGCGCCGGGCAGGCGGTTTTCGACGCGGCGGTTCTGCGGGCCGGCATCCGGTACGCGCAGGCCGACGGTGCGGTTTTCCTCGCCCCACTCGACGTTCACGGGCGCCGAGGTGTCGGGCAGGAAGCGGCGGAACGAGTTGACGTTGGGGGCGAACAGCGGCAGCGCTTCGGGGATGAACTTCTGCAGGCCACCGATGTGGTTGAGGAACAGCTCGCTCATGCTGCCGTCTTCATTGCTGAAGATGTTCTTGCCGGTGACCGCGTCGACAACGCTCTGGTGCAGGTGCATGGCGCTGCCCGGCTCGCCGGTCATCGGCTTGGCCATGAAGGTGGCGGCCACGTTGTGCTTGAGCGCCGCCTCGCGCATGGTGCGCTTGAACACCAGGATCTGGTCGGCCAGGTGCAGGGCGTTGCCGTGACGGAAGTTGATTTCCATCTGCGCCGTGCCGTCTTCGTGGATCAGCGTGTCGAGGTCCAGCTGCTGCAGTTCGCACCAGTCGTAGACGTCCTCGAACAGCGGGTCGAATTCGTTGGCCGCCTCGATCGAGAACGACTGGCGACCGGTTTCCGGACGGCCCGAACGGCCAACCGGCGGCTGCAGCGGGAAGTCCGGGTCTTCGCTGCGCTTGGTCAGGTAGAACTCCATCTCCGGCGCGACGATCGGCTGCCAACCTTTGTCGGCGTAGAGCTTGAGCACTTTCTTCAACACGTTGCGCGGCGACAGCTCGACCGGGTTGCCCTTCTTGTCGTAGGTGTCGTGGATCACCTGCGCGGTCGGCTCGATGGCCCACGGCACGAGGAATACGGCGTTTTCGTCGGGGCGGCAGATCATGTCGATGTCGGCCGGGTCGAGCAGTTCGTAATAGATGTCGTCATCGACGTAATCGCCGGTCACGGTCTGCAGCAGCACGCTCTCGGGCAGGCGCATGCCTTTTTCGGCAATGAACTTGTTGGTTGGCGAGATCTTGCCGCGGGTGATGCCGGTCAGGTCGCTGATCAGGCATTCGACTTCGGTGATCTTGTGCTCTTTCAACCAATCGGTGAGCTGGTCGAGGTTGTTACTCATAGATACCTCAGGAGGTAATGTGGTCCGCGCTCTGATTCTGGATGGACTGGGTTGCTAAAGCAAAAACCCGCGAGCACGCGCACAGTGGATACACTGGAAACAAGCGTGTCCGTAATGAGTTTGAAAGGCAGGAAGACAAGAAAGGAAGCGAAACGCCGCTACGAGGGGTGGGCGAGGCCCGCAAAACGTCAATTATTGCGGCCAGGACGGCCACAGCGCGATTGAGGCTTGCAGAAACGACAGGGATGCCCGAGCGCACTGCAAACGCAGCGCTTTCAGGTCGCGACAAGCGGACCATGTGACCCTCGTATTATTGTGTTTTGGGTTGTGACCGAGCTTAGCCTTGTTCATTTTTTTACACAACACCTCCGTAAAAAATAAAACACGGCATGTCGGAGATAGCCCTTCTGCAGGGAAATAGCGGATAATGGCACGCCCCGATATGCAGCAAATCTGCCGTAGATGTGCCATTTCAGGGCATCATGGGGTTGGCTTGACATCAGTAGGTCTTTTCGATTGACTGGTCCTGCAAGCCCCCCTTGATTGATATTTTTAACAACAAAGGTGTTGCATCATGTCGGTACCCCCGCGTGCCGTTCAGCTTAACGAAGCGAACGCGTTCCTTAAGGAACATCCTGAGGTTCTCTACGTTGACCTTCTGATTGCAGATATGAATGGTGTGGTGCGTGGCAAGCGCATTGAGCGCACCAGCCTCCACAAGGTTTACGAGAAAGGCATCAACCTGCCGGCCTCCCTCTTCGCCCTCGACATCAACGGTTCGACCGTTGAAAGCACTGGCCTGGGCCTGGACATCGGCGATGCCGACCGCATCTGCTACCCGATCCCCGATACCCTGTGCAACGAGCCCTGGCAAAAGCGCCCGACCGCTCAACTGCTGATGACCATGCACGAGATCGAAGGCGAGCCGTTCTTCGCCGACCCTCGTGAAGTGTTGCGCCAGGTGGTGACCAAGTTCGACGACCTGGGCCTGACCATCTGCGCCGCGTTCGAGCTGGAGTTCTACCTGATCGACCAGGAGAACGTGAACGGCCGCCCGCAGCCACCCCGCTCGCCGATCTCGGGCAAGCGCCCGCAGTCGACCCAGGTGTACCTGATCGACGACCTCGACGAATACGCCGACTGCCTCCAGGACATCCTCGAAGGTGCCAAGGAGCAAGGCATTCCGGCCGACGCCATCGTCAAGGAAAGCGCCCCGGCGCAGTTCGAAGTCAACCTGCACCACGTCGCCGACCCGCTCAAGGCCTGTGACTATGCCGTGCTGCTCAAGCGCCTGATCAAGAACATCGCCTACGACCATGAAATGGATACCACCTTCATGGCCAAGCCCTACCCGGGCCAGGCTGGCAACGGCCTGCATGTACACATCTCCGTGCTGGACAAAGATGGCAACAACATCTTCACCAGCGAGGATCCCGAGCAGAACGCCGCGCTACGTCACGCTGTCGGCGGTGTGCTCGAGACCCTGCCTGCGTCCATGGCGTTCCTCTGCCCGAACGTCAACTCGTACCGTCGCTTTGGCGCCCAGTTCTACGTGCCGAATGCGCCGAGCTGGGGCCTGGACAACCGTACCGTGGCCCTGCGCGTTCCTACAGGTTCAGCAGACGCGGTGCGCATCGAGCACCGCGTGGCTGGCGCCGACGCCAACCCGTACCTGATGATGGCCGCCGTGCTGGCCGGTGTGCACCATGGCCTGACCAACAAGGTCGAGCCGGGCGAGCCGATCGAAGGCAACTCGTACGAGCAGCTGGAGCAGAGCCTGCCGAACAACCTGCGCGATGCTCTGCGCGAGCTGGACGACAGCGAGATCCTGAACAAGTACATCGATCCGAAGTACATCGACATCTTCGTCGCGTGCAAGGAGAGCGAGCTGGAGGAGTTCGAACATTCGATCTCCGACCTCGAGTACAACTGGTATCTGCATACCGTGTAAACGAAAACGCCGCCCATCAGGGCGGCGTTTTTTTCTGCGCTGAAGCTACAGCGACTTCTCGAAAATCTTCGAATTACGCTGGTAGTTGTACAGTGAAGCCCGCGCCGCCGGCAGCCGTTCCACGCCACTGGGCGCAAAGCCACGCTCACGGAACCAGTGCGCAGTCCGCGTGGTAAGCACGAACAGTGTATTCAATCCCAACGCCCGCGCCCGGCTCTCGATCCGCTCCAGCAGCTCGTCGCCACGCCCACCATGGCGATATTCCGGGTTAACCGCCAGGCACGCCAGCTCACCGGCCTGCGAATCGGCAATCGGGTACAGCGCCGCACAGGCGATGATCATGCCTTCCCGCTCGACCACGCTGAACTGCTCGATTTCCCGCTCCAGCACCTCACGCGAGCGCCGCACCAGGATGCCCTGCTCTTCCAGCGGGCTGATCAGCTCCAGCAATCCGCCGACATCCTCGATGGTCGCCTCACGCACCACCTCGAACTGCTCCTGCGACACCAGCGTGCCGCCACCACCTCGGGTGAACAGCTCGGTCAGCAGTGCGCCATCTTCGGCATAACTGACGATATGGCTACGTGCCACACCGCCTTTGCAGGCCTCGGCGGCGGCATCCAGCAGCTCGCCCTGGTAATCCGTGCCCAATCGCGCCAGGTGCGGCGCGATGTGCTGCGGACGCAGTTCACGCACCAGCTTGCCTTGCTCGTCCAGCAAGCCGGGCTCGGCGCCGAACAGCAGCAACTTGTCGGCGCCCAGCTCGATGGCGGCACGGGTGGCCACGTCTTCACAGGCCAAGTTGAAAATCTCGCCAGTCGGCGAATAGCCCAGCGGCGACAGCAGCACGATGGAACGCTCGTCGAGCAAGCGGCTGATGCCCTTGCGGTCGATGCGCCGTACTTCGCCGGTGTGGTGATAGTCCACCCCTTCGAGCACGCCGATTGGCCGTGCGGTCACCAGGTTGCCGCAGGCCACGCGCAGGCGTGAGCCCTGCATCGGCGAGGCGGCGATGTCCATCGACAAGCGCGCCTCGATGGCCAGGCGCAGAGCACCTACGGCATCGATCACGCAGTCCAGTGTCGCCGCATCGGTGATACGCAGGCCGCGGTGGTAGTGCGGGGTCAGGCCCCGGGCGGCCAGGCGGCTCTCGATTTGTGGGCGCGAACCATGCACCAGCACCAGGCGCACGCCGAGGCTGTGCAGCAGCACCAGGTCGTGGACGATATTGCCGAAATTCGGGTGTTCCACCCCATCGCCGGGGAGCATGACCACGAAGGTGCAGTCGCGATGGGCATTGATGTACGGGGAGGCATGACGCAGCCAGTTGACGTAATCGGGCATG
Source organism: Pseudomonas sp. NPDC090233 (assembly GCF_044772285.1). NCBI lineage: Bacteria > Pseudomonadati > Pseudomonadota > Gammaproteobacteria > Pseudomonadales > Pseudomonadaceae > Pseudomonas > Pseudomonas sp. NPDC090233. Next base: position 52,439 of record NZ_JBIVYQ010000006.1, on the reverse strand, counting down.
ACAGGGCCTGTGGATAAAGTGGACGGAGAACGTTGGATCACACGGCGTTCAGGATCATCGTCGGAACAGGCTTGCGGTCACGCGCGGTCTCCTCTAGGCAAGAACGAATCAGCAGGGTGGACGTTTAATCGAGGCAATAGTGCCGGATCAGGTCACGCAATAGACGCACGGTAGGCTCGATTCGTGACATTTCAAGGTATTCGCCGGGCTGGTGGGCGCAGGCGATGTCGCCAGGGCCGAGGACGATGGTCTGGCAACCCAGCTGCTGAAGATAAGGCGCTTCAGTGCCGAACGCCACCGCTTCGGCGCGATGGCCGGTCAGGCGTTCGGCCACTTGCACCAGCTCGGCATCGGCAGCCTGCTCGAACGGCGGCACCTCGGGGAACAGTGGTGCGTAGTCGATGCGCACCTCGTGGCGCTCGGCCACTGGCTGCAGTTTTTCACGGATGGCCGCACGCAATTGTTCGACATCCATGCCCGGCAGCGGACGCAGGTCGAATTCCAGGGCGCACTGGCCGCAGATACGGTTGGGGTTGTCGCCGCCGTGGATGCAGCCGAAGTTCATGGTGGGAGTGGGCACTGTGAATTGCGGGTTGCGGTAGGTGTCCTGCCACTGCCGACGCAGGCCCATCAACTCGCCCATCACCGCGTGCATGGCTTCCATCGCGCTGCGCCCAAGGTTGGGGTCGGAGGAATGGCCGCTGCGGCCCAGGATGTCGATGCGGTCCATGAGGATGCCCTTGTGCATGCGGATCGGCCGCAGGCCCGTCGGCTCGCCGATGACCGCCGCACGGCCCAGCGGTTGGCCGGCCTCGGCCAGGGCGCGGGCACCGGACATCGAGCTTTCTTCGTCACAAGTGGCGAGGATCAACAATGGCTGCTTGAAATCATGCTCCAGCAGCGGAATCACCGCTTCGATGACCAGGGCGAAAAAGCCTTTCATGTCACAGCTGCCCAGCCCCACCCAGCGGCCGTCGACTTCGGTCAGCTTCAGCGGGTCGCTGGCCCATAACTGCTCGTCGTACGGCACCGTGTCGCTATGGCCGGCCAGCACCAGGCCGCCTGGGCCGCTGCCACGGCTGGCCAGCAGGTTGAACTTGCCGGGGGTGACTTGCTGGATGTCGCAGCTGAAGCCCAGGTCGCCCAACCAGCCGGCCAGCAGGTCGATGACCTGGCGGTTGGACTGGTCCAGCGCGGGTTGGGTACAACTGACCGAGGGCGCGGCGATCAAAGCGGCAAACTGGTCTTTCAGCGTTGGCAACGGCATGCGCGTACTCCTCGAAAGCGTTGCCCATCATAGGGCTATCCGCCGTAAGGAATAAACCGTTGCCAGCCCAGTCCTGTAGACTGCACGGCAATCACGCCTTCCCTTCGAGCCTGCGATGCACAAAGAAACCGAACTCAAGCTCCGCGCCAGCCGCGACACCCTGGCCGCACTGCGCGAGCACCCTCTGCTGAAAAAGCGCAACAAGTCCGGCTGGCAGACCCGCGAACTGCTCAACCAGTACTTCGACACCCCGGAGCGCGAGCTTTCCGCCGCCCGCGTGGCCCTGCGCCTGCGCCGCGACGGTGAGGTGATCATCCAGACCTTGAAGTGCCGCGGCCAGAGCGTGGCGGGGCTGTCCGAGCGCAACGAGTACGAGTGGAACCTGGAAAAGGCCAAGCTCGACCTGAAGAAGCTCGATGCCACGTGCTGGCCCGAGCAACTGGCCGAGCTGGACAAGAAAACCATCAAGCCCCTGTTCACCACCGACTTCACCCGCGAATTCGCCGAAATCGCCTGGGGCCGGGGCAAGAGCAAGGTGGTGATCGAGGCCGCCCTGGACCAGGGCTTCGTGATCGCCGGCAAACGCAAGGAAGAGATCTGCGAACTGGAGCTGGAACTGCGCGAGGGCGACCCCGAAGCCCTGCTGGAGCTGGCCGCCGAGCTGGCTGCCAGCCTGCCGCTGATGCCGTGCGACATCAGCAAGGCCGAGCGCGGCTACCGCCTGCTGGAGCCGGACAGCTACGAACTGGGCCTGCCCAGCACCGAGCTGGACGCGGAAATGGCCGTGGACGATGCCTTCACCGCGCTCGCCTGGCAGTTGCTCGGCAGCAGCCAGCGCCTGGCCGAGCAGTATCGCCACAATGGCCACTGGCGCCTGCTGCAGGACTGGGTGCAGTGCCTGGCCGAACTACGTGCACTGGTCGCAAGCCTGGGTCAGGCCGCGCCACGTGCCACCACCCGCGAGCTGCGCGCCAGCCTCGACGCCCTGCTGGAAGACTGGCGCCCGCTGGTGCAGGCCGGCAATGACGACGAAGACATCCGCCGCGCCGCGCCTGAGCAGTTCCTCGAAGAGCTGGAAGACGTGCGCTGGGGCCAGTTCTCCCTGGAAACCTCGCGCTGGTTGCTGGCCCGTGCCTGGACCGCAGAGCGCAAGGGCCGTGGCGAGCGCCAGGGCAAGGCGCAGTTGGCCAGCTGGCTGGCACACCTGCTGGGTGAAGAAGGCCGCGCGCTGAAGCTCGGGCTGTATACCCAGCGCCCGGAAGACCTGGCTGAGCAGCTGCCGCGCATCGAACAACTGCTGGCCTGGCTGCACCATGCGCGCCAGGTGCTGGAAGCGCCGCAGATGGACCGCTTGTATGGCGACCTGAAGAAGCTGCATGAACTGGCGGAGCTGCCGTTGGGTGAAGAGCCTGGCGAGTTGCTCGAAGCGCGTATCGAGCAGGCTCGGGCGGTTGATCAGAGCCGTGGTTGGAAGCATCTGCTCAAGGCTTGAGACTGAACCGAGCACTTCGCGGGCTTGCCCGCGAAGTGCTCACCGTGTCAGTGGCAGGCTGGTAGTGGACTTGATCTCGGACAACGCCACGATCGAATTGACCTCCTGAATCCCCGGCACGTTCGACAGCTTTTCGAAGAAGAACCGCTCATAGGCTTCGATGTCCTGGGTGACGATACGCAACAGAAAGTCCACCGCCCCCATCAGCACATAGCACTCCAGCACTTCCGGAAAACCGCGGATCGCCTCGGTGAACTCGGTGAAGTTGGAACGGCCATGGGCGTTTAGCTTCACCTCCGCGAAAATCTGCGTATTCAGGCCGACCTTCTTGCGGTCGAGCAAAGTCACCTGCCCACGGATAATCCCCTCATCCTTCAACCGCTGTATGCGGCGCCAGCAGGGCGATTGCGACAGGCCCACGCGTTCCGCGATCTGCGCACTGGACAGTGACGCATCCTCTTGCAGCAGCTCCAAAATGCGTCTGTCATAAGCATCCAACTCGCCTTGCATTAATATTTCCTCAAACTTCGACCTTTTGAATTGATTCATCTGCAAAATCTGCAAACCGATCAAATCATAGCGAAAAAACTTTCACCGACGTGATCGATATTGGCTGGCTGAGCTGGCATCGGGCCGATGCTGAATGCGCAAAGGCATCTCGGCAAGATCCCGAAACCCTTTACCAGCGCTCGATCCAGCAAGCCCGGCTAGCCTTTACCAGGAATTCATCACCTGGCACGGATGCCGCCATGCGCAAGCCCGACGATCAATCCCTCGACCTCGAACGCCTGTTGGATGCCCTGCAGGCCGACCAGCACCTGAACCCCAGCGATGCACGGCAGGTGCTCGACCTCGCGGCCACACCACCGGCCCGCCATCCCCTCGAAACCATCGCCGCCCTGAACCTCGAAAATCGCCGGCACCCCGGCCAGCGCTTGAACCTGGACAGCCTTTGCCTGTGGCTGGCGAGCAAGGTCGGCCTGCCTTACCAACGCATCGACCCCATGCAGCTGGACCTGTCCCAGGTCAACGGGCTGATCTCCCCGGCGTTCGCCCAACGCCACGGCATACTCATTCTCGCCAGCGACAGCCACGGCGTTACCGTGGCCAGCGCCCAACCCTACCGGCGCGACTGGCAAGCCGACCTGGCCCGCAGCCTGGGCAAACCGGTCCATCATGTGCTGGCCAGCCCGTTGCAACTGCGCCAGCTCACCCAGTCATTGTTCCGCCTGGCCCACTCGGTGCAGGGGGCACAGCATCAGCAGGCCGCCAGCCTGGGGGAGCTCGAACAGCTGCTGGAAGTGGGAAAACGCCAAGGTGAAGCCAGCGCCGACGATGCGCATATCGTGCACATCGTCGACTGGTTGCTGCAGTACGCCATCGAGCAGCGCGCCAGCGATATCCACCTGGAGCCGCGCCGCGAGCAGGGCCGGCTGCGCTATCGCATCGATGGCCTGTTACACACGGTCTATGCCTTTCCCGCCAGCGTGACCCTGGCCGTCGTCAGCCGCCTGAAGCACCTGGGGCGTATGGATGTGGCGGAGAAGCGCCGCCCTCAGGATGGCCGGGTGAAAAGCGCCCTGTCTGGTGGCCGTGAAGTGGAGCTGCGGCTGTCGACCCTGCCCACCCCGTTCGGCGAAAAACTGGTGCTGCGGCTATTCGATCCGCAGCAGCGGCAGGAGAACTTCGACCACCTGGGCCTTGAGGGCGAGCAGTTGGCGCAGTGGCAGGCACTGTTGCAACGTCGGCAAGGCATCTTGTTGGTGACGGGGCCTACGGGTTCTGGCAAGACCAGCACGCTCTACGCCAGCCTCAAGCTGCTTGCTACGCCGGAGGTCAACCTGTGCACCATCGAAGACCCGATCGAGCGCCTGGAGCCGGCGTTCAACCAACTGCAGGTGCAACCGGCCCTGGACCTGGGCTTTGCCAACGGCGTACGTGCCCTGCTACGCCAGGACCCGGACATCATCATGATCGGTGAGATCCGCGATCGCGAGACCGCTCTGGTGGCCGTGCAGGCCGCTCTTACCGGGCATCTGGTGCTGTCGACCCTGCACACCAACGACAGCTGCAGTGCCATTACCCGTCTGCTGGAGCTGGGGGTGGCCGACTACCTGATCAAGGCCACCTTGGGCGGGGTGATGGCCCAGCGGCTGGTGCGCTTGCTCTGCCGGGAATGCCAGAAGGTTGGGTCATCTGCCAGCGGCCAACCCTGCCTGGCTTGCCGCGGCACCGGTTTTCATGGCCGCACGGGCTTGTTCGAGCTGCTGGTGCCCAGCGAACAGCTGCGGGCGCGGATCGGCGCCGGGGCCGACCTGGCGAGCCTACGGCAACACGCCTTGGACGAAGGTCTGCTGGACCTGCGCCGCTGCGGGGAAGCAAAAGTGGCCCGTGGGCTGACCCTTCCAGAGGAAGTGCTTCGGGTTTGCGCGTGAAGCAAAAACCCTTGTACACAAGGAACTTGCGCCCCCTATGCACAATCAAAGCGGGCATCTTCAACCCTCATCCTTCGAGGTGTTTCATCATGCGTCTCCAAACCGCCATCGCAGCCGCAGCCCTGCTTTCGCTGCCCGTTGGCTCTGCCTTTGCCGACACCTTCTGGCGCAACGTGATTTCTTCCGGTGCGACCACGGCATCGACCTACCTGACCTCCAGGGATCACAAGCTGGTCATCGCGGCGCAGGATGACGCCGGCAGCTTCGTGGCCAGCGAGGGCGCTATTCGTGGGCCATATCTGGAAGCGGCGATGCGTGAGGTACGGGCCGAGAACCCAAGCCTGCAAGCCAGCGATATGGAACTGGCCAATGCCATCCTGGCGAAGAATGCGGTAGCCGAGTAACTGCGTCGTTCTTTTCGCGGCTGAAGCCGCTCCCACAGGTTAGATGAACATCTGTGGGAGCGGCTTTAGCCGCGAAAGAAGCCTAGCGATAGTCCTCCAGCGGCACGCACGCGCAGAACAAGTTTCGATCCCCGTACACATTGTCGACCCGGTTCACCGCTGGCCAGTATTTATGCTGGCGCACGTGAGCGCTGGGGGCGACTGCCTGTTCCAGGCTGTATGGCCGGGTCCACGGCGCCAACACATCGGCCAGGGTATGCGGGGCGTGCTTGAGCGGGTTGTCCTCTGCCGGCCAGTTACCCTCCTGCACCTCGCCGATCTCCGCACGAATCGCCAACATCGCCTCGACGAACCGGTCCAGCTCGGCCTTGGATTCGCTCTCGGTCGGCTCGACCATCAGCGTACCCGGTACCGGGAACGACATGGTCGGGGCGTGAAAGCCATAGTCCATCAGGCGTTTGGCAACATCCTCCTCAGTGATCCCGGTCTGTGCCTTGAGCGGCCGCAGGTCAAGAATGCACTCATGCGCCACCCGCTGGTTGCGACCTCGGTACAGCACCGGGAAGGCGCCGCCGAGTTGGCCGGCCAGGTAGTTGGCCGACAGAATCGCCACTTCACTGGCATCGGCCAGCTGCGGGCCCATCATGGCGATGTACATCCAGCTGATCGGCAGGATGCTCGCACTGCCCCAGGGCGCGGCGCTGACCGCGCTGATGTTCGGGTCCAGGCCTGGCACTGGCACCACCGGGTGGCTGGCAACGAACGGCTTGAGGTGATCGCGTATGCCAATCGGCCCCATGCCCGGGCCGCCACCACCGTGAGGGATGCAGAAGGTCTTGTGCAGGTTCATGTGTGACACATCGGCACCGATGTCCGCCGGCCGTGCCAGCCCCACCTGGGCGTTGAGGTTGGCGCCGTCCATGTACACCTGGCCGCCGTGCTGATGCACGACGTCGCAGATTTCACGGATGCCTTCCTCGTAAACGCCATGGGTCGAGGGGTAAGTGACCATCAGGCAGGACAAGCGCTCGCCAGCGGCAGCGGCCTTGGCCTTGAGGTCATCCAGGTCGACGTTGCCGTCCTCATCACAATCGACGATCACCACCTCCATGCCGGCCATCTGCGCCGAAGCGGGATTGGTGCCGTGGGCCGACGAGGGGATCAGGCACAACGTGCGTTGCGGTTGATGGCGGCTGCGGTGGTAACGAGTGATTGCCATCAGCCCGGCGTACTCACCCTGGGCACCGGAGTTGGGCTGCATGCAGATGGCATCGAAGCCCGTGATGGAACACAACCAGCACTCCAGCTCGTCGATCATCGCTTTGTAGCCGGTGGCCTGGGCGGCAGGCGCGAAGGGGTGGAGATTGGCGAAGGCGGGCCAGGTGATGGGGATCATTTCGCTGGTGGCGTTGAGCTTCATGGTGCAGGAGCCCAGCGGAATCATCGACTGGTTCAGCGCCAGGTCCTTGTTCTCCAGTTGCTTGAGGTAGCGCAGCATCTCGGTTTCGCTGTGATGCAGGTTGAACACCGGGTGGGCCAGGAACGGTGTGCGCCGTACCAGCGCTGCGGGAATACCTTCGGGTAGAGCCTGCTGGTCGAGCTTGGCAATGTCCAGGCCGTGGTCCACGCCAAGAAAGATATCGAACAGGCGCAGCACGGTGTCTTCGTTACAGGTTTCATCCAGGCTCACGCCCAGATGCCCGCGCCCGAGAATGCGCAGGTTGATGCGCGCCGCTTCCGCGCTTTCGATGATGGCCGCCTGGGCACCGCCGACATCCAGCGTGAGGGTGTCGAAAAAATGCTGGTTGCGGCGCTTCATACCCTTGGCTTCGAGGCCGGCAGCCAGCACGAAGGTCAGCCGGTGCACGCGCTGGGCGATGCGCTGCAGGCCTTCAGGGCCGTGGTACACCGCATAGAAGCCGGCGATATTGGCCAGCAGCACCTGGGCCGTGCAGATGTTTGAGTTGGCCTTCTCACGGCGGATATGCTGCTCGCGGGTCTGCAGCGCCATACGCAGCGCCGTGTTGCCACGGGCGTCGCGCGACACACCGATGATGCGCCCCGGCATGGCCCGCTTGTAGTCGTCACGGCAGGCGAAATAGGCCGCATGCGGGCCACCGTAGCCCATGGGTACGCCGAAGCGCTGGGTCGAGCCCAGCACCACATCGGCGCCGAGCTCGCCGGGCGGGGTCAACACCACCAGGCTGAGCAGGTCGGCCGCCACGCAGGCCAGCGCTTGCTGGCTGTGCAGCTGATCGGTCAACGGACGCAGGTCACGCACCTCGCCATGGGTGTCCGGGTATTGCAACAGTGCGCCGAATACCTGGTGCTGGGCGAGGTTATCCACAGTATCGACGATCAGCTCGAAGCCGAAGCCTTCGGCCCGGGTTCTCAGCACCGACAAGGTTTGCGGGTGGCAGTGCTCATCGGCAAAGAACGCATTGCTCTTGTTGCGCGCCACGCGCTTGGCCAGGGCCATCGCTTCGGCAGCGGCAGTGGCTTCATCGAGCAGCGAGGCGTTGGCCAGCGCCAGGCCGGTCAGGTCGATGACCATCTGCTGGAAATTGAGCAGGGCTTCCAGCCGGCCCTGCGCGATTTCTGGCTGGTAGGGGGTGTAGGCGGTGTACCAGCCGGGGTTTTCCAGCACGTTGCGCAAGATGACGGTGGGCGTGACGGTGCCGTGGTAGCCCATGCCGATCAGGCTGGTCCAGACTTGGTTCTGTTCGGCGTAGCCGGCAAGTTTGGCCAGCGCGGCCTGTTCGTCCAGGGCCGGGGGCAAGTCGAGGGCGCGGTTGAAGCGGATGCCTGGGGGGACGGTCTGCTCGATCAGCTCGCTGCGGCTGGCGAGGCCGAGGGCGCTGAGCATGGCCTGCTGCTCTGCGGCATCGGGGCCCAGGTGGCGGCGCAGGAAAGGGTTGAGTTCTTGCAGTTGATGCAGGGATGGCGATTGGGACATGACGACGCTCTCTTCCTGGACCAGGTCTCATGGAGACTTATAAGTCTAGGAAGGATTGCCGATTCTGCGGGGAAAGTTGCTTTGGCAGTGCCGGCCTCATCGCGGCTGAAGCCGCTCCTACAGGTTCAATGAACATCCTGTAGGAGCGGCTTCAGCCGCGAAGCAGACGACGCGGTATCACTCGCCGATAGCAGCTTTGTAACCGTCAGCGTCCAGCAGCTTGTCCAGTTCAGCCTTGTCGCTTGGCTTGAGCTTGAAGATCCACGCGTCGTAAGGTTCTTCGTTGAGCAGTTCCGGGCTGTCGGCCAGCTCTTCGTTGACCGCGATCACTTCACCACCCACCGGGGCATAGATATCCGAAGCGGCCTTCACCGACTCGACCACGCCCGCCGCATCACCCGCAGCGAACACCTTGCCAACTTCAGCCAGCTCTACGAATACCACGTCACCCAGGGCCTGCTGGGCGTGGTCGCTGATGCCCACGGTCACGGTGCCATCGGCTTCCAGGCGGGCCCATTCATGGCTTTCGGCAAAACGCAGATCGGCGGGGATATTGCTCATGTCTTGTATTCCTCGATTGGGTCAGCGGTCGGCCCGCCGTTGATTGTTCAGATCAGAATCTTGCCGTGGCGCACGAAGGTCGGCTTGACCACCCGCACCGGGTACCACTTGCCGCGAATCTCGACCTCGGCGCGGTCGCCGGTGGCCATGGGTACACGCGCCAGGGCAATGGACTTGCTTAGCGTAGGAGAGAAACTACCACTGGTGATCTCCCCTTCGCCAATCCCGGCCACGCGAACTACCTGATGGGCACGCAGAACACCGCGTTCTTCCAGTACCAGGCCGACCAGTTTGTCCTGCACGCCGTGCTCGATTTCCGCCAGCAGGCCGGCGCGGCCGATGAAGTCGCGCTCGGCCGGTTCCCATGCGATGCTCCAACCCAGGTTTGAGGTCAGCGGGGTGTGGTTTTCGTCGATGTCCTGGCCGTAGAGGTTCATGCCAGCTTCCAGGCGCAATGTGTCGCGTGCGCCAAGGCCGCTGGGGGCGATACCGGCGCCGACCAGATCGTTGTAGAACGCCACCGCTTCGCGACCTGGAAGGATGATCTCCAACCCGTCTTCACCGGTGTAGCCCGTGCGGGCAATGAACCAGTCGCCCTCTGCAAGCCCTTCGAATGGGCGCAGCTGGCGGATCAGTGCAGCGCGCGAGGGGCTGAGCAAGGCTGCGACCTTTTCCCGGGCCTGTGGGCCTTGGATGGCAAGAATGGCCAGATCGGGGCGCACCTCGATACCGACCGAGAAGCCAGCGCTCTGGGCTTCCAGCCAAGCCAGCACCCTGGCGCGGGTGGCCGCGTTGGTGACCAGGCGGTAGCCACTCTCGGTGCGGTAGGCGATCAGGTCGTCGATGACTCCACCGTTTTCATTGAGCAGAGGGCTGTACAGCGCCTTGCCGACGCCATCGAGGCGGACGACATCGTTGGCCAGCAGACGCTGAAGCCAGGTACTGGCATCGCTGCCATCGACATCGATCACTGTCATGTGGGAAACATCGAACACCCCACAGTCACTGCGCACCTGATGGTGCTCCTCGACCTGCGAGCCATAGTGCAGGGGCATGTCCCAGCCACCGAAGTCGACCGTCTTGGCACCCAGCGCCAAGTGCAGGTCGTATAAAAGCGTGCGCTGTCCCATGGGTTTCTCCTTCCGGGCGTGGCGAAGCGGCGGCGGTCGTTGACGTGTGGTCGTCAGCTCTTCTTGTAGGACCCGTCGCGCGAATGCCGCGCATTGTAGCCGCAAGGGCGCGGACTGACACCCTCAGTGACTGTGACCGGGGCGTTTGGCGGAACGGCGGATCAGGCCGATGACCGGCAGCAGGCCCACCAGCACCAAGGTCAAGGCAGGCAGCGAGGCACGCGCCCACTCGCCTTCGCTGGTCATCTCGAACACCCGCACCGCAAGGGTGTCCCAGCCGAACGGGCGCATCAGCAAGGTGGCGGGCATTTCCTTGAGCACATCGACGAAGACCAGCAGCGCAGCGCTGAGCGCGCCGGGAACCAACAGCGGTAGATACACCTTGAAAAACAATCTTGCGCCTCCGACGCCCAGGCTGCGCGATGCCTCAGGCAGCGATGGGCGGATGCGCTCCAGGCTGCCTTCCAGCGGCCCGTAAGCCACAGCGATGAAGCGCACCAGGTAGGCCAACAACAACGCCGCGAGGCTGCCCAACAGCAGCGGCTTGCCGGCACCGCCCAGCCACGTGGACAGCGGGATCACCAGCTGATTGTCGAGGTAACTGAAGGCCAGCATGATCGACACCGCCAGCACAGAGCCTGGTAAGGCATAGCCCAGATTGGCCAGGCCGACCCCGGCCCGGATACCACTGGTCGGCGCCTGGCGTCGGGCAAATGCCAGCACCAGCGCCACGCACACCGTGATCAAGGCAGCCATGCCGCCCAGATACAGCGTGTGCAGCACCAAGCCAATGTAGCGTTCGTCCAGGTCATGCCGCCCGCGCTGCCAGAACCAGACCAGCAACTGCAGCAGCGGGATGACGAAGGCGCAGGCGAACACCAACAGGCACCAGCCACTGGCCAGCAACGCCTTGATACCATGCAGGTGGTACAGCGCATGCCCGCGCGGGCGTTCGTTGCCGGTGCGCGTGGCGCCACGGGCACGGCGTTCGCCGTACAGCACCAGCATCACCGCCAGCAGCAGCAGGCTGGCCAGCTGGGCGGCGCTGGAGAGGCTGAAGAAGCCGTACCAGGTCTTGTAGATGGCGGTGGTGAAGGTGTCGAAGTTGAACACCGCCACCGCGCCGAAATCGGCCAAGGTTTCCATCAGCGCCAGCGCGATGCCGGCACCGATGGCCGGGCGCGCCATGGGCAGGGCAACCCGCCAGAAGGCTTGCAGCGGCGACAGACCGAGCACCCGCGCTGCTTCCATCAGGCCCTTGCCCTGGGCCAGGAACGCCGTGCGCGCGAGCAGATAGACGTAGGGGTAGAACACCAGCACCAGGACGATGATCACGCCAGCGGTGGAGCGCACCCGCGGCAGGCGCACGGGCCCGAACACCTCACGCAAGGCACTTTGCACGGGGCCGGCGAAGTCCAGCAGGCCGACGAAGACGAAGGCCAGCACGTAGGCGGGAATGGCGAACGGCAACATCAGCGCCCAGTCCAGCCAGCGCCTGCCGGGGAACTCGCAAAGGCTGGTGAGCCAGGCCAGGCTGACGCCAAGCACGGTGACGCCAACGCCTACCCCCAGCACCAGGGTGAGGGTGTTGCCGAGCAGGCGGCTCATCTGGGTGTCGAGCAGGTGCGACCAGATCTGCAGGTCGATCGACTGCCAGGACAGCAGCAGGACGCTCAGCGGCAGGAGCACCAGGGCGGCGGTCAAGGTGACCGGGAGGTACCAGCGGCGTTGGGGGGTGTGGGGCAAGGCTCAAGTCTCAAGTGCAATGGCGACCGCTGTGGGAGCGGGCTTGCCCCGCGAAGGGGCCCTGACAGGCCCCGGAAGGATAACTCAGTTCCAGCCAGCCCGATCCATCAGGCGAATGGCCTCGGCCTGGCGCTTGCCGGCCACTTCAACCGCAATGCTGTCAGCCTTGAAGCTGCCCCAGGCCGCGACTTCGTCCGAAGGTTTTACCTTCGGGTTGGCCGGGAACTCCTGGTTGATGTCGGCGAACAGCTTCTGCGCCTCCTCGCCGGTCATCCATTCCACCAGCTTCTTGGCGGCCTCCGGATGCGGTGCATGCTTGGTCAGACCGATGCCCGACAGGTTGACGTGCACCCCACGGTCGCCCTGGTTGGGCCAGAAGATCTTCACCGGCAGGTTCGGGTTCTGCTTGTGCAGGCGGCCGTAGTAATAGGTGTTGACCACACCCACGTCACACTGGCCGGCCGCGACGGCCTGGATCACCGCGTTGTCATCGGAGAACACGTCGGTGGACAGGTTGTTCACCCAGCCTTTGACGATCTGCTCGGTCTTCGCTTCGCCGTGGGTCTCGATCAGGGTGGCCGTCAGCGACTGGTTGTAGACCTTCTTCGCCGTGCGCAGGCACAGGCGGCCTTCCCAGTTCTTGTCGGCGAGGGCTTCGTAGGTGCTCAGTTCCGCCGGCTTGACCCGGTCGGTGGAGTAGATGATGGTCCGCGCGCGCAGGCTCAAGCCGGTCCAGTCATGGGACGAAGCGCGGTACTGCGGCGGGATGTTCTGGTCGATGATGTCCGACTTGATCGGCTGCAGGATGCCCATCTGCTCGGCCTGCCAGAGGTTGCCGGCATCGACGGTCAGCAGCAGGTCGGCCACGCCGTTCTCGCCCTCGGCCTTGATGCGCTGCATCAGCGGGGCTTCCTTGTCGGTGATGAACTTGATCTTGACCCCGGTCTTGGCGGTGTAGGCGTCGAACACCGGCTTGATCAGCTCGTCGATGCGCGAGGAGTACACCACCACTTCGTCCGCCGCCTGGGCCGTGCCGCCGAACAGGGTCAGGGCCAGAGCGGCCAGTAGGGGCTTGCGTGGCAACATGGAGAGCACTCCTCGGATCGTATGAGAGGCGTAAATGGTAGTGAATCCCATTTTGCAGCTCATCTACCCAGCAGTTACCGAATGTTGCAAAGCACCCTCAAGGCTTGGCCAAATCCGGCAGATCCCCTGTCAGCCCCAACGCCTGGCGCACGAACAGCGCCTTGGCCTCTGGCAGCTTCTCGACCACTTTCAAGCCACTGTTGCGCAACCAGCGCAGCGGCAGCGGGTTGGCCTGGAACAGCCGCTCGAAGCCTTCCATCGCCGCCATCAGCGCCAGGTTGTGTGGCATGCGCCGGCGCTCATAGCGGCTGAGTACCTTTTCATCCGCCAGCCGCTCACCACGCTCGCTGGCATTGACCAGCACTTCGGCCAGCACCGCCGCATCGAGAAAGCCCAGGTTGACGCCCTGCCCGGCCAACGGGTGGATGGTGTGTGCGGCATCGCCGATCAGCGCCAGCCCCTCGTCCACATAGCGCTTGGCGTGGCGCTGGCGCAGCGGCACGCAGACCCGCGGGTCGGCGTGCAACACCTCGCCCAAACGCCCCTCGAAGGCGCGCTCCAGGGCCTTGAGGAAGGCTTCATCCTCCAGCCCCATGAGCTGCTCGGCATGCTCAGGCGTGGTCGACCAGACGATCGAGCACCAATCCTGTTGGCCGTCACGCGACAACGGCAGGAACGCCAACGGCCCTTCATCGGTGAACCGCTGCCAGGCAGTGGCCTGATGCGCCGCACTGCAGCGCACGCTGGTGACGATGGCGTGGTGCAGGTAGTCCCATTCGCGGGTCTGGCAACCGGTCAGGCGCCGCACCGCCGAATTGGCGCCGTCGGCCGCTACCACCAGCGGTGCACGCAGGCGCCGGCCATCGGCCAGGGTCAGCAGCCACTCATCGCCCGAGCGGCGCATCTGCTCCAGGCGGGCATTGGGCAGCAGGCCGATGTCGCTGTCGTGCAAGCGCTCCATCAGGCCATCCTGCACCACGCGGTTTTCGACGATATGGCCGAGCACCTGCGCGTGCACGCTGGCTGCGGAAAAGTGAATCTGCCCAGTACCGCTACCGTCCCACACATGCATGTCCGAGTACGGCGATACGCGCCGCTTGGCGATGCCTTCCCAGGCGCCGAGGCGTTCTAGAATGCGTTGGCTGGCGGCCGACAGGGCACTGACCCGCGGCTCGAAGGGCGCCTGGTCATCGAAGGGTTTCACCGACAACGGGCCGCCGTCGAGCAGGAGAATTTCCAGGCCGCTGTGGCGCAATGCCAGGGCCAGGGCGCTGCCGACCATACCGGCACCGACAATCAACAGATCTGCGCGCATTTCCATGCCTTACGCCTGCCTCGCTTGCGGCTTGAGCCGCACGTATAGGGTTTTATCGACCCGCGCCACCAGCTCGCCGGCACCGTCGCGGATATCGACCTGCAAACGGGGCAGGTATTTCTTGCCGCTGGCGGTCTGTTGGCGAATTTCATCCAGCAGCGCGTCATCGACGTGGAATTCGGCATACACCGGGCCCTTGCCCGGTGAAATGAAGTCGATGCTGGCAGCCTTGTCCCAGACGATGTACTCACGACCAAGCTGCTCGATCAGCAACAGCATGTAGAACGGATCGACCATGGAATACAGGCTGCCACCGAACTGCGTGCCGACGTAGTTGCGGTTCCAGCGGGTCAGTTTCATGCGCACCTTGACGCTGCGCATGTCCGGGCTGATGTGCTGGATGCGGATGCCGGCACCGAGGTACGGCGGGTAGAGGTTCAGCAGCCAGCGCAGCATGCGTGCCCGTCGCGCCAGCCGGCGCGGGTTGCTCATGCCTGGCCCCGCGAATCGGGGCGGGTGCCCAGGCCCATTGCCTGGCGGGCGAACCAGCTTTTCGCCGGAGGCAGCAGGTCGAGCCCGAGCAGGCCAAGGTTGCGTCCCGTCGCGATCAAAGGCTGGTTGCTGCCGAACAGGCGAGTGACCTGGTCGGAGAAGCCGATGGTCAAGGCCTGGTCGAGGCGCTGGCGTTGCTGATACGCCTGCAGGGTCGCCAGATCACCTGGTTGTTGCGGGCCGGCCAGCAACGCGTCGGCCAGCGACTGAACATCACGCAGGGACAGGTTGAAACCTTGCCCGGCGATGGGATGCAAGCTGTGCGCGGCATTGCCCAGCACCACCAGGTGCGGGCGGACTTGCTCTTCGGCCTCGACCAGCGCCAGCGGGTACAGGTGCCGTGCGCCGACCTGGCGCAAGGCGCCGAGGCGGTAGCCGAAGGCATCCTGCAGCTCACGCAGGAAGCTGCGTTCGTCGATTTCGGCCAGCCGCTTGGCGTCCATCCCCTGGCGGGTCCAGACCAGCGCGCAGCGGTTATCAGGCAGCGGCAGCAATGCCATGGGGCCTTGCTCGGTAAAACGTTCGAAGGCCTGACCGCAATGGGCTTCGCCCGGCGTAATGTTGGCGATCAGCGCGCTCTGCTCATAGGGCGTGCGGCGCACATGGATGCCCAGTTGCTCACGCAACCCGGAGCGGCCGCCGTCGGCCAGCACCGCGAGGTCGCATTCCAGGCTGGTGTCGTCGTCCAGCTCCAGGCGGTAGCCACCGGCAATCGCCTGCATCGCTTTTACTTCGGCGGGGCAACGCCAGCTCACCACGTCACTGTCCAGGCCTTGCCACAGGCACTGGCCCAACCAGGCGTTCTCGACCACGTAGCCCAACGCCGGCACGCCTTCTTCCAGCGCATCCAGGCGGGTGGAGCCGAAGCGACCACGGTCGGACACCTGAATCTGCCGGATCGGCTCCGCGCGCGGGCTGATGGTTGGCCACAGGCCCAGGTGTTGATAAATCTGCCGGGTACCGAACGACAACGCCGAGGAGCGCGCATCGTAGCTGGGCTGGAAGCTATCGCCTGGGGCGAACGGCTCGATCAGCAGGATCTTCCAGCCACGCGCCTTGGCACCCGCCTGCAGGGCCAGGGCCAGGCTGGCGCCGACCAGGCCGCCGCCGATGATCGCGAGATTCACGCGGTTCATGCCGCGTCCTTACGTGCCGCTTGCATCAGGGCCTCGATCTCGGCGACCGTCCGGGGCACACCCGAGGTCAGAATTTCACACCCTTGCCTGGTCACGACCACGTCGTCCTCGATCCTTACGCCGATGCCGCGCCATTTCTTCGCGACATTCTGGTTATCGGCGGCGATGTAGATGCCCGGCTCGACGGTCAGCGCCATGCCAGGTTCCAGTACACGCCACTCGCCGCCCACCTTGTATTCGCCGACGTCGTGCACATCCATGCCCAACCAGTGGCCGGCACGGTGCATGTAGAAAGCGCGATGGGCTTCGTTATCGATCAATGCCTGCACCTCGCCTTTGAGCAGCCCGAGCTCGACCAGGCCCTCGGTGATCACCCGTACGGTCGCTTCATGTGCGTGGTTCCAGTGCTTGCCCGGGGCGATTTCGGCGAACGCAGCGGCCTGGGCCTTGAGCACCAGCTCGTAGATGGCCTTCTGCTCAGGCGAAAAACGCCCGCTGACCGGGAAGGTACGTGTGATATCGCTGGCGTAGCAGTCAATTTCACAGCCGGCGTCGATCAGCACCAGATCACCGTCCTTGAGCGGCGCATCGTTCTCCTGATAGTGCAGGATGCAGCCATTGCGCCCGGCAGCGACGATCGAGCCGTAGGCGGGCATTTTCGCCCCGCCTTTACGGAACTCGTAGTCCAGCTCGGCTTCCAGGCTGTACTCGTGCAGCCCCGCCCGGCAGGCCTGCATGGCCCGCACATGGGCGCGTGCGGAAATGTCTGCGGCTGCGCGCATCACTTTCACTTCTGCCGCCGATTTATACAGGCGCATGTCGTGCAGCAGATGATCCAGCGCAACGAACTCGTTCGGCGGCTGGGCGCCGAGGCGCGCCTTGGAGCGGATCACGTTGATCCAGTCCATCAGCCGGCGGTCGAATTCGGGGTTGCTGCCCATGGCGCTGTAGACCCGCTCACGGCCTTCGATCAGGCCGGGCAGGATCTCGTCGATGTCGGTGATCGGGAAGGCATCGTCCGCGCCGAAGTCACGGATCGCGCCTTCCTGGCCGGCACGCAGGCCATCCCACTGCTCACGTTCAGGGTTGCGCTCGCGGCAGAACAGCACGTACTCGCCATGCTCGCGTCCGGGGATCAGGGCGATCACCGCCTCGGGCTCGGGGAAGCCGCTGAGGTACTGAAAATCGCTGTCCTGGCGGTAAACGTGCTCGACATCGCGGTTGCGAATGGCGACCGCAGCAGCCGGCAGGATGGCAATGCTGTTGGGAACCATCTGCGCCATCAGCGCCTTGCGCCGACGGGCATACTCGGCCTTGGGTATGTGGCTCATGGGCAGAACTACCCCCGGTTGATCAGTGCAGCGATGGCTTGGGCGCGGGTGCCGCCGGCTTGGCCAGCTCGGAGAACAGCAGCAGCGGCGCCACACGCAGGTATTCCATGACTTCCATGTAGTCGCTTTCGCCGTCTTCGGACTCTTCGAGGGCTTCCTGCACCTGGGAAATCGCAACCAGGTCATTCAGGACGTCCTTGGCCTCGGCGGAAAGGTCCTTGCCACCCGCGTTCAGACCGAAGCCGGTGATGAAACCTTGGCACCACTGGCCCAGCGCCGCAGCACGGTCGGCCAGCGCGGCATCGTCGCTCGGCAGCAGCAGGACGAGGGCCATGTCTTCGCTGTTCAGCTCGCCCTTGACCATCTCTTGCAGGCCGATCAGGGCATTGCGGACGGTGTCACCGGGCTCGGTTTCCAGCAATTGGGCGGCGTCGGCCAGCCAGGCTTCGGCATCGAAGCCGGCACCGGCGCAGCTGCGGCCGATCAGCAGGCCGTGCAGCTCGGCAGGGGTTACAGGGTGGCCATTGCTCGAGAGCAGCATGGCGAAGGCGATGTAAGGCGATTGGGTATTAGGCATGGTCGGCTAGGCGCCAGACGGCGCATTTGACTAGAATGGAGACCTTGTATCCTAGCACCGGCAGGCGCGCCAAGACCATCGGCACTGGCCGCCACCGCTCAGGGAGAGGCATCATCGTCGGGTGATTCAATGACGGAGCGAATCGAGTGCAACCCACGCAAGAGAACGACCTGCAAGCATTGATGAGCCGGTTCGAGTTGCTGATCGAACGTGTCGAGCAACTAAAGCGGCAAAATGCACTCCTAGTAGCTCAGGAAAAATCCTGGCGCGAAGAGCGCGCCCACCTCATCGAAAAGAACGAGATCGCCAAGCGCAAGGTCGAGTCGATGATCTTACGCCTCAAGGCCCTGGAGCAAGACTCATGAGTTCAAGCAATAGCGTCACCGTGCAGATCCTGGACAAGGAATACTCGATCATCTGCCCGCCGGAAGAACGCAACAACCTGGTCAGCGCCGCACGCTACCTGGACGGCAAGATGCGCGAGATCCGCAGCAGCGGCAAGGTGATCGGCGCCGACCGCATTGCGGTGATGGCAGCTTTGAACATCACCCACGAGATGCTGCACCGCCAGGAGGATCGCACCGACGCTCCCGCTGGCGGCGCCACCCGCGAACAGGTGCGTGACCTGCTGGAGCGGGTCGATGTGGCTTTGTCCGACGACGCGGGTACCAAAAACGGCTGAGATTGGTATACTGGCGCCACTCCCTGGGGGATGCGCCAGTCGGTTATGTCCCTGAGCCGATACGCACAACCACGGGGGTTGCACGCTGGGGCCGGTGTGCATGTCCGCCCGACGGAAAGCCTTAACGCCCCCTGCAATCTCCACCTTGAACTTTCGGGTTCAAGGGCTACACCGATAGCGGTCTTATCGGGGAGCCTCATTTTCTTTGCCTGCCGTTGTCGCGGGCAAATATCACACCCGTAGCGACAACTGGGAACGCCTGTGCCATGACCGACACCGCGCCGCTCACCCGCCCCCAGCTTCGTCGCCTGCTCCGTAATGCCCGCCGCTCACTCACGCCCGCCCAGCAACGTCAGGCTTCTTTGGGCCTGTATCGACAACTGGCGCAGAACCCACTGTTCCGCCGCGCCCGGCATATCGCCCTGTACCTGCCCAACGACGGTGAAATCGACCCGCGCCTGCTGCTGCGCGAGGCCCAGCGCCGGGGCAAACACGTCTACCTGCCGGTACTGCACGCCTGGCCGCGCACGCGCATGGTGTTCCAGCGATTCGAACAGGGTGAAAAGCTCAAGCGCAACCGCTTCCGCATTCCAGAGCCCTTGACCGACCGCAGGCGCCAACGCCCTATCTGGTCGCTGGACCTGATTCTGCTGCCGCTGGTGGGATTCGATGAAGTGGGCGGGCGACTCGGCATGGGCGGTGGCTTCTATGATCGCAGCCTGGCCTATCAGGCTCGCCGTAAAACCTGGAAAAAACCACTGCTGCTGGGGCTGGCCCATGAATGCCAGAAGGTAGAACGACTGACGCAGGCCAGTTGGGATGTACCACTGCAGGGCACGGTCTCGGACCGTGGCTGGTACCTGGCGCCGGGTTGAGTGGCGTCAGCGGGGGATCAACGTTGCGGCTGAGCGGCTTCTACCGGCGTTTGGTAGGCGATATCGAGCTTACGCTCCCAGATACCCTGGGCATAACCGGTAGTGACCACACCCAGACCGAAGATGAAGACCAGGACCCAAAGCAGGTCCGGTTTACGTTGATTCATCGAAGAATGCCCCCCAGGCATACTGTTCAGGCTCGACGACCTTCTTGGTGTCGCCGGAGCGTATAGCGTTAAAATCGGCGCATTTTCCGACAACCTGAGCCTGCACGCAAACGTTGACGCCAACCGGCTGTCGGTTTCGTGCAACAGGTTATTTCAAACCTTTTCAGGAGCAGCATTCATGGCCTATTGGCTGATGAAATCCGAGCCCGACGAGCTGTCGATCGAAGACTTGAGCCGATTGGGCGAGGCCCGCTGGGATGGCGTGCGCAATTACCAGGCACGTAATTTCATGCGTGCCATGAACGTGGGCGATGAGTTTTTCTTCTATCACTCCAGCTGCCCGCAACCCGGTATTGCCGGCATCGCCCGCATCACTGCGGCGGCGTACCCGGACCCCACAGCGCTAGACCCAGAGAGCCATTACCATGACGCCAAGGCCACTGCGGACAAGAACCCGTGGAGCGCGGTGGATGTGGCGCACGTGAAGACGTTCAGTCAGGTGCTGAGTTTGGGATTGCTCAAGCAGCAAAGCGCGTTGATGGAATTGCCGCTGGTGCAGAAAGGGACGCGGCTGTCGGTGATGCCGGTGACCGAGGAGCAGTGGGCGGCGATTGTAGCCCTTAGCAAATAACGTAAGCGCCGCGAATACCTGTGGGAGCGGCTTCAGCCGCGAACACCGGCACAGCCGGTGCCATCCAACGCGTCGCTCCCTTCGCGGCTAAAGCCGCTCCCACAGGGTGGGGGCTTGGATGCCGATTACTGCACAATCAAATTATTGAACAGCAAATCCTCAACAATCGGCTTGCCTTCTTCCGCCTCCATCACCTGCTGCACCTGCTTCAGCGCTTGCTGACGCAAAGCCTCTTTGGCCTCGACGTTGCTCAAGTTATCCACACCCTGCTGAGTGAACAGCGCCACCAGCTGGTTACGAATCAATGGTTCGTGGTGCTTCACCGCCTTGGCGGCTTCATCGCCGGTCACGCGCAGGGCAACGTCGGCCTTGTACACGCGCAGCTTGGGGCCACCGTCGAGGGCGTAGTTGCCGACGAAGGGCGGGCTCAGGCTGATGTAGGAGACCTTGGGGGCTCCTTCCTTGGCTTCTTCGGCCATGGCCGCCGCTGGCAGCATCAGGGCCAGCACCATCAAGATCCACGCTTTCACGAATTCGCTCCTCAAAACAATTGGCGCCAGCTTACCCAGCAGTTCGCTCAAACCCAAGCCCCGGCTTATGCCAGCCCATCAGGACGGACCATGCTCGTTGACCCGGCAGGCGGCCCTCCTACACTTATCGGCCACGACCCGCAAAGGAATAGCCCCGATGAAAGCTGTGTTGTGCAAAACCCTGGGCCCAGCACGCGACCTGGTGCTGGAAGAGGTGGCCAGCCCGGCGCCGAAGAAAAACGAGATTCTGCTCGACGTGCAGGCGGCCGGGGTCAACTTCCCCGACACCCTGATCATCGAAGGCAAATACCAGTTCCAGCCGCCGCTGCCATTTTCGCCGGGTGGCGAGGCGGCGGGCGTGGTCGCCGCAGTCGGTGAGCGCGCTGGCTCGTTCAAGGTCGGTGACCGGGTGATGGCCCTGACCGGTTGGGGCGCGTTCGCCGAACAAGTAGCCGTGCCGTTCTACAACGTGCTGCCCATCCCCGACAGCATGGATTTCACCACCGCCGCCGCGTTCGGCATGACCTACGGCACCTCGATGCACGCGCTCAAACAGCGCGGCCAGCTGCAACCCGGGGAAACCTTGCTGGTGCTGGGAGCATCCGGGGGTGTCGGCCTGGCGGCAGTGGAGATCGGCAAGGCTCTGGGGGCCAAAGTGATCGCTGCGGCCAGCAGCGCCGAGAAACTTAGCGTAGCCAAGGCTGCTGGGGCCGACGAGCTGATTGACTACAGCCAGGTCAGCCTGAAGGACGAGATCAAGCGCCTGACCGGCGGCCAGGGGGTGGATGTGATCTACGACCCGGTCGGCGGTGAGCTGTTCGACCAGGCCGTACGTGGGCTTGCCTGGAATGGCCGTTTACTGGTGGTCGGTTTCGCCAGCGGCAGCATTCCACAGATGGCTGCGAACCTGGTGCTGCTCAAGGGGGCGGCGGTGTTGGGGGTGTTTTGGGGGGCATTTGCCCAGCGCCAGCCGGAGGACAACGCGGCCAACTTCCGACAGCTGTTTGCCTGGCATGCAGAAGGCAAGCTGAAACCACTGGTGTCGCAAACTTATCCACTGGCCGAGGCTGGGGCTGCGATCGAGCAACTCGGGCAGCGAAAGGCTGTGGGTAAGTTGGTGGTACTAACGAATTGAGATGCCGGGGCCGCTTTGCGGCCCCAGCACGTTCAAACCTCGCGCAAGTTATGGCACCGCCTGAAGCGCGCCTCTAAGTTGCGATCCGGCATCTGGTGATTGCGCAGCGCATTCAACGTCTGCTCGACATACTCGCGGGTGGTGCCATACCGCCCTTTGGCACTGGCAAGAATTTGACTGAGCAAGGTGTCCGGCAGGTTACCGGCGTAACACGGCAAGTGCCTTTCCAGCACAAAACCCAGGGCCTGAACCTTGCTGCCATCGCCCAACCGGCAACTGAGCCAATGCGGCCGATACGCCGGATACGGCATTTCCCGCTGCCACAAAGCCATCAGTGAATCGTCCAGGCGGCTTTCATCCAGGCGATAGGCAAAACCGCTGCACGACCCTCCACGGTCGAGGCCGAACACCAAGCCTGGGGTTTCCGGCGTGCCACGGTGCTCGTGGGACCACAGGTAAAGCCCGCGGTGATATCCGTGCACCCGCGCGCGCTGGCGTTCAACCGAATTACATTCGGGGCGCCAAATCAATGAACCATAGGCGAACAGCCAAACGGGCCCACCTGCATGACGAGACATGGTCGTTCGCATGGAGTGGCACAGTTGCTCGCGGGTCAGTTGCTGGCCAAAGTCGAGCGCCGGAGGATAAGAACTTTTCCAGGAGGTACTTTCATGTGCCGACATAAGCTGCCGCCAAAATTCCTGTTAACTTCCGAGGTGCGGAAAGCATTGTCCAAAGTGTAGTGAAAGTTATCAGCGAAGGCGGTATTTAATTACCGCCTTATAACCACGAAGTGAAACTCAGGTTATTAACCACGCGGTGCGTATGCAAACACATCGGCACGCATGCGATGCGCATCCATGCCGGCCTCGACCAAGGCGTCGAGGGTGGCATAGACCATGTTGGGCGACCCGCTGGCATACACATGGACGGAGTTGAGGTCCTTCACGTCTTCGCACACGGCCTCGTGCAGCATGCCGCAACGGCCCTCCCAGCCACACAGGTCACTGACCACCTTGTGCAGGAAGAGGTTGGGCAGTCGCTCCCATTCGTCCCAGTGTTCTATGGCGTAGAAGTCTTCAGGACGGCGCACACCCCAATACAGATGTACAGGGTGCTTGAAGCCCTGGGCGCGGCAGTGCTCGACCAGGCTGTGCATCTGCCCCATGCCGGTACCCGCAGCGATCAGCACCAGTGGCCCGTCCGGCAGCTCGGCCAGATGGGTGTCGCCGAACGGCATCTCGATCCGCGCCAAGCGGTTGCGCTGCAATTGCTCGAGCAATTGTATGGCACTGGTCTCACGCGCCAGTACGTGCAGCTCCAGGTCTCGCCCGCCATGGGGCGCCGATGCCAGCGAAAAGGCTGCCGGCTTGCCGCCCTCGCGCTCGATCATCAAGTACTGCCCGGCGTGATAGCGCGGCGGCTTGCCGGCCGGCGCGCGCAGGCGCACTCGCCAGACATCGCCGCCGACGTCGACGCACTCACTGACGGTGCATGCCAGCTTGCGCACTGGCAGCTCGCCCAGGGCCAGCACACCATCCCAGAGCAAAACGCAGTCCTCCAGGGGTTCGGCGATGCAGGTGAACAGCTCACCATGGTCGCGCACCTCACCGTTCTGGCGAACGCGACCTTCAACCAACAATGCGGCGCAGACATGGCAGTTGCCATTGCGGCAGCTGTTCGGGCATTCATAGCCCAGCCGCCGCGCTCCATCCAGGATCCGTTCCCCGGGTTCGAGCGCCAGCACCGCCCCGGACGGCTGCAACGTTACCTGCATCAATCTATTCCCAACTGATCCCACAACTCATTGATGCGGCGGGTGACGGCTTCGTCCTTGACGATGACCCGGCCCCATTCGCGTGTCGTCTCGCCCGGCCACTTGTGCGTGGCATCCAGGCCCATCTTCGACCCCAGCCCCGATACCGGCGACGCGAAGTCCAGGTAATCGATCGGTGTGTTGTCGATCATCACCGTATCACGCTTGGGGTCCATGCGCGTGGTGATGGCCCAGATCACGTCATTCCAGTCGCGGGCGTTGATGTCGTCGTCGGTGACGATAACGAATTTTGTGTACATGAACTGTCGCAGGAACGACCACACACCCAGCATCACGCGCTTGGCATGGCCTGGGTACTGCTTCTTCATGGTCACTACGGCCATGCGATACGAGCAGCCTTCCGGCGGCAGGTAGAAGTCGACGATCTCCGGGAACTGCTTCTGCAGAATCGGTACGAACACTTCGTTCAGCGCTACGCCGAGGATCGCCGGCTCATCAGGCGGGCGGCCGGTGTAGGTGCTGTGGTAGATCGGCTTTTGCCGGTGAGTGATGCGCTCGACGGTGAACACCGGGAAGCTGTCCACTTCATTGTAGTAACCGGTATGGTCGCCATACGGACCTTCCGGCGCCATTTCACCTGGGTGGATCACACCTTCGAGGATGATCTCGGCGGTCGCTGGCACCTGCAGGTTGCTGCCACGGCACTTGACCAGCTCGGTGCGGTTGCCGCGCAAGAGGCCGGCGAAGGCGTATTCGGACAGGGTATCGGGCACCGGCGTCACCGCGCCGAGGATGGTCGCAGGGTCGGCGCCCAGCGCCACGGCGACCGGGAACGGTTGGCCGGGGTTCTTTTCGCACCACTCGCGATAGTCCAGTGCACCGCCACGGTGGCTCAGCCAGCGCATGATCACCTTGTTGCGACCAATGACCTGCTGGCGATAAATGCCCAGGTTCTGGCGATCCTTGTTCGGCCCGCGGGTCACGGTCAGGCCCCAGGTGATCAGCGGCGCCACGTCGCCCGGCCAGCAGTGCTGGATCGGTAGCTGGCCGAGGTCGACGTCGTCGCCTTCAACGACCACTTCCTGGCACACCGCGTCCTTGACCACCTTTGGCGCCATCGACACGACCTTCTTGAAGATCGGCAGCTTCGACCAGGCATCCTTCAGGCCTTTCGGCGGCTCTGGCTCCTTGAGGAAGGCCAGCAGCTTGCCGATCTCGCGCAGCTCATCGACCGATTCCGCACCCATGCCCATTGCCACGCGTTCTGGCGTGCCAAACAGATTGCCAAGCACCGGAATGTCGAAGCCCGTGGGCTTTTCGAACAGCAAGGCCGGGCCCTTGGCACGCAGGGTGCGGTCACAGACCTCGGTCATTTCCAGAACGGGAGAGATCGGAACCTGGATGCGCTTGAGTTCGCCGCGCTGCTCCAGGCCGCGGATGAAGTCGCGCAAATCGCGATACTGCATGCATGAGCCTCGTGTTGGCCGTATCGGTCGGGCTGCAGAGTGTAGCGCCGAACGGGCTGCAATAGCCAAAGTACAGATAGCAAAAAGCCGGGTTTCCCCGGCCTTCTGCGTGGATCGACGATCTTACTTGCGCTTCATCGACAAGAAGAACTCGTCGTTGGTCTTGGTCTGCTTGAGCTTGTCGACCAGGAACTCGATGGCGGCGATTTCGTCCATCGGGTGCAGCAGCTTGCGCAGGATCCACATGCGCTGCAGTTCGTCGTCGGCGGTCAGCAGTTCTTCGCGGCGGGTGCCGGAGCGGTTGATGTTGATGGCCGGGAACACGCGCTTTTCAGCGATGCGACGGTCCAGGGGCAGCTCCATGTTGCCGGTACCCTTGAACTCTTCGTAGATCACTTCGTCCATCTTCGAGCCGGTTTCGACCAGCGCGGTAGCGATGATGGTCAGCGAACCGCCTTCCTCGATGTTACGCGCGGCGCCGAAGAAGCGCTTCGGCTTCTCCAGGGCGTGGGCGTCGACACCACCGGTCAGGACCTTGCCGGAGCTCGGGATCACGGTGTTGTAGGCACGTGCCAGACGGGTGATGGAGTCGAGCAGGATGACCACGTCCTTCTTGTGCTCGACCAGGCGCTTGGCCTTCTCGATGACCATCTCGGCAACCTGCACGTGGCGGGTTGGCGGCTCGTCGAAGGTCGAGGCGACCACTTCGCCGCGCACGGTGCGCTGCATTTCGGTCACTTCTTCCGGGCGCTCGTCGATCAGCAGAACGATCAGGTGGCACTCGGGATTGTTACGGGTAATGTTCGCCGCGATATTCTGCAGCATGATCGTTTTACCCGCTTTCGGCGGGGCGACGATCAGGCCGCGCTGGCCTTTGCCGATCGGGGCGCACAGGTCGATGACGCGGCCGGTCAAGTCCTCGGTGGAACCGTTGCCAGCTTCCATCTTCAGGCGCTTGTTCGGGAACAGCGGCGTCAGGTTTTCGAACAGGATCTTGTTCTTCGCGTTCTCCGGGCGATCGAAGTTGATCGTGTCGACCTTCAGCAGGGCGAAGTAACGCTCCCCTTCCTTCGGCGGGCGGATCTTGCCGACGATGGTGTCGCCGGTACGCAGGTTGAAGCGGCGGATCTGGCTGGGCGAGACGTAGATGTCGTCGGGGCCGGCCAGGTAGGACGCATCAGCCGAACGCAGGAAACCGAAACCATCCTGGAGAATCTCCAGCACGCCGTCACCCGAGATCTCTTCGCCGCTTTTCGCGTGCTTCTTCAGCAGGGCGAAAATCACGTCCTGTTTGCGCGAACGGGCCATGTTTTCGATGCCCATCTGTTCGGCCATTTCCAGCAGATCGGTAATCGGCTTTTGCTTGAGTTCAGTCAGGTTCATAAGGGGAGTGAGGTAATCATGTAAGAAGGGAGGATTAAGCTCTGGCTTAATGAAGCCGCGCCGCTAGAAGGCGATAGGATCGCGCACTGATTCTAATTAGGAGTGCGTCGGCGACGGCGTGCAGGGGGCACTGGAGAAGCAGTGCGAGGCCGAATGTAACACTTGCTTTTTTCGACGTCTAGTGGGTTACAAAAGAAAAGCCCCGGGATTTCCGGGGCTTTTTCACATCACAGGTGGGCGTCGAGGAACGCGGCCAGCTGCGATTTGGACAGTGCGCCGACCTTGGTGGCCTCGACGTTGCCGTTCTTGAACAGCATCAGCGTCGGGATGCCACGCACGCCGTGCTTGGCTGGGGTTTCCTGGTTGTCGTCGATGTTCAGCTTGGCGACGGTCAGTTTGCCCTCGTAGGTGGAGGCGATGTCGTCCAGGACTGGCGCGATCATCTTGCATGGGCCGCACCATTCAGCCCAGTAATCAACCAGCACCGGGCCTTGGGCTTGCAGGACTTCGGCCTCGAAGGTGGCGTCGGTGACGTGTTTGATCAGATCGCTGCTCATGGATATCTCCAGGGTCGTAAGCAAAAAAACGTGGCCCATGATAGCCGTAGAGGCTGTCGACAGGAAGTCACTGACGATTGAGTGTAACTATAGTTGTGCAAGACGCCACGAATCGAAACTGTCACACAAGTGTCATAGCATCGAATGGCACATTGCCTTGCATCAACCCTTGGCGTGCCGCGCGTTGGCGACAGCCGAGGAACGTGGCACGATTGCCAGGTTAACGACCGAGAACCCTCAGATCATGCCGCATACCTCCGCGAAGAACCTGTCCCTGATCGCCGCCATCGACCTCGGCTCCAACAGTTTCCACATGGTCGTGGCCAAGGCTCACCATACCGAGATCCGCATTCTCGAGCGGCTTGGCGAGAAGGTTCAGCTGGCCGCCGGCATCGACGAAGCGCGCATGCTCAGCGAAGAAGCCATGGAACGGGGCCTTGAGTGCCTCAAGCGCTTCGCCCAACTGATCAACGGCATGCCGGCCGGTGCCGTGCGTATCGTCGGCACCAATGCCCTGCGCGAAGCACGCAATCGCAACGAATTCATCCTGCGCGCCGAAGCCATCCTCGGCCACCCGGTCGAAGTGATTTCCGGCCGTGAAGAAGCGCGCCTGATCTACCTGGGTGTTTCCCACACCCTGGCCGATACCCCCGGCAAACGCCTGGTCGCCGACATCGGCGGCGGCAGCACCGAGTTCATCATTGGCCAGCGCTTCGAGCCGCTGCTGCGCGAGAGCCTGCAGATGGGCTGTGTCAGCTTCACCCAGCGTTATTTCCGCGACGGCAAGATCACCCCGGCGCGCTACGCCCAGGCCTACACCGCCGCGCGCCTGGAGCTGATGAGCATCGAAAACGCCCTGCACCGCCTGACCTGGGACGAAGCCATCGGCTCGTCCGGGACCATCCGCGCCATTGGCGCCGCGATCAAGGCCGGTGGCTTGGGCAATGGCGAGGTCAACGCTGAAGGCCTGGCCTGGGTCAAACGCAAGATGTTCAAGCTGGGCGAGGTCGACAAGATCGACTTCGAAGGCGTCAAGCCCGACCGCCGTACCATTTTCCCGGCCGGCATGGCGATTCTCGAAGCCATCTTCGACGCACTGGAATTGCAGCGCATGGATCACTGCGATGGCGCCCTGCGTGAAGGCGTGTTGTTCGACCTGCTTGGCCGCCACCATCACGAAGATGTACGCGAACGCACCTTGAACTCGTTGATGGAGCGTTACCACGTCGACCAGGGCCAGGCTGCGCGTGTCGAGCGCAAGGCACTGCATGCCTTCGACCAAGTGGCCAAGGCGTGGGACCTGGAAGATGGAAACTGGCGCGATCTACTGGGCTGGGCTGCCAAAGTGCACGAAATCGGCCTGGACATTGCCCACTACCACTACCACAAGCACGGCGCCTACCTGATCGAGCACTCCGACCTTTCGGGCTTCTCGCGTGAAGATCAGCAGATGATGGCCCTGCTGGTACGCGGCCACCGCCGCAACATCCCCAAAGAGAAGTTCGCCGAGCTGGGCGATGAAGGTGTGAAACTGCTGCGTCTGTGCGTATTGCTGCGCTTCGCCATCCTGTTCCACCACATCCGCGGGACTCAGCAGATGCCGCAGGTGCAACTCGAAGCCGGCGACAACCGCCTCGACGTGGTTTTCCCTCAGGGCTGGCTGGAGCAGAACCAGTTGACCCAGGCCGACTTCGCCAATGAGGCGGAGTGGCTGGCCCGGGTCAACTTCATCCTCAGCGTACGTTGAGGACCGGGTTGCTCAGGCGCTCCAGCAGAGTCGCCTGGGCACTGCGCGGGTTCTGGTTGCCGGTCGGGCTGCTGCGCACGTAACGTCCGTCAGGCTGCAGCGTCCAGGCGTGGGTGTTGTCGGTCAGGTAGCCTTCAAGTTCCTTCTTCACCCGCAGCAACAGCTTCTTGCCCTCTACCGGGAAGCAGGTCTCGACACGCTTGTCGAGGTTGCGCTCCATCCAGTCGGCGCTGGACAGGTAGATCTGCTCTTCGCCGCCATTGAGGAAGTAGAACACCCGAGTGTGCTCCAGGAAGCGGCCGATGATCGAGCGCACCTGAATGTTGTGCGACACCCCTGGAATACCTGGGCGCAGGCAGCACATGCCACGCACCACCAGGTCGATCTTCACGCCCGACTGGCTGGCCTTGTACAGCGCCTTGATGATCTTGGCGTCGGTCAGCGAGTTGAACTTGGCGATGATGTGCGCCGGCTTGCCTTCCAGGGCGAACTGGGTTTCCCGCGCGATCATGTCGAGCATGCCCTTTTTCAGGGTGAACGGCGCGTGAAGCAACTTCTTCATGCGCAGCGTCTTGCCCATACCGATCAGCTGGCTGAACAATTTGCCGACGTCTTCGGTGAGGGCGTCGTCGGAGGTCAGCAGGCTGTAGTCGGTGTACAGACGGGCGTTGCCGGCGTGGTAGTTACCGGTGCCCAGGTGCGCGTAACGGACGATCTCGCCCTGCTCGCGGCGCAGAATCAGCATCATCTTGGCGTGGGTCTTGAATCCGACCACGCCGTAGATCACCACCGCACCGGCTGCCTGCAGGCGGCTGGCCATCTGCAGGTTGGATTCTTCGTCGAAACGCGCGCGCAATTCGATCACCGCGGTGACCTCCTTGCCGTTTCGCGCCGCATCGACCAGGGCGTCGACGATTTCCGAGTTGGCACCGGAGCGGTACAGGGTCTGGCGCACCGCGAGTACATGCGGGTCCTTGGCGGCCTGGCGCAGCAGGTCGACCACCGGAGTGAAGGACTCGAAAGGGTGCATCAGCAGGATGTCCTGCTTGCTGATTACGCTGAAGATATTGTCGGCATTGGTCAGCAGCTTGGGGATCGCTGGGGTGAACGGCGTGTACTGCAGCTCGGGGTGGCTGTCGAGGCCGGTAATGCTGAACAGGCGGGTCAGGTTGACCGGGCCGTTGACCTGGTACAACTCGCTCTCGCTCAGGCTGAACTGCTTGAGCAGGTAGTCGGACAGATGTTTCGGGCAGGTGTCGGCCACTTCCAGGCGCACGGCATCGCCGTAGCGGCGCGAGAACAGCTCGCCACGCAGGGCACGGGCCAGGTCGTCGACTTCTTCGGAATCCAGCGCCAGGTCGGCGTTGCGGGTCAGGCGGAACTGGTAGCAGCCCTTGACCTTCATGCCCTGGAACAGGTCATCGGCATGGGCGTGGATCATCGACGACAGGAATACATAGTTGTCGCCGGCACCGCCGACCTCTTCCGGCACGCGGATGACCCGCGGCAGCAGGCGCGGCGCCGGGATGATCGCCAGGCCCGAGTCGCGGCCGAAGGCGTCGACGCCTTCGAGTTCGACGATGAAGTTGAGGCTCTTGTTCACCAGCAGCGGGAACGGGTGCGTCGGGTCGAGGCCGATCGGGGTGATGATCGGTGCGATCTCGTCGCGGAAGAAGCGGCGTACCCAGGTCTTGAGCTTGGGCGTCCAGTAACGGCGGCGGATGAAGCGGATCGCGTGCTTCTCAAGCTCGGGCAGCAGCACGTCGTTGAGAATCGCGTACTGGCGATCGACTTCGATGTGCACCAGCTCGCTGATGCGCGCCAGCGCCTGGTGCGGCTGCAGGCCGTCGGCACCCGCCTGCTCACGGGCGAAGTTGATCTGCTTCTTCAGGCCCGCCACGCGGATTTCGAAGAATTCGTCCAGGTTGCTGGAGAAGATCAGCAAGAATTTCAGGCGTTCGAGCAGCGGGTAGGACTCGTCCAGCGCCTGCTCCAGCACGCGGATGTTGAACTGCAGCTGCGACAGCTCGCGATGAATGTACAGGCTGCTGTCGTCCAGGCTCGTCGCGGCAATGGCCGGCGCAGGGGTTGCTACGGGGGCCGGCGCGGCAGCTTCGGCTACGGGCTCCGAGACTTCTGGTTCCGGGGCTACAGGCAGATCCGGTGGGGTCTGCACCAGCTCTTCGGGGACAGCCTCGGCATCCTTGATCACGACAGGTGTAAGCACTTCATTATTCATCTGGACGTTCCTGGAGGACGTTAACGCCCTATCATCTATTGAGCGGGACGATAAGCAGCCATTATGACGCCTGTGTGACAGTCTGGCGAAAGGCGCTGCATGGGGGCAAAGCCATTGTCCTTGTAGGGAATGTTCACGTCGAGACACATTTGGACACTTTCATGAATGCGCGCGAAGGGGTAGGCTGCGCGTTCATTTCGCCAGCACCTCAGAAAATGCTTCAACAATTCCTGCAGGATTTCGGCTACTTTGCCCTTTTTCTAGGCACCTTCTTCGAAGGCGAGACCATCCTGGTGCTTGCAGGGTTTCTTGCGTTTCGCGGCTACATGGACATCAGTCTGGTGGTGGTCGTGGCGTTCTTCGGCAGCTACGCCGGCGACCAACTGTGGTACTTCATGGGCCGCCGTCACGGGCGCAAAATCCTCGCGCGCAAGCCACGCTGGCAAGCCATGGGCGACCGCGCGCTGGAACACATTCGCCGCCACCCCGACATCTGGGTGCTGAGTTTCCGCTTCGTCTACGGCCTGCGCACGGTCATGCCCGTGGCCATCGGCCTGTCCGGCTACCCGCCGCGCCGCTACCTGCTGCTCAACGGCATTGGCGCAGCCGTCTGGGCCTTGGCCCTGGGCGCTGCCGCGTACCACTTCGGCGCCATTCTCGAAGGCATGCTGGGCAATGTGAAGAAGTACGAGCTATGGGTGCTCGGCGGCTTGCTGCTGCTCGGCGGCCTACTGTGGCTGCGGCGGCGCTTCCGCACCCTGCGCGCGGAGCGCAAGGCGGCGGCAGAGAGCCAGGCCACAGAGGCTGAGCAGGCTGTAAAGCAAGAGCAAGAGCCAAGCCAACGGCGTAACCACCCCTAAGCCCAGAGCGCCAGCCAGATACAAGGCCGGCGCATTCATCAGCAGGCGTGCCAGCTCCAGGCGTCCTGCCCACGGCCGATTTTCCAAGGCCGCGCCCAAGGCAAACAACCCCAGCGCCATCACCAACCAGCCCAGCACCAGGGCCGCTGTCGGCACATGCTCGGCGACATCCATCAAGTAACTGCCCAAAGCCACGTAGACGGCAAACTGCAGCGCTACGTATACCTGCGGCGCTCGCCCAACAGCGATTTCGAATTTGCGGAACAGGGCCAGGTTCTGCTTGGCCTGTGGATAACGTGCAGCCACGTCGGCCGGCCGCCAGCCGGTGGGCATGAACCAGATCCGCAGCTTGTCCCACAGGCTCTCGGTGCGCCGGGCATCGGCCCAGAGCTGGGCATAGAACTGCAGGTTGGCCCACAGGGGGTTCCAGCTGGCCAGCGGCGTCGTCACACCGAACACCACGGGTTCCGCCGGATCCTCTTCCTTGAACGTGCCGAACAGGCGGTCCCAGAGAATGAACACACCGCCGTAGTTACGATCCAAGTAAGCAGGATTTTGCGCATGGTGGACGCGATGGTTGGACGGCGTGATCAGCACCCATTCGAGCCAGCCCAACTTGGGAATGTGCCGGGTGTGCACCCAGAACTGGTACAGCAGATTCAGCGACGCCACGGTGATGAACACCAGAGGCGGTACACCGATCAGCGCCAGCGGCAGGTAGAAGATCCACGAGAAGATGAAGCCGCTGCTGGTCTGGCGCAGTGCGGTGGTGAGGTTGTATTCCTCGCTCTGGTGGTGCACCGAATGCGCTGCCCACAGCACATTGCGTTCGTGGCCAAGGCGGTGCAGCCAGTAGTAGCAGAAGTCGTAGAGCACGAAGGCCAGCAGCCAAACCCATACGGCCTGCTCCGGCAAGTGCAGCAGCGCCAGGTGCTCCCAGGCCAGCGCATAGGTCAACAGCCCTACCCCTTTGGTCAGCAACCCGGTGCTGGTGGACAGCACCCCGGTGCTCAGGCTGTTGATCGAGTCGGCCAGGGTGAAATTGCGCTGGCCGCGCACACGGTCGGCGACCAGTTCAACCGCGATCAACACGAAGAAAAACGGCACGGCCAGCAGTATCAGGTCCATGGACAGCAGCCTCGAAGGGTATCCACAGAGATTAGGATGCGCCCCGAGCAATCCCTATGGCCACATCTGCCAAACTAGAGGACATTTAGCGCCTCGACACTGGAGTAATGAGCATGACGAAAAAAGTAGCGGTGATTCTTTCCGGCTGTGGCGTCTACGATGGCGCCGAAATCCATGAAAGCGTGATCACCCTGCTGCGCCTCGACCAGCGCGGCGCGCAGGTGCAGTGCTTTGCGCCGAACATCGCGCAGATGCACGTGATCGACCACCTGACCGGTGAAGAGATGCCCGAGTCGCGCAATGTGCTGGTGGAATCGGCACGTATCGCTCGGGGAGAAGTCAAAGACATTCGTGAGGCCAAGGTCGAAGACTTCGATGCGCTGATCGTGCCTGGCGGCTTTGGCGCGGCGAAGAACCTGTCCAACTTTGCAGTGGAAGGCACTGAGTGCACCGTGCAGCCGGATGTGTTGGCTCTGGCCGAAGCCTTTGCCGAAGCTTGCAAGCCGATGGGGCTGATGTGCATTTCGCCGGCACTGGCGGCGAAAATTTACGGGCCGGGCGTGGTCTGCACCATCGGTACCGATGCCGGCACCGCCGCAGCTGTGGTGAAGATGGGCGGCACCCATGAAGAGTGCGATGTGCATGACATCGTCGAAGATACTCAGCGCAAGTTGGTGACCACCCCGGCCTACATGTCGGCCAAGTCGATCAGCGAGGCGGCTGGCGGGATCTACAAGCTGGTGGATCGGGTGCTGGAACTGACCCACGAAGGCGACTGATCAGCCCTTGCTCAGGCGGGTGAGGATACGGTCCAGCGCATTGGCGAACGCCTGCTTTTCACGTTCGCCGTAAGGCGCCTGCCCACCGCCGACCTGCCCCTGCTCGCGCAACTCGGTGAACAGGTTGCGCACGGCCAGGCGCTCGCCCATGTTGCGCTCGTCGAACTCGCGGCCACGTGGGTCCAAGGCGGCCACACCCTTCTTGATCAGCCGGTCGGCCAGCGGTACGTCGCTGCAGATCACCAGTTCGCCAGGCTCGGCGTGCTCGACCAGGTAATCGTCGGCGGCGTCCATGCCGCTGGGCACCACGATCAGCCGGACCACGGCAAAGGCCGGCTTGGCCACGGCCTGGCCGGCGACCATGATTACTTCCAGCTTGCGCTTGAGGGCGAATTTGACGATCAGGTCCTTGGCTGCCTTGGGGCAGGCGTCGGCGTCGATCCATATGCGCATGGGGCAGTTCTCTCTTAAATCTTCACTGGCCTCTTCGCGGCTGAAGCCGCTCCCACAGAGTACAGTGCAGACCCGGTGGGAGCGGCTTCAGCCGCGAAGAGCCCGGCAGCAATCCATAACTAAACCGCAGCCCGCCGCTTCTCGGCCAGGCGACTGCGTCCATACAACACCACAATTGCCAGCAAGGCCACCGCCTGTGCCGCCAGCGAGTACGCATCGGCATGAATCCCCAGCCAGTCGAACTCGAAGAACGCCACCGGCCGTGTACCCAGCACGCCAGCCTCTTGCAGCGCCTTGACGCCATGCCCGGCGAACACCACCGACAGCGCGCACAGCAAGGCGGCGTTGATGCTGAAGAACAGCGACAGCGGCAATTTGGCCGAACCGCGCAGAATCACCCAGGCCAGGCCGACCAACAGCACCAACGCCGTGGCGCCGCCCGCCAATACCGCTTGATGCCCTGCAGGGCCTGCCTGAAGCCACAGGGTTTCATAGAACAGGATCACTTCGAACAGTTCTCGGTACACCGAGAAGAACGCCAGCATGGCAAAGCCGAAGCGCCCACCGCCACTGACCAGGCTGCTCTTGATGTAATCCTGCCAGGCTGCGGCATGCCGGCGGTCGTGCATCCACACCCCCAGCCACAGCACCATCACCGCCGCGAACAGCGCCGTGCAGCCTTCCAGCAGCTCACGCTGAGCGCCGCCGACATCGATCACATAGGCCGCCAAGGCCCAGGTGGCGAAGCCTGCGACCAGCGCCAGCGCCCAACCGATATTGACGCTGCGCACCGCCGACTGCTGGCCGGTGTTGCGCAGGAAGGCCAGGATCGCGGCCAGTACCAGGATCGCTTCAAGGCCTTCGCGCAGCAGGATCAACAGGCCGGAGATGTAGCTCAGCGACCAGCTCAGGCCATCGCTACCCAACAGTTTGGACGCCTGGTCCAGCTTGGCCTTGGCGTCGGCCAGGCGTTGTTCGGCCTGGGCAACCGGCAAGCCGTCCTGCAGTGACTGACGGTAGGCCATCAGCGATTTTTCGGTGTCTTTGCGCGCCTGGGTGTCGATGTTGTCCAGCGAACTTTCGACCAGCTCGAAACCTTCCAGATAGGCCGCTACCGAAAGGTCGTAGGCCTGATCATGGTCACCCGCGCGATAGGCTGCGAGGCTCTTGTCCAGGGTACTGGCGGTGTATTCGAGCAGTTGCGCCGGGCCACGCTTGACCTGCGGCGGCTGGGCACGCTGGGCGCGGAAGGCCTCCACGGCGTTGGCGCCTTCGTTGCTGGCGACCTCGGCCGGCGTCTGGCGGGCCAGGTCGGCCAGGTTCCAGGTCTTGTCACCTTTGGCCGCCTGCGGGTCGACGGTGAAGCTGGCGATATAGGCTGCGACGTCCCAGCGCTGGCGATCATCGAGCTGGTCGGCGAAGGACGGCATTTCAGTGCCGTCGATGCCCAGGGCCAAGGTGTTGTAGAGGTCGAACAGGCTCAACTGATCGAGGCGCGTTTTGTTGCGCAAGTCGGCTGGAGCAGGCTCCAGGCCGACGCCAGCAGGGCCGTCGCCCGCGCCCGTGTCACCGTGGCAGATCGAGCAATTCTGCGCATACAACGACGCGCCACGGGCAGGGTCCGGGGTGATCACCGGGGCCTGGCTGACCTCGTAGGCCACTGCCAGACGCGCGCCTAGCTGGCGGGCCTGTTTGGCGACCGTGGGGCCATCCTGGCGTTGCTCGATGGCCTGGCGCAGTGCTTGAACACCTTGCTCCAGGGCAGTTTGTTCAGCGTTTGCCGGCAGGCCTTTGACCAGGTCGGCCAACACGGCGCTGAACTCTTGTTGCTCACGGTATTCGCCGCTGTCGATGACCTTGCCGTTACTGACGGTTGGCGGGTAGTCGGCACCGATGTAGTCGAGCAGGTGCAGGGCCTTGGTGGCCTCGGCAGGCGCTTCGGCCACGGCCAAGGTGCTGCACAGCGCCAGCACCGGGCCAAGCAACAAAGCCGGCAACCAGGCAAGCAGGCGGGAACGGGTTTTCATGGCCAGTCTCGATGGGGATGCGAAAGAGAACATTGTTCACTTCCACTTTGCTTCGCTCAAGGGTCGTGGACGGATTTCATGAAAAATCTTGCTACAAATCAGGAGAGCATGGGTTGAGTTTTGCAGCGTTGGGGATATCGAGCGCCGCCCGCGCGGCGCATCGCGGATGAATCCGCTCCTACCTTTGTTTCGGGCCAGTCCATCCTGTGAAAGCATCGCTGTGCGCCTTGTTTGTACGACTCGATATCAAGGCGTACAGCCAAGGGCCGCGCGCGAATCCCACAGAAATAATTGGCCCGAAACAGATGTAGGAGCGGATTCATCCGCGATGCGCCGCGCGGGCGGCGCTCGATTTTCGCACCAACACAAAACCTAAGGCATGCACCCAGACGCCAAACCGATCTCAAGGCTTGGCGCCCTCCTTCCAGCCACCACCGAGTGCCAAAAACACCCCTATCTGCCCCACCGCCACCTGGCTATTCGCCGCTGCCAGCTGTGCACGCACATCGGTATAGGTCCGCGTAGCCTGCAAATCTGCCAGGAACGACTCGCGCCCCGCCTGGTAGTACCGGTGCGTCTGATCAGCCGCTTCCTTGGCCGACTGCTCCGCCTCGGCCAGCGCATCACGCCGATCAAGCAAGGCGCTGTACTGCGCAAGCCGAGTCTGGGTCTCGCGAATGGCATTCAGCACCACCCCATCGAAATGCGCCAGTGCCGCCTGGGTCGAAGCCTCGGCCATGCGAATGCGCGCACGGGTGCCGTTGGTGGGAATGCTCCAGCTGATCTGCGGACCAAAGCCCCAGCGGTTGGTCGAAGGCTCGCCAAGGTTTTCGAGGATGCCGATGGTGCCGACCTGGGCGCCGATGCTGATGTCCGGGTACAGCGCCCCTGTGGCCACCCCGATGGTCGCGGTGGCCGCCGCCAGTTGGCGTTCAGCCTGGCGCACGTCGGGGCGACGCTTGAGCAGCGCAGCACCGTCACCCACCGGGACCAGCTGGTTCAGGTGCGGCAACTCGGCGCAATCGGCGGTGCCGGCCGGCAATTTATCCACAGGCTGGGCGAGCAACGCCGCCAAGGTGTACAGCCCGGTTTCTCGCTCGGCCTTGAAGCGCGGCAATTCGGCGCGCAACGACTTGAACTGGGTCTGCGAACGGGTGACCTGGGTTTCATCACCGCGCCCAGCGTCGCGCAGGCGCTGGTTGAGCTGCACGCTCTGCTGCTGCAGATCGAGCGACTCACGGGCGATGTGGTATTCCTCGTTGGCCGAGCACACCTGTGTGTAAGCCTTGACCACATCCGCCACCAGGGTGATGCGCGCGGTGTCGGCTGCGGCCTGTACAGCGTCGGCATTGGCCTGAGCGGCTTCGGTGCCGCGCTTGAAGGTGCCCCACAGGTCGAACTGGTACGAGGCGCTGATGATCGCCTCGCCGATGTTGGCCACTGGCACCTTCTCCGGCAACAGGAAGGCTTCGCCCGACTCCTGCAAACGCTGGGCTCCGGCTTTGATGCCACCGTTGAAACCACCCTGGGACTCGGCCACTTCGACCTGCGCACGGGCCTTGGCGATGTTGGCCGCTGCCACGCGCAACTCGGTGTTGGCGCTCAAAGCCTGGCGGACCAGCGCGTTGAGACGTTTATCCTGATACAGCTGCCACCAGTCCTCGGGCACCGGCGCCGACACCACGCTATCGGCGTCCTGACGCAGCGGGCCGTTGAGGTCGCTGCGCTGCACGGCGGCGTCCTTGGGCACGTCATAGTCCGGGCCGACCATCATGCAGGCCCCCAACGACAGGCAGATGCCAGCCAGGATCAGCTGTTTCATGGCTGCTGCCCCTCGATGATCGACACCGTGGCAGTGCGCCCGGCGATCATGCGGAAGTCTGCCGGCACTTCGTCGAAGGCGATACGCACCGGGATCCGCTGGGCCAGGCGCACCCAGCTGAACGCCGGATTGACGTTGGGCAACAGGTTGGCGCCGCTGCTGCGGTCACGGTCTTCGATACCGGCGGCAAAGCTCTGCACATGGCCGCGCAGGCGGGTGTTGTCGCCCATCACGCGGATGTCCACCGCGTCGCCGATGTGGATGCCACCGAGCTTGGTTTCTTCGAAATAGCCATCGACGTGATACGAAGCACTGTCGACCACCGACAGCACCGGGCGGCCAGCGGTGACGAATTCGTGGTTACGCGGGGCGCGGTCGTTGAGGTAGCCGTCCACCGGGCTGCGCACCACCGAACGGTCGAGGTTGAGCTGGGCAGTATCGACCGCCACTTGCGCCTCGCTGACCGCCGAACGGGCACGCGCCTCGCGGGACTGGCTCTCTTCCAGCTGCTCGGCGGCCACCAGGTTGCCCAGCTTGCGGTTGCGCTGTGCTTCACGGGAAGCCTGGGCCAGGGTTTCCTGGCGCTCGCCGAGGGTCGCCTTGGCCTGGCGCAGCGCCAGGCTGAAGCGGTCCTGGTCGATGGTGAACAGCACGTCGCCGCGCTTGACGGTCTGGTTGTCGCGCACCTCGACTTTCTGGATCAGGCCGGACACGTCCGGGGCAATCTGGATGACGTCGGCGCGGATGTGGCCGTCGCGGGTCCAGGGGGCGAACAGGTAGTACACCACCATCTGCCACACGAGCACGGCGGCGAAAGTCACTACCAGCAAGGTCAGGACCACACGGCCCAGGGTCAGCAAAGGTTTTTTCATGGCAGCATCAGGCTTCGGCAAAAGTGGTCCACCGCGCCAAGCAGCACGGCATACAATGCAACGTTGAACAGCGCCCGGTGCCAGACCAGGCGGTAGAAATGCACCCGCACCAGCACCGCGTGCACACCTAGGAACAGCAGGTAGGTGCCAAACATCATCACCAGCAGCGTGGGCAGGAATACCCCGCTGATATCCAGTTCACCGATCACAGGGGCGCTCCGTCCAGGCCGGGGGGCAGTTGCGGTTGTTCGGCTGGCTCGAGCATCACCTCGACACCCGGCAGCAGCGCCAGGCGCAGGCCGCTCAGGGCATGCAGCAGGTGGGTGCGGGCGTCGCCGCGTTCGTACAGTTCATCCAGATTCAGCGCCAGGCGCGCCCGCTCCATGTTGCGCAGCAGGGCTGCGGGGGCATGCAGGCGTTCGCCGGCACGCAGGCAGGCGGCGTAATGGCCGCCGACGTCCTCGATCACCGTTTGCAGGCGCTCGCGGGCCTGGCTGCCGGCCCGTGGCAGGTAGGCCAGCAGGTCGAGCAGGTTCAGGCCCACGCGCAGGTCGCGGAGGGCCACGCCGCTGTCCTGGCCGGTCTGCGACAGGCGCGGCAGGTGCTGCATCAGGCGGTCGAGCATCTGCACGCCGACCTGGCGATGTTCGGCCAGGGTCGCTGGCTCGGTCATCTCGACGATGTCGCGCCACAGGAAGCGAGTCATGCGCTTGGCGGCCAGCTCGACGCCGAACGGGCGCATCACCAGGGTCCAGATGAAGGCGAACAGCAGCCCCACGGGGCCGGCCAGGTTGGAATTGAGGAAGGTAAAGAAGTCGGCGTCGTAAGCGCCCTGGATGCTGATGAAGGTCGAGGTGTTGACGATGGTCAGCAAGGTGCCCAGGTAGAAGCGCGGCTGCACGGTCAGGGTGCCGACGCAGATGAACGGCACGGCGAAGGCCAGCACCAGCATCGGGAAATCGTGCAGGTTGGGCAGTACCAGGAACAGGTACAGGCTGGAGAAGATCACCGACATCAACGTCCAGAAGAAGAATCGGTAGATCTGCGGTGCCGGGTCGTCCATGGCGGCGAAGAAGCTGCACGACACGGCGGCGAGGATCACCGCGCTGGCGCCGTCGTGCCAGCCCAAGCCGATCCACAGGCCGCAGGCGACGATGATCGCCAGCACGGTGGACACCACCGAGTAGAGCATCAGCCCGCGGTCGAAGAACGGCGTCAAGCGGCCCAGGCGCCAGTGGCGGTAGACGGCGCGCCAGGGTTTGGCGTCGTCCGTGCGCAAAGCATGTTGCAGGGTGCAGCAGTCCTGCCAGAGGTCGGCCCATTCGGCCAGGCGGTAAAGCGCGTTGGAGAGCAGCAGTTCCGCGCGTTGGTCGAGGGCGGCAGCGCCGGGTTGCAGGCGATCGATCTGCTCGTGCAGGTGGGTCCAGCGTGCTACCGAAGCACTTTCGGCGGTGCCCTTGAGCCACTCGCGGGCGGCAGCCAGCACGGGTTGCAACTGGGCGAACTGGGCAGGCGCGCGGCCTTCGAGCGCCACCAGAGCGTCGTCGAGGGCGTCGATCACCGGCAACAGGTGGATCATCCGCCCGCGCAGCTCCCGGGCGTTTTTCAGGGTGTGCGGGCCAGCGCCTTCGTGGCCGAGCTGGCCAATCATCAGTTCCAGCGAGTTGAACGTGGCGACCATCGCACCGCGCATGCCGCCTACCTTGTCGGCGGCCACATCGCGGGCAAGGTAGGTGTCGCTGTAGCGGATCGCTTCGCTGAACCAACTGCCGGTCGCGCCGACCACCACCGGCGCCAGGCGCCGGGGCCAGAAAATCGCACCGACCACCGCCGCGCAGACGATCCCCAGGCAGATTTCCTGCGCGCGGGACGAGGCCACATCGAACACCGCCAGCGGGTTGTCGACCACTGCCAGGGCGATCATCGGCAGCGTGTAGCCGGCCAGCATCAGCACGTAGTTGTTGGCCGTGCGCAGGTTCAGCGACAGGTACAGCAAGGTCCCCGTCCACAAGGCGATGGCCACCGTCAGCAACAAGGGCGACTGCACCAGCGGCGGCACCAGGAAGATGGCCCCACCGGCACCCAGCAGCGTGCCCACCGCGCGATACAGGGCCTTGGAACTGGTTGGCCCGACAAACGGGCTGGAGACGATGTACACGGTCGCCATCGCCCAGTACGGGCGCGGCAGCTGCATCAGCAGGGCGATGTACAGGGCGATC
Organism: Pseudomonas sp. NPDC090233; assembly: GCF_044772285.1. NCBI lineage: Bacteria > Pseudomonadati > Pseudomonadota > Gammaproteobacteria > Pseudomonadales > Pseudomonadaceae > Pseudomonas > Pseudomonas sp. NPDC090233. Next base: position 11,102 of record NZ_JBIVYQ010000006.1, on the reverse strand, counting down.
ATCGACGCGGCGAAGGTACGCACGCCATAAAACCAGTCGCGGGCCGGCGGCACCGAGCTGAAGAAGCCGTTCATGCCACCCCGCCCGCAGCGCCCAAACCGGCGGCCTCGAAGGCGCGCAGCACGCGCAAGGCGGCTTGCAGGTCGGCTTCGTCGATGCCCTGTAGCACGTCGTGACGCACACGTACCAGCTCGGCTTCGATGGCTACGGCCAGTGCGCGGCCTTCGGCGGTCAGGCTCAGGGCCTTGGCGCGGCGGTCCAGGGGATCCTCGCTGCGGCACACCAGGCCGGCCTTGCACAGCTGGTCGAGCAGGCGCACCAGCGACGGGCTTTCCAGGCCAGCGGCCTGCGCCACGGCGACCTGGTGCACGCCATCGCCCAGGCGCACGATCATCAGCAAGGGTGCGGCGCAAGCCTCGGAGATACCGTAGCTGGTCAAGGCCGTATGGCAGATGCGCCGCCAATGGCGGGCCGCAACGACCATGCCGCTGCTGACTTGCAGGCGCAGGGAATCAAGCGTCATGTGAGGAACCAAGGATATTCATAGTTTGCTAACTATCAATATACGCCTGGGCCACCCCCTGGCGTCAACCGGGGGTGACGGGGGGTTTTGATGAATTGTTGTTCATCCTGACCTATCGGTAACGCCACAGACACCGCGAAATCAGGGCTGAACCTGGTCTTCCAGCTTCATCGCCAACGCCAGTGTGCTGCCCATCTGCACCGCCCTGTCGCGCCAATCCAGATACCGCGTGCCGTCACGTCGGTTGAAATGCACCGCCAACTCCTCGGCCGCCTGCATCACCCCGGTGGCTGCCGCCAACTCCAGCCAGTAGAGGGCCGCCCTGATATCCGCCTGCACATGCAAACCATGCAACAACCGATAACCCACTTCGAACCGGCATCGTGCCTCTCCCCGTTCGGCACCCCGGAGAAACCACTGATACGCCTGGACCAGATCCACCTGCCAGCCCAGTTCGGCATCGCAGACCTCTTCTTCATAGAGGTCACCGAGCGCGGCTGCAGCGTGCAGCATGCCGCGCTCAAAGGCCTGGCGATAACATTCCGCAGCTTGTACATAGGACGTAGCGACGCCTTTGCCAAAGTAGTGCTGCTGCCCCAGGTTGAACCAGGCCGCCGCGTTGCCCTGTAGCGCCGCCATGCGCAGCAGATGCCCGGCCAGCACGGTGTCGGCGCGCCAGTACTTGCCATTGAGCCAGATCCAGCCGAGGTCGTTGAGCGCGGCCACGTTACCGGCCACTGCCTGCTGCCGCAGGTCGGCATACACCGCCTGCAGATCCGCCGCTTCGTCCAGGCGGCTGACCAGCAGTGCCCGCTGGCTTGGCAACCCTACCCCGGCGAACAGCCGCTGCCGCCGGCCAGCGGGTATCGGGGCGGGCGTGACCTGCTCTGGCAGAAGGCGGGCGAGCAGCGAATGGATATTGCTGACGGCAGACATGTTCATCCTCATTGAACGACCCACAGGCCCGACCTCGGCTGTGATGAGGCGTGATTTTGCGCGACGTCACGTCAAAACCTGTCGCGAACGAACCGGCGCGAGGCAACCAAATGGCGGAACCTTGATCTGAGGGAGTCGTGGCTAATTGCCATGACCTGATTGTGCCGCCATCCTGATGCGGCAAGCCTAGACAAGGACGTTATCTTTTGCCGTTCGCCACCACCCGCGCCACCCTCAGCCGTCAGTGGGCGCTGCTGCGCCAGCTCCCCAGCCGCTCGCCGGGCACCACCAGCGCCGAGCTGGTCTGGCGCCTGCGTGATGTGGGCTTCAATGTCAGCAAACGCACGGTGGAACGCGACCTCAACGAGCTGTCGCTGATCTTTCCGCTTGAGCGCAACGACAAGAGCATTCCGTTTGGCTGGCACTGGTCGGCGAACGTCGTGGGGGAGTTGCGCGGGAATTTTGATCTGTTGGGTTATTTGCGTGGTGAAACGCAGCAGCCGGCGCAGGGTGATGGGCTGGAGTTGCAGGCTTGGGTCAGTGACGCCGTGGCGCGGCAGCTGCGTGATGCGCCGTTGAGCGCGGACATGCAGCTGATGGCCCTGGAGCAAGGGCATCGGCTGCGTGCCACGGTTGAGGATGGCTGGGCGCTGCGCTGGTGGGTGCTGAGCCAGGGGGATGGGGTGATGGTGGAGCAACCCGCCAGATTGCGTGACGAGATTGCCAATACCCTGGCCAGTGCGGCCGCCCAGTACAAAATTACCGCTGCATGCCCCAGCGCCGAACAGTGAGCCGCTCCAGCGTACTGAACACCAACCCCTCGACCAGCAACCCGATCAGGATCACCACCGCCAGCCCGGCAAACACCTTGTCGGTATACAGCTCGTTACGGTTCTGGAAGATGTACCACCCCAGCCCGCCTTTGCCGCTGCTGGCGCCGAACACCAGCTCGGCGGCGATCAGCGTGCGCCAGGCAAAGGCCCAACCAATCTTGAGCCCCGACAGGATCGACGGCAGTGCCGCCGGCACCAGAATATGCAGCACCAGCCGTAGCCCCTTCAGGCCATAATTGCGCCCGGCCATGCGCAGGGTCTCTGATACGCCGAGAAAACCCGCGTAGGTATTCAGCGCCAGCGCCCAGAGCACCGAGTGCACCAGCACGAAGATCAAGCTGTTGTCGCCCAACCCGAACCACAGCAGCGCCAGCGGCAGCAGGGCGATGGCCGGCAGTGGGTTGAACATCGAGGTGAGCGTGCCCAACAGATCGCGCCCAATCTGGGTCGATACGGCCAGGCTGGTCAGGCCGAACGCCAGGACGATGCCCAGCAGGTAACCCTTGAGCAGGATCACCAGCGACACGCCGACCTTGGCCGGCAGTTCGCCGCTGACCAGTCCGTCCCACAGCGCAGCCGCAGTCTGCAGGAACGTCGGGAGCAGCAGGTCGTTGTCCTGATAGCGGGCGATGGCCTCCCACAACACGGCGATCACCACGAGGATCACCGCCTTGCGCAGCCAGCCTTGTTGCCACAGGCGCTGGGCCAGCGGCAGGTTGCGTTCCAGAGGCACACTGAGCAGCGGCTCCAGCTGCACCTCGTATTCCTGACGTACAGGTGTAGTGGTCATGGCTGAAGCTCCTGTCAGTAGGCGATGCGGATGTCGTTGAAACCCAGGTCGTCGGGCTGTTCGGGGGCTTCGGCTTCGTCGAACAGCAAGCGATGGATGCGCCGCGCGCTGGCCTGGAAGTCACTGGCGCCGAGGCTGCCAAGGTCGTATTGATGGCTGTGCACTTCGGCCCGTACCCGCCCCGGGTGGGGCGACAGCAGCAAGATGCGGTTACCGACCACCAGCGCCTCCTCGATTGAGTGGGTGACGAACAGCAAGGTGAAGCGCACCTCTTCCCACAGCAGCAACAGTTCTTCCTGCATCTTGCGCCGGGTCAGTGCATCAAGTGCGGCGAACGGCTCGTCCATCAGCAGAATCTTCGGTTGTGTGGCCAGCGCCCGGGCAATCGCGACGCGGGCTTTCATGCCGCCCGACAGGGTGTGCGGATAGGCGTCGGCGAAGCTCGCCAAACCAACTTTCTCCAGATAATGCAGAGCTCGCTCTTCGGCCTCGGCGCGCTTGAGCTGGCCGGACACCAGCAACGGGAACATGACGTTCTGCTTCACCGTCTTCCATGGCGGCAGCTGGTCGAACTCCTGGAACACCACGATGCGATCAGGGCCTGGGCCTATGACCGGCTGGCCCTGCAGCAGGATCTGCCCTTCCTGCGGGCTGATGAAACCGGCCACGGCCTTGAGCAGCGTGGACTTGCCGCAACCCGAGGGGCCGAGTAGTACATAACGGTCGGCACGGTCGACTTCGAAGCTGACCTGGTGGGTGGCCCGCACCACGCGCTGCGCGGTGCGGTATTCGAGGCTGAGGTTGTCCACCTTGAGCAACGGCGGAGTCGCGACACGGCTCAGGTTGCTGGCCGTGTGGCCTGGCAATGGGACGGTCATGGTCGGTCAGCTCCCTTGCAGCGGGCGTTCATCCTGGAAGAAGTAGTCCTTCCACGATTCCGGCTTGTTCTTGATGGCGCCCACTCGGTAGAGGAAGTCGGCCAGTTTGTAGGTGTTCTTCGGCGTGACGGTGAATTCGTACTGGGGGTTGTCGATCAGCTTGATCAGCGCGTCGCGGTCAATCTTGGCCTTGGTCACGCGGATGTAGGTGTCGGCGGCAGCCGCCTTGTCTTTCTGGGCAAAGTCCGCGGCTTCTGCCAGCGCATCGACGAAGGCCTTGTAGGTCTTGGGGTTGTCGTTGCGGAATTTTTCGGTGGCGAACAGCAGGGTCGGCGAGTTGGGGCCCAGCAGGTCGTAGCTGTTAAGCACCACGTGCACGTCCTTGTTGGCCAGCGCCTGGTCTTGGAACGGTGGGTTGGAGAAGTGCCCATTGAGTTCGGTGCCACCGGCCAGCAAGGCTGCGGTGGCATCAGGGTGCGGCACGGCTAGGGTGTACTTGTCGAGGCGGTTGTACTCTTTGTCGCCCCACTGCTGCGCAGCGGCGTACTGCAGGAAACGCGACTGCACCGAGACCCCTACGGCCGGGACGGCAATGCGGTCCTTGTCGGAAATGTCGGCGACGGTTTTCACGTTCGGGTTGCTGCTGACCAGGTAGTACGGGAAGTTGCCCAGCGAGGCCACGGCCTTGACGTTTTGCCGGCCTTTCGTGCGGTCCCACACGGTAAGCAGCGGGCCGACGCCGGCACCGGCGATGTCCACCGAGCCGGACAACAGCGCGTCGTTGATTGCCGCGCCGCCCGACAGCTGGGCCCAGTCGACTTTGATGTCGAGGCCCTGTTCCTTGCCGTGCTTCTCGATCAGGTGCTGGTCGCGCACCACGTTGAGCAGCAGGTAAACGATGCCGAACTGCTCGGCAATGCGAATCTCGCCTTCGGCATGGGCCACGATGGGCGCCGCGAGGCTGCCGACGACCAGGCTTGCGCCCAGGCCGATGCTGGCCGCCAGGCGGCTGATGGATTTGCGCATGATGGTGTCCTCAGTCGTCAGAACGGGGCGTCGCCCTGGATGGTGGTACGGAACAATTTGCGCCGCAGGTGCGCAGGGCAACCGGCGGCCAGGTGGATCAGCGAGCGGTTGTCCCAGAACACCAGGTCGTGGGGCTGCCATTGGTGGCGGTAGATGTTTTGTTCGAGCACGCTCAGGGCATACAGCTGCTGCAACACGTCGCGGCTTTCATCATCGGGCAGGCCGACGATGCGGGTGGTGAAGCCTTCGCTGACGAACAGCGCCTTGCGGCCGTTTTCCGGGTGGGTACGCACCACCGGGTGGATGACTTCCTTGACCTGCGCCAGTTGCTCGGCGGTCAGGGTCGGGCGCCAGTTGCCTTCGAACTTGGTCTCGGCGTAACGGGCGGTGTAGGAGTGGGCGGCACTGCGGTTTTCCACCACCTTGCGCAATGCATCGGGCACCGCGTCCCAGGCCTTGTGCATGTCGGCGAACAGGGTGTCGCCGCCTTCGCTGGGCAGTTCCTGAGCGTGCAGCATGGAGCCGAGGCTGGGCAGCTCTTTGTACGACAGGTCGGAATGCCAGAACTTGCCGGCATCGCCCAAGCCGATGTTCTGGCCGTTCTCGATGATGTTGGAAACGATCAGGATTTCCGGGTGACCGGCGAGCAGGAACTGCTTGAGCACGTGGATCTGCAGCTCGCCGAAGCGGCGGCTGAAGCTGATCTGTTGTTCAGGGCTGATGCGCTGGTCGCGGAACACCAGCACATGGTGGTCGAGGTGGGCGCGATGAATACGCTGGAAATCCTCGGTGCTGACCGGCTTGGCCAGGTCCAGGCCGATGATTTCTGCGCCGACGGCACCGGCGAACGGGCGGACTTCAAAAGTTTGCGGCAGGGCGCTGTCGATGGACGACAAGGCGTTCGAGGCGGCGGACATGGTTCACTCCCACGCAGTGCGCGACTTCAATGGCGCGCAACGATCAGAAACGCACGGGGATTTCCCGTGTGGGTTCAAGTCGTGCGGCGCATCGATTGGTCGACGGGTACGCAGTGGGGCGACTATAAAGTCATAAGAAGAATACTTTAAATACTGTTAAAGAATAACGATATGAGCAGGCAGAGCAGGACTTCAGATCAGCCCGCCCTCCTCTTCTTCCTCGATCAAATTGTTCAGGCTACCAAGCGCCTTACGCGCAGTGGAACGGCTGAGCAGCTTAGCCTGGGCGCCAGGCGGCAGGTCGGTGATGCTGAACACCCCTTTTGCGGTGAGCACTTCGATCAAGTCTTCCAACACCCGGATCATGTCCAAGTCGCTTTGCTTGAGCTGCTTGAGGCTGTTCTCGACAACGTCGTCGGCGAACCACTCCTGGATCTCGGCATGGTCCGCCGGGAGTATTTCGGTGGATTCAGCATAGGGTGCGGCTTCTACCCGTAGCAACTGGCCATTGGCGTCGCGTTGCACGTAGAACATGGCGTCGTCCCTCGTCACGATGATTCCTTGTTGGTAGACAGCAGCATAGGCAACTTTCACCAGGCGTGTCAGCCCGGCGCATGAGTATGCGCTGCAGGAGGGGTGGTAGAAAAGACCGCTCCTGCGGTGGCCTGTTACGGCCACCGCAGGCGTGGGTCAGTTGTTGTCGATCTTGATGGTCGGGTCGGCACCGGTGATCAACGAGTTGATCGTGGTGTTCGACCAGTTGACCCCTTCCAGCTTGATCGTCACGTCGGCATTGGCCAGGCCGCCAGCGGCATTGAGCTTGCCTTCGGTGCTCACCTGCAAGGTCGAGGAACCATCGACGGTGGTGATCTTCAGGAAGTTGTCGATGGTGCTGGCCTTCTCGCCCTGCAGCAGGTCGCGCAGGTCGAGGCGGTCGCCCTCGGTGGCCTTGAAGTCCTTGATCACATCGTTGCCGATGTCACCGGCCTTCCACACGAAGGTATCGGCCCCGCTGCCGCCGATCAGGATGTCATTGCCCTGGCCGCCGATCAGCGTGTCGTTGCCGGTACCGCCCAGCAGGATGTCATTGCCCTTGCCGCCATCGAGGATGTCGTTGCCACCCTGGCCGAAGAGAATGTCATTGCCTGCCCCGCCCATCAGGGTGTCGGCGCCGTCGTTGCTGCCCGAGATATCAAACTCGGTGTAGTGCTCGCTGACGTACTTGTGCATCGCGCGCGCATCCACATCACCGGCATCCACGCCCAACTTGCTGGCGACATAGCCCTGAATCGCCTCGACGCCGGTGCCGGCGACCGACGGGAAGGTCAGCAGGTCGCCGAAGATGATGTCGTTGCCGTCGCCGCCATTGACCGTGTCGTTGCCCGGGTTGGTGACTTCGGTGTGGCCGAGGATGGCTTCGGCGAGCTTGCTCGGGTCGATGTTGGTCTGCGGCTTGCCATCGGAGTCGAACGGCTTCAGGTCACTGGTCTTGACGTCGTCGTTCAGGCCAATGGCTTCGACGCTGGACAGGCCGGACAAGATCTTGAAGCTGTCGGTAGAGTTGTTCCAGGTGGCATCGCTGGTGCTGCTACCGGACCCGGAACGGCTGGACAGCTCGTAGCCACCGTTGCCTTCGGCGCGAATGTCGCCGGACAGGCTGGTGGTCCACCTGCCGCTCCAGTAGTTGTAGGTCTGCACCGTCAAGCCGCCATCGCTATCGATGGTCAGGTAGTTGCTGTTGTCCAGGTACTTGCTGACCGTCATCCCTGCCTTGTAGTTGATCGAGGTCAGGTAGCTGTCGAAGGACTGGTTGGTGCTGCCCAGGGTTGGGTTGCCTTGTTCACCGCTCTGGTAATAGGTCGGCTTGCCGTCGGTAATGAAGAACGTCTGGTTGCTGCCGGTGCTACCCGCATCCTTGAGGTTCTGGAACCAGTTGGCGGTCGTCTTGAAGGCATCTTCATAGTTGGTGCCGCCCGTGGACTTCAGGCTGTTCAACGCATTGAGCAGCGTCTGCAGGCCGGCATCGTTGAGGGTAACCGAAACGCTGCTCTTCACCTGGGTAGCGAAGTCGACCAGCAGGATGTTCACAGTGCCCGATTGCGCACCCTTGACGCTCGCCGCCAGGGTCTTGAACACCGACTCCAGCGACGACTTGGCAGCGTTCACGCCGGAGGACCCCATGCTGCCCGAAGTGTCGACGACGAAGGCGATGTTGTAGTCCTTGCCCGGCACCACGTGCAGGCCGCTGACATCCGCGACGACGATGTCATTGCCTTCGGTACCGGTGATGTTGTCGTTGTCGGCCGACAGGTTGCTGGTGGTGTAGCTCTGCGGGTAGACCGTGACCTTGATGCTGCCTTCGTTGGTCGCGGTGCTGCCGCCGACGCTTTCGGTGGAGGTCGAGGTGACCTTCACGTCGAACTGGCCGGAATAGTAGGCCGGTGGCTTGATGGTCAGGCTGCCGAGGTTCCAGCCGGTCACGTCCACCGCAGCAGTGCCGACCGTGAAGGTGTGGCCAGCGTTATCGGCGACTACTGAACCTGCCGGGATGCCGCTGAGCTTGACGCTCAGGCTTTCCGAGCCGTCGGTGTCAGTCAGCGCGGTGCTGATGCTCACCAGCTTGACCGGCGCGCCGTTCTCGCCGCCTTCGTTGAGCTTGTAACCGTCGTAGTAGCCCTGGCCATTGCTGCCATGCAGGTCCGACACGGTCACCCCGGCATTGGTCAGCGCACCGACGTTCGGGTACATCGGGATGTTGGCGCTGTTGAGGTCGGTGACCGCGCCATTGCCCACCTTGATGTTGACGTCGAGGCTGCCTGGGCCGGCCTGGTTGGCGTTGTAGATTTCCAGGGTGTAGTAGCCGCTGGTGGTCGGGGTGAAGCTGCCGGAGATGCTGCCGCTGCCCGAGCCCCAGGTGGCGCCCGCGACGTTCTTGCCGCCGATGACGATCTGCAGGCTGTCGTCGGCAGTGCCGCTGAAGGTGTAGGTCTTGCCGGCTTCCAGGTAGATCAGGCCGGAGGTCTTCGAGCCGGTGCCCGGGCTGACGGTGGCCGAGGTGTCGACCGTGGTCACCTGTTCGCTCTTGCTGGCGCTGCCGGAGTTGGCAAACACGTTTTTCAGCGCATCGCCGGTGATGCCGTTGCCATTGGTGCCCAGGCCGGTGAGGCTGGTCCAGGTTTCCTTGGTCAGGCCCAGCGAGTTGACGTTGTTGTTGCCAATGTTCAGGTCCGGCTTGTCGGCGACCGGGGTGATGTCGACTTTCAGCGTCGCTTCACTGCCTGCGTCCTTGCCGTCGGTTGGCTTGTACTTGATCTGCGCGTAGTCGGCCTGCTTGTTGCCCACGCCGGTGCCGCCAAAGCCGTCCGCGCCCGATTGGTTGGCCAATGGAACGAACTTGAGCTTGCCAGCGGCGATGTCGGCCTGGCTGATGGTCTGGCCGGCCTTCACGTCGGTCCAGGTCGAACCCACCAGCAGTTTCAGGTTTCCGGCACCTGGGAGCTGGGTGATGGTCACACCCAAGCTGCTGAGCGGGGAGTCGACATCGCTGACGTTGAAGTTGCTCCAGCTCAGGACCAGGTCGGTGTCCTCGGTACCCGTCACCGCACCACCGGTGGTGGTCGGCGCGTCGTTGACCGCCACCACATTGACCGTGGTGGTCGCCGTGTTGGAGGTGTTGACGCCATCGGTCACCGTGACCGTGATGATCCGCGGCGTGGTGCTCGGGTCTTCACTGTTGTTGATGAAGGTGATGTTCTTGATCGCCTGAATGTAGTCGGCCAGCGATGCGTTGCCGCTCAGGGTCAGGACCACCTTGCCGTCGGTGCTGTTGGCGTTGATCGAGATGCCGTTGACGCTGTTGCCCAGGTTGAGCGCATCGCCTGGCTGGCGGTTGGTCAGGGTCACGGTCGCGCCGGTCAGCATCGAGCTGTCGAAGTCGGTGATCGATACGTCGATATCGCCGATCGATACGCCGCTGCCCGGCTGATTTTCGGTGAAGGTGGTCTGGTAGTCGGCGCCAGTCTTGCCGCTGGAATCGTTGGCATCCAGGTCAAGTACCGGTGCTGGCTCGAAGATCTGCGTAGTGACGCTGCCCGCAGTGCCGCTGACCGCCAGATTCTCGAAATTGCCGCCGCTGGCGGAGTCGATCTTCACCGTGAACTGCTCGGTGCCTTCGGTGACGTTGTCCTTGATGGTCGGGATGGTGAAGGTGGCCGAGTTGCTGCCAGCCTTGATCGTCACGATAGCCACGCCGGTGTAGTCGGCACCATTGCTGGCCGTGCCGGAGTACGACAATTTCACCGTCACATCGGTTTGCGCATTGTTGCTCAGGTTGAGCGTGTAGGTGGCATTGCCGCCTTCAGCCACGGCCGTGGTGCCGGTGATGCTCAAGGTAGTGGTCTGGATGGTGTCGGTTACGCCCGTGACTGCAGGCGTGGTGCTGACGACCAGGTTCTCGAAGTTGCCACCCGTGGTGCCGGTGATTTTCGCCGACACGTCACCTGCGTCGATGTACACGTCATCGGCTGGCGCGGCTACGGTGACCGAGCCGGAGGTTTTGCCGGCGGCGATATTGATCGTCTGGCCGTTGCTCAAGGTGACGGTCATCGCCGTGCCCGCCGGGTTGCTCAAGGTGGCGGTGTAGGTGATCTGACCACCCTCGGCGACCGTCGGCGTGGCGCTCAAGGTCAGGTTGGTGTTGTCGATGGTGTCGGTGACTTTGGTTACGGCGAAGGCACCGTCGACAGCCAGCAACTCGAAGTCGCCACCGGTGCTACCGTCGATCTTGGCTTGCACCGAGCCCGCGTCGATGTACGGATCATCGCCCGGCGCGTTGATCGTTATGCTGCCTTCGGTCTGCCCTTTGGCAATGAGGATCGTCTCGCCATTGCTCAGCTTGATGGACATGTCGGAACCGGCCTTGTTGGACAAGGTGGCGGTATAGGTGATCTTGCCGCCTTCGGCGACCGTTGCCGTGGCGCTGAGGGCCAGGGTCGTCGTTTCCTTGGTGCCTGCGACATCCGTAACCGACGTCGACGGGGTGCCAGCGGTGACCAGTTTTTCGTAGTTGCCACCCTCGACCTTGGTGATGCTGTTGGTCAGCGGGGCGTTGGTGTTGTAGACGTTGTTCGGCGCGGTGAACTCGACCGTGCCGGTGGACTGGCCGACGCCGATGGTGATGCTCTGGCCGTTGGCCAGAGT
>NZ_JBIVYQ010000005.1:0-608552 GCF_044772285.1 Pseudomonas sp. NPDC090233 | reverse complement strand
GGTAGTGTGGGGTTTCCCCATGTGAGAGTAGGTCATCGTCAAGATTCATTTCGCAAAACCCCTATCTGCGCGAGCAGGTAGGGGTTTTGTCTTTCCGATATTCGAACACCTTTTCTCAAAGCAACTATCTTTTGTCCGTCTCGTACCTGCGTAACGCGTTGAAGGGTGCGACAATTAATCCTGTTCGTATACGTGACTTTGCCCCGCACAGCCTGCGTCAAGACTTAGGTTCGGGGCATCCTCGCGCCCGGACTGAGCGATGCCAGCGTGCCGTGCTGCGCATTTCTGGACCTTCACCGTCCTATACAACTGAGGTTACAAGCAAGATGGCCAAGGCCGCCGATGTCGTTGTGCAATGCCTGGAAAACGAAGGTGTCGAGTATGTGTTCGGCATTCCTGGTGAGGAAAACCTCGACCTGCTGGAATCCCTGCGCAAGTCGAAGATCAAGCTGGTACTGACCCGCCACGAGCAGTCTGCGGGCTTCATGGCCGCTACCTATGGCCGTCTGACCGGCAAGACTGGCGTCAGCCTGTCGACCCTGGGCCCTGGCGCGACCAACCTGGTGACCGCCAGTGCGTACGCCTACCTGGGCGGCATGCCAATGATGATGATCACCGGCCAGAAGCCGATCAAGAAGTCCAAGCAGGGCCGCTTCCAGATCATCGACGTGTGCGGCATGATGGACCCCATCACCAAGTACACCCATCAGTTCGCCTCGGCCGACAACATTCCTTCGCGCATGCGTGAGGCGTTCCGCCTGGCCGAAGAAGAAAAGCCGGGTGCCGTGCACCTGGAGCTGCCAGAAGACATCGCTGCCGAGCAGACCGATGCCATGCCGATCCCGCGCAGCCTGCACCGCCGCCCACTGGCTGAGCATGTGGCCATCGAAGCTGCCATCGAGAAATTGCGCAATGCGCGCAGCCCAATCTTGGTGATCGGTGCCGGCGCCAACCGCAAGATGACCGCCAAAGTCCTCAAGCAATTGGTCGACAACACCGGCATTCCGTTCGTTACCACCCAGCTGGGCAAGGGCGTGGTCGACGAGCGCAGCCCGCGCTTCCTCGGCAACGCTGCGCTGTCGTCCGGTGATTTCGTACACCGCGCAATTGAAGCCGCCGACCTGATCGTCAACATCGGTCACGACGTGATCGAGAAGCCGCCGTTCTTCATGGTTCGTGGCGGCACCGAAGTCATTCACATCAACTTCCGTTCCGCCGAAGTCGATGCCGTGTACTTCCCGCAGGTTGAAGTAATCGGCGACATCGCCAACGCCGTCTGGCAGATCGGCGAAGGCCTGGGCGACACTTCGCACTGGGACTTCACCCGCCTCATGGCCATCCGCGAAGCCAACGAAGCGCAGATCGCTGAAGGCGCCGACGACGACCGCTTCCCGGTCTACCCGCAGCGCCTGGTTGCCGACATCCGCCGCGTGCTGCCATCCGAAGGCATCGTTGCGCTGGACAACGGCATCTACAAGATCTGGTTCGCCCGCAACTACAAGGCGCACAAGCCCAACACCGTGCTGCTCGACAACGCCCTGGCGACTATGGGCGCGGGTCTGCCGTCGGCCATGGCGGCGCACCTGGTGTACCCGGACCGCCCGGTGATTTCGGTGTGTGGCGACGGCGGCTTCATGATGAACAGCCAGGAGCTGGAAACCGCAGTTCGTCTGGGCATGCATGTCACCGTGGTGATCCTGCGTGACGACGGCTACGGTATGATCCGCTGGAAGCAGGCCAACATGGGCTTCACCGACTTCGGCCTCGACTACGGCAACCCGGACTTCGTCAAATACGCCGAAGCCTACGGTGCCAATGGCCATCGTGTGGAAAGCGCCGAAGGTTTGCTGCCACTGCTCGAGCACTGCATCAAGACCCCAGGCGTGCACGTGATCGACTGCCCGGTCGATTACAGCGAGAACGACCGCATCCTCAACAGCGAGCTGCGTGAGCGCGCGCTGGCGGTTTAAGGCTTAAAGGCTTTTTCGCGGGCGGTCCGACGTCGGACCGCCCGCGAATGCTTATGTACCGGCAACAAATTCCTCACGCCAACCCCCATGTGCTAGGGTGCACGCAAATCTTCACCCCAGGACACCCGCACATGCTCCCCGCGCTCAGCGACAAAGAACTCGACCGTCTCGAAGACCTGCTGATCACCTACGGCAACGACTACTCGGTGCTCAATCTGGCCGAGCTCAACGGTTTCTTCACCGCCCTTGCCAGCTCCCCGGCAAGAATCAACCCTGAGCATTGGCTACCAGCAGTGGCCGGTGGCAAAGTGCCGAAGTTCAAGAAGCCTGCCCACGAAGAAGCCTATACGGCGTTGATGCTGCGCTATGCCAACCAGGTAGAGGAGCAGCTGGCGGACAACCTCGAGAACTTTGAACCGCTGTTCGAGGAAAGCGAAGCCGAGGAGGGGCCGGCGATCATCATGGAAGAGTGGTGCTTTGGCTATATGCGCGGTACCCAGGTTGCAGAATGGGACGAGCTGCCCCCTGAACAGGACCAACTGCTGAAAGCCATATCGCTGCATGGGCTGGAGGACAACTTCGAGTTGCTCGATGCCATGAGTTTCGACGAGTTGCAGGCGTGTGTTCCGCATGTGATCGAAGCGGCCAAGGGGCTGTATCGCCACCAGAAGCAACAGCGCCACTGACAACAATTATTTCGCCTGGCGAAATTATGATGTCCTCGCTGCGCTAATTCTGTTGTACGCCGAATCAGCGCAGCATGTGTTCCAGCAGCACCACCCCGGTGCCACCCTTGGAGCGCAGACCATGATCAAACTCTACAACTTCCCCAAGTCCGGCCACGCCCACCGCATCGAACTGATGCTCTCGCTGCTCCAGTTGCCCACCGAGCTGGTGTTCGTCGATTTGGCCAAGGGCGCCCACAAGCAGCCCGAATTCCTCGCCCTCAACCCGTTTGGCCAGGTGCCGGTGATCGATGACAACGGGACTGTGCTCGCCGATTCCAACGCCATCCTCGTCTACCTGGCCAGCACCTACGACAAGAGCGGCCGCTGGCTGCCCCACGATCCGCTCGCCGCCGCCCGAGTTCAACGGTGGTTATCTGTCGCTGCCGGACCGCTCGCCTTCGGTCCTGCCGCCGCCCGCCTGGTCACGGTGTTCGGTGCCTCGTTCAACACCGATGAAGTGATCGGCCGCGCCCACACCCTGCTCAAGGCAATGGATGCCGAACTGGCCAAGACGCCGTTCCTGGTGGGCAGCGAGCCGACCATCGCCGATGTCGCCAACTACTCTTACGTCGCCCACGCCCCCGAGGGCAACGTCTCACTGGAACCCTATCCCAACGTGCGTGCCTGGCTGGCACGGATCGAAGCACTGCCGGGCTTCGTTGCCATGCCGCGCACCGCCGTGGGCCTGCAAGCCAGCGCCTGAGCCGCAACCCAACCGAGGAATGCCGCCATGCAACAACGCCCAGACCCTCGTACCTCGCCCTGGCACGCTGGCGAGAAACGCCTGCAAGAGCAGGTCGGTGTGGCACAACGGATGGAAGCGTTCGGGCAAAAGGTCATCCGTGACTACATGCCCGACCAGCACCGCGATTTCTATCGGCAGCTGCCATTCCTGGTTGCCGGTGCTGTGGACGCAGACGGCAAACCTTGGGCGACATTGCTTGAGGGGGCAGAAGGCTTCGTCAGTTCTCCTGACCCGCAGCAATTGCTGATCGACACCCCCCTCACCAGCGAAGACCCGGCGACACCCGGCCTCGCTGCAGGTGGGGCCATCGGTTTGCTCGGCATCGAACTGCATACCCGCCGGCGCAACCGCATAAACGGGCTCATTGGCGGGGTCACCGGTAACCAACTGGAAGTAAAAGTGGAGCATGCCTTCGGCAACTGCCCGCAGTACATCCAGTTGCGCGCCTACACCCGTGTCGATGAACCAGCGCGGGGGCGGCAGGATTCGTTGACCTTGAGTGCCGAGGCGGTGGCGATGATCAGCAACGCCGACACCTTCTTCGTCGCCAGTTACATCGACCATGAAGATGGCCATCGCTCGGTAGATGTCTCGCATCGCGGCGGCCGGCCCGGCTTCGTCAAGGTCGAAGGTAACCGCCTGACCATCCCCGACTATGCCGGCAACCTGCATTTCAATACCCTCGGCAACCTGCTGGAGAACCCGCAGGCGGGGCTGCTGTTCGTCGACTTCAGCAATGGCAACGTGCTGCAATTGACCGGGCGCGCCGAGGTGATACTCGACAGCCCGCTGATCAAGGCATTCGAAGGTGCCGAGCGGCTGTGGACGCTGGAGGTCGAACACGTGGTGCTGCGTCCCGCCGGTGTGTCGCTGCGCTGGGCCTTCGAGGCCTATGCACCGACCAGCCTGATGACCGGCACCTGGGCCGAAGCCGAGCAGCGCCTGCAACAGCAAGAACGGCAGCGCCAGTGGCTGAGCTGGCGGGTAGAGCGGGTCGAGCAAGAGAGCCGCGATATCCGTTCGTTCTACCTGGCCGCCGATGCACCTGTGTCATTCACGCCAGGCCAGCACATTCCCGTGCGCCTGCCGCTGGGCGGTGACACGCCGCTGATTCGCACCTACAGCCTGTCCTGTGCACCTTCGGACGGCCATCTGCGTATCAGCGTCAAAGCCCAGGGCCCGGCGTCACGCTATCTGCATGAACAGGTGGGCGTAGGCGACCGGCTCGACGTGCGCCTGCCCATGGGCAATTTCACCCTGCAGGACGACAGTCTGCGGCCCATCGTACTGATTGGCGCAGGTGTGGGCATCACGCCGCTGATCGCCATGCTCCGTGAACAGTTGGCGCGGCAACAGGGTCGACGGATTCATCTGTTTCACGGTGCCCGCAGCCTCGCCGAGCTGCCGTTCCAGCAAGAGCTGAACGGCTTGCGCGAACAGGCCGGCAACCTGTTGAGCATCCATCGCTCGCTGAGCCAACCAGAAGCCGACGCCGTGCAGGGTCTGGACTACGACCATGCCGGCCGCCTCGGCATCGAGCAGGTCAAGACGGCACTGGCGTTGGATGACTATGACTTCTACCTGTGCGGGCCTTCCAGTTTCACCCAGGACCTTTACGAAGGGCTGCGTGCCGTGCATGTGCCGGATGCACGCATCCATGCAGAAGCGTTCGGCCCTTCGACGCTCAGGCGCCGTACCGACGACAATCAACCGACCCTGCAGCAGCCCCCCGCAGCCAGCGAACCGGTGCCGGTGTATTTCGCAAGTTCCGCCAAGGAGGCACGTTGGGCGCCGGACAGCGGGTCCTTGCTGGAGCTGGCCGAGGCCCGTGGCCTGTCCCCGGATTTCAGTTGCCGAGGGGGTTCATGCGGTACGTGCAAGACCAAGGTGGTGAGCGGGCAGGTACATTATCCGAACCCGCCGGCTGAGCTGCCGGAAAGCGGTACGGTACTGATCTGCTGTGCAATACCGGCCAAGATGGAGGAGGGTGCACAAGCGCTGGTGCTGGACCTGTGATCGGGCAGCACAAAATCTGCAGATAACCGATAATCCCTCCCACCCCCGCCAGCCAGGAGTCGGCATGGACCAGATCCACCTGATGAAGGTCTTCGTCGCCGTAGGCGAGCTGGAAAGCTTCGCCGCCGCCGCCCGCCGTCTGGACATCTCGCCAGCGGCAGTCACCCGGGCCGTCAGCGCCCTCGAAGATCAGCTTGGGGTCAAATTGCTGCTGCGCACCACGCGCAGTGTGCGCCTGACCGAGGCGGGTGGCCGCTACCTGGAAGACACCCGCCACATCCTCGCCAGCATCGCTGAAGCCAACGAGGCCGCCGCCGGCATCAACGCCACGCCCAAGGGCGAGCTGGCGGTGACCGCGCCGATCCTGTTCGGCAAGAAGTTCGTCATGCCCTGCATCGTCCGCTACCTGCAACAGTACCCCGAGGTGGACGTGTCTGCTTTCTTCCTCGACCGTATCGTCAACATGGTCGAGGAAGGCATGGACGTGGCCGTGCGCATCGGCCCGCTGCCCGACTCCGGCCTCAAGGCCCTGCGTGTGGGCCGGGTGCGGCGCATGCTCTGTGCTTCCCCGCAATACCTGGCGCGGCATGGCGTGCCGCAGCATCCGTCGGACTTGCCGGAGCATGCGGTGATCGCCACCACCAACCTGTCGCCTCGTGCGGGTTGGCGCTTCGGCGTAACCGATGAACCGACCCTGGTGCGCATGAAGCCCAGGCTTACCGTGACCAGCAACGACGGCGCGATCGCAGCGGCGGTGGGCGGGTTGGGAATTGCCCGGTTACTGTCGTATCAAGTGGTCGATGAAATCGCCAGCGGGCAGCTGCAGGTGATCCTCGCCGACTATGAGGAGGCGCCGTGGCCGATCCACGTGTTGCACCGGGAGAGCAAATACGGTTCGGCCAAGGTACGCTCGTTCGTCGATCTGCTGGCGCAGCAGCTACGCAGTCATCAATTGGACTGAGTCGCTGCGTATTGCAGGCTGAAGCCCAGGTTCAGTTCCTCCCCCTGCTGCAATAAGCGCAACCCCGGCCGCCCTGGCAAATGATGCGCATTGACCGGGTGGCTGACCGGCTCGAAACAGAAGAACGGCTGCCCCGGCGGGCAGTACAGCAGGAAGTATTCCGCACCGCTGGCAGTGCACTCAAGCCGATACCCGGCACTCGGCTGCTCGATGACGCATTCGCCTGCCCAGCCGCTGAAGGCATGATCGACGGCGCCACCAGGCAGTTCGCGCAAGGTATCGAAACGCCAGCCTGCAGGGATCGCAGCTTGGCGCGACGGCAGCTGCCCGTGCTCGCCCAGCCATACCTGTTGCGCGGTTACCTGCAACTGCGTGTCGGGGTAGCGTGGGAAGTACGGATGCAGGCCCAGCCCATGCCACACGGCCCGCTCATCCAGATGGACGACATGCAGGTCGAGGCGCAGGCGACCTTCATGCAGGTGCACATCGAGCGTGGCCCGATAGGCGAACGGCACCTTGCTATCCAGGTGCAATCGCGCGCGTCGTTCACTGTGGTGTTCGACCTGCCAGGCCTGTTGCCAGGCGCTGCCATGGATCGGATAGGCGTCATGATCGGTGTTGGGCGGCAACGCCAGCCAGCCAGACGGGCAGGCGAAACCGCCTTCGGCAATTCGATTCGACCAAGGGACCAGTGGATAGCACCCCAGCCGCCTGGGACTGCCGCTGCCCAGCGCAGCCTCGTCGGCATGCCGCAGCAGTGCCTGGCCGGTCGCCGTGACTTGCCAGTTGGCCAGGCTGGCGCCCAGGCCAGGCGCAATGCTCAGGCGGGTCAGGCGGTCTTGCAGGTGTAACAGTGGCACCGTCATCAAGACCTCCGATAGGTAAGCAGCACGATGCCGCACACCACTACGGCACCGCCCAACAGCTGCACGCCACTGAGCTGTTGGTCAAGCAGCGCCCAGCCCAGCAGCAGCGTAGCGATCGGTTCGACGTTCATCACCGGCGCGTTCTGCGCCATGTTCAGCCGTGGCACGCAGACGAACAGCAAGGTAAAGGCCACGCCATACAGCACGACCAGGCTGGCCAGTGCCGCCCAGCCGTTGCCACTGGCGGGCAACGCCAAGCCGGACGGCATCACGCCGCTGGCCCCGGCCACCAGCATGCTGGTGAACACGATCAGCAAGGTCAGCAGGCTGCGCACCGGGCCGCGCACGGCGGCCAGTTTGTGATCGGTGATCCACAGTGCGCAGGCGAATACGCAGGCCGCGCAGAACGCCAGGCTCACGCCCAGCAGCCACAGCGGGTTGGCCTCGCCACTGCCGGCCAGGTGTGCCGGCACGTCCAGTGCCAGGACCAGGCCACACAGGATCAGGCCCATGAACAGCAGGGTTCGGCCGGTCGGGCGCGTGCCGCCGAGCGCCCAGGTCAGCAGGGCCAGCAGCATCGGGAAGGTGTTGCCGACCAGCAGCGCCAGGGCCACCGGTATGCGCGCCACCGCCGAATACAGGCACAGGCTCTGGGTAGCGATCAGCAGGCCCAGCAGCAGTTGCCAGCGCCGCGCGCCGCTCGGCAGGCTCAGCGGCTGGCGCTGCCACAGCACCAGGCTGGCCAGCACCAGGAAAGTGATGCCAGAGCGACAGAGAATGGCCAGCAGCACACCGGTGTCATCATCGAAGGCAATGCGTGCGGCGATGTGGTTGCCGGCGAACGAGCAGGCCAGCAGGGCCAGTAGCGCGACTGCCAGCTTGCGCGGAAAGAGAGGAATAGCGACAGCCATTTGCATGATCCATTTGCAGGTGAGCCAGCGGGGCAAGCCCGCACACAGGTACCAACCGCGGTGGGAGCGGCTTCAGCCGCGAACACCGGCGAAGCCGGTGCCATCCACCGCGGCGCTTGCTTCGCGGCTAAAGCCGCTCCCACAGGATCAGCGCTGTACTTGCAAGCTGTGGGAGCGGGCTTGCCCCGCGAAGCGGCCCCAAATGATGCGACTTACAACACCACACTCGGCAGCCACAGCGAAATCGCCGGGATGTAGGTCACTGCCATCAGCACCAGGAACAGCGCCAGGTAGAACGGCAGCAGCGCCTTCACCGTGCTTTCGATGCTCACCTTGCCGACCGCCGACCCGACGAACAGCACCGCACCCACCGGTGGTGTGATCAGCCCGATGCCGAGGTTGACCAGCATGATCATGCCGAAGTGCACAGGATCCACACCGATGCCGGTGATCACCGGCAGCAGGATCGGCGTGAGGATCAGGATCAGCGGCGCCATGTCCATCACCGTGCCCAGCAACAGGAGCATGAAGTTGATGCACATGAGGATCACGTAGCGGTTATCCGACAGGGTCAGGAACGCTGTGGTGATCTTCGACGGGATCTGCATCAGCGTCATCACATAGCCGAAGCTGGCGGCGAAGCCGATCAGGATCATCACGATCGAGATGGTACGCACGGTGCGGTGCATCAGTTTGGGCAGGTCGCGCCACTTGTAGTCGCGGTAGACGAACATGGTCACGAAGAACGACCACACCACCGCCACTGCGGCCGACTCGGTGGCAGTGAACACGCCCGAGAGAATGCCACCGAGGATGATCACCATGGCCATCAGCCCCCACAGCGCCTCACCGGCGATCTTCAGCGCCTGGCGCAGCGGGATCACCTCGCCCTTGGGGTAGTCGCGCTTCTTCGCGAAGATCAGGCACAGCCCCATCATCACCGCGCTCAGCAGCAGCCCGGGCATCACCCCGGCCATGAACAGCGAGGCAATCGACACCGTGCCCCCCGCCGCCAGCGAGTACAGCACCGAGTTGTGGCTGGGCGGGGTCAGCAGTGCCTGCACCGAGCCGCTGACGGTCACCGCCGTGGAGAACTCGCGCGGGTAGCCCTTGCGCTCCATTTCCGGGATCAGCACCGAACCCACCGACGCGGTGTCGGCCACCGACGAGCCGGAAATCGCGCCGAAGAAGGTCGAGGCCATGATGTTGACCAGCGACAGCCCGCCGCGCACGAAGCCCACCAGCACCCCGGCAAACGCCACCAGCCGCCGCGACATACCGCCCTCGGCCATGATCGCCCCGGCCAGCACGAAGAACGGAATCGCCAGCAGCGAGAACTTGTTAACCCCACTGGCCACCTGGATCATCATCGCTTGCAGCGGGATGTCGATGTACCAGGCGCCGATCAGCGCCGACAGGCCCAGCGCATAGGCCACCGGCATGCCGATGAGGATGAGCACGATGAAGCTGCCCAACAGAATGAACGCATCCATTTACGCAGCTCCTTCGTTTTCTTCGATCAAGTCGAAGCGCACTACCTTGCGCTGGCTCTGATCGCCCAGCAGGAGTTTTTCCAGCACGAAAATCAGGGTCAGCACGCCGCCGACCGGGATCGGCGCGTAGCTCATGCCCACCCGTACGCTCGGCAGCGAGGCCATGTACTGGTTCCAGGTGGTGATGCACAGCTTGGTGCCGTACCAGGTCATGAACACGCACACCAAAATCATCAGCACCTGCACCAGCAGCCCGACCAGCTGGCGCTGAAGCGGTGGCAAACGGTCGGTGATCATCGCGACCGCCATGTGCGCGCCGGCGCGGTAGCTGGCGGCGGCGCCGACGAAGGTGAACAGGACCATCAGCAGGATCGATACCGGTTCCGGCCAGCTGGAGCCGGTGCCGAGCACGTAACGGGCAAAGATGCCCCAGGGGATGATCAGCGACATGGCCAGGATCGACAGGCCGGCGACCCAGATACAGCCGCGGTACAGCGTATCGTTGACGCGCAGGAAAAGCGTTTTCATAGGCATCACCAAAGCGGCAGGGCGACGGGCGTCGCACTGCCGAGGTCATCTTGGAAGGGGCGGGGTTACTGGACCGCGTCGATACGCTTCATCAGGTCGGCATACTGCGCACCGTACTTTTCGCGCACCGAGGCGGTGGCGTCATAGAACGGTTTCTTGTCGACGGTGATGAACTCAACGCCCGCGGCCTTGAGCTTCTCTTCACTGGCGGCGGACTTGGCGTCCCACAGCGCGCGTTCTTCCATCTGCGCTTCGCGAGCGACCTTTTTCACCAGCACCTGCTGCTCGGGGGTGAGCTTTTCCCAGGTGGTCTTGGACATCACCACCGGCTCAGGCAGGATCAGGTGACCGGTAAGGGTGTAGTACTTGGCGCTCTGGAAGTGGTTGTGTTCGAGCAGGGTCGGCGGATTGTTCTCGGCCCCGTCGATCACCCCGGTTTGCAGGGCGCTGAAGATCTCACCGGTGTCCATGGCGATGCCGTTGCCGCCCATGGCGTTCATCATGTCGATGAACAGCGGGTTGCCCTGCACGCGGATCTTCATGCCCTTGAGGTCTTCCAGGCTGCGCACCGGTTTCTTGGTGTAGAGGCTGCGCGAGCCGCCGTCCATCCAGGCCAGGGCCACAAGGTTGAATTCGGAATTGGTGATCTTGTCGAGGATCTCCTGGCCGATGTCGCCGTCTATGATCTTGCGCATGTGCTCATGGTCGCGGAACACGAACGGCATGTTGAACACGTTCACATCCGGCACCACCGGGCCGACTATCCCCAAGCTCACGCGGGTCATCTGCACGGCGCCGATCTGCGCCTGCTCGATGACTTCCTTTTCCGAGCCGAGCACGCCACCGGCGAACATCTTGAAGGTGATTTCGCCATTGCTGGCGGCTTCGAGCTTCTTGCCCATGTTCTGTTCGGCGACCACGGTCGGGTAGCCGGCCGGGTGAATCTCGGCGAACTTGATGTCCAGCGCGTGGGCCGGCAGGGACAGGCTGAAGGCGAACGGGAGTGTGGCAAGAAGCAGCTTGCGTTTGAACGTCATGATGAAACTCCGTGTTTTTTATTATCTGGTTTCGGTCGTGTCGGTGCAGGTACGGCAGTGTGTGTTCAGCCCCGCCAGGCAGGTTCCTCCAGGCCTTTGACGCCAAGCTCGAAGGCAAATACCCCGCCGGCCATGGGTTGGTCGCTGAGGTCGACGCCCGCAGGGCGGATCGAGGTGACGAACAGGGTGTCCAGCTGGGCGCCTCCAAACGCGCACATGGCGGGCTTTTTCACCGGTACGTTGAGTGAGCGGTCGAGGCGCCCGTCCGGGGTGAAGCGGTGCACCTGGCCGGCGTCATTGCCGCAGATCCAGTAGCAGCCGTCCTGGTCGATGGCAGCGCCGTCCGGGCGGCCGGGGAAGGCCCGCATGTCGACGAACAGCCGCTGGTTGTACGGCGTGCCGCTGTCGATGTCGTAGTCGAACACCCAGATTTTCTGCACGTTGGGGTGCGAGTCGGACAGGTACATGCGCGTGCCGTCCGGGCTGAAGGCCAGGCCATTGGGCACGATCATTTCTTTCAGTTGCTGGTGCAGCGCGCCTTCGCCATCGACCCGGTACAGCGCGCCGACGTGGGCGCCTTGCTGCATGTCCTTCAGCATACTGCCGGCCCAGAAGCGGCCCTGGCGGTCGCATCGTCCATCGTTGAAACGCATGCCTGGTTCAGCGTGCTCGACGCCACACACCAGCCGGCTGTCGAGCGTGCCGTCGGGCTTGGCCTGCAGCTGGAAGATGCCGCTTTCCATTCCTGCTACCCAGCCCTGGCGGGTACGAGCGATGCAGGCGATCATCTCTTCGCCTTGCCAGACCTGGTGCGCGCCATCCTGCCAGCGGTGCAGTTGCCGGGCGGGGATATCGACCCAGTACAGGGCCTGCTCTTCGGGGTGCCACACGGGGCTTTCGCCGGTGCCGTTACGGGCATCGACAATCAGTTCGCAGTGCATGCTGGAGCCTCCTGGCAAAGCGTTTGAGGTCAGTCGAACGGCCCGGCGGCGACAAAGGCGCCGCCCTGGTAAACCATGCTCGGGTCGTTGGCGGCTGGCGCCGGTTGCGCTTCCACGGCTTCGCGGAACACCTCGGAGGTGTCTTTAGGCTGGTAACCCAGGTGCTCGGCATGGCGGTTGTCCCACCACACCGTGCGGTTGTCCGACGCGCCGTAAACCACGGTGTGGCCGACGTCAGGCGTGAACAGCCCGCGCTCGATCAGCTGGGTAAGGTCGTCGTAGCTCAGCCAGGTGCAGAGCATCCGTGGGTTCTGCGGCTGCGGGAACGACGAGCCGATGCGGATGCTGACGGTCTCGATGCCGTAACGGTCGAAGTAGAAGCTGGCGACATCCTCGCCGTAGCACTTTGACAAGCCGTAGTAGCTGTCGGGCCGGCGCTGGGCGTGGGCGTCGATGCGCTGGTCCTGGCGGTAGAAGCCGATTACGTGGTTGGAGCTGGCGAAGATGATCCGCTTGACCCCGTGCTTGCGCGCGGCCTCGTAGATATGGAACACACCGCAGATGTTGGGGCCGAGAATGTCTTCGAAGGCATGCTCGGTGGACACGCCGCCGAAGTGGACGATCGCATCGACGCCTTCGACCAGCGCATGGACTGCAGCCTTGTCGGCGAGGTCGCAGGGGGTGACTTCTTCATGGGGCCCAGCAGCGGGGGCCATGGGGGCGATGTCGGAAAGGCGCAGCACTTCGGCGCAACCACTCAGGCGTTGACGAAGGACTTGGCCCAGGCCGCCTGCTGCTCCGGTGAGCAGCAGGCGCTTGAAGAGGGTGATAGTCATGGCAATCTCATTGTTGTGTTTTGTTGTAGGTTGTCGTATGACTGCGCTGGATTATCGGCAGTGGTTTACACACCTGTCAATGTCGTGGGCGGTGCATTTCGTCACTGCCTGGTGACAAAATCCGCTGATTACAGAAGCGACAACGGATAGTTGAAAATCAGCCGGTTCTCATCGAACTCGTTGTTGCTGTAATCCCGCCGAATCGAGGAATTGCGCCACTTCACGCTCAAGTCCTTGAACGGGCCGCTCTGGATCACATAGGCCAGCTCCGACTCACGCACCCATTCCTTGCCATCGGTCACCGCCCCGGTATGGACGTCCTGGCCGCTGATATAGCGGTTCATCACGGTCAGCCCCGGCACGCCGAGCGTGACGAAGTTGAAGTCATGCCGTACCTGCCACGAGCGTTCGTTGGCGTTGTCGAAACTGGAGTTGTAACTGTCGTTGGCCAAGGTCCCGCCACTGGTGCCGTTGACCCGCATCCAGGTATCGCCATCGACCTTCTGCAGGCCCACCCAGAACGTGCTGCCGCCATACCGGGCCGAGAACATCCCCGAGTAGGTCTTGTTGTCCAGCTTGCCGGCCCGCTCGGCGCCGTCTTCGCCACCGTTGAAGTAGCCCAGGTTGGCGCCGAAGGTCCAGCTGCCCACTGGCTGGCTGTGGCTCAGCTGCAGGTACTGCTGTTCGTAGACGTCCTTGAGCTCGGCATTCCACAGCCCAACCAGGGTGCGATCCTGGTTGAACTTGTATTCGCCGCCGACGAAGTTGAAGCGGTCCGACAGCGCTCCGCCGTAGCTCATGTCGTCCATGCTTGCGTCGTTGCGCGGGCTGTTGCCGCGGAACTGCCCGCCATACAGCGTCAGCCCGGCGATCTCATTGGACGTTACCTGCCCACCACGGAAGGTCTGCGGCAGCGAGCGACCATCGTCGGAGCGCAGGATCGGCAGCACCGGCATCCACTCGCCGATCTTCAGTTCGGTCTTGGAGATCCGCGCCTTGCCTGCCACCGCCAGGCGCCCGTAATCATCCGCCGGCCGCCCATCGTCATGCCTCGGCAGCAGCGCCGTGCCATAGGTGCCGCCACCGCCGTCGAGCTTCACCGACCACAGCCCCAGCACGTCCACGCCAAAGCCGACCGGGCCTTGGGTAAAGCCTGAGCGGGCATCGAGGATGAAGCTCTGCGTCCACTCTTCGGCTTTGCTCTGCGGGTTGGCAGGGTTGGTGAAATTGCGGTTGATGTAGAAGTTGCGCAGGCCCAGGGTGGCCTTGCTGTCTTCGACGAAACCCTCGGCCAGGGTTGTGCCCGGTACAGCGCCGAGCAGGCCGGCGCCGAACAGCGCGAAGGGCAGGGTTCTTTGGCAGATTTTCATTATTGTTGTGCTCCACAAAAGGGTGTGGCTGCCCGTCCACCGGGCACGCGAAAGCGGCCTGCGGCAGGGGCGGGTGGGTAATGGGCCGGTCAGGGCCGGGGAGGGTGAAACAGGGCTACGGCGTTAGGTGGCCGTGGGTGCTGAAACGAGAGGAAGTGAAAGGCGTGGGTATGGCGTGATGGATGTCGACATGGGGACTCGTCCGCTGATTGTTGTTTTTGTTATGTGTTGTCGTACAACTTTGGCGATTTTTAGCAAGCACTGAAGGGGATGTCAACGCTTGCTGGGGCATGGAAAGTAAGATACCGCCTAGGACTTCAAACGTTTCAACCAGCAGGCGCTCTAGCTCGGGCCTCTTTCAGATGTTTTGGACATACTACGACTAAAGTCGGTACTGGCTGAATTTGCGTGAGTGTCTTGGATGGCGTTCCCAGAAATGCACTCTATACTTGCTCAAGGCCTCGCCCTCGACCACGTAGACTGGCAAGTCCAGTCCCGGCACAAGGCAACAGGTTGTGCCGTACCCCCTTGTCGGCGTGGGCGGGGCCTCTATCTGTTCGTCCCAGGGCGCTCACTGCAGTAGTAACTGTCTCGCCCAAAATTCAAATCAACGCAATCCCTGTGGTAGCAATATCGTGCCCAAATTTGAGAGGCCTGCGCGGTCTTCTGTGGGAGAGGGCTTGCCCGCGAACACAGGCGAAGCCTGTGTCATCCATTGGGGTTATCACGCTATTCGAGCCAATAAAAAAGGCTGCCATTCGGCAGCCTTCTCAATAATCAGCCCGGACGATTAATCCCAGCTCAACGCCCCACCCGTCTGATACTCAATCACCCGCGTCTCAAAGAAGTTCTTCTCCTTCTTCAAGTCCATGATCTCGCTCATCCAAGGGAACGGGTTGGTAGTCCCCGGGTACTCTTCCTTCAGACCAATCTGAGTCAGGCGACGGTTGGCGATGAACTTGAGGTAGTCCTCCATCATCGCCGCGTTCATGCCCAGTACGCCGCGCGGCATGGTGTCACGGGCGTATTCGATCTCCAGCTGGGTCCCTTGCAGGATCATCTGGGTCGCTTCTTCCTTCATCGCCGCATCCCACAGGTGCGGGTTCTCGATCTTGATCTGGTTGATCACGTCGATACCGAAGTTCAGGTGCATCGACTCGTCACGCAGGATGTACTGGAACTGCTCGGCAACGCCGGTCATCTTGTTGCGGCGGCCCATGGAGAGGATCTGGGTGAAGCCGCAGTAGAAGAAGATGCCTTCCAGTACGCAGTAGTAGGCGATCAGGTTGCGCAGCAGCTCTTTGTCGGTTTCGACGGTGCCGGTGTTGAATTCCGGGTCGGAGATGGCGCGGGTGTACTTCAGGCCCCAGGCGGCTTTCTTCGCGACCGATGGGATCTCGTGGTACATGTTGAAGATCTCGCCTTCATCCATGCCCAGCGACTCGATGCAGTACTGGTAGGCGTGGGTGTGGATCGCCTCGTCGAAGGCCTGGCGCAGGATGTACTGGCGGCACTCCGGGTTGGTGATCAGGCGGTACACGGCCAGGGCCAGGTTGTTGGCGACCAGCGAGTCGGCGGTGGAGAAGAAGCCGAGGTTGCGCATGACGATGCGGCGTTCGTCTTCGGTCAGGCCGTCCTGGCTCTTCCACAGGGCGATGTCGGCGGTCATGTTGACCTCTTGCGGCATCCAGTGGTTGGCGCAGCCGTCGAGGTACTTCTGCCAGGCCCAGTCGTACTTGAATGGCACCAGCTGGTTGAGGTCGGCGCGGCAGTTGATCATGCGTTTTTCGTCAACGGCGACGCGCGCCGAGGAACCTTCCAGCTCGGCCAGGCCCTCGGCGATGTCGAGGTCGTTCAGCGAGGCTTTGGCACGCTTCACCGCTTCGGAATCGGTG
Organism: Pseudomonas sp. NPDC090233; assembly: GCF_044772285.1. Classification (NCBI taxonomy): domain Bacteria; kingdom Pseudomonadati; phylum Pseudomonadota; class Gammaproteobacteria; order Pseudomonadales; family Pseudomonadaceae; genus Pseudomonas; species Pseudomonas sp. NPDC090233. The sequence continues at coordinate 592,255 of NZ_JBIVYQ010000005.1, read as the reverse complement.
GCGACGACGGCACGGGCTTCCACGGCGGCGGCACCGCCGGCACTGTCGAGCTTGTCGAGGGCGGCGGTGGCGTTGGCCTGTGCAGGGGTGTTGCCTTTGGCGGCTACTTCGCCGTCTTCGTTATCGAATTCGTCCCAGCTCAGCATGGTTTGGCTCCTGCTTGAGGGTCGCCCTGGGGCAACCGGTTGGATTTTAAGAATGTGATGCCTGACGCACGGCCAATGGGCAAATGGTCAACTCGAGAGGTTGACTCTCGTTACATCCGGGTTTGTGCCTGGCCAGCCTCGGTGAGGGGCCAGGGACTTGAATGGGTGCCCTTTTCAGAGGGGGCGCAGTATACCGGAAATCGCTTCCGATCGGGGCGCATGTCTTGCGGACGAGGGTAATTTTTCGACCGCAGGATGCTACGGGGGAAAGTGTAGCGCCAACCTATATGTTGTGCCAGATTAAATTTCAAAGCACAGCATGTTGTGTTTTGTGTGCGAGCCCCATCGCAGGCGTGCCGGCAATGGGGCCCGTTCAGTCAGTCACGGATTGCACTGTTTGCGCACCGTTTCGACCACATGGGTCTTGGGGTGCTTGCGGGCCTCTTCCACAGAGGTGAAACGCCCGTTTTCCGCATTGCGGCCAATCTTGCGAGTGATCACTTTCTTCCGCGCCATGAGGTACATCCTTATAGAGAGGTCCTGCCTTTGTACCGAGCCGCGGGGGCGGTGGGCAAAGGGCAAGATTTCTCAGGGCGCGGATACAAAAATGCCGCAAAGGGGCACCCGAGGGCACCCCTTTTGCGGCATCAGGCCTTACTGGCAGGCTTCGCAGTCAGGCTCGTCGATCGCGCAGGCCTTCGGCACTGGGGCTGGGCCCGCTGCCTGGACCGGGGCGCTGTCGCCGCCGCTGGAAACGGCGTTGAGCTTGCCGGTGTTGATGGTCGACTTCTCGGTGCTGGTCGCGGCCAGGGCACGGAGGTAGTAAGTGGTTTTCAGTCCACGGTACCAGGCCATGCGGTAGGTCACGTCGAGCTTCTTGCCCGAAGCGCCGGCGATGTACAGGTTCAGCGACTGAGCCTGGTCGATCCACTTCTGGCGACGCGAGGCGGCATCGACGATCCACTTGGTCTCGACTTCGAACGCGGTGGCGTACAGGTCTTTCAGCTCTTGCGGGATACGCTCGATCTGCTGTACCGAACCGTCGTAGTACTTCAGGTCGTTGATCATGACCGAGTCCCACAGGCCGCGGGCCTTCAGGTCGCGCACCAGGTACGGGTTGATCACGGTGAACTCGCCCGACAGGTTCGATTTCACGTACAGGTTCTGATAGGTCGGCTCGATGGACTGCGACACGCCGGTGATGTTGGCGATGGTCGCGGTCGGCGCGATGGCCATGATGTTCGAGTTACGAATACCTTTCTGCACGCGGGCACGGACCGGCGCCCAGTCCAGCGACTCGTTCAGGTCGACGTCGATGTACTTCTGGCCACGGGCTTCGATCAGGATCTGTTGCGAATCCAGCGGCAGGATGCCTTTGGACCACAGCGAACCCTGGAAGGTCTCGTAGGCGCCGCGCTCGTCGGCCAGGTCACACGAGGCCTGGATGGCGAAGTAGCTGACCGCTTCCATCGACTTGTCGGCGAACTCGACGGCAGCGTCGGAGCCGTACGGGATGTGCTGCAGGTACAGCGCGTCCTGGAAGCCCATGATGCCGAGGCCGACCGGGCGGTGCTTGAAGTTCGAGTTACGCGCTTGCGGCACCGAGTAGTAGTTGATGTCGATCACGTTGTCGAGCATGCGCACGGCGGTGTTCACGGTGCGTTGCAGCTTGGCGGTGTCCAGCTTGCCATCGACGATGTGGTTCGGCAGGTTGATCGAGCCAAGGTTGCAGACCGCGATCTCGTCCTTGTTGGTGTTCAGGGTGATCTCGGTGCACAGGTTCGAGCTGTGGACCACGCCCACGTGCTGCTGCGGCGAACGCAGGTTGCACGGGTCCTTGAAGGTCAGCCACGGGTGGCCGGTCTCGAACAACATCGACAGCATCTTGCGCCACAGGTCTTTGGCCTGGATGGTCTTGAACACCTTGATCTTGTTGTACTCGGTCAGGGCTTCGTAGTACTCGTAGCGCTCTTCGAAGGCCTTGCCGGTCAGGTCGTGCAGGTCTGGCACTTCCGACGGCGAGAACAGGGTCCACTTTCCGTCATCGAAGACGCGCTTCATGAACAGGTCAGGGATCCAGTTGGCGGTGTTCATGTCGTGGGTACGACGGCGGTCATCGCCGGTGTTCTTGCGCAGCTCGATGAATTCTTCAATGTCCAGGTGCCAGGTTTCCAGGTAGGCACACACAGCGCCTTTGCGCTTGCCACCCTGGTTCACGGCAACGGCAGTGTCGTTGACCACTTTCAGGAAAGGCACGACGCCCTGGGATTTACCGTTGGTACCCTTGATGTAGGAGCCCAGTGCACGCACAGGGGTCCAGTCGTTGCCCAGGCCACCGGCGAATTTCGACAGCATGGCGTTGTCGTGGATCGCGTGGTAGATGCCCGACAGGTCGTCCGGCACGGTGGTCAGGTAGCAGCTCGACAGCTGCGGGCGCAGGGTGCCGGCGTTGAACAGGGTCGGGGTCGACGCCATGTAGTCGAAGGACGACAACAGGTTGTAGAACTCGATCGCGCGGGCTTCTTTGTCTTTCTCTTCCAGCGCCAGGCCCATGGCCACACGCATGAAGAACACCTGCGGCAGCTCGAAACGCACGCCATCCTTGTGGATGAAGTAGCGGTCGTACAGGGTCTGCAGGCCCAGGTAGGTGAATTGCTGGTCGCGCTCGTGGTTGATCGCCTTGCCCAGTTTTTCCAGGTCGAAGTCGGCCAGGGCAGGGTTCAGCAGTTCAAACTCGACACCCTTGGCGACGTAGGCCGGCAGGGCCTTGGCGTACAGCTCGGCCATCTCGTGGTGGGTGGCGCTGTCGGCCACTTCGAGGAAGCCCAGGCCTTCGGCGCGCAGGGTGTCCATCAGCAGGCGGGCGGTGACGAACGAGTAGTTAGGCTCGCGCTCGACCAGGGTACGGGCGGTCATCACCAGGGCGGTGTTGACGTCCTTGATGGCCACGCCGTCGTACAGGTTCTTCAGGGTTTCACGCTGGATCAGGTCGCCATCGACTTCGGCCAGGCCTTCGCAGGCTTCGCTGATGATGGTGTTCAGGCGCGCCATGTCGAGCGGCGCCAGGCTGCCGTCGGCCAGGGTGATGCGGATGCTTGGGTGCGGCTCGACCACGGTGTCGGTGTTGGCGCGGGTAGCGCGCTCTTTCGCGCGCTGGTCGCGGTAGATCACGTAGTCACGGGCGACTTTCTGCTCGCCGGCACGCATCAGGGCCAGTTCGACCTGGTCCTGGATTTCTTCGATGTGGATGGTGCCACCCGATGGCATGCGACGCTTGAACGTGGCGGTGACCTGCTCGGTCAGGCGCGCGACGGTGTCGTGGATGCGCGACGAGGCAGCGGCGGTGCCGCCTTCAACTGCGAGGAACGCCTTGGTGATGGCCACGGTGATCTTGTCGTCGGTGTAGGGGACGACAGTGCCGTTGCGCTTGATCACGCGCAGTTGACCCGGGGCGGTAGCAGCCAGATCCTGGTTGGAATCGGCGGCCTGCGGCGCCTGGGCCTGCGGGTTCTCGCGAGTTGTGTCGGTTTGCATGGGTGGGTGTCTCCACAGTTTCTATATTGTTCAGGCGCCTTTTGGGCGCCCACCGTTCCGTCCACTTGCTCGATGGCCCGGGCGGGGATGCGGTATGCGTGCGCATCCGCCCGCTCGGGCGTACCGACTTCGGGACAGACTCAGGAATAAGGGGCAATAGCTTGCCGCTCCCTGGCCGAAGTCAAATGCTGTTGGTGCTGGACCAAAGCTGTTGCTCTCACTGCTTCCGCTGGAGCGGTTTGGCTGATGAAACCACGTAAAGTTCTGCCAGAAAAATCGCTTGAATTTCTGCTCACAGTGGTGTTGGCGTTTTCGGGATAAACCCAACATCTAGTGGTTCGCTGCGCTGGGGATACAAGATAATGCGGTACAGGGGTCTTTGCAAGACGAACGCCTGTGGATAACTTGTGCGTACTTTGTGAGTGAATAGTGGGTAATCGCTGTAGGCCTTGTACCAAGAGGTTTGCACAAAATTTCCGCGGCTATCAGGCGCATGTCACTGAGCTGTCGGTGTTCTTGAGATCGAGCGCCGCCCGCGCGGCGCATCGCGGCTAAAGCCGCTCCTACATTTGTTGCAACGTGCCTATGCCTGTGAGGCCATGGTTGTTCGCCTTGGCGCATGGCTTAAGCCTTGTGGGGCGGCGGTAGCGCCAGCCGAAATAGTGCGTCGTGCCAACAGGGCTGGCAACTATGGCCTGTCAGGCCATGGTACGTTGCAACAAATGTAGGAGCGGATTCATCCGCGATGCGCCGCGCGGGCGGCGCTCGATCTCAAGGGCGCAGATAATCGATCGCCCTACACCCGAGAACAACAAAAGGCAAAGGCCATGGATCAACCGACCCCCCGCGTCCTCATCGTCGAAGACGACCAGCGTCTCGCCGAGCTGACTGCCGAATACCTGCAGGCCAATGGCTTCGAGGTCGCCGTGGAGGGCGATGGCGCCCGCGCCGCCCGGCGCATCGTCGACAGCCAGCCGGACCTGGTGATCCTCGACCTGATGCTGCCCGGCGAAGACGGCCTGAGCATCTGCCGCCGTGTGCGCGGCCAATATGCCGGTGCCATCCTCATGCTCACCGCCCGCAGCGATGAGCTTGACCAGGTCCAGGGCCTGGACCTGGGCGCCGACGATTACGTGTGCAAGCCCGTGCGCCCGCGCCTGCTGCTGGCGCGCATCCAGGCCCTGTTGCGGCGCAGCGAACCGGTGCAAGGCAAGCGCCAGGCGCTGGCCTTCGGCACGCTGAGCATCGACAACCGATTGCGCGAAGCCAGGCTCGGCGAGCAACTGATCGACCTGACCGGCGCCGAGTTCGACTTGCTCTGGCTGCTGGCCAGCAACGCTGGGCGGGTGCTTTCGCGCGAGCAGATCTTCACCGCGCTGCGTGGGGTCGGCTACGACGGCCAGGATCGCTCCATCGACGTGCGGATATCCAAGATCCGCCCCAAGATCGGTGACGACCCGATCCACCCCCGGCTGATCAAGACCCTGCGTAGCAAGGGCTATCTGTTCGTCGGCGATGCGCCATGAACAACTCGATCTTCCTGCGTATCTACGGCGGCATGCTCGCCGTACTGGTGCTGGTGGCCCTGCTCGGTGTGCTCAGCCTGCACCTGGTCAACGAAGTCCGCGCCGCCCAGCACCGCGAGCGCCTGGCCCAGGGCACCTTCAGCCTGATGGCCGACAACCTGGCGCAACAGAATGAAACCGAACGCAAGCGCTCGTTACTGATGTGGGAGCGCCTGCTCGGCGTGCCGCTGGACTTGCAACCGATGTCGGCGCGCACCCTCGACGGCGGCCAGCGCGCGCGTTTGTATCGCGCCCTGGTGGTGGTGGAGAAGACCGGGCCGCATGCCGCGCAGGTGTTGCGCAAGGTCGGCCAGGAGGACCTGCTGCTGGTGGCTGAGGTCAAGCAGGTCAGCGAGCAGCTGGCGCGCGCCACCCTGTATTTGTTGACCGATGAACTGGTGCGCTATCCCGTGACCGAGCAGCAGCAGCGCCTGGCGGACTTGAAACAGAGCAAGGGTTTCGGTTTCGGCGTTGCCTTGCAGCGCCTGGAACGGGTTGGTCTGGACGATGACCAGCGCAGGCGGGTAGAGGAGGGCGATACGGTCATGGCGCTGGGCAAAGATGGCGACTCGATACGCGTGTTCGCTGGCGTGCCGGGCTCACCCTGGGTGCTGGAGATCGGCCCGCTGTACCAGCTCAACCCGTATCCGCCGCAGTTGCTGGTGTTGATCGCCTTTCTCGGTCTGTGCCTGATCGGCCTGGTGGTGTACCTGCTGGTGCGCCAGTTGGAGCGGCGAGTGTCAGGGTTGGAGGTCGCTGCCACGCGCATCGCCCAGGGCAGCCTGGAAACCCGCGTCCCCGCCGGTGATGCCGACTCGGTGGGGCGGTTGGCGGCGGCATTCAATGGCATGGCCGAACACCTGCAGCGCTCGTTGAACATGCAGCGCGAGTTGGTGCGGGCGGTTTCCCACGAGCTGCGTACGCCGGTGGCGCGTCTGCGTTTTGGCCTGGAAATGATCGAAAGTGCGACGACCGACCACGCCCGGGCCAAGCACCTGGCCGGCATGGACGGGGACATCCAGGACCTGGACAAGCTGGTCGACGAGATGTTGACCTACGCCCGCCTCGAACAGGGCGCGCCAGCGTTAAAATTCCAGCGCGTCGACCTGGATGCCTTGCTCGACCGGGTGATCGAGGAGCTGGCACCGCTCAACGCCCAGGTTCGGCTGGTGCGCGGCGCCTGTCAGCTGCAGGACGGCGAAGACGCCTGGGTCGAAGCCGAGCCTCGCTACCTGCACCGCGCCTTGCAGAACCTGGTCGGTAATGCCTTGCGTCATGCTGGGGCTGAGGTACGGCTGAGCTACCAGTTGGGTCAGCAGCGCTGCCGTATCGATGTGGAAGATGACGGGCCGGGGATTCCCGAAGGTTACTGGGACCGCATCTTCACGCCCTTCACACGCCTGGACGACAGCCGCACACGGGCCTCGGGCGGGCATGGGCTGGGCTTGTCGATCGTGCGGCGGATCATCTACTGGCACGCGGGCCGAGCCACGGTGGGGCGCAGCGAAGCGCTGGGTGGTGCCTGCTTCAGCCTGAGCTGGCCACGCGAGCAGGCGCCGCTGTAGCGCCTAAACGCTGACCAGGCTGAGCAAGTGGCCATCCTGGACACAGAACTGGCCTTGCAGCTCGACGCCGTGACGCCATTCGGCCGACAGGTCGGTGAGCAGGCGCAGGCGCGCCAGGCCATCGACCGACCAGTGCAGTACTTCGGCGTGCTCGAAGTAAAAGCGCTGATGGGTCAGCGGGTAGAGGGTCTTGAACAGGCTTTCCTTGAGCGAGAACGTGAGTGTGACCGCCAGGGCCAGCTGGCTGCGATCCAGGCGGTCGAGTTCCGACGGCGTGAGGATTTCGCCCATCAGGCGTTCGGCGCGTTCCGCGTCAAGTAGCGTTTCCTGGTCCAGGCCCAGGCCGCGACAGCTACTTTCTGTTGCAACCACGGCAGCGGCCCAGCCCTTGCCGTGGGTGATCGAACCATGGATATCGGCAGGCCAGATCGGTGAGCGGTCTTCATGGGTGCCGGGCACGTAGTCGCGGCCGTCCAGGCGTTGCAGTGCGGCGCGGGCGCAGACGCGGCCAGCCAGGTACTCGGCCTGGCGCTTGGCTACCGAGCGTTGCAGGCTGGCGCTGGAGGCGATGCCGGCGCGCTGGAAGTCGTCGAGCGCCAGCCGGCCGGGATCGAAGGCGCAACTGACCAGTACCGCGCCGGGCAACGGGCGGGGCAGGGGCCAGTGGTGCTGAAGCGGGTCACAACAGGAGGGCAGTCTGTTCATGGCGGCTATTGTGCCAGCCGCTGCGACGATGTGGGAGTGGGCCGCAAGGCGGCCCTTGCGATTTTACTTGAACACTTGCTTGAAGAACGCCTGCATATCTGCCCACGTACTCTCGTCGGCTGTCTTGCTATAGCCAATGTCCGGGCCGCCATGGCCGGCGTGGCTCAGGCGGTCGGCATCCGGGTTGGTGAAGCCATGCTTGGCTCCTGGGATGCTGACGAACTGGTAGTTGACCTTGGCCGCATCCATCTCAGCCCTGAATGCGGTCACTTGCTCTTCAGTGACCATGCTGTCCGCCGCACCGTGTTCGACCAGTACATAGGCCTTCACCTTGCCGGGTTGGGCAGGCGTCTGTGTGGCCAGCGCGCCATGGAAGCTCACCACGGCATCGAGCTTGTCTGCGCCGCGCCGTGCGGCATCCAGTACCACCTTGCCGCCGAAGCAGTAACCGACCGCACCCAGGCTGCTCTTGTCGGTATAGGGCTGTAGTTTCAGCAGATCCAGGCCAGCATCGAAGCGCCTGGCGGCAGCCGCCGGGTCTTTCATCGCTTCGGCCATGAACGCCTGGGCATCCTGCGGGTGTTCGGTGTGCTTGCCGTCACCATACATGTCGATGGCCAGTGCGCTGTAGCCCAGGGCCGCGAGGTCACGTGCGCGGCGCTTGGCGTAGTCGTTCAGCCCCCACCATTCATGCACGACCACGATGCCGGGGCGTTTGCCCTCTATGGCATCGTCGTAGGCGTAGTAGCCGATCAGGCGTTTACCGCCTTCGTCCTGGTAGGGGATTTCACGGGTCACTACTGCCGCCTGGGCAAAAGCGGCGCTGCACATCAGGGTCAAAGCCAGCAGGGCACGCATGTTCACTACTCCTTGTTTTGCCAACGGTTCGTTCAGCCCGGGTTCAGCCAGGGTTCAGCCGCGGTTCAGGGCGTCCTGCTTACTCTAGCTTCCAGACGCAAACAGCGCATTCAACTGGAGTAACCTGCCATGAAAACCTTCAACACCCTGCTTGCCGCCATGGCCGTCTGCGCCGCTGGCATGACCACCGCCCAGGCAGCCGACGACAACTTCGCCAGCCTCACCTACGGCCAGACCAGCGACAAGGTGCGCAAGTCCGGCCTGCTGCAGCGCAACACCGACAACCTGAACGCCGACGGCATCATCGGCAAGGACGATACTTGGGGCGTGCGCCTGGGCAAGATCAATGACCAGGGTCGCTACTACATGACCTATGACAATGTCTCGGGCGACCACAGCGGCCTCAAACTGCGCCAGGAAAACCTGCTCGGCAGCTACGACCTGTTCCTGCCGGTGGGCGACACCACCAAGCTGTTCGGCGGTGGCAGCCTGGGCATGACCAAACTGACCCAGGATTCGCCAGGCGCCAGCCGCGACACCGACTATGGCTATGCCTACGGCCTGCAGGCAGGTGTGATCCAGGACATTACCGACAAGGCCTCGGTCGAGTTGGGCTACCGTTACCTGCGCAGCAATGCCGCGACCGAGGTGGGGCAGAGCGGTGGGCCGAAAGACGGCACCCTGCGCTTGACCAGCAGTGCCCAGACTTACCTGTCGGCGAACTACAAGTTCTGAAGTCGGGCAGGTTAATCTGTGCCGGCCTCTTCGCGGGGCAAGCCCGCTCTCGGGCTTGCCCCGCGAAGAGGCCGGCACAAGCACCACTGAAACAGGAGAACCCAATGAAACTGCTGGTGGTCGAGGACGAAGCCCTGCTAAGGCACCACCTCCACACGCGCCTGGGCGAAAGCGGCCATGTGGTCGAAGCCGTGGCCGATGCTGAAGAGGCGCTGTACCAGGCCGAACAATTCCACTTCGACCTGGCCGTGATCGACCTGGGCCTGCCCGGCATGAGCGGCCTGGAGCTGATCGGCCGCCTGCGCAGCCAGGCCAAGAGCTTCCCCATTCTCATTCTTACCGCCCGCGGCAACTGGCAGGACAAGGTTGAAGGCCTGGCCGCTGGCGCCGACGATTACCTGGTCAAACCTTTCCAGTTCGAGGAGCTCGAAGCGCGCCTCAATGCGCTGCTGCGCCGCTCCAGTGGCTTCACCCAGTCGACCATCGCCGCAGGCCCGCTGCTGCTTGACCTCAACCGCAAGCAGGCGACCCTCGACGAGCAGCCACTGGCGCTGACCGCTTACGAGTACCGCATCCTCGAATACCTCATGCGCCACCACCAGCAGGTGGTGGCCAAGGAACGCCTGATGGAGCAGCTGTACCCGGGCGACGAAGAGCGTGACCCCAACGTCATCGAAGTGCTGGTCGGCCGCTTGCGGCGCAAGCTCGAAGGCGAGCACGGCTTCAAGCCCATCGACACGGTGCGCGGCCTCGGCTACCTGTTCACCGAGCGCTGCCGATGATCCGTTCGCTGCGCCTGCGCCTGATGCTCGCGGCGGCGGTGCTGGCGGTGCTGTTCATGCTGGCGCTGCTGCCGGCCCTGCAGAAGGCCTTCAGCCTGGCCCTGCAGGAATCGATCGAGCAGCGCCTGGCCTCGGACGTGACCACGCTGATTTCCGCAGCGCGCATCGAACACGGCCAGTTGCAGATGCCCGCGCTGTTGCCGGACGAACGCTACAACCTGCCGTATACCGGCCTGCTCGGCTACATCTTCGACCGCGACGGCAAGCTGGTCTGGCGCTCGCGTGCCACCGCCGACCAGCACATCAACTATCAGCCCCGCTATGACGGGCGGGGCAACGAATTCGCCCGCATGCACCAGGATGATGGTGAAGAATTCTTCGTCTATGACGTCGAGATCAAACTGCTCGGCGGCCAGAGCGCCGCCTACAGTATCGTTGCCCTGCAACCGGTGCGTGAATACAAGCAGACCCTCGATGGCCTGCGCGAAAAGCTCTATCTCGGTTTCGGCGCGGCTTTGCTGGCTCTGTTGACGTTGCTCTGGGCGGGCCTGACCTGGGGCCTGCGGTCTTTGCGGCGATTGAGCCGCGAGCTGGACGAAGTGGAATCCGGCGCACGTGATGGCCTGAGCAACGAGCACCCCCGTGAACTGCTGCGCCTGACCGGCTCGCTCAACCGCCTGCTGCGCAGCGAGCGCGAGCAGCGCCAGCGCTACCGCGACTCGCTGGGTGACCTGGCGCACAGCCTGAAAACGCCGCTGGCGGTGCTGCAGGGCGTCGGAGAAAGCATGCAGCAGCGCGCCAGCGAGCGTGATCAGGCGCGCGTGCTGCAAAGCCAGATCGAGCGTATGAGCCAACAGATCGACTACCAGTTGCAACGCGCCAGCCTGCGCAAGAGCGGCCTGGTGCGCCACAGCGTACAACTGCTCCCGGTGTTGGAGAGCCTGTGCAGCACTTTGGCCAAGGTCTACCGCGACAAGCGCGTCGACGTTCAGCTGGAGGTGCCAGCCCAGGCGCAGGTACCGATGGAGCAGGGCGCGCTGTTGGAATTGCTGGGCAACCTGCTGGAAAACGCCTACCGGCTGTGCCTCGGGCAGGTGCGGGTCAGCCTGCTTGACGCGCCTGGGCGACTGACGGTGTGTATCGAGGATGACGGGCCGGGTGTGCCGGCCGACCAACGTCAGCGTATTCTCGAGCGCGGCGAGCGGTTGGACCGTCAGCACCCGGGGCAGGGGATCGGCCTGGCGGTTGTCAAAGACATCGTCGACAGCTATGACGCCGAACTGAGCCTGGATGATTCGCCGTTGGGCGGGGCGATATTCCGGATCACCTTCCAGCTTTACTGAACCTGATGAGGGCGGATTTCCGCCAACCCCCCTGTACAAAACCCGCCACCAGGCGGAAACCCGCCATCTTTCCTCAGGCAATTCGCCCTGTCGTTGGGCATTTATCCCGCACAAATACAGCCTTTGCACCCTTCATGGGCATTTTGGCATCGCCCTTGCTATCTGAGTTGGCAGAGGCCTGCCCAGGCAGCTCGAACACAACGACAAATCCCTCCGGGTGCAGGAGGGTTAGCGATTCAGGTGCCACCGACACCCTGGGAAGGGTGAAGCCGGCACACTTGAGGAAAATGAGCCATGACGACCCGTCAGCCGCTGTACAAATCCCTGTATGTCCAGGTGATCGTTGCCATCACCATCGGCATCCTGCTTGGCCACTTCTATCCGGAAACCGGCGTTGCCCTCAAACCCTTGGGTGATGGTTTCGTCAAACTGATCAAGATGGTCATCGCGCCCATCATCTTCTGCACCGTGGTCAGCGGCATCGCTGGCATGCAGAGCATGAAATCGGTCGGCAAGACCGGCGGCTATGCGCTGCTGTACTTTGAAATCGTCTCCACCATCGCCCTGATCATCGGCCTCGTGGTCGTCAACGTGGTCAAGCCGGGCGCTGGCATGCACATCGACGTCAGCACCCTGAACGCCAGCAGCGTGGCCGCCTACGCCGCCGCCGGCGCGCAGCAGACCACCGTCGGCTTCCTGCTCAACATCATCCCCAACACCGTGGTCGGCGCGTTCGCCAACGGCGACATCCTGCAAGTGCTGATGTTCTCGGTGATCTTCGGCTTCGCCTTGCACCGCCTGGGCAGCTACGGCAAGCCACTGCTGGACCTGATCGACCGCTTCGCCCATGTCATGTTCAACATCATCAACATGATCATGAAGCTGGCCCCGATCGGTGCCTTCGGCGCCATGGCCTTCACCATCGGCCAGTACGGCGTGGGTTCGCTGGTGCAGCTGGGCTACCTGATGGCCTGCTTCTACATCACCTGCATTCTGTTCGTGCTGGTGGTGCTGGGCGGTATCTGCCGCGCCCACGGCTTCAGCGTGCTGAAGCTGATCCGCTACATCCGTGAAGAACTGCTGATCGTGCTGGGTACTTCGTCTTCGGAATCGGCCCTGCCACGCATGCTGGCCAAGATGGAGCGCCTGGGTGCGAAGAAATCGGTGGTTGGCCTGGTGATCCCGACCGGTTACTCGTTCAACCTGGACGGTACCTCGATCTACCTGACCATGGCTGCGGTGTTCATCGCCCAGGCTACCGACACCACCATGGACATCACCCACCAGATCACCCTGCTGCTGGTGCTGTTGGTGGCCTCCAAAGGTGCTGCTGGCGTTACCGGTTCGGGCTTCATCGTGCTGGCTGCGACCCTGTCCGCTGTTGGCCACCTGCCGGTTGCCGGCCTGGCGCTGATCCTCGGTATCGACCGCTTCATGTCCGAAGCCCGCGCTTTGACCAACCTGATCGGCAACGCTGTGGCTACCGTGGTCGTGGCCAAGTGGGTCAAGGAGATGGACGACGACAAGCTGGCTTCGGAACTGGCTTCCGGCGGTGCGCCGCTGGCTGACACCCGTCCGACCGACGACTTGGGTGTTGCGGAAGGCCCGGCTCGTTGAGTGTGATGCAGTAAACAAGAAGGCGACCCTCGGGTCGCCTTTCTTATGCATGGGGATTTGGTTGTATCAGTGCCGGCCTCTCGCGGATGAATCCGCTCCTACACCGTCATGCCCCGTAGGAGCGGATTCATCCGCGATGGGGCCGGATCATTCAACCCGAGTCTCACCGCTGTACACCAGAATCTCCCGACACCGCCGACACAGGTACCGCCGCCCTTGACGCACCAGCTTGTGCCGCTGCGCCGTAAACGGAAAATCACTCTGCGGGCACGGGCACCGGTAGATGTAGCGCGTCACCACCCGCCGGCGCACTTCATAGTTGTGGCAACGATTGGGCGGCAGCTCATACACCCCGCGCATGATCAGCTGCCATTCCTCGCCATGGGCCTGGATGCGGTCGCCGAACAGTTGATGGGCCACCAGATGCGCAACCTCGTGCGCTACCGTCTGGCGCAGGAAGTCATCCTGATTCTCGCGGTACAGCTGCAGGTTGAAGCGCAGCAGGTTCTCATGAAGGTGGGCGACGCCGGCCTTTTGGCCGCGCAGCTTGAAGCTGACTTCCGGGCGCGGGAAGGGGCGTTTGAAAAAGCTTTCGGCTTGCTGGTAACAGGTTTCGACGCGTTGTTTGAGCAGCTCGGGCATAACGGGTTAATTCTCCTGACCGGGCATTATGCCGCAAGCATCGGCAGGCTGCCGAGCCACCGGTCAGCACACAGCCAGAGGCCGCCTTGCGGCGGCCTCTGGTTTGATGCCCCAGTGTTGGTTTTGTGTTTTTGAACGCTAGTTGGTATAGACGGGCCCCACGCCCAGTCCCCAGATGATCACGGTTGCAGCCATGATCGCTACCAGTACCACCAGGCCCACTGCCAGCACCGAGCTGGAGAACAGGAAGCCTTCATCGGACGGTATGTTCATGAACGTCGGCAAGCCGACATAGAGCAGGTACACGGTGTAGCAAATCGCTGCGGTGCCCACCAGCATGCCCAGCCACAGGTGCGGGTACAGGGCGGCCAGCCCGCCGAGGAACAACGGGGTGGCGGTGTAGGTGGCAAAGGCGATGCACTGCGCCATGGACGGGTTGGCGTCGTAGGTGCGGGCCATCCAGTGAATGAACGCGCCCATCACCGCCACCCCGGCGAGCATCGCCAGGTAGGACATGATGCTCATCCATACCGCGCTTTCCATGGTCAGCATGACCGCCGGGCGGCCTCCGATCACCCAGCCGACCTGGGTGGTGCCAATGAATGCCGAAATGGCGGGGATTGCCGCCAGGATCAGCGTGTGCGTCAGGTACATGTGGCTGATGCTTTCTTCTTCCCCACGAATTTCCCGCCATTCCTGATCGGGATGGGTAAACAGCCCCACAACGTGATGAATCATGCCGGTCACTCCTCTCAATGTTGCCAACCGCCCCCCAGATGGAGCGCAAGCGGCCCGAGGCCAGGGCACCGAAGCAAAGCGGTAATGTGGCCTTATGTCGCAGTATAGGAAGCGAATCCCTGCACAAACCCTGCTTTTTAGAGCAAATTGCACTGTCGGCCCGGCTGCTGATTCCCTTGAAGTCTTTATCGGAATCCCTACAGCTGCGTCAGGTTTGTGCGTAAAATAGCCGCCTTTTGTCACACCTCGCGGATCCAAGCGCTATGGGCACCCTCTCGGTCAACCAGAACAAACTGCAAAAACGCCTGCGTCGCCTCGCTGGCGAAGCCATCACCGACTACAACATGATCGAGGATGGCGACAAGGTCATGGTCTGCCTGTCCGGCGGCAAGGACAGCTACACCATGCTCGACGTTCTGTTGCACCTGCAGAAGGTGGCACCGATCAAGTTCGAGATCGTCGCGGTGAACATGGACCAGAAGCAGCCGGGGTTCCCCGAGCATGTGCTGCCGGCCTACCTCAAGGAACTGGGCGTCGAGTACCACATCGTCGAGAAGGACACCTACTCGGTGGTCAAGGAGCTGGTCCCCGAGGGCAAGACCACCTGCTCGCTGTGCTCGCGCCTGCGCCGTGGCACCCTGTACACCTTCGCCGATGAAATCGGCGCGACCAAGATGGCCCTGGGGCACCACCGCGACGACATCGTCGAGACGTTCTTCCTCAACATGTTCTTCAACGGCGCGCTCAAGGGCATGCCGCCGAAGCTGCGCGCCGATGACGGCCGCAACGTGGTGATCCGCCCGCTGGCCTACTGCAACGAGAAGGACATCCAGGCCTACTCGGACATGAAGGAATTCCCGATCATCCCGTGCAACCTTTGTGGCTCGCAGGAAAACCTGCAGCGCCAGGTGGTCAAGGACATGCTGGTGGAGTGGGAGCGCAAGCACCCCGGCCGTACCGAAAGCATCTTCCGCGCAATGCAGAACGTTGCCCCGTCGCAACTGGCCGACCGCAACCTGTTCGACTTCACCAGCCTGAAGATCGACGAAAGCGCCACCCCGCGCTTCCTCGACGTGGTGAACATCTGAGCCCATGCGCGATTACCAGTGGCTGCACGAATATTGCCTGAACCGCTTCGGCTCAGCCCAGGCGCTGGAGGCCTTCCTGCCGCAGCCGCGCACGCCGGCGCAGTTGCGCGACATCAGTGATGACCGCTACCTGTCGACCCTGGCCCTGCGCGTGTTCCGCGCCGGGCTCAAGCACAGCCTGGTGGATGCCAAATGGCCGGCGTTCGAGCAGGTGTTCTTCGGCTTCGACCCGGAGAAGGTGGTGCTGATGGGCGGCGAGCATCTGGAGCGGCTGATGCAGGACGAGCGCATCATCCGCCACCTGGGCAAGCTCAAGAGCGTGCCGCGCAATGCGCAGATGATCCTTGATGTGACCAAGGAGAAGGGCAGTTTTGGCGCGTTCATCGCCGACTGGCCGGTGACCGATATCGTCGGGCTGTGGAAGTACCTGGCCAAGCATGGCAACCAGCTGGGCGGGCTGTCGGCGCCGCGCTTCTTGCGCATGGTCGGCAAGGACACGTTCATCCCCACCGACGACATGGCCGCCGCGCTGATCGCTCAGAAAGTGATCGACAAGCAGCCGACCAGCCAGCGCGACCTGGCATTGGTGCAGCAGGCGTTCAACCAATGGCACGCCGAGAGCGGGCGGCCGCTGTGCCAGTTGTCGGTGATGTTGGCGCATACCGTCAACCATTGAGATCTGCGTTGCCCCGCGAAGAAGTTACCGCCCTTCGCCCGCCATACGCCGCTCATGCTGAAACTTCCAGCGCACGAACAGCAGCGCACTGACAAACAACCCCAGGCTCACCAGCACCTCGACCCAGCCAAACACCGCCCGCGCCGGGTCGAACGCCGCCAGCACGCCCTTGATGAAATAGATATTCACCACGAAGCAGGTCCAGGCATGCGCCCGAGCGCTGCCCAGCAACATGCCCGGCAGCAGCAACAGCAGCGGCACCAGCTCGATCGCCAGGATCACCCCGACCCTCGCCCCGTGCAGATTGGCAAACCACAGGTTGTTCACCGCCAGCAAGGCAATCAGGCCGAAATAGAACGCCAGGCTCAACGCCCGCGTCAGGCGCAGGCGCGGTGCCAGCCATTCCAGTGGGGGCAACACCTTAGGCTTCTTAGCCACGCGCGGCCTCCAGGGCCTTGGCGGTGCTCGCCAGGCGTTGGCCAAGGGCGCGGCACAGGGTGATCTCGTGCGGGTCCAGCTCACGCTTGCCGTCGGCACCGGCATGGTGGCTGGCGCCATAAGGCGTGCCGCCACCGCGGGTTTCGAGCAGCGCCGATTCGCTGTACGGCAGGCCCATCACCAGCATGCCGTGGTGCATCAGCGGCAGCATCATCGACAACAGGGTGGTCTCCTGGCCGCCATGCAGGCTGGCGGTGGAGGTGAATACGCCCGCAGGCTTGCCGACCAGCTCACCGCCCAGCCACAGGCTGCTGGTGCCGTCGAGGAAGTACTTGAGCGGCGCGGCCATGTTGCCGAAACGGGTCGGGCTGCCCAGCACCAGGCCGGCGCAGTGGCGCAGGTCGTCGAGGGTGGCGTACAGCGCGCCGCTGGCCGGGATGTCCGGGGCCACGGCTTCGCATTCGGTGGAGATCGCCGGCACCGTGCGCAGGCGTGCTTCCATGCCGGCCAGCTCGATGCCGCGGGCGATGTGCCGGGCCATTTCGCTGGTCGAGCCGTGGCGGCTGTAATACAGCACCAGGATATACGGGACGGTCACGGCAGGATCTCCAGCACCTTCTCCGGTGGTCGGCCGATCACCGCCTTGTCACCGGCCACCAGGATCGGGCGTTCGATCAGCTTGGGGTTTTGCGCCATGGCGTCGATCAGTTGCGCGTCGGTCAGGGACGGGTTGGCCAGCTCGAGTGCCTTGTACTCGTCTTCGCCGGTGCGCAGCAGCTGGCGCGGGGCGAGGCCCAGCTTGCCGAGCAGGGCCTTGAGGGTGGCGGCGTCTGGCGGGGTTTCCAGGTAGCGCACGATGGTCGGCGTCAGGCCGCGTGCTTCGAGCAGTTCCAGCGCGCCGCGGGATTTCGAGCAGCGCGGGTTATGATAGAGCGTCAGGTCAGTCATGTCGGGTCGCATCCAGCTGGGTGTGGCGGCTATTCTAACCGTAGCGACTGACCCCTTTGCTTGAAAACTTGATAAGGATTGACCCATGGCAAGGCGTTTGGCAGCAGTACTGGCCATCACCGCGAGCCTTTTGCTCGGTGGATGCGGTGCCGACTACGGCGTGGACCAACACGGCAATACGGTAAAGGCCGAGCAGATCGACGGCCACTGGCTGGTGCTCAATTACTGGGCAGAATGGTGCGGTCCGTGCCGTACCGAAGTACCGGAACTCAATACGGCGGCCAAGCAGTGGGCGGCCGACGGGATCAAGGTGCTGGGGGTGAACTTCGATGGCTTGCAGGGGCAGGAGCTGAAACAGGCTGCCGATACGCTGGGCATCGGCTTCACCGTGCTGGCCCAGGACCCGGCCGAGCGTTACGACCTGCCGCGCAGCGAGGCGTTGCCGGTGACCTACATCATCGATGACAAGGGCAAGGTACGTGAGCAGCTGATGGGTGAGCAGACCCTGGAAGGGTTGCAGGCCAAGATCAAGGCGCTCAAGGGCGCCTGATCCTGTTGGGGCTGCACAGCAGCCCCAATGACTTCAGCCTTCCTCAGGCCAAAAGCGCAGCGGCTTGCCTTCAGCTGGCCAGAAGCGCATCTGCTCCACGGGCGACACATCCCAACGCTGCACCGTTTCCAGTGCCTGCAGGAAGCGCTTTTCCTGCTCCATCAAGGCCGGCGCACACAGCTTGCGGGTCTTGCCGACTTTACCGAAGCTCAGGTGCTCACCCTCCAGCGTATACGGCGCAAACCAATGGTTGCAGCCGGCATTGCCGTAGGCGCGGCCATCGCTGGCCAGGGTCAGGGTCAGGTGGCTGTAGTCGATCAGCGGGCGTTCACCGATCCACTCCAGCACATAGCTGCGCTCTTGTTGCAGCTTCGAAGGTTCGGTGGCGCAGCCAAGCAGGCCGGAGGCAATCAGCACGCCGGTCAGCAAATTCTTCACGCGGCGGTCTCCTGGCATTTCGGGCACAGGTGCTTGTCGCCACGGCTGGCCCAGCCCAGCTCAGCGATGCGCGCGGTGGCCGCCGGCTGGCGAGCTTTCTTGCCCAGCTTGGCGTCCACGGCGAACTCGAAGTCGAGCACCGCGTCGCAGCTGTCGCATTCGGCCTGCCAGTTGAGGATTTCCAGCTCGTTGAACACCGGGCCACTGGCCACCGCGACCCACTGGCCGCGCGGGTTGATCAGGTGGCGCACGCTCTCCACAGTCAGGCGCATGGCCAGGTCCTTGCTGCCCTTGAGGGTCACCAGCAAGGTGTCGCCTTTGTGCATCGAACCACCGTTGCCGGTCACCTGATAGCGGCCCGGCACCAGCGCGCGGCACTCGATCAGGGTGTGTTGCGGGTTGAAAAGGGTGTAGCGGAAATCGTGCTCGACCATGGGTCCTCCAGAAATGCCGCGTATCCTAGCATCAACCTGTGACCAGGTTCTGTGGATTCCCCGCCGCCCAGCGGATGATGTTGTCCAGTGTGGTAGCGGCAATGGCGTCCAGTGCCTCGCGGGTGAGGAAGGCTTGGTGCGCGGTGATGATCACGTTGGGGAAGGTCAGCAGCCGCGCCAGTACATCGTCCTGCAGCGGCTGGTCCGAGCGGTCCTCGAAAAACAGCTGCGCTTCTTCTTCATACACATCCAGGCCCAGATAGCCGAGCTGGCCACTTTTCAGCGCGTCGATCAGTGCCGGTGTATCGACCAGCGCTCCACGTCCGGTGTTGATGAGCATGGCGCCGGGCTGCAACTGGGCCAGGCTCTGCGCATTGATCAGGTGTCTGGTGTGTTCGGTCAGCGGGCAGTGCAGGCTGATGATCCGTGCTTCGCGCAGCAGTGCGGGCAGCTCCAGGTAACGTGCGCCCAAGGCCAGCATTTCAGGGTTGGGGTAGGGATCATAGGCGAGCAACTGGCAACCGAAGCCGGCCATGATCCGGGCGAAGGCCACGCCAATCTGGCCGGTGCCGACCACGCCGACGGTCTTGCCATGCAGGTCGAAGCCCGTCAGGCCATGCAGGGTGAAGTCGCCTTCGCGGGTGCGGTTGTAGGCGCGGTGCAGGCGTCGATTGAGGGCGAGGATCAGCGCCACGGCATGCTCGGCCACGGCATGCGGCGAATAGGCCGGCACGCGCACCACCGCCAGGCCCAGACGCGCTGCGGCGCTCAGGTCGACATGGTTGAAGCCGGCCGAGCGCAGGGCGATCAGGCGCGTGCCGCCAGCGGCCAGGCGCTGCAGCACCTGGGCGTCGAGTTCATCATTGATGAAGGCGCACACCACCTCGAAGCCCTGGGCCAGGGCGGCGGTGTCGGGGGTCAGGCGGGCGGACTGGAAGTGCAGCTCCAGGGCGCCGGCTTGGGTGGCACGGGTGAAGCTTTCCTGGTCGTAGTGCTGGCTGCTGAATAACAGGGCGCGCATGAGGTACTCCTACAAGGCTTGTGCGGCAAGGCGATTGATCGCCGCATCCAGTTCGTCCAGTGCTTGCTGCGCCTGGGGATTGTCCTGTTTGAGCAGCGTCTCGCTGCGCTGGCACGCCGCTCGCAACTGCGGCACACCGCAGTAACGCGAGGCGCCATTGAGGCGGTGCACCTGTTCGATCAGCGTCTCGCGGTCCTCGGCCTCCCGTGCGGCACGAATGGCGGCATGGTCGCTCTGTAGCGATGCCAGCAGCATCGCCAGCATATCGGCTGCCAGGTCCGGCTTGCCTGCGGCCAGGCGCAAGCCTTCGTCAGGATCGAGCACGGGCAAGTCCTGGCCTTCGGCCTGCTGCTCCAGCACCGGCTCCAGCGGCCCGCCACCCAGGCTCAGGCCGGTCCACTTCATGACCACCTGGGCCAGCTGGCGCTCGCTGATCGGCTTGGTCAGGTAGTCGTCCATGCCGCTGTGCAACAGGGCGCGCTTCTCATTGGCCATGGCGTGGGCGGTGAGGGCGACGATCGGCAGCGGGTTGCCGCTCTGGGTGTTTTCCCACAGGCGGATCTGCTCGGTGCAGGCACGGCCATCCATGCCCGGCATCTGCACGTCCATCAGCACCAGGTCGAAGGGTTCACTCTGCACCGCCTGCACTGCGGCGTAGCCGTTGTCGACCGCCAGCACTTGGGCGCCGAGGTCTTCCAGCAGGGTTTGTACCAGCAGCAGGTTGGCGGCATTGTCGTCGACGCAGAGCACCTTCGGCTGGCGCTGGCCGCGCTTGCCCGGTGCCGGCTCGCCCAGCGGGCGGCGCGGTTGCAGCAACTCCAGCAACAACCGGCGCAGTTTGCGCGTGCAGGTCGGTTTGGACAGCAGTTGGCCGTGGCCATTGGGCAGGTAAGGGTGGTACAGCGCCTGCTCGGTGGTCGGGCACAGCACCACGCACTGGCAGTGGTAGCGCTCCAGTTGCAGATGGTATTGACCAAGCTGCTCGGGCGAGAGGTTGCCCAGGTTGGCGCCGAGCACGGCGAACTCGAATGGCATGCCGGCCTGGAATCCGGCCTGCACACCCTGCAGCAACTGCTCATAGGAGGCGAACAGGCTGACGCTCAGGCCGCAATCCTCAAGCTGGTGCTCAAGGGCCTGGCGGGCCAGTTCGTGGCTGTCGACGATGGCTGCCCGGCGCCCCAGCAGCGGCTGTGGTGGCGGCTGTTCGATATCGTCATGGGCTTTGGGCAGGCTCAGGCTGATCCAGAACTGCGAGCCCTCACCCGGGGTGCTGTCGACGCCGATCTCACCGCCCATCTGCTCGATCAGGCGCTTGGAGATCACCAGGCCCAGGCCGGTGCCGCCCGGCTGGCGAGCCAGCGAGTTGTCGGCCTGGCTGAAGGCCTGGAACAGGGTGCGCACATCCTGGGGCGACAGGCCGATGCCGGTGTCCTGCACGCTGATGCGCAGCTGCGCGGTGTCTTCCTGCTCGTCTTCGAGCATCGCGCGCACGACGATGGTGCCTTCGCGGGTGAACTTGATGGCGTTGCTCACCAGGTTGGTGAGAATCTGCTTGAGCCGCAGCGGGTCGCCGATCAGCGATGATGGGGTGTCGCGGTAGATCAGGCTGAGCAGTTCAAGCTGCTTGGCGTGGGCGGCGGGTGCGAGGATGGTCAAGGTGTCCTGGACCAGGTCGCGCAAGTTGAACGGAATGCTGTCGAGCACCAGCTTGCCGGCCTCGATCTTGGAGAAGTCGAGAATCTCGTTGATGATCCCCAGCAAGTTGTCGGCGGACTTCTCGATGGTATTCAGGTAGTCCAGCTGGCGCGGCGTCAGCTCGCTTTTCTGCAGCAGGTGGGTAAAACCGAGGATGCCGTTGAGTGGGGTACGGATTTCGTGGCTCATGTTGGCCAGGAACTCGGACTTGATGCGGCTGGCCTCCAGGGCTTCCTTTCGCGCCATGTCCAATTCGATGTTCTGGATCTCGATGGTTTCCAGATTTTGCCGCACGTCCTCGGTAGCCTGGTCGATGCTGTGCTGCAGCTCTTCATGGGCGCTGTGCAGGGTTTCAGCCATGCGGTTGATGCCGCGGGCCAGTTCGTCCAGTTCATGGCTGCCCATGGCCGGCAGGCGTTCTTCGAGGTGGCCGTCCTTGAGCTGGTTGACGGCATGCTTGATGCGCGCGATCGGGTCGTTGATGGTGCGGCTCATGCGCATCGCCAGCAGGGCGCTGAGCACCAGGCAGGCGAGGATCAGCAGCACGGTGGTGAACAGGTTGCGGTAGCCGCGCAGCAGGGTGCCGTCGTGGGACAGTTCGATCTCGACCCAGCCCAGCAAGCGCTCGGCTTCGGCCGGCACGGCATCGGTGGCCAGGTCGCGGTGGTGGCCGAACACCGGCATCAGGTAGCGGGTGGCGTCATTGCCCGTGCGCTGCAGCAGTTGAGTGCCGGTGCCGCCACTGGGCGCCTGGTTGATCATGCTGGGGCCGGCGTGGGCCACGCGGCTGCGGTCCGGGGCGAGAAACGCCACGGCCCGCACATCGGCCTGCTCCAGGGTTTGCGCGGCAATGCGTTCCAGCTGGGCCGGCGCGTTGCGCGCCAGCGCAGGCGCGGCCAGCGGTGCCAGTTGCTCGGCGATCATCTTGCCGCGTTGCAGCAGTTGCGTGCGCAACTGGTTTTGCTGCAGCCAGGTGAAATAGCTGCCCAGCACCAGAGCCATCAGGCTGGCAGGCAACAGTGCCAGCAGCAGTACCCGGCTTCTGATTCCCAAACGATCGAGCACACTCGCCTCCTGTGATGTGCCTGGACGCCGTCACCTGGGCGACGGACCAAAGCGGGAAGTTACTCCGCCTGCCTGCCCAATGCACCCTTTTATAGCGCTTTTTGCCAGCGCTGGGGGCATTGGTCGCAGCGCGGTTGCCTGAACAGTGTTCATGCTCAATAATTGCGTAATTGAGAATGCATGGCAGTTGCCAATGAATCCCGTAGCTATTCACACATCCCGTATCCTCGCCATCGAGGACGACCCGGTGCTGGGCGCGTACCTGCATGAAGAACTGCAGCGCGGTGGCTTTCAGGTGACCTGGTGCCGCAACGGCCTGGAAGGCCTAGAAACGGCTGGCCGGCACGCCTTCGACGTGGTGCTGATGGACATTTTGCTGCCGGGGCTCAATGGCCTGGATGCCCTGGCCCAGCTGCGTCATCGCAGCGCCACGCCGGTGATCCTGATGTCGGCGCTGGGCGCCGAGGCCGACCGTATCAGCGGCTTCCAGCGCGGTGCCGACGACTACCTGCCCAAGCCTTTCAGCATGGTCGAATTGCAGGTCCGCATCGAAGCGATCCTGCGCCGTGTCGCCCTCGAACGCCGGCATCAGCCGCAGCTGGAGGTCGCCAGCGGCGAGTTGTGTTTCGACGAGGCGCTGTGCGATGTCAGCCTTAATGGCCGCCAGGCCGGCCTGACCCCCAGCGAATACCGCCTGTTCGACATTCTCAACCGCAACCTCGACGAAGTGCTGAGCAAGCCCTTCCTTTATCAACAGGTCCTGCAACGTGGTTATTCGCGCCATGACCGCAGCCTGGACATGCACGTCAGCCAGATCCGTCGCAAGCTCAAGGGCATCGACTATCACGAGCGGCAGATCCGCACCGTGTGGGGCAAAGGCTACGTGCTCAGCGTCGGCGAGGCGGAGTAAGCCATGCTCGATCGTCATTCGCTGTTCTGGAAACTGTCGATTTTGCTGGTGGGCTTCTGCCTGCTGATGATCGGCCTCAGCTACACCTGGGGCCGCCACGTGGAAACCCAGAACGCCTTTCTCGACGAGCCAGCCCGTCAGGTGCTGCGCGGTTACGCCAGCGAGGCCGAACAGGCCTGGCGCAGCGGTGGGCGAGAAGGGCTGGACCGCTGGGTCGCGGCCATACACCAGCGTGAGCATGGCTGGGTGGGTGTGCTCGACAGCAGCCTGCGCCCGCTCGACAGTGCGACCCTCGGCCCGGAAATCATGCAGCGGCTCACCCGCCTGCGCGGTGTCGACTGGCCCATGAGCCGGCGCAGCATTGACCAGCCTTGGTTGCGCATACCGTTCCCCGGGGCGCCGGAGCAGGGCATGCTGGTGATCGAGTTGCCGCAGCGCTTCAACCCCGGCCATTACCGTTTGCTGTGGCGGGTGGTCACCAACGGCATCATCCCTGGCCTGTTCACCCTGCTGCTGTGCGTTGGCTTGTACCGCATGCTGATCGTGCCGCTCAACCAACTGCGCGAACAGGCCAATGCCTGGCGCGCCGACCAGCTTTCGGCGCGCCTGGATTCACGCACTATCGCCCGACATGACGAACTCGGCGAGCTGGCCCGGGCCTTCGACCAGATGGCCGAGAGGCTGCAGGGCACGGTGGCCCTGCAGCAACAGTTGCTGCGCGATCTGTCCCACGAAATGCGCACCCCGCTCAGTCGCCTGCGCGTGGCCTGTGACGGTGAAACTGACCTGCAACGCCTGCGCGAACGGTTGGGCCGCGAAGTGGACTGCATGCAACAGTTGGTCGAAGACACCTTGCAGCTTGCCTGGCAGGATGCCGAACGCGCACCGATGAACCTCGAACCGATTCAGGTGCAGGCGCTGTGGGACCTGCTGATCGAAAATGCCAGTTACGAAAGTGGCTGGGGAGTCGAGCGTTTGATGTGCGAGGTACCTGGCGATTGTTGGGTGCAGGGCAATCTCAATCACTTGGCCCAGGCACTGGAGAACATGCTGCGCAATGCCATTCGCCATTCTCCGGCTAATGGACTGGTACGGTTGGGAGGGCTGCGCGAGGGTGGTTACTGGCGTTTGTGGCTGGAGGATGAAGGCGGCGGTGTGGCCGAAGAAGAGCTGGAGCGGATCTTCGCACCGTTTTCCCGTCTCGATGGTTCTCGGCCCGGTGATGGTGGCTTTGGTTTGGGCTTGAGCATCGCTCGCAGTGCGATCCAGCGTCAGGGCGGAACGCTTTGGGCCGAGAACGGCAAACGCGGGTTGCGGTTGTGCATGCGTTTGCCGGTTCATGTCCCGGCCTCTTCGCGGGGCAAGCCCGCTCCCACAGAATTGCAGCTCACATAGCAACCAACTTATAGCCAGCAGTTATATCCACTGCAGATTGCGTGATATGGCCGCGAAGGGTTTGCCGGTATGATAGGCACCCCTGCCGTCCGGATTGTGAAATACGCCATGACCTTGCAGTACCCAACCATCGCCGATTGCGTCGGCAATACGCCCCTGGTTCGCCTGCAGCGCATCGCTGGCGAAACCAGCAATACCCTCCTGCTCAAGCTTGAAGGCAACAATCCTGCCGGCTCCGTCAAGGACCGCCCGGCGCTGTCGATGATCACCCGCGCCGAATTGCGCGGCCAGATCAAGCCTGGCGATACGCTGATCGAAGCCACCTCCGGCAATACCGGCATTGCCCTGGCCATGGCGGCGGCGATCAAGGGATACAAGATGATCCTGATCATGCCCGACAACTCCACCGCCGAACGCAAGGCGGCGATGACCGCCTACGGCGCCGAGTTGATCCTGGTGACCAAGGAAGAGGGCATGGAGGGTGCCCGCGACTTGGCCGAGAAGCTGCAGGCCGAAGGCCGTGGTCTGGTCCTCGATCAGTTCGCCAACGGCGACAATCCGATTGCCCATTACAACAGCACCGGTCCGGAGATCTGGCAGCAGACCCAGGGCACCATTACCCATTTCGTCAGCTCCATGGGCACCACCGGCACCATCATGGGGTGCTCGCAGTACCTCAAGGAGCAGAACCCCGAGGTGCAGATCATCGGCCTGCAGCCGATGGAAGGCTCGGCCATTCCAGGCATTCGCCGCTGGCCTGAGGAATATCTGCCGAAGATCTTCGACGCCACCCGCGTTGACCGCGTGGTGGACATGTCTCAGCAAGAGGCTGAGGACACCACCCGCCGTCTTGCCCGTGAAGAGGGCATTTTCTGCGGCGTGTCTTCCGGTGGTGCGGTGGCGGCCATGCTGCGCCTGTCCCAGGAAGTGGAAAACGCGGTAATGGTCGCGATCATTTGCGACCGTGGCGACCGTTACCTGTCCACCGGCCTGTTCGACCCGAGCTAAATGTCCAGAAAAAAAACCAACAGCGGCCTGCGCTTTCAGCCGGCCGGTGGCAACCGTACGTCCCAAGTCCCCGTGGGCAAAAAGCAGCGCCTGGATATCGAGCGCTTGGCCGGTGACGGCCGTGGCATCGCCTTCCTTGAAGGGCGCACCTGGTTCGTCAGCGGTGCCCTGGCTGGTGAAGCGGTCGAGGCGCGGGTACTCAATGCCCGCGGCAAAGTGGTCGAGGCGCGCCTGGAGCGTGTGCTGCAGGCCAGTCCCGAGCGCCGCGAGGCGCCGTGTCGACATTACCAGCGCTGTGGCGGCTGCAACTTGCAGCACCTGCCGCATGAAGGCCAGCTGGCGCTCAAGCAGCGCACCCTGGCCGAACAGCTGCAACGGGTTGCCGGCGTGCAACCTGAAGAGTGGGCCGCGCCACTGAGCGGGCCGGAGTTCGGCTACCGGCGCCGGGCGCGGGTGGCGGTGCGCTGGGATGTGAAAGCGCGTCAGTTGGACGTTGGTTTCCGTGCCGAGGCCAGTCAGGACATCGTCGCCATCGACGATTGCGCAGTACTGGTACAGCCTTTGCAAACTATTCTGCGGCACCTGCCAACAGTCCTGCGTTCGTTGAGCAAACCGCAGGTCATCGGCCATGTCGAGCTGTTCAGTGGTACCAACGAGGCTGTATTGGTGCGCCATGTGTCACCGTTGCCAGCTGAAGACCTGGCCCGTTTGCAGGCATTCTGCACGGAGGCCAACGCCCAGCTGTGGTTGCAGGGCGAGGGTGAGCCGGCGCCGGTGGATGTCGACGCCAAGCTGGGCTTCACGCTGGAGCCCTGGCAGCTGGAACTGGCCTGGCGCCCGGGCGACTTCGTCCAGGTCAACGCCCAGGTCAATACCGCGATGATCGAGCAGGCCTTGGCCTGGCTCGCACCGCAAGCCGACGAGCGCGTGCTGGACCTGTTCTGCGGCCTGGGCAACTTCGCCCTGCCGCTGGCCCGCCAGGCGCGTGAAGTGGTGGCGGTGGAAGGCGTACAGGCGATGGTCGACCGGGCTGAGGCCAACGCCCGCAACAACGAAGTGCATAACGCGCAGTTTTTTCAGGCCGATTTATCGCAGCCTTTGGCAGGCGCCGGATGGGCCGCCGAGGGCTTTTCTGCGGTACTCTTGGATCCACCGCGCGACGGTGCGTTCGAGGTGGTGCAAGGCATCGCCCGCCTCAAGGCCAAGCGGCTGGTTTATGTATCGTGCAACCCGGCCACACTGGCGCGAGACGCTCAGGTGCTGGTCGGCCAAGGGTACCGGTTAAAAAGGGCCGGGATTCTCGACATGTTTCCTCAGACGGCGCATGTCGAAGCCATGGCGTTATTCGAAGCGGGCTAGCGAGCTGGCCCCTTGGTGCGGTTTCCATGGACTGGGAACCACACGGTGATAGCCAGCGCATCCGCGTGGTGCGCTGTATGGAAAGGTAAAGCAAAGATGGTACAGGTGAGAGTGCACCAGCCGGTCAACACCGACGGCAGTATCAATCTCGAAGCATGGCTGGATCACGTGGTAAGCGTGGATTCGGCATTGGACCGCGTGGCCCTCAAAGAGGCCTGCGAGTTCGCCCAGGATATCGAGAAAAAGGGCAATCCGGCCAAGCATTCATGGGCCGACGGCACCTCCAGTTTTCAGGCAGGCCTGGAAATCGCCGAGATCCTCGCCGACCTCAAGCTCGACCAGGATTCCTTGGTGGCGGCGGTCATCTATCGCTCGGTGCGTGAGGGCAAGGTGACCCTGGCCGAGGTTGGCCAGCGTTTCGGCCCGGTGGTGTCCAAGCTGATCGACGGCGTGCTGCGCATGGCCGCCATCAGTGCCAGCCTCAGCCCGCGCCAGTCGCTGGTGCTGGGCTCGCAGGCGCAGGTCGAGAACCTGCGCAAGATGCTGGTGGCGATGGTCGACGATGTGCGCGTGGCGCTGATCAAGCTGGCCGAGCGTACGTGCGCGATCCGTGCGGTAAAGTCCGCCGATGACGAAAAGCGCCTGCGCGTGGCACGCGAGGTGTTCGACATCTATGCGCCGCTGGCCCATCGCCTGGGCATCGGCCACATCAAGTGGGAGCTGGAAGACCTGTCCTTCCGCTACCTCGAACCCGATCAGTACAAGCAGATCGCCAAGCTGTTGCACGAGCGCCGGCTGGACCGCGAGCGCTTCATCAATGACGTGATGAACCAGCTGCAGAACGAGCTGCTGGCCACCGGCGTGAATGCCGATATCAGCGGCCGGGCAAAACACATCTATTCGATCTGGCGCAAGATGCAGCGCAAAGGCCTGGAGTTCAGCCAGATCTACGACGTACGTGCGGTGCGCGTGCTGGTGCCGGAAGTGCGCGACTGCTACACCGCGCTGGGGATCGTGCACACCCTGTGGCGGCACATTCCCAAGGAGTTCGACGACTACATCGCCAACCCCAAGGAGAACGGCTACCGTTCGCTGCACACGGCGGTGATCGGCCCCGAGGGTAAGGTGCTCGAAGTACAGATCCGTACCCAGGGGATGCACGAAGAAGCCGAACTCGGCGTTTGTGCTCACTGGCGTTACAAGGGCACCGACGTCAAATCCAGTTCCAATCACTACGAAGAGAAGATTTCCTGGTTGCGCCAGGTACTCGAGTGGCATGAGGAACTGGGTGATATCGGTGGCCTGGCCGAGCAGCTGCGGGTCGACATCGAACCGGATCGGGTCTATGTATTCACCCCCGACGGTCATGCCATCGACTTGCCCAAGGGCTCGACGCCGCTGGACTTCGCCTACCGCGTGCACACCGAGATCGGCCACAACTGTCGTGGCGCCAAGATCAACGGGCGCATCGTGCCGCTCAACTACAGCCTGCAGACCGGCGAGCAGGTGGAGATCATCACCAGTAAGCACGGCAACCCTAGCCGGGACTGGCTGAACTCCAACCTGGGCTACGTCACTACCTCGCGGGCGCGGGCCAAGATCGTCCACTGGTTCAAGCTGCAGGCGCGCGACCAGAACGTCGCTGCCGGCAAGACCCTGCTCGAACGTGAGCTCAGCCGCCTGGGCCTGCCGCAGGTCGACTTCGAGCGCTTGGCCGAGAAAACCAACGTCAAGACTGCCGAGGACATGTTCGCCTCGCTCGGTGCCGGCGACCTGCGTCTGGCGCACCTGGTCAACGCCGCCCAGCAACTGCTCGAACCCGATCGTATCGAGCAGATCGAACTGGTGCCGCGCAAGCCTACCGGCACCCGTACCGGCAAACGCGGCGACATCCAGATCCAGGGCGTCGGCAACCTGCTCACGCAAATGGCCGGCTGCTGTCAGCCGCTGCCGGGCGATGCCATTGTTGGCTACATCACCCAGGGCCGTGGCGTCAGCATCCACCGCCAGGATTGCGCCTCGGCGCTGCAACTGGCCGGGCGAGAGCCGGAGCGGATGATCCAGGTCAGCTGGGGGCCGATACCGGTGCAGACCTACCCGGTCGACATCGTCATCCGTGCCTACGACCGCCCAGGCTTGCTGCGTGACGTGTCGCAGGTGCTGCTGAACGAAAAGATCAACGTGCTGGCGGTCAACACCCGCTCGAACAAGGAAGACAACACCGCGCTGATGTCGCTGACCATCGAGATTCCAGGCCTGGATGCCCTTGGGCGCTTGCTGGGGAGGATTTCGCAGTTGCCGAACATCATCGAAACGCGGCGTAATCGTACACCTTGAGACCGAGGTGCCCCCATCGCGGATGAATCCGCTCCTACAGGAACGATGCAATCCCCGTAGGAGCGGATTCATCCGCGATGGGCGCACCACCGAAGGACCTGCTTAAATGACCTACACCCTCGAAGACCTGCTGCACCTCATGGCCCGCCTGCGCGACCCGCAGTACGGCTGCCCATGGGACCTCAAGCAGAACTACGTAAGCATCGTCCCGCACACCATCGAAGAAGCCTACGAAGTCGCCGACACCATCGAGCGCGGTGATTTCGAGCACCTGCAAGGTGAACTCGGCGACCTGTTGTTCCAGGTGGTCTACTACAGCCAGCTGGCCCGCGAGGAGGGGCGTTTCGAGTTCGACGGCGTGGTCGACAGCATCACCCGCAAGCTGATCCGCCGTCACCCGCATGTATTCCCCACCGGCGAGCTGTATGCGCCGCTGGACACCCCCAGCCTGAGCGAGGCCCAGGTCAAGTCGCGCTGGGAAGAGATCAAGGCCGAAGAGCGCGCCGAGAAAAGTGAGCCCGAACAGCTGTCGCTGCTCGATGACGTGCCAGCGGCA
Organism: Pseudomonas sp. NPDC090233; assembly: GCF_044772285.1. Lineage (NCBI taxonomy): Bacteria > Pseudomonadati > Pseudomonadota > Gammaproteobacteria > Pseudomonadales > Pseudomonadaceae > Pseudomonas > Pseudomonas sp. NPDC090233. The sequence continues at coordinate 562,107 of NZ_JBIVYQ010000005.1, read as the reverse complement.
TTGCCCGCGCTGTCGCGAGCGGCCAAACTGCAGAAACGCGCGGCCACCGTCGGTTTCGACTGGCCCGATGCGCTTCCGGTGTTGGACAAGGTTCGGGAAGAGTTGGACGAAGTGCTGCAGGCCATGGCCGACGGCGATGCCGACGCCCTCGAAGATGAGATTGGCGACCTGCTGTTCGCCACCGTCAACCTGGCCCGCCACCTCAAGCACGACCCGGAAAACGCCCTGCGCCGCGCCAATCGCAAGTTCGAGCGGCGTTTCCGCTTTATCGAACAGGCATTGCGCGACAGTGGTCGGCCGATTGAAGATTGTAACCTTGACGAATTGGACGCCCTTTGGGGGGAAGCCAAACGTCAGGAAAAGAACCTGCCCAGCTGCGGCTGAGTGGCTGCATAAGTGAGTGAACATCCATGAGTCTTTCCCTTCGCGATCAATTGCTCAAAGCCGGTCTGGTCAACCAGAAACAGGTATCCCAGACCAACAAGGCCGAGAAGAAACAGAAACGCCTGGAGCACAAGGGCCAGGTCGAAGTCGACGACACCCAGCAGCGCCTGGCCAAGGAAGCCATGGCCGAGAAGGCCAAGCGTGACCAGGAACTGAACCGCCAGCAGCAGGAAAAGGCCGAGCAGAAAGCCCGTGCCGCGCAGATCAAGCAGTTGATCGAAGCGACCCGCCTGCCCAAGCTCAGCACCGAGGACTACTTCAACTTCGTCGACGACAAGAAGGTCAAGCGCATCGCCGTCAACACCCTGATGCGCAGCAAGCTGAGCAATGGCGCGCTGGCGATCGTGTCGCATGGCGGCGGTTACGAGGTAATCCCGCGCGAGGCGGCGGTGAAGATCCAGGAGCGCGACCCCAATCGCATCCTGCTGCTCAACACCCATGTCGAGGAAGCGGACGAGGATGACCCGTACGCAGCCTACAAGATCCCTGACGATTTGATGTGGTAAGCAGCAGAAACCCCGCCTAGGCGGGGTTTTCTTTTGAAAGACTGTGTCATTGCGTACTGCGCTGGCCTTCCAGGTCTTCCAGCTCCGCGCGGTACTGGTGGGCTTCGTGTTCATTGTGGAACATGCCGACCAATTGGCCTTGCTGGTGCACATCCCAGATCCGCACGCCAGCGGCCAGGCCTTCGTGGGACATTCTCGATTCGTCGCGTTCGGTTACTTGGACTGTCATCGGTAAACTCCACTGCTTGGGTGATTGCGACATTGTGTCGCACACCCTCTTTATAGAGTTTGATAGCAGGCTAAGTAAATAAAACGCTGATGAAACAATGTTCATGTTCAGCAGGCAAAAAGAAGCCCCGCACTGGGCGGGGCTGCGGATACTGCGGGCTGTGGTGAATCAGTTACCCTTCACCGGCTTGCCGTCGACCGTGCCATCCTGCAGCACGATCACATACTCCTTGCCATCAGTCTCGACCTGGCGCAGTTGCACCAGCAGGTAGTCCCACTGCTTGGCGAACCACAGCTCGGTGATGCGCTTGCTCTGGCTCGGGTCGCGCACGCGCTCGACCTTCACCGCATCGACCTGGCCGGTCTTGGTGGTGACTTTCTCGGAGCCGAGCACACGGAAGTCGTAGGTGTCGATCTCGTCACCGTCGACCACCTGGTAGGTCATGCTCTTCTTGCCGGCGGCAACATCATGCTGCAGTGCCAGCTGGTAGGACGATTTGTCCAGCACGCCGCGGTTGAGCGGCAGGCTGACGGCATCGCCACGGTCGCTGCCAGTGACTTTCTTGCCGGTCCAGTCGAAGGTCAGGTCGACTTTCTTGGCCTTGCCCAGGCCGCCGCGCTCGAAGTGGTACTTCTGCGGCAGCAGGGTGTCGTTTTCCATGCGCAGGGTGCTTTGCTCGGTCAGGCTGGCGATCATCATGGAAGCCTTGAAGTTAAGGTCCCAGGTACCGTTTGCGTTCTTGACCAGGCTGCGCTCGGCAGTGCCGCTCATGGGGAGTTGCTTCCAGTCGGCGGTGTAGCTGGCCGAGAAGGGCTTCAGATCGGCAGCCTGCAGGGGCAGGGCAAGCACGGCGAGAGCCAAGAGCAGGGCGCGACGCATAAATTCTCCTAGGGTCGGATCAAATGACCACTGGCCGGCAGTGGCTGGCCATCCAGTAATGCACCCTGTTCACCCAGGCGCAAGCGCCCCTCGGCAAACCAGTGCACTGCCAGCGGGTAGATCTGGTGTTCCTGATGGTGCACCCGTTGCGCCAGGCTTTCAGCGGTGTCATCTGACGCTACTGGTACCACAGCCTGTACGACCAGGGGGCCGCCATCGAGTTCCTCGGTGACGAAGTGTACGCTGCAGCCATGCTCGGCGTCGCCTGCCTCCAGTGCCCGTCGGTGGGTATGCAAACCCTTGTACTTGGGCAGCAGCGACGGGTGGATGTTGAGCAGGCGGCCTTGATAGTGGCGTACGAAATCGCCACTGAGGATGCGCATGAAGCCGGCCAGCACCACCAGGTCGGGCGCAAAGCCATCGATGCGCGCCATCAGCGCCGCATCGAAAGCTTCACGGCCGTCGAAGCCGGTGTGGTCGAGCACGGCGGTGGCGATACCCGCCGCCGCCGCGCGTTGCAGGCCGTAAGCGTCGGCGCGGTTGGACACCACCGCGGCGATACGGACCGGGCTGTCTTCACTGCGGCTGCTGTCGATCAAGGCTTGCAGGTTGCTGCCGGAACCCGACAGCAGTACCACCACATTGCAGGGCTTGCTCGGCATCAGTGTGCCTTGAGGTTCTGCAGTTCGACCTGGGCAGCGCCTTCAGCGGCTTGTTCGATGCGGCCGATGACCCACGGCTGCTCGCCTTCTGCACGCAGTACGTTCAGGGCCGCGTCGACCTGGTCCTGAGCCACACAGATGACCATGCCGACGCCGCAGTTCAGCACGCGGTGCATTTCGTGCTCGTCGACGTTGCCTTTTTCCTGCAGGAAGTCGAACACTGCCGGGCGCTGCCAGCTGGCCACGTCGACCACGGCCTGGGCGTTTTTCGGCAGTACGCGTGGGATGTTGTCCAGCAGGCCGCCACCGGTGATGTGGGCCATCGCCTTGACTGCGCCAGTCTGTTTGATCAGTTGCAGCAGCGGCTTGACGTAGATGCGGGTCGGCGCCATCAGCAGGTCGGTCAGCGGCTTGCCGTCGAGCTGGGTGTTCTCGATGTCGGTGCCGGACACTTCGAGGATCTTGCGGATCAGCGAGTAGCCATTGGAGTGTGGGCCGGAGGACGGCAGGGCGATCAGCGCGTCGCCGGTAGCGACCTTGGAACCGTCGATGATCTCGGCCTTTTCCACCACGCCGACACAGAAACCGGCCAGGTCGTAGTCTTCGCCTTCGTACATGCCTGGCATTTCGGCGGTTTCGCCGCCAACCAGCGAGCAGCCTGCCAGTTCACAGCCGGCGCCAATGCCGGTGACCACGGTGGCGGCCACGTCGACGTTGAGCTTGCCGGTGGCGTAGTAGTCGAGGAAGAACAGCGGCTCGGCGCCGCACACCACCAGGTCGTTGACGCACATGGCGACCAGGTCCTGGCCGATGCTGTCGTGCTTGTTCAGGTTCAGCGCCAGGCGCAGCTTGGTGCCGACGCCGTCGGTGCCGGAGACCAGCACCGGCTGCTTGTAGCCGGCCGGGATCTCGCAGAGGGCGCCGAAGCCGCCCAGGCCACCCATGACTTCAGGGCGTGCGGTGCGTTTTGCCACGCCCTTGATGCGTTCGACCAGTGCTTCGCCGGCGTCGATGTCTACACCGGCGTCCTTGTAGCTCAGGGAGGGTTGCTTGCTCATTGATCCAGGCCTTTAAGAGGGAGGGATTCGTAAAAACGACCGTGACGGCCAAGGCCGGCTGGGGAGCGGCGGTTGCCTGAAACGTCAGAGGTCTGTGAAGGCGCGCGATTTTATCAGGGTTGCCGTGCAGCGGCCATCCTCAGGCCGACGGGCAGGGCAGGAAATGGTGAAAAACTGCTGTGGGCCTGTCATGACGGTCCCCCCGTGTATAAGGTATAGGCATTGCGGTAAGTGGACAGGAATCCCCCATGCGTTTATTCAACATTCTGGCAGCCAGCTGTCTGACCCTGATCTCGGCCATCGCCCAGGCCGAAAACGTCTCCGGCCTCTATCAGGTCCGCGAGCCCATCGAAGGGCAGGGCGCCGAAGCGCGCACCGCTGCCACCGCCAAGGCGCTCGACACCTTGGTCCTGCGCCTGACCGGCGACCCCAAGGCGGCGCAAAACCCGGCGCTGGCCGAATTGCGCAAAGATCCGCAACAGATCATCAACCAGGTTGGCACCGAAGCCGGTCCGCCCGAATCAGTGCTCGTCGAGTTCGACCCCGGCAGCACCGAGCGGGCCTTGCGCAAGGCCGGGCTGGCCTTGTGGGGCAGCAACCGGCCATCGATCCTCGGCTGGTGGCTCAACGACAGTGTCGAGGGTAGTAACCTGATCGGCGACGGCCAGGCCAGTGCCCAGCCCCTGCGTCGCGCCGCGCAGCACCGGGGCCTGCCGTTGCGACTGCCGCTGGCCGACCTGCAGGAACAACTGGTAGCCAACCCCAAGCAGTTGGAAGGTAGCGACCCCGCGCCCCTGCGCGAAGCCTCCGAGCGCTATGGCGCCGATGCCCTGTTGGCGGTGCACGCCCGCGAAGCCGACGGCAAGTGGGAAGGTAAATGGCAGCTGTGGCTGGGTGACAAGCGCGAACAAGGCACCGCCGAGGGGGCTGACCAGGCCGCGCTGGCCGATGCCGTGATGTTGGCAGTCAGTAACCGCCTGGCCCCACGCTACGTGACCAAACCGGGTGCCAGCAGCCAGTTGCAGTTGCAGGTGCAAGGCATGAGCCTGCAGCGCTATGCCGAACTGAGCCGCGTGCTCGAACCTTACGGCCCGCGCCTGCAGATGGCCGACGGCAAGACCCTGACCTACGGCGTCACCGCCAACCGCGACCAGCTGCGCGCCCAGCTCGGCCTGGCCAAGTTGCAGGAGCTGCCTGCGGAGCAGGTGCCTGTCGCCCCGGCTGCGCCTGCAGCAGTTCCTGGCGCCACGCCGGAACAGCCAGTCGCCACTCCAGCCCCCAAGCCGTTCGACGGCCTGCGTTTTCGCTGGTAAGGAAGCGCGACCATGACTGATATGCGTCGTTGGATCTGGCTGGGCGCTGCCCTGCTGATTGCCGTGCTTCTTTATAGCTTGCACAACATCCTCTCGCCGTTCCTGGTGGGTATCCTGCTGGCCTATCTGGCCGACCCGCTGGTCGATCGCCTGGAGCGCGTGGGCCTGTCGCGCACCTGGGGTGTGGTGGTGGTGTTCAGTTTGTTCACCCTGATACTGCTCGCCATGCTGCTGGTGCTGATCCCGATGCTGGCCAAGCAGCTGGTGCGTTTGTACGAGCTGGCGCCGCAGATGCTCGACTGGCTGCAGCATGTAGCGCTGCCTTGGGTGCAGAGCCGCCTTGGCCTGGCCGATGGCTTCTGGAAATTCGACAAGATCAAGGCTGCCGTCAGTGAGCACATGGGGCAGACCACCGACATCGTCGGCATGCTGCTGTCCCAGGCCACCGCGTCGAGCCTGGCGCTGATGGCCTGGCTGGCCAACCTGGTGCTGATCCCGGTGGTGGGCTTCTATCTGCTGCGTGACTGGGACTTGATGATGGCCAAGCTGCGCAGCCTGCTGCCGCGCCACCGGGAGTCGCAGGTGGTTGGCTTGGCAGGGGAGTGCCACGAAGTACTGGGGGCGTTCGTGCGCGGCCAGCTGATGGTCATGCTCGCACTTGGCGTTATCTATTCCGCTGGGTTGATGCTGGTGGGGCTGGAGCTGGGGCTGTTGATCGGCATGCTGGCGGGGCTGGCGGCCATCGTGCCGTACATGGGCTTCATCATCGGCATTGGTGCGGCCCTGGTGGCCGGGTTGTTCCAGTTTGGTGGTGATCTGTATCCGATGCTGGGCATTGTCGCGGTGTTCATGATTGGCCAGGCCCTTGAAGGCATGGTGCTGACGCCGCTGCTGGTGGGGGATCGCATCGGCCTGCATCCCGTGGCGGTGATCTTCGCCATCCTCGCCGGTGGTGAGCTGTTCGGGTTTACTGGCGTGCTGCTGGCCCTGCCGGTGGCGGCGGTGATCATGGTGCTGCTGCGGCATGTGCACGACATGTACAAGGAATCGGACATGTATGCCGGGGAGATCGACCCGGACCTATAAGCCAGACATTGCTCTTGCTCTTGCTCTTGCTCTTGCTCTTGCTCTTGCTCTTGCTCGGCTTTTGCTCTTGCTCTGGTTTTGCTTCTAGTGCGCGATAGTTCAGACGACGCAGATTGCGACTTCAGGAGGCCGAACGGAGGTCTTGCGGAGGGAGGTGACGGGCAGGAGCCCGTCAAGCGCTTCGGCCCATGGATGTGCCGTGAGCGCGGTCCTCCCGGGAGCAAGGCCGGAGTGAGGGAACCCCGGAGCGCAGCGTAGGGGCCGGATGATGGGAGCGGGCGGTTTTGGTTACTTTGGCCAAGACCAAAGTAACCCGCCGTAAGGGCGGAAAGGTGAATCAGCGCCTCCATTGCCAATGGATATGCTCGCAAAGCCAAAAGCCAAAAGCCAAAAGCCAAAAGCTAAAAGCTAAAAGCTCATGCGGGGGTTCTGATGGAAAGGAGCATATCCGGTTGCCAAGGTGACGCTGAATCACCTTTCCGCCCTTACGGCGGGTCACTTTTTGGCAGACGCCCCAAAAAGTAACCAAAAAAGGCTGGCTCCTATCATCCGGCCCCTACGCTGCGCTCCGGGGTTCCCTCGCTCCGGCCTTGCTCCCGGGAGGACCGCGCCCACGGCCCATCCATGGGCCGAGGCGCTTGACGGGCATCCATGCCCGTCACCTCCCTCCGCAAGACCTGCGCTCGGCCTCCTGAAGTCGCATTCGCGGTGTCTGGTCTTTTAGCGCGCTTAGAAGCAAGATCAAAAGCCAAAGCCAAAGCCAGATGTGTTTTTGCTCTGCAACTTGTTGATTTTGCTTGGGCTATCCGCCTACGTGATTGTGCACCCTGCAATGCAGGTATAGACTTTGCACATTGTTCATCAAAGGCCCCCTGCGGTCCTTCCGACCGCCCGCGAGCATGAAACCACCGATCCAGTTGCCCCTGGGTGTGCGCCTGCGCGATGACGCCACCTTCATCAACTACTATCCGGGCGCCAATGCTGCGGCATTGGGTTACGTCGAGCGGCTGTGCGAAGCCGACGCCGGCTGGACCGAGAGCCTCATCTACCTGTGGGGCAAGCAGGGTGTCGGCCGCAGCCACCTGTTGCAGGCCGCGACCCATCGCTTCCAGCAGCGCGGCGAAGCCGCCGTGTACCTGCCTCTGGCGCAATTGCTCGACCGTGGCGTCGAATTGCTCGATTACCTGGCTCAGTACGAGCTGGTTTGCATCGACGACTTGCACGTGATTGCCGGTAAAGCGGATTGGGAAGAGGCGATGTTCCACCTGTTCAACCGCTTGCGTGACAGCGGCCGGCGCCTGCTGCTGGCTGCTTCCGCCTCGCCACGCGAACTGCCGATCAAGCTGCCCGATCTCAAGTCGCGCCTGACCCTGGCCCTGGTGTTCCAGATGCGCGGCCTGTCCGACGAAGACAAGCTGCGCGCCTTGCAACTGCGTGCCTCGCGACGTGGTCTGCACCTGACCGACGAAGTTGGCCATTTCATTCTCACCCGCGGCACCCGCAGCATGAGCGCACTGTTCGACCTGCTCGAACGCCTCGACCAGGCTTCGTTACAGGCGCAACGCAAGCTGACCATCCCATTTCTGAAGGAAACGCTCGGCTGGTAAGCCCGTAAACACGGGGCTTGGAGCGCGAAGTCAGAAAAGTCACATCTTTTTCGATAAAATTTGCAAATGGCCATGATAGAGGGCATAGTTTCCCCCTTCTAAAGGATTACAGACACGGTCGTGCCCATGCTAAAGCGCTTCGCACCCCTCGTGCCCCTCGCACTCGTGACCCTGTTGATTGGCTGCGCGGCACAAAGCCCGGTTTCCCAGCCTCAGGATCACACCCCGGTTGCCTCCCAGTCGGCGACCAACGCCAAAGCCTCGGTTTCCTCCGTCTTTGGCGAACAGGAAGAGCTGGCCACTGAAGATGACCTTCAGGCCTTTTCCAGCAATAGCAAGCCTTACCAACTGCCAGTGCTGGCGGACAGCATCCTCGAACGCGGCATGTCGTTGATCGGCACCCGCTACCGCTTTGGCGGTACCTCGGAAGCGTCCGGTTTCGACTGCAGCGGCTTTATCGGGTATCTGTTCCGCGAAGAAGCCGGCATGACCCTGCCGCGCTCGACCCGCGAAATGATCAACGTCGATGCGCCGAAAGTGGCTCGCAACAAGCTCAAACCAGGCGATCTGCTGTTCTTCAGCACCAACGGCCGTGGCCGTGTCAGCCACGCCGGTATCTACCTGGGTGACAATCAGTTCATCCACTCCAGCAGCCGCCGCAGCGGTGGCGTGCGCATCGACAACCTCGGTGACCGCTACTGGAGCAAGACCTTCATCGAAGCCAAGCGCGCCTTGGCCATGGCGCCGACCACCAATATCGCGCGCAACTGATATCAAAATGATGTACCCTGCCGCGGCGGCGATGCTTGAAAAAAGCTCGCCGCCGTGCGCATTTACAGAATGCGTCTAATCTAAATTCTCAACACTTTTCGGCTGCGGCCCTGCGGTCTCAGACAGGATGTTCTGGCCATGGCAATGATGGCGCGCTTCGCATTCCTTTCCCTGGTGGCATTGCTTGCCGCCTGCTCCAGCCGTGCCCCTGCGCCGGCACCGGTCGTTCAGCCGCAAATTACCTACAGCCAGCCCGATGGCTCGCCGGTTGCCGACGACGTGCTGATCCGAGCGATCGGTCTGGTCGGTACCCCATACCGCTGGGGCGGCAACACCCCGGATTCCGGTTTCGATTGCAGTGGTCTGATCGGCTACGTCTACCGCGACGCCGCGGGTATCAGTTTGCCGCGCTCGACCCGCGAGATGATCGTGATGCGCGCACCTACCGTGAACATCAACGCGCTGCAGTCAGGTGACCTGGTCTTCTTCGCCACCAGCGGTGGTTCACAAGTCAGCCATGCAGGCATTTACGTAGGTGAGGGGCGTTTCGTGCATGCGCCATCCACCGGCGGTACCGTACGGCTGGACTACCTCTCCAACAGCTACTGGGCCAAAGCCTACCTGCAGGCCAAGCGGGTGATCCCTCAAGGGCATCTGGCACAGAATCCTTGATCACGTCACTGCACAGGTTGTAACCCCTCTCGCGCGGGCTTCCCCCGCCAATTACCCAGAGCACTGCACAGCACGGCGCGCCGAGCCCGTGGTGCCGTTCGCCTACCACCCAGACAAAATACGGTCAGCCAGGATGTTGCCCCTATTCAAGCTCTGGAGAGAAGCATGGGTGACATCGAAAAGGCGACCCGCAACCTGGAGGCCCTGGACGCAGCGCGGCCATTGGTTCGGCTGGTAAATGATATCGTCCGGGACTATCCCGACCCCTATGTGCTGGCGAGCCAACATGCTGCTCGTATCTTGCGCAAGCATACGGGCAGGGAGATGGACCCTCGGTTCGTTTGGTGGCATCAGTTCAACAACGAACAGAGCAGCCCTCGCGCGTTCACCGGGTGGGAGCACAGCGGTCCGCCGCAAAAATCCTTGCTGATGCACGAATTGATGGTCGATCGATTCGACCTCTACTACCAGGAGAGCAGCGACGAACTCGATCAGCGTGGAGGCTTTTATCGTCAAGGGCCGCACGCGAAGGTCTTTGACGAGCGCAACGAAGTGCCGATGCTCGGCAGCAAGGTACAGGCGGATTTGTGGGCGCTGGACTTTGCGGTGCTGTACCGCGCCGAGGTGCAGCGATTTTGGTCTACCTATGGCGCCGACTTTCGGGTACTGGCCAAGATCAACCTGCTGGGGCGAGGGGCAAAAGCCCTGCAGAGCGGCGCCATCACTTCACTCGATTGGGCGCGCTTGCGTGCCCTGGCGGCGGACAACCTGCCCGTCCACCAGCTGCCAACGCTGGAGGCCCTACGGCGGAATGCCACGCACAACAGCTTGAGCGTCAACCGTTACGTATTCGGAGAGGGAGACAGGTGCTGCCTGTTCAGCCTGGTTGCGCCAGATGGTCGGATCCTGGCTTACATGCCGTGGGCTGAAGAAGCCGTCAAGGCCTTCGATTCCGAAGCGGCGTTGGCGAGCTGGCTGTGCTGGCGATTGCAGTCCAACGCAGGGCTTGAAGCGTTTGTCAGTGGCGCACACAGCAGCCCTCGTGACTCAGCTGCCAAGCGTCTGATCAAGGTGCATCTGCGAGGTATAGCCGCAAGCCGCTCGGATGAAGCTGCGCTGATTGCCCTGTCGCTTTTCAAGCGGCCGCTGAGTTTGGACCTGTTTACCTACCTGGTGCATCAGGCCGAGCTCGAGATGAAGGGTAACGCGCAGCTCATGCAGGACAACGCCGGCCTGCGCAAAGCGATGCTCAGTGGCTATCTGTCAGCGTTCTTGAGTGTCTTCGGCGGTCTCGCGCCCCTGGGGTGGCCAATATCTCTCATGCTGCTGGGGGCCAGCGTTGGCAAGGTGGCGCTGGATGTCGACGTTGCGACGCACGCCAGCGATGAGCAGAGCCGTAAGCAGGCGCTGCGAGCGGCGATGTTCGAGAGCGTGTTTGCCAGCATGAATCTGCTGGATATCAGCTTTCAATCGAGTTTCGCAGCGCTGTCCTATGAGGCTCCACCCCATGAAGCAGGGGTTTCACTCACGCATTGGCAGTTGTCGGACTCGAGGACTTTGTCCATGGAGGTGCACGAAGGTAATACCGTGCTTACCGGGGAGGCAGGCCAGGCGGGCCGCTTGCGTGGCGTCCATGTCAATGACGATGGCAGTTGCTGGATCAGACTGGACGGGCTGCCTTACCGCGTCCGGTATGATCACGAATTGGCGATTTGGTTGGTGGTGGCGGCGGACAATCCCTTTGCCTTTAGCCCACTCCACCCGGTGCGTCTGAACGAGGCGGGGGAGTGGGAGCTGTTGGCTCCGCCGCGCTTGCTCGCAGGTGCTCCGACGGCGGTGGCCGGCATGCCGAACGCGTCTTCGTCGTTCTGGGATATTTATACGGTGGTGAATGAGCCCCAGAGCAAGCAATTGTCCGCCTACGCGCTGGCGCGCCAGAAAGCGCTGTTGAAGAAGTGGCCGATCGCCGAGCTGGAGCGCGGGCGCTCGCCCGATCTCGACGCGCGTGGCATGGATTGTGTGATAGTCGGTGGTAGGACGTATTATTCCTATCGCTATGGGAACGAATACTTCAATACGCTAATCGAGTACTACACCAGCGATGAGTCGAAGGTGAATGATGTGTTCCGCTATGGCACTTATCACTTTGGCGACGAGGACAACTACCTCACCGACCTTGCCGATAGCATGGATCGGTTGCCAAAGAACAATCAGGTCAGTCTGTATCGGGGTGGTCATCAATCGCGTGGCACCAGCGGAGAGCGCTACAGGAAGGGCGAGCTACGCGTAGGTGATGTGTTGGTTAATACCGACCTGGCGTCGTTCAGCGAAAATCCTTACAAGGCGGTTGAGTTTGCTTGCCTGCCCAACTCGGATGTCCAGGGTGGTCTGCGAGGGACGTTCGATGACAGCTCGGTCGTGTTTGAACTCCCTCCAGGTGAATATCAGCAGGCGACGCCGATCAGCGCCTTCTCGCTTTACTGGGATGAAGCCGAGACGTTGCTGTTGCCGGGTAACTACTTTCGCATCGACGCCTTGGAGCAGGTGTATGGCGAGCATTACCGTTTCGTCAAAGTCACGCTGAAGAAGACCGCCAAGCCCACGTCTGGCCCCGTTTACGACTTGCGCACGGGGCTACCTTTCGACATGGAGGCGTATCGAGCGCGTATCAATAAACCCTCGCTGGTGAATCGGTTTTTCCCTGATTGACGCATGCCGACGATGGGGGCGTTTAATCGGGTCCGTTCGATTGACGCTCCCCCTTCAACCCTCTAACCTTCGCGCGTGTTTCAGGTGCTCTGCCAGCCTCGACTGGGCAGGGTGAAACTGGGAAGCCGGTGGGCGCCAGCATGGCGCGAGTCCGGCGCTGCCCCCGCAACGGTAGGTGAGTCAAACGCCGCGCACAGCCACTGGATGTCTACATCCGGGAAGGCGCGCAGCTTGGGCCAAGGCCCGCTCACGAGCCCGGAGACCGGCCTGATACTGCCAACGGCATCACGGAGGGTGATGCGCGGTGCACGGTGGTTTCTGGCCACGGCTCCTGCGCGCTCTCCGCCTGCCTGTCTATCGACCTGTCGCCGCTGCTTCGTGTGGCGTCAGCCTGCGGAGAACCCCCATGAGCGAACCCACCGAACGCGACGAACGCCACCTGGCGCGCATGCAGCGCAAGAAGGCGATCATCGACGAGCGCATCGCCAATTCCCCCAACGAATGCGGGCTGCTGCTGGTGCTCACCGGCAACGGCAAGGGCAAGAGCAGTTCAGCCTTCGGCATGCTCGCCCGCGCCCTGGGTCACGGCATGCAGTGCGGCGTGGTGCAGTTCATCAAGGGCCGCAACAGCACCGGTGAGGAATTGTTCTTCCGCCGCTTCCCCGAGCAGGTGCGCTACCACGTGATGGGCGAGGGCTTTACCTGGGAAACCCAGGACCGCCAGCGCGACATCGCCGCCGCCGAAGCAGCCTGGGCGGTTTCTCGCCAGCTGCTGCAGGACCCAAGCGTGCAGTTCGTGGTGCTCGACGAGCTGAACATCGCCCTCAAGCATGGCTATCTCGACCTCGATCAGGTGCTCTCAGACATCCAGGCGCGGCCACCGATGCAGCATGTGATCGTCACCGGCCGTGCGGCCAAGCCCGAGATGGTCGAGTTGGCCGATACTGTCACCGAAATGGGCATGCTCAAGCATGCCTTCCAGGCGGGCATTCGCGCGCAGAAGGGCGTGGAGCTGTGAGCCAATCGCGACATTGCCCGGCTGTATTGATCGCCGCGCCGGCCTCCGGGCAGGGCAAGACCACCGTGACCGCTGCCCTGGCCCGCCTGCATCGCAACCTGGGCCGTAAGGTCCGAGTATTCAAGTGCGGGCCTGATTTTCTCGACCCGATGATCCTTGAGCGGGCCAGTGGTGCGCCGGTGTACCAACTCGACCTGTGGATGATCGGTGCCGAAGAAAGCCGTCGCCTGCTATGGGAGGCGGCGGGCGAGGCCGACCTGATCCTGATCGAAGGGGTCATGGGGCTGTTCGACGGCACCCCGTCGAGCGCGGATCTGGCGCGCCATTTCGGTGTGCCGGTGCTGGCGGTGATCGACGGTACGGCCATGGCCCAGACGTTCGGCGCCCTGGCCTTGGGCCTGGCGCGCTACCAGGCCGACTTGCCGTTCGCCGGCGTGCTGGCCAACCGCGTCGGCAGCCTGCGCCACGCACAACTGCTCGAAGGCAGCCTGACCGAGGGCCTGCGCTGGTATGGCGGGCTGTCGCGCGAGCGCGGTATCGAGCTGCCCAGCCGCCATCTGGGGCTGGTCCAGGCCAGCGAGCTGAATGACCTGGATGCGCGCCTGGACGCGGCCGCCGAGGCGCTGGGTAGCAGTTGCGACGCCGCGTTGCCGCCGCCAGTGGCCTTCGCCGAACCCGAACCGCAGTCCTGCGACGCATCGCTGGCCGGTGTGCGCATCGGCGTGGCCAAGGACGAGGCGTTCGCCTTCACCTACGGCGCCAACCTCGACCTGCTGCGCAACCTGGGCGCAACGATCGCGTTCTTTTCGCCGCTGCACGATCAGGCATTGCCAGAGGTAGACAGCCTCTACCTGCCGGGCGGCTACCCTGAACTGCATCACCATGCGCTGGCCGCCAACACCCCCATGTGCGCAGCGATCCGTACCCATCATGCCGCCGGTAAACCCTTGCTGGCCGAGTGCGGCGGCATGCTCTATCTGCTCGATGCGTTGACCGACGTTGCCGGTGAACGCGCGGCGCTGCTCGGCCTGCTGTCGGGCGAGGCGACCATGCAGAAACGCCTGGCGGCCCTGGCCCTGCAGGCCGTGGAACTGCCGGAAGGCACCCTGCGCGGGCATACCTACCACCACTCGCTGACCAGCACCGAGCTTGAGCCGATTGCCCGGGGGCTGAGCCCCAATGGCGGGCGTGGTAACGAAGCGGTCTATCGAATTGGCCGGCTGACCGCGTCCTACGTGCACTACTATTTCCCATCCAACCCCGAAGCGACGGCGGCGCTGTTGCGACCATGAGCGAACACGCCTTTAGCGACGCCGAGCGCGCCGCCATCTACCGCGCCATCGGCGAACGCCGCGACATGCGCCACTTCGCCGGTGGCACGGTCGCCCCGGAACTGCTCGGCCGCCTGCTCGGCGCCGCGCACCAGGCACCCAGCGTGGGCCTGATGCAGCCGTGGCGTTTCATTCGTATCACCCAAGCGGCACTGCGTGGGCAGATCCAGGCGCTGGTGGAAGCAGAGCGGGTGCGCACCGCCAAGGCACTGGGCGAGCGCAGTGACGCGTTCATGAAGCTCAAGGTCGAAGGCATCAACGACTGCGCCGAACTCCTGGTGGCGGCGCTGATGGATAACCGCGAGCCGCACATTTTCGGCCGCCGGACCCTACCGGAAATGGACCTCGCCTCGTTGGCTTGCGCGATTCAGAACCTCTGGCTGGCCGCCCGTGCCGAAGGGCTGGGGATGGGCTGGGTATCGCTGTTCGACCCGCAGGCATTGGCCGAGCTGCTGGGCATGCCCGCCGGTGCCAAGCCGGTCGCAGTGCTGTGCCTGGGGCCCGTCATCGAATTCTATCCGGCACCGATGCTGGTCCAGGAAAACTGGGCCGAGGAGCGGCCCCTGAGCGACATGCTGTTCGAAAACCAATGGGGAGAGCGCCCATGAGCGTGGCCTTGCTGACCATGGCCGGGGTGGCCCTGGATGCGTTGCTGGGTGAGCCGCAGCGGCGTCACCCGTTGGTAGCCTTCGGCAACCTGGCGTCTAGCCTGGAGCGGCGCCTGAATGCCGGTGGCCGAGGCTGGCGTAGCCACGGCGTGAGCGCGTGGTTCCTGGCCGTGGTGCCTTTGACCCTGGTGGCACTGATCCTGTCCTGGCTGCCTTACATCGGCTGGCTGGTGGACGTGCTGGCGTTGTACTGCGCGCTGGGCCTGCGCAGCCTTGGCGAGCATGTGCTGCCGGTCGCCAGTGCCTTGCGCCAGGGCGACCTGGAAGAGGCGCGGCGGCGTGTCGGCTATCTGGTCAGCCGCGAAACCCGCGAGCTGGATGAACCCGCCGTGGCCCGAGCGGCGACCGAGTCGGTCCTGGAAAACGGCAGCGACGCGGTGTTCGCGGCGTTGTTCTGGTTCATCGTGGCCGGCGCGCCGGGCGTGGTGCTGTACCGCCTGAGCAATACCCTCGATGCCATGTGGGGTTATCGCAACGAACGCTTCGAACGCTTCGGCTGGTGCGCGGCGCGCATTGACGATGTGCTCAACTATATTCCCGCAAGGCTGGTGGCGCTGACCTACGCGCTGCTCGGCAAAACCCGCCTGGCGTTGACCTGCTGGCGCAAGCAGGCGCCGCTGTGGGACAGCCCGAATGCCGGCCCCGTGATGGCGTCCGGTGCGGGAGCGCTGGGCGTCGAGCTCGGCGGCCCGGCGGTGTACCACGGCGAACTGCACGAGCGCCCGCGCCTGGGCGAAGGCCCGATGGCCGATGCCGACGCCATCGAGCGCGGCTGGGGCCTGGTGCAGCGCGGCGTGTGGCTGTGGTTACTGGTGATTTGCGTAGGAGCGTATTGGAATGCTTGAGCATGGCGGTCGCCTGCTGCGCGCGGTGCGGCAGTACGGGATTGCCCGGGAAGACTGGCTCGACCTTTCCAGCGGCATCGCGCCGTGGCCATTCACTGTCCCGCCGATTCCAGTGGATGCCTGGGCGCGTCTGCCGGAGACAGAAGATGGACTTGAAGAGGCGGCTCGCAGCTACTACGGCGCTCGCCAGTTACTGGCGGTAGCCGGCTCCCAGGCGGCGATCCAGGCCTTGCCGCATCTGCGCCCGCGTGGCCGTGTCGGTGTGCTGTCGCCGTGCTATGCGGAGCATCCACAGGCCTGGCAACGGGCTGGGCATGAATTGGTTGAACTGGACGAAGTCCAAGTCGAGACGGTTATCGACAGCCTCGACGTGCTGGTGCTGGTTAACCCGAACAACCCGACCGGCCGCCTCGTGCCCCGCGAGCAGCTGCTGGCCTGGCATGCCCGCCTGGCCGCGCGGGGCGGCTGGCTGGTGATCGATGAAGCCTTCATGGACAACACCCCCGAACACAGCGTGGTCGACTGCGCCGAGGGCCCCGGGCTGATCGTGCTGCGCTCATTTGGCAAATTCTTCGGTCTGGCCGGTGTGCGGCTTGGCTGCGTAGTGGCTGAATTGTCGCTGCTGCAACGCTTGGGCGACCTGCTTGGCCCGTGGACGGTCAGTGGTCCGACCCGTGTCCTGGCCCAGACCTGTTTCGCCGACCTGGCCGCGCATCAGCTGCAGATCGAACGCTGCGCCCAGGCCAGCCAACGCCTGGCCGCGCTGCTGCGAAACACCGGCCTTGCACCTGCAGGCGGCTGCGACCTGTTCCAGTACGTGCGCAGCGAGCGTGCAGCCCACCTGCACGACTTCCTCGCCCGCCGCGGCATCCTTGTGCGCCTGTTCGCGCAGCCCTGCGCCGTGCGCTTCGGCCTGCCCGCCAGCGTGGCCGATGAACAGCGGCTGGCCAAGGCCCTGGTCGATTATCAGAAGGAAACGGCATGACCACCCTCATGGTGCAAGGCACCACCTCCGATGCCGGCAAGAGCACATTGGTCACCGCGCTGTGCCGCTGGCTGTTACGCCAAGGCGTCGCCGTGGTGCCGTTCAAGCCGCAGAACATGGCGCTCAACAGCGCAGTCACCGCCGACGGTGGCGAGATCGGCCGTGCCCAGGCGGTGCAGGCCCAGGCCTGCCGGCTGGCGCCGCACACCGACATGAACCCGGTGCTGCTCAAGCCCAACAGCGACACCGGTGCGCAAGTGATCATCCACGGCCGCGCGGTCACCAGCATGAACGCGGTGGCCTATCACGACTACAAGGCCATCGCCATGCAGGCGGTGCTGGCCTCCCACCAGCGGCTGAGCGCCGCGTATCCGGTGGTGATGGTCGAAGGGGCCGGTTCGCCGGCCGAGATCAACCTGCGCGCCGGTGACATCGCCAACATGGGCTTCGCCGAAGCGGTCGACTGCCCGGTGATACTGGTGGCCGATATCAACCGGGGCGGCGTCTTCGCCCACCTGGTCGGCACGCTTGAACTGCTGTCGCCGAGCGAGCAGGCCAGGGTCAAGGGCTTTGTCATCAACCGCTTCCGTGGCGATATCGCCTTGCTGCAGCCGGGCCTGGACTGGCTCGAACAGCGCACAGGCAAGCCGGTGCTGGGCGTGCTGCCGTACGTCACCGACCTGCACCTGGAGGCCGAGGATGGCATCGATGTGCGCCAGGCGGCCAAGGATGAGCGGGTGCTCAAAGTGATCGTCCCGGTGCTCCCGCGCATCAGCAACCATACCGACTTCGACCCGCTGCGCCTGCACCCGCAGGTGGATTTGCAGTTCATCGGTCCCGGCCAGCCGATCCCGCCGGCCGACCTGATCATCCTGCCCGGCTCCAAGAGCGTGCGCGGCGACCTGGCGCAATTGCGCGAGCGCGGATGGGACACGGCGATCGCCCGGCACCTGCGTTATGGCGGCAAGCTCATCGGCATCTGCGGGGGCCTGCAGATGCTCGGCCAGCACGTGCACGACCCGCTGGGCCTGGAGGGGCCTGCCGGCTCCAGCGTCGGGCTTGGCCTGTTCGATTACGCCACGGTCCTGGAAGCCGAGAAGCAGCTGCGCAACGTGGCCGGTGTATTGAACCTTGAGCAAGCGCCTGTCGCCGGCTACGAAATCCATGCCGGTGTCACCCATGGCCCTGCGCTGGAGCGCCCCGCCATGCAGCTGGCCGACGGCCGCAGTGACGGCGCCATCAGCGACGACGGGCAGATCCTCTCCACTTACCTGCATGGCCTGTTCGAAGGCAGCCAGTCGTGTGCAGCCCTGCTGCGCTGGGCGGGCCTGGAACAGGTGCAGCAGGTCGATTACGAAGCCCTGCGCGAGCGCGATATCGAGCGCCTGGCCGACCTTGTCGAAAACCACCTGGATACCGCGCTGCTGCGCACGCTGTGTGGAGTCGCCTGACATGCGCAACCTGATCCTCGGCGGCGCCCGTTCGGGCAAGAGCCGCCTGGCTGAACAGCTGGCTGCCGACAGCGGCCTGCCAGTAACCTACATCGCCACCAGTGAACCGCTCGATGGCGAAATGAACGAACGGGTGCGCCTGCACCGCCAACGCCGGCCAAGTGACTGGGGGCTGATCGAAGAGCCCTTGGCCCTGGCTGCCGTGCTACAGGCTGAAGCCGCCGAGGGCCGCTGCCTGTTGGTGGACTGCCTGACCCTGTGGCTGACCAACCTGCTGATGCTCGATGACGACCAGCGCCTGGCCGAGGAGCGCGATGCGCTGCTCGACTGCCTGGCGCAGCTGCCGGGCACGATCATCCTGGTCAGCAATGAAACCGGCCTGGGCGTGGTGCCCATGGGCGAGCTGACCCGGCGCTATGTCGACCTGGCCGGCTGGCTGCACCAGGCCGTCGCCGAACGCTGCCAGCGCGTGGTACTGACCGTGGCTGGCCTGCCCCTGATGCTCAAAGGACCTGTACTATGAACCCGACCTGGTGGCGAGACGCCTGCCAACCCCTCGACAACGCCGCCATGGACCAGGCCCGCGCCCGCCAGCAACAGCTGACCAAACCTGCCGGATCGCTTGGCCAGCTGGAAAGCCTGGCGGTGCAGTTGGCCGGCCTGCAGGGACGTGAGCGGCCGACCCTGGAGCAGGTCGCCATCACCCTTTTCGCCGGTGACCATGGCGTGGTGGAGGAGGGCATTTCGGCCTACCCACAAGCGGTGACCGGGCAGATGCTGCGCAACTTCGTCGGCGGCGGCGCCGCGATCAGCGTGCTGGCGCGCCAACTGCAGGCCAGCCTTGAAGTGATCGACCTCGGCACCATCGACCCGGCGCTGGAACTGCCGGGGGTGCGCCACCTGCGCCTGGGCGCGGGTACCGCCAATTTCGCCCGCCAGCCCGCCATGACCGACACACAGCTGAAGGCTGCCCTGCAGGCTGGCCGGGACAGCGTGCTGCGTGCTGCGGAGAACGGCGCCCAGTTGTTCATCGGCGGCGAGATGGGCATCGGCAATACCACCGCCGCCGCAGGCTTGGCCAGCACGCTGCTGGCGTGTCCGGCGCGTGACCTCAGCGGCCCGGGCACGGGCCTGGACAGCGCCGGTGTACGCCACAAGGCTGAAGTGATAGAGCGCGCCCTGGTGCTGCACGGCCTGCGCGCAGACGACCCGCTGCAGGCGCTGGCCTGTGTCGGTGGTTTCGAGATCGCGGCCCTGGCCGGCGCCTACCTGGCCTGCGCACAGCAAGGCATTGCAGTGCTGGTGGATGGCTTCATCTGCAGCGTCGCCGCGCTGGTGGCGGTGCGCCTCAACCCGCAGTGCCGTGCCTGGCTGCTGTTCGCCCACCAGGGCGCCGAGCCTGGCCACAAGGCGTTGCTCGAGGCTTTGCAGGCCGAGCCGCTGCTGGCCCTGGGCCTGCGCCTCGGCGAGGGTAGCGGTGCCGCCCTGGCCGTACCGCTGATGCGTCTGGCGTGCGTGCTGCACGGGCAGATGGCGACCTTCGCCGAAGCGGCTGTAGCGGATCGCCCGGCATGATCCTCGACCTGCTGCGTCACGGTGAAACCGAACAGGGCGGCGGCCTGCGCGGCAGCCTCGACGATGCCCTGACCGAGCAGGGCTGGACGCAGATGCGCAGTGCTGTGCATGAGCGGGGGCCGTGGCAGGTGCTGGTCAGCTCGCCCTTGCAGCGCTGCGCGCGATTCGCTGATGAACTGGCTGCGCGCCTGGGCTTGTCGGTACAACGCGAGGCCGACCTGCAAGAGCTGCATTTCGGCGAGTGGGAAGGGCGCAGTGCCTTGCAGATCATGCAGACCCAAGCCGACGAGCTTGGCCAGTTCTGGGCCGACCCTTATGGCTACACGCCCCCGGGCGGCGAGCCGGTGAGCGCGTTTTCCGAACGTGTGCTGGCCGCTGTTGCCCGCCTGCACCAGCAGCATGCCGGCAAGCGGGTGCTGCTGGTCACCCACGGCGGCGTCATGCGCCTGCTATTGGCGCGGGCGCGGGGATTACCCAGGGAGCAGTTGCTGCAGGTCGAAGTGGGCCACGGTGCGCTGCTGCGCGTGAGGCTACTTGAGAGCGGGCAACTGGAAGAGGTGCGCTGAGATGCTGCCGTTCTGGATTGCCCTGCAATTTCTCAGCAGCCTGCCGGTGCGCTTGCCGGGGATGCCCGAGCCGCGTGACATGGGGCGCTCGCTGCTGTGCTATCCGCTGGTTGGTTTGCTGTTCGGCCTGCTGCTTTGGCTGGCCAGCCACTTGTTGCAAGGCACGCCTGCGCCGTTGCAGGCAGCCTTGCTGCTGACGCTGTGGGTATTGCTCAGCGGTGCACTGCATCTGGATGGCCTGGCAGACAGCGCCGACGCCTGGTTGGGTGGGTTTGGCGACCGTGAGCGAACCCTGGAGATCATGAAGGACCCACGCAGTGGGCCGATTGCCGTGGTGACACTGGTATTGGTGCTGCTGCTCAAATTTTGTGCGTTGTGGGTGCTGGTTGAACGCGGTGCAGGCGCGCTACTGGTGCTGGCGCCGGTAGTAGGGCGGGCGGCGATGCTTGGGCTGTTCCTTGGCACGCCCTACGTGCGCAAGGGCGGCTTGGGCCAGGCGCTTGCCGAGCACCTGCCGCGCCGCGCGGCTGCCTGGGTCTTGCTGGGCAGCCTGCTGTTTTGCCTGATGCTGGGCGGTTGGCACGCGATCTGGCCGTTGGCGCTGGCGCTTGGGGTTTTCTCCTGGTTGCGTCGGCTGATGTGCCAGCGGCTGGGCGGAACTACCGGGGATACGGCCGGGGCAGTCCTGGAATTGCTTGAGCTCACCGTGGTGTTGGCGTTGGCAACTTCCAGCAATGCATGAACGACTGATTCCCACGTTGCGGGAGCGTATCCTCGGCTGCTCCAAATTTGCCCGGGGTAGCCCCCATGTATCGCTGGATCATTGCCTGCCTGCTCGGGCTGCATACGCTATCGGCCAGCGCCGCCGACCTCATCGACTTCTGAAGCACGCCGCGCCACGGCGGCAATAGCTTTAACCGGCTGCCACCCGATCAAGCCTACTTCGAGGCATTGCGCGGTTATGGCGCCACCTGGGTGCGACTTTCCTATGACAAATGGAAGCCATCGCAGCGCGACTTCTTGCTCGGCAACGCCAACCATTATCAGGGCTTACCCCAAGATGACCTTGAGCAATTGCGTGCTGCATTGGACCGTGCCCACCAGGCAGGCCTGAAGGTAGTCATTGCGCCTTTGTCCCTGCCAGGCATGCGCTGGTCGCAGAACAACGGCGGCCAGTTCGATGACCGCTTGTGGCAAGACAAAGCTTACTGGGCGCAAGCGGCGGACTTCTGGCGAGACCTGGCGCGTGAATTGAAGGATCACCCTGCCGTTGCCGCCTACAACCTGATCAACGAGCCAGCACCGGAGAAGCAGGGCAGCCTGGCTGAGCATGCGCCCGCGCAACACATGCAGCAGTGGTACGGCCGCGAGCAAGGCGGCGCACGCGATCTGCCAGGCTTGTACAGGCAATTGCTTTCGGCAATTCGCGAAGTGGATGCGGTCACGCCGGTCATGCTTGATGCCGGCTGGTATGCCGCTGCCGATGCCTTCAGCTACTGGCCTGAGCCACTGAGGGATGAACGGGTCCTCTACAGCGTCCACATGTATGAGCCGTATGCCGCCACCAGCGCGCCGAACATGGCGCGCAAGCGGCCGCTGGCCTATCCAGGGCCGGTACCCTTCGCGGGGGTGACCCAGCAATGGAACAGTCAGCGCGTGGCGCAGTACCTTGAGCAGCCGCTGGCGTGGCTGGACGCCGTGAAGGTACCCCGTAGCCGCCTGGTCGTCGGTGAGTTCGGCTGCATGCGGCGGCTACCAGGCTGCCAGCAGTACCTTGAGGACGTGCTCGATGTGCTTGATCGTCACCAGTTGCATTGGGCTTTCTACAGCTTCCGTGAAGACAGCTGGGACGGCATGGACTACGAGCTGGGTGCGGCCAAGGTCCCCTGGCGTTATTGGCAGGCGATCGACCAAGGGGCTCCTGACCCTCTAGCCCGCAAAGCCACGGCAGAATTCGAGCCGATCCGACGACGCTTGAATCCGGAATAGTCATTGAAACGTCTTGCAACATCCAAAGTGCGGGTATATACCCGCATATCCTTGCGATGTGCTGGAGATAACGACAATGACCTCGGTTTGGCGAACCAGAGGGTGGGTACTGGCAGGGGCGGCGCTGATTCTGGCGTTGTCACTGGGTGTACGGCATGGCTTCGGCCTTTTCCTGGCACCGATGAGCGCTGATTTTGGTTGGGGCCGCGAGGTGTTCGCCTTCGCCATCGCCCTGCAGAACCTTATCTGGGGGCTGGCCCAGCCCTTTGCTGGCGCGCTGGCAGATCGCCTCGGCGCCGCTCGGGTGGTGATCATCGGTGGCATCCTCTATGCCGCCGGGCTGTTGATGATGAGTACTGCCGACTCGGCCTGGTCGCTGTCCCTCAGCGCCGGTCTGCTGATCGGTATCGGTCTGTCTGGCACCTCGTTCTCGGTCATCCTGGGCGTGGTTGGCCGCGCGGTCCCGGCAGAGAAGCGCAGCATGGCCATGGGGATCGCCAGTGCGGCCGGGTCATTCGGCCAGTTCGCCATGTTGCCCGGTACCCTGGGCTTGATCGAGTGGCTCGGCTGGTCGGCTGCCTTGCTGGTGCTCGGCCTGCTGGTGGCGTTGATCGTGCCCTTTGTCGGCTTGCTGCGGGACCGGCCGCTGCCCAGCCACGGTGCCGAACAGACGCTGGGCCAAGCGCTGCACGAAGCGTGCTCGCACTCCGGGTTCTGGCTGTTGGCGTTGGGGTTCTTCGTCTGTGGGTTCCAGGTGGTATTCATCGGTGTGCACCTGCCGGCCTACCTGGTTGACCAGCATTTGGCAGCCACGACCGGCACCACCGTGCTGGCGCTGGTGGGGCTGTTCAATATTGTCGGGACCTACACCGCGGGCTGGCTGGGCGGACGCATGTCCAAGCCGCGCTTGCTGACGGCGCTGTACCTGCTGCGCGCGGTGGTGATCGTGCTGTTCCTGTGGGCGCCGGTGACCCAGCACAGCGCTTACCTGTTCGGTATCGCCATGGGGCTGCTGTGGCTTTCTACCGTGCCATTGACCAATGGCACGGTGGCAGCAGTGTTCGGTGTGCGCAACCTGTCGATGCTGGGCGGCATCGTGTTCCTGTTCCATCAGTTGGGTGCCTTCCTCGGCGGCTGGCTGGGCGGGGTGGTGTATGACCGTACGGGCAACTACGACCTGGTGTGGCAGATCTCGATCCTGCTCAGCCTGCTGGCTGCGGCGCTCAACTGGCCGGTGAGCGAACGCCCTGTCGCCCGCCTGCAGGCTCAGGCGGCATGAGCCGTTATCTGGTCCGTGGTCTGCTGGCCCTGGCCTGCGCGCTGCTGCTGATTCTAGCGTGGTGGGGTTGGCATCAGGGCGGCATGGCGTTGATGCAACTGGGCATGGGCGTTTGTTAGGCGCTACCCTGCAAGTTCGAGGAATGTTTTGCAGGAGAAGCGAACGATGCGTGCTCATGGGTTGATGTTGCCGTTGCTGGCTCTATTCGCCGCCAGTTCCGCGTGGGCTGCGGATTGCCCGGGATTATTGCAGGGCAGCTTGCCGGAGTTGCGTGGCAAGGAGCAGGTTGACCTGTGCCAGCGCTTTGGGGGCAAGCCGCTGGTGGTGGTGAATACCGCAAGCTATTGCGGCTTTGCACCACAGTTCGAGGGGCTTGAGAGCATCTACAAGGAATATCACCAACAGGGTTTGGAAATGCTCGGTGTGCCGTCCAACGATTTCAAGCAGGAAGACGCTGACAGCGAGAAGACGGCCAAGGTCTGCTACGCCAATTATGGTGTGACCTTCACCATGACCAAGACGCAGGCGGTGCGGGGCAAAGATGCGATACCGCTGTTCGTGGGGCTGGCGGAGCAGAGCAGTGCGCCGAAGTGGAATTTCTACAAGTACGTGGTGGACCGCAAGGGCAAGGTGATCGGCAATTTCTCCAGCTTGACCAAGCCAGATGACCCGGCCTTCAGAGCGGCGATCGAGAAGGCGATTGCTTCGCAGCAATAGTGTGGGAGCGGCTTTAGCCGCGAAGCAAGCGATGCGGTGGATGGCACCGGCTTTGCCGGTGTTCGCGGCTGAAGCCGCTCCCACTGGTCCCGTGCTCAATGTCTAGTGCGGGTGCACAGTCAGTGCCACCAGGCGCAGCACGACTGGCCTGACCATCAACACGCAAATGAACGCAACCGGCATCGCCAGCTGATAAGCCTTGAGCACGTTCCCTAGATACTGCGGATTCACGCCGGCATTGGCGGCGGTGATCACGAAGCACATCAGTAGCGCCATGATCGACGACATGTAGAACGCAAACACATACGGCGTGGCGCTGGGGCGTAGTTTGCGGCGGCTACGCGCCTGGGGCAGGTTGCTCATGCGAACTCCTGGAGAGTGGGTGGAGGCGCAGGTTAACAATGCTGGGAGCTTGGACTGTAGACCGCTAAGACTGAGTTCTTTATAAAGAGATTCTTACGAATCCAAGGGCTCGACATGGACCTGCTCAACGCCATCCGCAGCTTTATCAAGGTGGTTGAAGCCGGCAGCATCGCTGGCGGGGCGCGTAATCTGGGGATCAGCCCCGCTGCGGTCAGCCAGAATCTCTCGCGTCTGGAAAGCCACCTGCAAGTGCGCCTGCTCAGCCGCACTACCCGCAGCATGGTGTTGACCCCGGCCGGTAGCCTCTATTACGAACGGGTGAGGCATATTGAGCGCGACCTGGTCCAGGCCGAGCAGGCGGTTACCACGCCAGACAGCGAGCCTCAGGGCCGGCTATGCATCGCTTCCACCTCGGCATTCGGCCGCCATGTGCTGGCGCCGCTGATTCCCGCTTTCAGTGCCCGCTACCCGCAGCTTTCGATAGAGTTGATAACGACTGATCGGCGCGTCAATCACGCCCGCGAAGACGTCGATGTCAGCCTGCGCATCGCCCCGCAGCTGGAAGATCAGTTGCTGGCGCGGCATATTGCACGCATTCCGTTCATCTGCTGCGCATCTCCAGGCTATCTGGAGGGCGCAGGTTTGCCTGCCACCCCCGAGGCACTGCGCGAGCATCGCTGCCTGGTGTTCCGCTACCCGGTGGATGGCCGCTTCTTGCGCTGGGGCTTCATGCGTGATGGACTGCGCTTCGAGGCGGAATTCGGCACGGTGCTGATCAGTGACGATATCGATGCGCTAACCCAGATGGCGCTCAACGACGGCGGTATCACCCGGCTCGCCGAGTTCATGGTCAGACCGCATCTGGCGTCCGGCGCGTTGGTGCCTTTGTTCGAGTACCGCGACGACCGCCACGCCTACGCCCAGACCGAGCCGATGGACATTTACCTGTGCCTGGCCGACCGCTTCGCCATGACCACGAAGGTGCGTGCCTTCATGGATTACCTGCGCGGTGCGCTGGGCGATGACTGGCAAATCCAGGCGTAAAAAACCGCCACAAGGGCGGTTCTTCGTGCAGCGGTACGACTCAGAAGCGGTAGGTGAGGGATGCACCGACACCGTGCGCGCTGTTCTCGTACTTGGCCTGGTAGCTGCCTTTGGTGGCGCTGACCTGGTTGACCTTGGTGTCCTCTTCCCACAGGTAGGAGTAAGCCACGTCGATGGTCATGTCGTCATTCGGGCTCCAACCGGCACCCAAGCTGAACACTTTGCGATCGCCAGTCGGGATGCGTGGTGAACGGTCGTGGTTGTTGGTTGGCGACTGGTCGACGGTGAAGCCGGTGCGCAGTACCCATTCCTTGTTCACCTTGTAGGACGCGCCAATGGCGTGTGCCCAGGTGTCATGCCAGTTCTGCTCTTCGCTGATGGTCTGGAATGCCGAGCCGGCCAGCGGTGCAGGCACATCGTTCTGCACGGTGATGGCTTCCAGGCGGCTCCAGCGGGTCCAGGTGCTGCCCGCATACAGGGTCCACTGGTCGTCGAGCTCGTGGGTGACCGACAGGTCCACCGATTCCGGCGTCTTGATCTTCAGGCTGGCGTCGAACTTGTTGCCGTTGAAAGGGCCGATCAGCGGGGTGCTGACGCGGGTCTTGCCTTCGAGCTTGTAGTCGACCATGGAATGGTAGGTCAGGCCGACGCGGGTGCTGTCGGTGGCCTGTACCAGGATACCGATGTTGTAACCAACGGCAGTATCGTCACCCTTGATCTTCACTTCGCCGTCGTTGCGGCCCGGCGTGAAGGGGTTGATCAGGCTCGAACCCAGCTCACCCTTGATGCGGTTGATGGTTGGGCCGAAACCGATCGACACTTTGTCGTTGAAGGCGTAGCTGACGGTAGGCTGGAAGGTGACGACCTCGACGTGGCTCTTTTTGCCCCAGTAGCGGGCGGCATCGTCGCTGCCGTAGTCGGTAACCAGGCCAAATGGTACGTAGACGCCGAAACCGACGCTCCAGTGATCATCGATCGGTTTGACGTAGTAACCCATCGGTACGCCGACCACAGGCACCATGTCACCGTCGGTTTCCCCCCCGAGGTTGCTGCCCGGGCCCGAGATATCGGACTTGGCAATGACGGCCGCGCCGCCCACGGTAATCTGTTCGCGCTTGAGGCGGGACATGCCTGCCGGGTTGCCGAACACGGTGCTGGCATCTTCGGCAGAAGAAGAACGTCCCGCGAAACCTGTCCCCATGCTGCTGATGCTCTGTTCGTTGAGGGCAAAGCCGGCAGCGAACAGTTGGCTGGAAGCGATAGCAACGGCAACGCCGAGGGAGGTTTTGAGCATTACTTTTTTCATTATTAGAAACTCCTTGGGATCTCCGGGGCGAAAAGCTACCAACAAATCACGCGCTGCGCTATAGCCTGTATCACAGGAGATAGAGCGGTTTTGTAGGACAATCCGACCAAAATTCCATTTTTTCCGGTAATGCTGTAGGGCGTTTCCTAAGATGCCTGTGGCAATTTCTGATTCATACACAAATGCCAGGCTTCGGTGAAGTCGCGTAGGCGGCCTTGAGGGTGGAATATCTGCCGCCAGATCCGCGCCTGGCCGAGTAGATCGTCAGCGGCAGGCAGGGGTGTGGATTGCGCCTCGATGAGCATCCAGGCGATGGCGGTGGAGTAGCGCAGGTTTACCGTGAGTTCCAGGTGGGGGCCGCCCAGAAACGCGTGCTGGCTCGCCAGGCCGCGGACCAGGCTGGCCAGCTCGGGGTCGCGGGCGAGGAAATCGTCCCACACAGCTTGATGACGATGCTCGCCAATACGGTAGAGGCCGTGGCCACGTCGGTCATGCAGCGCAGAGCCAAGCGCCGACTGGCAGGCCGCGATGCCCAGCAAAAGAGCTTCGGCACTGGCGCAATGACGATTGAGGTAGACCAAGGTCGGTCGGATCACATACTGACACAATTCATTCGCCGCGATACCCATGATGCCCTCGAGCAGTAAAGGGCCGGACGGGCGCTGGAGCTTGGCAGCTGGTGATTGATCAGGCCCGCCGGAAGCGGTAGGGACCGCTCGAGTTGAAGTGTAGTGTGATAACCGTGGTGTAAAGAGCTGTTTTTAAATCAATTGCTGCCTGACGTCCGGCGCCATATGCCTTGCGGCAATTACGCCAAGAACGATCAGGTAGCGTGCGACAGGATGCATTCATCAGCTGAATGCCCCGGTATTCGCCGCTCACGCCGTGAGCGACTGACGGGTCCGGGCGATAACGGCTTGCAGCGGTTCCGAGCGGCTGTACTGCTCTGGGTACAGGCGTTCGGTGTGGCAGGCGACGCCGTGCTCGTCCACCAGGGTGAAGCTGAAGTTGCCCTTGCGAGGGGCGGTGATCAGGCACTTCAACGGCGAGAAGGCCTGGGAGAGGGTGCCAATGGCAGCCTGAATTTGATGATGAGTCTGCATATTGTTGGAGGTTCCTGCTTTAAACACGGGGGATATGATCCGTGCATGATAGAAACGTTCCAGTGACGCCTTTATTAAGGGACGAACGAACCTGACTGGAACAGGGCAGCCAGGGAGAGCGCATTCATAAGGTGGGCGCCTGGGCTGACTGGTAGGTACTTCAGAGGGCAGGCAGCATGCCGGGGCCAAGGTTCTAGGCCATCGGTATGGGATCCTGATCAATCTGTCACGTGATTCGTGCTTGAACAGCGCGGGGCTGGCGAGTGAATCATCGAAAGGGCCGGTCCTGGTTTCAGCAGTGCTGCTCTTGGGAGGAGCAAACCTGCAAGGACGCTTCTGGCCAGAATTGACTTTCAGCTTGGTACTAACGAGGCGCACCTTAAAGGAACTCGGTGAGCTTTGCAAGCATTACCGTACTTTTCCAGGTGAGCCGAGCAGTATGGCGTTTCTTTGGCACTGTGGGAAGAGGGCCAGATGGCCCGCTAGCGCGCGGATGTGCCAATACCGTGCATCCAAATGCGGGCTTTCGGTGCACTTGTTCACATTCGAGGCGAGAGTTGTAACAGCCCGGCAACAGTCCAGTCGGTGCTCGCCAATGCCTTGACTGGTACCTTAAGTCAATGAAAAAAAACACTAATTTCAGCTGGTGAAAAAATCGTCAGTTTGACTGTAGGCCCCATTTCATAGGGGTTTGCGGGGTTCATAAGGGGGTTGTCCACTGAGTTATCCACAGGAACTGTGGATTGTCCCGAGCGCTTGCTCTAGGACGGGTGTGCCAGCAAATCAGAGAACTGTCCGACAATCGTGAGACGGCTACAGACTGGCTGGTCACACAGGTGGAAACGTCAAGAAAAGATCAGCGAATTTTTTTTCAACACTCCCTTAATCGACAGGTCACGCGCGAAAAAAAAGAGTAGAGTGGCGCGCCTTTCGGGTTGCCTTCCCTGTTGCTCATGAAATTTCGCGGTAAACACCTCGCCAGCCCTGCTGTGGCGTCACCAGCACCGTCATCCAGACGTTTCTCATTGAAAGTAGCCCTGTGGCTGCTGGATAACCCACGCCTGGGCGACAAACCCCAGGTCAAGCACTTGGCCGGGCGCCTGCTCAAGCAGTCAGCGCGCCAGGGTGTGGTGGTGGCTCAGAGCCGGCTGGGGCAGATGCTTTGCCGCGATTGCGGCAATGCCCGTGACCGGCGTATCGGCCACGAGTTGCTGCGCCAGGCCGCCCGCGCTGGCGATCAATGCGCGCAGCTGGAGTACGCACGGCTGTGCCAGGCCAACACGCCGGAGGCGCCAGAGCAAGCGGACTGATAAGCTGCAGCTCATTTGCAACAGAGCGTTCGGGGTAAGCATGGCAGTGGATCTGACCAGCATTCTGCTGGGCTTGGTGGCAGGTGCTGTACCTTGCCTGGTTTGGCTCATGCAGGTGCAGCGCCGGCACGGTGCGCGGCAGGCCGAGCACGCCTTGCTCGAAGAACGCCTCAATGGCGCCCAGTTGGCCCAAGCCGGCCTGCAGGCACAGTTGGATGCCAGCCGCGACGAGGTCAGCGACCTCAGCGAAGCCAACACCCTCAAACAGGCGCAACTGGCCGCCCAGGGCCGTGAACTCGAACTGCTACAAATCGACCGCGACAATGCCCGCGACGCCGCCCACGCCTGGCATCTCGAACGGGCCAACCGGGAAGCCGAACTGCGACGCCTGGAAGCCCAGGGCGCACGCCTGGAGGCCGAATTGCGCGAGCAGCAGGACAGCCACCAACAGCGTCTGGAAGACCTGCAGGAAGCCCGCGATACCCTGCGTGCCCAGTTTGCCGACCTGGCCACGAAAATCTTCGACGAACGCGAACAGCGCTTTGCCCAGACCAGCCAGCAGCACCTGGGCCAGTTGCTCGACCCGCTCAAGGAGCGCATCCAGGCCTTCGAAAAGCGCGTCGAGGAAAGCTACCAGCAAGAAGCCCGCGAGCGCTTCTCGCTGGGCAAGGAGCTGGAACGCCTGCAGCAACTCAACCTGCGCCTGTCCGACGAAGCCACCAACCTTACCCAGGCGCTCAAGGGCCAGAAAACCCAGGGCAACTGGGGCGAGCTGATCCTCGAACGGGTGCTGGAGCATGCGGGCCTGGAGAAGGGCCGCGAGTACCAGACCCAGGTCAGCCTGAAGAGCGCCGACGGCGAGCGCTTCCAGCCCGACGTGCTGATCATGCTGCCGGGCGACAAGCAGGTGGTGGTCGATGCCAAGGTCAGCCTGACCGCGTACCAGCAGTATGTCAGCGGCAACGATGAAAATGCCCTGAAGCAGCACGTGCAGTCGCTGCGCAGCCACGTCAAAGGCCTGTCGAGCAAGGACTACAACCGCCTCGAAGGCCTGCACAGCCTGGATTTCGTGTTGCTGTTCGTGCCCATCGAGGCGGCCTTTTCGGCAGCCCTGCAAGCGGAGCCGAACCTGTTCCAGGAAGCGTTCGATCGGCAGATCGTGATTGTCAGCCCAACCACCTTGCTGGCCACCCTGCGGGTCATCGACAGCCTGTGGAAGCAGGAGCGCCAGGGCCAGAACGCCCGCGAGATCGCCGAGCGCGCCGGCTGGCTGTATGACAAGTTCGTGCTGTTCATTCAGGACCTGGACGAACTGGGCAACCGCCTGCAGCAGGTCGACAAAGCCTACGCAGCAGCGCGCAACAAGCTCTGTGAGGGGCGCGGCAACCTGGTCAGCCGCAGCGAGCAGCTCAAGCTGCTGGGTGCCCGTGCCAGCAAGAGCCTGCCGGCCGACCTGCTGGAACGGGCGCTGTCGGATGAAGGGCTGGCGGATACGGCGGTTACTGCACCAGGCTCAGATGGCGATTGAGCAGCGCGCGCAAGGCCGCTGGCTTGACCGGCTTGGCCAGGTAATCCAGGCCTGCGGCATGTACCGTGGCCAAGGTTTCCTTGCTGCCGTCGGCGCTGATCACCACACCCGGCACCGGTTCGCCCAGACACGCGCGTAGCCAGCCCATCAGCGCGGTGCCGGTGTCGCCGTCATCCAGGTGATAGTCCACCAATGCCAGGTGCGGGCGCATGCCCTGGGCCAGCAGCGTTTCGCACTCTGTGCGGTTGCGCGCCGTCCACACCTTGCAGCCCCAGCGGCTGAGCAGGCTGTTCATGCCGATCAGGATGCTGTCTTCGTTGTCGATGCACAGCACCTGCAGCCCGGCCAGCGGCTGGCTGGCCTGTTCGACCGGCGTGCTCGGCGCGGCCACAGCCTGACGGGCGATCGGCACGCTCACCCGAAACACGGTGCCTTGGCCTGGCCATGAACGCACTTCCAGCGTGTGGCCGAGCACCCGGCACAGGCCATCGGCGATCGCCAGGCCCAGCCCCAGGCCTTTTTCGGCGCGGGTTCGGTGGCTGTCCAGGCGTTTGAACTCCTGGAAGATCACCTGCAGCTTGTCGTCGTCGATGCCCGGGCCGCGATCCCACACTTCCAGCCACAGGTGCTCGCCCTGGCGGCGCACCCCCAGCAAGATCGGGCTTTTGCCGTAGCGCAAAGCATTGGTGAGGAAGTTCTGCAGCACCCGCCGCAACAATTTCATGTCACTGTCGACCCGCAGGCGGCTGCCACGCAGGCGGAACTCCAGGCCCTTCTCGGCAGCCAGTACCTTGAACTCTGCGCCGAGGGTGTCGAACAGCTCGCTGAGGGCGAATGGCTTGGCGTCCGGGGTGATCTTGCCGTTTTCCAGGCGCGAGATGTCCAGCAGGTCGCTGATCAGCTCTTCGGCCGAGCGCAGCGAGCTGTCCATGTGCTGCACCAGTTGTTGCGCTTCGTCGTTCAGGCCCTCGGCCTGCTGCGACAGGGCGGCGGAGAATAGCCGCGCAGCATTCAGCGGTTGCATCAGGTCGTGGCTGACCGCTGCCAGGAAACGGGTCTTGGACTTGCTCACCGCTTCTGCCTGGCTCTTGGCTTCCGACAGTGCCTGGTTAAGTTGCGATAGCTCATGGGTGCGTTCTGCCACGCGCTGCTCAAGCCCTTCGTTGGCATCGCGCAACGCTTGTTCGGCTTCACGGAACGGGGTGATGTCGGTGAAGCTCATGACGAAGCCGCCACCGGGCATCGGGTTGCCGATCAGCTCGATCACCCGGCCATTGGGGAACAGCCGCTCGGAGGAGTGCGCACGGCCCTGGCGCATCCAGTGCAGGCGCCGGGCCACATGCACCTGCGCCTCGCCCGGGCCGCACAGGCCGCGTTCGGCGTTGTAGCGGATGATGTCGGCGATTGGCCGACCAACGCTGATCAGCCCGTCGGGGTAGTTGAACAGCTCCAGGTAGCGGCGGTTCCAGGCCACCAGGTGGAGGTTCTGGTCGACCACGCTGATGCCCTGGTTGATGTTCTCGATGGCGCCTTGCAGCAGCGCGCGGTTGAACTGCAGCACCTCGCTGGCTTCGTCGGCGATGCGCACCACGTCTTCGAGCTGCATGTCGCGGCCTTCGATCGCGGCCTTGACCACCGCGCGGGTCGAGGAGCTGCCGAGCACGCCGGCGAGCAGGCGCTCGGTATGTTCGATCCAGTCGCCGTCGGCGTTCTGGTTGGGGTTGAAGCCTTTACCCTGGCGGTAGGCGAAGCGGATGAAGCTTTGCCGCGCGCGGTCCTCGCCGACGAAGCGCGAGGCCAGGGTCAGCAGGTCGTCGATTTGCACCGCCAGCAGCGGCTTGCCATTGGGCCGCGCGCTGGTCTGCTGGCCGATGAAGCGTCCGGCCTGCCAGTGCTCCGACACGCGGGTGCGCGACAACATCGAGACCCAGGCAAACAGGGTAAAGTTGCCGGCCAGCGACAGCACCACGCCTTGGGTGAGGGGCGTGATCGGCAGGTTCAGCGGGTTGCCGTGCAGCCACGCCAGCCCCGGGAACAGCTCAAGTGACCAGCCCAGGCTGTGGGCGGTGATCGGCAGCACCAGGGTGTAGAACCACAGGAAGATACCTGCGGCGAGGCCGGCGAACACGCCGCGGCGGTTGGCCTGCTTCCAGTACAGCGCGCCGAGCATGGCCGGGGTCAGTTGGGTCACGGCGGCGAAGGCGATCTGGCCGATGGTCGCAAGGCTTGCAGTGGAGCCGAGCAGCCGGTAACTGACATAGGCCAGCAGCAGGATGACCACGATGGTCACCCGTCGCACCGACAGCATCCAGTGGCGGAACACCTCGAACGGCCGCTCGGCGTTGTTGCGGCGCAGCAGCCACGGCAGCAGCATGTCGTTGGAAACCATGGTCGACAGCGCCACGGCCTCGACGATGAC
The DNA here is from genome assembly GCF_044772285.1 of Pseudomonas sp. NPDC090233. NCBI lineage: Bacteria > Pseudomonadati > Pseudomonadota > Gammaproteobacteria > Pseudomonadales > Pseudomonadaceae > Pseudomonas > Pseudomonas sp. NPDC090233. The sequence goes on along the minus strand of NZ_JBIVYQ010000005.1, from coordinate 528,674 downwards.
CATGCCGGTGGCGGCCGAGGCGCCGCCGATGAACGCCAGCAGCGCCAGGCTCGGGTGTGCTTCGGCCAGCGGCAGGCTGATCACGAACGAGTCGGAGATCACCGTGCCGGGCAGCAGCATCTGCCCGGCCAGGGCAATCGGCACCACGAACAACGCGGCCAGGGCCAGGTACATCGGGAACACCCAGCGCGCCAGGCGCATGTCCTGGGGCTCGATGTTCTCCACCACGGTGACGTGGAATTGCCGCGGCAGGCAGATGATCGCCATCATCGCCACGGCGGTCTGCACCACCATCGACGGCCAGTTGATGGTTTCCTGCCAGTAGCTTTCAAGGTGCACCGACTGGCGAGCCTGGGTCAGCAGGTCGTCGAAGCCGTCGTACAGGTTGAACACCACGAACACGCCGACGGCGAGAAAGGCCAGCAGCTTGATCAGCGACTCGAAGGCAATCGCCAGGACCATGCCACGGTGGTGTTCGGTGACATCCAGGCTGCGTGTGCCGAAGACGATGGCGAACAGCGCCAGCACCAGCGACACCACCAGCGCGGTGTCTTGCACACGGGTGCCGGTGGCATCGGCATTGGCGCCGATCAGCAGATTGACGCCCAGCACGATGCCTTTGAGCTGCAGGGCGATGTAGGGCAGCACGCCGACCAGGCAGATCAGCGCCACCACCACCGCCAGGGTCTGCGACTTGCCGTAACGCGCGGCGATGAAGTCGGCAATCGAGGTGATGTTCTGCTGCTTGCTGATCAGCACCATCTTCTGCAGCACCCAGGGTGCGAAAATCAGCAGCAGGATCGGCCCCAGGTAGATCGGTAAAAAGGCCCACAGCTGTTCGGCGGCCTGACCGACCGCGCCGAAGAAGGTCCAGCTGGTGCAGTACACGGCCAGCGACAGGCTGTACACCCAGGCACGCAACCGGGGCGGCAACGGCGTGCTGCGGCGGTCGCCGTAGAAGGCGATGGCGAACATGACGGCCATGTAGGCCAGGGCGACCACGGCGATCAGCCCGCTGGACAACGACATGAATACTCCGGAGCAAGAAAGGTAACGCGGTCCCGATCAATCAGTCTGGCACGCAGCCGGCGGTTCGTCAGCGCCGACGATGGTTGTAGGAGCGGATTCATCCGCGATGGCGCCATCACAGCCAACGTCAATTCCGGCGAGTGCCCAACCCGTAAAACACTCCCGCCAGTATCACCGACAAAATCAGCAGGTAGAAGATTGCCCCCGGCCACCAATGCCCCAGACTAAACCCCACCAGCACCGGCCCCAGCGCCGCGCCGAGGTTGGACAGGTTCTGCGCGCCGTAATACACCCCCCGCAGATGCTCCGGCGCGATCAGGTCGATGAACATGTACTCGGCCGGGATCACGATGATTTCGCCCAGGGTGAACACCAGCATGGCCAGACACCAGGCCAGCACCGTCCCGGCGACCGAGAAGCCCAATAGCCCGGCGATGAACAGCGCCATGCCGGCCAGCAACCAGGGCATCAACTGCTGGCGGCTGATGCGTTTGCCGATCAGGTATTGCAGGGCGATCACCGTCACGGCATTGGTGGTCACCAGGTAGCCCACCAGGCGCGCGGCCTCGCTGGCGCTGGTCGTCACCACCAGGTACTGCGACAGGTAGGCGGTGAACTGGCCGAACACTACCGCGCTGAGTACGCCGCCGAGGGTGAAGCATACCAGCCGGCGATCACGTGCCAACCCCAGCGCCACCTGGGCGAAGCCGGCTCCCGGCTGTGCCTCGGCGCTGGTCTGCAGCCCGCGATCGCCCAGGCGCCAGTAGGCCAGGCACATGCCCAGGCCAATCAGCGCGGAGGCGATGAAGGGCAGGTGATCGTTCAGTTCCAGCAGGGCCACGCCGAGCAGCGGGCCGGCGGCGTAACCCACGTTGCTCAGGGTGTACTTGATGGCGAAGACTTCAGCCCTTTGCTCCACCGGCAGCAGCGCGCAGAAGCCGGCCTTGGCGGCGATGTCGACCACGGCCAGGGCCAGGTTGATCAGCACCAGGCACAGGAAGAACAGCAGTGCCGAACGGCTGGCGATGGCGGCGACGAAGGTGAGGGCGAAGACCAGCGTGCTGGCGGTGACCAGGGTGTGGTTGCGCAGGGTATCGACCAGGTGGCCGCCGTACAGGCTCAGCAGCGAGGCGACGATCAGTGCGCCGCCTATCAGCAAGCCGATATGGCTGATCGACAGCTGGAAGTTGTCGGCCAGGTAAACGACCAGGTAGGGCAGGGTCAGGGCGCGGGCCACGGTCAGGGTGAAGGTGGTGGCCAGCAGCAGGCGGACCGCTGCGGGGTAGTGCTTAAGTGTGTGGAGCATGGGCACATCCTTGTTGCCGAGCTTCAGGAAATATCGATCTGGTAGCGGAAACCTTCTGCCGCAGCCTGAGACACACGGTACTCCAGTGGCTTGCGGTCGTAACCCTGCGCCGTACGCTGAATCACCACCACCGGCGCACCTGGCCCGATTGCCAGGTGTTGCGCGCAGGCGCTGTCGGCCACACCAACCGTCAGGGTTTCCCTGGCCGATGCCACGCACTGTCCGCACTGTGACTCATAAAACGGGTAGAGCAGGTCGCCGAACGCGTCCGCGTCGATATCCAGCAAGGCCATGAAACGTGAGGCCGGAAGCCAGATTTCTTCGTGGAACAGCGGTCGGCCCTCGATCAGGCGCAATCGCTCGAGCCTGATTGCCTGTTCTTCGCGGTTGAGCGAAAGCGCCTCGGCGATCTCTGCCTTCGGTGCGAGCAATTGCTTGCCAATGATGCGGCTGGTCGGCACCAGGCGTTGGCCCTTGGCATCCACCTGTCGGAAAAAGCGAAACAGCGAGGCATCGAAGTTAGGGCGGCGCACGAATGTTCCGCGGCCTTGGCTGCGTAGCAGCAAACCTTCATTGACCAATGTGTCGACTGCCTTGCGCACGGTGCCAATGGCAACGCCATACAAACGCGTGAGCTCAGTCTCGGTAGGGATCGGTGCGCCTGGCAGCCAATGCCCCTCAGCAATCTTGGCGAGCATCTCTTCGCGCAGTTGCTGGTAAAGCGGCAGGCGCGGGTCGTGGCCGAGTATCCCGGTGCTCATCGTTCAAAAGGTCCGTGGCTGAAGAATTGGCAGCACTCTACCACTTGGCACTCGATTGACAGAATCCGCCCACTAAAGATATGGTCATGCAGTCATATATATGAATTTGTGTTTGTCTAAAAGCCGCAGCAACCGCCAGCGGCGATAACAATCGAACAGGGTTATCGCGTTATGACCAACCCCTCTCTGCCCGCCATCACCGGCATAGATACCCATGCCCATATCTTCCGTCAGGATCTGCCGATGGTTGCCAACCGTCGCTACAGCCCGGACTACGATGCGCTGATCGAGCAGTACCTCGCTCATCTTGACCATCACGGGCTGTCTCACGGCGTACTGATCCAACCCAGCTTCCTGGGCACCGACAACAGCTACATGCTCCAGGCACTGCGCCGTTACCCTCAGCGTTTGCGCGCTGTTGCGGTGGTCGATGCGACAGTCAGCGAGCAGCAGCTGGACGCGCTCGCCGAAGCAGGGGTCGTGGGCATCCGCCTGAACCTGATTGGCAAGCGCCTGGCCGACTACGCCGGGCCAGAATGGACAGCGTTGTTCAAGCGCCTGGCCGTGCGCGGCTGGCAGGTGGAAATACAGCGCGGCTTCGACGATCTGGCCCTGATCGTGCCGGCAATCCTGGCCTGCGGCGTAGACGTAGTGGTCGACCATTTCGGCCTGCCTGCCGATGGCATCGACCCGCGCAAGGACACCCACCGCACCTTCCTGCACCTGCTTGGCGAACCCAGGCTGTGGCTCAAGCTATCCGCTGGCTATCGCAGCCAGACCGACCTGGCCAAAGCGCAAGTGTTGCTGGCGCAGCTGCGTGAAGCGGCGGGCGGTATCGAGCGCATGCTCTGGGGCAGCGATTGGCCGAATACCCAGTTCGAAAGCCAGACCTGTTATGCCGACCAGGCCGAGTTCTTCCAGGCGCTGCTCCCCGATGCCAACGAGCGCGCCCAGATTCTGAGCGCCAACCCGGCGAAGCTGTTCGGCTTCGCCCATTCGCGCTGATACTTCAACAATAACAACAGGACACTTTCAACATGATGAGCATCCTCGTCGTCGCGGCCATCGTCGCCGCCGTGGCACTGGGCTACAGGACCAAGATCAATATCGGCCTGTTCGCCATTGCCTTTGCCTACCTGATCGGCTGCTTCGGCATGGGCCTGAGCCCCTCAGAGATCATCGGCATGTGGCCACTGAAGATCTTCTTCGTGATCTTCTCGGTCTGCCTGTTCTACAGCTTTGCAACGGTCAACGGTACCCTGGAAAAGCTGGCTGAACACTTGATCTACCGCTGTCGCGCCGTGCCGCAGTTGCTGCCGTTCGCGGTGTTTTTCGCCGCCACCGTGATCGCTGCAATGGGGGCCGGTTACTACACCGTGCTGGCGTTCATGGCGCCGATCACCCTGCTGTTGTGCGAGCGCACCCGCATGAGCCTGATCGTCGGCGGCATGGCCGTTAACTATGGCGCGCTCAGCGGGGCCAACTTCATGTCCAGCCAGAGCGGCATCATCTTCCGGGGCTTGATGACCAATGCCGGGGTGAGTGACAACCAGGCGTTCATCAATGCCACCGGCATTTTCGTCAGCACCCTGGTGATCCCCTTGCTGGTGATCGGCGTATTCGTCTTTTTGACCGGCCATGGTCGGGCGTTGAAGGCGTCGGCAGTGGCGGTCGAAGCGCCGCAACCGCTGAACAGCCAGCAGCGCACCACGCTGTGGCTGACCCTGGCGATGATGGTGATCGTGCTGGCCGCGCCCGTGGCGAGCATCCTTTTGCCAGGCAATGCCACGGCAGTCTTCATCAATTCGAAGATGGACATCGGCCTGATCGCCAGCATTTTCTCGGTCATCGCCCTGCTGCTGAAACTGGGTGACGAACGCAAGGCCATGGCCACCGTGCCGTGGGGCACGCTGATCATGATCTGCGGCGTGGGCATGTTGATTTCCGTGGCGATCAAGGCCGGTACCATCGACATCCTCGCTTCCTGGATTGGCAGCAGCATTCCACCGATCATGGTCCCGGTGGTGTTCGGAGCGGTGGCGGCCTTCATGTCGATTTTCTCCAGCACCCTCGGTGTGGTGACACCGGCGCTGTTCCCCATGGTGCTGCCGATTGCGCACAACATGGGCATCGAGCCGATGATTCTGTTCATTGCCATCGTCGCGGGTGCTCAGGCTACGTCCATTTCGCCGTTCTCCTCTGGCGGTAGCCTGATCCTGGGGTCGTGCAACAATGAACAGAGCCGCACCTCACTGTTCCCCCAGCTGCTGTTCAAGGCGGCGCCCATCGGCTTCGTGGCTGCGCTGGCATTCAACGTGGTGCTGACGTTCGTGCTCTGACGGCCGATGGCATAAAAAAACCGCAGCCTGGCTGCGGTTTTTTTGTGCCGGGGAGGGCCTAGACGCGGAACTTGCCGATCATCTGCTGCAACTGCCCACCCAACCGCGCCAGCTCAACGCTGGAAGCCGACGTCTGCTGGCTGGCCTCAGCCGTCTGTTCGGAAATATCCCGCACCGTTACCACGCTTCGGCTGATTTCTTCGGCCACTGCGCTCTGCTGCTCGGAAGCGGCGGCGATCTGCTGGTTCATCAGCTGGATACCCGATACCCGCTGGGTAATCCCCTCCAGCGCCACACCCGCCTCACGAACCAGCGCCACGCTGCTCTCGGTCAGGCTCTGGCTTTCTTCCATCAGCTCGCTCACCGAGCGGGTGCCTTGATCCAGGCTGCCGATAGCCGACTCGATCTCCAGGGTCGACGCCTGCGTGCGCTGGGCCAGGCTGCGCACTTCATCGGCCACAACGGCAAACCCACGCCCGGCCTCGCCTGCGCGGGCTGCCTCGATCGCGGCGTTGAGCGCGAGCAGGTTGGTCTGCTCGGCGACCGCCTTGATCACGTCCATGACCTTGCCGATGCGCTGGCTCTCATTGCGCAGTGCACCCATGGCCTCGCCGGTGGCGTCTACCTGGCTGGCCAGGCGGCCGATCTGCGCGACGGCGCGGTTGACTACGCTGTCGCCTTCGCGTGCTTCTTCGTCGGTGGCACTGGCGGCCAGCGAAGCTTCGCCGGCATTGCGCGCCACCTCGTGCACGGTGGCGGCCATTTCCTGCATGGCGGTGGCGACCTGGTCGGTTTCGACTTTCTGATTGTTGGCACCGGCGCTGGTCTGCTCGGTGATCGCCGACAGCTCCTCGGTGGCGCTGGCGATCTGCGAAATACCGTCGCGCACCTGGGCGATCAATTCGCGCAGGTTGCGGGTCATGCCCTGCAGGGCATTCTGCAATTGGCCGACTTCATCACGGCGACGGCTGGCCGGTTGCTCGCTGAGGTCGCCGGCGGCCACCTGCTGCATGGCGCGCAGGGCCTGCTGCAAGGGGGCGCTGATCTGGCGGGCGATGACCACGGCGGCGAGGACGCCGATCAGCAGCGCCAACAGCGTGGTGACCACCTGCAGGTTCTTGGCGAACTGGCTGTCGCTGACCACCGATACAGCCTGGGCGTCGAGCAATTGGCCGATCAGGCCATTGAGGGCGTCGATGTCGGCGGCCATGGCATTGCGATACTGAACCAGTTTGCTGACTTCACCCCGAAACGCCTCGACCGCCTCGGCGTAGGCGCGAACCTGTTGGTTCAATGTGCTGAACTGCTCGGCAAAGCCGCCATTGAAGCGCGCCACCAGTCCTGGCAGGTCATCAACCGTGGTAGCGATCTGCGCGTTCATCAGCTGTTCGGTATCGGCGTTGGTGTTACCGGTGTAGCCGCGCACGTGGTAGCGCAGCAGGATGAGGTTCTCGCGGATCTGGTTGATCGCTTCGCTGCGCACGAAGCGCTGCTCGGCGTCGGGCAGGGCGCGGACCTGCTTGCGAATCGCTTCGATGCTGGCGAATGCGTTCGTGGCAAGGGCGCCCATTTCCTTCTGAGCCGCGCGCATTTTCTGATACGACTGGAAGCTCTGTGCCTGGTTGGCGGCATAACTGTTCAGCGTCTGCTCAGCCTTGTCGACCAAGGCCAGGCTCTGTGGCTTGACCAGAGTGCCGCGCAGTTTCGCCAGCGGTGCCTGAAATGCCTGCAGCGCCTCCTGCAATGCCTTGCCTTCATTGTCGGCGCCGTTGGCCATGGCATGGCGCAGGCGCGCTTCACGCAGATCGCCGAGGGCATCGTTGAGGCGCGAGACGTCGCTGACCACCTCGCTGCGCCGTACCAGGCTGCCCAGGCCGTCCCAGCCGATCAGCGACTGGATCAGGGTCAGGCACAGTACCAGGCCGAAACCGACGAAAAGCTTGTGGGCGATTTTCAGATCGCCGAACCAGGTAAACATAAACTGCTGCGCTCCTTTTCTTATGCGTTGGAGGAGACCGGAGGTCCGTTCCTTATGTCAGATATAGTCATCTATATGAATTGTCGGCAGCTGTAACAAAATCTGAACGACGATTTCCGTTAAATTGGGCAGACTTGTGGCTTCGCGCACTCGGTGCGCCTCCAATGACTAAAGCCCCTAAGGGAACAAGGACGATGAGTCATTCCTCGCAATTCACCTTGCTCGGCAAGCGGCGGTTCCTGCCGTTTTTCATCACCCAGTCGCTGGGTGCGTTCAATGACAACCTGTTCAAGCAGTCGCTGATCCTGGCGATCCTGTTCAAGCTCAGCCTTGGCGATGGCGACCGTTCGATCTGGGTCAACCTCTGTGCGCTGCTGTTCATCCTGCCGTTTTTCCTGTTTTCGGCGCTGGGTGGGCAGTTTGGCGAGAAGTTCGCCAAGGACGCGTTGATCCGCGCGATCAAGCTGGCAGAAATCGCCATCATGGCCATCGGTGGGCTCGGTTTCGTCACCGATCACCTGACGCTGATGCTGGTGGCACTGTTCGGCATGGGCACCCATTCGGCGCTGTTCGGCCCGGTGAAATACTCGATCCTGCCCCAGGCCCTGCGCGAAGAAGAGCTGGTCGGCGGCAACGGCCTGGTGGAAATGGGCACCTTCCTGGCCATCCTCGCCGGCACCATCGGCGCCGGGGTGATGATGGCCAGCGACAGCTACGCCACGGTGGTCGCCGGTGGGGTGGTGGGCACCGCAGTGCTGGGTTACCTGGCCAGCCGCTGGATCCCCCGCGCGGCGGCCGTCTCGCCGCAGATGAAGCTGGACTGGAACATCTTCAAGCAGTCGTGGGTGATCCTGCGCATGGGCCTGGGGCAGCCGCCAGCGGTGTCGCGCTCGATCGTCGGCAACTCGTGGTTCTGGTTCGTCGGCGCCATCTACCTGACGCAGATCCCGGCCTACGCCAAGGACTGGCTGCACGGTGACGGCACGGTAGTGACCTTGGTGCTGACCCTGTTCTCGGTGGGCATCGCCCTGGGCTCGCTGTTGTGCGAGCGCCTCAGCGGGCGCAAGGTCGAGATCGGCCTGGTGCCGTTCGGCTCGTTCGGCCTGACCCTGTTCGGCCTGCTCTGGTGGTGGCATTCCGGTGATGTGCCGGCTGCCGCGACGCCGCACGATTGGCTGACCCTGCTGGGCATGAGCCAGGCCTGGTGGATATTGCTGTCGATCGTAGGCTTGGGCATATTCGGCGGCTTCTACATCGTGCCGCTGTATGCGCTGATCCAGGCGCGCACCGCCGAGGACCAGCGCGCCCGGGTGATCGCGGCCAACAACATTCTCAATGCCCTGTTCATGGTGGTGTCGGCGATCCTCACCATCGTCTTGCTGGGCGTGGCCGAGCTGAGCATCCCGCAGTTGTTCCTGGTGGTGTCGCTGCTCAATGTGCTGGTCAATGCCTACATCTTCAGGATCGTGCCCGAGTTCACCATGCGCTTCCTGATCTGGCTGCTCAGCCATTCGATGTACCGCGTGGAGCATCGCGACCTCGAACGCATCCCGGACGAAGGCGCGGCGCTGCTGGTGTGCAACCATGTGTCGTTCGTCGACGCGTTGCTGCTCGGCGGGGCGATTCGCCGGCCGATCCGTTTCGTCATGTACTACAAGATCTACAACCTGCCGGTGCTCAATTTCGTCTTTCGCACTGCGGGCGCCATCCCGATTGCCGGGCGCAACGAAGACGCGGCCATCTACGAGCGTGCTTTCGAACGCATCGCCCGGTACTTGGCGGACGGGGAGGTGGTGTGCATCTTCCCGGAGGGCAAGCTGACCGGTGATGGCGAGATCGATGTGTTCAGGGGCGGTGTAAGCCGCATCTTGGAAGAGACCCCGGTGCCGGTGATTCCGCTGGCATTGCAGGGGCTGTGGGGCAGCTTCTTCAGCCGTGATCCGGGCAAGGGGTTCTTCAAACGCTTGTGGTCGCGGGTGACTATTGTGGCCGGCGCCGCGGTCCCGTTGGACGCAGCGCAGCCCGAGCTTTTGCGCGAGCAGGTCAGCCGCCTGCGCGGCGACCTGCGTTAAGCGGGATGGGTCAGCTGGCGCTGACCTTCAGGCCGACCAGGCCGCAGACGATCAGCGCCACACTGACCAGCCGCACCAGGGCCATGGATTCGCCGAACAGGATGATCCCGGCGATCACCGTGCCCACTGCACCCACACCGGTCCAGATGGCATAGGCGGTACCCAGCGGCAGCTCTTTCATGGCCAAGCCGAGCAGGCCGAGGCTGATGACCATGGCACCGACCGTGAGCACGGTGGGGAGGGGGCGGGTGAAGCCGTCGGTGTACTTGAGGCCGACAGCCCAGCCGACCTCGAACAGGCCGGCGAAGAACAGGATGATCCAGGACATGAGTGTGTCTCCATCGTTTGAATGATGGGGCCGTCCCCGGGGTGGTCACGCGGTGCGTCGTGAGGCCGTCCTCACAGTGGGCGCTATGGTGCACATCTTCTGATTTTCGGGCAAGTCAGTACTGGCCTCTTCGCGGCTGTAGGAGCGGCTTCAGCCGCGAAGAGGCCAGTACAGCAACCCTCAATTGCGCGCCGGTTCCCCGTCTTCAGCCTCAGCTGAAGGTTCTTCCATCCGCCGGAACCAGGTGGAAAGCAGCGCCCCGGAAATATTGTGCCAAACGCTGAACAGCGCGCTCGGCACCGCCGCCAGCGGCGAGAAATGCGCGGCCGCCAACGCCGCCCCCAGCCCCGAGTTCTGCATGCCTACCTCCAGCGCCAACGACTTGCGCTGGGCCAGCGGCAGCTTGCAGAACTTGCCGGTGAGGTAGCCCAGCAGGTAACCGAAGCTGTTGTGCAGCATCACCACCGCCATGATCAGCAGGCCCGATTCGGCGATTTTCGCCTGGCTGGCCGCCACTACCGCACAGACGATCATGACGATGCTCACCACCGATACCAGGGGCAGTACCTGCACCGCCAGTTGCACCCGCGCGCCGAGCAGGCGTTGGGCCAACACGCCGAGCACGATCGGCAGCATCACCAACTGCAGGATCGACCAGAACATGTCCATGAAGGACACCGGCAACCAGGCCGAGGCGAGGAACCAGATCAGCGTCGGGGTCAGCAGCGGCGCCAGCAGGGTGGTCACCCCGGCGATCGCCACCGCCAGCGCCAGATCGCCCTTGGACAGCCAGACCATCACGTTCGAGGCCGTGCCGCTCGGGCAGCAGCCGACCAGGATCACACCGACAGCGATTTCCGCCGGCAGCTGGAACAGCTGGCACAGCAGCCAGGCCATGCCCGGCATGATCACGAAATGCGCGACCACGCCGAGTGCCACGCGCCAGGGCTGGCGGGCGAGGGCGGCGAAGTCGTCGAGCTTGAGGGTCAGGCCCATGCCGAACATCACCAGCCCCAGCAGCGGCACGATGGCGACCTTGAGCGCGATGAACCATTGCGGTTGCAGGAAGGCCAGGCAGGCGAACAGCAGCACCCAGACGGCGAAGGTGTTGCCGACGAAGCGGCTGAAGGCGGCGAGGGCACGCATGGGCAAGTCCTTTTCTACTTATAGCTTTGTTGGATTCACTGGCCTCTTCGCGGGACGAGCCCGCTCCCACAGGTACCCCACAGTATTCAACATCTGTGAGGTACCTGTGGGAGCGGGCTCGCCGAGACGTCGGACCGCCCGCGAAGAGGCCGTGACAGGCGAAGAATACCTAGCAGCCTGTCACCGGCCTATCATGCAAATCAGACCCCTTGCGGAATCTCTTCCCCACCCAGGGCCTCGAACAGCACCGGCAGGAATTCACTGAAGGTCATCATCATCAGCAGGAAGCTGGCATCGAACTGCTGCGCGGCTTCATCACCGCCATCCTGTTCGGCCTGCTCCTGCAGCAGCTCCTCGAACTTCAGACGCTTGATGACCATCTTGTCGTCCAGCACGAACGACAGTTTGTCCTGCCAGGCCAGGGCCAGCTGGGTAACCACCTTGCCGGTGCTCAGGTGCAGCTGGATTTCTTCGCCGGTCAGGTCCTGGCGCTTGCAGCGCACGATGCCGCCGTCTTCGGCGGTGTCACGCAGTTCGCATTCGTCCAGCACATAGAAGCCTTCGGCGGCCTGTTGCGACTTGACCCAGTCGGTCATGGTCGCGGTCGGGGCGATCTTCACAGTGGCCGGGCGCACCGGCAGCGATCCCATCACCTCGCGCAGGGTAGACAGCAGGTCTTCGGCGCGCTTGGCGCTGGCCGAGTTGACCAGGATCATCCCTAAGCGCGGGGCGATGGCGGCGAAGATCATCGAGCGGCGGATGAACGCGCGCGGCAGGAAGGCCTGGATGATCTCGTCCTTGATCTGGTCGCGTTCCTTTTTATAGACCTTGCGCATCTGCTCGGTCTCGATCTCTTCGACCTTCTCTTTGACGGCATCGTTGACGACGCTGCTCGGCAGAATGCGTTCTTCCTTGCGCGCGGCAATCAGCAGGAACTCGCCGCTGACGTGCACCAGGGGAGCGTCTTCGCCTTTGCCGAACGGCGCGACGAAACCATAGGTGGTCAGCTCCTGGCTGGCGCAGGGGCGGGCCGGCTTGCTGGCCAGGGCGGCTTCCAGTGCTTCAGCCTCGAATGGGACATCCTGGGTCAGGCGGTAGGTCAGCAGGTTCTTGAACCACATGTGGGGGAATCTCTCCTTAATGCATAAGGGAGGCATTATTCTCCGCGCAGCCGTTCCAGGCCAGCCCTGTCATAGGGCCAGCAGCGATATAACGGCAGATTGCGCTAGGTCGTTGAAAGGGCTGAGAATTTTTTTTAGAAAAGTTGAAAATTGTGCTTGCCAGGGTGGCGGCCCGTCCGTAGAATGCGCGCCACACCGAGACGAAGGGTGATTAGCTCAGCCGGGAGAGCATCTGCCTTACAAGCAGAGGGTCGGCGGTTCGATCCCGTCATCACCCACCACTCGATGTATAGCGCAGCGGTAGTTCAGTCGGTTAGAATACCGGCCTGTCACGCCGGGGGTCGCGGGTTCGAGTCCCGTCCGCTGCGCCATATTCAACTTCCAGGGCCCACTGAACACCCGGAAGTTACAGAGAAAGCGACCTAAGGGTCGCTTTTTTTGTGCCTGCGATTTGCTGAAAGTGGATTTTGCGAAAAAGTTGCATCCATGGCTTGCCATGCTGCCGCATCCTACGTAGAATGCGCGCCTCACCGAGACGAAGGGTGATTAGCTCAGCCGGGAGAGCATCTGCCTTACAAGCAGAGGGTCGGCGGTTCGATCCCGTCATCACCCACCACTCGATGAAATAGCGCAGCGGTAGTTCAGTCGGTTAGAATACCGGCCTGTCACGCCGGGGGTCGCGGGTTCGAGTCCCGTCCGCTGCGCCATATTCAACTTCCAGGGCCCACTGAACACCCGGAAGTTACAAAAAAAGCGACCTTAGGGTCGCTTTTTTCATTTCAGGACCTTATTGGCCGCGCTCTTCTTCGCGCAAGGTCAGCACCTCGACCCCATCCTCGGTTACCGCCACGGTATGTTCCCACTGCGCAGACAGCGTGTGGTCGCGGGTAATCACTGTCCAGCCGTCTTTCAACGTCCGCGTCCCGCGCCCACCCTGGTTGATCATCGGCTCGATGGTGAACACCATGCCCGGCTTGAGCTTCATGCCCATGCCGCGTTGGCCGAAATGCAGCACTTCCGGCCCCTCATGCATCTGCTGGCCGATGCCGTGGCCGCAGTACTCGCGCACCACGCTGTAGCCGGCGGCTTCGGCATGGGCCTGGATGGCATGGCCGATATCGCCCAGCGTTGCGCCGGGGCGCACCTGGGCGATGCCTTTCCACAGTGCTTCGTAAGTGGTGTCGACCAACCGCTGGGCTTCCTCGTTGATCGAGCCAAGGCTGTACATCTTCGATGAATCGGCAATGTAGCCGCCCTGTTCCAGGGTGATGTCGACGTTGATGATCGAACCTTCCTTGAGCACCTCATCTGCCTTTGGCATGCCATGGCAGACCACATGGTCCACCGAAGTGTTGAGCGCGTAGGGAAAGCCGTACTGGCCCTTGCTCGCCGGACGTGCCTTGAGGGTGTCGACGATGAAGGCTTCGGCGCGGTCGTTGATCTGCATCGTGGTCACGCCGGGGCGGATAAAGCTATCGAGGTCGGCGAACACCTGGGCCAGCAGCTGGCCGGCGTTGCGCATCAGGTCGAGTTGGGCGGGGGTCTTGAGGATCACCTGGGACATGGGGGGAGGGCAGTAACTCATGCTGGAATTTGCTCCAGCATAGCGCCAGGGACCTTTGTGATGCCACCGCATGGTGCGTTGCCGGTACCGGTCGAGTCCGACGGCGGTGCAGTATCTGTAGGAGCGGCTTCAGCCGCGAAGAGGCCGGTACAGCTGGCCCAGTATTTGCTCCTTGGATTCCATCCGGGACTGTCAACGACGACAGCCCCATCAGACTCACGACAAAGGCGCCGTGTTGCCCCCCTTGCCAAGCAAGCCGGGGCAACCGGCGCCTTTTGCGTTCCAGCAGGAGACCCGCCCATGGCCAGCACCCAAGTCCGCAGCGTCTGCCCCTATTGCGGCGTCGGTTGCGGCATCGTCATGAGCGTCGCCGACGGCAAGGTAATCAAGGTCAGCGGCGACAAACAGCACCCCAGCAACTTCGGTCGCCTGTGCACCAAAGGCCTTACCGCGCACATCCCACTGACCGCCCCCGGGCGCATGGAGAGCGCTTTTGTGCGCCAGCAGCGCGACCACGAGCCGGCCCGCAGCAGCGTCGACCAGGCCATCACCCAGGCCGCCGAGCGCCTGCGCAGCATCATCGACCAGCACGGCCCAGACGCCGTGGCGCTGTATGTCTCCGGGCAGATGTCGCTGGAAGCCCAGTACCTGGCCAACAAACTGGCCAAAGGCTTCATCCGCACCCGCCATATCGAGTCCAACTCGCGCCTGTGCATGGCCAGTGCCAGCAGCGGCTACAAACTGTCGCTCGGTGCCGATGGCCCGCCTGGCAGTTACCAGGATTTCGAGCGTGCCGAGGTTTTCCTGGTGATCGGCGCGAACATGGCCGACTGCCACCCGATACTCTTCCTACGCCTGCTCGACCGGGTAAAAGCCGGGGCCAAGCTGATCGTTGTCGACCCGCGACGCACCGCCACCGCCGACAAGGCTGACCTGTTCCTGCAGGTGCGTCCTGGTTCGGACATGGCGCTGCTGAACGGCCTGCTGCACCTGCTGCATCGTGATGGCCACACCGACCCCGACTTCATCGCCCGCCACACCGAAGGCTGGGACGAGCTACCTGCCTTCCTCGACGACTACACGCCCGAACGCGTGGCCGCCATCACCGGCCTGGCGCAGGATGACATCCGCCAGGCCGCAGCCTTGATCGGCACGGCCAAGGACTGGATGAGCTGCTGGACCATGGGCCTCAACCAGAGCATCCACGGCACCTGGCACAGCAACGCGATCTGCAACCTGCACCTGGCCACCGGCGCCATCTGCCGCCCTGGCAGCGGGCCGTTCTCGCTGACCGGCCAGCCCAATGCCATGGGCGGCCGCGAGATGGGCTACATGGGGCCGGGCCTGCCAGGCCAGCGCTCGGCGCTGGTCGAAGGCGACCGCAGCTTCGTCGAGGCGCAATGGGGCCTGACCTCCGGCAGCCTGCGCGCGGAGGCTGGCGAAGGCACGGTGGCACTGTTCGAGCAGATGAAAGCCGGGGACGTGAAGGCCTGCTGGATCATCTGCAGCAACCCCGTGGCCAGTGTCGCCAACCGCCAGCAGGTGATCGACGGCCTGCGCCAGGCAGAGCTGGTGATCACCCAGGATGCCTTCCTCGACACCGAAACCAACCGCTACGCCGATATCCTCCTGCCGGCCGCGCTGTGGGCCGAGGGCGAGGGCGTGATGATCAACAGCGAGCGCAACCTCACCCTGATGCCGCGCGCGGTCGAGGCGCCGGGCGAGAGCCTGGCGGACTGGCAGATCATCGCCAGGGTCGCGTGTGCCATGGGCTATGCCGAAGCCTTCGACTACGCCAACGCTGAGGCGGTGTACGACGAGATCCGCCGCTTCAACAACCCGGTCACCGGCTACGATCTGCGCGGCATCGACTACCAGGCGCTGCGCGACAAACCCCGCCAATGGCCCAGCGCCCCAGGCCACACGGACGACCGCAGCCCACTGCGCTATGTCGAGAACGGCGATCCCGCCACCCTGGTTTTCCCAACAGCGAGCGGCAAGGCCCGCTTTTTCGCCCGGCCCTGGTTACCCGCACCAGAGCTGCCAGACGCCGATTATCCGCTGGTGCTCAATACGGGCCGGGTGCAGCACCAATGGCACACCCTGACCAAGACCGGCAAGGTGCCGGCACTGAACAAGCTGGAACCCGGCCCCTTCGTTGAAATTCACCCCGAGGATGCGGCGCGGCTGGGCATCTGCGACAAGGATCAGGTGGCGATCCGCTCGCGCCGTGGCCTGGCCGTGCTGCCGGCGCGGGTCAGTGACCGGGTGATGCCCGGCAGCTGTTTTGCACCCTTCCATTGGAACGATGTGATCGGCGAGCAACTGGCAATCAATGCGGTCACCTGCGATGCGGTCGACCCGCTGTCGCTGCAACCGGCCTTCAAACACTGCGCCGTGGCCTTGCAGCGGGTTGCCGGTGCGCGCATCGAAGCCCTGGAGCTGAGTGCCGAGCCGACCGCGAGCGCATCCGTTGCGCCCCATCATCAGGTGCTATGGGCCTCGCAAACAGGTAACGGCGAAGTGCTGGCCGAACGCTGCGCCGAGCGTTTACGCCGGGGCGGGTTGCATGTGCAGCTCAGTGGCCTGGAGGCGGTCAGCCCCCGCCAGTTGCAGGGTGCGGCCAGCGTCGTGCTGATCGCCAGTACCTTCGGCGATGGCGATGCGCCCGACAGCGCCACGGCGTTCTGGCAGGCGCTGCAGGGCGAGGAGGGCGCGCACTGTGCCGAGCTTCCGTATGCCGTGCTGGCTCTGGGAGACTCCAGCTACGACCAGTTCTGCGGGTTTGGCCGCAAGCTCGACCAGCGCCTGGCTGAACTGGGTGGTCGGCGCCTGCTGCCACGCGTCGACTGCGAGCCGGATTTCGATGAGGCCTTCGCCACCTGGCTCGATGCACTGCTGCCCGAACTGGGCAGCGCCGCCGTACCGCTGCCTGTGGCTGAAACCGTTGCGGGCTACAGCAAGCAACAACCCTGGTCGGCGACCTTGCTGGAAAACCGCCTGCTCAATGCCCCAGGCGCCAGCAAGGAAACCCGCCAGCTGGTGTTCGACCTGGCCGGCAGCGATTTCACCTATGCCGCCGGCGATGCCCTGGGGGTATGGCCACGCAACTGCCCGGCGCTGGTGGAGGAAATGCTGGCGGCGATGCGGCTCGATGGCCAGGCCCAGGTTCAGCTGAAAGGGCAAGCACTCATGCCCCTGGCCCAGGCGCTGGTGTCGCATCTGGAAATCGCCAAGGTGACTGCGCAGCAACTGCAGGTCTTCAGCCAGCAAGCCGGCGAGCTGCAGCGCCTGTTGCAGCCGGAATGCAAACGCGAGTTGCAGGATTGGCTGTGGGGCCGGCAGTTGGTCGATGTATTGCGCGCTTTTCCGCAAGACCTGCCGTTGGCTACATGGCTCGACCTGCTCAAGCCTCTGCAGCCACGGCTTTACTCGATCAGCTCCAGCCCGCTGGCGCACCCTGGCCAGGTTCACCTGACCGTTTCCACCGTGCGCTATGGCGAACGCAAAGGGGTCTGCTCAAGCTTCCTCGCCGACCGTGGGCAGGTGCAGAAGATCGCGATCTTTCCGCAGGTATCCAAGCATTTCCGCTTGCCCGATGACGACACGGTGCCGGTGATTATGGTCGGCCCCGGTACCGGCATCGCGCCGTTTCGTGCTTTCCTCGAAGAGCGTGAAGCACGGGGGGCCAAGGGCGGCAACTGGTTGTTCTTTGGCGAGCAGTACGCCGCGACCGACTTCTATTACCGGGAGCAGCTGCAGGCTTGGCAGGCGAGTGGGCATCTGCGGTTGGATACGGCGTTTTCCCGTGATCAGGCCGAGAAGATCTATGTGCAGCAGCGCCTGCGTGAGCAGGGCGCGCAGGTGTGGCAGTGGCTGGAGGCGGGGGCGTATTTCTATGTGTGCGGGGATGCTCAGCGCATGGCCAAGGATGTGGATGTGGCGTTGCGCGAGGTCATTTTTGAGCATGGGGGCGTGGATGCGGATACTTACATGGAAGCCTTGAGCAAGGCCAAGCGGTATCGGCGGGATGTGTATTGATGTGCCCCAAGATGGTGAGTGGTGCACTTGGAATGTGCATTGGCTGTACTGGCCTCATCGCGGCTGAAGCCGCTCCTACAGGGGTTGGCGTCGCGCAATCCAGGTAGGAGCGGCTTCAGCCGCGATGAGGCCGGCACAGCCAATCCAACTGGCACAGTCCATGCAATATCTCCCACACAACAAGCCCCCCTGATCAACGGCGATCAACCCAGGGGCACTCCGTGATGAATACAGGCAAAGGCGCCTGGAGCTTCGGCTCCAGGCGCTTTTTTTTTGATCGAGGATCGGCGTATGAAGGCAACAGCGAGCAGCGGGCAACGAGAGCGACTGGTCATCGTCGGCAACGGCATGGTCGGCCACCATTGCGTCGAGCAACTGGTCGAACGCGGCGCCCTGGCGCGCTTCGAGCTCCATGTATTCGGCGAAGAGCGCCAGCGCGCTTACGACCGCGTGCACCTGTCGGAGTACTTCGGCGGCAGCTGCGCCGAAACCCTGGCCCTGTGCGAGCAAGGGTTCTATGGCGACAATGGCGTGCACCTGCACCTGGGTGAAGCGGTGCTGGAAATTGACCGCGACCGCTGCGAAGTGGTCACCGCCGAGGGCCGTTACGGCTACGACCAGTTGATCCTGGCCACCGGTTCCTATCCGTTCGTGCCGCCGATCGAAGGCTCCGGCGGCAATGCACGCCTGGTCTATCGCACTCTCGATGATCTCGACGCAATCCGTACCGCCGCTGCCAATGCCACTCGCGGCGTGGTCGTCGGGGGTGGATTGCTTGGCCTGGAAGCCGCCAACGCGCTCAAGTCGCTAGGCCTGGAAGCGCACGTGGTGGAGTTCGCCCCACGCTTGATGCCAGTGCAACTGGACGGCGAAGGCGGCGCGGCGCTCAAGGCACAGATCGAAGCCCTGGGCGTTGGCGTGCATCTGTCACGCGCCACCCAGTCGATCAGTGCCGGTGAAGCCTACCGCTATCGCATGAACTTCGACGGCGGCGAATACCTTGAGACCGACCTGATCGTCTTCTCCGCCGGCATCCGCCCCCAGGATGCCCTGGGCCGTGCCAGCGGCCTGGAAATCGCCGCGCGCGGTGGCGTGGTGATCGACAACCATTGCCGCAGCAGCGACCCCCGCATTTTCGCCATCGGCGAATGCGCCTCGTGGAACGGCAGTGTGTTCGGCCTGGTCGCGCCGGGTTACAGCATGGCGCGCAACCTGGCGGCCTTGCTACTGGGCGAGGCCGCCGGTGAATTTACCGGCGCCGACATGTCGACCAAGCTCAAGCTGCTGGGCGTGGATGTCGGCTCCATCGGCGACGCCCACGGCGCTACGCCGGGTTCGCGCAGCTACCGCTTCATCGACGAGGCCAACGCCGCCTACCGTCGGCTGGTGGTGGATGCCAGCGGCAAGCACGTGCTCGGCGCCGTGCTGGTGGGCGACAACAGCTACTACGACACCCTGCTGCAATACGCCCAGAACGGCATCGCCCTGCCGGCCGACCCGGCCGTGCTCATCCTGCCGCAGAGCGGTGGGGCGCCAGCCCTGGGCGCCGACGCATTGCCCGACAGCGCGACCATCTGCTCATGCCACAATGTCAGCAAGGGCGCGGTGTGCGCTGCCATCGACAACGGCTGCGGCGATCTCGCCGCCGTCAAGGGTTGCACCAAAGCCGCCACCGGCTGTGGCGGTTGCGCGGCATTGCTCAAGCAGGTCTTCGAACATGAACTGACCGCCCGTGGCGTCACCGTGGACAAGAGCCTGTGCGAACACTTCGCCTACACCCGCCAGGAGCTCTACGGGCTGGTGCGGGTCGGCGGCATCCGCACCTTCAACGACCTGCTCGAACGCCACGGCAAAGGCCACGTTGGTTGCGACATCTGCAAGCCGGCGGTGGGCAACATCCTCGCTTCATGCTGGAACCAGCCGATCATGGACCCGGCGCTGGTGCCGTTGCAGGACACCAACGACACCTTCATGGCCAACATGCAGAAGAACGGCACCTACTCGGTGGTGCCGCGCATCCCGGGTGGCGAAATTACCCCCGACAAACTGATCGTGATCGGCCAGGTCGCCAAAAAGTACGACCTCTACACCAAGATCACCGGTGGCCAGCGCATCGACCTGTTCGGCGCCCAGTTGCACGAGCTGCCGCTGATCTGGGGCGAGCTGATCGAAGCCGGCTTCGAGACTGGCCACGCCTACGGCAAGTCCACCCGCACGGTGAAGTCGTGCGTGGGCAGCACATGGTGCCGCTATGGCGTGCAGGACAGCGTCGCCATGGCGCTGCGCCTGGAAGACCGCTACAAGGGCCTGCGCAGCCCGCACAAGCTCAAGTTCGCGGTGTCCGGCTGCACCCGCGAATGCGCCGAGGCGCAAAGCAAGGACATCGGCGTGATCGCCACCGACAAAGGCTGGAACCTGTACGTCTGCGGCAACGGCGGCATGCGCCCGCGCCACGCCGAACTGTTCGCCACCGACCTGGACGACGAAACCCTGGTGCGCCTGATCGACCGCGTGCTGATGTTCTACATCCGCACCGCCGACAAACTGCAGCGCACTTCGGTCTGGCGCGAAAGCCTGGAAGGCGGCCTGGATTACCTCAAGCAGGTGGTCCTCGACGACAGCCTGGGCCTGGCCGCCGAACTGGAAGCGCAGATGCAGCATGTGGTCGATCAGTATGAATGCGAGTGGGCCAACGCCCTCAACGACCCGGAAAAACTCAAGCGCTTCCGCACCTTCGTCAACGATCGGCGCGCCGACCCTGATGTGCATTTCGTCCGCGAGCGCGAACAGCGTCGGCCGGCTGCTGCGCTACATCTGATCCCAACTGTCGAGGAGGCTATGTGATGAACCTGTCCAATGCTGCTGTGAAAACCCAAGAGAACTGGCAGGCGGTGTGCCGGGCTGAAGATTTGGTCGCCGATTCGGGGGTGGTGGTGTGGCTAGAGGGGGAGCAGGTTGCGCTGTTCTACGTGCCTGGGCAGGCGCAGCCGCTGTACGCAGTCGATAACCGGGACCCTCGCTCGGGGGCCAATATCATTGGCCGAGGTTTGGTGGGGAGCTTGCAAGGGGAGCTGGTCGTGGCTGCGCCGCTATATAAGCAGCATTTCAGCCTGGCGAGCGGCGAGTGCCTGGAAGATGCCGGGCAACGGCTGCGGGTGTGGCCGGTGCGGATGAACGGGGGGGCTGTGGAAGTGGCGGTGGCCTGATCCATCGATTCTGGCCCCATCGCCAGCAAATTGGCGATAGGGCCGCGTAGCGGGGTCAGGCAGCTTCTTTAATTACACAGATGTGGGCGCAACTAACGAAGACTGCAGGTTTCATGGATGTTCTCCCTGTGAGGGGGCAGTACGTGATTCGAGGTCCATGTCGGCGGGCCATTGAACTTTCGGTGCGAGTCGATCAAATGGGTTGCGATGAAGCGCATTTTCCCAAGGGGCGGGATTAGGGTAATCATCCCAATCTCTCGGAGGATGGATGAAGTCAGGGAGTGCTTCGGGGCCTTGTTGCATGAACAGTCTGGCAATGGTCCAGTATTGTTCACCTTTTTGAATGTCATCTGTAAAGAAAACGCGATCAATTACGTCGTCTGTGCCGGCCTTCCGGATTGATAGCATTACCTCCTCTTTCAGCCCACCATAACCCAGGGGTCTGTAGATACGGTAAGCCTCTGCGGTAATGTCATCCCAGTTATACGCCACTGCTTTAACCCCCCAGTTTTTTCGACCCAACGGGTGGAGTCGGTCAAATCTGTATTGATAGAAGTAAACTTTCCTGCGTCGCCGATTAAAACGTATTGGCTCATGGCGAGGAAGTCCGATATCTATTCGGATGAAAGGAGTAAGGATCCAGAATGTGAGAGCGGAAAATAGCACCGCAGACACCATGAGCTCAAGGCTTCCATGGCTTGGTTCGATGATGCTGATATAAATCGTTATGGCGGTTATGGTTGAAACGCCAAGCATGAGTAGAGGCCCTAAAATCAACCAGTAGCCTCGAATTTTTAAAGATGCTCTTGGTAGCTCTAAGAAACAGTCATCTATATGGTTAGGGCTAGGTTCGACACTTTTGTGCGCATCCTCTACTGTGGCGTGTGCGTTCGGTGAAGGCAGATCATATTTCCAGCCGACCGGTCGAGGTGATTGGCTCATCTCACGATCTCATGGATTACGATCTCCGCATACGCGTTTGAAAGGGTGCGGTCTGGCCAATAAGTGATCACTAGCGAGACGGTCATGACATTGTGCGATCCGCTGGTGGCTGCTAGCTTGATTTTTCCGTCTATTAGGAGGGGGCGGTTATTATTTGGCGTGGTTATCTTCTGTTCCGTATTAACTATCTCGCGGGTTTCTGGGTGGTAATCAGCCATTTTTGGAGGGGCTATTGGTTTCATTGCGGCATACTTGCTAGTCCTCGTTTCAATTGAAGGTGTGTAGTATCTCTCATCGAAAATCACTTCCCCTCCTTTGTAGTTTGGCGCGCTACCATCTCCCAGGCGATGGAATAGAATCGCCCAATGATAGCTGGAGGTTGTATGGGTGAATCGCGGTAGCGCGATTCGAAACTTTAACAATTTCTGAGTTAGCGGGATAATAGGAATGCCAATCTTAGAACTGATGGGTTGATTGTGGAATATGGATTCAATTTTCAAATTTCCCTCAAGTCCCAGTACCGCGGCATTCAATTCCGCTAGTGCAATATCACTATGTTGTGGAGCGTCCCAATGAACGTGCGGGGTTGCATTGGGTTTTCCGAAGTAGCAGCGTCCAGTCCATCGCTCTAGCTGCGTCGATTCGCGTTTTGTAGCGTGTTTGGTGAATAGGTATGTAATTAAGCTGAAAAGGACGGTTGCACCTAGGGCGCCCAATAGCAAGGGGCTAAACACCGCTCTGATTGCGGTGGCCGTGCCAATGGTGGCTGATGACGCTGAAAGGGCATACCATAGTGCTGTAATGTTGTCGCCAGAGTCGTAACTTCGCTTTGCGGCAAGTATGAGCTGTAAAGATTCGAAAAGCCCGGCTGCTGCATTAAGTATGGCGCCCGCCCTAGCGATTTTTCGCCCTATGCTAAGGTGATGAGGTGTCGTAGATTTCCGTGGTATCAAAAATCCAAAGAGCTCCAGGCTGCTGCCAATAATGCCTACGCTGGATCCGTACAATGCCATCATCGCTTCACTGGACTTCGGCCCTAATTCTTCCTCCGCCTTTTTCAGATTCTTCCCAAGGCTGTCACTCAACAAATAAAGCCCGCCGATGGAAAACAACAACTCCCACCCTTTGCCGGTTCCCCTCAACCCAGTAAAACCATCGCTCACCAACCGCGAAGCCTGCCCCGCACTGATCCGCATGCCATCGAGCAATTTCCGCGCACTCGGCTCCAGTGTCCCCGCCGCCACTTTGAGATCCACCAGCGTCATCTCTGCCGCAGGCCCCAGTTGATTGACGTTCAACTTGACTTCACTGGCCAGTCGTTCATGCAGTTCGTGGGCCGTACCCTCGACCCAGACGCTGACGTTAACCACTGTGTGCGCCACCTTCGGGTCGAGCACCGCCAGGCTCAGCAAGCCGGTCTGGATGATGGGCTTGACCTTGTTTGCCTTGTTCTCCACGCCCGCCATGACTTCGTGAAGCGGCGGCATCATCTTCGTCCGCGCCTTGGCCAGTTTCTCGCTGGCGCTGTTCTGCAGTTGGCGCAGGTGCGCGCTCTGCAAGGCGTAGTACTCGCCCAGCTTCATCTGCACCTGCAGCTCGACCAGGTGCACGCCGTTGTAGATTCGTTGGCTGGCGCTGTTCAGGTGGCGGACGACCTGTTGCACACCGGGGTCGAGCCACACGGCCAGGCGTTGGCTGGCGGCGTTGACCGCTCCCTGCAGTTCGGTGACAGACTGCTTGAGTGCATCGCGCAGCTTGAGACCGGCGTCTTCACTGGCGATGAATTTGCTCAAGGCGGTGTAAAGCTTTTCGCTGTCATTCCAGTTGTTCGATTCGGTCTGCGAAAAGCTGGGCAGCAGCGCGGCCAGCAAGGCGCCATCGCGCAGCAGCAAGGCGCGGTAAGCGGGGCTGTTTGGGTCTTGTAACCACTTGAGCCACAGGGCTGCGCTGGTGCCGGCGGCAGGTGCGGCGGGCTCGGCGCTCGTGGATGGGGCTTCGGTAATACCGCCCGCCAGGCAGCCGGCCATGGTCTTGGTGTAGGCGATGCCTGACTCGCGATTTCTGCCGTCGTAGTCATGCCGCTCGATCAGGGCGAAGGCTGCGCTTTCGCAGTACGTTACGTAGTCGACGGCGTGCTGGTCGATGTGGCGTTGGAACTGGAGTTCCTGCTGGTCGTAGTCGGCCTGGAAGGCAGCGCGCCGGGGTTCGTCGTAACGTTCTTCGAGCTTTTCATCGCTCTCCCGCTGGCGCACGTCCACCAGTCGCTGGCGTTCGGTGGCGGGGTCGGTGAACGCCGGCGGGCCGTCGCCGGTTTGCGGCTCGAAGGATGGCTGTATCTCTTGAGCCGCCCATTCTCGCTGCGTTTGCCGGATGATCTGGAGAATCTGCGAGGTCTGCAGCTGGTAGGCGCGCAGCGGATCCTCGCGCCAGGCCTGGCGTTTGACCACCCAGTTCAGGCGCTGGTGGTTGTACTCCTGGACCAGGCCGACGGTGTCGTCGAGCACCACCGCCAGCACGCCGTTTTCCAGCGCGTGCTGCTGCATGGCGTTGACCACGTAACCGCGCAGGGCGAACTTGCGCAGGAAGCGGCTGTGGAAGCCGTGGGCGCTGTCGAACGGGCCGTTCAGTTGCTGGGCGTATTCGAATACTTGCCGGTCGACCTGAAGGTTGTCTGGGGTCATCGCCAGGCCGAGCAGCTCGGGGTTGTTGCGCGCCTGGGCAAGGTCCAGCCCTTCGAAGCGGTGCGCGGGCGCCTGGCCATTGCGGTAGGCCTGCAGCACGCTGACTGGCCAGGCATCGCTGGAAAAGGCCAGCCAGGCCGAGCCGTAGGCCTCGGTGTCGATGTTGATAAAGGAAGACGGCAGGTCATGGTCCGCCTGCGCGCACCGTTCGGGCAGCGGCGGCGGTGGCCCGAGTGGCGGTTCGTAAGGGTTGAAGCGGCGCAGGTGGCCGTGATCGGTGACTTCGTAGGCGTGCCAGATGCGCTGGTCGAGCAGCACGTAGAGGTAGCCGCTGCGCAAGGTGCGCAGGCCCATGCGGGTTTGCGTGGCCGAATCGCGGCCTGGGCGGGTATCGGGGACCAGGGCTTGGCGCAGGGGCAGGATTGGCAGGCCTTGGCGCTGGCAGGCTTTGCAGGGGGTGAGGAGAAATTCGGTTTCGGCCACAGCAGTGGCGATGCGCTGGCTGATGCTCATGGATGGTCCTCCCCCGGTTCAAGCTGAGAGGATTTCTTGATGTTCTTATCAAACTGGTTAAGCATGGAGGTCCCTCTTTCACCCGTCATCGCTCGGCTATGCCGGCCAACGGTTGGTTAGCGAACAGTTGCGTGGAAGTTGCACCTGAACACTAACGAGGAACGATTTCTCAGTGGAGTTTGGCTCTTCCTAAAGACTTGTAGGAATATTCGCTGAGTAACTTTTCAACAGCATGGGAATGGCACAGGTACACCGATTGATTCAAAACAACGGTGCACCTGTGGGAACGGGCTTGCGCCCGAAGAGGCCGGTACAGGCTACTTAGTCTACTTTGTCAGGTCCGGCCCTTTCGCGGCTGAAGCCGCTCCCACAGAGGATTGCGCAGTCCCCTTAGATCACCAACCCCTGCGGCTCACGCCCAGCAAACACATCCACCAGGCTAGCCACAACCATTTCCCCCATGCGCGTGCGGGTCTGCACCGTGGCACTGGCCCGATGCGGCTGCAGCAGCACATCCTCACGCTCGAACAACGCCTCTGGCACACGCGGCTCATCGGCGAACACATCCAGCGCCGCCCCCGCGATTTCACCGGCTTCGAGTGCCGCGATCAATGCCGGTTCATCCACCAGCTTGCCGCGCGCAATATTGATCAGATACCCCTCAGTTCCGAGCGCCTGGAGAACCTCACGGTTGATCAGGGCTTCACCTTTGTCCGCTGCCGCCGCGAGGATCAGCGCATCGCTTTCCTTGGCCAACTGCTGCAGATCCGCCTCGAACCCGTAAGGCACATCCAGCGCCTGCAAATCGGTATAGCGAATCGGGCAGCCGAACGCCGCCGCGCGCTGGGCCACCGCACGGCCCACCCGGCCCATGCCGACGATACCCACACGCATGCCCGACACCTGACGTGCCAGCGGCAGTGGTGCCAGTGGCGTGGCGCTGGTCGCCCACTGGCCTGAGCGCACGAAGCGGTCGCCCGTGCTGATGCCCCGGCACACGCCGATCAGCAAGCCGATGGCCAGGTCGGCGACATCTTCGGTGAGCGCACCGATGGTGGCCGTTACCTGGATGCCGCGATCACGCGCATAGGCCAGGTCCACCGCATCGGTGCCCACGCCATTGACCGCCACAACTTCCAGCTTCGGCAGGCGCGCCATCAGCGCCTGGCTGATGCCGGTGTGGCCGCCGGTGATCACGCCGCGGATATTGGGGCCGTGCTGGCTGACATAAGCATCCTTGTCGGCCTGCTCGTAGTAGCGGTGCACAGTGAACAGGGCTTCCAGGCGTTCGCGGATGGCCGGGATGAGGATCGGGCTCAGTTGCAGGACTTCAGGTTTCATCTAGCTCTCCATTCAAGGCAGGGGTCAGCCACGGCCGACAAAGGGCATGTTGCTGGCCATCACGGTCATGTTCAGGACGTTGGCGTCCAGCGGCAGCGCGGCGATGTAGCGCACCGCGTCGGCCACATGGCGCACGTCGAGCATCGGTTCGGCGGCGATCTCGCCATTGGCCTGGCGCACGCCACGGGTCATGCGTTCGGACAGCTCGGTCAGGGCGTTGCCGATGTCCACCTGGCTGCACACGATGTTGTATGGGCGGCCGTCCAGCGCCAGGGCCTTGGTCAGGCCCAGCACCGCATGTTTGCTGGCGGTGTAGGGCGCCGTGAACGGGCGCGGGGTGTGCGCCGAGATCGAGCCGTTGTTGATGATCCGCCCGCCCTGGGGTTGCTGACGGCGCATCAGGCCGAAGGCGGCGCGGGCGCAGAGGAACACGCCGTCGACATTGGTGGCGATGACGTTGCGCCAGTTTTCCAGGGGCAGTTCGTCGATCGGCACGGCGGGGGCGTTGATGCCGGCATTGTTGAAGATCACGTCGAGGCGGCCATGCACCTCCTCGATAGTGGCGAACAGTTGCGCAACGCTCTGTTCGTCGCGCACGTCGGTGGGCACCGCCAGGGCTTCACCGCCAGCGGCCTGGGCTTGCTCGACCAGCGCCTGCAACGGCTCGGCGCGGCGCCCGGCGAGCACCAGGCTGAAGCCGTCCTGCAGCAGGGCGAGGGCGACGGCGCGGCCAATGCCGCTGCCGGCGCCGGTGACCAGGGCGATTTTCTTGGGTTGGCTCATGTCAGGGCTCCAGAGGTTCAGGCCGCGTCGGCGGCTTGGGCGGCGGGACGTGGGCCGACGCGCAGTTGCAGTTCGCCGATGCCGTCGATGCCGGCATGGATCAGGTCGCCCGGGTTCAGCGGCGCCACGCCGGGCGGGCTGCCGGTCATGATCAGGTCACCGGGACGCAGCGGCAGTTGCCGCGACAGCCGGCTGATCACCTCGGCCAGCGGCCAGGTCTGCTGGCTCAGGTGCGCACGCTGGCGCTCCTGGCCGTTGACCTGCAGCCACAGCGAAGCGTCCAGTGGCCACGGCAACTGGCTGGCGGGGGCAATGGCGGTCATCGGCGCCGAGGCCTCGAACACCTTGGCGCCTTCCCACGGCAGGCCCTCGCTCTTGGCCTGGCGCTGGCGGTCGCGGCGGGTCAGGTCGAGGCCGGCGGCGAAGCCGAACACATACTCCAGAGCGCGTTCCGGGGCGATGTCGGCGCCACCTTTGGCAATCGCCACCACCAGCTCGATTTCATGGCAGAACTCGTCGGTCTGTGGTGGGAAGGGCAGTTCGCCCAGCGCCTCGACCACATTGCTCGCGGGCTTCATGAAGAACACCGGCTCGCGCGGCGCCGGGCCTGCGGACTCGGGCCAGGGGTAGTTGCGGCCCAGGCAGAACACCCGGCCGACCGGGAAGCGCGCAGCGCTGTCCAGGATCGGCAGGCTGACGACGGCGGGCGGGTTGAACAGGTAGGTCATGGGTGGATCCTCCGTACTGGAGTGGCCAGCGTAGCCAGCGGCTGGCGGGCAAAGTTGGACGAAAACGGGCTTGGCTTGGAGATATCGGTGCTCATGCCGACGCCTTCAGTTCAATGCGGAACAGCTTGCCCAGCAGCAGCGAGTACGACAGCGTGCCCATCAAGGCCACCGCGCCGATGAACCAGAACGCCAGGGCGAACGAGCCACTGGCCTGCACGATCGCGCCGATCACGATCGGCGTGACGATGCCGCCGATATTGGCCGCCAGGCTGGTGATGCCACCGGTCAAGCCGATCAGTTCCTTGGGCGCGACTTCCGACACCGCCGCCCACGACGACGAGGCGATGCCCTGGGCGAAGAACGCCAGGGTGAGGATGGCGATGCACAGCACGTTGGAGTCGGTGAAGTTCACCAGCACGATCGACATGCCCAGCATCGACCCCACCACCAGCGGCAGCTTGCGGGCGAACGACAGCGAGTAGCCTTTGCGAATCAGCAGGTCGGAAACGATACCGGCGAGAAGGATGCCGACGGTGGCGCCAATGAACGGCATCACCGCAAAGATGCCGACCTTGATCAGGGTCAGCTGGCGCTCTTCGATCAGGTAGGTCGGGAACCAGGTGAGGAAGAAGTACAGCGCTGAGGTGCTGGCGAACTTGCCCAGGCAAATTGCCCACACCTGACGATAACGCAACAGCTCGGCCACCTGGCGCCAGTCGAAGCGGGTGCGTTGCTGGCTGCTTTTCACCAGCCCGCCGCCGTTTTCGATGTAGGTCAGCTCTTCCTTGCTGACCTTCTTGCAGTTCAGCGGGTCGCGGTACAGAAACAGCCACACCACGCCAAACACGATGCCGACCACACCCGTGCTGTAGAACACATGGCGCCAGTCATAGGTGGTGGCCAGCCACAACAAGGCCCCGGTGAACAGCGCGGTGCCCAGGTATTGGCCGCACACGTAGATGCTGCTGGCCATGCCGCGCTCACGTGCCGGGAACCACACCGTAACCGCGCGGCTGTTGGCGGGGAAGGCCGGTGCTTCCATAGCACCGACCGCCAGGCGCAGGCCGAACAGAGAAGCGAAACCGCTGGCCAGGCCCTGGGCGACGGTGACCGCCGACCAGCTGATCAGCGACACGCCGTAGGTCAGGCGCGAACCGAAGCGGTCGGCGATGAAGCCAGCCGGCACCAGAGCCAGCGCGTAAGTCCAGGCGAAGGCGGAGAAGATCAGGCCCATCTCGACCTTGTCCAGGCCCAGGTCCTTGGCCATGAACGGCGCGGCAATGGAGATGTTGACCCGGTCGACGTAGTTGATGATGGTCGCCACCAGCAGCAGCGACAGCATGAACCAGCGGCGGCGGGTGGGCAGGCGCTGGGCAGGGGCCGCGTCCAGCGCGTACGACGACGCGGCGCGGGGGGTAGGCGTGCTCGACATGAGTCGACCTCGTTTGTTGTTGTTGGTAGAGGTTGGGCTGCAGTCCCTTTCCTAAGGTGGTCGTACAACAGCCTGAAAGCAACGGGGGTTTTATACCGTTTTTTTCACCCAGGGCGGGGGTGAGTCGTGCTGTCCAAAAAAATCCAAGGGCGGGGTTCTGCCTCGATAAATTGCTGAATGTCTTGTTTCTAGGGGGCTGTAGCGATTAACGGTTGCATCGGTTTTTGCAGGCGGGGTTAAATTGCAGAGTTTGGACGTCGTACAACTTAATGTCTGGTTTCTGGAGATTGCCCATGTCCCCCAAGCGCGAGGTGCCGACCTACCTCATGCAGCAGCGCAGCGAGCTGATGGATTTCTACATCCGCGACCAGCGTGGCCGCCCCGCCGAGACCGCGCCGCATCGGCACGAGTATTTCCAGATCCAGGTCAATTTTGGCGGCGACACGGTGCAGCACATCGGCAACGTGCAGCGACCGTTCCGCCGCAACACCCTGGCGTTCATCCTGCCGCACCGGGTGCATGTGATCCCGCATCCGGCCGACAGCGACTTCGTGGTGATCAACTTTTCCCAGACCTTCCTGCTGCCGCATTTGGCGTGCGACCCGATGGACCTGGAAGAAGTGTCGATTCTGCAGGCACCGGAGCTGTCACCGTTCCGCTTCCAGGAACACCTCGACTTCTGCCTCGATGAGGCCGATTTCGCCGAGATTCGGCGCTTGCTGACGCAGATGCGCGATCTGGATGCCAACCGCCGCTTCGGTAGCCGCGAAATTCTCAAGGGCCTGCTGCTGCAACTGATCGGCCAGGTCTGCGGCCTGTACGCTGAACCTTTGCGCGAACTGGCCGACAACAATGCCGCGCAGCTCAGCCGCCGCGCTGCGCTCGGGCGCATGAGCGAGTACCTGCGCCGGCATATCGACGACCCCGATCTCAACTTGCACAAGGTCGCTGCAGCGACCTACCTGTCGCCCACGTACCTGACCCACTGGCTGCGCAAGGAAATCGGCAAGACCTTCAGCGAGCTGGTGCTGGAGCGGCGCATGCACGCAGCGCGCAACTACCTGCTCAATGGCAGCCGGCCGGTGGGGGAGGTGGCGCGCCTGTGTGGCTTCGCCGATGAGGCCTATTTCTCGCGGCGCTTCCGGCAGATCCACGGCTTGCCACCAGGGCAATTCCGCCGCCAGCAGCGCGACCCGGATACGCCGCAGGTGGCGATGCGGTAAGCTTGCCGGCATGAATCTCGACACCCGCATCAAGTACCGCCACCTGCTGTGTTTCCTGGAGATTGCCCGGCAGGGCAGCCTGGCCAGAGCGGCCGATATTCTGGCGATCAGCCAGCCGGCGATCTCCAAGACCCTCAAGGAACTAGAAGACCTGCTCGAAGCGCGCCTGTTCGAGCGCAGCCGCCAGGGCGTCGAACTGACCCCGGCCGGCACCCGCTTCATGCGCTATGCCGGGCCCAGCGTGCAGGCCCTGCGCGATGGCGTGAACAGCCTGCGTGGTGAGGCGCGGGCGCCGTCGCAGGTTCGTATTGGCGTGCTCTCCACGGTCGAAGGCCTGCTGATGCCAGAAGTACTGTGCCGCCTGCATCAACGCCATGAAGCGTTGCTGATCAGCGTGGTGACCGGGGCCAGTGCGCAGTTGCTCGGGCAATTGCGCCTGGGCGAGCTGGAACTGGTGGTCGGGCGCATGACCGACAGCCCGCAGATTCAGGGGTTGTCGTTCGAGCACCTGTACAGCGAGTCGATGGCCCTGGTGGTGCGCCCCGGGCATCCCTTGCTGGCCAGCACGCCCGTAGAGCGAGCGCGTGTAGGGCGCTATCCACTGGTGCTGCCGCCGCCCGGCACGACTATTCGCCAGCACGCTGACAGCCTGTTCGTGCAGTGCGGCATCCAGCTGCCCTCGCAGCGGCTGGAAACCCTCTCTCTGGCGCTGAGCCGTCGCTACCTGCTGGGCAGCGATGCACTCTGGGTGGCGCCGCGTGACGCGGTGCTGCTCGACCTGCGCCGTGGCGAGTTGGCTGAGTTGGACCTGGGGGTACGCGAGCCGGGCGGTTCGGTGGGGATCTGCCGCAATGCCGCCTTGCCGCAGAGTGTGCCAGGGCAATGGGTGTGCGATGTGCTGCGCGAGGTAGCGGGGCAATACCGCGAGGGTGATTACCCCTGAGCGGCTGCTCAGAACCTGCAGACATAAATCGCCACAAATTCCGGGCAAAAGCGCGATGAAGGGTCAATACTGGCCAATGGCTGTAAAGCCTGGATGAATTCGCTTTTAAGTACTGAACTTCCTTATCAGAACCCGCTCTTATGCCGGTAGCCATTGGTAATGGCCGCCTGATAAGCTCGCGGCTTTACCCTGATTGCCCACATGGCGCATGAACAAGGAAATAGCATGAAACAGCATCGTTTGGCGGCTGCGGTTGCCCTGGTAGGCCTGGTACTGGCTGGCTGCGACCAACAAGCCAGCAGCCCCGAGCTGAAGACTCCGGCACAGAAAGCTTCCTACGGTATCGGCCTGAACATGGGCAAGAGCCTGGCTCAGGAAGGCATGGAAGACCTTGATTCCAAAGCCGTCGCCCTCGGCATCGAAGACGCCGTCACCAAGAAAGAACAGCGCATCAAGGACGAAGAGCTGGTAGAAGCCTTCACCGCCCTGCAGAAACGCGCCGAGGAGCGCCTGGCCAAGGCCAGCGAAGAAGCTGCCACCGCCGGCAAGAAATTCCTCGAAGAAAACGCCAAGAAGCCAGGCGTGGTCACCACCGCTTCTGGCCTGCAGTATGAAGTGATCAAAAAGGCCGACGGCCCGCAGCCCAAGCCGACCGACGTGGTAACTGTCCACTACGAAGGCAAGCTGACCGATGGCAAGGTGTTCGACAGTTCGGTAGAGCGCGGCAGCCCGATCGACCTGCCGGTCAGCGGCGTGATCCCAGGCTGGGTCGAAGGCCTGCAACTGATGCACGTTGGCGAGAAGTACAAGCTCTTCATCCCGGCTGAACTGGCCTACGGCGCGCAGAGCCCAAGCCCGCTGATCCCGGCCAACTCGGTGCTGGTGTTCGATCTGGAACTGATCGCCATCAAGGACCCGGCCCAGCTGCAAGGCGACGCGCCAGAGGCAGAAGCCCCAGCTGAAGCACCTGCCAAGTAATACTGGCCGGTACCTGTACAACGCCCCGTCTCTACGGGGCGTTGTCATTTCTGCGCCAGGCACTGGGCCGAACCTCACGACCCTGATAGTGTCCGAGGTAAGGCAGCGCAAATCGTTTGCGGATTTGAAACGACTGTGTAAAAAACGCCCGATCTGACCGGGGCCCTTGCCTTGTGGGCGCCTGACGTCAGAAACTTCGCCCTGTTCACAAGGTTATCCACAATAAATGTGGATAACCTATCCCTGCTGGAGGCTCCATGAGCGCACCTTGGAATTTCGCCCGCTTCCTGCCCCTGGCCGAACGCCTGCTCAGCCGTGGCCGGCTGCCGGCCTTGCTGTTCGCCGTCGCGCGTAAAGGCCCCCGGCTGGGTCAGCTGCGCGAAGACATCAAGTTGTTGCAGTCGCTGTGCCTGGCCTGGTGGCGGGGCGAGTATCGCGCCATCAGCCCCAAGGCCCTGGTGACCATCGTCGCTGGCCTGCTGTACTTCGTCAGCCCCATCGATGCGATCCCCGACTGGTTGCTGGGCGTAGGTTTTCTCGATGACATCGCCGTGCTCGGCTGGGTGCTGAAGACCGTGTCCGACGAACTGGCGCGCTTCAAGGCCTGGCGTGACAGCCAGGCGCCAGAGCGTCTGCGCGTGGTCGAACGTCTGCCGGATACGCCGGAAGCCTTGCGTCTGGAACGTAAACCACACTGAAAGCAAGCAGATCCCCACAGACTCCCGCGCTTGGTAATATAATTGGCATAAGGATTATGCCTACGGATTACATGCCGTAATCCTACGTTAGGGGGTTGTTATGGGTATTCAGGTCATTAGCCGGGACGGTCAGCCCGAGTACGCCGTCGTTCCCTGGGAGCAATACCAGGCGTTGCTCAAGGCGGCCGGACAGGCGCCAGCCGAGGCGGTTGGCGCATCCAATGAGCAGAAGTCAGCAGAAGCAAGCTTGCCTGCGTTCAGCGAAGTGGCGCAGTTGCGACAGAGCAAAGGCATCGCCGCCGAACAGCTGGCGCGTAATGTCGGCGTCAGCCCAGTCTATCTGGCCATGATCGAATCGGGCGAACGGGAGCCGGGCGATGCGATACGTCGTGCCCTGGCCTGGCATTTGGGCGTGGCGGGCTGGAGCGAGCCGTCATGAGCCAGGTCAGGATCAGCCGACAGCACTGGCAGAGCCTGCTGGATGAGCTTGACCTGGCCCGCCGTCAACGCCACTTGCTGACTTACCGTGCGCTGATCGAGCGTCTGCAATTGCCCACCCCGGCCATGCAGACGCTGACCGCCGCGCTGGAGTACCTGGCCGTGCTCGATGCCCGTGCCGAGCAACCGCTGCGCAGCTCGCTGGTGATCAGCCAGGGTGCAAGTCGCCTGCCGCGTACTGGCTTCTTCGAATGCGTGGAGCGCCTGGGGCGCTTCTCGGGGCCGGTAGACGGCATGGAGGCGGCCTCGTGGCATGCCTCGGAGGTGGTGCGGGTGTTTGAGTACGCTTATCCCGAAGTAGCCTGATCCAGCGAGACCCTGTAGGAGCGGCTTCAGCCGCGATCACCGGCAAAGCCGGTGCCATCCACCGGTTAGGTGGTGGACTCAATAAAGAAAGGGCCGGGCATTCACATGCCCGGCCCTTCATTTTCATCCTGACGCAATGGCCGATTACTGCTTGGCCACCTTGGTACTCGCACTCAGGTAGTCAATCAGAATACGCCCAGTCTCGGACAAGTACGCATCGTCTTCCGGCTTGGTATTCTCATCCTCGGTCGGCAGCGCGTCTTCGTCCTCTTTCTTCAGCTCCTTCAACGGCTCCTCACCCTTGGCCTTGCGGCGGATGTTTTCCAGTGCCAGCTGCTTGCCTTCGATCTCATCATGACGGGCGCGGCGGTCCTGCTCGTTGAGGCTGACGGTTTTTTCGTCCATCAGTTTCTTGGTCAGCGCCAGGCGATCACGGATGTAGGTGAACTCCGCGTCCTTGTCGCTGCGCGCCTCATGCTGCGCCTTGAGCTGGGCCAGGTACGGCTTGAACGGGTCGGCCGCCGGCTTGACCACTGGGCGAATGGTGTCCCACGGCATGGCCTCGGGCAGGGCGCTTTCGCCGATTTCCTTGGTGTCGATGATCGACGGGTAGTCGATGTCCGGCAGTACGCCCTGGTGCTGGGTGCTCTGCCCGGAAACCCGGTAGAACTTGGCCAGGGTCAGCTTCAGCTCGCCATGGTTGAGCGGCTGGATGGTCTGCACGGTGCCTTTGCCGAAGGTCTGGCCGCCGATGATCAGGGCGCGGTGGTAGTCTTGCATGGCACCGGCGAAGATCTCCGACGCCGAGGCCGAGAGGCGGTTGACCAGCAGCGCCAGCGGGCCTTTGTAGAAGGCACCGGGGTTTTCGTCTTCGAGCACGTCGACCCGGCCATCGCTGTTGCGTACCAGCACGGTCGGGCCTTTCTCGATGAACAGGCTGGTCAGCTCGGTGGCTTCCTGCAGGGAACCGCCGCCGTTGTTGCGCAGGTCGATGACCACGCCGTCGACTTTTTCCTTCTGCAGCTCGGTAAGCAGCTTCTTCACATCACGGGTTGTGCTCTTGTACTCCGGATCGCCAGCACGGTAGGCCTTGAAGTCCAGGTAGAAGGCCGGGATCTCGATGATGCCCAGCTTGTAGTCACGGCCAGCCTGCTTGAGCTTGAGCACCGACTTCTTCGCCGCCTGCTCTTCGAGCTTGACCGCCTCGCGGGTGATCGAAACGATCTTGCTGGTCTGGTCGCTGGGTGCATTGCTGGCCGGGATGATTTCCAGGCGCACCACCGAGCCTTTCGGGCCGCGGATCAGCTTGACCACTTCATCCAGGCGCCAGCCGACCACGTCGACCATTTCCTTGTTGCCCTGGGCCACGCCGATGATCTTGTCGGCCGGCGCCACCTGCTTGGTCTTGGCCGCAGGGCCTGCCGGCACCAGGCGCACGATCTTGACCTGGTCGTTGTCGCTTTGCAGCACCGCGCCGATGCCTTCGAGCGACAGGCTCATGTTGATGTCGAAGTTCTCGGCATTGTCCGGCGACAGGTAGTTGGTGTGCGGGTCGTAGGACTGGGCAAAGGTGTTGATATAGGCCTGGAAGATGTCCTCGGCACGGGTCTGGTCCAGGCGCGACAGCTGGTTCTTGTAGCGCTTGGTCAGGGTTTCCTGAATCTGCTTGGGCTCTTTGCCGGCGATCTTCTGGCGCAGCACTTCATCCTTGACGCGTTTGCGCCACAGCTCGTCGAGCTCAGCCTGGTTCTTCAGCCACGGCGCGTCCTTGCGGTCGATCAGCAAGGTTTCCTTGGTGGTGAAGTCCATCTTGTCGACGCCCTTGTTCAGCTCGGCCAGGGCGAAGTCCAGGCGTTGCTTGACGCGGTCGAGGTAGCGTTTGTAGATGGTGAAGCCAGGGTCGAGGTTGCCGCTTTTGAGGAAGTCGTCGAACTGCGTCTTCCACTTGTCGAACTCGGCGATGTCGGCCGCGGTGAAGTAGCTGCGCGCCGGGTCCAGCAGCTTGATGTAGCTGTCGTAGATGATCACCGAGCGGGCGTCATCGAGCGGCGGCTTGCTGTAATGGTGGCGCTTGAGCAGCTCCACCACATTAAGGCTGGCGACGATTTCGTCACGGTCCGGCTGCAGGCTGTCCCACTTGTTGGCGGCCGCCGCATTGCCGCCGAGCGTGAGGCTACCCAGGCCGATTACGAGGGCCAGGGCGGTGCTAGGTAGGAAATGCTTCATGCTGATTCGACGTGGAGGCAATTGATCACGCATAGTAGGCCGTCTTTTCCGTTGCCGGTTCCATGGAGCCGGACAAATACTGCAAAAAGCCCGGGGCGAGGGTTCCCCAGGCTCAGTCATGTGATTCAACTATGGAGGCACTGTGAAGGCATTGCAAGGCGAAGAGGGACATGTGGAGTGGGTCGAGGCCGAGCGCCCGGCCCTTGACGCCGGCCAGGTACGCATTCGCGTGGCCGCTGCGGGGCTGAATCGCGCCGACCTGTTGCAGATGAAGGGTCTGTATCCGCCGCCGCCTGGGGCAAGCCCTTATATGGGCCTGGAGTGCGCGGGCATCATCGAAGAAGTGGGCGCAGGCGCCGACTGGCGCGTGGGCGATCGGGTCTGCGCATTGCTGGCCAGTGGCGCTATGGCTGAGGAAGTGGTGGTGGATGCCCGCCATGTGCTGCCGGTGCCAGAGGGCCTGAGCCTGCATGAAGCGGCGGCGCTGCCCGAGGTGTATGCCACCGCGTGGTTGAACATCTTCCAGCTGGGCAAGGTTAAAGCTGGGGAGAAGGTGCTGGTGCACGCGGGCGCAAGCGGTGTCGGTTCGGCGGCGATCCAGTTGTGCAAGGCGTTTGGCAACCCGGTGTATGTCAGTGTCGGTTCGCAGGATCGTCTGGCGTACTGCGAAGCGCTGGGTGCAGCAGGTGGCGTGGTGCGTAACGAGAACCTCGAAGCGCTGGAAGGCTTTGGGCCGTTCGATGTGATCCTCGACCCGGTAGGTGCCAGCTATGGGCAGCTTAACCTCACGCTGCTGGCGCGTGACGGGCGCTGGGTCATCATCGGCCTGATGGGCGGGCGCAAGTTTGAGCTGGACCTGGCGCAGGTGCTCGGCAAGCGGCTGGAGATCACCGGCTCAACGCTGCGCAACCGTGATGACGGGTTCAAGGCCGAGTTGTTGCGCGAGTTGCAGCAGCAGGTGTGGCCGCTGTTTGCCGAAGGGCGCTTGTCGGCGCAACTGGTGGATACCTACCCGGTGGCGTTCGCTCAAGCGGCGTATGCCGCACTTGAGAGCAATCAGGTGTCGGGCAAGCTGGTGATGGTGATCGATCCGAGCCTGGAGTAACCAGGGCCGGCTCTTCGCGGGGCTCGCCGAGACGTCGGACCGCCCGCGAAGAGGCCGGATCAGGCTAGCTCCAGCTCAGAATCGGCCACCCATTGGTCTCGGCATGCTCCCTCAGCACCGCATCCGGGTTCACCACATGCGGGTGATCCACCTTCAACAACAATGGCAAGTCGTTACGCGAATCGGAATAGAAACTCGCCCCCTCCAGATTTTCCTGTTCCTGATCCAGCCATTCCAGTAAGCGGGTGATCTTGCCTTCACGGTAGGTCAGCACCCCGTGGGTCTTGCCGGTATACACCCCGTTTACCGCCTCCAGTTCGATCGCCAGGTATTCATCCACGCCCAGCCGCGCCGCAATCGGCCCGACCAGGTGCGTACCGCTCGCCGAAATGATCAGAATGCGGTCCCCACGTTTGCGATGTTCGGCGATGCAGCGGCAGGCGTCGCCAAAAATGATCGGTTCGATCACATCCTCGACCCAGGGCTCCACCAGATGCTCGACCTCTTCCAGCGTGCGCCCGGCAATCGGCTCCAGGCTGAAGGCCATGTAGTCCTCCATCGCCAGGTGACCTTTGCCGTAAGCCTCCATCAATTCGTGGTCGCGGCGTAAGAATGCTTTGCCGTCGACCCAGCCCAGCCGCGCCATCTGTTCACTCCACAGTGACGCGCAGTCGCCGTGGATGAGTGTTTCGTCGAGGTCGAAAATTGCCAGTGCCATGCGTTGAATCTCCTTAGGCCACTTCCCGTAGCGCCGTGGGGTCGATCGACAAGGATACCCGCTGGCCGTCCGCGTGCAGGTCGGCCGATGAGCGGTTGAGCACGTCGACCACCAACTCCACGTCGCGCACCCGCACCCGATAGCGAATCACGTTGCCAAGCAGGCTGTGGCTGCGCACCTCGCCATCCAATTCACCATCGCGGCCCAGGGTGATCGACTCCGGCCGAATCGCCAGGCGGCTGGCCACCGGGCGCTGCAGCAGGCGGCTGGCGCTGTCCGGGTCGAGCAGGTTGTAGTTGCCGATGAAGCCGGCGGCGAACAGGTCCACCGGCGCGGTGTAGAGCGTTTCGGCATCGCCGCTCTGGACGATGCGCCCCTGGTTCATGAGGAAGATGCGGTCGGACATCGTCAGTGCTTCTTCCTGGTCATGGGTGACGAAGATGGTGGTCAGCCCCAGTTCGCGCTGGATCGCGCGAATCTGCTCGCGCAGGTGCTTGCGGATGCGCGCATCCAGCGCCGACAGCGGTTCGTCGAGCAACAGCAGGCGCGGGCGGGTGACCAGCGAGCGGGCCAGGGCCACGCGCTGGCATTGGCCCCCCGACAGCTGATGCGGGTAGCGCCCGGCAAAGCTGCCCAGCTCGACCAGCTCCAGGGCTTCACGCACGCGTGCCTGGCTTTCATCCGCCTTGACCTTCTGCATGCGCAGGCCAAAGGCGACATTCTGCTCCACGGTCATGTTCGGGAACAGCGCGTAGCTCTGGAACACCATGCCGATTCCGCGCTTCTGCGGGCTGACCGGCACGATATCCTGGCCATCGAGGAGGATCTGCCCACCATCGACCGGGGTCAGCCCGGCGATGCAGCGCAGCAGGGTGGATTTGCCGCACCCGGACGGACCGAGCAGGGTGACGAACTCGCCGCGTTCGATCTGGCAGTCGATGTTCTCGAACACCGGGGTGCCGGCATAGCGCTTGTGCAGTTTTTGTACGCTGACGAAGCTCATGTCAGGTCTTGTCCTTGTTCAAACGGTTGGCGACCCAGGTCAGCACCAGCACGAAGGCGAAGTACGAGATCACCAGCGCGCTGTTGAAATGGCCGCTGCTGTTGCGCATGTTGTTCAGGTAGACCTGCAGGGTCTCGTAGCGGGTGCCGACCAGCAGGTTGGCGAACACGAACTCGCCGAACAGGAACGAGAACGACAGCAGCAGCGCCACCATCAGGCCCTTGCGCAGGTTCGGCAGCACCACCAGGAACGCCGCCTGCCAGGTGCTGGCACCCAGCAGCTGGGCGGCGTCCATCAGGTCGCGCAGGTTGATCGCCTGCAAGTTGTTGGTGATAGCCCGGTACATGAACGGCAAGGCGATGGTGAAATAGCAGCCGATCAGGATCCACGGCGTACCGACCATGGCCATCGGCCCGTTGCCGTACAGCTGCAACAGGCCCACCGACGACACCACCGGCGGCACCGCGAACGGCAGCAGGATGAGGATGTTCATCAGCGCATCAAGCTTGGGGAAGTGGTAGTGCACCACGAACAACAGCGGCAGGATCAGCACTACCGACAGCAGCAGCGCGCCCATGCACACCAGCAGCGACTGGCCGAAGGCGGCAAGAAAGCGCGGCTCGCTCCACAGCGCCACGTACCATTTCAGGGTCAGGCCGCTGGGCAGCAGGCTGGCGGACCAGCTGGTGGCCAGCGAGTAGAGCAAGGTGCCAGCCAGCGGCAACAGCAGGATCAGAAACAGCAGGTACACCACCACGCGGTGGTACAGGCTGCCAGCGTTGGCTTCAGCGCGCATGGTAGCTCCTCTTCAACAGCCATTGATGGACCACCGTGACCAGCGTCATCAGCCCTACCAGCACCATCGCCAGGGCGCTGGCCAGGTTGGGGTCGAGGCTGATGTCACCGGCCACCAGCCCGGCGATGCGGATCGGCAGCACGTTGAAGTTGCCGGTGGTCAGCGCATACACCGTGGCGTAGGCGCCCAGGGCGTTGGCCAGGAGGATGACGAAGGTACCGAGCAGCGCCGGGGTCAGCACCGGCAGGCCGATATGCCTCCAGTACTGCCAGTGGCTGGCGCCAAGCAGCGCGGCCGACTCGCGCCAGTCTTCGCGCAACGCGTCGAAGGCGGGGTAGAGCAGCAGCACGCCGAGCGGGATCTGGAAGTAGGTGTACACCAGGATCAGGCCGCTTTTCGAATAGATGCTGAAGTCTTCCAGCAGGCCGATTTGCTTGAGCAGCAAGGTCAGCGCGCCGTTGAAACCGAGCAGAATGATGAAGGCGAAGGCCAGCGGCACCCCGGCGAAGTTGCTGGTCATGTTGGCGAACGCACTGACGAAATCGCGCAGGCGCGAATCCACCTGGCGCAGCGAGTAGGCGCCGAGGGTGGCGATGACGATGCCGAACAGGCTCGACCAGAAGCTGATCTCCAGGCTGCGTTGCAGCGCCTGCAGGTAGAACTTGGAGGCGAACACCTTGGTGAAGTTTTCCACGCCCCATCCGGCCTCCGACTGCAGGCTGTTGAGCGCCACCCAAGCCAGCGGGGCGATCTGGAAAATGACGAAGAACACGGCGAACGGCAGCAGGCAGAGCAAGGCCAGGGCGCGGCTCCTGGCACTCACTTGAGCAGCTCCCGGCAGACGGTCTTGTCGTGGGCCACGCCGAGCAATTCGCAAATGGTGCCGCACAGTTCGGTCTGCAGCGGCTTGGCGGCAGGGTCGAGGCTGAAGGCGTCGCCGAACACGAACAACGGTACCTCGCGTTCCTCGGCCAGCAGGCCGTTGTGCGAGCGATCGTTGTTCATGCCGTGGTCGGCGGTGACCAGTACCTGGTAACCCTCTTCGAGCCAGCGCGGCAGGTAGTCGGCCAGCAGAATGTCGGCGCTGCGCGCGGCGTTGCGGTACTGGCTGCTGTCCAGGCCGTGGCGGTGGCCGGTGTCGTCGATGCTCATCGGGTGCACCAGCAGGAAGTTCGGTGCGTGGCGGCGGCGCAGGTATTCGGCGTCGGCCAGCAGGTGCGAATCGGGGTATCGGTCGTCCCAGTAGAACAGCCCGTGCTGGATCGGCAGCTTGGGCGCGTGGGTGTGGCGGTCGCGCTGCGGGTCGAAGGGCGAGCGGTTGTACAGTTCGCTCATCCAGTGATAGGCCGCCGCAGCCGTACCCAGGTTAGCCTCGCGGGCGTAGTGGAACACGCTGCGCTGGTTGGACAGGCGGTTGATGTTGTTGTGTACGATGCCGCTGTCGATTGGCGCAACACCAGTGAGGATGCACTCGTACAGCGGTCGCGACAGCGATGGCAGCTCGCACTCCACGCGGTACAGCGCGGCGCGGTCGGCCTCGACGTAGGCGTGCAGGTGGCCCATGGCGTGGTGCGCGACCTGGTGGTTGAGGCCGTCGAGCAGGACCAGGATGACGTTGTGTTGCATGATTGCTCCAGTCATAAACCGCGTTGGCTTCTTCGCGGGTAAACCCGCTCCCACAGGTACTGCACTGCCTCCTGTAGGAGCGGGTTCACCCGCGATAGGGCCCATCCAAGCGCTAGAGAACCTAGCTCATTACTCCATCTCGATGATCACTTGCTCCTGCCACTTCTGCGGCAGCGCCTTGGACGTCGCTTCCCAGGCCTCGGCATTCTTGATTGGCTGAGCGGCCCCGTATTGCTCATTAGGCAGCAACTTGGCCTGCACATCCGCCGGCAGTTTCAGGTGCTCGGCACGGATCGGCCGGGCATGCCCCTTGGCCAGGTTGATCTGCCCGGCATCGCTGAAGATGTACTCGCGCGCCAGCTTCGCCGCATTCGGGTGCTTGGCGTACTTGTTGATGATGGTTGTATAGCCCGAGGTGACCGAACCGTCCGACGGGATCAGCACTTCAAAACGCTTGGGGTCGATCTGATCACGGTAACTCAGGCCGTTGAAGTCCCACACCACGCCGACTTCCACCTCGCCTTTTTCCAGAGTCTGGATGGTCGGGTTGGCCAGTGACAGGCGTTTCTGCTGGGCCAGCTTGGTGAACAACTGCAGGCCAGGGGCGACATTGCTCTCGTCGCCTTTGTAGGCGATCGCCGCGGCCAGCACACCATTGGCCGCCTGAGCGGCAGTGCCGACGTCACCGATGGCGACCTTGTATTTACCCTTTTCAAGGTCATGCCAGGTTTTAGGCCGTTCGTCTTCCTTCACCAGGTCCTTGTTGATAATGAAGGCGATGGTGCCGGTATAGGCCAGCGCCCAGTGCCCATCCTGGTCCTTGGCCCAGGTCGGCACCTGGTCCCAGGTGCTTGGCTTGTACGGCTGGCTCACGCCCTTGGCCACGGCGATCGGGCCGAAGGCAGCACCCACATCGCCGATGTCGGCGCTGGCGTTGTCCTTTTCGGCTTCGAACTTGGCGATTTCCTGGGCCGAGCTCATGTCGGTATCACTGTGCTTGAGGCCATACTTACTGGCCAGATCGTCCCAGGTGCCTTTCCAATTGGCCCAGGCATCGGGCATGCCCACGCTGTTGACGGTGCCTTCCTTGCGGGCGGCGTCTTCCAGGGCCTTGAGGTCGGTGCCGGCGGCCATGGCCGAAGTACACAGGGTGATGGCCGAGCCGAGCAGTGACGCCATGAACAACTTTTTCATCCGAAGCTCCTTGGTGGGTGCCTTGCGCGATCGTTGTTGGTCTAGTTCAGCAAACCTTGCGCCAAGGTAGACCGATTGCGTGACAGTTTGATGTAGGGTAAGCCCTGGAAATACAGCGTAGACCAGATCGAAAGGCCCGATTTATCGGGGTTGGCGCGAATCTGGCAGGGGTGCGCAGAAGCTTTGTCACAGGATGTTCATCAGCCCTCCCTAGGCTTGCACTATTCTCCAAGTGCCCTGTTCTGGGGCTGGACTAGTCCAGATAGGTAACCCTTGATGCAGTCGATGCCACCGCGTGCGGTAACAGCCATCTGCCATGCCCTGCAGGAGCAGATCGAGCACGGCCTGCTGGCGCCGGGCGGCAAGCTGCCGGCCGAGCGGAAGCTCAGTGAAGTATTCGACACCACGCGCATCACCCTGCGCGAGGCGCTGGTGCAACTGGAGGCGCAAGGGCTGATCTACCGCGAAGAGCGGCGCGGCTGGTTCGTCGCACCCGAGCGGCTGACCTACGACCTGATCGAGCGTAGCCACTTTCATGCCATGGTGCGGGACCAGGGGCGGGTTCCAACCACCGAGTTGCTTTCGGCCAGGCTGCAACCGGCGTCAGCTGCGGTTTGCGCGCGCTTGCGCCTGCCCGCGTTGTCGAGTGTGGTACGCATTTGCCGGCTGCGCCGCATTGATGGGCGGGCGGTGCTGTATGCCGAGCACTACCTCAACCCGAGGTACTTCCCGGCGATTCTTGAGCAAGACCTGGCGCAGTCGCTGACCGAAATTTATGGGCGGGTGTACGGCATCGGCTATGGCCAGGTGTGTTTCGAAATACTGCCGACGGCGCTGCCGGTGGATGCGGCAGCGGCCTTGAAGGTGTCCACGGGCAGCCCCGGGCTGCATATCACCCGGGTCAACAGTGACCAGCATGGGCATCTGATCGACTGTGACCTGGAGTATTGGCGGCATGATGCGATCCGCATCCGCGCCCAGGCGGGCTAAGCCCTAGCTGGCAGGTTTGCCAGCTTCGGCCATGCCGCCACCGCCCGCCGTCACCACCTGCACCGACAGGCGCGGCGTCGCCAAGTCCAGCCCCGCCTCATCCAGCTGCCGCTTCAGCGCCAGGTTGAACGCCCGCGACACTTCCCACTGCTTGATCGGCGCGGTCTTGAAGCGCGCACGCAAGATCGCCGAGCCCGACTCGAAGCTCTCGACCCCTTGCAGCTCCAGCGGCGACCAGATGTTGCGGCGCATCAGCGGGTCGTTGCGCAACTTCTGCCCCACTTCACGGATCAGCGTGATGGCCTGATCGATGTTCATGCTGTG
Source organism: Pseudomonas sp. NPDC090233 (assembly GCF_044772285.1). NCBI lineage: Bacteria > Pseudomonadati > Pseudomonadota > Gammaproteobacteria > Pseudomonadales > Pseudomonadaceae > Pseudomonas > Pseudomonas sp. NPDC090233. The sequence continues at coordinate 484,735 of NZ_JBIVYQ010000005.1, read as the reverse complement.
CGGGATGGCCACACGGAAGATCGCGTAGCCGAATTCACGCGAGTAGTTCTTGATGCTCTTGATCTCGCTGAACGGGATGGTGTGCACGATGCCGTCGATGTCGCGCAGGCGCACGGTGCGGATGGTCAGGCCCTCGACCGTGCCCAGGTGGCCGCCGACATCGACGTAGTCGTCGATGGCCAGCGAGTCCTCGATGATGATGAACAGGCCGGTGATCAGGTCGGCCACCAGCGACTGCGCACCAAAACCGATGGCCAGGCCGATCACACCGGCACCGGCCAGCAGTGGCGTGACATTCATGCCCATGTTGGCCAGGGCGACGATCACCGCGATGATGAAGATGAACACGAACAGCACGTTGCGGATCAGCGGCATCATGGTTTGCGCACGGGCGTTGGCCAGGCCCCGGCGCGAACGCACCAGCGCATGGTGCACGGCGGTGTCGGCGAGGATCCACACCAGCCAGGCAACGATCAGCGTGCCGGCCAGGCCCAGCAGGCGCAGGCTGACTTCGTGGCCGTCACCTTCGGCGAAGTTGATCATCGACTGGCCCCACACGCGCAGGCCCAGCTCGATGAAGACCAGCCAGATGAACAGGTGCACCAGCAGGTAACCGAAGTTGCGCAAACGCTCGGCGTACACCGCCTGGCGCTTGTTGGCGCGCTTGGGGTGGGCGGCGTGGCGGCGCACCAGGCCGTTGAGCACCATGCACACCACCACCAGCACCGTGCACATCAGCGACTGGCGCAGGGCGGTGCTGGTGTCGCCAGCGGAAACGAAAGTAGCGAACAGCGAGATGGCCACCAGGATCAGCGCCGGGATGAACCAGAAGCTGCCGAGGATCTCGATAGTGTCGCTGAGCGTGCGCCGGGTCAGGCGCCGCGACAGGGGCTGGTTGCGGATCAGGTGGGCGATCGGGCGGCGGAAGCGCAGGATGAACAGCCCGGTGCACAGCGCGGCGATGACGTTGGCCAGGGTGGCCAGGGCGTGGGCCAGGTGCGTGCCCAGGGCGACCAGCATGCGCGGGTCGCTCATCGCTTCGCCAAAAGCGGCGAAGCTGCCGATCAGCCACAGCGGGCGGAAGGCCTGGTGGCGCAGGATGTGCAATGCGCGGTGGCGATGCGGGCCATCGAGCAAGGAGAACGCGATCACGCAGATGGCCGAGAAGCAGGTGCCGACCACCAGGGCGTAGGCCAGCACCATCGCCATCGACTTGCCGAGCGAGGAGGGCAGGGCGAAGCTCAGGTACACCGTGAACACCAGCGCCACCAGCCACGGCCCGAGTTTGCGCAGGGCGAAGCGCAGCAGGTCCCAGGTGCGCGGGTGCTGGGGCAGCTCTTCGGTCAGGCCAAAGCGCACCCGCACGCGATGGCCGATCCAGTTGAAGGCATAGGCCAGCAGGCTCCACACGGCGATGATCGCGGCGAAACCGAACAGGATTGCCGGCCATTGATGCACCGGTACCACCAGGTCCATCAGCTCGGTCTGGGCCTGGTCGATTTCCAGGGACCAGCGATGGAAGGGGCTGGCGTCGCCGCTGAACTGCTTCTCGAAGTCATGCAGTGCGCCGCCGATCAGGCCCAACACGCCTTGTTCGACGGTCGGTTGCGATTGTTTGGTGGCGTCGCGCAGTTTCTTCAGGTCGGCCAGCAATTTGGCCCGTTGCTGATCGTTTTCCAGGTTCTTGATCACCTCGTCCAGCGACTTGCCCAAGGGTTCGGTGGCTTCGGGCTGGGCGGGCGCACTCGAACCCAGCAGGCTCGGCAGGCCGGCCGCGTGAGCGGGGACGATGAACAGGAACAGCAGCAGGGCAAGGCAACGCAGGAGGGCTGGCACCGGGGAATCTACCTCAGGTCAAACGATTGGCCGAGTGTAGAGGTTTATGTGGGCAGTTTCTCCAGGATCTTCCAGCAGGTGAGGCCGAAGATGCCCAGCGTGCCGATCCACATCATCAATACGCCGATGTTGCGCTCGCGCAGGCTGAAGCCGATGGTCAGCAGCATCAGGAACAGAAACACCGGCACGAACAGGGACAGAAAGGGGGACATGGGCGGCAATCCTTTTGCGTTGAGGCCATGTAGTAAGCATAGCGGGTGGCAAGCGAAGCGGGATTGATCCTGGGCAGGTGGGTTGTCAGTGCCGGCCTCTTCGCGGCTGAAGCCGCTCCCACGGGGTGCTGCACCGTACCTGTAGGAGCGGCTTCAGCCGCGAAGAGGCCTACATCAACATCAAGGCAACTCGCGCGACCGATAGAACGCTGTCAATACCTTCACCAGATGCGCCAGATCATGGCTGCCACACAGCTCACGAATCGAATGCATGGCAAAAGTCGGCAACCCGATGTCGACCGTACGCACGCCCAGGTGGCTGGCGGTGATCGGGCCGATGGTCGAGCCGCAGCCCATGTCGCTGCGCACCACGAAGCTCTGCACCGGTACTTCTTCGGCCATGCACAGGTGGCGGAAGAACCCGGCGGTTTCGCTGTTGGTGGCGTAGCGCTGGTTGTTGTTGACCTTGATCACCGGCCCGGCGTTGAGCTTGGGCCCGTGGTTGCCGTCGTGCTTGTCGGCGTAGTTGGGGTGCACGCCGTGGGCGTTGTCGGCCGAGACCATCAGCGAGCGCTGAATGGTGCGAACATAGGCGTCGCCATCCGGCAGCAGGCGCTGCAGGGTCTGTTCGAGCATCGGGCCGTCGGCGCCGCAGGCCGAGCTGCTGCCGACTTCTTCGTGGTCGTTGCACACCAACACGCAGGTCTCGTCACTGTCGGCGGCCAGCATTGCCTGCAGGCCGGCGTAGCACGAGAGCAGGTTGTCCAGGCGCGCGCCGGCGATGAAGTCGCCGTGCAGGCCGATTTGTGCGGCGTCCTGGGTGTCGTAGAAGCTCAGCTCGTAATCGAGCACCACGTCGGCGTTGAGCTGGTGCTCACGGGCCAGCTGCTCGGTGAGCAGGGCGCGGAAGTCGATGCGCTCGTCGCCTGCGACCTGGGCCAGGATGGGCGGCAGCTCGGTCTGCGGGTTGATCATCCAGCCTTCATTGGCGGTGCGGTTGAGGTGGATGGCCAGGTTGGGGATGATGGCGATCGGCAGCTTGAAGTCGATCAGCTGGCTTTCGACCTTGCCGTCGCGGCGGAAGGTGACTCGGCCGGCCAGCGACAGGTCGCGGTCGAACCACGGCGCCAGCAGGGCGCCGCCATACACTTCCACGCCCAGTTGCAGGAAGCCCTGGCGCTGCAGCTCGGGCTGCGGCTTGACCCGCAGGCACGGGCTGTCGGTGTGCGCACCGACCATGCGGATGCCGCCCTGCAGGGGTGCTTGCTTGCCGAGCTTGATGGCGATGATCGAAGAGTCGTTGCGGGTGACGTAGTAGCGACCGCCAGGCACTGTGGCCCAGCTGTCACGCTCGTCCAGGCGCTGGTAGCCGGCAGCCTCGAGGCGCTGGGCCAGGCTGGCAGTGGCGTGGAAGGGCGTGGGGGAGGCCTTGAGGAAATCGATCAGGCCGGTATTCAGTGCTTCGCGCATAACTCACTCCAGACAGCAGTGGGGCGAGTTTAGCGTATTAAGTCGACAAATTGTGTCGGCCTCTTCGCGGCTAAAGCCGCTCCCACTGATGCTGTGTAGTTCTCTGTGGCAGCGGCTTCAGCCGCGAAGAGGCCGGTACAGGCAACACAAATCAAAACGGTGCCGGGCACTCGAACTTCAACCGTTCCCCGGAAACCGGATGAGTAAAGCTCAGCATCGCCGCATGCAGGCACAACCGCTCATGCGCCGCCAGCGCCTCGGGATTGGCATACAAACGGTCGCCCAGCAGCGGATGCCCGATCGACAGCATGTGCACACGCAACTGGTGCGAACGCCCGGTGATCGGCGTCAGCTCGACCCGGCAGTAATCGCCGCAACGTTCGAGGATGCGCCAGAAGGTCAGCGCATGCTTGCCTTGCTCGTGGTCCACCACATGCCGGGGCTTGGTCGGCGGGTCGTAGCGCAGCGGCAGGTCGATGCTGCCGCTGTCCAGCGCCGGTTGGCCCCAGCACAGCGCGGTGTAGGCCTTTTCGGTCTCGCGGTCGTGGAACTGGCGCGACAGCTCGCGGTGGCTGTCGGCGTCGCGGGCCAGCAGGATGATGCCGGAGGTTTCCCAGTCCAGGCGGTGGACGATCAACGCATCGGGATAGCCGTTTTCCTGCAGGCGGGTGATCAGGCAGTCCTTGTTGTCATCGGCACGGCCTGGCACCGACAGCAGCAGCGTCGGCTTGTTGACCACCAGGATGGCGGCGTCTTCATGAAGGATCTGGACGTTCGACAGCGGCATTGCGAGTTCTCGATGAAAATGACGAAACCACTGGGGCTGCAGGGCAACCCCAGTGGTTTCGTCTGTACCTGACGGGCTGGATCAGCGATCAGGCAGGGTGATGTTCAGCTCCAGGATCGAGCAGCTGCCCTGGTTTTCCAGCTCGATGTGCACGTCATCGTTGCCGATGTTCACATACTTGCGGATCACTTCGAGCAGTTCTTTCTGCAGTGCCGGCAGGTAGTCCGGTTCACTGCGCTGGCCGCGCTCATGCGCCACGATGATCTGTAGACGCTCTTTCGCCACCGACGCGCTGGTCTGTTTCTGTCTGCCACGAAAGAAGTCAAAAAGGTTCATGGTTTACTTGCCTCCAAACAGGCGCGCGAAGAATCCTTGCTTCGGCACTTCAACGAAACGCAGGGGCTTTTCTTTCCCCAGCAGGCGGTCGACAGTGTCGCTGTACGCCTGGCCAGCATCGCTCTGGTCGTCGAGGATGACCGGGATACCCTGGTTGGACGCTTTGAGCACGGCCTGGGACTCAGGGATCACACCCTTGAGTTTGATGGCGAGAATTTCGGTGACGTCGTCGATGCTGAGCATCTCGCCGTTGACCACGCGCTCTGGGTTGTAACGGGTGATCAGCAGGTGTTCCTTGATCGGCTCTTCGCCGTTCTCGGAGCGGCGCGACTTGCTCGACAGGATGCCCAGCATGCGGTCGGAGTCACGTACCGAAGACACTTCAGGGTTGGTAACGACGATGGCTTCGTCGGCAAAGTACATCGCCAGGTGTGCGCCTTTCTCGATACCGGCCGGCGAGTCGCAGATGACGTATTCGAACTGTTCTTTCAGTTCCATCAGGACTTTTTCGACGCCTTCCAGGGTCAGCGCGTCTTTATCGCGGGTCTGGCTGGCGGCCAGTACGTACAGGTTTTCGAGGCGCTTGTCCTTGATCAGGGCCTGCTGCAGGTTGGCTTCGCCGTTGACCACGTTGACGAAGTCGTACACCACGCGGCGCTCGCAGCCCATGATCAGGTCGAGGTTACGCAGGCCGACGTCGAAGTCGACGATGACGGTCTTGTGGCCGCGCAGCGCGAGGCCGGTGCCGATGGCGGCGCTGGTGGTGGTCTTGCCCACACCCCCCTTGCCGGAAGTAACGACGAGAATCTTGGCCAAGGTGTTTCACCCCTAAATAAGTCGGGACAGGTGTCCCAGCAAAATGCAAAAAACGGCAACTGGGAAAAAAGTTGCTCTGAAAATGACGGCAAGTATCCGTTAAAGACGGGTGATGTTCAACACGTCACCGGACAGGCTGACTTGCACGCCCGAGCCCCACAGCGGGTCGCGGCGCAGGTCCTCGCAGACCCGGTACTGGCCAGCGATAGAGACCATTTCGGCAGTCATCTGCTGGCAGAAGATACGGGCCTTGGTATTGCCTTTGATGCCGGCCAGGGCGCGGCCGCGCATGGCGCCGTACACATGGATGTTGCCATCGGCGAGAAGTTCCGCACCCGGGCTGACTGAGGCGGTGACCACCAGGTCGCCACCCTGGGCGTAGATCTGCTGGCCGCCGCGGACCGGTGCGGTGATGATGCGGGTCGGGCGCTGCTCTTGCACAGGGGCCGGCTCGGGCGCAGGTGCAGGTGCCGGCTCGGGTTTCACCTCGGGCTCAGGCTCCAGTGGCCGCTCACGCGCACCGGAGGGCGGCAGCACCGGCAGGTCGATGGCGATCGCCGCAGCGATGTCCTCGATGCGGTTGGCGCGAATGGCCAGCGTGCGCAGGCCATGGTGGCGGCAGATGCGCATCAGCCCGGGCAGGTCGATCGCCCCTTCGCCGGCCGGCAGCTTGTCCAGCGCCAGCACCAACGGCGTATTGCTGAAGAAATTTGGGGCTTGAGCCACTTTCGCCGCCAATTGGCGGTCGAGGGCTTCAAGGTCGTTGCGCCCCAGCTCCAGCACAGTGATGGCAAGCATGCTGCCCTTGAGCTGGAACACGGAGGCTGTGTCGGGTGTGTGGTTTGGGCTCATGGTCTGCATAGACGACTTGCTAGGGAAAAAGTGCCCTGACTTATAGCGATAACACCGGTTGGCCGCAACCGGCACCGATCCGATGTAGAATGCTCGGCCTTTGACATACCGGAAGCTTCAATGGAACGCCCGCGTTTTCGTCCCTATTTCCTCCACCCCAGGTTCTGGGGCCTGTGGCTTGGCCTGGGCCTGCTGTGGCTGGTGGTGCAGTTGCCCTACCGTGCCTTGCTGTGGCTCGGCGGCGCCCTGGGCGCGCTGATGTACCGGCTGGCCGGTGAGCGTCGGCGCATTGCCGCGCGCAACCTGGAGCTGTGCTTCCCGGAACTGTCCGTCGACGAACGGCGCCGGTTGTTGAAGGCGAACTTCGCCTCCACTGGCATTGCCTTCTTCGAAATGGCTATGAGCTGGTGGTGGCCCAAGGCCAGGCTGGCGCGTCTGGCGCACATCGAAGGTCTCGAACACCTGCAGGCTGCCCAACAGGCAGGGCAGGGCGCGATCCTCATGGCCGTGCATTTCACCACGCTGGAAATCGGTGCGGCGTTGCTGGGCCAGGTCCATACCATCGACGGCATGTACCGCGAGCACGGCAACCCGTTGTTCGACTTCATCCAGCGCAACGGCCGCGAGCGGCACAACCTCGACTCGCTGGCGGTGGAGCGTGAAGACGTGCGCGGCATGCTCAAGCTGCTGCGTTCGGGCCGAGCGATCTGGTATGCACCCGACCAGGACTATGGCGCCAAGCAAAGCCTGTTCGTGCCGTTGTTCGGCATCCCGGCGGCGACGGTCACCGCCACCACCAAGTTCGCCCGCCTGGGCAAGGCGCAGGTAATTCCGTTCACCCAGAAGCGCCTGGAGGATGGCAGCGGCTATCGTCTGGTGATTCACCCGCCGCTGCAGGACTTCCCCGGTGAGAGCGAAGAGGCCGATTGCCTGCGTATCAACCAGTGGATCGAAGGCGTGTTGCGCGAATGTCCCGAGCAGTACCTGTGGGCGCACCGACGCTTCAAGTCGCGGCCCGAGGGTGAGCCGCGGCTGTACGACAAGAAAAAGCGCTGATTTTTGGTGTGTCAGTGCTGGCCCTTTCGCGGGGCACTGACACAGTGAATCCAGGGAGGAATCGATGACCCCAACCACCGGCCTGATCCTCTCTGGCGGCGGCGCCCGCGCCGCCTATCAGGTCGGTGTTCTGGCCGGCATCGCCGAGCTGCTGCCGCCCGGCGCGGCCAACCCGTTCCCGGTGATCGTTGGCACCTCGGCCGGGGCCATCAACGCCGTGACCCTGGCCAGCGGCGCCACCCGCTTTGGCGAATCCGTGCAACGCCTTACCGCCTTCTGGCAAAACCTTCGCAGCCATCTGGTGCTGCGCAGCGACTGGCCCGGGGTGATCCGCCAGGCCAGCCGCTTCGTTGGCCACAGCCTGCTCGGCCTGGGCGGCCAGGCGCCGGTTGCGCTGCTCGACAGCAGCCCGCTGCGGGCACTGCTGCAGTCTCACCTGGACCTTGACGGCATCGCCCATGCACTGGCCAGCGAGCAATTGCGCGCCGTGGCGGTGACTGCATTTGGTTACGAATCCGGCCAGGCCGTTACCTTCTACCAAGGGCGCGGCGGCATTGACACCTGGCTGCGTCATCGGCGCATCGGCGTGCCCACCCCCTTGACCGTCGACCACCTACTGGCCAGCTCGGCGATCCCGCTGCTGTTCGCCCCGGTCCGGCTGGGTGACGAATACTACGGCGATGGCGCGGTACGCCAATCGGCGCCGATCAGCCCGGCCCTGCACCTGGGGGCCAGCCGCGTGCTGGTGGTCGGGGTCAGCGGCAACCCGCAGCGGCCAGCGCCGCCGTTGCCCACTCAGCGCGTGTTCAGTGGCCAGCAACCGAGCCTGGCGCAGATCGGCGGGCATATGCTCAACAGCACCTTCATCGACAGCCTTGAAGACGACATCGAGCTGCTGCAACGGCTGAACCACCTCAGCCACCTGCTGCCCGCGCACCTGGATGCGCGGCGTCTGGGCCTGGCGCCAATCGAGGTTTTGGTAGTGGCGCCCAGCCAGCCGCTGGACGAGATCGCCGCGCGCCACCGGCGTGAGTTGCCAGCGGCTTTGCGCGTGTTCCTGCGTGGTCCGGGGGCGACCCGGACCAGTGGGGCGGGGGTGTTGAGCTACCTGCTGTTCGAAGCCAGCTACTGCAGTGAGCTGATCGAGCTGGGCAGGCGCGATGCCTTGGCCAAGCGCCGGGAGCTGAAGCAGTTTCTGGGCATTTGAAAGGCCTTCACTCAGCTATCTGCAGTTTGCGCGCCTGGGTGTACACATACCGCACCTTCTCGTACTCGAACGGCGAGTTGAGCTGGCCATAGCGGAATTTGGTGGTGTAGCGCTTGTCCACCGCGCGCAGCAGGAAGATTTCCGGGTGGTCGGTACTGACCTCGGCCACATTCAGATAGTTGATCGCCTGCTCGCCGGCATAGTCCACTACCACCCCGGTGGTATCGCGCAGGTTCGACGGGCCTAGCACCGGCAACATGATGTACGGCCCTTCAGGCACACCGTAGAAGCCCAGGGTCTGGCCAAAGTCTTCACTCTGGCGCGGCAGGCCCATCTTGGTGGCCGGGTCCCACAAACCTCCCACGCCGATGATGGTGTTGAACATCAGCCGCGCGGTGATTTCCGCCGAGCGTTTGCCCTTGAGCTGCAGCACGCTGTTGAACAGGTTCGGCACATCGCCCAGGTTGTTGAAGAAGTTGCTCACCCCGGTGCGCACGAAGCGTGGCGTGACGTACTGGTAACCATCCACCAGCGGCAGCAGCACCCATTGGTCCAGGCGGTAGTTGAAGTGGTAGATGCGCCGGTTCAGCGACTCCAGCGGGTCGTAGATGTTCAAGGCGGCCAGGGTGGAACGCTCGAACTCGCGCTGGTCCAGGCCGGGGTTGAATTTCAGTTCGCGCAGCGGGTCGATGAAACCGTCGCTTTCGGGGGCCAGAGGCTCGGCGGTGACCTGCGGGTCGGCCTCGATCACGCTGGTGCGTGGCGCGGTTTCCGCGGCCAGGGCATTGCCGGCGACGACGAGCAGCGCGGTGGCAAGGAGGAATTGATTAGCCACGGAAGAACTCCAGCATGGCGTCGCTGTTGACGCGGTAATTGAGGTTGCCGCAGTGGCCGCCATGGGGGTAAAGGGTCAGCCGATCGCCAAACACCTTGCGCAGGAAGCCAATGTCGCCCGGGCCGAGGATGACGTCATCGGCGTTGTGCATCACGGCGATTTTCGGGCTGTCGCGCAGATAGTCCTCCAGCGCGTACAGGCTGACCTGGTTGACCAGTTGCAGGATGCTGTTGCCGTCGGTACGGGCGCGCCACATCGGGATCACCTGCTCGGTCATGTAGCAGTCGAAGTCGCATTGCAGCGCGCGTTTGAAGAACGGCGTCAGGCTGCTGCTTTCGGTGATCGGGAATTTCGGCGGAATGATCAGGCCGCGGCGGTTGATCAGGTCGGAGGTGAAGGCGATGTCGGCCGCCGAGAAGCGGAACGAGGTGCCGATCAGCATGGCCATCTGTTCGTTGGACAGGTGCTGACGCGACTGCTGGAAGTCATACAGCAGGGCGTCGTTGAGGTCGATGTAGCCCTTGTCCTGGAAGTAACGGGTGAGCTTTTCCAGCATCAGTTCGTAGAAGGTGGTGCTGCGGTCGATACCCTTGACCTGGGTCTGCACCAGCTTGTCGAGGTTGTTGATCGAGGTGTACAGGTTGACCGGCGGGTTGAGCAGCAGCACGCGCTTGAAGTTGAAGCTGCGACGGGTTTCGTCGAGGTGGCTGACGAACGCCGCGTCCAGCGCACCGAGGCTGTAGCCGGTGAGGTAGAACTCGCTGATCGGCAGACGCGGGTGCTGGGCGCGCACGGCCTGCATCACGCGGTACATGTCTTCGGCGTCTTCCTTACTGACCCCCGGTGTGGCGAAGCGTGAGGCAGCGCTCATGAAGTCGTAGCTGGTCGGCGACGACAGCTGCACCACGTGGAAGCCGGCCTGGTAGAACAGCTTTTTCAGGTATTCGTTGATGGTGCTGGAGTACGGCGCGCCAGTGCCGGCGATGATGAAGATCAGCGGCGCTTCGTGGTCCTGGCGGGCCAGGCGATATTTGAGTTTTTTCACCGCCCAGAAGTTGTCGGGCAGGGTGAACTCACGTTCCGGGCGCAGGCTGAGGCTGTAATCGCTCTGGTCGATTTCGTCGTCGCTGGGCAGCGTCGGGCGCTGGTCGGGCGGCGTGGTGGCGATGGTCGCCTCGAACGGGTTGGTCAGGGGGAAGCCGTAGGTCGCGGGGTCGATGTCCCGCGCCGAAGCGGCCGCAGCCATGAGCAGGCCGCCAAGTAGGGCGGCTAGGCGCCAAGATCGATGCATGTAATCCCCCAGAAAGAACGCGAGCAAGGTACTGCGCTACGCAGGCTAGGACCACGCGTGCCCTGGCAAAGTTGCCAGGTGCTGTGGCCTTTGGTGTGCTTGTTATCTGCAACATAGCTGCAGGACTGTGATTTTGCCTTACAACAGGCCTTGGGCGATCATGGACGTTTTCGATTACCGCTATTGGAGAATGGGATGTCTCGTTCGTTGCCGGCTGCGTTGCTGCTGCTGTTTCTCGCGCTTTGGCTGGCTGCCAGTTATGGCGTGCGTTACGGGTTGATGGAAGATGCCCAGTGGGTCGGCCTGTGCACGGCGCCGGCGGAGTACTGGCAATGCCAGGTGCGCTCGCTGTTGGGATTGGGCATTCACTTTCAGGTGATGGCTTGGGCCGGGCTGGGGTTTGCGCTGCTGGCTCAGTTCGTCGCGGGCCGTGCCGGTTGGTGGCTGGCGGTGCTGGCTTTGGTGTTCGGGGTGCCGGCGCTGGTGCTTTATACCGCGAGCATTGCGGTGTTCGTGGTGGTGTTGGCGGGGTTGCGCTTGGTCAGGCAACCGCAGCCCATTCGCGGCTAAAGCCGCTCCCACAGGATTTAGTGCAGCTCAGATGGCCGGTGGAGATCCAGTGGGAGCGGCTTCAGCCGCGAAAAGGGCGCCACTGTAATCAAGTCTGACGCACCCGCAAGCTCCGCCACAACGCCGCCGTCATCAGCACGCTGACCAACGCCCAGCCCCAGGCCTGCTGATTCTCCAGCCCTTCGCGGTAAAGCTGCGGCAGCACCCCGGCCCCGACGATAAACGCCAGCAACGCCACTTCGGCCCGCTTTGCCACCACCGGCCGCAGCAGATAAACCACCGCCGGCAAGGCCAGCGCCGGTGTAGGAAAGCTGCGATAACGCGGATCGAACACCATCGCCAGCATGCTCACCGCCGCCGCAAAACCTGCCGCCAGCAACAGCCAGCCCGCACGCGCTTCGAACCAGGCAAACAGCCGCTCACGCCAGCCAGCGCGGCGCGCCAGCGCCAGTAAGGCATGGGCCAGCACCAGCAGGTTCAGTCCCGCCAGCAGCACCGCCCACAACCATTCCCCTGCGAACCGCGCGTGGGTGCGCATCAACTCGCCCCACAGCCCCAGGCAGCCTGCGCCAAACGCGGCCAGCAGTGGCAACAGCCAGGCGCCGGCCAGGGTTGCAGGGCGCCCAGAAAACACCAGCATGACCGCCATCAGCACAGCGCTGGCCAGCAGCCACTGCGGCCAGTAGTGCAGGTTGCTCACCGGCCCTTCGAGCACGCCCTTGTCCTGCCGGTCGGCATCGTACAGCCCCCAGTAACCGCCCACCGCGCCTTCGCTGGCGCGTTTCCACGGCTGGTCGAAGGCTTCGATCAGGTTGTAGTGCCAACCATTGGCCTCGGCCATGGCGACGAAGCCGCGGATGAAGCGCGCCTCGTTGGCGCGGCTGGGTACCGCGGTCTCGCGCTGGCGACCCTCGCTGGGCCAGCCAGTCTCGCCGATGAAGATGTCCTTGGGCGCAAAGCGCGTGCCGAACACCTGACGCACGTCGGCGACATGCGCCAGGGCATCGGCGATGCCGCGCGGGTCATCTTCCCAGTAGGGCAGCAGGTGAATGGTGAGAAAATCCACCGCCGGTGCCACCTGCGGGTGCTGCAGCCAGAACTCCCAGACATCGGCGTAGGTGACCGGCACCTTGACCTGGCTCTTGACCTTGCTGATCAACCCGGCCAGGCGATCGCCGGTAACCTCCTTGCGCAGCAATGCCTCGTTGCCGACGATCACTGCGCTGACCACGTCCGGGTTGGCATTGGCGGCGGCAATCAGCAAATCCACCTCTATGTCGGTATCGACCGGGTTGGCATTGACCCAGGCGCCGAGCATCACCTTCAGCCCATGCTTGCGCGCCAAAGCCGGGATTGCCTCCAGACCGGTCATGGAGTAGGTGCGGATGCACTGAAAACGCTCGGCCAGCAGCGCCAGGTCGGTGTCCATGCGCGCCGGGCGCAGGCGAAACGGCTGGTCGAACGGCGACTGGTCCTTGTCGAAGGGGGTGTAGGAGGCGCACTGCAACTTGTGCGTGGGGCTGGCAGCATCGGGCAGCACGATCGGCTTGCCAAGCCCGTACCAGAGCGCGCCAAGGCCGAGCAGGCCAAGCAGGCAAGCGAGCAGGTACAACGGCAGCAGCAGGCGGGCAGGTGCGGGCATCGGGCGGTCCATCGTCAGCGCAAAGCCTTAGATAGTAGCCCGGCGCCAATCATTTGGCATGCAAGGATCGCGCAGAACCCTGTAGGCCGATGCCGCTAATGGCACAGTGCTGTCGCAATGGGGTGGGGTATAGGTCGCAGCTGGAGCAGGTCGCCCTCTGATGCAGGCACATGATGCAATCTCCAAGACCTGACGAGGGGATGCATTGATGGCGACTTCTACAAGAATGCGACGTTTCCTGGGTGTGGGCACCGCCCTGGTACTGGCCATGAGCACTGCACAAGCAATGGCCAAGGAAGTAAGCATCGGTTACGTGGATGGCTGGTCCGACAGCGTGGCGACCACCAACGTCGCCGCCGAAGTGATCAAGCAGAAGCTCGGCTACGATGTGAAGCTGCAGGCGGTGGCCGCAGGGATAATGTGGCAGGGCGTGGCGACCGGCAAGCTCGATGCGATCCTCTCGGCCTGGCTGCCGGTTACCCATGGCGAGTACTGGGCCAAGAACAAGGACAAGGTGGTCGACTACGGGCCGAACTTCAAGGACGCCAAGATTGGCTTGATCGTGCCGGAGTACGTCAAGACCCAGAGCATCGAAGACCTCAAGACCGACAAAGGCTACAAGCAGAAAATCATCGGCATCGATGCAGGCTCCGGGGTCATGATCAAGACCGAACAGGCGATCAAGGACTACGACCTGACTGGCTACAAACTGACTGCAAGTTCCGGTGCCGGCATGACTACCGAGCTGGGCAAGGCCTACGCCAAGCAGGAGCCGATCGCCGTTACCGGTTGGGTGCCGCACTGGATGTTCGCCAAGTGGAAACTGAAGTTCCTCGATGACCCGAAAGGCGTGTATGGCGCCGCCGAAACCGTCAACAACATCGGCAGCAAAGAGCTGGATCAGAAAGCCCCGGAAGTGGCCGAGTTCCTCAAGAAGTTCCAGTGGCAGTCCAAGGATGAGATCGGTGTGGTGATGCTGGCGATCCAGAATGGTGCCAAGCCTGAAGCGGCGGCCAAGGACTGGGTGAGCAAACACCCGGACCGGGTCAAGGAGTGGACTGGCAAGTAACGCCGTCCATTTTCATTGCAGGGGCCGCCAATGCGGCCCCGCTTTGTTACTGATCCTGCAAAACAGTGTTGCATCTAAGACTAAGGTCGTCTGGTTGGCGTCCAACGGCAGCATAAAGTAAGGGCGTGGGTACCATCCCCTATCTGTGCTGCTAGGACAAAAACAATGAACGACAGCATTTACCTCTCGATACAAAACAGCCCCCGCTTCAAGGAGCTGGTCACCAAACGCGAACGGTTCGCCTGGGTTCTCTCGGCGATCATGCTCGGCCTGTACAGCGCTTTCATCCTCCTGATCGCCTACGGTCCTCAACTGTTGGGCGCCAAGCTCAGCCCTGAGTCGTCGATCACCTGGGGCATTCCCCTGGGCGTCGGCCTGATCCTGTCGGCATTCGTCCTGACCGCCATCTACGTACGCCGCGCCAACGGCGAATTCGATGAGCTGAACAAGGCCATCCTCAAGGAGGCGCAACAATGATTCGCCACGCCAAAGCCCTGGCCGTACTGGCCTGCGGCGCGTTCGCACCCGCCGTGTGGGCAGCCGATGCCCTGACCGGTGAGGTGCAGAAACAGCCGCTCAACGTTGCCGCGATCGCCATGTTCGTAGCCTTCGTTGCCTTCACCCTCGGCATCACTTACTGGGCCTCCAAACGCAACAAATCGGCGGCGGACTACTACGCTGCCGGCGGCAAGATCACCGGTTTTCAGAATGGCCTGGCGATTGCCGGCGACTACATGTCGGCCGCGTCCTTCCTGGGTATTTCCGCGCTGGTGTTCACCTCTGGCTACGACGGCCTGATCTACTCGATCGGCTTCCTGGTCGGCTGGCCGATCATCCTCTTCCTGATCGCCGAGCGCCTGCGCAACCTGGGCAAGTACACCTTCGCCGACGTCGCTTCGTACCGCCTCGGGCAGAAGGAAATCCGCACCCTGTCGGCCTCTGGTTCGCTGGTGGTGGTGGCCTTCTACCTGATCGCGCAGATGGTCGGTGCCGGCAAGCTGATCGAGCTGCTGTTCGGCCTGGACTACCACGTCGCGGTGATCCTGGTGGGCATCCTGATGTGCCTGTACGTGCTGTTTGGCGGCATGCTGGCCACTACCTGGGTACAGATCATCAAGGCGGTGCTGCTGCTGTCCGGTGCCAGCTTCATGGCGCTGATGGTGATGAAGCACGTGGGCTTCGACTTCAACACCCTGTTCTCCGAAGCGATCAAGGTGCACAGCAAGGGCGAGGCGATCATGAGCCCGGGCGGCCTGGTCAAGGACCCGATTTCGGCGTTCTCCCTCGGCTTGGCGCTGATGTTCGGTACCGCCGGCCTGCCGCACATCCTGATGCGCTTCTTCACCGTCAGTGACGCCAAGGAAGCGCGCAAGAGCGTGCTCTACGCCACTGGCTTCATCGGCTACTTCTACATCCTGACCTTCATCATAGGCTTCGGCGCGATCCTGCTGGTGAGCACCAACCCGGACTTCAAGGACGCCGCCGGCGCCCTGCTGGGCGGCAACAACATGGCGGCGGTGCATCTGGCCGATGCCGTGGGTGGCAGCATCTTCCTCGGCTTCATCTCGGCAGTGGCCTTCGCCACCATTCTGGCTGTGGTCGCCGGCCTGACCCTGGCCGGTGCTTCGGCGGTGTCCCATGACCTGTACGCCAGCGTCTGGCGCAAGGGCAAGGCCAACGACAAGGACGAGATCCGCGTGTCGAAGATCACCACCGTCGCTTTGGGCGTGCTGGCGATTGGCCTGGGCATTCTGTTCGAGAAACAGAACATCGCCTTCATGGTCGGCCTGGCGTTCTCCATCGCCGCCAGCTGCAACTTCCCGGTACTGCTGCTCTCGATGTACTGGAAGAAGCTGACCACCCGCGGCGCCATGATCGGCGGCTGGCTGGGCCTGGTGAGCGCGGTGACGCTGATGATCCTTGGCCCGACCATCTGGGTGCAGATCCTCGGCCACGAAAAGCCAATCTACCCGTACGAGTACCCGGCGCTGTTCTCGATGCTGATCGCTTTCATCGGTATCTGGTTCTTCTCGGTCACCGACAAGTCCAAGGCAGCTGAAAGCGAACGTGCGCTGTTCTTCCCGCAGTTCGTTCGGTCGCAGACTGGCCTGGGAGCTTCGGGCGCCGTCTCGCACTGATTCACCGGCAATAAAAAACCGCGCTACGGCAACTGCCCGTAGCGCGGTTTTTTCATTCAGGGCGCTAGATCATACCGAGTAACAACAGCACCAGCAGTATCACCAGCACCACGCCGATGATGCCGGACGGGCCGTAGCCCCAGCTGCGCGAGTGCGGGAAGACCGGTAAGCCACCAATCAACAGCAGGATCAGGATGATGATGAGGATCGTGGTCATGACGGAGTCCTTGCGTGGTTAGGGTTCAAGGGCCTCGGACTGCTGGCCTCTTGCTAATTCGGACCGGTGCCGCTTGCGAAAGATTCCATTCGCTCGCCACTGACCGCACGGTCATGCCCGCCCATTCACTAGCCTGATGGATCCTGCCAACCGCCAAGGCCTTGATTAGACTGGCCTGACAACCTATCAGCAGAAGGTCTGCCAGCATGCACAACCGCATCATGATCACCGGCGCCGGGTCCGGTCTTGGCCGCGAGATCGCCCTGCGTTGGGCGCGCGAGGGCTGGCGCCTGGCGTTGGCCGACGTCAACGAAATCGGACTGCGCGATACCCTTGAGCAGGTGCGCAGCGCGGGCGGTGAGGGCTTCACCCAGCGCTGCGACGTGCGCGACTACAGCCAGCTGACCGCCCTGGCCCAGGCCTGTGAAGAGCGGTTCGGCGGCATCGACGTGATCGTCAACAACGCCGGGGTTGCCTCGGGCGGGTTCTTCGCCGAGCTGTCGCTGGAGGACTGGGACTGGCAGATCGCGGTCAACCTGATGGGCGTGGTCAAGGGCTGCAAGGCGTTCTTGCCGCTCTTGGAACGCAGCAAAGGGCGGATCATCAACGTGGCCTCGATGGCGGCATTGATGCAAGGCCCGGGGATGAGCAACTACAACGTCGCCAAGGCCGGTGTGCTGGCGCTGTCGGAGAGTTTGCTGGTGGAGCTGCGCCAGCTGGAAGTGGCGGTGCATGTGGTGTGCCCGTCGTTCTTCCAGACCAACCTGCTGGACTCCTTTCGCGGCCCCAACCCGGCAATGAAGGCCCAGGTCGGCAAGCTGCTGGAGGGCTCACCGATCAGCGCGGCTGACATTGCCGACTACATCCACCAGCAAGTCGCTGCCGGTGAGTTCCTGATCCTGCCGCACGAGGCCGGGCGCCAGGCCTGGGAGCTCAAGCGCCAGGCACCGGAGCGGCTGTACGACGAGATGGCGGAAATGGCGGTGAAGATGCGTGGCAAGGCGCAAGCGCGCTGATTGCAAGATTTGTCTGTAGGAGGATTTACCTGCGAATGTAGGTTTGTTCTGAATTGCCAGGGAAGTATTGAGTAGCCAAATATCCCCATGCACCCTGCGGTTTTCCCCTTTGTAGGAGCGCCGCAGCATGTTGGTCATTGGACGTGAAGTCGGTGAAGTCATCACCATCGGTGAAGATATTCAGATCAAGGTGGTGGAAACTCGCGATGGCATGGTGCGCTTTGGCGTCAGTGCCCCGCGTGAGGTACCGGTTCACCGGGCTGAGGTGTACAAGCGGATCAAGGCGGGGGAGCGCAAGGGCAACCTGGCCTGAGGCTGCCAGTAGTTAACCCAGTGGGAGCGGCTTCAGCCGCGAACACCGGCAAAGCCGGTGCCATCCACCGCGTCGCTTGCTTCGCGGCTAAAGCCGCTCCCACGGGATATCTCCGATTAGTCCAGTAGCTCGCGCGGTACATCATGCTTGGCCAGCAACTGGCACTGCTGGCTCTCCACGTCGAACAGAATGAACGCCTGCCCCTTGGCCAACGCCTGGCGCACCCGCAGCACGCGGGTTTCCAGCGGCGTGTCGTCGCCGTTGTCGGTGCCGTCGCGGGTGACGAAGTCCTCGATCAGGTGGGTCAGGGTTTCGGCTTGCAGTTGTTCGTAGGGGATCAGCATGGGCGGCATTCGGCTTGGTTGAACGATGCGCCCATGCTACGCGAAATGTTTCAGCCCTTGTTACCCACCAAGCTGTCGACCGCCGGCACCCGGGTGTCGCTCTCCATCTGCGCATCATGCTCCAGCTGGTGGCTGAAGCGCTCCAGCGAGGCATTGGCCGGGTTGGAGTCGCTGGCGAACACCGGCGGGCTGAGCAGGTAACCCGACAGCAGGCGGCTGAGCGCGGCCAGGCTGTCGATGTGGGTGCGCTCGTAGCCGTGGGTGGCATCGCAGCCGAACGCTATCAGCGCAGTGCGAATATCATGCCCGGCGGTAACTGCCGAGTGGGCATCACTGAAGTAATAGCGGAACACGTCGCGCCGCACCGGCAGGTCCTGATCGCCGGCCAGTTTGAGCAGGTGACGTGACAGGTGGTAGTCGTAAGGCCCAGAGGAATCCTGCATGGCCACGCTCACGGCATGTTCGCTGGAGGCCTGGCCAGGTGCGACCGGGGCGATGTCGATGCCGACGAATTCGCTGACGTCCCAGGGCAGGGCGGCTGCGGCGCCGGAGCCGGTCTCCTCGGTGATGGTGAACAGCGGGTGGCAGTCGATCAGCGGCTGGCGGCCACTTTCCACTACGGCTTTCAGCGCCGCGAGCAGGGCCGCCACACCGGCTTTGTCGTCCAGGTGACGGGCGCTGATATGGCCGCTTTCGGTGAATTCCGGCAGCGGATCGAAGGCGACGAAATCACCGATGGCTAGCCCCAGGGCTTCGCAGTCGGCGCGGGTGGTGCAATAAGCATCCAGGCGCACTTCGACGTGCTCCCAGCTGACCGGCATCTGGTCGATGGCGGTATTAAAGGCATGCCCGCTGGCCATCAGCGGCAGCACGCTGCCCCGGAATACGCCGGTGTCGGTGAACACGCTGACCCGGCTGCCTTCGGCGAAGCGGCTCGACCAGCAACCCACCGGCGCCAGGGCCAGGCGGCCGTTGTCCTGCAATTGGCGCACGCTGGCGCCGATGGTGTCGAGGTGGGCAGAGACGGCGCGGTCGGGTGAGCTTTGCCGGCCCTTCAGTGTGGCGCGGATGGTGCCGCGGCGGGTCAGCTCGAAGGGGATGCCCAGTTCGTCCAGGCGTTCGGCGACGTAGCGCACGATGGTGTCGGTGAAGCCGGTCGGGCTGGGGATTGCGAGCATCTCCAGGAGGACGCGCTTGAGGTAGTCGAGATCGGGTTCTGGGTAATGTTGGGACATGTGTACTCCTTTGCCGGCCTCTTCGCGGGGCAAGCTCGCTCCCACAGGCTCACTACAATACTTGTGGGAGCGGGCTTGCCCCGCGAAAGGGCCCTCATTGATTCACGCCAACGCCCGGCTCTGCGGGAACAGCAGGTCGACAAAGCGTTCCGCCGTTGGCTGCGGTTCATGGTTGGCCAACCCTGCGCGCTCGTTGGCCTCGATGATCACGTAGTCCGGGTGCTCGGCATCGCGCACCATCAGGTCCAGGCCCACCACCGGAATATCCAGCGCCCGCGCGGCACGCACGGCGGCATCGGCCAGTACCGGGTGCAGGCGCTCGGTGACGTCTTCCAAGGTGCCGCCCGTGTGCAGGTTGGCAGTGCGGCGCACGGCCAGGCGCTGGCCGGCGGGTAGCACGCTGGCGTAGTCGAGGCCAGCGTCGCGCAGGGTGCGCTCGGTTTCGTCGTCCAGCGGAATACGGCTTTCGCCACCGGTGGCGGCCTGGCGGCGCCGGCTCTGCGTTTCAATCAGCGCCTTGACGCTGTGCTTGCCATCACCGATCACCTGCGCCGGGTGGCGGATGGCGGCGGCCACCACTTCGTGGCCAATCACCAGGATGCGCAGGTCCTGGCCAGGGTGGAAGCTTTCCAGCAACACGCGGCTGTCGAAGCGGCGGGCGTGTTCGATGGCCAGGCTGACTTCGTCGTAGGTGGTCAGGTTGACCGCCACGCCCTGGCCTTGCTCACCGTCCACTGGCTTGACCACCACCGCGCCATGCTCGTCGAGAAATGCCAGGTTGTCGTCGGCGTTGCCGGCCAGTTGCTGCATCGGCACCTGCAGGCCCGCGTTGTGAAGGGCCTGCTGGGTCAGGCGCTTGTCCTGGCAGAGGGTCATGCTGACCGCGCTGGTCAGGTCGCTCAGCGACTCGCGACAGCGCACCCGGCGCCCGCCCAGGCTGAGGGTGAACAGCCCGGCAGCGGCATCGTCCACCTGCACATCGATGCCGCGTCGATAGGCTTCATCGACGATGATCCGCGCATAAGGGTTGAGCCCGGCTTCGGGGCCGGGGCCGAGGAACAGTTGCTGGTTGATGCCATTCTTGCGCTTGACCGCGAAGGTCGGCAGGTTGCGGAAACCGAGCTTTTCATACAGCCGCTTGGCCTGGCGGTTGTCGTGCAGCACCGAGAGGTCCAGGTAGGCCAAGCCACGGCTCATGAAGTGCTCGATCAGGTGGCGCACCAGCACTTCACCGACGCCTGGGCGGGTGCAGTGCGGGTCGACGGCCAGGCACCAGAGGCTGCTGCCGTGCTCGGGGTCGTCGAAGGCCTTGCTGTGGTTCAGGCCCATGACGCTACCGATCACCGCGTGGGTGTCTTCGTCCTCGGCCAGCCAATACACCGGCCCGCCGAGATGACGAGGGGTCAGCAGGTCGGGCTGCACCGGCAGCATGCCGCGCGCCTGGTACAGGCCGTTGATGGCCTGCCAGTCGGCATCGCTCTGCGCCCGGCGGATGCGAAAGCCGCGAAATACCCGCTGCGCCTGGCGGTAGTCGGAAAACCACAGGCGCAGGGTGTCGGACGGGTCGAGGAACAACTGCTGCGGTGCCTGGGCCAGCAACTGCTGCGGCGCTGCCACATACAGGGCGATGTCGCGTTCGCCAGGGCGCTCCGCCTGCAGCGCCTCGGCCAGGGTTGCCGGGTCCGGGTAGGTGTGACCGATCAGCAGCCGGCCCCAGCCGCAGTGCAGGGCACGCGGCTGGTCGTGGGGGTCGCTGCCATCGCCGGCCAGGCGCGCCTGCAGGCGCTCGTAGGACGGCGTCTGGCCGCGCAGCAGGCGCTGACCGTAAGCGATCTCATGGGGCTTCATGGGTCAG
Organism: Pseudomonas sp. NPDC090233; assembly: GCF_044772285.1. Classification (NCBI taxonomy): domain Bacteria; kingdom Pseudomonadati; phylum Pseudomonadota; class Gammaproteobacteria; order Pseudomonadales; family Pseudomonadaceae; genus Pseudomonas; species Pseudomonas sp. NPDC090233. The sequence continues at coordinate 463,638 of NZ_JBIVYQ010000005.1, read as the reverse complement.
ATTCCTTGTTCGCTCAGCCACAGGTTCAGGGCTGCCAGTTGCCACAGCTTGGAGCCGCGCAGCGGGGTCAGTTGGCCGTGCGGGTTGCTCAGCAGGCGGTCGAGCATGGCCGGGTTGAACAGCCCGCGGTCCTGGCTGGGGTCGGTCAGCAGCTCGCGGACCCAGCCCAGCGTCGCGCCTTCGAGGTGCTTGAGGCCGGGCACCGGGAAGTAACCTTTCTTGCGGTCGATCACTTCGTGGGGTATGACACGGCGTGCGGCCTGCTTGAGCACTTGCTTGCCGCCATCGGGCAGCTTGAAGCGCGCCGGAATGCGTGCCGACAGCTCAACCAGGCGGTAGTCGAGGAACGGCGTGCGCGCTTCCAGGCCCCAGGCCATGGTCATGTTGTCGACGCGTTTGACCGGGTCGTCGACCAGCATCACCGTGCTGTCCAGGCGCAGCGCCTTGTCCACCGCATCGGCTGCGCCGGGGCGGGCGAAGTGTTCGCGGACGAAATCGCCGGCCGCATCGGTTTCCAGCAGCCACGGGGCCTGCACGGTGTCGCGGTATTCGGCGTGGCTGCGGTCGAAGAACGCATCGCGATAGGCGCCGAAGGCATCCTCGGCGCCGTCGACCTGCGGGTACCAGTGGTAGCCGGCGAACAGTTCGTCGGCACCCTGGCCGCTCTGTACGCCCTTGCAGTGCTTGGCGACTTCCCGCGACAGCAGGTAGAAGGCAATGCAGTCATGGCTGACCATCGGCTCGCTCATGGCGCGGAACGCGGCCGGCAGCTGGTCGATGATCTCGTGTTCGGCGATGCGCAACTGGTGGTGGCGGGTGCCGTAGTGCTTGGCGATCAGGTCGGAGTACTGGAACTCGTCGCCGCGCTCGCCGCCGGCATCTTCGAAACCGATGGAGAAGGTCGACAGGTCGTCCACGCCGACCTCACGCAGCAGGCCGACCAACAGGCTGGAGTCGACACCGCCGGACAGCAGCACGCCGACATCCACGGCCGCGCGTTGGCGAATGGCCACGGCATCGCGGGTGGCGTCGAGCACGCGGGTGGTCCAGCCTTCCAGGTCGAGCTCGCGCTCGTCGGGGTTGGGGCCGTAGTGCAGTTGCCACCAGGTCTGGCGCTCGACTTCGCCGTGGCGGTCGATGCGCATCCAGGTGCCGGGTTCGAGCTTCTGCACGTTGGCCAGCAAGGTGCGCGGCGCCGGCACCACGGCGTGGAAGTTGAGGTAGTGGTTGAGCGCCACCGGGTCGAGCATCGGGTCGATGTCGCCACCTTTGAGCAGCGCCGGCAGGGTCGAGGCAAAGCGCAGGCGCTCGCCATTGCGCGACAGGTACAGCGGCTTGACGCCGAGGCGGTCGCGGGCCAGGAACAGGCGCTGGTTGTCGCGCTCCCAGATGGCCAGGGCGAACATGCCGTTGAGCTTGGGCAGCAAGGCCGCGCCCCAGGCGTGGTAGCCCTTGAGCAGCACCTCGGTGTCGCCATCGGACCAGAAGGTGTAGCCCAGGTCCTGCAACTCCTGGCGCAGTTCGGGGAAGTTGTAGATGGCACCGTTGAACGCCAGCGACAGGCCCAGGGTGTTGTCGACCATGGGCTGCGCCGAGCCGTCGGACAGGTCCATGATTTTCAGCCGGCGGTGGCCGAGGGCGATCGGGCCCAGGCTATGGAAGCCCCAGGCGTCGGGGCCACGGGGCGCCAGGTGATGGGTCATGCGCTCTACCGCGGCGAGGTCCGCCGGGCGAGGGGCTTGGTCGAGGGGGGTGAAACGCAACTCTCCTGCTAATCCGCACATAGGTCCTTACCGGTTTTTCCGTTGGGGAATCAGTGCCCCGGATTAGGGCACCTGTAAGGAACTGACCTGAGCGATTTGTGAGAGTTTTAGATCAATCTGTTATATAGCCAAGCATGTAGCCAGTGGGAGCGGCTTTAGCCGCGAAAGCGGTCGGCGCGGTGGATGGCACCGGTCATGCCGGTGTTCGCGGCTGAAGCCGCTCCTACTTACCGCGTATCAATTTGCGCAATCCGAATCGATTCGGATGACACGCCTCAGCCACCGCCCTAGGCAACGGCAGCGGCTCGCCACTGGCCCAAGCCGCAATCAACTCGCCCGAAAGCGGTGCCGTGATCAACCCCCGCGACCCATGCCCACTGTTCACATACAGCCCGTCGAGCCAAGGGCAACGCACCTCAGGCACCTGCCGCGCGTCCTTGCTCAAGACGGCATAGGCGTCGGCAAACGCAGCAGGGTCGGCGAGCGGCCCGACAATCGGTAAATAATCCGGGCTGGTGCACCGAAACGCCGCACGCCCCTGCAGTTGTTCAGGGTCGAGTGCCGCACTGCCAAGGCGCTGGGCCAGGTCCGGGGAGATTTCATCCAGCAGCGCCAGATTGCCCTGATGCTCGGCCACGGTCGGGGCCAGGTCATCGCTATGGAAGTCGAAGCTGGCGCCCAAGGTGTGTTCCTCACCCCGTGGCGGCGCCACGTAGCCTTCGGCACAGACCACGGTTTTCAGTGCCCGACTACCCTCGGTCAGCGGCAGACGGGTGATTTGCCCGCGGATGCGCTTGAGCGGCAGCTGCGAGCAGGCGTCGAAACGCTTCACTTCGCCAGCCCCGGCCAGCACCACCAGCGGCGCACTGGCTAGCAGCCGCTCGCCATCCCAGGCCTGCCACAGACCCTCGACCTTGCGCAGTTCGACAACTTCGTGGTGAGCCAGCAGGCGAATGTTCGGATGATTCAGTTGCGCCTGGCAAAGCGCCGGTGGATGCACCCAGCCACCTTCCGGATAGAACAGCCCGCCCGCAAGCAGCGAGACGCCGGCAATGACTTCGGCTTCCTCACGTGGCAAGACGCGCAGCAAACCGCCGTCGAACGCCTCGGCAAGTTTGCCCTGGCGCTCAGCCTCCTTGCTGTCGAAAGCAAGCTGCAGCACCCCACAGGCATTCCAGTCCTGTCCGCGCTGCAACTGCTCAAGTTGACGGCGGGTATAGCCGAAGCCGGACAGGATCATCTGCGACAATGCGGTGCCATGCGCGGAAAGCTTGAGGTACAGCACGCCCTGGGGATTGCCGGACGCTTCGCGGGCCGGGGCGTCGTGACGCTCCAGTACCGTTACTTGCCAGCCACGCGCGGCCAGGCTGGCGGCACTGGCGCTGCCGGCGAGCCCTGCGCCGATCACCAGCGCCTGGCGCGGGCCGTCAATGGCGCCTGGTCGGGCATACCACGGCGGAGCCATCGCGGGGGCGGGCGGGCCGCTGTAGACGCCGCTCATCACTTCCCATTTCTTGCCCAGGCCCGGCACCTTTTTCATGGCGAAACCGGCCTCGACCAAGCTGCGCCGCACCCAGCCGGTGGTGGTGAAGGTACCCAGCGCGGTCCCTGGGCGCGACAACCGGGCCAGTTGCGCGAACAGCTCGGGGGTCCACATGTCGGGGTTTTTCGCCGGGGCGAATCCGTCGAGGAACCACACGTCGATGCTGGCGTCGAGCTGCGGCAGCTGTTCGAGCACATCACCGATCAGCAAGGTCAGGGTGACCCGGCCATGGTCGAAGGTGAACTGTTGAAAGCCGGGATGCACCGCCACGTACTGCGCCAGGAATGGCTCGCTGTAAGCCGCCAGCTCCGGCCACAGGCGCACCGCACGTGCCATGTCGGCGTGGCCGAGCGGATACTTTTCAACGCTGACGAAATGCAGGCGGGCGTCGCTCGGTGCTTTTTCGGCAAACAGCTGCCAGGCGCAGAAAAAGTTCATGCCGGTGCCGAAGCCGGTTTCGCCGATCACCAGGTAGGCGTGCGGCGCCAGTTCGGCGAAGCGTTGCGCCAGCCCGGTCTGTTCAAGGAACACGTAACGGGTTTCGTCGGTGCCTTCGTTCTTCGAAAAATAGACGTCGTCGTATTGCCGCGAATGGGGGCGGCCCTGGTCGTCCCAGTCGATCTGGGCATGCTGGAGGAGGGTGGACATGGTTGGCTCGGTTGCAGCGGATGAGCGATTTTATGTCATCTGCAGGTTTTGCGCAGGGCTACAGGCCTGTTACAAATCCGCTAGTCTTGCTTATCCATTGAAGGAGCCCATGCATGTTCGAATCCGCCGAAATCGGCCACAGCATCGACAAGGAAACCTACGAGGCAGAAGAGCCCGCCCTGCGCGAGGCCCTGCTCGAAGCCCAGTACGAGCTCAAGCAACAGGCTCGATTCCCGGTGATCGTGCTGATCAACGGCATCGAGGGCGCCGGCAAAGGCGAGACGGTCAAGCTGCTCAACGAGTGGATGGACCCGCGCATGATCGACGTGCTCACCTTCGACCAGCAGACCGACGAAGAACTGGCCCGGCCACCGGCCTGGCGCTACTGGCGGGCGCTGCCGCCGAAGGGACGGATGGGCGTGTTTTTCGGCAACTGGTACAGCCAGATGCTCCAGGGCAGGGTGCACGGGGTGTTCAAGGACGCTGTGCTCGACCAGGCGATTGCCGGTGCCGAACGTCTGGAACAGATGCTCTGCGACGAAGGCGCGCTGATCATCAAGTTCTGGTTTCACCTGTCCAAGAAACAGATGAAGGCGCGGCTCAAGTCGCTCAAGGACGACCCGCTGCACAGCTGGAAGATCAGCCCGCTGGACTGGCAGCAGTCGGAAACCTACGACCGCTTCGTGCGCTTTGGCGAGCGCGTGTTGCGCCGCACCAGCCGCGACTATGCGCCGTGGCACATCATCGAAGGCGCCGACCCGCACTACCGCAGCCTGGCCGTGGGCCGCATCCTCCTGGAAAGCCTGCAGGCCGCGCTGGCCGTCAATCCGAAGGAAAAGCACCACGGCAATATTGCACCACTGGGCCGCAGCATCGACCAGCGCAGCCTGCTCGGCGCGCTGGACATGACCCTGCGCCTGGACAAGCAAGATTACCAGGAGCAACTGGTGACCGAGCAGGCCCGCCTGGCCGGGCTGCTGCGCCACAAGCACATGCGCCGGCATGCTCTGGTGGCGGCCTTCGAGGGCAATGATGCCGCCGGCAAGGGCGGCGCCATCCGCCGCGTCGCCGCCGCGCTCGACCCCCGGCAATACCGCATCGTACCGATCGCCGCGCCCACCGAAGAGGAGAGGGCGCAACCGTACCTGTGGCGCTTCTGGCGGCACATTCCGGCACGCGGCAAGTTCACCATTTTCGACCGTTCCTGGTACGGCCGGGTGCTGGTGGAGCGCATCGAGGGGTTCTGCACGCCCGCCGACTGGATGCGCGCCTATGGCGAAATCAATGATTTCGAAGAGCAATTGGTCAATGCTGGCGTCGTGGTGGTCAAGTTCTGGTTGGCGATTGACCAGCAGACCCAGCTGGAGCGGTTCGAGGAGCGTGAGCAGATCCCGTTCAAACGCTACAAGATTACCGAAGACGACTGGCGCAATCGCGACAAGTGGGACCTGTATGTCGATGCGGTGGGCGACATGGTCGACCGTACCAGCACCGAAATCGCGCCTTGGACACTGGTCGAGGCCAACGACAAGCGGTGGGCGCGGGTGAAGGTATTGCGCACTATCAACGAGGCCTTGGAGGCGGCGTTCGCCAAGGACAAGAAGTAGTCGATGCCCAGAAGGAATGACCTGATGAATTCTTTTCCTTCGGCGCCAGGCAGCAAGCCCTTAGAATCCAGGCACCCCCGCCACGGGCTCGATCGAGGACTTTATGCACATCACTTCCGGCCGCTGGGGCTATGGCCTGTTCCTGGCGTTGTTGACCGCACTGCTCTGGGGCATCCTGCCGATCAAGCTCAAACAGGTGCTGCAGGTGGTCGACCCGCTGACAGTCACCTGGTTTCGCCTGCTGGTGTCCGGTGGTTTGCTGTTTGCCTGGCTGGCGAGCCAGCGGCGCTTGCCATCGTTCAAAAAGCTGGGGGGCAAGGGCAAAGGCCTGGTGGCCGTGGCCGTGTGCGGGCTGATGGGCAACTATGTGCTCTACCTCGTCGGACTCAACCTGCTTAGCCCGGGTACCGCGCAACTGGTAGTGCAGGTTGGCCCGGTGTTGCTGCTGGTGGCCAGCGTGTTCGTATTCAAGGAGCGCTTCAGCCTGGGCCAGGGCCTTGGATTGGTGATTCTGCTCGCAGGCTTCGGCCTGTTCTTCAACCAGCGTCTTGAAGAGCTTCTGACTTCGTTGAGCGCCTACACCACGGGTGTACTGACCATCCTCCTGGCCACCAGCATCTGGGTGTTCTATGCCCTGAGCCAAAAACAGCTGCTGACGGTGTGGCATTCGCAGCAGGTGATGATGGTGATCTACCTGTGCTGCGCGGCGTTGCTGACGCCCTGGGTGCATCCGCTGGAAGCGCTGCAGTTGACACCCTTGCAAGGCTGGCTGCTGCTGGCCTGCTGCCTGAATACGCTGGTGGCCTATGGGGCGTTTGCCGAGGCACTGGCGCATTGGGAGGCGTCACGGGTGAGCGCCACGCTGGCGCTGACGCCGTTGGTGACCTTTGTCGCGGTGGCGATTGCGGCGTGGGTGTGGCCGGATTATGTGCAGGCTGAGGATATCAATGCCCTAGGGTATGTCGGCGCGGTGACGGTGGTGCTTGGGTCGACCGTGGTGGCGTTGGGGCCGTCGCTGGTGGCTGGGTGGCGGGCGCGGTTGGCTCGGGCTAATTGATTGATTGTGCCGGCCTCATCGCGGCTGAAGCCGCTCCTACGGGCATTGTGGGGTACCTGTAGGAGCGGCTTCAGCCGCGAAGAGGCCGGCACTGACAACCTATCAATCAGCCCTTGCCGCCAGGCGCCAGCATGTTCTCCGGCCTGACCCATTCATCGAACTGTTCGTTAGTCAGGTACTTCAACTCCAACGCCGCCTCGCGCAGTGTCTTACCCTCGCCGTAAGCCTTCTTGGCAATCTCCGCCGCCTTGTCATAGCCGATATGCGGGTTCAGCGCCGTCACCAGCATCAACCCTCGCTCCAGGTGCGCCGCCATCTGCTCGGCATCCGGTTCGATCCCCGCCACGCAATGCTGCTGGAAGTTACGGCAGCCATCGGCCAGCAGTTCGATCGACTGCAGCAGGTTGTGGATGATCACCGGCTTGAACACGTTCAACTGCAGGTGCCCCTGGCTTGCGGCAAAGCCGATCGCCGCGTCGTTGCCCAGCACCTGGCAGGCCAGCATCGACAGTGCCTCGCACTGGGTCGGGTTGACCTTGCCCGGCATGATCGAGCTGCCCGGTTCGTTGGCCGGCAGGCGCACCTCGGCCAGCCCCGCGCGAGGGCCGGAGCCGAGCAGGCGCAGGTCGTTGGCGATTTTCATCAAGGCCACCGCCAAGGTCTTGAGCGCGCCGGCCAGGCTGGTCAAAGGCTCGTGGCCGGCGAGGGCGGCGAACTTGTTCGGGGCGGTGACGAAAGGCAGGCCGGAGAGCGCGGCCAGCTCGGCGGCGATGGCTTCGGCGAAGCCGTGCGGGGCATTCAGCCCGGTGCCCACGGCGGTGCCGCCCTGGGCCAATTCGCATACCGCCGGCAAGGTGGCGCGGATGGCGCGTTCGGCGTAGTCGAGCTGGGCGACGAACGCCGACACTTCCTGGCCGAAGGTGATGGGTGTGGCGTCCATCATGTGCGTACGGCCAGTCTTGACCAGCTTGTGGTGGCGCGCCGAAAGCTCGGCCAGCCCCGAGGACAGCTCGGCGATCGCTGGCAGCAAATGCTCGTGCACCGCCTGGGCGGCGGCGATGTGCATGGCGGTGGGAAAGCAGTCGTTGGAGCTCTGCGAGCGGTTGACGTGGTCGTTGGGGTGCACTGGCGCCTTGCCGCCACGGCCCTTGCCGGCCAGTTCGTTGGCCCGCCCGGCAATCACTTCGTTGACGTTCATGTTGCTTTGCGTGCCGCTGCCGGTCTGCCAAACGACGAGCGGGAACTGCGCGTCATGCTCGCCGTCCAGCACTTCGTCGGCGGCCTGTTCGATCAGCCGGGCGATGTCGGCCGGCAGGTCGCCATTGCGGTCGTTGACGCGCGCAGCGGCTTTCTTGATGAGTGCCAGGGCGTGCAGCACCGCGAGCGGCATGCGTTCCTTGCCAATGGCAAAGTTGATCAGCGAGCGCTGGGTCTGCGCGCCCCAGTAGGCGTCCTCAGGAACTTCGACCGGCCCCAGGCTGTCTGTCTCGATACGGCTCATGCTGCTTCACTCCTTTGTCAGTCAGAATCAGCAGTTTAGGCCCTCATGCGAACGTGCGGTTCATTCGCTCGTCGTGCTACTTGAGCGCTGCACCTTCACAGGAGCAGAATGCTCTACTCTGAGGTACCGCCTCCCCCTTTTGAAGGAAATGCAATGACCCGTCTCCGTGTCCTCTGTGCCGCCGTCGCCCTGGCCTGTGCCAGCGGCCAGGTACTCGCTGCCACCGCCAGCCACAACGCTGCCGCCGAGAAATTCCTGACCCTGGCCCACGCCGACAAACTGGGGACCCCGGTGTACATGCAGGTCCAGCAGATGTTCGCCCAGCGCTTTGCCCAGACCAAGGCCCCGGCCGCCAAGCAGAATGTCCTGGAAAGCTACCAGGCCAAAGCCAACGCCGCGCTGGATGGCGCCATCGGCTGGAACAAGCTGAAACCGAAGATGGTCGACCTGTACACCCAGACCTTCACCGAGCAGGAGCTCAAGGACCTGGTCAAGTTCTACGAGTCGCCACTGGGCAAGAAAGTCCTGACCCAGATGCCTAAAGTCACCCAGCAGTCGGCCCAGCTGACCCAGCAGAGCCTTGAGCCTGCGGTGCCGGTGGTCAACAAGCTGCTCGAAGACATGACCAAAGAGCTGGACCCGAATGCCGGCAAGGCTGCCGCGCCTGCGAAGAAGTGAGTAACACCCGATGACCATGCAGCAACGCATCGAGCAGCAGCTGGCCACGCTGGCGCCGCAACATCTTGAAGTGCTCAACGAAAGCCATATGCACAGCCGTGGCCAGGAAACCCACTACAAGGCGGTGATCGTCAGCGAGCTGTTCGCTGGGCTCAACAGCGTCAAGCGTCACCAGAAAGTGTACGCCACCATGGGCGACCTGATGGGCGAAATCCACGCCCTGGCGATCCACACCTACACCGCCGAGGAGTGGGCCCAGGTGGGCGCCGCTCCGGCCTCGCCGGTGTGTGCAGGTGGCGGCAAGCACTGAATCCTTTCCGTCATTCTGGTAGACTGCACCACGCGCCGCTTGTCGGCGCGTTTTTATTTGTCATTCCGGTCCGCCCCTTACGAGGGTGACCACCTGGAGATTCGAATTCATGTCCCAAGCTATCGTCGTGGCGGCGCTGTACAAGTTCGTCACCCTGGAAGACTACGTCGAGCTGCGCGAGCCGCTGCTCAAGGCTATGGCCGACAACGGCGTCAAAGGCACCTTGCTGCTGGCCCATGAAGGCATCAACGGCACTGTCTCGGCTACCCGCGAAGGTATCGACGGCCTGCTCGCCTGGCTGCGCAGCGACCCGCGCCTGGTGGATGTCGACCACAAAGAGTCCTACTGCGACGAGCAGCCGTTCTACCGCACCAAGGTCAAGCTCAAGAAAGAGATCGTCACCCTGGGCGTACCGGGCGTAGACCCCAACCAGGCGGTCGGCACCTATGTCGAGCCCAAGGACTGGAACGCCCTGATCAGCGACCCGGAAGTGCTGCTGATCGACACCCGCAACGACTACGAGGTGGCCATCGGCACCTTCAAGGGCGCCATCGACCCGAAGACCGAAACCTTCCGCGAGTTCCCCGAGTACATCAAGGCCAACTTCGACCCGAGCAAGCACAAGAAAGTCGCCATGTTCTGCACCGGCGGCATCCGCTGTGAAAAAGCCTCCAGCTACATGCTCGGTGAAGGCTTCGATGAGGTCTATCATCTTAAGGGCGGCATCCTGAAATACTTCGAAGAAGTGCCTCAGGAACAAAGCCTGTGGGACGGCGACTGCTTCGTCTTCGACAACCGCGTCACGGTGCGCCATGACCTGAGCGAAGGCGAGTACGACCAGTGCCATGCCTGCCGCCACCCGATCAACGCGCAGGAGCGCGCGTCCGAGCACTATTCGCCAGGTGTGAGCTGCCCGCACTGCTGGGACACCCTGAGCGAGAAGACCCGGCGCAGCGCCATCGACCGGCAGAAGCAGATCGAGCTGGCCAAGGCCCGCAATCTGCCGCACCCGATCGGTTACAACTACAAAGCCGAGGCCTGATGCATGACTGCCCGCCTGCTCTATGTGATGGACCCGATGTGCTCCTGGTGCTGGGGTTTCGCACCGGTGGCCGAGGCCCTGATCGCCCAGGCGCGTGAGGCGGGCGTGGCCACGCGGCTGGTGCCGGGTGGCCTGCGCAGCGGCGGCAGCGCGCTGGATGCCTCGACCCGCAAGTACATCCTCGAGCATTGGCAGGCGGTGGCCGAGGCCACCGGGCAGCCGTTTCGTTTCGATGGGGCGATGCCCGAGGGATTCGTCTACGACACCGAGCCTGCCTGCCGCGCGCTGGTCACTGCGCGCGAGCTGGATGACGAGCGCGTCTGGCCGTTGCTCAAGCTGATCCAGGGTTCGTTCTACGACCAGGGCGTGGACGTCACCACCGCACCGCAGCTGGTCGAGCTGGCCGAGCAGGCCGGCTTTGATCGCGCTGCCTTTGCCGACGCCTTTACCCGTGCCGATACCCGCGCTGCCACGGCCGCCGATTTCAGCTGGGTGCAGGGCCTGGGCATCGCCGGCTTCCCGACCCTGCTGGCCGAGCGCAACGGCCAGCTGGCGCTGCTGACCAATGGCTACCAGCCGCTGGAAAGCCTGCAACCCTTGCTTGGCCGCTGGCTGCAGCAGGCCGCCTGTGCTTGACCTGCCGGGGTCGCCCGACCCTGTGCCAGGGAAGCCTGCCGCTGTGCCTGATCGCCTGAGCTGGGCGGAAATCCGCCGCCTGGCGCTGCACCACAAGAAAAACCTCTGGACCGCCAACCTGATCGCCGTGCTCGCAGCCTGCTGCAGCGTGCCGATCCCCTTGTTGCTGCCGCTGCTGGTCGACGAAGTGCTGCTTGGCCATGGCGATGCGGCGCTCAAGTTCATGAACCATCTGCTGCCCAGCGGCTGGCAGGTCGCGGCCGGTTACATCGGCCTGATGCTGGTGGTCACGCTATGCCTGCGCCTGTTCGCGCTGGGCTTCAACGTGATCCAGGCCAAGCTGTTCGCGGGCCTGGCCAAGGACATCGTCTACCGCCTGCGCATTCGCCTGATCGAGCGGCTCAAGCGCATCTCGCTCAAGGAGTACGAAAACCTCGGCAGCGGCACTGTCACCACGCACCTGGTCACCGACCTGGACACCCTCGACAAGTTCGTCGGCGAGACCCTCAGCCGCTTCCTGGTGGCCATGCTGACCCTGACCGGCACGGCGGCGATCCTGATCTGGATGCACTGGCAGCTGGCCTTGCTGATTCTGCTGTTCAACCCGCTGGTGATCTATTTCACCGTGCAGCTGGGCAAGCGCGTCAAGCACCTCAAGAAACTCGAAAACGACAGCACCTCGCGGTTCACCCAGGCGCTGGCGGAAACCCTCGATGCCATCCAGGAAATCCGCGCCGGCAATCGCCAGGGTTATTTCCTCGGCCGCCTGGGCATGCGTGCTCGTGAAGTGCGCGACTACGCCGTGGATTCGCAGTGGAAAAGCGACGCCAGCGGCCGAGCCAGCGGCCTGTTGTTCCAGTTTGGCATCGACATCTTCCGCGCTGCGGCCATGCTCACGGTGCTGTTCTCCGACCTGTCCATCGGGCAGATGCTGGCAGTGTTCAGCTACCTGTGGTTCATGATTGGCCCGGTGGAGCAGCTGCTCAACCTGCAATACGCCTACTACGCCGCCGGGGGCGCGTTGAGCCGGCTCAACGAGTTGCTGGCGCGTGATGACGAGCCGCAGTACCCGGCCGCCAGCGATCCGTTCGCCGGCCGCGATACGGTGGGCATCGAGGTGCGCGACCTGCGCTTCGCCTACAACGACGAGCCGGTGCTCGACCACCTCGACCTGTCCATCGCGCCCGGCGAGAAGGTCGCCATCGTCGGTGCCAGCGGCGGTGGCAAGAGCACCCTGGTGCAGTTGCTGTTGGGCCTTTACAGCGCTCAGGCCGGTACCATTCGTTTCGGCGGTGCCAGCCTGCAGGAAATCGGCCTGGAGACTTTGCGCGAAAACGTCGCCGTGGTGCTGCAGCACCCCTCGCTGTTCAACGACACGGTGCGCGCCAACCTGACCATGGGCCGTGATTGCACCGACGAGTACTGCTGGCAGGCGCTGCGCATCGCCCAGCTGGACGCCACCATCGCCGCCTTGCCGCAAGGGCTGGACAGCGTGGTTGGCCGCTCCGGCGTGCGCCTGTCCGGCGGCCAGCGCCAGCGCCTGGCGATTGCCCGCATGGTCCTGGCCGAGCCCAAGGTGGTGATCCTCGACGAGGCCACCTCGGCGCTGGACGCTGCCACCGAGTACAACCTGCACAAGGCGTTGGCGCGCTTCCTCAGTGGCCGCACCACGCTGATCATCGCCCACCGTCTTTCTGCCGTTAAGCAGGCCGACCGCGTGCTGGTGTTCGATGGCGGGCATGTGGCCGAGGACGGCGACCATCAGCAGCTGATTGCCGACGGTGGCTTGTACGCCAAGTTGTATGGGCATTTGCAGCAGACCTGACAACGACGCCTAACCTGTCGCAAAATTCCCTCCAGACAGATGGCAAATGGCCTACGCTGTGCTTGTCTGGGTTGATTCGAGCCTTATCTGCTCTGTGACAGGGACTTCATGAAGGGAAATCGCACGCTAGAGGCGCCAAGGTTGCTGGGTATCATCTGGCCCTTCATCGCCGTTGTCATCTTCCAGGTCTTGTTGGGCAGCCTCAGCCTTTATGCGCTGTCGGCCGTTCGCGCCTATGTCGCGGGCGAAAGCCTCTGGTCCAAGGCGCAGAAAGACGCCATCTACTACCTCAACCTGTATGCCGACAGCGGCAACGACAGCGCCTATCAGCGCTATCGTCAGGTGATCAGCGTGCCCCAGGGCGACCATCAACTGCGCGAAATTCTCGACCAGCCCGATCCGGACCTCGAAGCCGCGCGCGAAGCCGTGCTGCAAGGTGGCAACCACCCCAACGATGTCGACCGCATCATCTGGTTCTATCGCAACTTTCGCCAGATCAGCTACATGCAGACGGCGATTGCCTATTGGAACATCGGCGACGATTACCTTGCCCAGCTTGATGTGCTGGCCAACGACATGCGCGAAGGTTTTGCCAAGGGCCAGGCCGGCCCTCGCCAAGTGCGTGAATGGCGGGCGCGGATCGTTGCCATCAACGAGGGCGTGACCCCGGCGGCCAAGGCGTTCAGCGATGCCCTGGGCGAGGGCTCGCGGATGCTGCTGCGGGTGCTGATGATCACCAACCTGCTGACCGCGCTGTTACTCATCGCCTTCGCCTGGCATCGTTCGAGCAGGCTGCTGGCCCAGCGCCAGGCCTTCGCCAGCGCTCTGCAGGAAGAAAAGGAGCGGGCGCAGATTACCCTGCAGGCCATCGGCGACGCGGTGATCACCACCGATGTCGATGGCTGCATCGCCTACATGAACCCGGCCGCCGAGCAGCTTACCCACTGGCAGGCCGGTCAGGCCCAGGGCCTGCCGTTGACGGCGCTGTTCAGCCTGGTGGACGAACAAGCCGAAACCGACAGCGGCACTGTACTCGAACAAGTGCTCAGCGGCAGCCTCAAGGGCGGTGCCGAACATGCGCGGTTGATCCAGCGCCTGGACGGCAGCACGGTGTCGATCAACCTGGTGGGCTCGCCGATCGTCAACGACGGCCAGATGGCCGGCATCGTGCTGGTGCTGCACGACATGACCCAGGAGCGCCAGTACATCGCCAACCTGTCCTGGCAGGCTACCCACGACGCCCTGACCGGCCTGGCCAACCGTCGAGAGTTCGAGTATCGCCTGGAGCAGGCGCTCAATGGCCTGGTGCGCCAGGCGGGGCGGCACGCATTGATGTTCCTCGACCTTGACCAGTTCAAGTTGGTCAACGATACCTGCGGTCACGCCGCTGGCGACGAGCTGTTGCGGCATATTTGCGCCGTTCTGCAATCAGGATTGCGCGAGGGCGACACCTTGGCGCGGTTGGGCGGTGACGAATTCGGCGTACTCCTTGAAAATTGCCCGCCAGACCAGGCCGAGCGCATTGCCGAGAGCCTGCGCCAAGCGGTGCAGAGCCTCCACTTCGTGTGGAAGGGCAGGCCGTTCGTGACCACCGTCAGTATCGGCCTTGTGAACATGGCGCAAGCGCCTTCCACCTTGGAGGCGTCACTGCGAGCGGCCGACATGGCGTGCTACATGGCCAAGGAGAAAGGCCGCAACCGCGTGCAGGTGTACCACGCCGACGACAGCGAATTGTCGATGCGCTTCGGCGAAATGGCCTGGATCCAACGTCTGCATGTGGCCCTGGAAGAAAACCGCTTCTGCCTGTACGCCCAGGAAATCGCCCCACTCACGGCCATCGATGGCCCAGGCCATATCGAAATCCTGCTGCGCCTGCACGATGAAGGCGGCCGCACCATCCTGCCCGACAGTTTCATTCCCGCCGCCGAGCGCTATGGCCTGATGACTGCCCTGGACCGCTGGGTGGTGCGCAACGTGTTCCAGGTCATTCGCCAATGCCTGGACGAAGAGCGCGAGGGGCCGCTGTCGATGTGCGCGATCAATTTGTCCGGGTCGAGCATCGGTGACGACAAGTTCCTCGACTACCTGCAACGACTGTTCGTCGAATATTCCATCCCGCCACGGCTTATCTGCTTCGAGATCACCGAAACCATCGCCATCGCCAACCTCGGCAGTGCCATCCGCTTCATCAATGAATTGAAAGGGCTGGGCTGCAAGTTCTCGTTGGATGACTTTTGTGCCGGAATGTCGTCATTCGCTTATTTGAAACATTTACCTGTCGACTTCTTGAAGATCGACGGAAGTTTTGTCAAAGATATGCTGGATGATCCGGTCAACCGGGCCATGGTCGAGGTGATCAATCACATCGGCCATGTGATGGGTAAGCGGACCATCGCCGAGTTTGTGGAAACTCCGTTGATCGAGCAGGCCTTGCAGGAGATCGGCGTGGATTACGCCCAGGGCTATCTGATCGAACGACCGCAGGTATTTACCTGTGACAGTCTGCAGCGCCAACGGATTGCTGCACGGCCCCTGTTGCATCGGGCGCCTGGAACCTTTCGCTGAACAAGCGTCGGCAAAATCACAAGGATCAAGGAGCTGAATCGTGATTGATGCATTCGTTCGTATCGGGCCATTGATGGACCCCGCCAGTTACCCCCAGTGGGCTCAGCAACTGATCGAGGATTGCCGCGAGAGCAAGCGTCGGGTTGTGGAGCATGAGTTCTACCAGCGCCTGCGCGACGGCCAACTGCGCCAGGCGACCATTCGCCAATACCTGATCGGCGGCTGGCCGGTGGTCGAGCAGTTCTCGCTGTATATGGCGCACAACCTGACCAAGACCCGCTTCGCCCGCCACCCCGGCGAGGACATGGCGCGGCGCTGGCTGATGCGCAATATCCGCGTCGAGCTCAACCACGCCGACTACTGGGTGCACTGGTGCCATGCCCATGGCATTCATCTGCACGAGCTGCAGTCCCAGGAGGTGCCGGCGGAGCTCAATGGGCTCAATGACTGGTGCTGGCGGGTGTGCACCACCGAGTCGCTGGCGATCGCCATGGCGGCCACCAACTACGCCATCGAAGGGGCGACCGGGGAGTGGTCGGCGGTGGTTTGCGCCGAAGACACCTACGCCATGGGCTTCCCGGAAGATCAGCGCAAGCGCGCCATGAAGTGGCTGAAGATGCACGCGCAGTATGACGATGCGCACCCGTGGGAGGCGTTGGAGATCATCTGCACGCTGGCCGGCGAAAACCCGACCCTGGGATTGCGCAATGAACTGCGCAGGGCGATCTGCAAGAGCTATGACTGCATGTACCTGTTCCTGGAGCGGTGCATGCAGATGGAGGGGCGCCAGCAGGGACGTATGCGCCCGGCGTTGGCGGCGGGTTGAGCCCACCGCGGATGAATCTGCTCCTGTAGGAGCGGATTCATCCGCGATGAGGCCGGTACAACCAACCCAGAACTACTGAGCGTTAAACGCCTGCCCATTCACCCCAGCACTGTCCGGCCCCATCAAATACAGGTACACCGGCATGATCTCCTCCGGCAGCGGATTGTTCTGCGGGTTCTCGCTGGGATAAGCCTGCGCCCGCATCGCCGTGCGAGTAGCACCCGGGTTGATGCTGTTGGAGCGCACCGGTGCCACGCCTTCCAGTTCATCGGCGAGGGTCTGCATCAGCCCCTCGGTGGCGAACTTGGACACCCCGTAAGCCCCCCAGTAAGCCCGGCCCTTGCGCCCGACGCTGCTGGAGGTGAACACCACCGAGGCGTCTTCCGACAGCTTGAGCAGCGGCAGCAGGGTGCTGGTGAGCATGAAGGTGGCATCGACGTTGATGTGCATCACGCGCATGAAATTGTCGCCCGAGAGCTGCTCCAGCGGTGTGCGCGGGCCGATGATCGAGGCATTGTTGAGCAGCCCGTCGAGGCGGCCGAACTGTTCCTCGACCATCACCGCCAGTTCGTCGTACTGGTGGGGCAGGGCGGTTTCCAGGTTAAACGGGATCACCACCGGCTGCGGGTGGCCGGCGGCCTCGATTTCATCGTAGACCTCATTCAGGTTGGCTTCGGTCTTGCCCAGCAGCAGCACGGTGGCGCCGAGTGCGGCATAGGCCTTGGCGGCGGCGGCGCCGATGCCGCGACCGGCACCGGTGACCAGGATGACGCGGCCCTTGAGCAGGTCGGGGCGGGCGGTGTAGTCGAACATGTCAGGTGTCCTTGAATGACCGGGGGCGGCTCAGCAGCCGCACAGGGCGCTGTCGATCACTTTGCGCAGTTCCAGCGGGTGGTCCACCACCACATCGGCGCCCCAGTTGTTCGGATTGTCCTCTGGATGAATATAGCCGTAGCGCACGGCCGCCGTGCGGGTGCCGGCGTCACGGCCCGACTCGATGTCGCGCAGGTCGTCGCCAACGAACAGCACGCTGGCCGGGTCCAGGTCCAACGTTTTGCAGGCGAGGATCAGCGGCTCGGGGTCAGGCTTGCTGTTCTTTACGTGGTCCGGGCAGATCAGCAGCGCCGAACGCTCGGCCAGGCCCAGGCGCTGCATGATCGGCTCGGCGAAGCGCACCGGCTTGTTGGTCACCACGCCCCACAGCAGGTTGCCTTTCTCGATGTCGGCGAGCAGCTCGGCCATGCCGTCGAACAGCTTGCTGTGCACCGCGCAGTCACGCTGGTAGCGCTCCAGGAATTCCAGGCGCAGCGCCTCGAAGCCCTCGGCGTCGGGGCTCATGGCGAAGGTCGCGGCGACCATCGCCCGCGCACCGCCGGAAATCACGTCGCGGATCAGCGTGTCGTCGATGGCCGGCAGGCCGCGCTCGGCGAGCATGGCCTGGCAGATGGCGATGAAGTCCGGCGCCGTGTCGAGCAGGGTGCCGTCCATGTCGAAGAGTACTGCTCGCAAACGCATGCTCATTCCTCGCGCAGGGTCTGGATCATGTAATTGACGTCCACATCGCTGCTGAGCTTGTAGTGCTTGGTCAGCGGGTTGTAGGTCAGGCCGATGATGTCCTTGACCTCAAGGCCGGCGGTGCGGCTCCAGGCGCCCAGTTCGGACGGGCGGATGAATTTCTTGAAGTCGTGGGTGCCGCGCGGCAGCATCTTGAGGATGTATTCGGCGCCGACGATGGCCAGCAGGTAGGCCTTGGGGTTGCGGTTGATGGTCGAGAAGAACACCTGGCCGCCCGGCTTGACCATGCGGTAGCAGGCGCGGATGACCGAGGACGGGTCGGGCACGTGTTCGAGCATTTCAAGGCAGGTGACCACGTCGAACTGCTCGGGCATTTCCTCGGCCAGGGCCTCGGCGGTGATCTGCCGGTATTCTACCTGCACGCCGGATTCCAACTGGTGCAGCTGGGCCACGGCCAGGGGCGCCTCGCCCATGTCGATACCGGTGACGGTGGCGCCGCGCAGGGCCATCGCCTCGCTGAGGATGCCGCCGCCGCAGCCGACGTCCAGCACTTTCTTGCCGGCCAGGCTGACGCGCTCGTCGATCCAGTTGACGCGCAGCGGATTGATATCGTGCAGCGGCTTGAACTCGCTCTCGCGGTCCCACCAGCGGTGCGCCAAGGCTTCAAACTTGGCGATTTCGGCGTGGTCGACGTTGCTCATTGAACAGTCCTCTGAAACTTGTACGAATTGCGCCGGAGTATACCCGAGCGCCCAAGGCTGATGGTCGCTATAATCGCCGGCTTTTATATCCGAACGACGGGGAGAGGCAATGCGCGAGCAACTTTTGGCGGCGGAGAAGGTGACTGGCATCCGCTGGCACCGCGGCGCCCTGCACCTGCTCGACCAGCGCCTGCTGCCGTCGGAAGAACGCTGGCTGGCCTGCGACAATGTCGCGCAGGTGGTGGCGGCGATTCGCGACATGGCCGTGCGTGGCGCGGCGGCCATCGGTATCGCGGCGGCCTATGGCCTGGTGTTGGCCCTTGAAGAGCGCCTGGCCGAAGGCGGCGATTGGGAAATGGACCTGGAGGAAGATTTCCTCAGCCTGGCCGAGGCGCGCCCAACCGCAGCCAACCTGTTCTGGGCGCTCAACCGCATGCGCGAGCGTTTGCAGCGCGTACGCCCCGACGAGGACGTGCTGGCGATGCTGGAGGCGGAAGCCATCGCCATTCACGAAAGCGACCGCGAGGCCAACCTGACCATGGCCCAGCACGGCATCGAGCTGATCCGCCGCCACCAGGGCAATGCGCAGACCCTGCTGACCTACGGCAATGCCGGCGCGCTGGCCAGTGGCGGTTTCGGCACTGCGCTGGGGGTCATCCGGGCAGGTTTCCTCGAAGGCATGGTCGAGCGCGTCTACGCCGGTGAAACTCGCCCCTGGCTGCAAGGGTCCCGCCTGACTGCCTGGGAACTGGCCAACGAAGGCATCCCGGTGACCCTGTGCGCCGACTCGGCGCTGGCCCACCTGATGAAGAGCAAGGGCATCACCTGGGTGGTGGTCGGCGCCGACTGCATCGCCGCCAACGGTGATGTGGCCAGCAAGATCGGCACCTATCAGCTGGCGGTCAGCGCCATGCACCACGGCGTGCGCTTCATGGTGGTGGCGCCGAGCACCAGCATCGACCTGAACCTGGCCACGGGCGAAGACATTCCGCTGGAGGAGCGCGACGCCGACGAATTGCTCGATTATGCCGGCACCCGCGTGGCGCCGGATGTCGAGGTGTTCAACCCGGTATTCGACGTGACCCCAGCCGACCTGATCGACGTGATCGTGACCGAGCGCGGCATCGTCGAGCGCCCGGATACGGCCAAGCTGGCGCAATTGATGTGTCGCAAGCGGTTGCATTGAACCCCTGCCTCGGCGCGGCGTTACACATGTAGGAGCGGATTTATCCGCGATGCGCCGCGTGGGCGGCGCTCGATTTCCCCCGCGCCGAAGCAACCAAGTCGTACACTTGCCAACCCCATTTGTGATAACATCCGGCAGTTTCCAAGACCGCCCATCACGGCGGCCAATTTTGCGCAGATCCATGGCACAACTCATTGATTTGTCGTAAGTCGTCGCACCCCTATGCGCTGCGGCGGCGAGCTTCGTTCGGCCCTTGATGGAGCTGCGAAGTTTCACCAGAAAAAGGAATCAGGCTTCTCATGGGCGAACTGGCCAAAGAAATCCTCCCGGTCAATATCGAAGACGAACTGAGACAGTCTTACCTCGACTACGCGATGAGCGTGATTGTCGGGCGAGCGCTGCCCGATGCACGTGACGGCTTGAAGCCCGTGCATCGTCGCGTTCTCTATGCGATGAGCGAACTGGGCAACGACTGGAACAAGCCGTACAAGAAATCCGCCCGTGTGGTCGGTGACGTGATCGGTAAGTACCACCCGCATGGCGACACTGCGGTCTACGACACCATCGTGCGTATGGCCCAGCCGTTCTCGCTGCGCTACCTGCTGGTCGACGGCCAGGGCAACTTCGGTTCGGTCGACGGCGACAACGCCGCAGCCATGCGATACACCGAAGTGCGCATGTCCAAGCTGGCCCACGAGCTGCTGGCCGACCTGCACAAAGAGACCGTCGACTGGGTGCCCAACTACGACGGCACCGAGCAGATCCCGGCGGTCATGCCGACCCGTATTCCCAACCTGCTGGTCAACGGTTCCAGCGGTATCGCCGTGGGCATGGCGACCAACATTCCGCCACACAACCTCGGTGAAGTCATCGACGGTTGCCTGGCGCTGATCGACAACCCGGAAGTCACCATCGATGAGCTGATGCAGTTCATCCCGGGCCCGGACTTCCCGACTGCCGGTATCATCAACGGCCGTCAGGGCATCATCGAGGCGTATCGCACCGGCCGTGGCCGCATCTACATGCGTGCGCGCTCCGAGATCGAAGACATCGACAAAGTCGGTGGCCGCCAGCAGATCGTCGTGACCGAGCTGCCGTACCAGTTGAACAAGGCGCGTCTGATCGAGAAGATCGCCGAGCTGGTCAAAGAGAAGAAGATCGAAGGCATCACCGAGCTGCGCGACGAGTCCGACAAGGACGGCATGCGCATCGTCATCGAGCTGCGCCGCGGCGAGGTGCCGGAAGTGGTGCTCAACAACCTCTACCAGCAGACCCAGCTGCAGAGCGTGTTCGGCATCAACGTGGTAGCGCTGATCGACGGCCGCCCACGCCTGCTCAACCTCAAGGACCTGCTCGAAGCGTTCGTCCGCCACCGCCGTGAAGTGGTGACGCGCCGTACCGTATTCGAGCTGCGCAAGGCCCGCGAGCGCGGCCACATCCTTGAAGGCCAGGCCGTTGCGCTGTCCAACATCGACCCGGTCATCGCCATGATCAAGGCCTCGCCGACGCCGTCGGAGGCCAAGGAAGCGTTGGTATCCACCGCCTGGGAATCCAGTGCCGTGCAGGTCATGGTCGAGCGCGCCGGCGCCGATTCCTGCCGCCCTGAAGACCTCCCTGAGCAGTACGGCCTGCGCGATGGCAAATACTTCCTGTCGCCGGAACAGGCCCAGGCGATTCTCGACCTGCGTCTGCACCGCCTGACCGGCCTGGAGCACGAGAAGCTGCTGGCCGAGTACCAGGAGATTCTGGAACAGATCGGCGAACTGATCCGCATCCTCAGCAGCGCCCAGCGCCTGATGGAAGTGATCCGCGAAGAGCTCGAAGCCATCCGTGCCGAATACGGCGATGCCCGCCGCACCGAGATTCTCAACGCCAGCCACGACCTCAACTACGGCGACATGATCCCGGAAGAAGAGCGTGTGGTGACCATTTCCCACGGTGGCTACGCCAAGACCCAGCCGTTGTCCGCGTACCAGGCCCAGCGCCGTGGCGGCAAAGGCAAGTCGGCGACCGGCGTGAAGGACGAAGACTACATCGAGCACCTGCTGGTCGCCAACAGCCACGCCACCCTGTTGCTGTTCTCCAGCAAGGGCAAGGTGTACTGGAAGAAGACCTACGAAATTCCTGAAGCCTCCCGCGCCGCGCGTGGTCGCCCGCTGGTCAACCTGCTGCCGCTGGAGGAGGGTGAGCGCATCACCGCCATGCTGCAGATCGACCTCGAAGCCCTGCAGCAGAGCGCCGATCCGGACGAAGAGCTGGAGGACAGCGACGAGAACGTGATCGAAGGCGAGCTGGTAGAAGTCGAAGAAGTCGACGAAGAAGACGGCGACACCCCTGAATGGGTGGCGGAACCGACCGGCGCGTACATCTTCATGGCCACCGCTTCCGGTACCGTCAAGAAGACCCCGCTGGTGCAGTTCGCCCGTCCGCGCTCCAACGGCCTGATCGCCCTGAAGCTGAAAGAAGGCGACACCCTGATTGCCGCGGCCATCACCGATGGTGCCAAGGAAGTCATGATGTTCTCCGACGCCGGCAAGGTGATCCGCTTCGCTGAAAGCGTTGTGCGTGAAATGGGCCGTACCGCCCGTGGCGTGCGCGGCATGAAGCTGGGCAAGGGGCAGCAGATCATCTCGATGCTGATTCCGGAGTCCGGCGCGCAGATCCTCACGGCGTCCGAGCGCGGTTTCGGCAAGCGCACCCCGCTGTCCAAGTTCCCGCGTCGCGGCCGTGGCGGCCAGGGCGTGATCGCCATGGGCACCAAGGGGCGCAACGGTCTGCTGATCGGCGCCATCCAGGTGCAGGAAGGCGAAGAGATCATGCTGATCTCCGACCAGGGCACGCTGGTGCGTACGCGGGTCGGTGAGGTTTCCAGCCTCAGCCGTAACACCCAGGGTGTTACGTTGATCAAACTGGCGGCGGATGAAACGCTGGTCGGGCTGGAGCGGATCCAGGAGCCCTCCGAGGAAGAGCTCGATGATGTGATCGAGACGGACGAGGAGGGCGTCGAGAGCGACGCGCCGGATAACGAAGCTGCGGGTGCCGAAGAGGCCCCGCAGGAATAAGCAAGCGTAAATCCCGAGCGGGGCGACCAAGGTCGCCCCGTTTGACTGATAAGAGCAGAGCGAGAGTGGATGTGAGCAAACGAGCCTTTAACTTCTGCGCAGGCCCTGCCGCGCTTCCTGAAGCTGTCTTGCAGCGTGCCCAGGCCGAGATGCTGGACTGGCGCGGCAAGGGCTTGTCGGTGATGGAAATGAGCCATCGCAGCGACGATTACGTGGCCATCGCCGAAAAGGCCGAGCAGGACCTGCGTGACCTGCTGTCCGTTCCCTCCAACTACAAAGTCCTGTTCCTGCAGGGCGGCGCCAGCCAGCAATTTGCCGAGATTCCGCTGAACCTGCTGCCGGAAAACGGCACTGCCGACTACGTCGAGACCGGCATCTGGTCGAAAAAGGCCATCGAAGAAGCGCGCCGCTTCGGCAGCGTCAACGTCGCTGCCAGCGCCAAGCCTTACGATTACCTGGCGATCCCTGGCCAGAACGAGTGGCAGCTGAGCAAGAACGCGGCTTACGTCCACTATGCATCCAACGAAACCATCGGCGGCCTGCAGTTCGACTGGGTGCCGGAAACCGGTGACGTCCCGCTGGTGGTCGACATGTCGTCCGACATCCTCTCGCGCCCGATCGACGTCTCGCAGTACGGCCTGATCTACGCCGGTGCGCAGAAGAACATCGGCCCGAGCGGCCTGGTGGTGGTGATCGTCCGTGAAGACCTGCTGGGCCACGCCCGCAGCAGCTGCCCGACCATGCTCGACTACAAGGTATCGGCCGACAACGGCTCCATGTACAACACCCCGGCGACCTATTCCTGGTACCTCTCCGGCCTGGTCTTCGAGTGGCTCAAGGAGCAGGGCGGCGTCGAAGCCATGGAGCAGCGCAACCGCGCCAAGAAGGACCGCCTCTACGGCTTCATCGACGCCAGCGAGTTCTATACCAACCCGATCAGCCACAACGCCCGTTCGTGGATGAACGTGCCGTTCCGCCTGGCTGATGAGCGCCTGGACAAGGCCTTCCTTGCCGGTGCCGATGCCCGCGGCCTGCTCAACCTCAAGGGCCACCGTTCTGTAGGTGGCATGCGCGCCTCGATCTACAACGCCCTGGGCCTGGATTCTGTTGAAGCCCTGGTCGCCTACATGGCCGAATTCGAGAAGGAGCACGGCTGATGTCCGAACACGAGCTCAAGGCGCTGCGCGTGCGCATCGACAGCCTCGACGAGAAAATCCTCGAGCTGATCAGCGACCGCGCCCGCTGCGCCCAGGAAGTGGCCCGGGTCAAGACCGCCACCCTGGCCGAAGGCGAGAAGCCAGTGTTCTACCGCCCCGAGCGTGAAGCCGCCGTGCTCAAGCGCGTCATGGAGCGCAACAAGGGGCCGCTGGGCAACGAAGAGATGGCGCGGCTGTTCCGCGAGATCATGTCGTCCTGCCTGGCCCTGGAAGAGCCGCTGAAAGTCGCATACCTGGGCCCGGAAGGGACCTTCACCCAGGCGGCGGCGATGAAGCACTTCGGTCATGCCGTGATCAGCCGCCCGATGGCAGCCATCGACGAAGTGTTCCGCGAAGTGGCGGCCGGCGCCGTCAACTTCGGCGTGGTGCCGGTGGAGAACTCCACCGAAGGCGCGGTCAGCCACACCCTGGACAGCTTCCTTGAGCATGACATGGTGATCTGTGGCGAAGTCGAGCTGCGCATCCACCACCACCTGCTGGTGGGCGAAAACACCAAGACCGACAGCATCACCCGCATCTACTCCCATGCCCAGTCCCTGGCCCAGTGCCGCAAGTGGCTGGACGCGCATTACCCGAACGTCGAGCGCGTGGCGGTTTCGAGCAACGCCGAGGCGGCCAAGCGAGTCAAGGGCGAGTGGAATTCGGCGGCGATCGCCGGCGACATGGCGGCCAACCTGTATGGGTTGACCCGCCTGGCCGAGAAGATCGAAGACCGTCCGGACAACTCCACGCGCTTCCTGATGATCGGTAATCAGGAAGTGCCGCCGACCGGCGACGACAAGACCTCGATCATCGTGTCGATGAGCAACAAGCCGGGTGCCTTGCACGAGCTGCTGGTGCCGTTCCATGAGAACGGTATCGACCTGACGCGCATCGAAACGCGCCCGTCGCGCAGCGGCAAGTGGACCTATGTGTTCTTCATTGATTTCGTCGGCCACCACCGCGACCCGCTGATCAAGGCGGTGCTGGAGCAGATCAGCCAGGAGGCTGTGGGGCTCAAGGTGTTGGGGTCTTATCCGAAGGCGGTGCTTTGATTGGAGATTGTTGGGGCCGCTGTGCGGCCCATCGCGGTTAAAACCGCTCCTACAGGTTGCGCGATAGCTGTAGGAGCGGCTTCAGCCGCGATAGGCGCCAAAGGCGCCCCAATGGTCCAGCTGAACTGCCTAGATTTCTGAACAGGGTTCGCACCAGTGGTAAATGCCGTAACAACCAAACCCGCGCCAATCATCGGTCGCCTCGTCGTCGTAGGCCTCGGTCTGATCGGCGGCTCCTTCGCCAAGGGCCTGCGTGAAAGCGGCCTATGCCGCGAAGTGGTCGGCGTCGACCTGGACGCGTCTTCACGCAAGCAGGCCGTGGCCCTTGGCGTGGTCGACCGCTGCGAAGAAGACCTCGCCGCCGCATGCCTCGGTGCCGACGTCATCCAGCTCGCCGTGCCGATCCTGGCCATGGAAAAGCTTCTCTCACTGCTTGCCGGGCTCGACCTGGGCAACGCCGTGATCACTGACGTCGGCAGCGCCAAAGGCAACGTGGTGCGTGCCGCGCGCGCAGTCTTCGGCAAGCGCCTGCGCCACTTCGTACCAGGCCACCCGATCGCCGGCTCCGAGCAGAGCGGGGTGGAGGCCTCCAACGCTACCCTGTTCCGCCGGCACAAGGTCATCCTCACGCCGCTACCGGAAACCGACCCCGCCGCTTTGGCGCTGGTCGACCGCCTGTGGCGCGCGCTGGATGCCGATGTCGAGCACATGCCGGTAGAGCGCCACGACGAAGTGCTGGCCGCCACCAGCCACCTGCCGCACCTACTGGCCTTCGGCTTGGTCGATTCGTTGGCCAAGCGCAATGAAAACCTCGAGATCTTCCGGTACGCTGCGGGTGGTTTCCGCGATTTCACCCGAATCGCCGGCAGTGACCCGACCATGTGGCACGACATCTTCCTTGCCAACCGCGAGGCTGTACTGCGCACTTTGGACACATTTCGCAGCGACCTCGACGCCTTGCGCGACGCGGTCGATGCAGGGGATGGGCACCAGTTGCTGGGTGTATTCACCCGCGCTCGGGTTGCCCGCGAGCATTTCAGTAAAATCCTGGCCCGCCGGGCCTATGTGGACGCTATGAACGCCAACGATCTGATTTTCCTGGCCCAACCTGGTGGCCGCGTGTCCGGACGGATCCGCGTTCCAGGCGACAAGTCGATTTCCCACCGTTCGATCATGCTCGGCTCGCTGGCCGAAGGCACGACCGAAGTCGAAGGCTTCCTCGAAGGCGAGGATGCCTTGGCGACCCTGCAGGCTTTCCGTGACATGGGTGTGGTCATCGAAGGCCCGAACCATGGCCGCGTGACCATTCACGGTGTCGGCCTGCATGGCCTGAAGCCGCCGCCTGGCCCGATCTACGTGGGTAACTCCGGTACCTCGATGCGCCTGCTTTCCGGTTTGCTGGCCGGCCAGCCGTTCGATGTCACCATGACCGGTGATGCCTCGCTGTCCAAGCGCCCGATGAACCGCGTCGCCAACCCGCTGCGGGAAATGGGCGCCGTGGTCGAGACCGGCCCGGACGGTCGTCCGCCGTTGACCATTCGCGGTGGCAGCAAGCTCAAAGCACTGACCTACACCCTGCCGATGGCCAGTGCCCAGGTTAAGTCCTGCCTGCTGTTGGCTGGCCTGTATGCCGAAGGCAAGACCACCGTCACCGAGCCTGCGCCGACCCGCGACCATACCGAGCGCATGCTGCGCGGTTTCGGCTACGCGGTTGAGTCGAATGGCCCGGTTGCCTCGCTGCAGTCCGGTGGCAAGCTCACCGCGACCCGCATCGAAGTGCCGGCGGATATCTCGTCCGCGGCATTCTTCCTGGTGGCCGCGTCGATCGCCGAAGGCTCCGAGCTGGTGCTCGAGCATGTCGGCATCAACCCGACCCGCACCGGTGTCATCGACATCCTGCGCCTGATGGGCGGCGACATCACCCTGGAAAACCAGCGTGAAGTCGGCGGCGAGCCGGTGGCCGACCTGCGTGTGCGTGGCGCCAAGCTCAAGGGTATCGACATCCCCGAAGAGCTGGTGCCACTGGCCATCGACGAGTTCCCGGTGCTGTTCGTGGCTGCGGCCTGCGCCGAAGGCCGCACCGTACTGCGTGGCGCCGAAGAGCTGCGGGTCAAGGAATCCGACCGCATCCAGGTCATGGCCGATGGCCTGATCACACTAGGTGTGAAGTGCGAGCCGACCCCGGACGGCATCATTATCGACGGCGGCCAGATCGGCGGCGGCGAAGTGCATGGCCACGGTGACCACCGTATCGCCATGGCCTTCAGTGTCGCCTCGCTGCGTGCCAGTGCGCCGATTCGTATCCATGATTGCGCCAACGTCGCTACCTCGTTCCCGAACTTCCTCAAGCTGTGCGCTGAAGTGGGTATTCGCGTTGCAGAAGAGGGCAAGTCGTGAGTGCGCAGGCGCCGGTCATCACCATTGACGGCCCGAGTGGCTCGGGCAAGGGCACGGTCGCCGGCCTGCTGGCCCGCGAGCTTGGCTGGAAGCTGCTGGACTCCGGCGCGCTGTACCGGTTGCTGGCGTTCAACGCCAGCAACCACGGCGTCGACCTGACCAACGAAGAGCTGCTCAAGGCTCTGGCCGCCCATCTGGATGTGCAGTTCATCGCCGCCGAGCCGGGTAAGCTGCAACAGATCATTCTCGAAGGTGAGGACGTCAGCAATGTCATCCGCACCGAGACGGTCGGTGCCGGGGCGTCGATGGTCGCGTCGCTGCCGGCAGTGCGCGAAGCGCTGCTGCAGCGCCAGCGCGCCTTCCGCGAAGCGCCCGGGTTGATCGCCGATGGCCGCGACATGGGCACCGTGGTGTTCCCGGACGCGCCGCTGAAGGTCTTCCTCACCGCCAGTGCCGAGGAGCGTGCCCGCCGCCGCTACCTGCAGTTGAAGGGCAAGGGCGAAGATGTTAGTCTGTCGAGTCTGCTAGATGAGATTCGTGCGCGCGATGAGCGCGACACCCAGCGCGCAGTGGCCCCGCTCAAACCGGCGGCCGATGCCATACAGCTGGACTCCACCGAGTTGTCCATCGAGCAGGTGTTGCAACGTATCAGGAGCGAGCTCGCCCAGCGCGATCTTCTCTGATAGCCAGGAAAGCAGGCAGGGGCACCAGTCAACGTCCTGCCGGCTTTCCTTTACTTAAAACAAACCCACATTGTCTGGAATGTGGCGATGGGCGTCTGTTTCGCCCGAATCTACAGGAATTAAAATGAGCGAAAGCTTTGCAGAACTCTTTGAAGAAAGCCTGAAAACCCTCAATCTTCAGCCGGGTGCGATCATCTCCGGTATCGTTGTCGACATCGACGGCGACTGGGTTACCGTACACGCTGGCCTGAAGTCCGAGGGCGTCATCCCGCTCGAGCAGTTCTACAACGAAGCTGGCGAGCTGACCATCAAGGTCGGTGACGAAGTTCACGTTGCGCTGGACGCGGTCGAAGACGGCTTTGGCGAAACCAAACTGTCCCGTGAAAAAGCCAAGCGCGCCGAGTGCTGGATTGTTCTGGAAGCAGCTTTCGCCGCCGAAGAAGTGGTCAAGGGCGTTATCAACGGTAAGGTTAAAGGCGGCTTCACTGTCGACGTTAACGGTATCCGTGCGTTCCTGCCAGGTTCGCTGGTTGATGTCCGCCCAGTGCGCGACACCACCCACCTCGAAGGCAAAGAGCTGGAATTCAAGGTCATCAAGCTGGACCAGAAGCGCAACAACGTTGTTGTTTCGCGTCGCAGCGTGCTGGAAGCCGAGAACTCCGCCGAGCGCGAAGCCCTGCTGGAAACCCTGCAGGAAGGCCAGCAAGTCAAAGGTATCGTCAAGAACCTCACCGACTACGGCGCATTCGTGGACCTGGGCGGTATCGACGGCCTGCTGCACATTACCGACATGGCTTGGAAGCGTATCAAGCACCCATCGGAAATCGTTAACGTTGGCGACGAAGTCGACGTACGCGTTCTGAAGTTCGACCGCGAGCGCAACCGCGTTTCGCTGGGTCTGAAGCAGATGGGCGAAGATCCGTGGGTAGCTATCACTGCCCGCTACCCAGAAGGTACTCGCGTACAAGCGCGCGTTACCAACCTGACCGACTACGGCTGCTTCGCTGAGCTGGAAGAAGGCGTTGAAGGTCTGGTACACGTTTCCGAAATGGACTGGACCAACAAGAACATCCACCCGTCGAAAGTCGTTCAGGTTGGCGACGAAGTGGAAGTCATGGTTCTGGACATCGACGAAGAGCGTCGTCGTATCTCCCTGGGCATCAAGCAGTGCAAGTCCAACCCATGGGAAGACTTCTCCGGCCAGTTCAACAAGGGTGACAAGATCACCGGTACCATCAAGTCGATCACCGACTTCGGTATCTTCATCGGTCTGGACGGCGGCATCGACGGTCTGGTTCACCTGTCCGACATCTCCTGGAACGAAACCGGCGAAGAAGCCGTGCGTCGCTTCAAGAAGGGCGATGAGCTGGAAACCGTCATCCTGTCGGTTGATCCAGAGCGCGAGCGCATCTCCCTGGGCATCAAGCAGCTGGAAGACGATCCGTTCTCCAACTTCGTTGCTGTCAACGACAAGGGCGCTATCGTCCGTGGCATCGTGAAGGAAGTTGACGCCAAAGGCGCCATCGTCACTCTGGCCGACGACATCGAAGCCACTCTGAAAGCTTCCGAAATCAGCCGTGACCGCGTTGAAGACGCGCGTAACGTCCTGAAGGAAGGCGAAGAGATCGAAGCCAAGATCATCAGCGTTGACCGCAAATCGCGCGTCATCAGCCTGTCGATCAAGTCGAAAGACGACGCTGAAGAGCGTGAAGCCATCCAGAGCCTGAAAAACGCTCCGGAAGCGGCTGCCGACACCACCATGGCCGCGCTGCTGCGCGAAGCTATGGCCAAGCAGAACTGAGTTCTGTTTGATCGGTAAAAAAGGGTGGCCTTCGGGCCACCCTTTTTTTTGCCTGCAGCGCACCTCACACCTATTTCCTTACACTTCCTTCTTGAATTTTTTTATTAAGTCAAGAACCGCCCTGTTCAAATCCCTCCGAGCGTGCTACAAACTGATTAAGCAATGATCTAGCTGCTTGATAACGAAGGGAAAAATATGACGAAGTCGGAGCTGATCGAACGTATTGTCACCCATCAAGGGCTACTCTCGTCCAAGGACGTGGAGCTGGCCATCAAGACCATGCTTGAACAGATGTCCCAATGTCTGGCCACGGGCGATCGCATCGAGATTCGAGGTTTTGGCAGCTTTTCCTTGCACTATCGTGCACCGCGGGTAGGCCGTAACCCCAAGACTGGCCAGTCTGTCGAGCTGGAAGGCAAGTTCGTGCCGCACTTCAAACCGGGCAAGGAACTACGTGACCGGGTAAATGAAGAAGAGCACGAGCACACCTGATGAAGGAGCAACCTGATGCGTAACCTCAAGCGCGCCCTGGCGGCGGTGTTCGTGCTGGTATTGGCGGCTGTGGTGTTGTTTTTCGTGCTGGAGAATCAGCAATCGGTTTCGCTGGTGCTGTTCGGTTGGTCTGCCCCGGAGGTTCCGGTGGCTGTCCCTGTACTCGCTGCGTTGGTTGTGGGGCTTGCCATCGGACCAATACTGGGGGTGTACGGGGTGCAACGCAGCAAGCGGAAGATTCGCGCCTCGGCACGTCGGGTGGTGCTAAACGACAATTGAGGATTTTTCCTACGCCCTCATAGGAAAAGCTCACCTTCTCATGATGCCTTGATAATGGAGTAATACGCGCTTCATTTTTTGGTCAGGCGAGTGTGCAGCGGTATGGAGTTTCCCAGCCTATCCCATCATGGCGGCACCCGAAGCGTTACGGGTTCCTGTCATCAGCTTCATCTGGACAGTACCGTCAGCCTGTTGATCGACTGCGGTCTGAATCAAGATGCCGATGCGCAGTCAGGCGTGGCGTCTGGGCCAGTCAGCTTCGAAGTTGGCGGTATTCAGGCGCTGGTCGTCACTCATGTCCATCTCGATCATGTCGGTCGTATACCAGCATTGTTGGCCGCTGGTTACCGCGGCCCCATCCTGTGCAGCGAACCTTCGGCCAAGCTTCTGCCGCTGGTACTGGAAGACGCCTACAAGCTGGCTATCAGCTCCAACCCAGTCGAGATTGATCGCTACCTGGCTTTGCTGCGAAAACTGATTGTGGCGGTGCCTTTCGAGCAGTGGTACACCGTAACAGAGCGCAACGGCTTGGTTTGTTCTATCCGTCTTCAGCGCGCTGGTCACCTGCTGGGCTCGGCCTACGTGGAATGTGATGTGCGCTATCCGGGAGTCGACGATACTTCGCGCGTCGTCTTCTCTGGCGATCTTGGTGCGCCGTGCAACCCACTACTGAGAGCCGTCAAGCCTCCTGAGCGGGCTGACATTCTTGTCTTGGAAAGTACTTACGGCGATCGTATGCACACCGGTCGCAATGCCCGACGGCAGCATCTGGAGGCGGCCATCGATCGTGCGCTGGCGGACAGAGGCACCATTCTGATCCCGGCTTTCAGTCTCGGCCGGACACAGGAACTGCTGTACGAAATCGAAGATATCCTGCATGGCAAGTCCTTGCTCGGACCGGGAGAAAAGGGGCGGGGCGATGATCCGCTGGCAACATTGGACTGGTCGCAGGTGCCGGTCATTCTCGATTCGCCCCTGGCCCAGCGCATCACCACAGCCTACGCAGAGCTGCATGAATACTGGAATTGCGAGGCCAAGCAGCGATTGCAGGCCGGGCGGCATCCGCTAGGCTTTGGGCAGTTGGTCTGTATCGATACGCACGCCAAGCACCGGCAGGTGGTCAATTACCTGAAGAGCACCGGTCGTCCTGCCATCGTCATTGCTGGTAATGGTATGTGTTCGGGTGGACGAATCGTTAATTACCTTAAGGCAATGTTGGGTGATCCGCGACACGAGGTCATGTTCGTGGGGTATCAGGCGAAAGGGACGCCAGGAGCCGTGATACAGGCCAGTGAAGGGGCGCAGGGGTTTGTGCAGATTGATCTGGATGGTCGCATGTACGACCTTAATCTGAAAGTCATGAGCTTGGACGGGTATTCCGGGCACGCGGACCAAGCAGGGTTGCTTAGCTTCGCGCTGGAAGGCGAGCAGCCTGCGCGTGAGGTCATTTTGGTTCATGGTGAGGCGCGGGCCAAGGCTGCGCTTGCAGCAGCGCTGCGCGAAGCTACGAAATCATCGGCTGCAATCAATATCTCATGCCCGTGAACTTTATTAGCATGCTAATCATGTGCGCAGGTTTCGCACGTAACGTAAGTGCCTCTTGCAGCTGAATTAAAGGTAGATCATGCTCTGTGACAAAATGACCCAGTAGTGGGTTGTTGATCTTTATTCTCATCTTGATGGGCTGAACTTATCCGCCTCTGAGCTTTCCCATTCTGGTTGGGCGAATTGCCCACAGTGCTGGCAAAAGAGTGGCTAGAATCTCGCGGCGTTAAGCTATACGCTGCGACGCTCAAGGTCAGCCGAGGGAGCGCGCTGGTGGCTGGGGGCATCCTCGGTCTGTTGCGGATCTCTGAGGTTTGCTGAAGCCCATCGATGAACTCAAGGATACGCAGAGTAAATGTCCACAGATGACGTACGCCGGAACGGCAACAGTGACGAAGTAAATTTGGTTGAGTTGGTGCGGCAGTTCTGGAAAGAGCGTTTTTTGATCCTCGCTGTGACCTTGCTGTTTCTGTTGCTCGCGGTCGCCTATTTATTTATCAAGGCGCCCCTCTACGAGGCCAAAGCTACGGTACGTGAACCATCGCAAGGTGATATTGCAACGCTGAACATTGGTCGCGGAGAAAAAAGCGGGCTGAAGTTACTGGATGTTAAGGACGTTTATAGCGTCTATCTCCGCAACTTGCAGTCAGAAGCCGTCCGTCGAGAATTCTTCGATGATGTCTATGTGCCAGATATGAGGGCTGCAGGATACGAGGTTGGTGGAGATGAGGCATATAGCCGGTTTAGCAGTGGCTTGCGGATAGACACGTCAGATGCGAATCAGTCGGCCCGTGCGACCGTCGCAATATTGGCTAACCAACCGAAAACTGCAGTGTATTGGGTGCAGCTGTATTCCAACCTCGCGGCTTCGCAGGCTACCCGCCAATTGTTGAGTGATCTGCGCAGCGACGCCAAGACCAAGGCGGACAACCTGGAGCAGCAAATCGAAATCGACAGGGAGAGCGCGCGCAAACAGCGTGAAGACAAACTCATTCAGCTTCGAGAGGCCCTGCGGATCGCTCGATCCATTGGTTTGGAAAAGCCTCCTTTCATTTCCGCCAACCTTTCGGCGGAATTATCTTCCGAGATCAGTGGCGGGTTGACCTATATGCGTGGGAGCAAAGCGCTGGAGGCTGAAATCGGTATATTGGAAGCCCGAGTGTCCGATGACCCGTATATCCAAGGGTTGCGTCAGAAGCAGGCGGATGTGGCCTTCTACCGTAAGCTGGGCTTCGACTCTTCGGGAGTGGAGGTCTACCAGCTGGATGGCGATGTCATGCTTCCTGATCGCCCGACCAAGCCTCGTGTTGCGCTTACGATCGTTGCAGCGGGGTTGCTTGGTCTGCTGATCGGTCTGGTTTTGGTCGCCGCGCGGAACGTGTTCAGAGACGTCCGGCAGGGATAGGAGTACGGTATTTGGCTCCGGCCGAATTCCATGTGGCTACTCAACGAACGCTGAAAAGAAATGGGATGGGATTGCCATGGCCTACCTCTCTGAGGAACAGCTTCAAGCTATGGGCTTCAAGAAGCTGGGCAAAAGCGTAAAGATCAGTGACAAGGCGGCCATCTACAACCCTGAGCAGATGGAGCTGGGAGATCACGTTCGAATCGACGATTTTTGCGTGGTATCAGGAAAGATACGCTTCGGGCGGTTTATTCACATCACGCCAATGTGCCTGATGGCAGGTGGTGTCCCAGGTATCGTTCTGGACGATTTCTGCACGCTGGCATACGGCGTCAAGGTGTTTTCACAGTCGGATGACTACAGCGGTGAAACATTGGTGAATTCAAATATTCCCAAGCGTTTCAAGAATGAAAAGTTTGCGGCAGTGCACTTGCATCGGCAGGTCATCGTGGGGGCCGGGGCGATCATCATGCCTGGTGTAGACGTGGCGCAGGGGTGTGCGATCGGGGCAATGGCCCTGGTGACCCGTTCGACGCAGCCATGGGGTATCTATGCGGGCGCTCCCGCCCAGCGGCTGAAGGAGCGCAGCCGTGATCTATTGGCACTGGAAAAACAGTTTCTCGAAGAGTTTGAAAAATGATCCCATTTAACAAGCCGCCCTATACGGGCAACGAAGATGCCCATGTCTTGGCAGCCATGCGCAGTGACAAGATTTCGGGTGATGGCGCTTATGGTTATCGATGCCAGCAATGGTTCGAGGACCGATTCTCCTGTATCAAGACACTGTTGACGCCTTCCTGTACCCAGGCTCTGGAAATGGCCGCCATTCTTCTGGACATCAAGCCGGGCGATGAAGTGATCATGCCCAGCTACACGTTCGTGAGTACAGCGAATGCGTTTGTTCTGCGTGGTGCGACCATCGTTTTCGTCGATGTTCGCCCCGATACGATGAACATCGATGAAAAACTCATTGAGGCTGCCGTTACCGAGCGTACCCGGGCTATCGTGCCGGTGCACTATGCAGGTGTTGCCTGCGAGATGGACAGCATCATGGATATCGCCAAGCGTCATGGGCTATTTGTGGTAGAGGACGCGGCCCAGGGCATGATGTCCACGTACAAGGGCAAGCCGCTGGGTACAATTGGTCACATGGGCGCCTTCAGCTTCCACGAAACCAAGAACTACACCAGTGGTGGCGAAGGCGGACTGCTCCTGATCAACGATCAGACATTCGTCAGCCGGGCAGAGGTCATCCGCGAAAAAGGCACCAATCGCTCGCAGTTCTTCCGTGGGATGGTCGACAAGTACACGTGGATCGATGTGGGCAGCAGCTACCTGCCAAGCGAGCTGCAAGCCGCTTACCTATACGGCCAATTGGAAAAGGCCGAGGAAATCAACCGCGCGCGTCTGTCCATCTGGAATCGCTATTACCAGGCGCTCAAGCCATTTGCCAAGCGTGGTTTGATCGACCTGCCTATCATCCCTGAAGATTGCGTGGCCAACGGTCACATGTTCTACCTGAAGGTTTCCGGGCTGGAACAGCGGACCCACGTATTGGAGACTTTGCGAGCCAACGGCATCGGCGCCGTATTCCACTACATTCCGCTGCACTCGGCGCCGGCAGGACGAGCGCTCGGTCGACTGCATGGCGATGATGTATATACCACCCGTGAAAGCGAGCGTCTGTTCCGTCTGCCACTGTGGCTTGCCATGACTCAAGAGGATGTGGAACAGGTCATTCAAGCGGTGATCGATGCGATCGATGTCCGATAACGCGAGCAGTGCAGTGGTGCAAAAGCGCGGAGGTCGCAGCGGGCTGCTCTTTAGTGCAGTGCTGACCACATCCGCGCATTTGTCCAAAATTGCCGTGGGCTTCTTGCTGCTCAAGTTGATTGCGGTATACCTCGGCGTCGAGGGCATGGGGCAGCTTGGCAATTTCATGAGCGCAGTACTGTTTTTATCGCTGCTTGCCGGTGGTGGGATACAGAACGGTATCATCAAGTACGTGGCCGAGTTCAAGTCTCGGCCCCGTGTGTTGCTGGGTTTCCTGGCTGACGCTCGGGCCTACTCGCTTGGATTCTGTAGTCTCATCCTGGTTGCTGCGTTGGCGTTTCATGTGCCTCTGGCTCGTTTTCTCATGGGCGAAGAGGGCTATGATTGGCTGATCGTGGTGCTGGGGCTGGCTCAGTTCGGATTCGCGTTCACCAATATTGTAAACGGCACGGCCAACGGGCTGCACGAGACCAAAGTCTACGCGGCGATTCAGATCATAGGTAACGTGCTGACACTACCCATCGCCTGGTGGCTGATCAGCCATCACGGCTTGGCTGGCGCGGCATTGGCCATGGTAGTGTTCTACCTGTCGTATAGCCTGCCAGCGTTCTATTTTTATATTCAGTCTCGACTGCGTCGCAGTGTTCGATGGCATAAGGTCCAAGCGCCCAAACTTCGCCGGCTAGGGGGGTTCACGCTGATGGCGATCGTGGGGGCGATCAGCGTGCCGGTCGTTGAAATCGTCGTGCGCCGGATGCTGACCGAGAGCGTCGGGCTTGAAGCCGCAGGCCTTTGGCAGGCATCGATCAAGCTTTCAAGTGCATACATGGGCTTTTTCGTTGTGTTTTTGGCAGCGTATTTCATGCCAATCGTCTCGGCACAGCAGGACCGCAAGCTCATTGCTGTTACGGTACGAAAGTTCATGGGTTTGGTGATGGGGTTGTTTATCGTCGGTGGTACGGGCTTCTACCTGCTGCGTGAACACCTCATCCCTCTGTTGCTCTCAGGCGACTTCTCCGACCTGGCGGATGTCATCCAATACCAATTGATCGGCGATTGCCTGCGAATTTCAACCTACGTCATTGGTTTTGTGGTCGTTGCCAAGGCTGCGACACGTCTGTATGTGGCGTTGGAAGTCGGTCAAGGCGTGTTGTTCTGTTTGTTCAGTGTAGTGGCACTGCAGCGGGGAGCGGGGCTTGAAGGTGTATTCATGGCACATGTCGCCATGAACGTCATTTACTTCCTGGTTTCCGTGACAGGTTTTTATTTTTATACGAGAAGGACCGTGTGATGTTGACAGCGACTGTCGTCGTTTCTTGTTATAACCAGGAAAACTATATTGAAGAGTGCCTGGACAGCATCCTTGGGCAAGAGATAAATTTTCCCTGTGAGGTGATTGTCTCCGACGACTGCTCGCCGGACAATACGCAAGCTGTGATCCGTCGATACGCAGAGGCACACCCCGGCCGTCTGACGCTCATGCTGCGGGAAAAGAATGTCGGCGCGGCGCTCAATTACCATGGTGTGCATGCCATGGCTAAAGGCGATATCGTATTCCACTTCGACGGCGACGATGTCATGCTGCCAGGCAAGCTCCAGGAACAATACGACCTGTTTGCCGCGCACGCGGATGTCAACATTGTATTTCATAAAGCCATCTATTTTTCCGATGACGGTAGTTACCAGTCGGAGACGGTCTATCCAGGCGCGAATGCACCGTATCACACCTTCTTTGATCTGCATCAGCTCGCTCGCTGGGGTGCTACTTGCGTGCACAGTTCGTATGCTTATCGCCGCTCATCACGCCAGGCTAAAATAGAGCGAGAATTCATGGAGTGGTTCTTCGCCATGGACTCATTGATCAGGGGCGGTCGCGGCGTTTATATCGACAAAGCGTTGGTAAGATACCGAAGCAATCCCGGGAATGGCTCGTATCTTTCCACGGTCAATGGCCGTAAAAAGTCGTACACGATTTTCTTTGGTGACCTGTACGAGTACTTTTCGGCATACCCCTGGTTGCGCAGTGATCTCTATGCCAATTTCCTGATTACCGTCCTGGCCATGTTGCGCTCGACGAAGACGCTGACGATGAAGAACTTCAAGTTCATGTTGGCCAATATTCTTTATTTTCGTCCCTCGAAGTTCCTTGAAACTGCACGTGTCAGGAAGATGGTTGGGCCAGCTGAAAAAAATCGTTGAATCGTCACTCGTGACCTGAATCGAGAAGGATTTCCGATGATTTACCTAACGCTTTACAGCGACTATTTTTACATGTTGTTGACGTCGTTGTTGGTGTTTGCCTGCGTGAAGTTCATGCTGCGCAGGGCGCATCCGTTCGGCATGGTTCTTCTGGTTGAGCGCGTATTTGTCGCTGCGGTGGTGTTCGTTGCCGCCTGGTGCATCAGTGATCGTCCTGGCCGCATTGAAGGGGATACTGCCGTCTATCTCAGCTTTTTCGACACGATTAACGCAGGTCAGGAAAATCCGTTTCCCACGTTCGAGCCCGGTTTCATCTGGCTTACCACGGCGTTGGCACGCACCGGGTTTGATGCGCAGGCGCTCTTTTTCATCGTGCCGGTGTTAGTCGCAGGCGCTTACCATCATCTGGCCACACGTGTGTTTGGACGCCGTTCGGCACTGACCGTACTGGTGTTTGCAGCGCTGTTGGTTTACCCGTTCTTCTTGTCACTGACCGCCAACGTCATTCGTCAAGGGTTGGCGATGGCGTTGGTGTTTTATACGATGGCCAAGCTGATGGAGGGGCGGCACGTTCGGGCAAAAACAAGCGCGGTGGCCGCACTGTTTTTTCACCGCTCGACCGTTATTTTGCTTCCGTGGGTATTCTTCAAGCGCGCTGGTCAACGCCTGTCGCTGTGGGTGATCCTGGCCATCTGGGGCCTCGCTTCGTTGGCCTCGTATCTGAGCATGTTTAAACTGCTTGCCACGATGGTTTTTGACCAGCTCGCAGCACTGGGTCTCTCCGTTAATTATGGCGATACCACACATCTGGATTACCTGACCGGGTTTCGCTGGAGTTTCTGGCTGTTTTCATCTGTTTCGATCGTATTGCTATGCCTGCTGAGAATCGTGGGCTTCCATCACGGGCGTGCAGCGCTACTGTTCAAGATGTCTTGTTACTTTGGTATCGTGCATATTCTGACATTTGATCTTGCTTATAATGATCGTTTTGGGCTTTATGCCTGGATGCTGTACCCTATTCAGCTGCTGTATCTGAGTCGTTGCATTCTAATTCGCTTGAGTCAACCGGCGGTTGCGCCGACCGCTGAATACGCTTCGTAGTTAGTAGGCACCGTCGTTAAATTCGGCTCATTTATAGAATTAACCCATTCGTTAATTTTCTGGTTTTACGCAAGAGGCAAAACCTCATGAAAGTAGGCGTTACCGGTGCTAGTGGATTTATTGGCAAATTGCTTTGCCAAGCTTTGGTCGGCCGGGGCGATCAGGTTGTTGTCCTGAGTCGGCGCGAAGATCCGGGTATTGCCGGGGTGACCGTGTGCAAGGGCGACCTGACACAAGGCGCTAGCGGTCTTGAGGCATTCCTCGACGGCCTTGACGTGATCTATCACTGCGCGGGTGAACTAAAAAACCAGGCAGTCATGTATTCGCTGCATGTGGAGGGTACGCGTGCGCTGTTGGCTGCTGCGTGCGCCACCATCCAGCGGACCGGGCGGCCACTGCAGTGGGTGCAGTTGAGTAGCGTCGGCGCTTATGGGCCGGGCAGGCAGGGGGCCGGTGTGCCCCGCGAAGTCGATGAGCGTTGTCAGCCCGAGCCTGTGGGCGAATATGAAATCACCAAGACGCTTGCGGATGAATCCCTGCTGGCTATCGCGGCTGTTGAGCCACGGTTGTCCTATACCTTGGTCAGGCCGTCGATCGTCATTGCCGCCGACATGCCGAATCAATCGTTCTTCCAATTCGCCAACGCCGTACGACGCCGGTTGTTTTTTTATATCGGCACTCGTGATGCCGTCTCCACTTATGTCCATGTCGATGACGTTGTGAAGGCCCTGCTCAATTGTTCGACGCGTGCTCAGGCCAAGAACCAGACTTTCATATTGTCCAACGACTGCGGGCAAAGCGAGTTGGTGGAAGCCATCGCATCCCATTATGGTGTCAAGCCGCCTGCTCTGGTGGTTCCCGCAGCACTGCTGCGTACTATCGTTCGCTTGTTACCGGCGAACCGCTCACCGCTTTCCGATGCGCGTATCGACGCGTTGATGCAACGCACGCGGTACCGGAGCGGTCATGCGGCGCAAGTGCTGGATTTCACACCAGCGCCGCTGCCCGTGCAAATGGCCGACGTTCTGAAAACCTCTTGAGTTTGCTGGAAAACTGAATGCAATCGCGGAAAAAAATAGCAATCGTGGCAACTGTGCCGGTAGTCCTGCACGTTTTCATGCGCGAGCACATCAAGCGGCTGGCAACCAGTCACTCCATCACTCTGATTTGTCCTGGATCGCGTTCCGACGTTGAAGACCTGCTTAGCGAGCACGTCGGCTTTCTGTCGTACAACATCGAACGCAAGATATCGCTGGTACAGGATCTGCGCTCCCTCTGGACGCTTTGGCGAATACTGGCCAAGGGGCACTATGACTGTGTGCTGTCCCTGATGCCCAAGTCCGGCCTCATTGCCATGCTGGCGGGGCTGCTGTCAGGTATCCGCAGCCGCGTGCATATCTTCACTGGGCAGGTGTGGGCGACACGCCAGGGGCTTGGACGTCGTCTGCTGATGGGGATGGATCGGTTGCTGGCCAGCTCCGCCACCCACCTTTTGACTGACAGTTACTCCCAGAGAGACTTTCTGATTGCTTCGCACATCGTCAAGCCAGACAAGATCAGGGTGTTGGGTAAGGGGTCGATCAGTGGCGTCGATACCGAGCGATTCCGGCCTGACCCGCTGGTTCGCGGGCAATTGCGCGCACAATTGGGTATTCCGTCCACGGCACTGGTGTACCTGTTCCTTGGGCGGGTGAATCGGGCCAAGGGAATACTCGATCTTGCTCGTGCCTTTTCGCAACTCGCCGACGCATGTCCAGATGCTCACTTGCTGGTCGTGGGGCCGGATGACGAGGACCTGGATGACGAACTGGCGTCGCTGCTCCATAAGCGCCAGGGCGCGTTTCACCGGGTGGGTTTTACCAAGACGCCTGAACATTACATGGCCATGTCCGATGTCTTCTGCATGCCCAGCTACAGGGAGGGCTTCGGGCAGGCTGTCATCGAAGCGGCCGCTGTGGGCCTGCCGAGCATGGTATCGAGAATTTATGGCCTGACCGACGCGGTCGAGGAGGATGTGACTGGCATCTTCCACGAGGCAGGGGATGTGCAGGATATAAAGCAGGCATTCGTCCGGCTTTATGACGACGAAACCCTTCGTGATAGGCTCGGGCACCAGGCAATCAATAGGGCGCGCCGGGACTTTTCCAAGGAAGAAGTGGTAGGGGGGATGCATGCATTCATCGCATCGATCATCCGCTGATCATTCCGTGATACGGGCGATAGCGAAATTCTGGGGGGAAAGATGCGAGTACTGTTGACCGGTGGTTCCGGTTTCGTTGGCAAGGCCGTGCTGGAACGGATGGCCGAGATGAATGACGTCGAACTGATCGCGGCGTTGCGCCGGTCACCCGCTGCCGTGTCTGCAGGGGTTGGCGTTCACCTCTTCGATGACCTGGGAAGTGAAGCGGCCTGGCCACACCAGAGTGGGCCAATTGATGTCGTCGTGCATTGCGCGTCCCGCGTACACGTCATGAATGAGGTAGCAGCCGACCCGCTGGCGGAATTTCGCAAGGTCAATGTGTTGGCGACGCTCGCCTTCGCTCGCCGAGCGGCGATGGCGGGTGTGCGGCGCTTCGTGTTCATCAGCTCCATCAAGGTCAATGGTGAAGGTACGGAGCTTGGTCAGCCCTATCGAGCCGATGACACCCCAGCTCCACAGGACCCCTATGGGGTTTCCAAGCACGAGGCGGAAGAACAGCTTCGTCTCCTGGGTGCGGAAACCGGCATGGAAATTTCGATCATCCGGCCCGTCCTGGTCTACGGGCCTGGAGTCAAGGCCAACTTTCATAACATGATGCGGTGGCTGGACAAGCAAG
The DNA here is from genome assembly GCF_044772285.1 of Pseudomonas sp. NPDC090233. Taxonomy (NCBI): domain Bacteria; kingdom Pseudomonadati; phylum Pseudomonadota; class Gammaproteobacteria; order Pseudomonadales; family Pseudomonadaceae; genus Pseudomonas; species Pseudomonas sp. NPDC090233. Next base: position 422,431 of record NZ_JBIVYQ010000005.1, on the reverse strand, counting down.
TGCCATTGCCATTCGGTGCAATCGACAACCGTCGAAGCCTGGTGGCGCTGGACAACCTGGTAGACCTGATCGTTACCTGTTGCAGGCATCCTGCTGCTGCCGACCAGACGTTTCTGGTCAGTGATGGGCACGATGTCTCGACCTCCGAACTGCTTCGCCAGATGGCCCGAGCCTTGGGCAAGCCGGCCCGACTCCTCCCTGTTCCTTCGTCACTGCTGGTGATGGGGGCCAATATGCTGGGTCGGCGAGCGCTGTCTCAGCGCCTCTGCGGCTCGCTGCAGGTCGATATCACGGCGACACGTGAACGTCTGGGGTGGGTGCCTCCCGTGTCCTTTGAGCAAGCACTGCGTAAAACCGCTGAGCATTACCTGGAAAACAAAGAGAAATGAACCACTGGATGCTGGCAATCAGCGTATTGCTTCTGTCTTTCGTCGGCACTGCCGCGCTGCGCCGTTATGCGATTTCCAGAAGCCTGATGGATGTGCCTAACCAGCGCAGTTCTCACAGCGCACCAACGCCTCGGGGCGGTGGAGTGGCCATTGTCCTGGCCTTTCTGCTGTCGCTGCCGATTGCGTACGGCCTGGGCATGGTGTCGTTCGAGCTGCTGGTCGGCTCGCTTGGCGCCAGTGGGCTGGTGGCGGTCATTGGTTTTCTTGACGATCATGGCCATATCGCAGCCCGATGGCGTCTGTTGGGGCATTTTGCCGCGGCAGCGTGGGCTTTGTACTGGTTGAGTGCCGCACCCCAGTTGGTGGTGTTCGGAACCACCTATGATCTGTCGGTGCTGGGTTACCTGCTTGCCGCGTTGTATCTGGTCTGGATGCTCAACCTCTATAACTTCATGGATGGCATCGATGGGTTGGCCAGTCTTCAGGCCATCACCGTCTGTGTCGGGGCCTGCATGCTCTATTGGGGCGCCGGCCTTGGCCACCTGGCCTGGGCCCCAGCGTTGCTGGCACTGGCCGTGGCCGGTTTCCTGGTTTGGAATTTCCCGCCGGCGCGTATCTTCATGGGCGACGCAGGCAGTGGCTTCCTTGGCCTGCAACTGGCACTGCTTTCGCTGCATGCGATGAACGCCTCGCCAGTGCTGTTGTGGGGTTGGATCATTCTGATGGGGTGTTTCATCGTCGATGCGACTTTCACCCTGGCGCGTCGCCTGGTGCGTGGCGACAAGGTGTATGAGGCTCATCGAAGCCATGCCTATCAGTATGCATCTCGACAATTAGGCCAACACCGGGCCGTGAGCCTGGCGATTACAGCGATCAACATCTTTTGGCTGCTGCCGATTGCAGCGCTGGTGGTGCTGGCCGGCTTCGATGCCGTGCTGGGCGTGGTGATCGCTTACGCGCCGCTGCTCTGGCTGGCCATTCGATTCAAGGCGGGGCAGAAGGAATAAATGGCCCGTAACGTCTTGTTTCGTGCTTTATTTTTAGAGGGTAACAGCATGATCCGTCGGCTGTGGGCAAGGTGGAATCATGCGTGAGAAAAACGGATTGGAGCGCAACATGGATAAGATAAGGGCATCGTTGCTCGGGCTTTCGCGTCGACAGAAGCGCTTGCTTCAGGTGTCGTTCGATGTCCTGTTGGTCTGGGTTTCGCTTTGGTTGGCATTTGTCGTGCGCCTCGGGATCGATGAGTTGGCCAACCCGGTCGAACGCTATCCATGGCTGTTCATCGCCGCGCCGATCGTTGCCATCCCGTTGTTCGTCCGCATCGGCCTGTATAGGGCGGTCATGCGCTATTTTGGCAATGACGCACTGATCGCGATCATCAAGGCAGTGACCCTGTCATCGTTGATCTTGGCGCTGGTCGTTTATTGGTATGGCAGCAGCCCGGTAGTACCGCGCTCGGTGATCTTCAACTACTGGTGGCTCAATCTGATTCTGATCGGTGGCCTGCGCCTGACCCTGCGCCAGTATTTTCTCGGCGACTGGTTCGCGGCGGCCCAGCATGTGCCGTTCACCAACCGTGACGATGGCCTGCCCAAGGTCGCCATCTACGGCGCAGGTGCTGCGGGCAACCAACTGGTGGCTGCTTTGCGTATGGGCCGTGCGATGCGCCCTGTTGCCTTCATTGACGACGATCCCACCATTGCTGACAGGATCATTTCTGGATTGCAGGTCTTCAAGCCCGAAAAAATCCAGCGCATGATCGATATCACAGGTGCCGAGGAAGTCTTGCTGGCGATTCCATCCGCCACACGCGGCCGTCGACGGGAAATTCTCAGCGAGCTCGAAGGATACTCGCTGCACGTACGCAGCGTTCCCGGTTTCATGGACCTGGCCAGCGGACGGGTCAAGGTCGACGATATTCAGGAAGTTGACATCGCCGACCTGTTGGGGCGCGACTCGGTACCCGCTCAGGCAGATCTGCTGGAGCGTTGTGTCACGGGGCAGTCGGTACTGGTTACCGGTGCTGGCGGCTCGATCGGTTCCGAGCTGTGCCGGCAGATTCTCATGCTCAAGCCCAAGACCCTGTTGCTGTTCGAGCACAGCGAATTCAACCTGTATGCCATCCTGGGCGAGCTGGAGCAGCGCGTTAAACGCGAGTCGTTGTCGGTGCGCGTGCTACCTATTCTCGGGTCGATCCGCAACCCGCATCAGTTGCTTGATGTGATGCGCAGTTGGAAAGTGGACACGGTCTATCATGCTGCGGCTTACAAGCACGTGCCGATGGTCGAGCACAACATTGCCGAAGGTGTGCTCAACAATGTGATGGGGACTTTGAATACTGCGCAAGCGGCACTGCAGTGTGGGGTCGCCAACTTCGTGCTGATTTCCACCGACAAGGCCGTACGGCCAACCAATGTCATGGGAAGCACCAAGCGCCTGGCCGAAATGACCCTGCAGGCCCTGAGCTGCGAAGCGGCGCCAGTGCTTTATGGGCATGCGGCCAATCTTTCCCAGGTGAACAAGACCCGTTTCACCATGGTTCGCTTCGGTAACGTGCTAGGTTCTTCCGGCTCGGTCATCCCGCTGTTCCACAAACAGATCAAGATGGGCGGGCCACTGACCGTGACCCACCCGAAAATCACCCGTTACTTCATGACGATTCCCGAAGCCGCACAGCTCGTCATCCAGGCGGGGTCGATGGGGCAGGGTGGCGATGTCTTTGTCTTGGACATGGGCAAGCCAGTCAAGATTGTCGAGTTGGCGGAAAAGATGATTCATCTTTCTGGCCTTAGCGTGCGTAACGAGCGTAACCCGACAGGCGATATTGCAATTGAGTTTACCGGCCTGCGTCCAGGCGAGAAGCTCTACGAAGAGCTACTGATCGGCGACAATGTAGTTGCTACACCGCATCCAATGATCATGAGCGCCAGTGAAGAGTTTCTGCCTTGGGATGAGCTGAAGGCTGCCCTCGGGCAATTGCTGAATGCCGTCACCGAGGACGACTACGAGCGTGTCAGGCAACTGTTGCGTCAAACGGTCATCGGCTACGCACCCGATAGCGAAATTGTCGACTGGATCTATCAGCAGCGTCGTCTTGAGCCGTGAATGCGGCTCTTCTGAACACCGGGTCGAGTGACTGCTCGGTAATATTGAATTTCCAGGCGGCTGCGTAACAGCGCGTTGTCGCCTTGCCTGAAGGTGGAAGTGAATCTATGACAATTTTGGTAACCGGCGGTGCAGGGTTCATCGGCGCCAACTTCGTGCTCGATTGGGTGGCTCAGACGGACGAAACAGTCATCAACCTCGACAAGCTGACCTATGCGGGGAACTTGCAGACGCTGGAGTCTTTGAAGGGCAGTGCCCAGCACCAGTTTGTGCAGGGTGATATCAACGATGGGGCTTTGCTCGAACGATTGCTCGCCGAACACCAGCCGCGGGCTGTGATCAACTTCGCTGCGGAATCGCATGTTGACCGCTCGATCCATGGCCCGGAAGATTTCATTCAGACCAATATCGTGGGTACCTTCCGCCTGCTGGAGGCTGTCCGCAGCTACTGGGCAGGGCTGGCTGCCGATATCCAGAAGCAGTTCCGGCTTTTGCATGTGTCCACGGACGAGGTCTATGGGTCGCTGGAAGCGGACGCACCGGCCTTCACGGAGCAGCATGCCTACGCGCCGAACAGCCCCTATTCGGCCAGCAAGGCCGCCAGCGACCATCTGGTGCGCTCTTACCACCATACCTACGGCCTGCCGGTGCTCACCACCAATTGCTCGAACAACTATGGCCCTTATCACTTCCCTGAAAAACTCATTCCCCTGGTGATCGTCAATGCGCTGGCGGGGAAAACCTTGCCAGTGTATGGCGATGGCCAGCAGATTCGCGACTGGCTGTATGTCAAGGATCACTGCAGCGCCATCCGCCGCGTGCTTGAAGCCGGAGAGTTGGGGGAGGTGTACAACGTCGGTGGCTGGAATGAAAAAGCCAATCTGGAAATCGTCGAGCGCATCTGTGCCTTGCTTGACGAACTCCAACCCCGTGCCGACGGCCGCGCTTACCGTGAGCAGATCAGTTTTGTCGCTGACCGTCCTGGCCACGATCGTCGTTACGCTATCGATGCGCGCAAGCTCGAGCGTGAGCTTGGGTGGAAGCCGGCGGAGACGTTCGAGACCGGAATCCGCAAGACGGTCGAGTGGTACCTGGCCAATGAATCCTGGGTGAAAGGGGTGCAATCCGGTAGTTACCGTGACTGGGTTGCCAAGCAGTACGGCAGCAACGCTGGATGAAAATGCCCGGGCGGGACCGCGAAACTACTATGGAAGAAAATCATGACCAAGCGTAAAGGCATTATCCTGGCGGGTGGATCAGGCACACGCTTGCATCCGGCCACGTTGTCAGTCTCCAAGCAGCTGCTGCCGGTGTATGACAAGCCGATGATCTATTACCCCCTTACCACACTGATGCTGGCCGGCATTCGCGACATCCTGGTGATTTCCACGCCCCAGGACACACCGCGGTTCGAGCAATTGCTCGGTAACGGGCAGCAGTGGGGGCTGAATATCCAGTATGCCGTTCAGGCTTCACCAGATGGCCTGGCGCAGGCTTTCGTGATCGGTGAGAAATTTATTGCAGGTAATCCATCGGCGTTGGTGCTCGGTGACAATATTTTCTATGGTCACGATTTCTACGACATCCTGGCCAACGCGATGGCGCGCGAGGACGGGGCCAGTGTGTTCGCCTACCACGTTACCGACCCGGAGCGCTATGGCGTCGTGTCCTTCGACGGGCACGGCAAGGCGATCAGCCTGGAAGAAAAGCCAAAGCAGCCAAAGTCCAACTACGCGGTAACCGGTCTGTATTTCTACGACCAGGATGTAGTGGATATCGCCAAGGAGCTCAAGCCGTCGGCGCGTGGCGAGCTGGAGATTACCGACGTCAATAACGTCTATTTGCAGCGCGGCAAGCTGTCGGTCGAGATCATGGGGCGTGGCTACGCCTGGCTCGACACGGGCACGCATGATTCGTTGCTCGAAGCGAGCCAATACATCGCCACGATCGAGCGGCGGCAGGGCTTGAAAATCGCCTGTCCAGAGGAAGTGGCGTTTCACATGAAGTGGATCAATGAAGAACAGCTGGAGAAGCTGGCGGCGCCATTGAGCAAGAATGGTTATGGGCAGTACCTGCTGCGGCTGCTGCACAGCGACATCATTCATACCTGAAGGAACAGGCGCCCGTAAGGCTGGGCAGGCTCGATGGAGGGTCTGTCCAGTTCATCTTAAAGATCAGGAGGGCGGCTCAGCGACGTGGCGCGCTCGACGAGCCAGATATTTAGGGGATATCTGCAGGATGTCCTGTGCCATCATTTTCTTGATTTTCTGACGCGAGAACTGTTCGACAAACTCCAGACGCGATGTGTTTTGCAACTTCAAACGTTGCAATGCCTCCAAAGCGCCGTCGACATCACCTGGCGCGAACAACGCCGCATTCTTGATGCGTTTTTGCGCAAAACGCCCGGCATAACCTGATAATCCCCCCCAAATAGGTTTGTCGGTCGCTGCATACTCAAACAGCTTTGACGGCAGCACCCGGCGGAATGCCTTCAGGTTGTTCAGGTGCAAAAACAGGATATCGGCGTTGCGGTACACGGCTAACAGCTGATCACGTTTCATGGGCGGCGAAAACCGAACGTTTTCCACACGATTTCGTTCGAGGGCGGCTTTCAAGGTATCCAGTGCCCCTCCGGCGCCAATCAGGTGAAACTCGACTTCATCATTCAGACGCTTGGCCAGTGTCGGCAGAATCTGATGCAGACCTTGACCTGCTCCGATGTTGCCCGCGTAAACCACTTGCAGGCGCGATGAGCGTTCTCCGCATGGCGGAAGTTGCGGTAGCGGTGCGGCCTGATGAACGAAAAGGTCATCGACGCCATTGGTATACAGGGTGAAGTCCCGCCCCGGATAGCGGGTGCTGAAGTAAGGCAGAAATCCCGGCGAGATCAGATTGACCCGCGTCGCCCGTTCGACCGTCCAGCGTTCGATGGGTGAGAACACCGAAGCCGCCAATCGCCCCCAGCGTGACGGCAGCAACTCGCGCAGTGTATCGACGAAAATATCGCGTATGTCCAAATAGAAACCGCATCCATTTCGCCGTGAAATCAAAGCCCCCAGGGAGGCTGTCATCAGCCGCGATGAGGTGGCGAAGACCAGGTCGTATTGCTTGTTGCGGCTTAGTTTCAGCGCCTCGATGGCAAAGCATGCGAACGCCCATGACTGGTCGCGTATGCCGCTGCGATGGGCTGGCACATCGATTCGTCGAACCGTCAGCAGGGGTGAGCGCTCAACGCTGCATGCGGAGGCGGCGAACGAGTGATAGCGATTGGGCTGGGTGGTGATGACTTCAATATCCACATGTTCGCCCAATTCAGAACGTAACGCTTTGACCAAAGCTTCGGCGCGAAACGATCCGGCTGACAAGTCTGGTGGATAGTAGAAGCTCAGCAGCAGAATGCGCGTGGTCATGATTCGGCCTGCGCAGCGGATGCCGTGACAGGCAATACCTGACGGTACAGCTCGATCAGGCGAAACTCCTGTTCTTCCCAGTTCAGTGTGCCAGCCGTGATGTGGGCATTGTGGGCATAGTGATTGCGCAGAGGTTGATCGCCAACCAGGCGGTTGAGCGCTCCAGCCAGTGCGGATGGGTCGTTGGCCGGCACAAGCAGGCCAACGTCATGGTCACGCACGATGCGGCGGATCTCAGGAAAGTCCGTGGCCACTACCGGCAGCCCGGCGATCAAGTACTCGAAGAGTTTGTTAGAGTCGGTTGTGTAGTGGTTGAGGCAGGTGTTTTCGATCGGCTGAACGCCAATATCGGCGGAGGCCGTGTAACTGGGCAGTTGCGCCAGGGCAACGGTGGGAATGAAACGTACCCGCTCCTGCAGCCCCAGTTGTTCACTGAGCTGAACCAGGCTCTCGGTGAGTCGCCCGCCGCCAATGAACACGAAATAGGCGTCGGGCACCTCGGCAGCCGTGCGCACGAGCTTCTCCAGGCCACGCCCTTGCTGCAGCCCGCCTTGATAGAGAATGATCGGCCAGGCCGCGGTCAAGCCGAGCTCTTCGCGGATACGGTTGGATGCCTCGCAACGGGTCAGCCGGGGACGGTTTTGCAGCACCGCAGGGCGCGCAACCCCGTAGGCCCGGGCAAAGTACTTGGCCCGGGCATCTGTGGTGGTGATAGTGCCATCGGCCTTGGGCATCAGGTGCTTTTCGACCATGCCCACCAGCTTTCTGAAGCTGTCGTAGCCTTCACGGCTGGTGCTGATTTCGTGGGCGTCATACACCAGGCGCGCGCGGCTCAGGCGAGCAGCCAGCCATGCAGTTGGCAGGGTATTCACGTCATGCGAGTGAACCACATCGGCGCGGTAGCGAACCATGTGCCAGAGCAGGGCGGTGTGCGTCCAGGCGCGTGCGATCAGGCGTAACAGTTGATGTTTGACGCTGAGTTTGCCAATCGGCCCCTGAGCCTTGTTGGTCTTGGCCGTGCTGCCCTCCGTGGTTTTGCGTTTACGCCATTTCCAGAGCGGGCTGCGCGCTACGCGAAAAACCTCGATGCCCGCTGGCAAGCGCTCCTGCTGTCGGGTCACGCCAGGCGTATGCAAGGCAAATACGCAAACCTGGTAGCCGGCGACTTGCAGCGTCTGGGCCTCCTTGAGCACGCGGGCATCATTGAGGAATTCGTTCCAGACAATCATGGCGATTTTTTTCATGGTGTTTATGCTCTTGCATCAACGGCGCTAAGGCAGGCGAGAATGTCGCCAAGCAGTTCAAGCGCTGCCGGATAATTTTTGCGTTGCAGGAAACGTTCGAAGCTGTACATGAGTGCTGTGAGCATCACGTCATCAGATGAGATGCCTGCCAGCGCAGGGCGCTTCTCGACTGCAAGACTCAATGCACCGGGCAGATGCTGCAGTTCTGCAACTGGCCAATTACTGCCAATCGCCTCGATACGCCAGTTGCACCAGTGGCTTAGCTGGAATCCTTTATAGGGTGCAAGAAGTAATGCTTCGGTCGTGATGTCCAAACCGACAATCTGCCGAGGGAGAGCAGCAATGCGTTCTGCAATCAAGCCCAGGGACTGGATGACTTCTTCTACCTTGCCGTGATCGCTTTCCGTGGAGCAAACGTACTTTAGGGGCGCTATGAGCTCTTCGCTCAATCGACTTTCCAGGTAGAGTCGAGTGCGACTGAATTTTAAAAGAAGATCCGGTTCCGGCTCGCAGCACATGAGCTGAGTATTGATCGCTACCACCGATCCGGTGATTTGGTTGCGGTTAACTTTAGAGTGGTCTTCCAGTTTAAAGAGATGGCAGTTCACTTGGCCGAGTGAATAATGGCCAATCCACTCAGGGGCCGGCAGTCCGCTCTGAGAGCTCAACAGCAATCGCTCTTGCTGCGCGAGGGAAGAAATGTGTTCGCCGAAGAGTTTTGCTAAATACTGTCGTTTCTCTCCGTCAACGTCCACGGTGATGCGGAAAGGGTAGACGTCCATGGCGTCAATTTGATGCCAGTGAACCTCCAGGTTGTTGCCAGCTGTCAACCCGGCTTTTTCCATGAGCTCGGCTGCCCAGCGTTCACGATTGCCTGGATTTAAAAGCTGCTCAAGTTCGTTACTGTCTTTCTTTGCCTCTAAAAGAGGTTGCGAATGGAAAAACATGGCATTGATCTGATGGTGCTGAATGCGCAGGCTAATGATGTCCAGAATCATGCTGGTCAGGCGTTGGAGGGCTTGGCGCATTACCAGTATTGCAACAACTGCATGAAAGATCTTCTGCTGCGGGTTGTATAAAAAGTCCGCGACCAGGCAGAAGAAGCTGAGGAGAAAGCCAATGCCTGACAGAGTGTTGAGCACGGCGGTGTAATTATTTTTTAGTTGGGTTCGTGCGGTCGAACTGATGTTGAAGGAGATGATGCAAGTTGCAGTGGCTAGGAGAATATAGCCCAAAATGATGGCTGCGAGACTTGGATAGATGAACAGCAGTACGGCTGTGCTCAGCGCAAAGAATAGTGCGGCTGCACTGGCCCGGGTGTAACGTGAATAGGCATGCGCAGCGATTTTTTCCTGATTTTCAAAAAGATTAAGCTTGGCACTGCGTAAAAGCAGGGTGCGCGCGCCAAATTTGCAGCAGTAGGAAATGGCTATTTCACTCGCAATGTACAAGGCGTAGCATAATGCTGCTGCGATGCTCAGGGAGAAGATCAGGTGCTCTCGTTTAATTTCTTGAAGGGTGACCGGAAAATAACTAGGTATCTTCTCCGAGCCCAGTAGGATGATTACTTTTAGCGGCAAAAAAAAGGCAAGCAGCAATAGTAGCTGACTTGCCAGGGTCATGATTTGAACGGCGATGGTTGTGACAGGGACAACCCGGATGAACTTACTCCCCAAGGAAATGCACCAGCCGAGCGTTGATTTAATGTGATGTTGGAGCTTAATCATTGGCTGGTCAAGGTCTCAGGGGCGTAGTGATGGTGGGTTACTTTTCTTGCCAGTAAAGGGTGGCGACCGTTACTTTGTCGTTGTCGCGTGCTGTGTAGACGGCGCCCACGACTGGGGTGTCTTTTTTATAGTAGTGAACCTTGTAAACGTTGTTTTCATTGCTCATGACTTTGCGTTTGTAGCCTGCTTTTTGCAGGTGCAGGTAAACATCGTTTTCAGCGATTTTGTCGATCGACGAATAGCTGTATTCGTGCATGGACAATTTGCCACCGCTGTTTGGCTTTTCATAAGAGCGCTTGAACGCAGCGTTGAGGATGAAAATTGAACCGTCTGCCAACTTCAGCTCACCCTTTGCTTGCGTGGACTGAGGCGCATTGTGTGCCGTTTCCTTGGCGGCTTGGTCACAGCCGGCAAGAGCGAAAAGTCCGAGTAGCACGAATGCTTTTGTGTTCATGAACAGTGGTTCCTGTTAGTGCATGGTTCTGGCGATAAGTTGTTTGGCTACAGTTTTGTAGTAGGCACTGTCATAGTGGTAGGGACAAAACGCCCATTTGTGGTCGCCGCCAGCGATGAGGCCTGCGTCCCTGCCACCAATTTGTTCAATGCCAATGGCAATGTTATCAAGTGAAGCCAGCATTGGCTCGATTACCGAGTTGTTGAGCTCAATCTGGCGCTCGAAGTCACCGCCTGCAAATTCGTTGACTGCATCATTTTCTTTGTACTGCGTCGCCCACACCGCGTTGTGCACGAAAATATTGGGGCAGATGTGAGACACGCGACCTAGGAAGGCGGGTAGCGCCCACTCTCGCAGTTGCTCGACATCCTTGCTCCAGGGTCTTTTGACTTCGTGCTCTGTGTTTGTTCGCTGCAAGGCTTCGAGGATAGGAGTGCTGGCAGTAACGATCGAGTTGTGGTGATGTATGATGCCCAGGCGTTCGTCAATGAAGTCTATCAGGACAATATCGGGTCGCGACTCTTCCAGTAATTGCCAGTGCAACTTGAGCTTATCCCAATGCGAGCGCTTACCTTCGAAAGAGCTGTGATCAATCGCCATGCCATCATCAAAGCAGGGTGGGGCCATCCAGGACACCACCGATGATCGTGCCATGTAAAAGCAGATCTCAAAGTCACGCAGTGTATTTTTCTGAAACTCAAAAAGATCGCGTGTTACGCATGAGCCCAAAATGGCAACTCTTATCTTTTTGGCGGTGTAGGCCGCAGGATTGGGGCGTGTTGCCACTCGTTCCAACTTGGCTTTTTGGGCGAGCAAGGCGTTCAGCTGGGCATTGTCCTGAGTAGCCGGATTGATTTCGGCGGTGATTTGCTTGCACAAAGATCCGAGCTTTTGCAGATGCTTATAAGGCATCCCAAGCGGTGATTGCTTCAGAAGCGCAGACAAAAAGCTCATGCGCTGTTGCGTCAAGCCGAACCCCAGAAAATCCTGTTCTGACAATCCCATGACTTTGTTTGGGTCCGCTAAAATTCTTGCGCGGGCACCAAAGAAATAAGAATCGCTCAGTGGATGTTTCGTGTATAGGTACAGCGGATAGTCTGAGCCAATCAGAACATGCTTGGCGGACAAGCCCTGGCTTTTAAGCGTTTCGACAACAGCCTGTGAGGCATACTGAGTGATGCACTGCCGCTTGGGGCCTGGACGCCTGTCTGCCAGGCTCAATGCCAAGGCCAGCGTATCGAATGCAACTGGCCGGCAGCAATCATTAGAGGGCAGCAGTTCCATGCCATTGTTCAAGGAGATCAGCAGTAAGTCTTCAGCATGCTCAGTCGAGCACGCTTGCTCCTGCAGCAAGGAAATCACATCCTCGCGTATGCAATCGTCATCATCGATTCGTGTGGTCAGGACAATATCGGCTTGGCAGCTGGATAAAAAAACCGCCACGGCCTGGTTGACCAGGGAGTGATCGACAATCGGCTGAAGCTTCGCATTCAGCCCAGTTTCAGCAATTCGCGCCTCCAGGCGCGTTTTGTGCAAGTAGGGTAGTCCATCATCGATGAAGATGATCCATTCGAAATGGCGGTTGCTTTGCTTCTCAAGGGAAACAAGCAACGTGTTCAGAAATAGTTCAAGCCTGTAGCTGATCCACAGCTCATCCTTGATACCGACACCAAAATTCGTGAAAACGTAATGCAGTAACGACTTGCTCATCTACGTTGTTCTTCTTCAAAAAGTTTCAGTTCCTGCGCTGCCATTTTCCGCCAGTCGCTCTGTTGCCGAACGCGTTGCGCGGCCGCGCGTGAGAGTCCGGAGAACAATGCGGGTTCCTGATAAAGACGTTGAAGCGCGTCTGCCAGCTGTTCGGCGGCCTCTGGAGCGACGACGATACCGCTGCTGTCGTCGACGAATTCAGGGATGGCGGCAACTGATGTCGTGATGGGCACGACGCCTGACGCCATTGCTTCGTCACGGGATACCCCTTGAGTATCCATGCGGCTTGGGCATAGGAAGACGCCGTGCTCTTTATGCAGTTCAGCAATCTCAGAATGGTTGAGGAAGCCGCGCTCAATTTGAACATTCGGATGCCGCCTCAGCGGTGCTAGCGTCTCTTCGAACAACGGACCGTCACCGACCAGGCGGAAGGTCATGTCCTTGAACCAGGCCTTTTCTGCCAGCAGTTCAATCGCTTTGACCGTCAAGTCATTCGCGTAGGTTCTAGACGTGTAAGGCCGAATCGACAGCACCTTCTTACGCTGCTCGATGGGTTTTTCTACGAAGTTGAAGATTTCCGTATTGATCGGATTGTGAATGATTTCATACTGATTTTCCGGAAGGCGGAAACCCAGATCCTCCATCACTTCTTCTGCAAAGTAGCGCGAGACGAACACCAACTTCAGGTTCTTGTGCATCGGCTGCAACACGCCATGCCAGAACGCCATGCGTTTTTCGCTGGCGAGTTTACCCAGTTGCAATTGCTCCTCGGTACTGTAGTTGTATTCCCGACGCCACCATGGCTGGATCTCCGAGCCATGGACCCAGACGACGATGCGGGTACTGGCGAGGTAGGGCTGCAGTACGCTCCACATGTTTTCGTCGAGGAAGTGCACAAGAATCGTCTTGTAGCGGTTCTTTTCCAACATCTTCGCCAACGTGGAGCGGCAACCGGTCACCACATCGACGTTCTGGAATTCCTGGTAGCTGACCGTTTCGTTGTCCCGGAGTCGGAACACATCAACCGCAACGCCTTCTTGTTGATAAGCCGTTACCCGGCTATGCACGAACTTGTTGCGATACAGATCCGCATAAGCAGGGTAGTGGTTGCTCAGCAACAAATGGTCAGCTTGCCCCAGCATCTCCGAAGGCTGCAGGTCGCGATGCCCCAGCACCAGTGCCTTGATGTCCGCATTACCCGCAGCATACGCACGCAACCCGAAGCGCACGAACGCCGCTTCCGGCGGCACATCGGAGGTTTGGTTGCGGTTGGCATGTTGCATGACATGGCTGATGCGTTGCTTGTCGGCATCCAGGAACAGCACCACCAATTGCAGGTTCAGGCCAGGGGTGCAATCAAGGAAGAGTTTGAGCTTGCCTTGCTCGACTTGCAGCCGCTCCAGCGCCACTTCCTGCAGGGCGTACACGTACTCGTGCTTGCCGTCGGCCAGCTTGGAATGGATGCGCCAGTTGTCGACATCCACCTCCAGGTCGAGGAACTTGTTGCGCGCGACGCCGAACATTTCGGATAGCTCGCGGCCGGTGATTTCCGGCGAGTCGTGGCTGACCTGCAAGGGTGCGATCGATTGCGCGCGCGCCTGCAGTTGGTCGATGGTCAGCCCGCTGTCGATTGCTAGGTCGTCGACCTGTGCAGCGATGGCAGCCTGCTGCGCCGCGCCGTTCTCGCAATAGTTGAATGGGTCGATGGCCAGGCCCTGGCCCAGCGTGTAGCGCAGCGATGGCAGATTCTTCAACCAGCTGCGCAGCGGCTGGCTGGCAACCAGCTCAGTGCTGATCAGCGTCCGGCGCGCGCTGAGGCCTTCGGCGGGGCGGTAGGCCTGACTGTTGGCGAGCAGATTGGCTGCGTTGCCATCCCAGGCGAAGTGCGCAACCTTGCCGACCATGCTGGCACGGCTGTAGCGGGTAGCCAGGGCCAGGTCGAGCAGGTAGTTCGGGCCGTAGTAGTCTTCGGCGCACAGGCCGGCCACCCAGGGCGTGTCGCCCACCAGTTGACCAAGTGTCGTTTTTTTCAGCTGGGCGCGCTTGACCAGCTGGATACGTGGGTCGTCCTCGACCGCGCTGGCATCAATGGCGTCGCTGATCAACAGCAGGCGCACGTTGTCGTGACGCTGGCGCTGAAGGTGCCCGCGCAAAGCGGCCAGTTGGGCCTGATCGTTGGCCTCGGCGATGGCGGCAATCTGTGGCAGGCGGCGGGTTTCGTTGTTGCCGGTGACTTTGCTGAGCACGTAGTCCAGGCGCTGAGTGTAGGTGTGCTCCTGCATCACTTTGCGCAGCGCGGCCAGGCGCAGCTTGTCGCTGTTGAGCGGGTCTTCGGCCAGCAGTTTCAGGCGGCGCAGCATTTCTTCGCCGTTGTCGGTGGTCACCACCAGGTCGCCAAACAGCAGGCGCACGCCGCGAGAGAAGTTGCTCACGGTGAGTGTGTTGCAACCGAGCAGTTCGAACACGCGTCGAGCGAACATCGACTGCGACTGCTTGATCGAGTTGAGGTTGATGGCGTAGCGGTAGCCTTTGTAGGCGGTGTCGATTTTCTCGAAGGGCAGGGTGCCGACGATGTAGGGCTGGTATTCGGCCGGGAACTGGTAGTTGGCGTCGTCCTTGCCGAAGTTGCGGTCGAAGATTTCCAGAGGGCGGAACTGGGCCAGTTCTCTGACGAAGTTACCCAGGTCACGCGTGCGCTCGGGGTAGCGGGCGTAATAGGCGCCGGCGAAGCAGAAAGCGTCCTTGCGCTCGTACAGTTCGATCGGGTTGTGCAGTGCCGGCTGGCAGGCAAACGGCAGCAAGTAGACGCGTTCGTGGCCCAGTGCACCTTTGTAGCGGTGGATGCAGTCGATGTCGGTGGTGAACACGTGGTCGAACTGCTTGGCGGTGGTCAGGAAGGTCTCGAAGTGGACCGGGTCTTCCTTGTTCCAGAACACGGTCGGCACTTGATGTTCGCGGCACCAGGCGATGATGTCCTGCAATTCCTGGCTGTTGTGCCCGACCTTGCTGCCCCACAGGTCATCCTTGCCGCGCCAGGCGGACTCGATGAACAGCAGTTCGGGGCCGAAGGCATCCAGTTCAGCTTTCCAATTGCCAGGGGTCAGCGGCTGTAGCTCGCACTCGTAGCGGTACGAGCCAAAGGTGAATTCGTCCATGACGCACGCCACCTTGAGCTTGCTTGCCGGCTGCTCGGCACAGCGCAGCAACTGGGCGCGGCTGTGCTCGCTGCTGGCCAGTGCGGGTGGCAGCTTGAGGTAGTGCTCGTCCTGCAGCGGAGGAGGGGGTGGCAAGATCCGATTCTGCGCCTCGGAAGCCAGGAGCCGCTGCTGGCCCTGTGCGCGTTGCTTGTTGGCCTTGCGGTACAGCCGCAGCAGACGCACAGGCAGCTTGACCAGGCCACCCAGGGAGCTGGCGCTGCTCTTGATCTGGTAGCCCAGTTGATAGGTGAGGCTGGCGCGGGTCTTGACCAGGCGCTGCTCGGCCAGGTGGCGCTGGTCGTTGGCGCGTTGCAGATGTTCGTTGAGCTCGTCGATCTTGCGCTGCTGGGTGGCGCTGCGCTCGAGCAATTGGCTCAGGCTGGCCTTGAGCTGCGGGATCTGCTCGCCGGTCACTGCGCGGTACTTCATGTTTGCCACCCCGAGCCCGGTTCGGGAGTTGTTCAGCTCCTGTTCCAGTTGATGGCGCAAGCCTTGCCACTGTTCTTGCGTTGCCGCCAATGTTGCTTCGGCGGCCTGGCGGCTGGCACTTTCCAGCGACAGTTGATCCTCCAGGGCGGTTCGGGTTTCTTCAAGGGCGGCGATGGCCAAGACCTGATTGGCGCTTTGCTCCTCGATCTGGGCCTTGGCGGCTGTCAGTGCCTGCAGGTCGCCTTCCAGCGCGCTGCGTTGCTCCATCATGAGCGTGATGGTCTCGGCTTGGTTAGTGCGGTGTTCTTCAACGCCGACCATGGCGTTGGTCAGTGATTGCAGTTGGTTTTCCAGCTCACGACGCTGCTCGGTCATGCTGTAAAGCGCCTGCGCTTGCTCATCGAGTTGCTGGTTGGCGGCGGACAGCTGCGCGGCAAGGCGCCCTTGATGCTCGCGCAACGCTTCAACAGCCTGCTGGCGTTCATTGGCCGACGCGTTCAGCTGCTCGATCTGGGCAACCTGATTGCTGGAGCTGTGGTGTGCCTGTTGCAGTTCCGCGCGGGTGTCGATCAGCTGCGCCTGCAGTGCATGTTCGCGATGCTGCGAGGCACCCAGTTCGTCTTGCAGCGCGCTCAGCTTCTGGTGCGCAGCAAGCTCATCACGCTGGCGGGTTTGCTCCAGCGCCGCGAGCTGCTCCTTCAATTCGCTGAACTGTTGGGTAACGGTGCGGTACTTTTCATTCGCTTCGCCCAGCTGTTGGCGCTGCGCTTCCAGTTCCGTGTTCAAGGCCTGGATATTGCGCGCGCTGGCTTCCAACGATGCCTGGCTGGCCTGCTGGAGTGCAGCGGCTTCTGCCTGCTGATCGTGTACCTGCCTGGCCAACGGCTCGACTTTGGCGGCTTCTGGCTTGAGCACGGCGATCTGTTCGGTCGCCGCACGGTATTTCTTGTTCGCCTCGTCCAGACGCTGTTTGATCTCGTCAAGCTCTTGAACGATGCGGGCCTTGGCCTCGCCCACCTCCAGGCTGGCCTTCTGTTGGGCGGCCAGGTCGCTCTCGCGTGTCTGCAACTGGCGTGACAACGCTTCGGCCTTCTGCGCTTCAGGCTTTAGCTGGCTGATCTGCTCGGTGGCGCTGCGGTATTTCTTGTTGGCTTCGTCCAGCCGCTTGCTGATGGCGCTGATGTTCTCGCGCAGGTTGCGCTCGATCGCCTCGAAGGCCTTCTCCAGCTCCCGCACGCGGTTGACCGGCAGCGCTTCGGGGGCACCGGCGACGCTGGTTTCGGTTTTCAGCGCGACGATGCCCAACCACTTGCCCAGCACCTTGATCTCGCCGATCTGCAGATGCTCGCTGAGCATGCGGAACGGTTCCATCAGATAGAAGGTGTGTTTGTGATCGATGAAGTCGTTGACGCCGAACGGAACCGTGATGACCAGGCGGCCGCCGGGTTTGAGCAGGTGGGTGGCCTTTTCGACGAACAGCTCAGGGCGCACCAGGTGTTCCAGGACTTCGCTGATGACGATGGTGTCGGGCTCGACGTCCACGCTTTCGAGGCTGAGGAAGTCGGCATTCACGTAGGTCACGTTCTGCTGCACATGGGCCGGCTCGGCGGCCATGTAGCCCTTGGCTTCTTCAATAGCCTGCGGGCTGGTGTCGACGCCGGTCACCTGGCAGCCTTCGCGGGCCAGCAGCAGCGGCACGATGCCTTGCGAGCAGCCTACGTCCAATACCCGGCGGCCCTTGATCTGTGCGCAGATCCAGTGGATCCGCGCCTGGGTCTCGCGCATGAACTGATCACCCAGCTTGCCGTAGTAAGCCTCCATCACGCGGTCATGAATATCGGCCAGAGGTGAGGGCTGCTCAGTGTTCACGGTAGGTTTCTCAAGCGTGGTGGTGTTCATGCGGTTTGTTCCATCAGCCTTGGGTGACGCCTGCGGCATCGATGACGAATGCGGCATCGCGCACGTTGAATGCGCCGCGGAATTCGCGGTGTTTGACCAGCAGCACGTGGATGTCGGCGCTGTCTTGTGCGTAGTCGAAGTCCACGTGTTCATGGCGCGCCAGGCGCTCAGGCAGTTGCTCGATGTTCGGCTCCACCAGCTGCAGCGTCGCTTCCAGCTCATTGCCCAGGCGCTCGGCGATGCTCAGTGCCGGGCTTTCGCGCAGGTCGTCGATGTCGGCTTTGAAGGCCAGGCCGTAGCAGGCGATCTTGACCTGGTGTGCCGCTTTGCCCTGGTGCTTGATCAGGTAGTTGGCCAGCGCCATCTTCACCTTGTCGATCACCCACTCCGGCTTGCTGTCGTTGACGACGCGCGCAGTGCGGATCAGGCGTGCCTGTTCCGGGGTTTGGCTGACGATGAACCATGGGTCGACGGCGATGCAGTGGCCACCCACGCCTGGGCCTGGCTGCAAGATGTTGACGCGCGGATGGTGGTTGGCCAGACGGATCAGTTCCCAGACGTCGATCTGCAGCTTGTCGCAAATGATCGACAACTCGTTGGCGAAGGCGATGTTCACGTCGCGGAAACTGTTCTCGGTCAGTTTGCACATCTCGGCGGTGCGCGCGTTGGTGATGATGCACTCGCCCTCGACGAAGGTACGGTACAGGCGCACGGCAGCTTCGGAGCACTTGCGGGTCATGCCGCCGATGATTCGGTCGTTCTCGACCAGCTCGCGCAGTACGTGGCCGGGCAGTACCCGTTCAGGGCAATGGGCGATGCGGATATCGGACTCCTCGCCATGGCTCTGCGGGAAGCTTAGGTCCGGGCGCGCCTGGGCCAGCCAATAGGCCATCTGCTCGGTGGCACCCACCGGCGAGGTGGATTCGAGGATTACCAGGTCGCCTTTCTTCAGCACCGGCGCGATGGCCTTGCTGGCGGATTCGATATAGCTCAGGTCGGGTTGGTGACCGTCCATGAATGGCGTAGGCACGGCAATCAGGAAC
Source organism: Pseudomonas sp. NPDC090233 (assembly GCF_044772285.1). Taxonomy (NCBI): domain Bacteria; kingdom Pseudomonadati; phylum Pseudomonadota; class Gammaproteobacteria; order Pseudomonadales; family Pseudomonadaceae; genus Pseudomonas; species Pseudomonas sp. NPDC090233. The sequence goes on along the minus strand of NZ_JBIVYQ010000005.1, from coordinate 403,821 downwards.
GCATCGGCGGCTTCAGGCGCGGTGGAAGCGCGCAGGTAACCTTCGGTTACGGCGGCGTGGACGACCATGTCCAGCTCGGGCTCGATGATGTGGATTTCACCGCGGTTGATGGTGTCGACCGCGTGCTGATTGACGTCGATGCCGATCACCTGTTTCTTGCGGGCGGCGAAAACGGCGGCGGTTGGCAGGCCGATGTAACCCAGGCCTACGACGGAAATCTTGTTGAAACTCATGCTGCATCCTTGGAATTGGAGAAAGCGGAAAGGGCATCCAGGATTCGCGCGCACGCTTTTCCGTCGCCATAGGGGTTGTGGGCAAAGCTCATGTCGCGATAGGTCGCTTCGTCGCTGAGCAGTCGGGACAGGTGCTCGGTGATCGAGGCGACATCGGTGCCGACCAGCTTGACGGTGCCGGCGGCGACCGCCTCGGGGCGTTCGGTGGTGTCACGCATGACCAGCACCGGCTTGCCCAAGGCAGGGGCTTCCTCCTGGATGCCACCGGAATCGGTGAGGATCAGGTAGGCGCGGGTCATCAGGTACACGAACGGCAGGTAGTCCAGCGGCTCGATCAGATGGATGTTGTCGACACCGGCCAGCAACCGGTTGACCGGTTCGCGTACATTCGGGTTGAGGTGCACGGGGTAGACGATGTCGACATCAGGGAACTCGCGGGCGGTCTGGGCCAGGGCCTGACAGATGCGTTCGAAGCCGTCGCCGAAGTTCTCGCGGCGGTGGCCGGTGACCAGCACCATGCGGCGCTCGGCGGCGAGGAAGTCGAACTGTTGCTCGAAGGTTTGCTTGAGCGCCGGGCTCTCAAGCTTGCGTACCACTTCCAGCAGCGCGTCGATCACCGTGTTGCCGGTGATGTGGATCTGCGCAGCGTCGATGCCTTCCTTCAACAGGTTGTCGCTGGAGGTCGAGGTCGGGGCAAAGTGCAGCGCGGCCAGGGTGCCGGTCAAGCGGCGGTTACCTTCTTCAGGCCAGGGCGAGTACAGATTATTGGTGCGCAGGCCGGCCTCCACGTGGGCGATCGGGATCTGCTGGTAGTAGGCCGCCAGGCTTGTCGCCAAGGTTGTCGCAGTGTCGCCATGGACCAGCACCACATCCGGTTTGAACTCGGCCAGCACCGGCTTGAGACTTTGCAGGATCGCCGTGGTGACATCGGTCAGATCCTGACCAGGCTTCATGATGTTGAGGTCGTAGTCCGGGGTGATCTCGAACAGCTCAAGCACCTGGTCGAGCATCTGGCGGTGCTGGCCGGTCACGCAGACGCGCGATTCGAAACGGTCGTCCAGGGCAAGGTTGAGGGCCAGCGGTGCCATCTTGATGGCTTCTGGGCGAGTGCCAAAAACAGTGAGGGTCTTGAGCGACAAGGGAAGTTCTTCTATGCGATGAGTTGAGGCGGACAGCGCGGGTGCAGAGGGCAGGAAAATCAGGTGTAGCGAGAGGCGACCGTGCGTTGCGGTCGAGCTGAATCAGGTCGAAAAATCGACAGGTTCAGTGGGGAGTGTGAAAAAACTTTCATTTGCCTCGGATCCTTCCTACAAATCGGGTGTCCTTAGGCCAGCGAATTTATCATTTGGTCATGATAATGACATCACTAATGGCACGTTTTTTTCCCTAAAAAACTCAATTGACTGCCTGATATCATATGATTGGATCCTATTTTGCCGTTTTGTATCGAAAAATTAGATTGTTTGATGGCATTCAGACATCGTGCCAAAGGTTCAATTTGCCAGGTAGATGTGACGAACGGAGACGTGCTTAGGAAATCAGGTGTGTAGGAAATGCAACCGCCCTTTGTCTGAATGAAATCGTCGTTAACGTTGAATTCATATGAAATCGTCAGTCTCACCGTTGTGTTTCACGAACACCTTGTGGGATTGGCGAAATGCCATGGGTTGAGGGGGGGTAGAGGCAGCCGATGACGTGATTCATCCAGTAACGTTTCGAGGTCACGCTGACGCTGAGCAGGCACTAGGATTCGTTGAGCAGCCAAGGAGCGCTGCCTTTCATGTGCAATTCAAGGAGTCGTCACGATGCGCAATACAGTTCTGTCCTACCTGCTGCTTCCTCTTTTCACAGCGTTGCCTTTCACCCTCAATGCCGCACCTGCGTCCGTCACCACACCGCCAGCGGTCACTGCCAGCAAGGAAGGGCATACTCAAACACCGTCGACCAAAATCGACCTCAACGACGCCGACGCCCTGACCTTGCAACAAAACCTCAATGGCATCGGCAAAGCCAAGGCCGACGCGATCATCGCCTACCGGGAGGCCAACGGCCCCTTCGACTCGGTAGATGAATTGCTGGAAATCAAGGGCATCGGCAAAGCGCTGTTGGAGCGCAACCGGGACAAGCTGATGGTCGAGTAACCTGCAGAACAGCCGGTTGGCCTTGCGCCAACCGGTTTCAATCAAAACGCATCTCTTTAACGATCCTGCGCATCCTTGGCATCCGCTTCGGCATTGCGCTCATGCACCTTCCTCAATTGCTCCTCTGTCAGCGGCAATTTCTTCGCCGTGTCACGCAGCATCATCAGCCCGCCCACGATCGAGCCGAGGGCTATGATGAGTATCAGCCAGGCATACCAGGGCATTGTCGTTCTCCTATGAACATCAGCGGCTTCGCTTGTATGAATGTTGAGCGATTGCCTTGACCGTTGGTTCAATTATAGAAGCCGCACCCGGCCAGGCCAATTCTCATGACCCGCGGCCCCCAAAGCCTGCGTCACTTCGTTTACAATGCGCGCCGTTTACGACTTGCCAAGAGACCCCGACCATGTCCGCCTGCCAGACGCCCCTGATCGTCGCCCTGGATTTCCCTACCCGCGAAGCCGCCCTGAAACTGGCCGACCAGCTCGACCCTGCCCTGTGCCGGGTAAAGGTGGGCAAGGAGCTGTTCACCAGCAGCGCTTCGGGCATTGTCGAGACCTTGTGCGCGAAGGGCTTCGAGGTGTTCCTCGACCTCAAGTTTCACGACATCCCCAACACCACCGCCATGGCGGTGAAGGCGGCGGCCGAGATGGGCGTGTGGATGGTCAACGTGCACTGCTCCGGTGGCCTGCGCATGATGTCGGCCTGCCGTGAGGTGCTGGCCAAGCGTAGCGGCCCGCAGCCGCTGCTGATCGGCGTTACCGTGCTGACCAGCATGGAGCGTGAAGACCTGGCCGGTATTGGCCTGGATGTCGATCCGCAGGAGCAGGTATTGCGCCTGGCGGCGCTGGCCGAGAAGGCGGGCATGGACGGGTTGGTGTGCTCGGCGCTGGAGGCTCCGGCGCTGAAAGCTGCGCACCCGTCGCTGCAGTTGGTGACACCGGGTATCCGCCCGGCCGGCAGCGCGCAAGATGACCAGCGCCGCATTCTGACGCCGCGCCAGGCGCTGGATGCCGGCTCCGATTACCTGGTGATCGGTCGCCCAATCAGCCAGGCAGCGGATCCGGCGCAGGCGCTGGCGGCAGTGGTAGCCGAAATTCGCTGCTAAAGCCGCTCCCACAGGTTTCTGCTGTGGGATGAAAAAGGGCCGACATGCTGTGCGCATGTCGGCCCTTTTTACTGCCTTCGAATCAGGCAATAACCAGCGGCGTAAACGACTTCACCAGGTCATCCAGCGCCTTGATCTGCGCCAAGAATGGCTCCAGCTTATCCAGCGGCAGGGCGCTCGGGCCGTCGCACTTGGCCTGGTCCGGGTTCGGGTGGGCTTCCAGGAACAAGCCCGCCAGGCCAACGGCCATGCCGGCCCGCGCCAGGTCGACGACCTGCTCGCGGCGGCCGCCCGATGCCGCGCCCGACGGGTCGCGGTTCTGCAGGGCGTGGGTCACGTCGAAGATGATCGGCAGGTCGTTGCAGGTGCGCTTCATCACACCGAAGCCGAGCATGTCGACCACCAGGTTGTCATAGCCCATGCAGGTGCCACGGTCGCACAGGATCAACTGGTCGTTACCGGCTTCGTTGAACTTCTGCACGATGTTCTGCATTTGCGAAGGGCTGAGGAACTGTGGCTTCTTGATGTTGACCGGCTTGCCAGTCTTGGCCAGCGCGACCACCAGGTCGGTCTGGCGGGCCAGGAAGGCCGGCAGTTGCAGCACGTCGACCACTTCGGCGACCGGCGCGCACTGGTGGATTTCATGCACGTCGGTGATGATCGGTACACCGAACTCGGCTTTGACTTTCTCGAAGATGCGCAGGCCTTCTTCCAGGCCTGGGCCCCGGTAGGAGTGGATCGAGGAGCGGTTGGCCTTGTCGAAACTGGCTTTGAAGACGTAGGGGATGCCCAGTTTCTGAGTGACGCGCACGTACTCGGCGCAGGCCTTGAGGGCGAGGTCTTCGGACTCGAGGACGTTGATGCCGCCGAAGAGGACGAACGGGGCGGTGTTGGAGCACTCGATGGTTGGGGTGATCTTGATCATGGTCTTCTCTGCAAATCCCTGTCACTGAATCAGTGGCGATGGGGAATCTTACAAGATCTCAGCTACCTGTGCCGGCCCTTTCGCCGGGCCGGCACAGGCTTGATCCGCTATCAGACCTTCAACACCAACTTGCCGAAGTTCTCGCCACTGAACAATTTGAGCAAGGTTTCCGGGAAGGTCTCCAGGCCCTCGACCACATCTTCTCTGCTCTTGACCTTGCCACTGGCCAGCCACCCGGCAATCTCCTGCGCCGCCTTGCCGTAATCCTTGGCGTGGTCCATCACCACGAAGCCTTCCATCCGCGCCCGGTTGACCAGCAGCGCCAGGTAGTTGGCTGGGCCTTTGACCGCTTCCTTGTTGTTGTACTGGCTGATGGCGCCGCAGATGACGATGCGGGCCTTGAAGTTGATGCGGGTGAGCACGGCGTCGAGGATCTCGCCGCCGACGTTGTCGAAGTACACGTCAACGCCTTGTGGGCATTCGCGCTTGAGGCCGGCGAGCACGTCTTCGGCCTTGTAGTCGATGACCCCGTCGAAACCCAGTTCGTCCTTGAGGTACTGGCATTTTTGCGCGCCACCGGCGATGCCGACCACGCGGCAGCCTTTGAGCTTGGCGATCTGGCCGACGATGCTGCCCACCGCACCGGCGGCGCCGGAAATGACCACGGTGTCACCGGCCTTGGGCTGGCCGACGTCGAGCAGGGCGAAGTAGGCAGTCATGCCGGTCATGCCCAGGGCCGAGAGGTAGCGGGGCAGGGGCGCCAGCTTGGGGTCGATCTTGTGCAGGCCCTGGGGTTCGCCGGTGAAGTAGTCCTGCACGCCGAGGGCACCGCTGACGTGGTCGCCGGGTTTGTAGTCCGGGTGGTTGGAGGCGACCACTTCGCCGACGCCGAGGGCACGCATCACCTGGCCGAGGGCTACGGGCGGGATATACGACTTGCCTTCGTTCATCCAGCCGCGCATGGCCGGGTCCAGTGACAGGTACAGGTTGCGCACCTGGATCTGGCCATCGGCGGGGGCTTCGGCGGGCACACTTTCAAAGGTGAAGTCGTCACGGCGCACGGCGCCGACCGGGCGTTTGGCGAGCAGGAAGCGGCGGTTGGTCTGGGTCATGGCGGGGTCCTTGTGGGCAGGAGGCATAAGTGGTCAATTTAACGCGGTGATGCCGGTTGGTCTGCAAAATCACTGGTAAGCATGGTAGCCCAACCGCTGGCCTGATGATGCTGCCCAGTTGGGCGGTGGGCTGACTAGACTCTTGGCCGGTACTCACGCTTTCAGGAGCAGCACATGAGCATGACCTTTTCCGGCCAGGTAGCCCTGGTCACCGGCGGCGCGGCTGGCATCGGCCGGGCGACGGCATTGGCGTTCGCCCGTGAGGGCTTGAAGGTGGTGGTGGCCGACCTCGATCCGGTTGGTGGTGAGGCCACGGTAGCGCTCATCCGCGAGGCCGGAGGTGAAGCGCTGTTCGTGGCCTGCGATGTGACACGCGATGCCGATGTGCGCCAGCTGCACGAGCAGGTAATCCAATCCTATGGGCGCCTGGATTATGCCTATAACAACGCCGGCATCGAGATCGAGCAGGGCCGCCTGGCCGAGGGCAGCGAGGCGGAGTTCGATGCCATCATGGGCGTCAATGTCAAAGGCGTGTGGCTGTGCATGAAGTACCAGCTGCCGCTACTGCTGGCCCAGGGCGGTGGGGCTATCGTCAACACCGCGTCGGTCGCAGGCCTGGGCGCAGCACCGAAGATGAGTATCTACAGCGCGTCCAAGCACGCGGTGATCGGGCTGACCAAGTCGGCCGCCATCGAATACGCCAAGAAGGGTATTCGAGTGAACGCTGTTTGCCCGGCGGTGATCGATACCGACATGTTCCGCCGGGCCTACGAGGCCGACCCGCGCAAGGCCGAGTTCGCCGCGGCGATGCACCCGGTCGGGCGCATTGGCAAGGTCGAGGAAATCGCCAGCGCGGTGTTGTATCTGTGCAGTGACGGCGCCGCGTTCACCACCGGGCATAGCCTGACGGTGGATGGTGGGGCTACTGCAATCTGAGTGATTCGCTGCGGGTGCTGTCGCGGGCGGATACCACCAGGGCCAGCGCGAGAGCTGCGCACCCCAGCAGCAGGACACCGCCGAACACCAGCAATGCCATCTCTGTGCCCAGCCGATCACTCAACACCCCGGTGAAGATCACAGGGACGCTGAACCCCAGGTAAGCGAGCAGGAAGAATCCGGCACTGGCCCGGGTCTTCTCGCTGCCCGCCAGCTGGTTCACCGCGGCCAGCCCGCCCAGGTAGATGAAGCCATAGCAGGCGCTGCTGGCTGCCACCGCGCCCAGCAGTACGGCACTCAGCTGACCTGCATTGGCGCCCCAGGCCAGCAGCGCGTAGCTGCACGGCAGGATCGCCATGCCCAACAGCGTGGCTTTTTTGCTGGGTAGGCGTCGGGCAAGGGGCTGAAAGAGCAGGCCGCAGCTGGTGACGCAAAAGGTCGAGAAGCCCGACCAGGCGCTCAGGCCGTGCTGGCGCAATATGCCCGGCAGCAAGGCGATGACCAGGCCGGTGCCAGCCCAGGCCAGCAAAATGGCGAGGCCATACACCACGCTGCCAGGAGGGTAGAAAGGCAGGCGCAGCATGGCGCCACGTTGTGTCGGGCGCGGGTCGGGCAGGCGCCAGGCCAGTACCAGGGCGATGCCGGCCAGCAGCAGTTGCAGGTGGAAACTGCCTGGCGTCAGGCTTGGCCCGCGCAGCAGAAACAGGCTGGTCAGCGCTGCGCCAAGGCCAAAGCCCAGCGAGGTGCTAGCGGTAACCCAGTTGGCGGCGCGGGCGCCGCAGTCGCCACCCATCAACTCGCCCATGTAGGCCGTCGCCGTGGCTGTTGCCAGGCCCGTGCCCAGGCCCAGCACCAGTCGCGCCAGGGCCAAGGTCTCAAGGCCAGGAGCCAGCAGCATGAGCAGGGTCGCCAGCATCGATAGCAGCAGGGCAGCGATGATCAGCGGCCGCCGCCCGACCCGGTCGGCCAGGCCGCCCAGGGCCAGCAGCACTGGGAGCACCCCGACCACGTAAGCGGAAAAGGCTACCGCCGTGGCGGCGGCGCCTTGGCCGGAGAGGTCGGCGTAGGTGATGTAGAGCGGGGCCTGCAGGTTGACTGCCAGGGTGATCAGGCACAGGGCGAAGGCCAGCAGGGCGGGGTTGGAGCGCGGGGGCATGGGTTGATCCTGGTTTTTTAGGAGACAGTGCTCCCAGGCAGATCCCTCAACAAGGCACACCACCCATCCGTTTATGCTTAACTGTTCGCTCAAAACCACCAAACACTGAAGCCATGCACCTGCCTCTAGACCGCCAAAGCCCAATCCCCCTGGTCCAGCAGCTCACCGACCACTTGCAAGCCTGGATCGAAAAACAACGCCTGCGCCCCGGCGCACGCTTGCCATCGATCCGTGCCTTGGCCCGCGACCAGGCCGTCAGTGCTTCCTGCGTGATCGAAGCCTACGACCGCCTGGTCGCCAGTGGTTGGCTAGAGGCCCGCCACGGCACCGGCTTCTTTGTCGCTGAACGCAAACCCGGCTTGGCCGCTGACGATACGCCCGCGTGGGGCGAGGCCGGGGACGGCAGCTGGCGCCAGTTCCGCGAGGGCCATGACCAGTTGCTCAAGCTCGGTTGCGGCTGGCTGCCCAGCGCTTGGCGCGCGGATACCGAACTGGCCCAGGTCATCCGTCAAGTCAGTCGCGGCAACCCGCAGGACCTGTTCGACTACTGCCCGCCACAGGGCCTTGCCAGTCTGCGCCTGCAACTGCACAAGCGCCTGGCACGCCTGGACATCGCCGCCGACCCCGAACACATCCTCACCACCCAGGGCGCCAGCCATGCCCTCGACCTGCTGGTGCGCACGCTGCTGCGCCCCGGCGACACGGTGCTGGTGGAAAATCCCGGCTACTACAACCTGTACAACCTGCTGCGCCAGCATCAAGTGCGCATGCTGCCGCTGCCGCGCACGGTGGTCGGGCCGGATATCGCCGTACTCGAACGCCTGTTGGTCGAGCACCGGCCGCGCTGCCTGTTCATCAACAGCCTGTACCAGAACCCGACCGGGACGAGCCTGACGCCCAAGGTAGCCTACCGCCTGCTGGAGCTGGCCCGTGAACATGATCTGCGCATCGTCGAGGATGATATCTACGCCGACTTCCAGGAGGGGCCGGCCACGCGCCTGGCTACCCTCGACAGTGAGCAGCGGGTGATCTACATGGCCAGTTTTTCCAAGACGCTGAGCAGTTCGCTACGCGTCGGTTACCTGGTGGCCGAACCACCGCTGCTGACACAACTGGCCGAGCTGAAAATGGTCAGCGGCATCGGCACCTCGCTCTTCGCCGAGCAGGTGGTGGGGCAGATGCTGGCCAATGGCAGCTACCGCAAAAGCACGCAGCGGTTGAGAGGGCGGCTGGCGCAGCACATGGCCAAGCTGCTTGGGCAGCTCGAACAGTACGGCTGGCAAGTGTTCTGCGAGCCCTACGGCGGCATGTTCGTCTGGGCGCGGGTGCCGGGGCGCGACTTCGCCAGCCTTGAACAGCTGGCATTGCAGCATGACGTGCTGCTCACCCCGGGCAGCGCCTTCGATTTTGAAGGCGCTGGCAGCGAGTGGCTGCGTATCAATGTTGCCTATGGGCAGGATTCCCGTGCCCAGGCTTTCTTGCAGCAGGCAGGGAAGTGAGGGGCAGGCGTGGAATCAATCCACGCCGACGAAGCCACCCGTCTGGTGGTGCCACAAGCGGGCATACAGCCCTTGTTGTTCCAGCAATTCGCTGTGGCTGCCGCTCTCGACGACATGACCCTGGTCCAGCACCACCAGGCGGTCCATGCGCGCGATGGTCGAGAGGCGGTGAGCGATGGCGATAACGGTCTTGCCTTGCATCAGGGTTTCCAGGCTTTCCTGGATGGCTGCTTCGACTTCCGAATCGAGCGCTGAGGTCGCTTCGTCCATGATCAGAATTGGCGCGTTCTTCAGCAGCACCCGGGCAATGGCGATGCGCTGGCGCTGGCCGCCGGACAGCTTGACCCCACGCTCACCCACATGCGCGTCGAAGCCGGTGCGCCCCTGGGCGTCCGACAGTTGCGGAATGAACTCATCGGCACGCGCCCGGCGCACCGCTTCGCGCAACTCAGCCTCGCTGGCGTCCGGGCGACCGTAGAGCAGGTTGTCACGGATCGAGCGGTGCAGCAGCGAAGTGTCCTGGGTAATCATGCCGATCTGCGCGCGCAGGCTGGCCTGGGTCACGTCGGCGATGTCCTGGCCATCGATCAGGATGCGCCCACCTTGCACGTCGTAAAGGCGTAGCAGCAGGTTGACCAGGGTCGACTTGCCGGCGCCGGACGGGCCGATCAGGCCGATTTTCTCGCCCGGGCGGATAACCAGGTTCAGCGCCTCGATCACGTTGCGCGCCTTGCCGTAATGAAAGTCGACATCGTCGAAACGCACAGCGCCACGGGTGACTTTCAGCGGCTGGGCGTTGGGTTTGTCGGTAACGGTGACGGGCTGAGCGATGGTCTGCAGGCCATCCTGGACCATGCCGATGTTCTCGAAGATGCCGTTGACCACCCACATGATCCAGCCCGACATGTTGACGATGCGGATCACCAGGCCAGTGGCCAGGGCAATGGCGCCGACGGTGATCAGCGACTGGCTCCACAGCCACAGCGCCAGGCCCGTGGTGGTGACCACCAGCAAGCCGTTGAGGGTGGTGATGACCACGTCCATGCTGGTGATCACCCGCGATGCCAGCTGGGTTTTTTCGGTCTGTTCGCGGATCGCTTCACGGGCGTACTGCTGCTCGTAATCGGTGTGGGCGAACAGCTTGAGCGTGGCGATGTTGGTGTAGCCGTCGACGATGCGCCCCATCAGCTTGGAGCGGGCATCGGAGGAAATCACCGAACGTTCCTTCACCCGTGGCACGAAGTACAGCAGGGCGGCCACGTAGGCGCCGATCCAGACCAGCAACGGCAGCATCAGCCGCCAGTCGGCTTCGGCGAACAGCACCAGCGATGTGATCGCATAGATCAGCACATGCCACAGCGCATCCACTGCCTGCACAGCCGAATCGCGCAGCGAGTTACCGGTCTGCATGATGCGCTGGGCGATGCGCCCGGCGAAGTCGCTCTGGAAGAAATTCAGGCTCTGCTTGAGCACATACGTGTGGTTTTGCCAGCGGATCAGGCTGGTCATGCCGGGGTTGATGGTCTGGTGCACCAGCAGGTCGTGCAGGCCGAAGAAGATTGGCCGCAGCAGCAGGATCACCACTAGCATCCAGATCAGCTCGCCGCTATGTTCGCTGAAGAAGTTGGCGTTGGGCGTGCCCTGGGCCAGGTCGATGATGCGGCTGAGGTAGCTGAACATCGCCACCTCGATCAGCGAGGCGAACAGACCGACCACCAGCAGGGCGAGGAAGCTCGGCCATACCTGGCGCAGATAATACAGATAGAACGGCCACACCTGGGTGGGCGGCGACTCGCTGGGCGCGTCGCGGAAAATGTCGATCAGTTGCTCGAAACGGCGGTACAGCATGGGTGACAACACTCCTGTTCAACCCGACCCTCAGGCGGTTTCACGTCCCTGTGAAGCCTGCGGTCAGTCGATGCGTTTGGCGGACTTGATGAACACCGGGTCGGCCGGCACATCGCGCATGCCTTTCTTGACGGTGGTGGGCGAATTGACGATCTGGTCGACCACTTCCATACCCTTGGTCACCTTACCGAATACCGCATAACCACGGTCACGGCCGGGGTTGAGGAAATCGTTGTCAGCGACGTTGATGAAGAACTGACTGGTGGCAGAGTTCGGGTCGGAGGTACGCGCCATCGACAATGTGCCGCGGGTGTTCTGCAGGCCATTACTGGCTTCGTTGCGGATCGGGTCCTGGGTCGGCTTTTGCACCATCTGCTCGGTGAAGCCGCCGCCCTGCACCATGAAGCCCGGGATTACGCGGTGGAAGATCGTATTGTTGTAGAAACCGCTGTCGACGTACGCCAGGAAATTCTTGGTACTGATCGGCGCTTTTTCTGCATTGAGCTCGATTTCGACCTGACCGAAGCTGGTGTCCAGCAACACGTGAGGGGTCTTGTCGGAGGCCATGACGCTGGTGGCGAAGGCAACCGAACAGGCGGCGAGCAGGAGTTTTTTCAGCATGGGCTCAAAGATCCTTGAGAGGTGGAAGCGGCTGCGAGGAACTGCAACAGCGTCTGGTTGAAGACCTCGGGTTGATCGAGGGGTGTAGCGTGCCGGGAATCGTCGATGACTACCAGCCTTGCCTGGGGCATCAGGGCCACATAGCGCTGTTTAAGTTGTACCGGGGTGTAATCGTGGTCGGCGGCGATCACCAGCGTGGGACAGTGAATCTGCCCGATGCGTTCCTGCACGCCCCAGTCGACGATGGCATCGAAGCTCTTGAGGTAGGCGCGCTTGTCGTTGCGCGCCCAGCGCTCGGCCATCTTGCGGCGCAGATCGGCCTGGCCGGGCTTGGGGAACAGGCGCTCGGCCAGGCCCTTGCCCACCGTTTCGACACTGAGGATGCGCGCCAGGCTCCAGCGCTTGGCCCACCACAGCCAGTCGCTGCGGGTACGGCGTTTGACTTCGGGGGCGCTGTTGACGATGCACAGGCTGCGCAGCCATTGCGGGTGGTCGACGGCGAACTGGAAGCCGACCATGCCGCCCATGGACAGGCCGACGAAGTGCACCGGTCCCGTCTGCAGGTGTTCCAGCAGGGCCAGCAGGTCGGCGCTGAAGGTGGCGATCTGGTAGCCGTCGCGCGGCTTGTCGGAGCGGCCGTGGCCGCGGATGTCCATCAGGATCACCCGGTAGTGGCTGCTGAGCTCCGGCACCTGCAGCTCCCAGTCCTGGCTGCTGGAACCCAGGCCATGCAGCAGCACCAGGGGTTCGCCCTGGCCGTATTCCTGATAATGCAGCGAGCATCCTTCATGTTCGAAATAGGCCATGGGCGCGGTCCTCTCAGGCTTGTGGGGGGGCTGCGAAGGGCACGTCCAGGGGCGCAGTGTCGAAATTGCGCAGCAGGTCGATGAGAATCTGCGTGGCCGGGCCCAGGGTCTTCTCTTTGCTCGAATAAAGGTAGAACAGTGGGTGACGGCTGCCACCCTGATCCAGCGGCAATGGCTTGAGCACGCCGTCGCGCAGCTCGCGTTCGATCATGTGGCGTGGCAGCCAGGCAAAGCCCAGGCCACTGCTGACGAAGGTGGTGGCGGTGCCCAGGCTGCCGACGGTCCAGCGCTGCTCGGCGCCGAGCCAGCCGACATCGCGCGGCTGCGAGCGACCCGAGTCGCGGATCACCACCTGCAGCTGGCTTTCCAGGTCCTGGAAGGTGATGTCCCGGCCCAGCCGGTGCAGGCTGTGCTCGGGGTGGGCGACGGCGACGAATTCCACCGCGCTCAGCTCTGTGCCCAGGTAGCCGCCGATGCTGTAGCTGCTGATGGCAAGGTCCGCGATGCCTTCGTGCATCACTTCCTCGACCCCCGACAACACCTCTTCACGCAGGCGCACCCGGCAACCGCGGCTCTGCGGCATGAACGCGGCCAGGGCGCGTACCAGGCGGGCGCTGGGGTAGGCGGCATCGACTACCACGCGCACCTCGGCCTCCCAGCCTTGCTCCATGTGGTGGGCCAGGTCTTCCAGCTGGCTGGCCTGCTTGACCAGGTGCCGCGAGCGGCGCAGCAGCACGTTGCCGGCTTCGGTCAGCACCGCTTTGCGGCCATCGATGCGCAGCAGCGGTACGCCCAGTTGCTCCTGCATGCGCGCCACCGTGTAGCTGACCGACGACTGCGAACGGTGCAGGGCCTCGGCGGCCTGGGCAAACCCACCGTGATCGACCACTGCCTGCAGGGTCCGCCACTGATCCAGGGTTACGCGCGGCGCTTTCATCTTTGGCTCCTGTTGTCCTAAGCTGCGCTCTTTCAAGGAGAGCGCCCCATGAAGAAATGTTGTGCGGCAATACTGATGTGCCTGCCCCTTGCGGCCATGGCTTACCCCATCGACGTGGAGAAGGAACTGACCGGGGTCAAGCTGGACTACACAGCCTACGACACCGCCTACGACATTGGTGCCATCACCCTGAACAACTATGGGCAAGTGCCGGCGGCCTGCAAGGTAACTTTCCGCAATGGCCCCGAGGCGCCACGGGTGCGCCGGGTCAACGTACCGGCAGGCAAAAGCGTGGACGTAACGGCCAAGTTCAACCGGCAGATCATCAAGCTGCGCATCGCGCTGGACTGCAAAGCGCAATAAAACGGATTAATCGATAGATTGAACCCACTTTTTACGCTTTTTTATCGATAGGTCAAGCCTTAATCTCACCTCCATCGAATCGCACCCTATTTGCCGATGGAGGCACCCCATGTCCCGCGTACTGATCATCGAAAGCAGCGCCCGCCAGCAGGATTCCGTTTCCCGTCAACTGACCCGTGACTTCATCGAGCAATGGCAAGCGGCACATCCGGCTGACGCGATCACCGTGCGTGACTTGGCCGTGACCCCGGTACCGCACCTGGACGCCAATCTGCTCGGCGGCTGGATGAAGCCCGAAGATCAGCGCAGCGCCGCCGAACTGGACGCTCTGGCGCGTTCCAACGAATTGACCGATGAATTGCTCGCCGCCGACGTGTTGGTGATGGCTGCGCCGATGTACAACTTCACCATCCCCAGCACCCTGAAGGCCTGGCTGGACCACGTGCTGCGTGCCGGCATCACCTTCAAGTACACCCCGACCGGCCCGCAAGGCCTGCTGACCGGCAAGCGCGCCATCGTCCTGACTGCCCGTGGCGGCATCCACGCCGGCGCCACCAGTGACCACCAGGAACCGTACCTGCGTCAGGTGATGGCGTTCATCGGCATCCACGATGTGAACTTCATCCATGCCGAAGGCTTGAACATGAGCGGCGACTTCTTTGAAAAAGGCATCAACCAGGCCAAGGCCAAGCTGGCAGCGGTGGCCTGAGCCTCAACGCATTCCCAACCCTGACACCTTGTTTTGCTCCTTTGGGTGTACCTGCCCGGCCTTGATGGCCGGGTTTTTTTTATGTGCTGGGGCTGGTAGGTGCTAGTCACAAGCTCGTTTGCGCCCTTGAGATCGAGCGCCGCCCGCGCGGCGCATCGCGGATGAATCCGCTCCTACAGTTTGTTGCAACGCGCCATTCCAGTCAGAACATGGTTGCCAGCCTTGGCTCATGGCTGAAGATTTGCGGGGCGACGGCAGCGCCAACCAAGAAATCGGTTCGTGCCAACAAGGCTGACAACTATGGCCTATCAGGCCATGGCACGTTGCAAAAAATGTGGGAGCGGATTCATCCGCGATGCGCCGCGCGGGCGGCGCTCGATCCCAAGAGCGCTGAAGCTGTCATGCCTAGCCCTAGAAACTCACCGAAGCCGACAACCGAGCCGTGCGCGGCGCCCCTTGGAACAAATAGTTGTCCCCCAGATAATCCCCCACATCCCGCCAATAGCGCTTGTCGAACACGTTGTCCACGGTCAGCCGCAGCACCGTGTCATACCCCCCAATGCGCGTGCGATACCGGCTGCCGACATCGAACACGGTGTACCCGCCGACTTCGACGTTGCCAGCCTGGCTCGCATATTTGCTGGCGCTGTAGCGAGCCCCGGCGAGCAATGCCAGGCCTGGAACCGGCAGGCTGTAATCGGCCTGCACAGCGGCGCGAAGACGCGGCACGTTGATCGCTTGATGATCTTCGTAAGCCTCGGTACCGCTGTTCTCGACCCGTGCGCGAATCGCTGCGGCACTGGCCTGAATCTGCAGGTTCGACGTTACCCAACCGCTGGCGCCGAGCTCCAGGCCGATGTTCTTCTGCTGGCCCTGCTGCACGTAGGTGAAACTGCCATCCTCTTGCGGGCGGGCGTACTGGTAGGCCTGGCGGATCTGGAACAGCGCGGCGCTGAAACTCATGCCTTGCCAGTCGCGCTTGATGCCGAGCTCCAGTTGGTGCGACAGGGTAGGGGCGAGGATCTCGGCCGCGTTGCTGGCAAACCACGGGGCGGTGCCACCGCTTGAAAGGCCTTTGGCGTAGCTGGCATACAGCGTGGTGTCGGGGCGCGGCTTGTAGATCAATGCGGCATTGGGCAGCAGCTGGTATTGCCGGGTATGGCGCCCGGCCACGCCGTTTTCGTCCCAGGTCTTTTCGTCCAGCCGCACTTCACGGGCGCCCAGCACGGTCTGCCATTGCTCGTTGAAGCTGATGCGGTCACTGACGAACACACCGTACTGGCGGCTGTCCAGACGCCGCTCGCTGGCACCGATGGGCCGGCCGGAGGGTTCCACGGCAGGCGCGCCGGTGTAGATATTGCCGCTGCCGACCAGCTCGTTGTAGTAAGGGCGCTGATCCAGCGTGCGACGTTGCGCGCTGGTGCCTACGGTCAGCTCATGGCCCACGCCAAGCGCGTCGAAATGGCCGTTGAGCACGGCCTGGGCTTCGTCGGTGCGGCGGGTGTCGTCGGGGCTGCGGAAGTCGTAGATGTCGTAATCGCCTTTCGGGCTGAAGTGCGACTGCCAGCCGCCCTCACTGCCCCAGGCGAACGCGCTGTAGTCGTCGATCACCACCTTGCTGCGTGAGGCGCTCAGGGTGCCGCTCCAGGCATCGTTGAAGCGGTACTGGAAGCGCCCTCCGAGGTTCAGCGAATCGTTCTGCACCGGTTTGGCCCAGTGCTGGTAGGCCAGCCGGTCATCGGGGTCGATGCCGTGTGGCACTTGGCTGCCGCCGAGCAGCTGGTAGCCCGGTACCGAGCGTTGTTCGCGGTGCTGGTATTCGGCATCCAGCTGCAGGGTGGCGTCGGGGCTGATCTGCCAGTCGAAGGCCAGCGAGGCGAAGTCACGCTTGCCGTCGGCGTGGTCGACGTACGAGCGGATGTCCTCATGGGCGAGGTTGGCGCGCAGGCCGAACTGCCGCTCGCTGCCGAACCAGCCGCCCAGGTCTGTTGCCAGGTAACGCTCGCCGTGCTCGTTGGTGGAGACCGTGACGCTGCGCACATCCTCGGCGCGCTTGGTCACGTAGTTGATCAAGCCGCCAGGTTCCGACACACCGCTTTGCAGGCCGGACAGGCCTTTGAGCAGCTCGATCTGCTGCTTGTTTTCCAGCGCCACGTTCTGCTCGCCGGCGATGGTCTGGCCGTTGATGCGGTAGCTGCTGGCGGCGTTCAGCTCGAAGCCGCGGACGTTGAAGTTTTCGTAATAGCCAATCGGGGCATAGCTCTCGCCGACCGAGGCGTCGCTTTGCAGCACTTCGCTGAGCTTGCGCACCTGGCGGTCTTCGATCAGTTGCTGGCTGAACACGCTGACCGAGGCTGGGGTGTCGAGCAGGGGGGCGGGTTGGAAACCGCTTACTGCGGCCTCTCGCGCTTGATAGCCGTCGGTGCCGTAGGTGTCGGAGACCTGCACCGGGGTGAGGGTCACGCTGCCTTCTGCCCATCCATGGGGGCTGTGAAGGGCCAGGCCCAGGCTGAGCAGGCTCAGGGGCAGGCGGGGGGAGGGCAGGGGCATGCGAATTCCTTATGGGCGGAGAATGCAGTGGCCCTTTCGCGGATGAATCCGCTCCTACAGGCCGTGATACCCGTAGGAGCGGATTCATCCGCGAAGAGGCCGGTGCAGTCAAAAACGCCCATAATATCAGGCGATAATCACCCAGTAAGCGCGAAGGTGATCAATCACCAGCAGCCGGACGCCGATGCTGGCGCCAGCTGTCGTCGATCTTCGACCAGGTCTTGCCATCGGTGATGGCCAGCAGTTTACGCCCATCCTTGAATGTGGCCAGGAACGTGGCTTCTTCTTCCTTGCCGCCCAGCCAGAGCCCGGCAATCAGGCCCACCGGGCCTGCCACCAGGGCACCGGCCACACCCCAGCCAAGGGCGGAACTCAAGCTGCGGCTGGATTCCAGGCTGGCCAGCTGCAGGTCAGTGATACGGGTAAGCGAGATGCGCTCGCCAGGCGAGGGGCTGCGCGGGGTCTTGAGTGTGAGCGATCCATTGCGAAACTCGCCTTCACCTTGCAAGAAGTCGCCGGATTGCACCGTGAGTCTTGTCATTGAATGATCCTTCAGGGATAGGGCATTGACCAGCGCCTACTGAGCGCCCCATTAGCGGTCAAGTCAACGATCAGGCGACGGAGGGTCGTGTGGTGCTTCGTCGCACTTTGCCAGTATGTCGCTTTTTTATAATCAAACTTCCATTAATTGAATAAAACTTGTCGGTCATTCTTCGTATGAAGGGTTTGGTTTTAGTTCTCCGTCGTTTGCGCAAACAATAAAACCGCTTGCGTTATTCATTTTTGAATAAAAGTTTTCAAAAGCGCTGGACATGAAGTTTCATTATGTGTCAGTTTTTTTGCGCCTCATAAGGGCGAGTGACAGGATGCTCTCGCCAAGGTGGGAGAATCCTGTCGGACATCTACTGCTTTTTTGTAAACAAGGAAGTGTCTGTATGTCGAAAGTCAAAGCAAGTGCCATTGTTTCTGCGGGTGCCGCCGTGCAGCCGCAAGGGCCCAGCAGCGCATTCGGGCTGATCAATGGTTTTGGCCATCAATACGATCGCGGTGGCGCGAACGTCAATGGCAAACCCTCGTTTACCGTCGACCAGGCGGCCACCCAACTGCTGCGCGATGGCGCAGCCTGGCAGGATGTGAACAAGGACGGCACCATCAGCCTCAGCTACACCTTCCTCAACCGCGCACCGTCGGACTTCTACAGCCGTGACCTGGGCAGCTTCAGCGCCTTCTCGGTGCAGCAGAAAGCCCAGGCCAAACTGGCCATGCAGTCGTGGGCGGACGTGGCCAAGGTGACCTTCACCGAGGCCGCTTCGGGAGGCGACGGTCACATGACCTTCGGCAACTACAGCGACGGCAGCAGCGGTGGCGCTGCCTTCGCCTACCTGCCGTTCAACCAGCCGGGTTCGCACAAGGGCGAGTCCTGGTACCTGATCAGCCGTGACTACCAGGTCAACGTCAACCCCGACACCGGCAACTACGGGCGCCAGACCCTCACCCACGAGATCGGCCACGTACTCGGGCTGTCCCACCCTGGCGACTACAACGCCGGAGAGGGTTAC
This sequence comes from Pseudomonas sp. NPDC090233, assembly GCF_044772285.1. Classification (NCBI taxonomy): domain Bacteria; kingdom Pseudomonadati; phylum Pseudomonadota; class Gammaproteobacteria; order Pseudomonadales; family Pseudomonadaceae; genus Pseudomonas; species Pseudomonas sp. NPDC090233. The sequence goes on along the minus strand of NZ_JBIVYQ010000005.1, from coordinate 385,318 downwards.
CCGACCTACAAGGACGCCTCGTACGCCCAGGACACCCGCGGCTACAGCGTCATGAGCTACTGGAGCGAGAGCAATACCGGGCAGAACTTCATCAAGGCCGGCGGGCAGTACTATGCCTCGGCGCCGTTGATGGACGACATCGCGGCGATCCAGAAGCTCTACGGGGCCAACTACGCGACCCGTTCGGGGGATACCGTGTACGGCTTCAACTCAACCGCTGATCGCGACTTCTACTCGGCTACCTCGGCCTCGTCGAAAGTGGTGTTCGCGGTGTGGGATGGGGGCGGTAACGATACCCTGGACTTCTCCGGGTTCACCCAGAACCAGAAGATCAACCTCAACGAAGCCTCGTTCTCCGACGTCGGTGGCATGGTCGGCAACGTGTCGATCGCCAAGGGTGTAACGGTCGAGAACGCCTTTGGCGGGGCCGGCAACGATCTGCTGATCGGCAATGGCGTGGCCAACGTGCTCAAAGGCGGTGCCGGCAACGACATCATCTACGGCGCGGGTGGCGGCGACCAGCTGTGGGGCGGCGCTGGCGCGGACACCTTCGTGTTCGCGGCGGTCAGCGACTCCACGCGGGCGGCGCCGGACCGGATCATGGATTTCACCTCCGGTCAGGACAAGATCGACCTGTCGGCGATCGCCGCATTCGCCGTAAACAAGCTGCCGCTGCAGTTCGTCAACGCCTTTACCGGCCAAGCCGGGGAGGCGCTGCTGAGCTACGACCAGGCGACTCACCTGGGCAGCCTGGCCATCGACTTCACTGGGAACAGCCTGGCTGATTTCCTGGTGACCACCGTTGGCCAGGCCGCTGTCACCGACATCGTGGTCTGATGCACGGGGCGGCGCTCACGCGTCGCCCTTCTGGCTGGCGAGGTCGAGGCATGAGAAGGTTCGAGCGAATGATCGCGCTGGGCGCGATCCCCTTGATGGTGATCACCGAGGTCTGTATGGCGAGCAGTCTGCTTCTCCCCAATGCCGCGCAACTGGCCGGTCGTTGGCAACTGTATTGTGACTTGCAACCGGCGTCGGTTTGCGCGCTGCATCTGGGTGCCAGCGACGGCGAACTGAATGGCGACCTGGTGTGCGCCGAACGCCTCTTGGGCCTGCGCCCCGGTACTTGGCTGGTGACGCCGGACACGCTGGCCTTGGTCGGTGCCGACGGCAGCCAGGCCGTGCATTTCAGCCGCCAGGGGGCCGGGCACTACACCGGAACCCGCGCAGACGGCACACACCTGGTGCTCGAACGCCAGGACCCATAACCCCGGCCTGGAACTTCATGCAAGTTCCAGGTGAATAAGGGTGAAACATGAAACTACCGAGCAAACAGCCCGGGGCGCCCTTGTGGGCGGCACTCGGCGATTACAAGTCAACGCTGGTCAGTGTTGGCTGTTTCACGGCATTGATCAACCTCCTTATGCTGGTGCCTTCTATTTATATGCTGCAAGTGTACGACCGTGTACTGAGCTCGCAGAGTATTACAACTTTGTGGTTATTGACCCTAATGGTGGTCGGCTTCTTCATCTATATTGGCGCGTTGGAAGCGGTGCGCAGTTTTATTGTTATTCGCGTGGGCAATCAGCTGGAGAAAAGTTTCAACCTGCAGGTTTACCGCGCCGCCTTCGAGCGCAACTTGCGCCAGCGTGATGGCGCCGCGGGCCAGGCCTTGAATGACCTCGCGCAATTGCGCCAATTCGTTACCGGGCCGGCACTGTTCGCGTTCTTCGACGCGCCGTGGTTTCCGATCTACCTGGCGGTGATCTTCGTCTTCAACCCCTGGCTGGGGCTGATGGCCAGCGGCGGTGCCGTGTTGCTGATCGCCCTGGCCGCGCTCAACGAACGCCTGACCCACGCCACCCTGGCCGAGGCCAGTGCTGTGCAGCAGCAATCGACGCTGTTGGCCGGCAGTCAGTTGCAGAGTGCCGAGAGCATCCAGGCCATGGGCATGCTCGCAGCGCTGCGCCGACGCTGGTTCGCCCAGCATGGGCGTTTCCTCGACCTGCAGAACCAGGCCAGCGACACCACGGCGGTGATCAGCGCCACCAGCAAGGGCCTGCGCTTGTGCCTGCAATCGCTGGTCCTGGGGCTCGGCGCCCTGCTGGTGATCGACGGGCAGATGACCCCTGGGATGATGATCGCCGGTTCCATCCTCATGGGCCGGGTACTGGCGCCGATCGACCAGTTGCTCGCGGTGTGGAAGCAGTGGAGCGGGGCAAAGCTGGCCTACCAGCGCCTGGACGGCTTGTTGCGCGCACACCCGGAGCCGCCCGCGCCGATGCCGTTGCCGGTGCCTAGCGGGCGACTGGCGGTGGAGCAGATCAGCGCAGGGCCGCCTGGGCGCGAGCGGGTCACCTTGCAGCAGGTCGACTTCACCTTGGCCGCCGGTGAACTGTTGGGGGTGCTGGGGGCGTCAGGCTCGGGCAAGTCGACGCTGGCCAAGCTGCTGGTGGGCGTTTGGCCAGCCCGCAGTGGCCATATCCGGCTCGATGGCGCCGAACTCGCCCAGTGGGATCGCGAGGCGCTTGGCCCGCATATCGGCTACCTGCCACAGGGCATCGAACTGTTGCGCGGCAGCATCGCAGAAAACATCGCCCGTTTCGGCGACCTCGATGGCCAGCAGGTGGTCGAGGCGGCGCGCCTGGCCGGTGTCCACGAACTGATTTTGCGGCTGCCTCAAGGCTATGACACACGCCTGGGTGAGGCAGGTGTCGACCTGTCCGGTGGCCAGAAGCAACGCATCGCTTTGGCCCGTGCGCTGTACGGCAACCCTTGCCTGATCGTGCTGGACGAACCCAACTCCAACCTCGACAGCCACGGCGAGACCGCGCTGGCCAACGCCCTGGCCCAACTCAAGGCACTGGGCCGCACCGTGGTGCTGGTGACCCATCGCAGCGCCGCGCTGGCCCAGGCCGATAAGTTGTTGGTGCTGCATGAGGGGCGCATGCAAGGCTTCGGCCCGGCTCGCGACATCCTCCACGCCATGGGCCAGGCCCCGGCGCCGCGCCCCTTGCAGGCCGGAGGTGGCGCATGAGCCGGCATCAACGCGATGCGCGCTTCCATGTTCGCCTGGGCTGGCTGCTGACCTTGGTCGGTTTTGGCGGCTTCATGGCCTGGGCCAGCCTGGCGCCGCTCGATCAGGGCGTGCCAGTGCAGGGCACAGTGGTGGTGTCGGGCAAGCGCAAGGCGGTGCAGTCGATGGCCGGCGGTGTGGTCAGTCGGATTCTGGTCCGTGAGGGTCAGCAGGTTCATCACGGCGAGCCGCTGTTCCGGCTCGATCCCACCCAGGCGCGGGCTGATGTCGAGGCGCTGCAGGCCCAGTACCGCATGGCGCGCGCCAGCCTGGCACGCTGGCAGGGTGAGCGCGACAACCTGGGCCAGGTGGCGTTTCCGGCTGACTTGCTGGCCAACGACGATGCCGGGCTCGGTCTGATCCTGGAAAGTCAGCGCCAACTGTTCGACAGCCGTCGCCAGGCCCAGGCCCGCGAGCAGGGCGCGTTGGCGGCCAGTATCGAGGGCTCACAGGGCCAACTGGCCGGTATGCGCCGGGCCCGTGGCGACCTGCAAGCCCAGGCAAACTCGCTGCGTGAGCAACTGGACAACCTGCGGCCACTGGCAGGCGACGGCTACATCCCGCGCAACCGCGTGCTGGAGTACCAGCGCCAGCTGTCCCAGGTGCAACGCGACCTGGCGCAGAACGCCGGTGACAGCGCACGCCTGGAGCAGGTGATCGTCGAAGCCCGGTTCAATCTGCAGCAGCGCCGTGAGGAATACCAGAAAGAGGTGCGCAGCCAGCTGGCCGAAGCCCAGGTCAAGGCCGCGACCCTGGAGCAGCAGATGAACGCTGCGCGCTTTGCCTTGCAGCACAGCGAAATCCTCGCGCCAGCCGACGGTATCGCCGTCAACCTCGGCGTGCACACCGAAGGCGCGGTGGTGAGGGCTGGCGATACGCTACTGGAAGTCGTCCCCCAGGGCGCCGCGCTGGAAGTGGAAGGGCGCCTGCCGGTGAATCTGATAGACAAGGTTGCCCTGCAGTTGCCGGTGGACATCCTCTTCACCGCTTTCAACCAGAATCGCACGCCTCGGGTCAGCGGGGAAGTGACGCTGTTGTCGGCCGACCAGTTGATCGACGAGCGTAGCGGCCAGCCTTACTACGTGCTGCGCAGTACGGTCAGTGCCGAGGCCTTGGCGCGCCTGCAGGGGCTGACCATCCGCCCGGGGATGCCAGCCGAGCTGTTTGTGCGTACCGGCGAGCGCTCACTGCTCAACTACCTGTTCAAGCCGCTGCTCGACCGCGCAGGCACTGCCTTGACCGAACAATAAGGACCGCGCTGTGAAGAACCTTCCATTGATCGGGCTGCTGGCGGCCTGCGCCTGGCTGCCTGGCGTTGCCCTGGCAGCCATGGGGCCGTTCCAGATTTACGAGCAGGCCCTGCGCCGCGACCCGACCTACCTGGCCGCCTTCAAGGCCCGCGAGGCTGGCCAGGAGTATCGCGCCATCGGCCGCGCCGGCCTGCTGCCGAGCCTGTCGTACAACTACAACAAAGGCCGCAACGACTCCGAGGTGAAGTACCTGGGGGATTCGCGCCGTCAGCAAGAGCACCGCCACTACAACAGCATGGGTTCGAGCTTCATCCTCCAGCAGCCGCTGTTCGACTACGAAGCCTATGCGGCCTACCGCAAAGGCGTCGCCCAGGCGCTGTTCGCCGACGAGACGTTCCGCGACCAGAGCCAGCAGCTGCTGGTGCGGGTGATGAGCAGCTACACCCAGGCGTTGTTCGCTGAAGACCAGATCACCATCAGCGTCGCCAGCAAGCGGGCCTACCGCCAGCAGTTCCAGCAGAACCGGCGGTTGTTCGACGCGGGCGAAGGCACGCGTACGGATGTGCTCGAAGCCCAGGCGCGCTTCGAGCTGGCCGATGCCGAGGAGATCCAGGCCCGCAACGACCAGGATGCCGCCTTGCGCGAGTTGGGCGCGCTGATCGGCGAACCGGCGGTGCGCGTCGAGGACCTGGCGCCGTTGCGTGCCGGCTTTGCCCTGCCCAGCGTCGAACCCAGCGGTTATGACGCCTGGCAGGCGCGGGCCCTGGCCAGCAATCCGCAACTGGGGTCTTCGCGTCAGGCATTGGAAGTGGCGCGTTTCGAGGTGGAACGCAACCGTGCCGGGCACCTGCCCAAGGTCACGGCCTTCGCCACTTCGCGGCGTCAGGAGTCCGACAGCGGCAATACCTACAACCAGCGCTATGACACCAACACCGTGGGCATCGAAGTCAGTGTGCCGTTGTTCGCCGGCGGCGGCGTGTCGGCGTCGACCCGCCAGGCCAGCCGACACCTGGAGCAAGCCGAATACGAGCTGGATGGGCAGACCCGTGGCGCTTTGATCGAGCTGCGCAAGCACTACAACGCCTGCCAGTCCGGCGCCAGTCGGCTGCGGGCCTACGCGCGGGCCTTGGCAGCGTCCGAGTCACTGGTGGTCTCGACCCGCAAGAGCGTGCAGGGGGGCGAACGGGTCAACCTCGATGTGCTCAATGCCGAGCAGCAACTGGCCAGTACCCGACGTGACTTGGCCCAGGCGCGCTATGACTACCTGCTGGCGTGGATCAAGCTGCACTATCAGGCCGGTGTCCTGAGCGAACGTCAGCTGGCCCAGGTGGATGAGGCGTTTTCTGTTTACGCTGAGCCCAGCCCCACACCAGCAACGCCAGGGTACCGATCGCCAGGCCCGCCGTGACGATCCCCATCCAGCCGTGGTGCTGGAACAGCTGGGTGCCCAGCAGCGAACCCAGCGCGCCGCCGATGAAGTAGCAGGTGATGTAGCCGGCATTCAGCCGGGTACGGGCTTCGGGGCGCAGCGCGATCACCGCGTTCTGGTTGCTCACGTGCACCAGCTGCACGGCCAGGTCGAGCAGCAGCACGCCGACCAGCAGCGCCAGCAGCGAGCTTTGCGCGAAGCCCAGCGGTACCCACGACAGCAGCAGCGCCACCAGGCCCACAGTGGTGCCCAGCGAGCCCTTGCCGCCGTCGGCCAGGCGCCCGGCCCAGTTGGCCGACAGCGCACCCGCCGCACCCGCCAGGCCGAACAGGCCGATGATCGCGTCGGAATACTGATAAGGCGGTTGCGCCAGCAGGAACGCCAGCGGTGTCCAGAACAGGGCGAACAGGCTGAACGACAGCAACCCCAGCAGCGAGCGCAGGCGCAGCACCGGCTCTTCGATGAACAAGCGGAACACCGAGCCGATCAGCGCCGGGTACTTCAGCCCGGCATGGCTGTGGTGTTGCGGCAGGCTGCGGTACAGGGCGAAGGCGGTGATAGCCATCAGCACCGCGGCCAGCACGTAGATGCTGCGCCAGCCGCCCAGTTCGGCCATGAAGCCGGCGGCGGTGCGCGCCAGCAGAATGCCCAGCAGCAGGCCGCTCATCAATGTACCCACGGCGCGCCCGCGTTGGTGCGGCTCGCTCAGGCTGGCGGCCATCGGCACGAGGATCTGCGCCACCACCGAGAACAGGCCGGTGAGCGCGGTGCCGAGGATCAGCCACGGCAGGCTGGGGGCGCAGGCACTGATCACCAGGCCCAGAGTGGCGATCACCGACATGATCACGATCAGGCGGCGCTGCTCGAACAGGTCGCCCAGGGGTGCCAGCAACAGCAGGCCGGCGCCGTAGCTGAGCTGCGCGGCGATGACGATGCTGCCGGCGCTGGCGGTGCTCAGGCCGAACTGTTCGGCGATGCTGTGCAGCAGGGGTTGGGCGTAGTAATTGCTGGCCACGGCCAGGCCGGTGGCGGTGGCCATCAGTAGGATCAGCGCGCGGCTGAGGGTCGGGGAGGTCATGGGGTTCTCGTGTTCGAAAAAGAAGCAGGGGGCACCTGGCCCCCAGTCTATCAGGCGGCAAAGCCACCATCGGCGGTCAGGCTGGCGCCGGTGATGTAACCGGCCTCCGGCCCTGCCAGGTAGGCCACGAAGCTGGCGATTTCATCCACCTGGCCATAGCGCCCGATGGCCATCAGCGGGATCAGGCTGTCGGCGAATTCGCCGCTGGCCGGGTTCATGTCGGTGTCTACCGGGCCAGGCTGCACGTTGTTCACGGTAATGCCCTGCGGCCCAAGGTCGCGTGCCATGCCCTTGGTCAGGCCGACCAGTGCCGACTTGCTCATGGCGTAGGGTGCGCCGCCGGCAAACGGCATGCGCTCGGCATTGGTGCTGCCGATGTTGATGATCCGCCCGCCCTGGCCCATGTAGCGGGCGGCGGCCTGGCTGGCGACGAACACGCTGCGTACGTTGATGGCCAGGGTGCGGTCGAAGTCGGCGAGGTCGAAGTCTATCAGCGGCGCCACGGCCAGTACGCCGGCATTGTTGACCAGGATATCGAGGCGGCCGAAGGCTTTCACGGTGTCGTCGACTGCCAGTTGCACGGCGGCGGCATCGGCGCTGTCGGCGCGCAGCGCCAGGGCTTGGCCACCGGCTGCCTTGACTTCGTCGACCAGCGCGTTGGCTGGGCCTTCGGAGCTGGCGTAGGTGAAGGCCACCTGTGCGCCTTCGCGCGCCAGGCGGCGGACTATGGCGGCGCCAATGCCGCGGGAGCCGCCCTGAATCAGGGCCACTTTGCCTTCGAGGGTAAGTTGCTTGGACATGCTGATCTCCTGCTGGAAGCAAGGCCGAATGCCTTGGATGGGCGCAGTATCGACCGATGATTACCTGCTGATAAGATGGCAATCGCTATCAGCAGAGTAAACCTTTGGTTGGTAATCATGGCCATGGAATCCTTCAACGCCCTTGAGTGTTTCATCCGCAGCGCCGAGGTCGGTAGTTTCGCCGAGGCGGCCCGCCGTCTGAGCCTGACCCCGGCGGCGGTGGGCAAGCACGTTGCCCAATTGGAAGCGCGCCTCGGCGTGCGGCTGTTCCAGCGTAGTACGCGCAAGCTGACCCTGACTGAAGCCGGGCAGCGTTTTCTCGGTGAGGTCAGCGACAGCTTTCGTACCATCCAGTACGCCGTGGCCAACCTGGCCAGCGCCGAGGGCCAGCCGGCCGGGCTGTTGCGGGTGAGCATGGGAACTGTGTTCGGGCGCTTGTACGTGTTGCCTCTGTTGGGCGAATTCTTGCGGCGCTACCCGGCAATCACCCCGGATTGGCATTTCGACAACCGCCAGGTCGACCTGATCGGCCAGGGCTTCGATGCCGCGATTGGCGGTGGTTTCGAGCTGCCGCTGGGAGTGGTGGCGCGCAAGCTGACGCCGGCGCATCGGGTGCTGGTGGCGGCACCCAAGTATCTGAGCGAACACCCCGGTATCGATGGTCCGCAAAAGCTGCAAGGCCATGCCGGGATCCTGATTCGCTCACCGCAGACCGGCCGCGTGCGTTCCTGGCCGCTGACCAGCCGCTGGCAGGACCAGCAGCCCCTGCAGTTGCGCCAGGCGATGACCATGAGCGACTCGGATGCGGCCTGCGCGGTGGCCCAGCAGGGCTTGGGCATTGCCCTGGTCAGCCTGCCGTTTGCGGTGCCGTACCTGGAGGCGGGGCTGCTGCAGCGGGTGTTGCCGGACTGGTATGTGGATGATGGGCATATCAGCCTGTACTACACCGAGCACAAGCTGCTGCCGGGCAAGACCCGGGCGTTCATCGATTTTGTTCAGGAGCAGTTCGCTGAGCGCGGCTTGGCGACGAAGTTCGATGCGTTAGTCAGCAACTAGGCAACCTGGATGATGAAGAAAGCCTGTACCCCAAGGCTCACTTCATCATCGATTTTCTTGCCCACCAACTGCTGCCCCAGCGGCGATCGCGGGGTGATGACTGTCACCAGTTCAGCGCCTTTGCCAATCTTCAACCCGGCCGCTTCCGGCCCGAGGAACAGCAAGCGTTGTTCGCCGTGCTCATCTTCCAGGGTCACCAGGCTGCCAATCTGTATCCCCCGCGCCGGGTCATAATCACGCAATGCCAGCTGCTGATAGATCAGCAGTGCCTGACGAATTTCGGCCGTGCGCCTGGCCTGGCCGGTGGCAAGGTACGAAGCTTCCAGGCCAAGCGTGTCGTACTTGTTCTCGGCGATGTTTTCTTCGGCGGTGGCGGTTTCGTAGGCGGTCTGGGCGGCGCGGCGCAGCACCTCCATGTCGGTTTCCAGGGCGGTGACGATGCGCGTCAACAGGCTGGGCTTGTCCATCAGTAACAGAACTCCAGCACGTTGGCCTGGCTCTTGTCGGTCGGCGCCGTACGGTTCTGCGACAGCCAGAACTGGCACCTGGGGCTGTTGAGGTTGCGCGGGTTGCCTTGGGCGGCTTCGGCGGCTTGCTGCATCTCTTGCTTGTGCAAAATGTCCTTGTAGCGCTCGAACATCTCGCCCTGCGCATCCAGCGGCTGCGCGGAAGGGGCTGCCGGGCGGGCGAGGGTGGGGGCGACGGCCTGAGCCACCGGCTGCACCTGCTCCGGCCACCAGCGCGCGGCCAGCCACAGGCTCAGGGCAATGGCCACGGCGCCGAGCCACAGGCCGAATGCCACGCACAGGATCAGTTGCAGTGGCTTGAGGGTGATCTTCAATTCACGGTGGCGGGGCATGGCGGCCTCCTGGCAGGGCGGGACGAGGCCCCATTGTCGCATGGCCTCGGGCGATCTTTCAGTATTAGCGCTTTTGTCGGCGACGATTTGAACGCAGAATTCGCCGATTTGCGCAGGGCGAGGGCAGGACCTATGAAAGTCACTTGGGACATCTTCTGCAGCGTCGTCGACAACTACGGCGATATTGGGGTGACCTGGCGGTTGGCCCGGCAGCTGGTCGCCGAGCACGAACTGGCGGTGCGCCTGTGGGTGGATGACCTGAATGCCTTCGTGCCCATGTGTCCGGGTGCTGACGCCAGCGTTGCGCAACAATGGCACGAGGGCGTCGAAGTGCGTGCCTGGCCTGCGCAGTGGCAGCCGGCGGAACCTGCCGATGTGGTGATTGGCGCGTTTGCCTGCCAGTTGCCCTTGCCGTACGTCGAGGCAATGCGCGCGCGGGCCAACCCGGTTCTGTGGCTTAACCTTGACTACCTCAGCGCCGAGGACTGGGTCGAGGGTTGCCATGGGTTACCTTCGCCGCAGTCGAACGGCCTGCGCAAAATATTCTTCTTCCCAGGCTTTACCGAAAAGACCGGCGGGCTGCTGCGTGAGGCCTCGCTAATGCAGCGGCGGCTGGCCTTCGAGCAGTCCGCCGAGGCACGCGCCGCGTTCCTGCACGGTTTAGGTGTTCGAGCGCAAGCGGATGCGCAACTGATTTCGCTGTTCGCCTACGAAAACCCGCAGCTGGGCGCCTGGCTCGATGCGTTGTCCACCGATACGTGCGCCACTCATCTGCTGGTGCCGCAAGGCCGCATTCTGGGCGATCTGGGCCAGTGGCTGGGCGAGCCGGGGCTCAAGGTCGGTGATGTCTACCGGCGCGACGCGTTGACCGTGCAGATCCTGCCATTCGTCAGCCAGGACGATTACGACCGGCTGCTATGGGCCTGTGACTTCAACGCTGTGCGCGGCGAAGACTCATTCGTGCGCGCGCAGTGGGCTGGCCGGCCGATGCTGTGGCACATCTACGTGCAGGAAGAAAACGCCCATTGGGAAAAGCTCGAAGCGTTCCTCAGCCTTTATCGACAGGGCCTGTCGGACGCTGCCAGCGAGGCACTGGTGGCATTGTGGCGCGCCTGGAACATGAACCACGACATGCGCCAGGCGTGGCAAGGGGCCCGTAAACATTGGCCGGAACTGCAGCAGCATGCTCGTGATTGGGCGGCCGAGCAGGCCGCTCGGCCGGACCTTGCCAAGGCGCTGGTACTGTTTTACCGAAATTGGCTATGATATGCGGCCTCGATTTTTATAAATCCATCCAGATTCGGATACTTCGTAATGAAAACTGGTAAAGAACTGAAACCCGGTACCGTACTGCGGATCGACAACGACCCGTGGCTGGTCCAGAAAGCCGAATTCACCAAATCGGGTCGCAACAGCGCGATCATGAAGACCAAGCTGAAGAACCTGCTGACCGGCTACAAGACCGAAACCGTCTACGGTGCGGACGACAAGCTGGACGACGTGATCCTGGATCGCAAAGAAGCGACCCTGTCGTTCATCAGCGGTGACTCGTACACCTTCATGGACACCACCGACTACACCATGTACGAACTGAACGCCGAAGACATCGAAGCCGTTCTGCCGTACATCGAAGAAGGCATGGAAGACGTCTGCGAAGCCGTGTTCTTCGAAGGCCGCCTGGTATCGGTTGAACTGCCGACCACCATCAGCCGTCAGGTTGTCTACACCGAGAACGCTGCTCGTGGCGATACTTCGGGCAAGGTCATGAAGCCTGCCAAGCTGAAGAACGGTACCGAGATTTCGGTAGCCGACTTCATCCAGATCGACGAGTGGATCGACATCGACACTCGCGACAACAGCTTCAAGGGCCGTTCCAAGAAGTAATCCTTCTTGCGACGCGCAAAAAAACCCGGCGATTGCCGGGTTTTTTTGTGCCTGGGTTCTTACACCGTTACATGCAGGCGAACATCCACATTGCCGCGGGTGGCATTGGAGTAAGGGCAAACCTTGTGCGCCTTTTCCACCAGCCCTTCGGCGTCGGCCTGGGCCAGGCCCGGCAGGTTGATGTGCAGGTCGATGTCCAGGCCGAAACCACCTGGGATCTGGCCAATGCCGACCTTGGCGGTGATCGAGGCGTCGGCAGGTAGTTGCTTTTTCTCCTGGCCGGCGACGAATTTCAGTGCGCCGATGAAGCAGGCCGAATAACCGGCGGCGAACATCTGCTCAGGGTTGGTGCCGTCACCGCCCGCGCCGCCCAGTTCCTTGGGGGTGCTCAGCTTGACTTCCAGCTTGCCGTCGCTGGAGCGGGATTTACCGTCGCGACCGCCGGTGGAGGTGGCTTCTGCGATGTACAGCGGAGTGACCTTTTGCATCTTGAGCCTCGCTAGTGTGCTGTGCGCCCCGCTTCGAGCAGGTGCGCCGGGTGGGTACGGGATTTAAATTAGCGCGCAATTAGTTTGTGCGCAAGATAAATCTTCACCGCTCATCCGAACGGGCATCGCACAGCATAGTCGTCAGAGGTTTTTTTGCAGGTTCTCGCGTAACGCCAGCAGGTCGGCCTGCAGCTGTTGCAGGCTTTCCAGGCTGCGGCCGCTGGCCTTGAGGATGCACTGCGGCACGTCTTTGGCCTGGTGTTGCAGGGCGCGGCCTTTGTCGGAGAGCTGCACCAGCACCACCCGCTCGTCCTCGCGGCTGCGGGTGCGCTTGAGCAGGCCTTCACTTTCCAGGCGTTTGAGCAACGGGGTCAGCGAGCCGGGGTCGGTGAGCAGGTGCTGGCTGATCTCGCCCACAGTCATGCCATCCCGCTCCCACAAGACGAGCATGGCCAGGTATTGCGGGTAGGTCAGGCCCAATGCCTGGAGCAACGGCTTATAGACCTTGGTCATCAGCAACGAGGTGGAGTGCAGGGCGAAGCAGACCTGGTTGTCCAGCAGCAGCTCGTCACAGGAGGCTTGGGTGTCGGCGTTCATGCAGGTCCTTGAATGTGATCAATGGTGGAATCTAGCACGCTGAAAGTTTGCGCGCTCATTGCCAGCGCAGCTCGCTTCTCAGCGCCAGGTCCCAAGGAGGAATCGGGCTGAAGCGGCTCTTGAGGAATTCGAGCAGCAAGCGGCTGCGAGAGTTCGTTTCATGTGCCAGGCGGAGCGCATAAATTCCGCTGGTCTCTGCAGCGGGCAGGCCTTCGTCGCAAAACAACGGCACCAATTCCCCCCGCAGCAGGTAGTCGCTGATCAGCCAGGTCGGCAAATGGGCGATACCCAGGCCGGCGAGGGCGCCGAACAACAGGGTTTCGGCGTTGTTGGCGGCCATGCGCATGCGCGAGGGGCGATACAGGCGCTGTTGCCCGTCGACAGTGAAGCGCCAGGCGAACGGTGGCGCCAGGCCATCCCAGTCGAGCCCGTCGTGTTCGGGCAGCTCGCTGGGGCAAGTGGGCACTCCGCGATTGGCCAGGTAGGCGGGGCTGGCACAGGCGATGCGTACCATGTAGGCCAGCGGAGTGGCGACCAGGCGCGTATCCGCTAGCGGCCCTGCGCGCAAGACCAGGTCGACTTCGCCCAGGTGACTGCCGTGCATATCGACGAAGCTGTCGATCAGCCGCAGGTGCACGTCCAGCCCCGGGTAGGCGACCAGAAAGTCGGCGATGGCCGGCGCCAGGTGACGGCGGCCGAAGGCGGCGGGTGCGTCGATGCGGATCAGTCCCTCCGGGGCGTTGCTCAGCGACACGGCCTCGGCGCGGGCCAGGCGCAATTCCTCGATGATGCGTCGGGCACGCTCGGCGAAGGCATTGCCTGCCGGTGTGGCGCGCACGGCATGGGTGCTGCGGGTGACCAGGCGGCTGCCGATGGCATTTTCGAGGTTGTCGATGCGCCGCGCCACGGCGGAGGGGGTCAGCGGATGACGCCGTGCGGCGGCGGAAAAGCTGCCGGTCTCCAGTACATCGAGGAACAGGCTCAATTGATCGGTGAGGATATCAGGGCTCATGAAAAATCCGCTTTTGCGAGGAACGCATAGCCATTGTGCGTTGCTGTGCGTTTCGCCGCCAGCGCTCAATCGTTAGCATGCTCGCATTGTGAGTGCAGGCAGATGAGGCCCTGATGATCGAGTGGTTGATGTATATCGTGTTGGGTGCCGCCTTGGGCACCCTGGGTGGCCTGTTCGGCATCGGTGGTGGTCTGATCGCCATCCCAGCGCTGGGTGTGCTTTTCGGTCTTGATCAGCAGCTGGCCCAGGGCACGGCGCTGGTGATGGTGGTGCCGAACGTGTTGCTGGCGCTGTGGCGCTATCACCAGCGCAACCGCATCGAGCTGCGTCATGCCTTACCTCTGGCAGCGTGCAGTTTCCTGTTTGCCTGGCTCGGGTCGATTTGGGCGGTAGGCATCGATGCGCAGTCGATGCGTCTGGGCTTCGTCGGCTTCCTGGTCGCGCTTGCCGTGTGGAATGTGGCGCGGATGTTCCTCAAAGTCTCGCCGCCGAGTGCCGAACTGCGTTATGCCTGGCCGTGGCTGGGCGTGCTGGGCAGCTTTGCCGGGACCATGGGCGGCTTGTTCGGGGTAGGCGGCGCAGTGGTTGCCACGCCCATTCTGACCAGCGTGTTCGGTACCACCCAGGTGGTCGCACAAGGCCTGTCGCTGGCGCTGGCGGCGCCGAGCACCACGGTGACCTTGCTGACCTACGGCGTGCACCACAGTGTCGACTGGAGCGTGGGTATTCCCTTGGCGGTCGGTGGGCTACTGAGCATCAGCTGGGGAGTGCGGCTGGCCCATGCGCTACCCGAGAAAGCGCTGCGTGCGATGTTTTGCGTGTTCCTTGTGATCTGTGCGCTGATGCTGGGTTTCGAGCTCTAATGCCTTACAAGAACCCTTCGATAATGTAATCGGCCATGCAGTCGGTGATCGGCGACTGGCTCTGGCTGTTGCGCAACAGCATCACATTGGCCATGGGTAGTTGCGGCAAGCCGTCCTGCTCGCCGAGGATGCGGATATTGCCGCCAATCAGGCTCTGCAACTGGGCCGTCACCGCCAGCCCGGCGGTGACGATGGCGAAGATCGCCGCCAGGCTGGGGCTGGTGTAGGCAATACGGTAATCGATGCCCTGGGCCTCCAGAGCATTGCAGGTCCAGGCGCGGCAGAAGCAATCGGTATTGAACAGCGCCAGCGGCATAGGCCGCTGTTCCTGCGGGCAGAAGCCTTCGGCGGCCGCCCATACCAGGCGCTCCTGGCGCAGCAACTGGCCGACTTCGTTGCCGGGTTCGCGGGTGACGATGGTCAGGTCAAGGTCCTGGCGCAGCATCAACTGTTTTGACGAATCGCAGTGCACTTCCACCTGGATCAACGGGTAAGCCTGGGCGAAGCTCGACAGGATGGTGGGTAGAAAGCGCATGGCGTAATCATCCGGCGTGCCGATGCGCACCAACCCGACCATGTGCGGCATGCGCAGGGTGTTGAACACCTCGCCATGCAGCTTGAGGATGCGCCGGGCATAGCCGAGCAGTACCTGTCCCTCGGCGGTCAGGCGTACCTGGCGGCTGTCCCGCTCGAACAGCTGGCGCTGCAGGATGTCCTCCTCCAGGCGTTTCATCTGCATGCTCACCGCCGACTGGGTGCGGTTGACCACTTCGCCAGCGCGGGTGAAACCACCTTGCTCGGCGATGGCGACGAAGGTGCGCAGCACGTCGGCATCGAGGCTTTGATACTGGGACATTGCATCAATCTCCGAGATGCATGGCATCAGAAACATTCGTTGGATTGATCTTAAGCCTGGCGCGAGACTGGAGCCATCAACACGGAGGGCTTCACGATGAAAGGTCATGTCAGCAGCATCCAGCAACCTGCCTTTACCCTGAACCACCTGTGGCACGCGGTTAGCGACCGTCCGCTGCGCTGGTATGAGCTGTATCGCCAGCGTCGCGAGCTGGCCCGCCTCAGTGATGCGACTTTGCACGACCTGGGGTTGAGCCGGGCGGATATCCAGCAAGAGGCCGAGCGGCATTTCTGGGATGACCCGCTGCGCAAATGATGTCGAGCGCCGCATCCGCTCTTGCTCTTGCTCGGCTTTTGCTTCTAATGCGCGATAGTTGAGACGGCGCAGATTGCGACTTCAGGAGGCCGAACGCAGGTCTTGCGGAGGGAGGTGACGGGCAGGAGCCCGTCAAGCGCTTCGGCCCATGGATGGGCCGTGGGCGCGGTCCTCCCGGGAGCAAGGCCGGAGTGAGGGAACCCCGGAGCGCAGCGTAGGGGCCGGATGATGGGAGCGGGCGGTTTTGGTTACTTTGGCCAAGACCTAAGTAACCCGCCGTAAGGGCGGAAAGGTGAATCAGCGCCTCCATCGTGAATGGATATGCTCGCAAAGCCCAAAGCCCAAAGCTTATGAGGTGGTTCTGATGAGAGAGAGCATATCCGTTTGCCAAGGTGACGCTGAATCACCTTTCCGCCCTTACGGCGGGTCACTTTTTGGCAGACGCCCCAAAAAGTAACCAAAAAAGGCTGGCTCCTATCATCCGGCCCCTGCGCTACGCTCCGGGGTTCCCTCGCTCCGGCCTTGCTCCCGGGAGGACCGCGCCCACGGCCCATCCATGGGCCGAGGCGCTTGACGGGCTCCTGCCCGTCACCTCCCTCCGCAAGACCTGCGCTCGGCCTCCTGAAGTCGCATTTTGCGTTGTCTGGACTTTCGCGCACATAGAAGCAAGATCAACAGCGAACAGCGAACAGCGAACAGCGAACAGCGAACAGCGAACAGCGAACAGCAACGCTAAAAGCTTCTAGCGCCGCACCTGCTTGAGGGTTTCGGCGATCAGGAAGGCTAGTTCCAGCGACTGGTCGGCGTTCATGCGTGGGTCGCAGTGGGTGTGGTAGCGGTCGGACAGCGCATCTTCGGTGATCGGTCGGGCGCCGCCGATGCATTCGGTGACGTTCTGCCCGGTCATCTCGATATGAATGCCGCCGGCATGGCTGCCTTCCGCCTGGTGCACCTGGAAGAATTGCTTCACTTCATCGAGGATCTGCGCGAAGTCGCGGGTCTTGTAGCCGCTGCTGGCCTTGATGGTGTTGCCGTGCATCGGGTCGGAGCTCCACAGCACCTTGCGCCCCTCGCGCTCGACGGTGCGGATCAGCCCAGGCAGGTGCTCGCCGACCTTGCCGGCGCCCATGCGCACGATCAGGTTGAGGCGGCCTGGGTCGTTGTCCGGGTTGAGCGTATCGATCAGGCGGATCAATTCTTCGGGGTTCATGCTAGGGCCGACCTTGACCCCGATTGGGTTGTGCACGCCGCGCAGGAACTCCACATGGGCGCCGTCGAGCTGGCGGGTGCGGTCGCCAATCCACAGCATATGCGCCGAGCAATCGTAGTAGTCGCCGGTCAGGCTGTCCTGGCGCACGAAGGCTTCTTCATAGTTCAGCAGCAGCGCCTCGTGGGCGGTGAAGAAGCTGGTTTCGCGCAACTGCGGAGCGCTGTCCAGGCCGCAGGCGCGCATGAAGGCGAGGGTCTCGTCGATGCGGTTGGCCAGTTGGTGGTACTTGTCGGCCAGCGCGGAGTTGGCGATGAAGTCCAGGTTCCACTTGTGCACTTGGTGCAGGTCGGCGAAACCGCCCTGGGCGAAGGCGCGCAGCAGGTTGAGGCTGGCGGTGGCCTGGTGGTAGGCCTGCAGCAGGCGGTCGGGGTCGGGGATGCGGCTTTTTTCATCGAAACCGATGCCGTTGACGATGTCGCCGCGGTAGGCCGGCAGGGTGATGTTGCCGATGGTTTCGTCGTTGGCCGAGCGGGGCTTGGCGAACTGCCCGGCCATGCGGCCGACTTTGACCACCGGGCAGCCGGCGGCGAAGGTCATGACGATGGCCATCTGCAGCAGCACCTTGAAGGTGTCGCGGATCTTCGCCGCCGAAAACTCGGCGAAGCTCTCGGCGCAGTCGCCGCCCTGCAGCAGGAAGGCGCGGCCCTCGGTGACCTCGGCGAACTGCCGACGCAGCTCGCGTGCTTCCCCGGCGAACACCAGCGGCGGGTAGCTGGCCAGGGTCTGCTCGACCTTGAGCAGGTGCGCGGCATCGGGGTAGGTCGGTTGCTGCTGGATCGGCAGGGCTCGCCAGCTGTCAGGGCTCCACGGTCGGTTCATCACAGGCTCGGTATGGTCAGTTATAGGCTGTCTGTCATGGTAACAGTTGGCGCTGAGCTTGTTGCATCGAGGGTGTTGACGGACAATGCGCGTTTTTGCGCGGGCGAGTGGCGGATAAATGGCGACGGAGCGGGAAGAAGTGCTGCTGGCTCGGGTCGAGGATGCCTTTGGCGTCATCAGCGTGTACGAAGTGGATGACTATCGCTTCCTCGAATTCGGCGATGCCATCGAGCAGAGCTGCGTGTTCACCGCCGACCCCAGCTGGCTGGAGTACGACTACACCCGCGCCATGCTGGTCGGCGCGCTGTGCCACGCGCAGCCCGAGAGTGCGCTGTTTCTCGGCTTGGGCGCCGGTACTCTGACCCAGGCCTGCATGAAATTCCTGCCGCTTGACGACATCGAAGCCATCGAATTGCGCCCGGATGTGCCACGCCTGGCCATGCAGTACCTGGGGCTGGACGACGACCCGCGCCTGTACGTGCGGGTCGGCGATGCCCTGGAGCTGCTGCCCACGGCGGAGAA
The DNA here is from genome assembly GCF_044772285.1 of Pseudomonas sp. NPDC090233. NCBI lineage: Bacteria > Pseudomonadati > Pseudomonadota > Gammaproteobacteria > Pseudomonadales > Pseudomonadaceae > Pseudomonas > Pseudomonas sp. NPDC090233. The sequence goes on along the minus strand of NZ_JBIVYQ010000005.1, from coordinate 367,147 downwards.
GGCCGACCTGCTGTTCGTCGACCTGTACACCGACCACGGTCCGGGCGTCGGTCACCTGGCCTGGAAGTTTCTGGAGAACTGCCAGAAGCAGCTCAACCCCGGCGGCTGGCTGGTGATCAACCAGTGGGCAGGCGATGACGGCAGGCCGCTGGGTGCGGCGCTGCTGCGCGGGTTGTATCACCGGCATTACTGGGAGCTGCCGGTGAAGGAGGGCAATGTGATCCTGCTGGTGCCGGCGGACCTGGAGCAGGTGCTGGACCTGGACGGCGTGCGAGCGCGGGCCGAGGCGCTGGCGCCGCGGTTGGGCTATAGCCTGGAAGCATTGATTCAGGTGATCCGGCCTGCCACCTGAAGATCGAGTCGCGTGAGGAATCGATTCAGCGTGCATTTTCTGATGGCCCGATGCCGGCCCTGAATTGTAAAAAATTTCCTCACGGCCCTCTGTTATTCGGGTATAGTACGCGCCGGTCTTTTAGCGGACCTCAAAATCAGGTGGTGCAAATCCTCCGAGTCCAGCTTCGGCTGCACGTCCGCTAGGCGGACTTTCCCAAGTTTTTCTTTTTCAATCGTTTTCGCAAATCCCCGCCGCCAAAGCTGCCTGGGTGACCTTCTGGTCTTTCAAGGCATGTGCAGCTTTGGAGCATGGGTCTTTGCGGATGCACCTAGAGGCAGACCCATGACCCAGGAAACCGGCGGATTCGCCGCTCTCGATCTCAATCCGAATATCGTTGCTGCTGTTCTGGCCACTGGCTACGAAGAGCCGTCCGCTATTCAGCATCAGTCGATCCCGATCATCCTCGCCGGTCACGACATGATCGGCCAGGCGCAGACTGGCACCGGCAAGACCGCTGCCTTCGCCCTGCCGATCCTCAACAAGATCGACGTGAGCAAGCGCGAACCGCAAGCCCTGATCCTGGCGCCAACCCGTGAGTTGGCGCTGCAAGTTGCTACCGCTTTCGAAACCTACGCCAAGCAGATGCCAGGCGTTAACGTAGTGGCTGTCTACGGTGGTGCCCCGATGGGCCCACAGCTGCGTGCCATCCGTAACGGCGCGCAAATCGTCGTGGCTACCCCGGGCCGTCTGTGTGACCACCTGCGTCGCGACGAGAAAGTCCTGTCGACCGTGCAGTACCTGGTACTGGACGAAGCCGACGAAATGCTCAAGCTGGGCTTCATGGACGACCTCGAAGTGATCTTCGATGCCATTCCGGCCAGCCGCCAGACCGTACTGTTCTCCGCAACCCTGCCGTCGTCGATCCGCTCGATCGCCGAACGTCACCTGCGTGAGCCCAAGCACGTCAAGATCCAGAGCAAGACCCAGACCGTTACCGCGATCGACCAGGCCCACCTGATGGTCCACGCCGACCAGAAGATCCCGGCTGTTCTGCGTCTGCTGGAAGTGGAAGAGTTCGACGCGCTGATCGCCTTCGTGCGCACCAAGCAAGCCACTCTGGACCTGGCCGCCGCGCTGGAAGCCAAAGGCTACAAGGCTGCTGCGCTGAACGGCGACATCGCCCAGAACCAGCGTGAGCGCGTCATCGACTCGCTCAAGGATGGCCGCCTGGACATCGTCGTCGCTACCGACGTCGCTGCCCGTGGCCTGGACGTACCGCGCATCACTCACGTGTTCAACGTCGACATGCCGTACGACCCAGAGTCCTACGTGCACCGTATCGGCCGTACCGGCCGTGCCGGTCGCGAAGGCCGTGCGCTGCTGCTGGTCACCCCGCGTGAGCGCCGCATGCTGCAGGTCATCGAACGCGTCACTGGGCAGAAGGTTGCCGAAGCCCGTCTGCCGAACGCTCAAGCCGTGCTGGATGCGCGCATCAAGAAGCTGACCAAGAGCCTGGAACCGCTGGTTGCCGAAGCCGAAGCCACTCATGGCGAGCTGTTCGACCGCCTGACCGAAGCCCTGGGTTGCAGCCCGCGTGCCCTGTCCGCAGCCCTGCTGCGCAAGGCCACCAACGGCCAAGCCCTGGACCTGGCCGCAGTAGAGCGCGAGCAGCCGCTGGTGCCAAGCTTCGCGCCGCGCGGTGAGCGCCCTGAGCGTGGTGAGCGTACCGAGCGCAGCGACCGTGGTGATCGCGAGCGTCGCGCACCGCTGCCGCTGGCCGAAGGCCGTGTACGTTGCCGTACTGCCCTGGGTGCCCGTGATGGTATCGCCGCCAAGAACCTGCTGGGCGCGATCCTCAACGAGGGTGGCCTGGCCCGTGATGCGATCGGTCGCATCCAGGTGCGCGACAGCTTCAGCCTGATCGAGCTGCCGGAAGATGGCCTCGAGCGCCTGCTGTCCAAGCTCAAGGACACCCGCGTGGCTGGCAAGCAGCTGAAGCTGCGTCGCTACCGCGAGGATTGATCCTGGCGTAACGAAAAAATCCCCGGCCTAGGTCGGGGATTTTTTTTGCCTGTACCGGCCACTCCTGAGCGGCTTCAGCCGCGATGAGGCCCTTCAGTCGAATCGATAAATGTCCATCCCCAGCGCACCCAAGGTGAATCCTTGATGCACGATGCCGAACTTGCCGCCAGCGCCCAAAGCAAAAAACAGCGGCAAGAAATGCTCATCACTGGGATGGTTGCGGGCCGCAAATGGCCCCTGTTGCTGGAAATCCAGCAATGCCGCCTGATTATCCTCGCCGAGTTTCTCCACCACCCAGTCACGAAACGCCAGCGCCCACGGTTCGATTACCTCCGGCCCGGCATGCCAGTCGAGTTCTCCCAGGTTGTGGGTGATGCTGCCGGACCCTACCAGCAGAATGCCGTCCTCGCGCAGCGCCGCCAGTGCCTGGCCGACCTTCAACTGCAACCCAGGCCCTATGCGGCTGGGCAGCGATACCTGAATTACCGGAATGCTCGCATCCGGATACATCAGCGACAGCGGCACCCAGGCGCCGTGATCGAGCGGCCGCTGGGCATCCAGGCGCGTCGGCAGGCCGGCAGCGTTGAGTAATTCACTGACCTTGGTGGCCAGCGCTGGATCGCCCGGTGCGGGGTACTGCACCGCATAGAGGGCAGGCGGGAAGCCGTGGAAGTCGTGCCAGGTCTCTGGCTGCGCAGCGCCAGTCACCAGCAGTTCGCGGCTTTCCCAGTGCGCCGACACCACCACGATCGCTTTCGGGCGAGGTAACGTATTGGCCAGGCGCGCCAGTGCCGGTCCGCTGGCACCGGGTTGCAGGGCGAGCATGGGTGAGCCGTGGGAAATGAACAGGCTGGGCAGCATGATTGGGGTCCGAGGATTAAGATGTCATCATGTTCGATCAATTACAGATCGCAATCCAAACCAAGTTTTACCCTTAATCCATCTAAAAATCGGGAGTGATCATGGAGCCAGCGTTTTGGCAAAAGCGATGGGCCGATAATCAGATCGGTTTTCACCGTACAGACGTCAACCCGTTCCTGCTGGCGCATTGGCCGAAGCTGGAGCTGGCTCAAGGCAGCCGCGTGCTGGTGCCGTTGTGCGGTAAGAGCCTAGACATGGCCTGGCTGGCGGCTCGCAGCCATCGAGTACTGGGAGTGGAGTTGTCGCGGCGGGCGGTGGAGGATTTTTTCCAAGAGCAGGGGCTGGAGGCACAGGTCTCGCACCAGGGTGCGTTCGAGGTCTGGCGCAACGATGATGTGGAGATCTGGTGTGGTGATTTCTTCGCCTTGCAGGCGCGAGATGTTGCCGATTGCAAGGGCCTCTACGACCGCGCTGCGGTAATCGCCTTGCCGCCCCCGATGCGGGCGCGCTACATGGCGCATCTGTCGCAAGTGCTGCCTGTGGGGTGTCAGGGGCTGCTGTTGACCATGGATTACGATCAGCAGCTGCTCGACGGCCCGCCATTCTCGGTGCCGGATGACGAAGTGCGCCAGGGGTATGCCGGTGGCAACGTGCAGATTCTGGATGAGCGCGAGGTGATTGAAGAGAGCCCGAAATTCCTCCAGGCCGGCGTTGCCAGCGTACTGGAGCGGGTGTATCGCGTACAGTTCTGATCGTTGGTTGCCTGTGCGGGCCTCTCGCGGATGAATCCGCTCCTACAGGTTCAGAACAGGTGCGGTCCCTGTAGGAGCGGCTTCAGCCGCGAAGAGGCCGGCACAGGAAACGAAAAAGGGCGACCTGAAGTCGCCCTTTTCTTTTACCAGTTGGATCAACCGCGGCGGCGCAGGGCCTCGATGCGTTCTTCCAGTGGCGGGTGGCTCATCAGCAAGCCGGCCAGGCCGTGCTTGAGGCCGCCATTGATGCCGAAGGCCTTCATGGTGTCGGGCATGTGCACCGGCAGGCCTTGCTCCACGCGCAGGCGCTGCAGGGCGCCGATCATCGCGGCTGTGCCGGCCAGTTGTGCGCCGGCTTCGTCGGCGCGGTACTCGCGACGGCGCGAGAACCACATGACGATCATGCTGGCGAGGATGCCGAGGATCAGCTCGGCGACGATGGTCGCCACGTAGTAGGCAATTCCCTGGCCTTCTTCGTTCTTGAAGATGACCTTGTCGACGAAGTTGCCGATGATGCGGGCGAAGAACATCACGAAGGTGTTCACCACGCCCTGCACCAGCGCCAGGGTGACCATGTCACCATTGGCCACGTGGCCGATCTCATGGGCCAGCACGGCGCGCACTTCGTCGGGCGAGAAGCGCTCCAGCAGGCCCTGGGACACGGCGACCAATGCATCGTTGCGGTTCCAGCCGGTGGCAAAGGCGTTGGCCTCATAGGCCGGGAAAATACCCACCTCGGGCATCTTGATGCCGGCTTCGCGCGACAGCTCCTCGACCGTCTGCAGCAACCACTGCTCATGGCGAGTGCGCGGCTGCGAGATGATCTGGGTGCCAGTGCTCATTTTCGCCATCCACTTGGAGATGAACAGCGAAACGAGCGAGCCGGCAAAGCCGAACACGGCGCAGAACACCAGCAGGCTGCTGAGGTTGAGGTCGACCCCGTTGGCGGCCATGAACCCGTTGAAGCCGAACAGGCTCAGGGTAATGCTTGCAACCAGCACCACCGCAAGGTTGGTGGCTACAAACAACAGAATGCGCATCATGGTTGTTACGTTCTCCTGACGGATGAGTGTGTTGCGTATGCGGGGTATATAAGGGGCTGATCGCTCGGATTCAATCAGGCGACTATTTCAAACTGTGTACGGCGGAGTATGGCAGAGGATCCAGCGGGGGCTGTGAGGTAGAGCATTGCAGGATGTAAGAAACATTGTGTGAGGTGTGTAGGAGGGCGCAATGCGCCCTCCCAAGGCAGTGGTTTATTGCGAATAACCTTTGAGGAAATTCCCAATCCGCCCAATCGCCTGCTCCAGGTCATCGACCCGCGGCAAGGTCACCACGCGGAAGTGGTCCGGCCACGGCCAGTTGAACGCCGTGCCCTGAACGATCAGCAATTTTTCCGACAGCAGCAGGTCCAGCGCGAACTTTTCGTCGTTGAGGATCGGGCAGACCTTCGGGTCGATCCGCGGGAAGGCATACAGCGCGCCCATCGGCTTGACGCAGCTGACGCCCGGGATGGCGTTGAGCAGTTCATAAGTACGGTTGCGCTGCTCCAGCAGGCGGCCCGGCGGCAGCACCAGGTCGTTGATGCTCTGGTAGCCGCCCAGGGCGGTCTGGATGGCATGCTGGGCCGGCACGTTGGCGCACAGGCGCATGTTGGCCAGCATGTCGATGCCTTCGATGTAGCTCTGGGCGTGGTGCTTGGGCCCGGAGATGATCAGCCAGCCGGAGCGGAACCCCGCCACTCGGTACGACTTGGACAGGCCGTTGAAGGTCAGGCACAGCAGGTCCGGGGCCAGCGAAGCGGTGCTGATGTGCACGGCTTCGTCGTAGAGGATCTTGTCGTAGATCTCGTCGGAGAACACCACCAGGTTGTGCTGGCGTGCCAGCTCCAGCATGCCCAGCAGCAGCTCTTTGGAATAAACGGCACCGGTCGGGTTGTTCGGGTTGATGATCACCAGGGCCTTGGTGTTCGGGGTGATCTTGGCCTTGATGTCTTCAAGGTCAGGGAACCAGTCAGCCTGCTCGTCGCACAGGTAGTGCACCGGCTTGCCGCCGGCCAGGCTCACGGCGGCGGTCCACAGGGGGTAGTCCGGGGCCGGGATCAGCACTTCGTCGCCGTTGTTGAGCAGCGCCTGCATCGACATGACGATCAGTTCGGAGACGCCGTTGCCGAGGTAGATGTCCTCGATGGTGACGCCTTCGATTTCTTTCTGCTGGCAGTACTGCATTACTGCCTTGCGCGCGCTGAACAGGCCTTTGGAGTCGCTGTAGCCCTGGGCGGTCGGCAAGTTGCGGATCACATCCTGGAGGATTTCGTCCGGCGCTTCGAAGCCAAACGGCGCCGGGTTGCCGATGTTCAGCTTGAGGATGCGGTGGCCTTCCTCTTCCAGGCGTTTGGCGTGCTTGAGCACTGGGCCGCGAATGTCGTAGCAGACATTGGCGAGCTTGTTCGATTTGCTGAACTGCATGATGTGGTCCCGGTTGAGAATACGCGCTGCGCCCCGTTCGAAAGGTTTGAAAGGGCAGCAAGCGGGTGCCAGACTTGGAGCCCGTGCACACGAAGCCAACTAATATACGTGCCACCCGCGCCAGGGAAAAGACGGCGCGAGGTGAAATTCAGCCTGCCGAGGTCCCTACATGCAAAAGATCGACAAAACCCTGGAAGAATGGCGCGCAATGCTCGACCCGGCGCAGTACCAGGTGTGCCGCCTGAAGGGCACCGAACGGCCGTTCACCGGCAAGTACAACAGTGAAAAGCGTGCAGGCGTCTACACCTGCATCTGCTGCGGCTTGCCGCTGTTCGATTCAGCCACCAAGTTCGATTCCGGTTGCGGCTGGCCGAGCTTCTACGCACCCATCGAGGAAAGCGCGATGATCGAGATTCGCGACACTACCCACGGCATGATCCGCACCGAGGTCACCTGCGCCCAGTGCGACGCCCACCTGGGCCACGTTTTCCCTGACGGCCCACCTCCGACCGGGCTGCGCTACTGCATCAACTCGGTGTGCCTGGACTTCAAACCGAATGACGGAGCCTGAGATGGCTGGATCGATGCTGGACATCCCCTGCGTGACCCTGGGCGGCGAGCACAAGGTGCTCGGCGATTTCACCGGCAAGGCGCTGCTGGTGGTCAACACCGCCAGCCAGTGCGGCTTCACCCCTCAGTACAAGGGCCTGGAGCAGTTGTGGCAGGACTACCGCGAGCGTGGCCTGGTAGTGCTGGGCTTTCCCTGCAACCAGTTCGGCAAGCAGGAGCCGGGTGATGCGCGGGAAATCGCGCAGTTCTGCGAACGCAATTTCGGCGTGAGCTTCCCGCTGTTTCGCAAGATCGAGGTCAACGGCCCCGGTACTCATCCACTGTTCGTCGAGCTCAAGCAGCGCGCCCCGGGCCTGTTGGGGTCGCAGAAGATCAAGTGGAACTTCACCAAGTTCCTGGTCGACCCGGCCAGTGGCAAGGTCGTGCGTTACGCCCCGACCACCAAGCCCCAGGCCCTGGAGGCCGATATCGAGCGCCTGCTCAGCCGCTAAGCGGCACCCAGTGGTCGATCAGCGCCAACAGCTCTTCACGGCGAAACGGCTTGGCCAGGTAGTCGTTCATGCCCGCCGCCCGGCAGCGTTCGCGCTCTTCGGGCATGGCGTTGGCGGTCAGGGCGACGATCGGCAGCTCGGGCCAGCGGCCACTCTGGCGGATGCGGCGGCTGGCTTCGTAGCCGTCCATCACCGGCATGTTGCAGTCCATCAGCACCATGTCGAACGCTTCCTGCTCCAGCCACTCCAGCGCTTCGGCGCCTTGGGTGGCGAGTTGCACCTGGCAACCGAGCTTGGCCAGCATGCCTTTGGCCACCAGCTGGTTTACCGGGTTGTCCTCCACCAGCAGGATGCGTGCGCGGCCATTGGTGGTGGTCAGGGTAGGGGTCGCCAGTGGATGTTCCGGGGCCTGCCCTTGCAGGGTGCGGCGCAACGTCTGGTACAGCGCGTTGCGCGCCAGCGGGCGGGCCAGTTGATGCAGTGGCGCGAGCAGCGCTGACTGCTCCGTCGGCAGGAAGTTGCCGTAGGCCGTCACCAGCAAGATCGGCGCCTTGAGTGCTGGGCGCAGCTGGAACAGGTGGTCGAGATCGTCGGTGATCAGCAGGTCGATCGCACGGCCATCTAGTTCCTCAGCGCTGTCGAACGCTTGAAACGCCAGCCCCCAGCCGGGCAGCAGATCCTGCAGCAGCTCACACAGGCCGCTACCCGCGTTGCTCAGAGCCACGATTCGCCCGTGCAGGGGGGCAGGTGAAATGGCCTCGGTGTGGGTGGTCAGCGGCAATTCTGCGCTGAAACGGCTGCCAAAACCGGGTTCGGAGCGGATGTGCAGATGGCCCTGCATGGCTTTGCAGAGGTTGCGGGTCAGGGCCAGGCCCAGTCCGGTACCGCCATACTGGCGCGTGATACCGGCGCCCGCCTGGGTAAACGGTTGGAAGATCCGCGCCTGGGCGTCCTCGGGGATGCCGATACCGGTATCGCGCACTTCCAGGCGTACGCCGCCGACGATGCGTGCCAGGCGAATGTCGACACGGCCGAAGCGGGTGAACTTGAGGGCGTTGGACAACAGGTTGCTGACCACCTGGCGCACCCGGGTTGGGTCGCCCAGCACGGTGCTGGGGAAGTCGCTGGCGATCAGGCAGGTCAGTTCGACGCTTTGCGCGGCGTTCTGTGACAGCAGGTTGGCGGTGTCCTCGACCATCGCGCCCATGTCGAAGGCGATACGTTCGAGCTCCAGTTGCCCTGCGTCGAACTTGGACAGGTCGAGGATATCGTTGAGCAGTTCCACCAGCACCTTGCCCGAGTCGTGGGCGATCGACAGTTGCTGGCGCTGCTCGCTGGCCAGCGGGCTGTCCAGGGCCAGGGCGATCATGCCGAGCATGCCGTTGAGCGGGGTGCGGATTTCATGGCTCATATTGGCCAGGAACGCCGCGCGCGCCTGGGCCATGTCCAGGGCGCGCTGGCGTGCTTCGACCAGTTCCTGGTTGGATTGGCTGAGGCGGCTGTTGCTGGCCTTGAGTTCCTCGGTGCGGGCCGAGACGATGTCTTCCAGCTCGTTGAGGTACTGCGTCAGGCGGTTCTCCGCGGTGCGCCGCTGCTGGATCTCGGTGGCCATGCTGACGAACTGCTGGTTGGCGACCTTGACCAGCACGCCGATCTCATCCAGCTCGTGGCCGTGCGGGCACTCCAGGCGTGTCTGCCCCGGCTGGCGCGGGTCACGGCCGCTAAGCGCGCCGATCACGTTGACCAGGGGCTTGGTCAGCATCATGTAGAACAGCGCCAGAAGGATGCCAGTCAGCACCAGACTGCGGGCGAAGCCGTTGAGCAGGGTGACCCCGGCGCGGTCGAGGAAGCGGCTGCCGAAGGCATAGGTATCGACGTCCAGGTACAGCGTGCCGAGGTATTCCTCGGGCATGTGGGTGAGGAACAGGCGCTCCTTGAACTGGCGTTGCTCGCCGAACAGGAAGTCGCTCAGCGGCCGGGAGCGGTCGTGCAGGGGCGCGCGCTCGACATCGGCCAGCACGGTTTCGTTGTTGTCGATCAGCCGTGCGCGGATGATAGCCGGCGACTGCAGCAGGCCGCGCGTCAGTTCCAGCGCCAGCTCAGAGTCGATGTTGTAGGCGATGCGTGAGGCCGGATTGTGGCTGATTTGCAGCAACGCCTGCACTTCGCGGTTGATGGATGCGTCTTCGCTGGCATAATCGATGCCGATCTGGATGAGACTGAGCAATGTACCCAGGATGAAGCCGACCAGGACTGTCAACCGGGCTTGCTTGTATGACAGGCGATTGGTGAACTTGATATCCATGAGTCCCGAGCCGGTTTCACGTCCCTTGCGCTGCGCAAGCATAGCCGATCAGCCCATTTGTCAGTACTGGCCTCTTCGCGGCTAAAGCCGCGCCTACAGGTTTATCACTGCCCTCCAGACCTGCGCTGTGCTTGTGGGAGCGGCTTTAGCCGCGAAGAAGCCAGCACAGCAGCCTAGAATCTGAATCAGTAGGAGTTCTGATGGACGCTCGCTTGAATGCTTTCCTGGAACGCGCCGAATCCGTGCTAGCGCGTCTCGAACCCTTGTTGCCGGCACCACGCCCGGACATCGACTGGTCTACCACGCTGGCTGCGCGCTGGCAGCGCGATGGCCGCACCGGTTACCTGATGCCGCTACAGGTCAGCCTCGATATTCGCCTGAGCGATCTGATCGGCGTAGACAAACAGCGCGAGCAGCTAGGCCGTAACACTGACCAGTTCATCAAGGGCCTGCCGGCCAACCACGCCTTGCTCTGGGGCTCGCGTGGCACCGGTAAATCGTCATTGGTTCGTGCCTTGCTGGCCGAGCACGCAGGCGCCGGCCTGCGCCTGATCGAGATCGAGCGTGATCACCTGGCCGACCTGCCGCGCGTCGTCGAGCAGCTGCAGAAGCTGCCGCAGCGCTTCATCCTGTTCTGCGACGACCTCTCGTTCGAAGCCGGGGAGGGCGATTACCGGGTGCTCAAGAGCGTGCTCGACGGCTCGTTGGAGCAGGCGCCGGACAACGTGCTGCTGTACGCCACGTCCAACCGCCGCCACCTGGTGCCGGAGAAGGAAAGCGACAACGAAAACTGGAAGCGGGTCGATGGCGAGCTGCACCCCAGCGAAGCGGTGGAAGACAAGATCGCCTTGTCCGACCGTTTTGGCCTGTGGCTGTCGTTCTACCCCTTCACCCAGGAGCACTTCCTCAGCGTGGTCGAGCACTGGATCGGCCAGCTGGCGCAGCCTGCCGGGCTGGCCTGGCAACGCGATGAAGCACTCGACATCCTCGCCGTGCGCTGGGCTACCGGCCGCGGCAACCGTAATGGCCGTTGTGCCTATCAGTTCGCCCGCTACTGGGTTGGGCTGCAATTGTTGGAGCAAAAGTAAATGATCGACCTCAATGCCAGTGGCGCGGGCCTCGACGGCTATGACCTGCTGGCGGCGCAAGTGCAGGCCCTGTTTGCCGACGAGCGCGACTTCATCGCCAATGCCGCGCAGTTTTCGGCGTTTTTGTACAACCAGGTGGACGACCTGAACTGGGCGGGGTTCTACCTCAACCGCAATGAAGAGCTGGTGCTCGGCCCGTTCCAGGGCCAGGTGGCCTGTGTGCGCATTCCGTTCAGCCGCGGCGTGTGCGGCGCGGCGGCCGCCACCCGGCAGACCCAGCGGGTCGAGGACGTGCACGCGTTCCCGGGGCACATCGCCTGTGACAGCGCGTCCAACAGCGAGCTGGTGATTCCGCTGGTGAAGGAGGGCAGGCTGATCGGTGTGCTCGACCTGGACAGTCCGAAGCTGGCGCGTTTCAGTGAGGCGGACCAGCGCGGCCTGGAGCGTCTGGTGGCAGTCTTCCTTGAGCTGACTGACTGCTGAAATAAAGAAGGGGCCAGTTACTGGCCCCTTTCTGTATCCGGATCAATCGTAGATCACGCGCTTCTTCCAGGTCTCGTCCTCGTCGGTCTTGAGCCCCTCGGTCAGTTCGTTCTGATCGTTCTCGGCCGGTTCCATCTTGTCCAGCACCTGTGCATTGGCCCGTGCCAGGAGTTTCTCAAGATAGGTCAGCTGTTCTTCATACACTTTCGGCTCGGGCTGTTTGCGCAGGTACTGCACGCCACGCTCGAACGCCAGGCGCGCCTGGCCCGGCTGTTCCTGCTGCAAGGCTTGCTGGCCAAGGTTATTGAAGAACTCGATGTGCAGCAGCACCAGCATGTGGCGAATTTCCTTGACCCAGTATTTGCCTTCACTGGTTTGCAGGACGTTTTCCTGGGTCGCCTTGACGATCTGGGTGTGCAGCGCCTCCAGCAGGAAACGCACATCCTTGGCCTTGACCTCGGTCTGGATCGGGCTGGGCGCATTGTTTACCGGGATCCGTTCACCTTGGGCGATCAGCGCTTCGAGTTCGGTGATGCGCGCCTTGAGTTCGGCATTGTTCTTGTCCAGTGCCAATTGCCGCTGGTTGAGGTTGAGCTCCAGGCGGGTCAGCAACAGCTTGAGGGCCGGGGTCATGAACTGCCCAGGGAAGGTCTCGGTGATTTCGCCGCAGCGGCGCAGGCGGTCAGCCAGCTCGATTTTCAGGCGGGCGCGTTCCAGCTTGCTGTTCTCGACTACGTTGTTGAGGTAGCCGATCACGATCAGCAACGCGATGCCCGCTACGATGAGCAGAGTGATCAGAAGTGGTGTCACCGTTAATGCCTCATCAAGAGTTGTGCTTAATTGAGTGTAGAGCGGCCAGGCTGGCTACCCTGTTGCACTTTGTCGGCCTGTCGCTGGATTTCTCGAGTGATGGCACTTTGCGTCGGGGCCGTCAGAAAATCAACGCCAATTCATCGGCAAGCGCCGTAGGTGGCTTAAAGAAGTGTCGAAGTCATTGATTTAAATAAATTTCTACAAAGGGGTTGACGATCCCTCAAGGCATCCATAGAATGCGCGCCACTTGCAGCGTAAAGCACACAGCGAAACGCGGCAGGGAGTGAAAGCTGGCAGAAATGCTTGCAGCGTGTCCCCTTCGTCTAGTGGCCTAGGACACCGCCCTTTCACGGCGGTAACAGGGGTTCGAGTCCCCTAGGGGACGCCATTTGCGGGAATAGCTCAGTTGGTAGAGCACGACCTTGCCAAGGTCGGGGTCGCGAGTTCGAGTCTCGTTTCCCGCTCCAGTTTCTCCGGCAACGCCTTGCGGCGGGGCAGGAAAAGAAAATCCAGGTTGAATCGTGAGGTTCATATCGGGTGCACTGAAAAGTGTTGTGTGTCCCCTTCGTCTAGTGGCCTAGGACACCGCCCTTTCACGGCGGTAACAGGGGTTCGAGTCCCCTAGGGGACGCCATTGCGGGAATAGCTCAGTTGGTAGAGCACGACCTTGCCAAGGTCGGGGTCGCGAGTTCGAGTCTCGTTTCCCGCTCCAGTTTAAATACTGTGGCGTTCGCACGGTGCAGTGGTGGTGAAGGTCCTCGTGGCGCTTCACGCCGTTTAGCGGTAAAGCTTCAAATGCGGGAATAGCTCAGTTGGTAGAGCACGACCTTGCCAAGGTCGGGGTCGCGAGTTCGAGTCTCGTTTCCCGCTCCATATCGAGGTCTACAGCCTTAAATCTAAGTCTGTAAACCATCAAAAAAAGACGCTTCGGCGTCTTTTTTCGTTTTCGGTTCAGTTAGCTCAAGCCAACCAGTCATTTGCCAGAGCTGCTGGAAAGTTCGCAGCCATACACTCGCGACTTCTAAGCCGTTCACACCACGCTAATCAGCGTGGTGTGAACGGCGGGCGGCGTGGTCGGTTTGCTGCTGAGCGATACAAATTCCAGTCGATAAGTAAATTAACCTTGCTCCAGCGCCAGCGGTAAGTAGAGGTTGGCGATGGACATCAGTGGTCGCGGGTGCTCTTCCTGGGAAGAGTAGAGTGTCAGCGAGAACGCCCATTCACCACCGTCTTTGCGCGGCGCATTCTGCTTGCGCCAGTCGTCAATGGCCGATTGCAGATGGCCTGCGGTACTGGCATCAAGGGATGGACTGGTGTACAGGCAGACGGGGGTTTCACCCACCAGTGCATGGTGCGAATCCGAAGGCTCCGTGGCCAGCTCGTAGACGTAAGCCACACCAAGTGTAACGTGCAGTCCGCCGTTCTTGGGCGGGTCGCGGAACAGCGTGTCGAAGGCCGCCTGCAAGGCTGCGCTCAGCGTAGTCGGTGTGCTGCTCAATGACACCCGCTCATCCCAGTTGTTGAATGGGGTTACCGCGCTGGGCGCTTGCACTTCGTCGGTCTGGAATACGAAGGCCGGGTTGGTGTCCGGGCCCTTGTCGCCGAGCAGTTTCTGATTACGCCGAACCAAGACCGAGCCAATTGCATTCTGCCAGCGCGCGAGGTTCAAGAGGACAAAGGTTAAACTCAGTATCGGCCCAGAGGCTGGAACATGGACATCTCCCGGCACTGCGTAGTACGACTCGCCCGGTATGGTATTCGATCGACTCAATTCCACACTCTGACCGTCCTGTGTAAGGACCGACACCTCGGGCCAGAAGCCCCTTGGAGCAACCTCCTGACTGTCGGCGTTGAGGAACAGGCCGGAGAACTCACGGTTGCCGTCCTGGCCTGTGGGGCGGGTGGTAGCTCGGGCGCGGAAGGTAAACTGATCACCCTCCGCGGCCGACCATCGCCTGGCAGCGGGTTCTTCCGAGCGCACCGTCCAGTATTCGCCGACTGCACTGGCCAGGGTGTGGAAGGTCTTGGCCGCATTGCACTGGGTGACGTTCATTAGATCTTCACTCGACAGAGTGTCGAGAATCTTCCAGAGATCATCGGCCACTTCGATATAGCGCGCCAGTTGCACGAACAGGTCTTCATCTGTGGCAGCGCGCAGAGCGTCCTCGTTGAGATGCACATTGAACCGCAGGTTCAGGCTGACCTCATCCTGTTCTGCGTGCTCATGGGTGTAGGTGAAGCGGTAGTCCCACAAAGGCATGCTTTTCAAGGTGACGGAGCTGTCATGTTGGCTAAGCGGGTGTAGCCGTTGGCGTTGCTGAATTTCCCGCTGCTGTGCGCTCAGTGCGCTGGCGCTGGCGCGCTGTTCGATGACTTTCGGCAGTACAGGGAAGGTTCTGAGTGGAACAGGCATCGAAACCTTACCCAGATCGGTGGAGAGTGACGAGGGCAGATTGTCCCCTGTGAGTGGCGGTATGAAGGTCAACCAGTCCGATGCTGGATAGCCATCCGGCATGCCGTCGATGCCGATGTTGATCTCCATGTGGGTGATGCCGAATGCCAGATCGGCGGTGACTGCACGTTGGTTGGCGGGGGCGACCAGGGTTAATGGCAAGGTGATAAAGGGAGAAAAGTCGTTCAACCAGCATTTACCTGTGGTCATGCTCCAGGAACGGTCCTCGCTGACACCGATGACGTTGACTGCGCCATACAGGTTGGCTGGCCGCAGTTGGGGTGGCCAGGGCGAGGTGATGGTACGGTTCAGTTGCACCAGGGTCGAGGCACTCCAGGCCTGGGAAAGGCTGACGTCCAGGTGTTGCTCCAGGGTTGTGGCGGCCTGTGCCTGACCAGCGATGGCATCCGCGTCGTCGATATCCAGCAATGGCGCCAGGCCTAAGGGAATCGCCGCCGCCAGCCGGCGCTTGACTGCCAGAAGGTCGCTGAGTGTCTGTCGGCAGTCCGGGCTGCGGTACAAGGCAGCAGCATTCAGGGCGTTGAGCATGCGGTCCAGGTCCAGGAGGAAGCGCTCGGCCCAAGGCCAGACGTCGACACCCTGGAAATGACGTGCACTGGCGCTCGGCGCCAAGGTACCGTCAGGCAGCAGGGTGTGAAGGGTCAGCGCGTGGCGGCTGACCAGATTTTTGTAAAGTGGGGTTAGCGCAAAGAAACGAGGTTGTGGCCCCGGTGCACCGGGTACTGTCGTAGTGCCGGCGATTTGCAGGCTGCTGATGCCATTCGGGCCGAAATCCACTGCCCAGAGGTCAGTGTTGGTGTCCTGGACGGGACCGCTAGCGATCCGCAAGTGCGGTATGTGCTCGCGCAGGGCAGCAACAAAGCGATTGAAGGCCAGGTCGCCACCTTCGCTATCCGACATGTGCGGGGCCGGAATCAGACTGTGGGCCGTCATCACGCCAGCGCCGAACTGAGTGAACTCCGGGTGGAGCAACGCCTCTGGTCGGATCAGCTGCAGTATCACCAGGAGCGGGAAAGCTGGCCCAGGATTTTCGCTTTGGGTACTGATGGGCACGCTGATCGATGCCGTTGCCGGTGGTACCAGTGCGCGCGCTTGAGCTGCGAACAGCAGGGCGTGAGTATTGCTCGGGGCTTCCACGAGATCCTTGACACTGGTTTGCACGCCCAGATCGGCAAAGCGCACGACAAGGCTGTTGAGGCAGTCGTTGGCGCGGGTTGCGATATGCACATCAGAGTGCGGCGCGGCCAGCGTGACCCCAACGTTGAGCAAATTCGGCACACCCGCATTGGCCTGGGCGAAGGCGCCTGCGCTAACGCCCAGCAGGCTGGCAATCTCTGCCGGTGAGGTGGCGCTGGCCAACAATGCAGCTGGACAGATCAGCAGAGCGCCGCAGGTCAACACCTTACTGTCGTCGCCGATGCTGTTCAGTACATCGAGCAATGTCACTGCGGGCACCAGATCGTGAACCTGCGCGACAGTCTGCGCAAGGCTTTGGCCGGCGTCGTCAGTGGTGATGCTGTAAGGCTGACCAGCTACTGTGATGCTCAACGTCACACCGCCAGCTACCAGCTTAGGCATGTTCAGGTTGGCATCTGCGAGAGCCAAGGCGGGTTTGGGGTTGCCCCAGTCGAAGCGCGGGGCGATGCCATTGAGGGTGTCGCCGCTGCGAACCGTGTAGGGAATGCGCACGGCCTCCTCCGAGGTTGGCCAGGCTACTCGTCCGGGTAAGTTGAAGGCGGTGTCGGCTGGCAACGGCAGGTCCGGGTTGGCGTCCAGTAGCAGCTCCGGCGGGCAGGCATAGGCGTCGGCGAACACACCTAGGGTTTGCGCGCCATCAGCCGTGATACCGCCTTCTTGGTGGAAATCACCCAGGTAGAGCAACGTACCCATGTCGAACAGATTTACCGTGCCAGTGTTGAGCGCTGCCAGTTCGGCTTGACCCAGACCACTGCTATTTTGGGCCAGAGTATCGGTCTGGCCGGCCACCCAGACGTTGCTGGAGATTGTTTGACTGGCCTGGAATATTCCAGGCAGGGTCTGGTGTTGTTGCCCCAGTTGCGCTGGCGTGACATTGACCCCCTGTGCGGCGAACGCGCTGCACACCTGCGCCAGGGAGCGGACAGGCTGAGGTGCATCTGCGGCGGTGACCGTCACTGATACCTGTTGTCCGGCCGAAACCTCCATCGAGAAGACGAACATCGGGGTGAGAATGGTTTCCGAAGCGTTGTCGCTGGCCAGCAACTCGGCAAGGGTGCCAAGGGCATTGGCCAGGCTTGCCAGGCTGGCCCTGCCGTCGGTTGTATTAATCACTCGCGGCGGCGATACCGCAAGCACCGCCCCCGCGCGCAAGGGCAGGGCACCATTCTGCGGTGCAGACAGCAAGTCTTTCGCGCTGATGCTGGGCCAGCCGGTAGGGCGGTTGGCGCCGGCAATTGTCTCAGCATTGTCGCTCTCGGCAACCACGGCGTAAGCGGGCACCTTCAACACAGCAGTCTCACCGAACAATGCGTGCATTGGGGTATCGATGTTGGCCAGGACCATTTCGGTGTTGCGCAGGCCAAAGTCCTGCTTCAATGAGCCCAGCGTGGCACCCTCGGGCGCGTGTGCAGCGCTGAAATACCCGGCACTGGCGTTGAAGGCCTGCGCGGCGGCAGCGAATCGCCACAGCAGTTGCGGGTCGACAATCTGCAGGTCGGTGAGTGTGCTAAACACCTGCACCGTGAGCTGTTGGCCCAATTGATAGTAGGCCTTGGTATAGGCCTCGGCTTGGCGCATGGAGGTCAGTACGGCGGCATTGCCGGCCTGGCTGGGTGAGGGCATGGCCGTGGATGGGCGCGGTTCCAGCGTGATGACCAGGTGAGCCTGGTCATCGTTGGCGGCCACTGTGTAGCTGTATGCCAGGGCCGGCCAATCGCTGACACCCAGCAGCGGATCGGAGTAGCCAACAGGCAGGTTGACCTGGCCTTGGCCTGCGGATGACTGGCTCTGGTTGCCCAGTATGTCGTGGAAGCTTAGGTCGACCCGAGCGTTGGGCAGGTTCTGCGCCCAGCCGAAGCCGCGATAAGGATCTGTCTCCGGCGCCGGCAGGCCAGCCACATCGGGCAGCGTTGTGGTGGTGGCGAAGCGGTATAGCGGCAAGACCTGCTCATAGAGCCAGTACGGATCGGCATCCAATGCTTCGCGTGGGTCCGGCAGCAAGCCTCGTCGGATAAGTCGTTGGCGTTTCCAGGCCGGTTGCGAGTCGTTCTCGGTGGGCGTCGGCGGTGTCGGCATGCCTGAAGCCGGTAGGGAATACGGCGAATCGTCGCTGGGTAGGATGTCCGCACCGACCAGACTGAACAGGTGGCGGGCCCGCAAAGAGGGGTCATGGATAGCTTCATCAGGCGGTGCCTGGAAAGTCAGGCTAAAACCAGCGCAACCCGCAGGCAACAGGGCCTGGGGGATCATGTCGTCTTCGTTGTGGTCTTCGGCGAACAGGGTGTCGATGGTGGCGTCCAGCCCTGGGGCGATCAGAGCGCAGTTGTTGAAAGGCAACAGTGTCCGCCCTTCAGGGGCAGGGTCCTTTTGAGTACCGGCGATCACCAGCAGGTCGATGACGGCGACCCCCTCGGCGTTCAGTGCACTGGCGTGCAGGCCGGCTTCCAGGCCCAAGGTGTAGCCGACACCGCCGACCACGCTGCCTTCCCAGAGCAGGGCAATGAAACGTTCAAGTTGTTCCAGCGAGGCAGCCGGTTGTTCCTGCGAGCTCGGTACGCTTTGCTTTGACAGGTTGGTCTGGATCAACCAGGTGTGCTGTGGCTCGCCGTTCAGCACGATCAAACCGGCGGCATTGTCGGCATTCGGCGCTGGACGTGCGAGCATCATGGCACGGGTGCCATTGGCGCCAGGGGTGCTCAACCATCTACGCAGCGCCAGCAGGGTCGAACGCTCGTCTGCATCCACGCCTTGCAAAGCGAACAGTGTCAGGGCGTCATTGATCTGTTTCACGGTAATGGAAACTCGGCATCCCCAGGTGGCGTTGCGTACGGTCACCGAGTCGCGGTTACTGGCGCCTTGTGCGGTGGTCAGCAGGTCATAGGCCCAGTCCGGATGCGTACGGGCTATGATTCGCATATCCGCCGGTAGGGGCCATAGCGTTGGCTGAGCGCCGAGTGGGGGCGTGTCCATTCCCGGAATCGGCAACGCCATAGGCGTTTGCAGGACGATGCGCTGGCCCAGGACATGGGCTCTTGGCGTCTGGCCAGCCACTGGCATGGCTACAGGATTGGCACCCTGGGACACGACGGCTGCTGGCGCCATGGCGATGATCTGTGCGTTGCTGTAGCGATAGGTCAAGTTATCAACCAGCGCCGTGGGATCACCATGCCGGCAGGGGCGGCAGCGCGGCGCAGGAAGCTGCTGGCGACGGGATGCATTCCGTCTGACACCGTGCTGTCCACCAGCCGGACCCAGGGACTCTGGCTGGTCAGGGTCATTTCCAAAGCATTCTCGTCAGCCTTCTGCGGCGTGCTGTCAACTGCCAGATCAAATTGCTGGCCAGTCATGTCGTAAAGCGGCGCAAGTTGTTCCGGGTCGGCCTCGGTGTGATCAGTTTCGGCCACCGGTATTGGCACGCGCAGGCCAGCCATCAACGAGCGCGAGCCCTGGTTGACAATACGCGGCAATGCCTCCCCGCCGCAGATATCGTTGAGCAACTGCATCACCGTGGTCGCCGGTACATCCTTGACTGTCAGTTGCTTGCCGATGGCATACACCCCGGCGATCTTCGCCAGTCGCTGGGCTGCGTCGGCTATGCTCAGGCCGTAAGTGTTGGCAAGGTGGTTAAAGGTCAAGGGTTGATCTTCGCCGGCCTGGACGTGGGCCACAGGCACTGGCACCACTGCCAGTACCGCAAGGATGTGCGCGGGGCCTGCCCAGGTGAGAATTGCAGGCCAGTCATAGTCCCAGCGGCCTTGGGCCGGGTTGTCATTGGCGGCGGTCCAGCTCACGTCCAGCAGTAGGCGGCGAGCCAAGGCTTCAAGGCTTATGCCATGCCCGGTCAGCAAGTCGTGGGTTGCTGGGAGGTTCCAGTTACCCGGATCGCCGGGGCTCACCGAGGCAAGGAACTCTTGCCAGTCGGGTGCTTGCGGCGGTGAGTCGCCTCGATAATCCTGAGCCAGTGTCAGGGTCGCGGCGATATAGGCCAGCGTGTCTCCAGGTTGAGTGATGTAGGAAGTAATCGGCGTAGCTGCGTTGAACGCTTGTGGCACTGACAATGTATGGCCTGGCGGCAGTTCCTGGTTGTCGGTGCTGGTGTTATCGCTGGTCAGGCTTGATATCAGATCGTGATTGATATCGAACACCGCTGTGGCATACCAGTGCGCCTGGGGCAGTTGCGGTTCTTTATAACGAACGTAGGCGGTTGCTGCGGCTACCAGAATGTTGTCCGGACCCTCTCTCCATGCACGCGCGGGCAAGTCGAATGGCACAGCGGGGGCGAGCAGCGAACGCGAAGCGCCTAGCCCGGTATCGCCCTCAGCGCAGCTGAACAGTACGCTGGTATTGTCCAGGTGGAACAGGCTGGCAATACCATCCAGGTTCTGGCCCTCGGCCACCTGGTGGGTGAGGTCAGCCAATTCGAGGCTGCTCAAGTCGAAAGCCAGGTTGGCGTTACTTTCGGCCAATGCTTGCGGGTCGATGCCGATATTCACTTCCACGCGGCTGCCCACCTGGGCTTCACCCAGTCTGCTTTCCAGGTCCGGATTGAGGAAGTGCAGTTCGTTGCGGGTGGCACCGATTGCTTGAGCGATGCTTTCTACGCTGTCACCTGCACGCACCAGGTAATCGAGGGTGGTCGCCGGAATGCGCCCGGCCAGGTCCGCCAGCGATTGCCCCAGCCCCTGGCCATTGTCCTCGACCGTGAGCGTGGTGCTGGCCAGCAGCGCCTGTGACTCCTGCACGGCGGCTTTGGCCAGCAACAGGCAGTAGTCGCGGAAGATGAAGGTTGGATAAGACTCGTAGGTCGCTGGATCATCCGCTTCAGGGCGTGGACCGCTGGTGCCGCCCACCGGCAGGTATTGGCCCATGCGCTGCGCCAGCTGCCATTCGTACAGCGGTCCCACCGGGTTGAACCGGGCAAAGTCCACCGTGCCCCCTGGGGTGCCGCTACGGGTCAGGTCTGGCGGCAGCGGGGCGACCATACCGCCAACATCGCTGGGATTGGCGCCGGGATCTGCGGCCAGCAGCAGGTGCAGGTTGGTTTCAAACAGAATCTCAAGTTTCGCCCAGCTGAAGGCGTCATTGGCCACCTGCGGATCATTCAGGGCGGTGGCCAGCTGCGCCAGTTGGCCGGCAGTGAGTGACTCGGACTCGCTCTTGGGGCCGCCGGGAATGGCATAGAGCGCATAGAGCAGGACGGCCTGCACCCACAGGTCCGGGGCAAGGCTAGCGGTGTCTTCGGCGTTCTCCGACAGGGCGTAGTACTGCGCCGAACGTTGCGCTTCAGCGCGTGCGGTTGCTGCGCCGGGGGGGACGCCGGAGTCGGCGCAAAGGATGAATGCCGTACGGTACAACGGCGCAGCCCAAGACGCTGACTGCTGTGGCCATTGCGCCTGGATATTGCTCAGCGAGATGACTGGCAGCAGATGCAACAGGGCTTCACGGATTTTCCCATCAGGCCATAGCATGCGTGCCGGGTTCCAGTCCCATGTGGCATCCGCAACGCTGTAGCGCTGCTGTTGGGTCATCACGGCAATGCGCTGGGCGGGATTATGCTGGGCGTGTGGTCTGGCATTGTCGCTCTGCGAACCCTTGGCTCTACTGTCGGCGATGACGATCCAAGGGGTCTGTTGCACAGAGCCAATCTTGAAGGCGAGCGTCAATTCAAGACGGAAATTGAACGAAATCTTGACGAACAGGACTTTCACTTTCGCCTGGGCCTTTACCCATACGCGCAGGGCGAATTCGACGGGACGATAGCTTTCGAAGATAGCGCTGAACTGGGCAAAGGCCTCCAGGCTCAACGACACCTTGATCACCTTGAAGTCCACGTAGCCGTAGATCTTTCCGTGCAGGGCGGCGATGCCCTGGGTCCGGAAGTATCGCGCCGGTGCTTGCCCGCTGCTGGTCGGGTTGAACCAGCCGAGTACCCCCTCGAAAATCGCCTGCAGTTCGACATAGGCGCCGCCAGCGAGGATGCCTTCGCGAATCTCTCGGCCTACGCCCACTGCCAAGCCGATTCCCAACTCAAGTACCGGAGAGAAAGTACCGTTGCTGATGCGTGGCACCTGGCTGGAGGTGACCCCGTCCAGCAGGCCGAAGTAGATCCCACCACGACCGATGAAAATTTCGACTTCCATCGAGAAGCCGCGATCGAAGTCCTGGTCGTAGGGGAAGCCCAGGTCCACTTTGAAGTTGCCGTTGGTGTAAACCTCGATCACCACCGTGCCCAATGTCAGCGAGGCGACCCCGAACTGCAGGGTGCGATAAGCTTCCGGGACACGAAGCTCGACACGGAACACGCCCACATTTTCGGAGACTTTCTTGTACAGGATTTCAAACCGCAGCCCGGCAAGGCTGCCGGCCTTCTCACCACCGAGGCCCAGCGAGAGACCGTAGAGTATCGGGTCATTAAACAGTAGCCCCAGATCGACGGTGCCACCCATCAGGCCAATATCCAGGCCAATCAGCCATTGGCTGTCGGCGCTGAAGGCGATGTCGCCGGTCTTGCCCGGCAACTGTTCCGGGTGTTGCACCGGGAGCATCAACTGCTTGAGCAAGGCGAGGTTGCCAGCGACACTGTTCACCGGATTTTGCAGGCGGATGTGCTGACCGAGGCCCAGATAACGTAGTTCAGCCAGCGCCGAAGCGGTGCCGGGCACCGCAGGCGGCGGGTCATTGATCACGTCCCAGGCCAGGGCACCGTCACCTGTGTAGGACTTGCCCAGTAGCGAGCCTTCGAGAATCAGCTCCACCTTGCCGGCGCCACCCCTGCTGTAGCGCACACCAATGGCCGTCAGGTTGGCGAATTTCAGGTCGACCTGGGCGCGGTAGACGAACTCCACCGTATTGCTTGTCGGGTCGAGGATCAAGTTGAAGCGTGACAGTTCGATTTGTTTGAGTACGTCCCACGGTGAGTCCAGCTCAAAGCCCTGGGTCGGCGCCGCGAGGTTGACCAGGTATTCCAGCATGTCGCCCAAGGTGGTCCCGCCCAGTTGCACTGATATCACCTGGTGCCGACTATCCTGTTCGCCGCGCCAGGCGGTAATGGCTTGGACCCACAGCGAATCGACACAGACCTTGAGCAGGTAGGTCGGCTCCTCCACACCGATGTCCAGCGCCACCTCGACGGCGATGCGGTTGATGGCAAACTCAGCGCTGAGGTGCCCCAAGGCAGGCGAACCTTCCGGTGCTGTGCCTGAACGGCTGATATCGATGTCGGCAGCTGCCGATATCTTCAACTCGGTGTCGAACAGCTCCGGCGTCCAGCGTGTGGAGATGCGCCCACCCAGGGCGTAGGACTTGTCGCCGGTAGCAAAGCTTATGTCGAGGCGGTCCACCACCAGATCGGGCACCGATGCCGGTGTCCGGCCCAGGCCGAGGAACTGCTTGACCAGTTCGGTGAGGTTGATGCTAGTGCCCTGATAGAGCTGCCCCTCGAACAGCCAGCCTTGGGGGTTGTCCGCGTCCTGCATCGGGTGGTCGGCACTGAGCAGCAGGCGTGGGCTCTGGTAATCCTCCGGCGCGGCGTTGGGGAAGAAGGAAAAGACCCCGGACAAACCGCCTGCGATGTGATTGTTCTGCGCACGGACCCAGAACCCCGCCTGTTCCACACGCAGGGTGATTATCCCAAGGTCGATGTCCCAGCCTTGGTCCTCGATGGGGTCGCCAGTTTCCCGGTCGCTAAACTCGATCAGGGCATTGCAGTCGTAGTTCTGCGCCAGTGGGTCGGCACCGAAGCTCAGTTCGGTCACGCTGGCGTTATGCAAACCGCCCAAGGCGGGCCCTGGGGCACCAAAGAAATGGTCGAATGCTTTACCGACCGGGATGCTGTCGCCGTTGCGCATCTGTCCGTCGATAATAAGGTCAGGCAGCCCCATGGAAACATCGATATCGACACTCTTTTCGTTGGCTGCCTCAAGCTCAAAGCGCAGGGAGCCGAACACTGAACCGTTGACCGTAGCGGCGAACCGATCCTGCGTGCCATCGTCTTCGCGCAGGGCGCTCCAGCCCCAGACCCAACGTGTGCCGAGATCATGCAGCGTCACGAAAGGTACCCCCGGCGACCACTGAAGGTCCGAGCCAATGGTCACCGCAAGGAACTGCAACCGCGGGGGGACACCCTTGCCCGGGCCTGAGATAACCATGTTCAACTCGCGGAACTCAAAGGTCTCCATGAGTGGGAACTTATCCGGCAGAGGAAGCGCGGGGAGGTCGAAGATCGTGGTCAACTGCGCCATGCTGCGTACCGATGCATGCCCAGGCTCAAACATCGCGGTCAGGCTCCACTGCGAGCCTGCTAGCAGCAGCGGCGTGGACAATTGCGCCACCAGTGCTTCATCGGTCTTCCCGAGTGAGACGGTAGCGCTGAAATTGATTACCGAAAAAGCTGTCCGCCCCCAAATGTCCTCTTCCAGATCGTCGACCACCAGCAGTTTCAGGCCGAGCTTGGACAGCACTACGCCGGAATCCTGGACGGCAGCGTCCGGAGAGGCAATGTCCAGCGCCTGTGAACCGGCGGCACGCGCCAACAGTTCCATGACCGGCACATCGGTCCAGTTCTTTGGCATTCGTAGGGTGCCTTTGAGCGCTAGCGGCCAGGGGGCGAGCATGTCCAAGGCCGGACCGAACAGTGGATTTTCTGGTAGTCGCCCAGAGAGCTGCAGACTGGCGTCTGTTTTGCTGTCGGCTTCGAACACCACTGCCTCCAGCGCCAGACCTTGCAGGAACGAGGGCTTCCAGGTCGCGGTACCGACGCCATCGTCTTCCTTGATCTGGCTTTGCGGCAGGTACTGCGGGTTGAAGAACTCAGAGAAGGTCCAGTTTGGCGAGCTGTTGCTGAGGCTCAGCTGGAAGACGCCGGTGTCGCCTTCATGCTCGGTGTAAATAAGCGTGCCATTCACTGGAAAGCGCATGCCCTGCGGGTCACCGGGCTGGCCGAAGAGGCCAACACCACGCAGGGTTACCTCGTCGTGCCCCTGTGTCAGGCTGGCCGACGACAGCGGATACGTAGCCGTGATACCGAACAATCCGAGTACGCCGCGCAGAGGTGCTAGTGCCGGCTCAGACGAAGCGCCCCAAAGGTCGATGGCCCCGTCTTGCATTACGTTGTTCAGCGCTTGGTATACGTTCGAAACAGACATGGCGTACCTCGAGCGGCAGAGGGGTCAGGTGCGGTGGGTCAGGCGCCGTAATTGGCGTTGAGCTCGTGCTGGTGCTCGCGCGGTCACCGTACTAGGGGGAGGCGGGAATGGTGGCTCAGGCACGCCGGCCTGGTCCATGACTTGCCCAGGGGCGGAGTCAAACAGGGCAATCAGGCTTTCGGTTTTTTTTGGCAGGCGAAAGTGGGGCACCCCTTGAAGATCAACCTCGTCCGAAGTGGAGTGCTGATCGACCTTGTAGATCCAGTTCATACCTTCGGCGAAAGGACCTTGCGGAATAAGCGTAACTTCTTCATAAGGGGGGTATTTGAAACTTATATCCGATATAAAGCCGTGATTTTTTATGGGTTCAAAACGGTATTGAGTGGTATAGAGGTTTTCGGAGGTCTGATAGGTTACATAGTCATTAGGTGCCAGCCCGAGAATGTATAGTGGTATGTCTATATAGGTTGTTACGAAGTGCCCGTCGCCGAGGATTTCTTCTTTCCACCAGGGGTGGCCCTTATAGGAATACTTCAGGAAGTAATTGAGGGTCTCCAAGGATGGGTGAGTGTGTTTGTTGCCTGCGCTAGCGACGACGGATGATCCATTGAGCAAAAATGCGACATTGTCGATGACCTGTGAGTTTTGCTTACTAACGGCATCGTTTGGGCCTGCGTCAAAAGTTGTCTTCCGACTACCATGGTGTGGCGCTTGAATCATGAAAGACTCGGTGAGCCAGATATTTTTGTCACTCAATTCAGTCCCTATGAATTGAAAGGTCGTATAGGTGGCGTCGCCAAGTATCACCGCGCCAATGTTGAACATTTTCAGATAGATGCAGAGCGATGTCGCGTTCGCTGCATCGCCATCAGGCTTGGAAGTGAGTAGACTCGCTTCTTCGCCCTTTTTGATAGGTTCGCCGCGAAGGGTGTTGCAAGCGATAACATAGGCGAATGCGTTTTCAGTTTCAGTGCCCCATAACGGTTCCCAATCATCTGGGTCTTCCGCACTGAGACTGGTAGCACCAATGAGGAGTTTTTGAACGCGTGACTCACCCGTTGTTTTTTCCTGTAATTGGTTTAGCACGTTTCTCCCGTTCTTGAAATACCAGTCCTTGCGCCCGCTGTAAAATACCTCGCCAATGGACAGGTTTTGGAGTTTCGTCAATAAATTAGAGATTAAGTTAATGTGATCGGTGTCGCTGTGGGATAGAAATACTGCATTCAGATGAGGTTTGCCATTCTGACTATTGGCTTCGATACGATCGACGAGAAAGTCAACGGTTGGCACACCGGCTTGCTTTTTCATCTTCGATGAGCCCAGGTCGAACAGTGCATTGGCCACCACCTTCTCACCACCCGCGCCGTCAGGTTCCAGTTCCTCAAAGTACGTACACATCCCTTGACCAACATCCATGCAGTACAGGCGGTGATAGTTCATGAGCAGTGTCCTGTGTCATAACCTTCAGATAACCGGTGGGGTGCGTCGTCCGCTGCGCGCCAGGCGTTGCGGGCTTGGCGGCTGGCGGCTGACTTGTCGTGGAGCTGGGGCTGTCAGCAACGCCGGTTTTTTCTCGGCATCGTCCTTGGCGTAGGCGGCATACCAACCCAATGCCGATTTAGGCTTGCCGGGGGCGCCGAACAGCAACAGGTCGCTATTGCCCGGTGGAAAGCTCCAAGCCAATACCGAGAGGGCAAAGCGGTGCATGCGCAGCAGATAATTCAAACGATTGTCAGCATCGCGCCAAGTCTCGAACTGGAAGCTGCGAAAACCCAGCTTGAGCACACCCTGCAACGGCAGGCTGCCGTTGAGTGCGTTGGATATGCCGAGCTTGAGCCCTAGATATACGGCGGCAGTGCCGGACTGCGGTTGCGGATCCCAGGCGGCAAGCAGGGTGACCTTGAGCCCGATCGCGCCGCTGAGGGCGCCCAGGGTGCCCACATTCAGGGCCAGGCTCAGGCCGAACCAAGGTGCCTTCAACGGTGTTTGTTCCAATGGCGCGCCGATGGAGGTGAACCCCAGGCTTTCCGGTGTTGCGCCTTCTGGCGGCTGACCTTCGGCGCCCAGGTCTGGCGCTGCCACCAGGCCGTCGACCGACAGCGGGAAGTTCTCCACCAGTGAGCCGCGGCGGGCTAGCGAGGCACCCGGCGCGTTCCCCAGCTCTACCCCGGCTTCGAATGAAGTGAAGTGCTGCTGATCAGGCGTTCCCAGGGGGAAGGAAATCGCCACCACCAGACCATGGAAGCTCAGGTAGCCGTTGAAGTCCGTACCCGGGCCGTAGCCGAACAGGTCGAACTCCGGCAACTCGACAAAGGCCAACCGCCCCGACAGCACAAAGTTGGCCGTAACCATCCCGTCTTCCGCTGCTTCGGCTATCTGCAGCCGGCAGTCACGGATGTCGACGGATGACAAGGCGGCGCCAGCGGTCTGGTAGCGGTTATCGCCGAGGACGCGAAATGCATAGTTCGGCTGGCCTCCAATGCGCTGGTAGCTGCCGGTCAGGATCAGGTTGTTGCCATGGACGGCCTCAACCTTGGTTAGCCAGGAGCCGAACAAGCGGTTGACCATCAGTTCGGCGTGCGCGGAAAAGTCCACTACTCGCGCATTTTCGAAGCGCACCTGCAAACCCTGGATCTTGTAGCCGAAGGGCACGTTGGTGGAGGCTAGAAGATCGTCCGGGTCGTTATAGTCGATCAGGCCGAACACAGCGGTCTGCCCGAGTTCGAGGAGAGCGTCACGAGGCATGAAGGGGGTATCGGAGAAGCCCAGATGATGGGCGTAGAAGTCTGTCGGGTCGACCCCGGCAGCGACGAAGGCCAAGGCAGTCGGCAGCGCCTGCAGATCGACCGGCGCATTAAGGAACAGCACGCCGCTCCAGCGTGGGTTGTCCAGTACGTCTTGATAAAAACGCTTTAGCGGGTTGTCGGCGGGTGTCGTGGGGTCCTGCGCGACCAGGCGCGCCTTGCTGATGATTGCCGCAAGCGCAGCCTGGGTCGATGTCAGCGAGCCGTCTGGCCCCTTGGCCACTTCCTGCCATGACCAGGCATCGGTGTCCGTCGCAAGGTCAGTGATGGCCCGGCTGCAATATTTGAACAGCATCAGCGTATCGGGGCGCCAGGCGCGTGGCGACAACTGGAAGGTCCAGCCCTCGATGTCGGCACGCAGCAGGCTGGCCGCAGCGCGGGCTTGTGGCAGGTAGTCGCTGGCGCCAGCGTACCTGATGACGCTGTCGAACGCCTTCTCATGGTCGAAGCGTGGATAGTGCGGCGTCATAGACGCCAGTACTGTTCTGATCTTCTCTATCTTCTCATCCGGGACACCTGCGGCCATCAACCGCTTGGAGGCGTTGTCGGCAGTGAGCTGATACGCCACCGAAGTTCCTTCCGTCATGAAGGTGTCGACATTGGCCACCACCATGAACAACTGGTTCGACTGCAGCGCTACCTGGAGCGGCGGTTTGACCTCGGTCAGGATCAGTTGCGCGGGGGCGGACTGTGGGAGGTTGGCGAACAGCACGCCGTTCCAAGCGGTTCGTGCGGGGTTAAGCAGGGCGACCAAACCGTTGGCGGTAACCCCCCAAGGCGGACTGTCAGCAGCTTGTTCGCTCGCCGTCAGAGTCGTTGAGCCCGGCTGCGTTTGTGCGCCGGTCTGACCGATCAGTCGTCTGCGTCGAGGTGCCAGAAAGGCGTCCTCCAGGTGCATCACCCTATCGATCGCTGCGGCGGCGATACGCCCGTATACCCCCATAGGCCAGACGGTAGGCGGGGTTTGCTGGCTGGCCTGAAGGGTCGGCAGGGTGGTTGCGGTCAGGTTCAGGTAGGGGAGAACCCCTTCTGCCGATGCCGTCGTTACGTCGAATAATGGCGAGCTTGGCGGCTGAGCCTGATAGTCGAAACCCTTGTCGCTGTCCGATAGCACGGTGGCGTAAGCAGTGGTGCCGAGGTCGGTCAGTGACATCATCGCGTTGTCATTGCTGGCGGGCGGCAAGTAGGCCGCGCCATTGGCCTGGAACAGCAGCAAGGCGACACCTGCCCGGGGCAGTACCACGGTTTCCGTACCTGTCATGCCGAGGGTCAGCCGGTAATGCTCGTCATTGCTCTGGTCCTCCAGCGATGGTTCCAGAACAAACAGGCCGTCCGGGGCGAGGTGGTATATCATGTCGGCGCTGTACGGGGCCTGGTTGTGATGCAGCGGTGTGCGGCCAAAACACAAACGCCCGCCAGGGAGCACGCCACTACCGGCACGCGGCGTCGCACGGGTGGCATGGCCATTGTTGGTGCGCTGGGCGAACTGCAGTGCCGGGGCCGGGCCGTCCTGGGTGTCAAAACTCAGTGCGGTGCGGCCTGGAGTGTGCGGGTTGAGCGGATCGAAGCTCAACAGCAGGTTGAACGGCGTTTGCTGAAGTTGCTGGAACAACGGCATGTCGATGATATTTACCGCATCCACCGGGCTTTGTGCCTCAGGCTCGCTGTAGCGCAGCATGACCCCAAGGCGTTGCATGTCGTCGTTGGGCGTCTCGCTTCCATGGCTGGCGTTGACAGTGAATGTCAGGCAACCCAGCTGCGCGCCGACCAGAGGCAGTGGGCAAAACTGCGAGATTGAGGGGTAGACATCGCCCGGTGCGGCAAAAGCCACCTCAGAACCGAGGAATGCAATGAAGTCAGTGCCCGCCTCGAGAATCGCCCCTGCGTTAATGACCACCGCATATCCGCCCAGGGGAAAGCGCGCGTTACGCACCACTCGCCAGGCGTGCGCCGGAAAGCTGTCGTTCACTGGCCGTGCGTCGATGCTCTGGGTGTGCCACTGGCTGGGGGCAGACATGGGATTGGAGATCCACAGAAAACGTAGCCAGCCTTCGGCCGACAGGGTAGGCCACAGGTTGCGTAGCTCGCTGACGAAAGTACTAGGGTCTGCAGGCGTGGCAGCCAGGAACAGATAAGCGCCGCCCTCATCTGCCCAGGTCTGTGCCAAGCTGGCACTCTGGCCCAGATTGCTGTCAGGGCTCGCCAGGTATCCCGCCCAATAGTTGGCCACGCCGCTGTCGCCAAGGCTGGACAGGCGGTACAACCCCGTTGCGATCTGTTCGAACGTCGCTTCACTCATGGCGGCTTCCTGCTCAGTGATCGAGATCGTCGGTCGACGTTGTGGTTACTCTGTCGCCAGGTAGCAGCGGCAGTGACAGCGGCGTCCAGCCCGGGCCGTAATGGCCAGCGCTATGCCAATCCAGGCGTAGCGGCCAGTGTGTCGCGCCGGCGGCTGCCTGTGGGTCAAGTACTGCCGCGCCAAGGCCGCGGAGCAGGCTAATGCCGGGGATCGGGAGGGGGGCGGCCATCGGCATGCGCCCTGACTGGGCCAGCAGATTGGCCACGGTGGTGCCCACGGGCACTACCAGGGGTGAGCCGTCAAGCGTCACCCGCAGGCATGCCCGCGGTACCGCGCGGCCGCGGAAGTAGGCCACGGGTACTGTGCCACCCTGGGCATTGCTGGCACTGGACAGCGCAGTGAAGCTGTTGGCAGCGGCAAGAGTGAAATTGCTCGATGGGGCGGTGGACGCAGGATCGCTGGCACTGTCCAGGCTGGTAGGCACAAACAGACGGTAGAAGGGGGCAATGAAGGCCGGGAAGTACAGGTCGGCGGCATCCGCCACACCGCCCATCTGCTGGGCGGTGGCGTGGGCGGGC
Source organism: Pseudomonas sp. NPDC090233 (assembly GCF_044772285.1). Lineage (NCBI taxonomy): Bacteria > Pseudomonadati > Pseudomonadota > Gammaproteobacteria > Pseudomonadales > Pseudomonadaceae > Pseudomonas > Pseudomonas sp. NPDC090233. The sequence continues at coordinate 336,466 of NZ_JBIVYQ010000005.1, read as the reverse complement.
GGCGGGTTGACCGAGAGCGCGCCGCCCGCCACCAGTTGGCCAACGAAGGAATCCCAGCCGGTGGTGATATTGCCGGAACTGTCGATGAACTGACCGATCTCATAAATCGCCATCGGCCCGTCAACGTAGCCGTTGCTCTGACGCAACGCAGCGGACGCCGAGATCGCCTGGTGGGAGCTGGCCGAGACCTGCAGGATCATGCCTGGCCGCAGGTCGACCGAGCCCAGGGCAACTTCGAGTTCTGCGGAAGGGATGGACAGGCCGAAGCCATAGTACAGGGTTTCCTCGAACGTCTGAGGCATCACCCGGGCCAGAGCATCCTGCAGCGCAAGAATGCCCCAGGCTGCAGCCCCCGCGCTTTCCAGCGCCTTGAGAAAGGCCACATAGGCCTGGCGCAGGGCCGAGCGGACCGGTTGTTGGTCGAACGTCCACGGCGAATCGGCGCCCGATGAGGCGATGGATAGGCAGTAGGGGTAATGAGTGTTATTGATTGCTGCCAGCGAGAACGGTCCTTCAGTGATGGGCAGGCCTGTGAGGGTGTCAGTCTTGCCGATTTGCGGCAGATACAGGGTCAGCGGCTGGCTCGGCGTGCCGCCGTTCAGGGCGGTGCGCAGGTCCTGGGCAGGGATGATGTGCGGGAAGACGCTGGTGGCGCTTTGCGTTGATGGAATAAAGGCGCTGTTATACAGGTCGACAGCCTGGCTGATCGGGCCGATGTTGTCGGCGCCAGTCACTTGCTGGTTGGCTTGGACCACCACCTTAAGAGCCGCCGAGGTATCGGTTGGGGTATAAGCCCAGTGCTGCTCGAGTACCCCAGGGTTGGAAGTGAAAGACGCATCCACGGACACGGTGCCTTGCACCGATTTGAGCACCGATACCTGGTAACTCCTAGCATCGGCTACGGCATTCCAGCGCGCGCCGAGGGTAGCGCCATCGTAGCTCACCGCGACTCCCGCTACCGGTGTGTTGGCCAACGCAAATCGGGCACTGGATGGACCAATCAGGGTACAACCGTCGACCACGCTACAGGCACGTACGGTTACCCAGGAAGGTGTTCCTGCGTTGCCCCATTGGCTGGCAGTCAAGGTAGTGCTGGCCTCGCCGACCTCAATCTCCTGGCCGTTGGGCAGGCGCAGGCGATAGCGGGTGATTCCCTCTAGCGCACCCCATTTCAGAGTCCCTTCACTGTTCAAAGCATCGACTTGCCAAGCGTTGAACTGCGGGGTCGCCAATGGTGCCGATACAGTGGCAGCAGCGGTATTGCGAGCCAGGAGTGTGCTGGGCGCCAAGCCGACGGTGATGGCAGGGGGGGCACCGCTGGCAAGCTGCATAGGCAGCGGCAGGCGCGCGGTGCTGCCGTTGACAGTGACACTGCTGCTCGGGACGCCGTCGAGTAACAGGGTTACGACAGTGCTGTCTGGCGCAACCTGGGATGCGGGGGGCTGCCAGGTCACATCCAGGCTACTGTTGTCGGCGCTTACCACCAAGCTGGTGAAGGTGGGTTTACCGGTGATGATGGGCACCCAGTCGCCTTCGGCGCCGACACCATCCGCGTTATTGGCGATGACCTGTGCGATCCAGTTGTGGTCTTCGGCCAATGGCGTTTCGAGCGTCACGCTACCGGACACCGTTAAAGGGTCATCAATGACTTGCCTAAAGCTCTCTCCGCTATTCAGGGAAACCGCCTGCAATAGGTAACCGCTCACGCCGGAGGTACTCGGCATCGACCAGTTCAATTTCAAGGCGCTACCGCTGTAATCTACCGCATTGATCACGGGACGCTTCGAAACAACGAGCTTCTGCTTACTGGCCAGGCCAGCGCCGTTGGCTGTTAGGGCGGTCACCGTCAGGTAAAAGGTATCGCTGACTGCAAGAGGGGCGGGTAGCGCCAAGGAGCCACTAAAGGCGCTACCGTTGGGCACCCTTACGCTATAGCAAGTTTCGGAGTATGGCGCAGCGGCAGTTATGCAAAAGCCGGTAATCTCGGGTGTTTCCATGCCTGCCCAGACCGTGATGATACTGGTGCCGCCGCGATACAGACAGGAGGTCAACGTTGGGCGCGTCATTTTAGTTGGGAAGACCGCCTTGTTCGAGCGTGCCGAAGCTGTATTTGCACCGAGAGCATCGACGCAGACAGCCCAATTAGCGTCGTCGCCCAGACCTCCGCCCAGTTTCGAATTGTCCATTATTGCGCTGGTAGTGCCCTGACCTGTAACCCGCATCTCGTACGTGGTTCCAGAGCTCTGCGAGTACACCACGATGTTATAGTCAATGGCCTGCCAGGACGGCTTCCAGTTAATGTGCAGGGCATCACCGTCATATTCCGCCGAAATCAGGGTGGGAGGGACGGTGGGTAGAATCACGGCAGTGCTTATCGGCCCCACGGTCTGGCCAATGTAAGCCTGGAGCCTGACCTGATGGATAACGGCAGTATTCAGCGGTTCACTCAGGTTAATGCTACCCAGCGAGAGGAAAACGGCGTCAAAGAGTTCGCTCTGTCTGATTAATGTCTGATCGTCGTTGAAATACTCGAGTTGAATGATATAACCGGTGACTTGAGAGTCCGACGAGGGAATCCAGGTGACCGTCACCTTGCTGCCGTCATAGATGGCCGAACGAATGGTTGGAACATTTTCATCGGTCAGCACTTGAGCGTGGGCGGCCATGTCAGCCTCCTGGAAAAAGGTGTTACCGAAGGATTGTGGGAAGTTGGGAGAGCGCGCTGGAGCGCTCCCCGTTAGTCATTGATTGTTGTCAAAGTCCTTCAACCATTCCTTTGGCACTAAGGCGCGTCGTTCCTCTCGGGTTAGCAGAGGCGCCCGTTCAGTGGTTTCGGCCAGTGCCTGCTGCATCGTGACGTCGCCTGTGAGGATGCCGCCAGCATAATAGGTACCGGGGGCCATGCGGGTCCCGACCACCAAATTGTGCACTTTGCCTGTGTATTTCTCGTAATCAACAGTGGTGATGGTCGCGACACCGTTCAGGGTGACAACTTCGTCACCGGGTTTCAGGTAACGCGCTTGCAGTTCAAGGCCGTTAGAAAGTACTACTGGGTGTGAGCGAGTCATCAACACATTCTGTCCGGCGTCCGTCTTGACCCGAATCATGGGGTGCGGCTCCGAGCCGGCGGTGGTACCAATCACCGGCTTATCCGTTCCATTGGCGGTTTTGACCAGCTCCCCGGCAGTGCCTTTGAAGGCTTCCACGCTCTTTGTACTGCCATCAGCCAGGGTAATCGGCGTACCTTCAGCAAGACAGCCCTGCATGACGTCCAGCTTTGGAATTATGGCAACTCCGGGCAGGCCTATAAAATTCTGATCACTAGTGAATATCACGCTCCCAAGTGATGGCTCTTCGGTGGGCGATCCATTCAGTTGGATGATGTGCTGGACGAACAGGTCGACAATTGCTCCATTCAGCGTTTGTACGCAATCTTGATCGTTTTCGAAGGAAGTCGCGTCGAATTTCCAGTTAATTCGTTCTTTGCCCTCCACCTGTTCTACTGACCAGTATTTAGGATCGAGGAGTCCGTCTTGTTCGGCTTTCACCGTGCAGCCGCCACCGGTGGAGTTTTTGATATAGATGGTTGTCTGCCCTGACAACGTGTTGGGGACGGAATTTTTGAAATTTACCCAGCCACTCATTGGGAATACAAAGTTTTCCGGGTACCCGGTGCTGTTCCAGTAATCGCACTCCTGTTGGCTACCGCGGTTCCAGCACAGTTTAACCGCTGGTTTTCTGGTTGCTTTGTTCGTACAGCTGGTTTCGTGCTCGCTTGTGCAAGAGCCGTCACCGTTGCGTTTGCAATAGTTGGGTTTATCAAGGCAACTATCCAGCGGTAGAGCGCTAAACTCGGCACTCTGCGTAATGATCTCTGGGACGTCGCTATTTTTGGGGTAGACCACGAAAAAGGCCATGGCTCGCGTGGTGAGATTTTGAACATCGGCCGGGGGCTGGCCAGAGACAGTGACGCTGAAGTTTGTGCCCTCGGCGAACTCCTTGCCTTGATTAGTGGCATAGATGTTGCCGGTCTCGACGGAGTACAAGTTCATGAGGATAGTAGTATTGTCGGAGCCGTTAACAGTCGAGGACATACCCACGGCCTTGAAGGTTGGGGCCACCTTCTCATTGCCTTGGAGCGTTGAATCATCCCGGGTCAATAGGCTAATGAAGTTCAAATTTTGAAGACCGCTGCCCTCGATGGCAAGTGCCTTGGCTGGGGCGGCGCCGGACTTTGCCAGTGCGGCTGTGCCCTCTGCGCGGGCATGATTAAGACTATTGTAAAGTTGCGGTGAGCGCTCTTTCGAGACTCCAGCCTGTTCGAGAGCAGCCATGATGACGCGAAAGTGCAACGGATTAGCCAGGTCCAATTTGTGGGGGATGCCGGATTTTATTTCTTCGTAAAAGGCGTCGAGGTCTTTTTTCGCCTCAGCGGAAAGCTGCTTGGGGACTTTGGAGGTATCGGCTGAAACCGATGAAACCCCAACCGGGGCAAACAGGAAACTGAGGGTGAGAACTATTCGAAGAAATATGGAGTTCAGCGTGCGAGGGGGCATGGTGATCTTCCCTTATAAGTTACCTGTTATGCCTGCGTGCGTGGGCCTATTGAGCGGCACTACATTGCTTGTCTCGCAGATACTTCAACAGGTTGTAAGGGGTGGTCGCAACTGGCAGAAATGACAGGTCCACCTGGCCTGCGAACGTGCTATATTCAAATGAATCTGCCGTACGCTTCACTCGCTCGATTGAGATCGTAATTGCCATCTCCGCTGGCGGGTTTTGAACCGGGCAGTGGCTATTTGAACCGGGGGCTAGCTACGGCCTCTGCCGTGAGGGCCGTAGCACCCTTGTCAATGATGGGTGTCAGGGGCGACGCCGCTCAGCAGCTGCTTTTCCAGGTGCCAGTCGAACGGCTCATCATTCTGCTCGGCTTCATAACGGCGTTCTTCCAGTTGCTGGTACAGCGCCAGCTCCTCATCAGGCATGAAGTGCAGGCAGTCACCAGCGAAGAACCACAACAGGTCACGTGGCACCAAGTGGGCGATCTGCGGGTAGCGCTGGATCACCTGGCAAATCAGGTCTTGGCCCAGGTACTGGCTTTCCAGCGGATCCTGCGGCAGCAGGGTCAGCAGTTCGTCGAAGCGTTCGAGGAACAGGGCGTGGCTTTCCTCCGGTACCTGCTCGGCTTCACCCAGCGCCACCAGGATGGTGCGCAGGTGGTTCAGCAGTTGCAGGTGGTAATCCAGGTGGGGGTTGGCCATGGGGCGGTCCTCGGTGTGGTTGAAACGGGCGCGGAGTATACGCGGGTTGGGGAAGGGGCCGCAAAGCGGCCCCCTGGGTCAGCGCACTTTGGCCGGTTCTGCGGTTAACTGCTCCTTGTCGAAGGCATCCACGTCGATCACTGCGCGTCGTGCCTTTTCCGCCTCGTGCAGCCGCTGGCCTTCGTCCGGCTGCAGCACACCGTCCTGGACCGCTGCCTCGATCACCGACTGCCCAGGCGCCGGTTGCACCTTGCCCTCCCTGATTGCCTGATGCAGCGCCTTGTGCAGCGGCACCGCTTCGTCCAACAAGTCGCTCGCCCGTTGCAAGGCAGCCACCGGGTCGCCTTCGGCCTGCGGCCTGTAGCAGCCGGCAAGCAACTCCTCTAGCGCTGGGTCGCCCTTGCTGCGGCCGATCAGCTCAGCTACCTCGGCATCCAGTTCATCGCTTGGCCCGGTGTGGCGGCGGCCAAAGGGGAAGACCAGCACGCGAAGGGCACAGCCGATGAAGCGATTGGGGAAGTTGTCGAGCAGGCGGTCCAGGGCATTTTCCGCCTGGCCCAGGCTTTCTTCCATGGCCCAGCGCAGCAGCGGCCGCATGTGTTCCGGCGAACCCAGGTCGTGATAGCGCTTGAGCGCGGCAGAGGACAGGTACAGGTAGCTCAACACATCCCCCAGGCGCGCGCTCAGCCGCTCGCGGCGCTTGAGGGCGCCGCCGAGCAGCATCATCGACAGGTCCGCCAGCAGGGCAAAGGCCGCCGCCTGGCGGTTGAGGGCGCGGAAGTAGCCCTGGCTCAGGCCATCACCAGGTACTCTTTCCAGATGGCCGAGCCCCAGGCCGTACACGAACGTACTGGCGGCGTTGCCGGCGGCGAACATGATGTGCTTGATCAGCAGATCATCGAACTCCTTCAGCGCCTGGTCATGGTCCTCGCGTCCGGCCAGGGCCATTTCCTTGAGTACGAACGGATGGCAGCGGATCGCACCTTGACCGAAGATCATCAGGTTGCGCGAGAGGATGTTGGCGCCTTCGACAGTAATGAAGATCGGCGCCCCTTGCCAGTTGCGCCCCAGGTAGTTGTTCGGGCCCATGATGATGCCCTTGCCGCCATGCACGTCCATGGCGTGCTGAATGCACTCGCGGCCGCGTTCGGTAAGGTGGTACTTGAGGATCGCCGACAGCACCGAAGGCTTTTCCCCAAGGTCCACGGCCTTGGCGGTCAGGAGGCGGGCGCTGTCCATCAGCCAGGCATTGCCGCCTATGCGTGCCAGCGATTCCTGGATGCCCTCGAAGGCGGCCAGCGGCACGTTGAACTGCTCACGAATGTTGGCGTACTGGCCGGTGACCAGGCTGGTGTACTTGGCGGCGCCGGTACCGACTGCGGGCAAGGAGATGGAGCGGCCTACCGACAGGCAGTTCATCAGCATCATCCAGCCCTTGCCGAGCATGGCCTGGCCGCCGATGAGGAAGTCCAGCGGCACGAACACGTCCTTGCCGCTGTTGGGGCCGTTCATGAACGCCGCGCCCAGGGGCAGGTGGCGCTTGCCGATTTCCACCCCGGGGGTGTCGGTGGGGATCAGCGCCAGGCTGATGCCCAATTCTTCTTCGTCACCCAGCAGATGCTCTGGGTCATAAGCCTTGAAGGCCAGGCCCAGCAGGGTAGCGACCGGACCCAGGGTGATGTAGCGCTTCTCCCAGTTCAGACGTAGGCCGATGACTTCTTCGCCGTTCCACTGGCCTTTGCAGATGACCCCGGTGTCGGGCATCGCTCCGGCGTCGGAGCCGGCCAGCGGGCCGGTGAGGGCGAAGCAGGGGATGTCATCGCCGCGGGCCAGGCGCGGCAGGTAATGGTTGCGTTGCTCGTCGGTGCCGTAGTGCAGCAGCAGTTCGGCCGGGCCAAGCGAGTTGGGTACCATCACGGTGGAGGCCAGGTCGCCGCTGCGCGTTGCCAGCTTCATCGCCACCTGGGAGTGGGCGTAGGCAGAGAACCCTTTGCCGCCATATTCCTGCGGGATGATCAGCGCGAAGAAGCCATGGGACTTGATATGCGCCCAGGCCTCGGGTGGAAGGTCCAGATCCTGGCCGATCTGCCAGTCGCTGACCATGGCGCAGAGTTCTTCGGTGGGACCGTCGATGAAGGCCTGCTCTTCATCGGTGAGCTTGGGCGTCGGGTAGTCGAGCAGCGTGCGCCAGTCTGGGCGGCCGCTGAATAGCTCGCCATCCCACCATACGGTGCCGGCGTCGATCGCTTCGCGCTCGGTTTGCGACATCGGCGGCAAGGTACGCTGGAACCATTTGAACACCGGGCCGGTGAACACTTTGCGCCGCCACTCGGGCAGCGCTACCAGGGTAATCTTCAGCGCCAGCACAATCCAGATCAGGGCCAGCAGCCAGCCGGGAGCGCTGCTGAAAATCCCCATCAGCAGCACGTAGGCCGCCAGGATGCCCAGTATCTGCAAGGGCGCCAGGCGCCGGTGCGTGAGGTATGCCGCGCCAATCACCAGCACCACCAACCACAACAGCAACATAATCGGTCCTCCTTGGAACCAGGGGCTTGAGCCGTCCCACAGAGCTTAGACGCAACCCGTTGAACGGCATTGTCAGAACAGTGACAGGGTGTGGCGGCAGGAGTTTCAGCCCATTCTTTGCCTGCACCGGTTGCTTGCCGGTGGAGTAGACTGTGCAACCTCCGCATTCATAAGGACGTTGCCATGCTGAAGATCTGGGGCCGCAAGAATTCGAGCAATGTGCGCAAGGCACTGTGGATCGCCCAGGAACTGGGCCTTGATTTCGAATCCATCGACGCCGGTGGCGCCTTCGGCGTGGTCAACGAGCCGCATTATCGCGCGCGCAATCCCAATGGGCTGGTGCCGATGCTCGAGGATGGCGACCTGACCCTGTGGGAATCCAACGCCATCGTCCGCTACCTCTGTGCAGAATATGGCCAGGAGCAGGGCTGGTACCTCGACGACCCTCGGCAGCGCGCCCTGGCCGACAAGTGGATGGACTGGACCACTTCGTCCTTCGCTACCCCGTTCCGCCCCTTGTTCTGGGGGCTGCTGCGCACACCTGAAGACCAGCGCGACTGGGTTGCGATCAATGCCGCACATAAGCAGTGCGCGCAGTTGCTGGCAATCGCCGATGAAACGCTGGCGCAGCAGCCGTACTTGTCCGGTGACCAGATCGGCATGGGCGACATCCCATTGGGCAGCTTCGTCTATGCCTGGTTCGAGATGCCCATCGAGCGCCCTGCCATGTATCACCTCGAAGCGTGGTACGAGCGGCTCAAGGCGCGCCCGGCCTACCAGGCGGCAGTAATGACTGCGCTGACCTGAAGGACCCTCAGGCTATTTTCGAACCCTCGTTAATAGCCACTATCAATAGACATGACTGTACTTGTGCGGCCGGGCCTTGCACCATTGGCCGCACTCACTGCGCCAGTGATCTGCCCTGGCGTGTCCTGCACCTTTTTCTTCGGTAAGTGACCCGCTATGAGTTCTGCCCTGTCCATCCGACAGTTGACCAAGACCTACGGCAACGGCTTCCAGGCCCTCAAAGGCATCGACCTCGATGTTGCCGAAGGCGACTTCTTCGCCTTGCTCGGCCCCAACGGCGCCGGTAAATCCACCACCATCGGCATTCTCTCGACACTGGTCAACAAGACCAGCGGCACGGTGAACGTCTTCGGCCATGACCTTGACCGCGAGCCTTCGGCGCTCAAGCGCTGCCTGGGCGTGGTGCCGCAGGAGTTCAACTTCAACCAGTTCGAAAAGACCTTCGACATCGTCGTGACCCAGGCCGGCTATTACGGCATCCCGCCGAAGCTTGCCAAGGAGCGCGCCGAGCAGTACCTGACCCAGCTGGGGTTGTGGGACAAGCGCGACGTGCAGTCGCGCTCGTTGTCCGGCGGCATGAAACGCCGGCTGATGATCGCCCGGGCTTTGATCCACGAACCACGTCTGTTGATTCTCGATGAACCTACCGCCGGGGTGGACATCGAACTGCGCCGCTCGATGTGGAGCTTCCTCACCGAGCTGAACCAGAAGGGCATCACCATCATCCTGACCACGCACTACCTCGAAGAGGCCGAGCAGCTGTGCCGCAACATCGGCATCATCGACCACGGCACCATCGTCGAGAACACCAGCATGCGCCAGCTGCTGGGCAAGCTGCATGTCGAGACCTTCGTCCTTGACCTCAAGCAGGACCTGCCTGCAGCGCCGGTATTGCAGGGTTACCCTTGCCGCCTGATCACCCCGCACACCCTGGAAGTGCAGGTGGACAAGGATATCGGCATCACCGCGTTGTTCGGCCAGCTGGCGCTGCAACGCATTGAGGTACAGAGCTTGCGCAACAAGACCAACCGACTTGAGGAGCTGTTCGTGTCACTGGTGGAAAAAAACCTGTCGAAGGTGGCCGTATGAGTGTGGAGCTGCGCACCAACTGGGTCGCCTTGAATACCATCGTCTACCGCGAGGTGCGGCGCTTCTTGCGAATCTGGCCGCAGACCTTGCTGCCACCGGCCATCACGATGGTGCTGTACTTCGTCATCTTCGGTAACCTGATCGGCCGGCAGATTGGCGACATGGGTGGCTTCACCTACATGGAGTACATCGTCCCTGGCCTGATCATGATGTCGGTGATCACCAACTCCTACGGCAACGTGGTGTCGAGCTTCTTTGGCAGCAAGTTCCAGCGTTCGATCGAAGAGCTGATGGTGTCGCCGGTGTCGCCGCACATCATTCTCGTCGGCTATGTGCTGGGTGGCGTGCTGCGTGGCCTGGCGGTGGGTGTGATCGTGACCCTGCTGTCGCTGTTCTTCACCCATCTGCAGGTGCACCACCTGGGTGTGACGGTTATCGTGGTGCTGCTGACCGCGACCATTTTTTCGCTGTTGGGCTTCGTCAATGCCGTGTTCGCGCGCAACTTCGACGATATCTCGATCATCCCCACCTTCGTGCTGACGCCGCTGACCTACCTGGGCGGGGTGTTCTACTCGATCAACCTGCTGCCGCCGTTCTGGCAGACCGTGTCGCTGGCCAACCCGGTGCTGCACATGGTCAACTCGTTCCGCTACGGCATCCTAGGGGTGTCGGACATCAGCATTGGCACGGCGATCACCTTCATGCTGGTCGCTACCGCCGTGCTCTACACGCTGTGCGTTCGCCTGCTGGTCAGCGGCCGCGGCATGCGTGCCTGAACACTTTACTGAACATTTGAGCTTGCGCCGGCGCCACTGCCGGCCAATCCACCAGCGCCAGTACAGCAGGGTGGTGAAGTAGGCGACGATGCCCAGCACCACCCCGCACACCACCGAACCCAACAGGAACGGTTGCCATACGGTCGACAGCTGGTCGGTGATCCATTCGAACGTGAGGTTCTCGGGCAGCGTGCGGGCCGGCGTCTGCAGCAGCCAGGCGCCGGTCATGTAGGTGACGAAGAAAACCGGAGGCATGGTAAGCGGGTTGGTCAGCCAGACTAGGCTGACGGCGATCGGCAGGTTGCCACGCACCGGGATCGCCAAGGCTGCCGCCAGCAGCATTTGCATGGGGATGGGGATCAGCGCCGCGAAAAGGCCTACGCCCATGGCCCGTGCCACCGAGTGGCGGTTGAGGTGCCAGAGGTTCGGGTCATGTAGCAGCTTGCCGAAAAAGCGCAGGGACTTGTGCTCCCGAATGCTGGTCGGGTCCGGCATGTAGCGTTTGAAAAGGCGGCGCGGCATGTAGGCTCCCGGAGCGTTGATCGAGGCAGTATGCCTTGATTCCATCTCGGTCTTGTTCAGACTTTGTGACAATTGTTGAGCAAGCCTGAGCGGATTTTCAGCTAAGCCTCAGTAAGCGATTGTGCTTCTGGAGCTCTACCTCATGCGCACAGGGATGTTTGCGCTCGCGCTCGGCCTGTTGTGCCTGGGCCTTCTTCCGCTGTTGCCATCGGTCGGATGGCTATTGCTGCTGCTTGTCGGCGGCCTGGCTTGCCTGTTCACGCGGCTGTGGCCGGTGGGCTGCTTCGTGTTTGGGTTGTGTTGGGCCTGCTGGTCGGCGCAACAGGCCCTGGATGATCGCCTGGCCCCTGAACTGGATGGCCGCACCCTGTGGTTGGAGGGCAGGGTGGTCGGATTGCCGAGCGGCACCGGGCAGGGCGTGCGTTTCGAACTGGACCAGCCCCAGTCACGCCGCGCCGAGTTGCCGCAACGACTGTTGTTGAACTGGTTTGATGGGCCACCTGTTAGAGCAGGGGAGCGTTGGCGCCTGGCGGTCACCCTGCAGCGCCCGGCCGGGTTGCTGAACCCGCATGGGCCGGACCGTGAGGCGCAGCTGCTGGCGCGGCGCATCGGTGCGACCGGCACGGTCAAGGCCGGTCATGTGCTGGAGGCTTACACCCCGGGTTGGCGGGACACGCTGCGTCAGCGTCTGCTGGCGGTCGATGCCAATGGCCAAGAGGCAGCATTGGTGGCCTTGGTGCTCGGCGACGGCGCCGGCTTGGCGCGGGACAGTTGGCAGGTGCTGCAGGCGACCGGCACGGTGCACTTGCTGGTGATCTCGGGGCAACACATCGGTCTGGTCGCCGGCTTTTTCTACGCCTTGGTCGCCGGCTTGGCGCGCTGGGGACTGTGGCCTCGAAGGTTGCCCTGGCTGCCCTGTGCGTGCGGCCTGGCCCTTGCGGCGGCATTGGCCTACGGCTGGCTCGCGGGGGCCGGTGTCCCCGTGCAGCGCGCCTGCCTGATGCTGGCGGTGGTGTTAGCCTGGCGGTTGCGTTTCCGTCATCTTGGGGCATTTTTGCCATTGCTCATAGCGCTCAACGGGGTGCTGATCGTCGAGCCCTTGGCGCCATTGCTGCCAGGCTTCTGGCTGTCGTTTGCGGCGGTTGCGATTCTGGTCTTCTGCTTCAGCGCCCGTCTTGGCAACTGGCGACCCTGGCAAGCATGGAGCCGCGCCCAGTGGGTGATAGCCATTGGCTTGTTGCCAGTGCTGCTGGCTACCGGGCTGCCTGTCAGCTTGAGTGCGCCTCTGGCGAACCTGTTGGCTGTGCCGTGGATCAGCCTGGCGGTGTTGCCGCTGGCCTTGCTCGGTACGCTGCTGTTGTCGGTGCCTGGCCTGGGCGAGGCCTTGCTGTGGCTGGCGGGCGGTTCGCTGGATGTGTTGTTCTGGTTGCTGGCGTGGGTCGCCGACGGGCAGCCCGCATGGATGCCGCCCGCGCTACCGGTCTGGGCCTGGCTGCTGGTATGCATCGGCGCGCTGCTGGTGCTGTTGCCTGCCGGTGTGCCATTGCGGGCGTTGGGTGGGGTCATGCTGTTCGTCCTGTGGGTGTCGGGTGAGCCGGTTATTCAAGGTCAGGTCGAAGTCTGGCAGCTGGATGTCGGTCAAGGCCTGGCTGTGTTGCTGCGCACACCCAATTACAGCCTGCTGTACGACGCCGGCCCGGCGCGGGGCGAGAGCGACCTGGGTGAGCGAGTGGTTTTGCCGACGCTGCGCAAGCTGGGCGTGCGGCAGCTGGACGTGATGTTGATCAGCCACGCCCATGCCGACCACTCAGGCGGGGCGCTGGCGGTTTTTCGCGGGTTGCCGGTCGGTCGGGTGCTCAGCGGTGAGGCGCAGGAAATGCCGGCGGAGCTGGGTGCTGAGACTTGTTCAAGTGGCGAAAGCTGGGAGTGGGAGGGCGTGCGCTTTTCCCTCTGGCACTGGGCGCACGGGCAGGGCAGTAACGACCGCTCCTGTGTATTACTGGTCGAGGCCAATGGCGAGCGGCTGCTGCTGGCCGGTGACATTGAGGCGGGCGCCGAGCAGGCCTGGTTGGCGGCGAACGACGCACTCGCGGTCGACTGGCTGCAGGCGCCTCATCATGGCAGTCGCACTTCGTCGACCGAGGCCTTCGTTGGTGCAACCGGGCCGCGCGGGGTGTTGGTTTCGCGTGGGCGCAACAATGGCTTTGGTCATCCCCATGCCCAGGTCATCGAGCGTTATCGACGCCATGGCCTGGCGATCCACGACACGGCAGTGCAGGGGGCGTTGCGGCTGGTGTTGAGTAGCCACGGCGAGGCCCAGGGTCTGCGGGCGCAGCGGCGGTTCTGGCGCAGCCAGGCAATTCCCTGACCTTCGGCAGATGAGGCCCCGGCGCGTGTATGGTAGAGTGGCGACCTTTTTCAAAGGGGCGATTACTGTGTGGGAATTGGTCAAGTCCGGTGGTTGGATGATGCTGCCGATCATTCTGAGTTCCATCGCTGCCATGGCTATCGTCGTCGAGCGCCTGTGGACCCTTCGCGCTAGCCGTGTTACCCCGCCGCACCTGCTGGGCCAGGTATGGATGTGGATCAAGGACAAGCAGCTCACCAGTGACAAGCTCAAGGCACTGCGCGCCGATTCACCGCTGGGCGAGATCCTTGCCGCAGGCCTTGCCAATTCGCGGCATGGTCGCGAGATCATGAAAGAGTGCATCGAGGAGGCCGCCTCGCGGGTCATCCACGAGCTCGAACGTTACATCAGCACCCTTGGCACCATCGCCGCGATGGCCCCGCTGCTCGGCCTGCTCGGCACCGTGCTGGGCATGATCGATATCTTCAGCGCCTTCATGGGCTCGCAGATGACCGCCAATGCCGCCGTCTTGGCCGGCGGTATCTCCAAGGCCCTGGTCACCACGGCCGCCGGCCTGATGGTCGGTATCCCGGCGGTGTTCTTCCACCGCTTCCTGCTGCGCCGCATCGATGAACTGGTGGTGGGCATGGAGCAGGAGGCGATCAAATTGGTGGAAGTGATCCAGGGCGACCGCGAAGTGGAAGTGGCCGGAGGCAAGGCGTGAAGTTCCGGCGCAATCGCCAGCGAGAGAACGTCGACATCAACCTGGCGTCGTTGATCGACGTGGTGTTCGTCCTGCTGCTGTTTTTCGTGGTCACCACCACGTTCACCCGCGAAACCCAGCTGCGCGTAGAGCTGCCCGAGGCGGCCAGCGCCGAGCAGCCGCCAGCGGACCAGGACAAGCTGGTGGAAGTCACCATCAGTGCCGAGGGTGTGTATTCGGTGAACAACCATCTGCTGCCCAAGAGCGACCTGGCCACGTTGAGCGAAGCGATCGAACGCGAGTCAGGCGGTGACAACACGCTGCCGCTGGCGATCAGTGCCGACGGCAAGACCCCGCACCAGGCCGTGATCACTGCGATGGATGCCGCCGGCAAGCTCGGTTTCAGCCACCTGCGCATGACCACTGTCGAGGCTGCCCAGGGGACACCTTGATGGCCTTCGGCGACCGCCTGTTAGCCGCCTGGTACGCCGGGCATCCAGCCCTGGCCATGCTGCGCCCGCTTGAGGCCCTTTATCGACGTGTGGTGATGCGTAAACGGGCGCGTTTTCTCAGTGGCGAGAGCGCCAGTTACCGTGCTCCGGTGCCGGTCATCGTGGTGGGCAACATCACCATTGGCGGCACCGGCAAAACGCCGATGATCCTCTGGCTGATCGAGCATTGCCGGCGCCAGGGGCTCAAGGTTGGCGTAGTCAGCCGGGGCTATGGCGCCAAGCCGCCGCAACTGCCCTGGCGGGTCGAGGCACATCAGGGGGCCGAACAGGCCGGCGATGAACCTTTGTTGATTGTCCAGCGCACCGGGGTGCCGCTGATGATCGACCCTGACCGATCCCGCGCCGTGCAGGCGTTGCTGGCCAGCGAGCCGCTGGATCTGATCCTGTGCGATGACGGCATGCAGCACTACCGCCTGGCGCGCGACCTGGAGCTGGTGCTGATCGACGCCGCCCGTGGCCTGGGCAATGGCCGCTGCCTGCCCGCCGGGCCGCTGCGCGAGCCGGCTGAGCGCTTGCAGGCGGCGGATGCGGTGCTGTTCAACGGGGCGCTAGCCGATCGCCCCGACGGCTTCGCGTTCAGCTTGCAGCCCAGCGCCCTGGTCAACCTGCGCAGCGGTGAACGCCGCGCGCTCGACTATTTCCCCGCAGGCCAGCGCCTGCACGCGGTGGCCGGTATCGGCAACCCGCAACGTTTCTTCAATACCCTGCTGGGGCTAAACTGGCAGCCGGTGCCGCATCCGTTCGCCGACCATGCGCAGTTCAGTGCGCAAAGCCTGGCCTTCAGCCCGCCGCTGCCGCTGGTGATGACCGAGAAGGATGCGGTGAAATGCAGGGTATTCGCGGCCGATGACTGGTGGTACCTGGCTGTCGAAGCGCAGCCTACTCAGGCATTCACCGACTGGTTCGACCGTCAGCTGCAACGCTTGCTGCCAGGGCATTGTACGCCCTGACCTCGTATTCAATTTCCGGCCATCTGGCCTCAAGGATGCTTCCATGGACACCAAACTGCTCGATATCCTCGCCTGCCCGATCACCAAGGGCCCGCTCAAGCTCAGCGCTGACAAGACCGAGCTGATCAGCAAGGGCGCGGGCCTGGCCTACCCGATCCGCGATGGCATCCCGGTGATGCTGGAGAGCGAGGCGCGTACCCTGACCGACGACGAGCGTCTGGACAAATGAGCCTGAACTTCACCGTGGTGATCCCGGCCCGGCTGCGTTCCACGCGCCTGCCGGGCAAGCCGTTGCTGCTGATCGCTGGCAAACCGATGGTTCAGCACGTTTGGGAGCAGGCACGCAAGAGCGGTGCCAGCCGTGTGGTCATCGCCACCGACGACGCCAGTATCTTCGAGGCCTGCCAGGCCTTTGGCGGCGAGGTACTGATGACCCGCGCCGACCATGAATCGGGCACTGATCGCCTGGCCGAAGTGGCCGCGCAGCTTGGCTTGGCTGCCGATGAGATCGTGGTCAACGTCCAGGGTGACGAGCCGCTGATCCCGCCGATGATCATCGACCAGGTCGCTGCCAACCTCGCTGCGCACCCTGAGGCCGGCATCGCCACGTTGGCCGAGCCGATCCATGACCCGGAAACCGTGTTCAACCCCAACGCGGTCAAAGTGGTGAGCGACAAGCATGGCCTGGCCTTGACCTTCAGCCGCGCGCCGCTGCCATGGGCGCGCGATGCCTTTGCCAAGGATCGCGATCAACTACCAGAGGGCGTGCCGTATCGCCGCCATATCGGCATGTACGCCTACCGCGTCGGTTTCCTGCAGGACTTCGTCAGCTGGGGCCCGTGCTGGCTCGAACAGACCGAAGCGCTGGAACAGCTGCGAGCACTGTGGCACGGCGTGCGCATTCACGTCGAAGACGCCATCGAGGCGCCGGCCGTGGGTGTCGATACGCCCGAAGACCTTGAGCGCGTGCGGCGCTTGCTGGAGGCCTGATGCGCGTACTGTTCGTTTGCCTGGGCAATATCTGCCGTTCGCCGACCGCCGAGGGTGTGTTGCGCCATCAGTTGCATGCCGCAGGCCTGGCCGAGCGGGTTCAGGTGGCCTCCGCCGGTACCGGTGACTGGCATGTGGGCAAGGCGGCCGACAGTCGTACCTGCAAGGCCGCGCTGGCGCGGGGTTATGACTTGTCGCAGCAACGCGCGCAACAGGTCAAGGCGGCGCACTTTGCCGAGTACGACCTGATCCTGGCCATGGATGAAAGCAACCTCGGCCACCTGCGCGCCATGCGCCCGCACGCTGCAACCGGTGAGCTCGACCTGTTCCTGCGCCGCTATGGCGCGGCGCTCGATGAGGTCCCGGACCCGTACTACGGCGGTGCAGAGGGCTTCGAGCACGTGCTGGATCTGATCGAGGCGGCTTGCCGCGAGTTGGTGGTGGAAATCAAGGGGCGGCTATGACAGCGCAATGGCAAGAGCAGGTATCGCTGAAACCCTTCAACACCTTCGGCATCGATGTGAAAGCCCGGTACTTCACCCAGGTGCACAACGACGACGAGGTGCGCGAGGCGCTTGCGCAAGCGCGCCGGCTTCAGATTGACGTACTCGTGATCGGCGGTGGCAGCAACTTGCTGCTGACTCGTGATATCGACGCGTTGGTGCTGCACGTGGCCAGTCGCGGCCGTCGCGTGCTGAGCGATGAGGCGGGGCGGGTGATTGTCGAGGCCGAGGCGGGTGAGCCTTGGCATCCGTTCGTGCAGTGGTCGTTGCAGCAAGGTTTTTGCGGCCTGGAGAACCTCAGCCTGATCCCCGGGACCGTGGGGGCGGCACCAATGCAGAACGTCGGTGCTTATGGGGTCGAAATCAAGGATGTGTTCGCCGGGCTGACGGCGCTTGACCGCCAGACCGGTGAGCTGCGCGACTTCAGCCTGGACGAATGCGCGTTTGGTTACCGCGACAGTGCGTTCAAGCGCAACCCGGGGCGCTGGCTGATCTTGCGTGTGCGCTTTGCCTTGAGTCATGCCTTGCAGGCTCACCTGGACTACGGTCCGGTACGTCAGCGCCTGGCGGAGCAAGGTGTGCAGCAGCCGAGCGCGCAGGCGATCAGCGATGCCATCTGCAGCATTCGCCGTGAGAAGTTGCCGGACCCGGCAGAGCTGGGCAATGCCGGGAGTTTCTTCAAGAACCCGGTGGTGTCTGCCGAGCTTGTGGCGCGCATTCGTGCGCAGTATCCAGGCGTGGTCGCATATCCCCAGGCGCATGGCCTGGCCAAGCTGGCGGCGGGCTGGTTGATCGAGCAGGCCGGGTGGAAAGGCTATCGCGATGGCGATGCTGGTGTGCACCGTCTGCAGTCGCTGGTGCTGGTCAATTATGGTCAGGCGAGTGGGGCGCAGTTGCATGGCCTGGCGCAACGCGTTCAGGCGGACATCCTGGAGAAGTTCGGGGTTGAGCTGGAGATGGAGCCAAACCTGTACTGATTGCCGGGACTGCAAAAACAGCCGGCCAAGAAAAAGCCCCGCCAGTTCGCACTGGCGGGGCTTTTTCATTCAGCCGTGGCTATCAACCGTGATGAGGCTTTTGCTCATCGGCGGTTTCCAGGGCTGGCTCGCCAGCAGCAGCGGCGGCTTCCTGCGCGGCTTTGGCAGCAGCTTCGGCTTCACGCTTGCGGCGACGCACTTCACGTGGGTCGTTAGGCGCGCGGCCGTTTGGCAGCACGCCGGTAGCGGCTTCGACCACGGCCGGTGCTGGCGCCGGGGCAGGTTCGACAACCTCAGGCGCAGCTTCGACAGCGGCTGGTGCGGCCTCTACAGCCACTTCCGGCTGTGCTTCGACGACCACAACGGCAGGCTGCTCGGCAACCGGCGTTTGTTCGGCGACGACCGGTGCAGGCTCGGCTTCGCCAGCTTCGACGGCAGGCGCTTCGACCAGGGTATGTACAGGCGCTTCGGTAACCACGACCGGCTCGGCCGCGGGGGCCTCTTCGGCAACTGGCTGCGGCGCTACTTCGACCACAGGCTCGGCGCTGGCTTCGACCATGGCGACCGGTTCGCTGACGGGCTGCTCGACTACCGGTGCGATGGCGACTTCTTCGGCCCGGGCAGCCGCTTCAACCTGCTCGGCCGGCTGGGCGGCTTCGCTGTTGTCGGTAACGGCTACTTCGGCGCTGGCACGTTCAGCCTGCTGGTTTGCTTCGGCTTCGGCGCCGGCACTGATGTTGCTGCTGGCAACTGCAGCGGTCACGGCCAGGCCGGCAGCCAGCTCTGCACCCAGCGCGGTGGCCTGGTGCTGTTGCGGCTGCTCGTCGCTGCCATCTTCTTCGCTGCCGTCGATCAGGTCGCCATTGGCGTTGCGCTGGCGTTCACGACGGTTGCTGCGGCGACGCTGGCCACGGGAGCGGCGGCGTGGGCGCTCGTCATCGGAACCTTCCTGCTCGTCCTGCAGCAGCTCTTCGTTCGGCAGTTGCTCTTCAGCGAGCTCGGCAGCCTTCTCGATGGCGTCTTCGTTTTCACGTGGTTGGCGCTCTTCACGCGGTGGGCGTGGTTGGCGTTCTTCACGTGGGGCGCGTTCTTCACGTGGAGCACGCTCTTCACGTGGAGCACGCTCTTCACGTGGAGCACGCTCTTCACGTGGAGCACGCTCTTCGCGAGGTGCGCGTTCTTCACGTGGAGCACGCTCTTCACGTGGAGCACGCTCTTCACGTGGAGCACGCTCTTCGCGAGGTGCGCGTTCTTCACGAGGTGCACGTTCTTCACGGGCAGCAGGTGCGGCGTCCAGAGGTTCGCGCAATTCGCGCACGCGCTCTTCGCGGTTGCCGCGACGGTCTTCACGTGGCTGGCGTGGTGCGCGTTCTTCACGCGGTGCACGTTCTTCGCGAGGAGCGCGCTCTTCACGCGGTGCACGCTCTTCACGAGGTGCGCGTTCTTCGCGCGGAGCACGCTCGGCACGCTCTTCGCGCGGCTTGCGCTCTTCGTCGCGGCGACCGTTGCGGTTGCGGCTCTGCTGGCGACCGTTACGGCGCTCTTCGTTGCGCTGAGTGCGTTCGGCAGCTGGCTTCTCGGCAGCAACCACCGGTGCGGCGGCCGGTTCTTCCTTGCCGGCGAACAGGCTGACCAGCGACTTCACCAGGCCCTTGAACAGGCTTGGCTCCGGCACGCTTGGCGCTGGCGCTGCGGGGGCGGCAGGCTGTTGTGCTTCGGCTGCGCTCGGCACTGGGGCGTTGGCGCGGGCCGGGGCGGTCTTGACGGCGGCTTCCTGGCGAACCAGGGTGCGGGTAGCGGTTGGCTGCGGCGCTTCTTCGGTTTCGCTGGCGGCGATCTCGTAGCTGGACTGGTTGTTCAGCACTTCCGGGTTGTCGTCGCGCAGGCGCTGGACTTCGAAGTGCGGGGTTTCCAGGTGATCGTTCGGCAGGATGATGATGCGCGCACGCGTGCGCAGTTCGATCTTGGTGATCGAGTTGCGTTTCTCGTTGAGCAGGAAGGCGGCCACCGGGATCGGCACCTGGGCGCGAACCTCGGCAGTGCGGTCCTTCAGGGCTTCTTCTTCGATCAGGCGCAGGATGGCCAGCGACAGCGACTCGACGTCACGGATGATGCCGGTGCCCGAGCAACGTGGGCAGACGATGCCGCTGCTTTCGCCAAGCGACGGGCGCAGGCGCTGGCGGGACATCTCCAGCAGGCCGAAACGCGAAATGCGGCCAACCTGGACGCGGGCGCGGTCGGCCTCCAGGCACTCACGCACGCGTTCTTCGACGGCGCGCTGGTTCTTGGCCGGGGTCATGTCGATGAAGTCGATGACGATCAGGCCGCCGATGTCACGCAGGCGCAGCTGGCGGGCGATTTCTTCGGCCGCTTCCAGGTTGGTCTGCAGTGCGGTTTCCTCGATGTCGCTGCCTTTGGTGGCGCGCGCCGAGTTGATGTCGATGGAGACCAGAGCCTCGGTCGGGTCGATCACGATCGAGCCGCCGGACGGCAGGTCGACGACGCGCTGGAAGGCGGTCTCGATCTGGCTTTCGATCTGGAAGCGGTTGAACAGCGGCACGCTGTCTTCGTACAGCTTGACCTTGCTGGCGTACTGCGGCATCACTTGGCGGATGAAGGTCAGGGCTTCTTCCTGGGCGTCGATGCTGTCGATCAACACTTCGCCGATGTCCTGGCGCAGGTAGTCGCGGATAGCGCGGATGATGACGTTGCTTTCCTGGTAGATCAGGAACGGCGCGGCGCGGTCCAGGGACGCTTCCTTGATGGCGGTCCACAGCTGCAGGAGGTAGTCGAGGTCCCACTGCATTTCTTCGCTGCTGCGGCCAAGGCCGGCGGTGCGCACGATCAGGCCCATGTCGCCCGGCACGGTCAAGCCGTTGAGGGCTTCGCGCAGTTCGTTGCGCTCTTCGCCTTCGATGCGGCGGGAGATGCCGCCAGCGCGCGGGTTGTTCGGCATCAGCACCAGGTAGCGGCCAGCCAGGCTGATGAAGGTGGTCAGGGCGGCGCCTTTGTTGCCGCGCTCTTCCTTCTCGACCTGGACGATGACTTCCTGGCCTTCGCTCAGGACTTCCTTGATGTTGACCCGGCCTTCAGGGGCTTTCTTGAAGTATTCGCGGGAGATTTCTTTCAGCGGCAGGAAGCCGTGACGTTCAGAGCCGAAGTCGACGAAGGCGGCTTCGAGGCTGGGCTCGATCCGGGTGATCTTGCCTTTGTAGATGTTGGCCTTTTTCTGCTCACGTGCGCCGGACTCGATGTCCAGGTCGTACAGACGTTGGCCGTCCACCAGGGCTACACGCAACTCTTCGGGCTGAGTTGCGTTAATCAGCATTCTTTTCATGTTGTACCGTCGGTTTCCGGGCTGCCGGAAACGGCGTTCGGCACACACGACTTCTCATGGTCGGTGCCAAGGTGCGCAAAGGGTGGCAGGGCCACCCCCGTGTCGAAGAACGTTCGGCACCAGCCGGTTGCCCAGCCTGCCGTTGTCGCGACGACGCGTCCTGTTTGCTGCGGTGCCAACCAGGCCCCGGTGGTTTCGAATTGGAATCCGAATCAACCAAGCGGGCCTCGTGCACTCAGTCAGGAGGAGGAATCAACCGCCGGCCGTGGACGCTCGAGGGCATCTGCTACACGGACCGAGGGCTGTGCATCTCCACCCTGCACGTATCCCTGATAATTCGGGTGCTGCCGCGCGCTGAATCCGCAACGGGTTGCATTTTTCGCCAGTTCCGGTTCAAGAACTGACGCCATTCATGTCCAAGGCAGGTATTTCCGAAGCATTCGCCGTGCGTTGCGTGGAAGCGACGGGCGGGCAGAGGTACAGCGAAAAGAAGCGGTTAAGCAGGTGAAATACCGCACTTGTCGTTTTTTTTCGGTCTTCTCTACACAGCGCTGGTGGCGATTCCAGGCAATTCGGTAAACTGGCGAAAACCCCGTAGGACGGCCTCGCGTCCTGGAGAACTGCGTTGGTCAGGGACCGGCTAAGGGCCTGGTGCCGCTGGCCTGCCGCTTATGGCGGCGTTCGCGACTATAGCAGTAATGATTAAGTGCTTCAATTCCATAAAAAATTGTTATGATCCCGCCATGACGACCAATACCCCTCCGACTTCCGGCGTTCAGCTGATCGAAGTCGCGCCGGAGCTTGCCGGCCAACGCATCGACAATTTCCTCATCACGGCGCTCAAGGGCGTGCCCAAGACGCTGGTCTATCGCATCCTGCGCAAAGGCGAGGTGCGGGTCAACAAAGGCCGCGTCAAACCTGAGTACAAGATCCAGGCCGGCGACATCGTGCGCGTGCCGCCAGTGCGCTTGCCCGAACGCGACGAACCGGCGCCGGTGGCCCAGGGTTTGCTGCAGCGCCTGGAAGCCGCCATTGTCTATGAAGACAAGGCGCTGATCGTGATGAACAAGCCTTCCGGCATCGCCGTGCATGGCGGCAGCGGCCTGAGTTTCGGTGTGATCGAGGCGCTGCGCCAACTGCGCCCGGACGCCAAGGAGCTGGAACTGGTGCACCGCCTGGACCGCGACACCTCGGGCCTGCTGATGATCGCCAAGAAGCGCAGCATGCTGCGCCATCTGCATGCCGCGCTGCGCGGCGATGGCGTCGACAAGCGCTACATGGCGCTGGTCCGCGGTCACTGGCCGACCTCGAAAAAGCAAGTCAACGCACCGCTGCTGAAGAGCAACCTGCGTTCGGGCGAGCGCATGGTCGAGGTGAACGAGGAGGGCAAGGAGGCGCTGACCCTGTTCCGCGTGCTGCGCCGTTTCGGCGAGTTCGCAACCATTGTCGAGGCGCGTCCGATCACCGGTCGTACCCACCAGATTCGTGTGCATACGCTGCATGCCGGCCACATGATTGCCGGTGACAGCAAGTACGGTGATGAAGATTTCAGTCGCGAGATTCGTGAGCTGGGTGGCAAGCGCCTGTTCCTGCACGCTTACGCCCTGACCGTGCCGCTGCCCGATGGCGGCGAGCTGAAGCTCGAAGCGCCGGTGGATGAGGTCTGGGCCAAAACCGTGGAGCGACTCAGTGCGCCGTGACTATGAACTGCTTATTTTCGATTGGGATGGCACCTTGGCCGACTCCATTGGCCGCATCGTCGAATCGATGAATGCCGCCGCCGAGCGGGCGGGCGAGGCGCCAAGCCAGGAGGATGCCGTCAAGGGTATCATCGGCCTGGCGCTGGATGAGGCTATCTCGACCCTTTACCCTCATCTCGATGCCGTGCAGGTCGCGCGCTTCCGTCAGCACTACGCCGACATTTATACGACCCTGGATCAGCAGCCGTCGCCTTTGTTCGAAGGTGTGGTCGAATCGCTGGATGCCTTCCGTGCTCAGGGCTACCGCCTGGCTGTGGCGACCGGCAAGGCGCGTCGAGGTCTGGATCGAGTGCTCAAAGCCAATGGCTGGGAGCAATTCTTCGACATCACCCGCGCCGCAGATGAAACCCGTGGGAAGCCACACCCACTGATGCTCGAAGAGATCCTTGAGCATTGTGGCACCGAACCAGGCCGGGCACTGATGGTCGGAGATTCGGCATTCGATCTGCAAATGGCCAGCAATGCTGGCATGCATTCGGTGGCGGTGGGCTATGGTGCCATGTCGCTGCAGGCGTTGGCCGAATTCGGGCCGCAGGTGTGCATCGATCATTTTTCCCAGCTGCGCGAGTGGCTGGCCGGTTCCTCGCAATTTCCAAGGTAGGTGAGCATGGTTGACGAGTGGAAAGCGCCCAGTAACGAAACGGAAGAGGAGCGCCTCGCCCGTGAGGATCGCGAGGAGGATGTTCGCGTCGAGCGCAAGAGTTGGAAGCTGCTCGAAAAGACCCTGCTGGCAGGTGTCCAGGAGCAGCGTCGAGCCAGGCGCTGGGGGATCTTCTTCAAGCTGCTGACCTTCGTCTACCTGTTCGGCATTCTGGCGTTGTTCCTGCCGTTAACCGACATGGACAAGGCTGCTTCGCGCAGCACTAGCCATACGGCCCTGGTGGAGGTGCGCGGGGTGATCGCCGATCAGGAGGCCGCCAGTGCCGACAACCTGGTCAAGAGCCTGCGCGAAGCGTTCAAGGATCCCAAGACCAAGGCGGTGGTCATGCGCATCAACAGCCCGGGCGGCAGCCCGGTGCAGGCGGGTTACGTTTATGACGAGATCCGTCGTTTGCGCGGCGAGTATCCGGACATCAAGCTGTATGCGGTCATCGCTGATCTGGGGGCGTCGGGTGCTTACTACATTGCCAGTGCGGCGGACGAAATCTACGCCGACAAGGCCAGCCTGGTGGGCTCCATTGGTGTGACGGCCGCCGGCTACGGCTTCGTCGGTTCGATGGAGAAGCTGGGTGTCGAGCGACGCACCTATACCGCCGGTGAGCACAAGGCCTTCCTCGATCCGTTCTCGCCAGAGAAGCCGGAAGAGCGGGCGTTCTGGCAGGGCGTGCTGAACACCACGCACCAGCAGTTCATCGCCATGGTCAAGCAGGGGCGGGGTGACCGCTTGAAAGACAAGGAGCACCCGGAGCTGTTCAGTGGCCTGGTGTGGTCGGGCGAGCAGGCCAAGGCGCTGGGGTTGGTCGATGGTCTGGGCAGCGCCAGCTACGTGGCGCGCGAGATCGTCGGGGAGAAGGAGTTGGTCGACTTCACTGTCCAGGAGTCGCCGTTCGATCGTTTCTCCAAGCGCATCGGTGCCAGCGTTGCTGAGAAGCTGGCACTGTACATGGGGTTCCAGGGGCCTGTTCTGCGCTGATTCGGCTCAGGGGATCTCAACACCTTCCTTGATCAGCATGTCCACCAGCCGAATCAGCGGTAGCCCGATGAGGCTGGTGGCGTCGCAGCCGTGGGTGCTCTTGAACAAGCTCACTCCCAGCCCCTCGGCCTTGAAGCTGCCTGCGCAATCGAGCGGTTGTTCGGCGCTCACGTAGCGTTCAACGCGCTCCCGATTCAGTTCCCGCATCGTTACCGTGAATGGCACGCAATCGACCTGGCATTGCCCTGTGGCGCTGTTGAGCAGTGCCAGCCCGGTCAGAAAGGTAATCTGCTGCCCGCTGGCCTCCAGCAACTGCTCGCAGGCGCGCTCAAAGCTGTGTGGCTTGCCGAGGATCTGTTCGCCGAGCACGGCCACCTGGTCGGAGCCGATGATCAGGTGCCCCGGGTGGCTGCTCGCCAGAGCCTCTGCCTTTTGCCTGGCCAGGCGCCGCACCAGCTCGGTTGCTGGCTCGTCTGCCAGGCGCCGCTCGTCTAGATCGGGGCTTGCCCAGGTAAAGGGCAGGCGCAGGCGCGCAAGCAGTTCGCGCCGGTAAGGGGAGCTGGAAGCCAGTAACAAAGGAAGCATGATAGACTCCTGATCAAGTGAACCAAATTCTAACATGCGAGATGCCGCCTAATTTCCTTTGACAGGGGCGGGGGGCATCCCTAGAATGCTGCGCCTATGTTGAATGACCCGATTCCACCTCACGTTGACCCGCGCAAATTAGCCGATCGTGGCGTAACCCTTAAGGGTTCGCTGCAACTCGCTGATTTGGAAAGACTCTGCGACCCGCTTTCCGACAATGTCGGTACGGTGCAGGCGAAGTTCGATTTTGAACGAGATGAGCAGCACGCTGTGGTTATCCACACCGAGCTGGACGTCGAAGTCAAAATGGTTTGCCAGCGTTGTCTTGAGCTGGTCACCCTGCCGATCCATAGCGAATGTACTTACGCTGTGGTGAAGGAGGGTGCGAATACCCAGTCGTTGCCGAAAGGCTATGACGTGCTGGAACTGGGCGAAGATCCATTGGATCTGCAGGCCTTGATCGAGGAGGAGCTTTTGCTCGCCTTGCCCATCGTGCCTGCTCATCATCCGGAAGAATGCCAGCAGCCGGCGGGCGCAGACGAGCCCGATTCGAGCAAGGACGAGGTATCGCGGTCCAACCCGTTCAGTGTTTTGGCGCAGTTAAAGCGTGACCCAAACGTTTAGGAGTTAATCAATTATGGCTGTTCAGCAGAACAAAAAATCCCGCTCTGCCCGTGACATGCGCCGTTCGCACGACGCCCTGTCGGAAAACGCGCTGTCGGTAGAAAAAACCACCGGCGAAATGCACCTGCGCCACCACGTTTCGCCAGAAGGCGTATACCGTGGCCGCAAAGTGATCGACAAGGGCGCTGACGAGTAATCCTTGTCCGCTCAGATCATCGCGATCGACGCAATGGGCGGGGACTTCGGTCCCCGCAGCATTGTCCAGGCTAGCATTGCCTGTCTCTCGGCTACCCCCTCGCTTCACCTGACCCTCGTCGGTCAACCCTCCCTTCTGGAAGATCTTGTCAGTGGCCTTGCGGCTGCGGATCGCGCGCGCCTGCAGATTGTCGCCGCCAGTGAGGTGATCGGCATGGACGAGCGGCCTTCCCAGGCGTTGCGCGGCAAGCCGGACTCGTCGATGCGCATCGCTCTTGAACTGGTGCGAGATGGCAAGGCTCAGGCCTGTGTCAGTGCCGGGAATACTGGCGCGCTGATGGCGCTGTCGCGCTTCGTGCTCAAAACCCTGCCGGGCATCGATCGGCCTGCGATGGTGGCGGCGATTCCGACCCAGGCCGGGTATTGCCAGTTGCTCGACCTGGGTGCCAACGTCGACTGCAGTGCAGAAAACCTCTACCAGTTCGCCGTAATGGGCTCTGTGGCCGCGCAGGCCCTGGGCATTCATCGCCCGCGCGTGGCGCTGCTGAACATCGGTACCGAAGATATCAAGGGTAATCAGCAGGTCAAGTTGGCCGCCACGCTGCTGCAAAATGCGCGAGGCCTCAACTATGTGGGCTTCGTCGAGGGTGATGGCCTGTATCGTGGCGAGGCGGATGTGGTGGTGTGCGACGGTTTTGTCGGCAACATCCTGCTCAAGTCCAGCGAGGGACTGGCAACCATGATCGGGGCGCGCATCGAGAAGCTGTTCAAGGGTGGTGTGCTGGCCCGTGCCGCTGGGGCCTTGGCCATGCCGTTGCTCAAGCGTCTGCAGGCCGACCTGGCGCCGGCGCGGCACAATGGTGCGAGCTTTCTCGGCTTGCAGGGGATTGTCATCAAGAGCCATGGCTCGGCGGGTGTGCAGGGCTTCCAGAGCGCGATCCAGCGAGCGCTGATCGAGATCCAGGAAAACCTCCCGCAGCGGCTGCACGGCCGCCTCGAAGATTTGTTGCCTTAGGCATTTCGCCGATGAAGTGCTTAAATGTGACCGCTTGGTCTGGGTTTCCATCCAAGTTTTCAGATTCCGCGTCCGGCCCGAGGCCTGGCGCACCCTATCCGACGACAAGATCATAAGGGCTTGTTCAATGTCTGCATCCCTCGCATTCGTCTTTCCCGGTCAAGGTTCCCAGTCGCTGGGCATGCTCGCCGAACTTGGCGCTGAGAAGCCGGTAATCGTCGAAACCTTCAAGGAGGCTTCCGAGGCTCTGGGCTATGACCTGTGGGATCTGGTCCAGAACGGGCCGGAAGAGAAACTCAATCAAACCGACAAGACTCAGCCAGCGATCCTTACTGCCTCCATCGCCCTGTGGCGTCTGTGGCTGGAAGAAGGTGGCGCGCAGCCGGCCTTCGTCGCCGGTCACAGCCTGGGTGAATACAGCGCACTGGTTGCCGCGGGCAGCCTGTCGCTCAAGGACGCGGTCAAGCTCGTTGAGCGTCGCGGCCAGCTGATGCAGGAAGCCGTGCCTGCTGGTCATGGCGCCATGGCTGCCATCCTAGGCCTGGACGACGCTGTCGTGGTCGAGATTTGCGCTGAAGCCGCTGAAGATCAAGTGGTCAGTGCCGTCAACTTCAACTCGCCGGGCCAGGTGGTCATTGCCGGTAACAAGGCTGCTGTCGATCGCGCCATCGAGCTGTGCAAGGCAAAAGGTGCCAAGCGTGCTCTGCCGCTGGCTGTCAGCGTGCCGTCGCACTGTGCCCTGATGAAGCCGGCCGCCGAGCGTTTCACCGACGACGTCAACGCCATCGAATGGAAGGCGCCGCAAATCCCGGTGGTGCAGAACGTGACGGCTGCCGTTGCTGCCGACCTCGATGCGCTCAAGCGTGACTTGCTGGCACAGCTGTACCAGCCGGTGCGTTGGGTCGAGTGCGTGCAGACCCTCGCCGCCAATGGCGCGGTCAACCTGGTCGAATGCGGCCCGGGCAAGGTCCTGGCTGGCCTGAACAAGCGTTGCGCCGACGGTGTGACCACCTACAACCTCAATACCCCTGACGCCGTCGCCGCCACCCGTGCGGCGCTGGCCTGAATTTGGAGAAGCTTGCATGAGCCTGCAAGGTAAAGTTGCACTGGTTACCGGCGCCAGCCGTGGTATCGGCCAGGCCATCGCCCTCGAACTGGGCCGCCAGGGCGCGACCGTGATCGGCACCGCCACCTCGGCCTCCGGCGCCGAACGCATCGCCGCCACCCTGAAAGAGCACGGCATCACCGGCACCGGCATGGAGCTGAACGTGACCAGCGCCGAGTCCGTGGAAGCGGTATTGGGCGCGATTGCTGAGCAGTTCGGCGCGCCGACCATTCTGGTCAACAACGCTGGCATCACCCGTGACAACCTCATGCTGCGCATGAAGGACGACGAGTGGTTCGATGTGATCGACACCAACCTGAACAGCCTTTACCGTTTGTCCAAGGGCGTGCTGCGTGGCATGACCAAGGCGCGTTGGGGTCGTATCATCAGCATCGGCTCGGTCGTCGGTGCCATGGGCAACGCCGGTCAGGCCAACTACGCAGCCGCCAAGGCTGGCCTCGAAGGCTTCAGCCGCGCCCTGGCGCGTGAAGTGGGTTCGCGTGGCATCACCGTCAACTCGGTGACCCCAGGCTTCATCGACACCGACATGACCCGCGAACTGCCAGAAGCGCAGCGCGAAGCCCTGCAAACCCAGATTCCGCTGGGCCGCCTGGGCCAGGCCGATGAGATCGCCAAGGTGGTTTCGTTCCTGGCATCCGACGGCGCAGCCTATGTCACCGGCGCCACCGTGCCGGTGAACGGCGGGATGTACATGTAACACTGCAACTCAATGTGACGGATTGGTTCAAAAAAGAGTCATACTCCGAGCCTAAAATCCGTTATAAAGCTGCAACCAGATTCCAGGCAGAGGGCAGGGTGGCTAATCGGGAGGTGCGTTGCGCTTGAAAAGCGAACGTCTTCCTATAAACTTGGTCACCGGCCAGCTGCCTGACATATGTCCATTAGGAGTGAAAACTAGGTATGAGCACCATCGAAGAACGCGTCAAGAAAATCGTCGCCGAGCAACTGGGCGTCAAGGAAGAGGAAGTGACCAACGAGAAGTCCTTCGTCGATGACCTGGGTGCCGATTCGCTTGACACCGTTGAGCTGGTGATGGCTCTGGAAGAGGAATTCGAGACCGAAATCCCTGACGAAGAAGCCGAGAAAATCACTACCGTTCAAGCTGCTATCGACTACGTCAACAGCCACCAGGGCTAAGACGCTGTAGTCGTCGCTTCTTGACGAGAAAAACCGCACTGCCTTGACCGGCGTGCGGTTTTTTCTTTGCGAAGGCCTTGCTTCGATCTGCGGGCTTCGAGAGCTTGTTGCCATTTCATTCCCTTGCTTGAATGCAATGGCAAGAGACTCTGGATATTAGAAAAGGAGAGTACTGTGTCGCGTAGACGCGTCGTGGTCACCGGTATGGGTATGCTGTCGCCACTGGGTACCGATGTACCGAGCACCTGGCAGGGCATTCTGGCTGGCCGCAGTGGCATTGGTCCGATCGAACACACGGACTTGACTGCCTACTCCACCCGTTTCGGCGGCTCGGTGAAGGGCTTCGAGGTCGAGCAATACCTGTCGGCCAAGGAGGCTCGCAAGCTTGACCTGTTCATTCAGTACGGGCTGGCGGCCGGGTTCCAGGCGGTGCGTAATGCCGGTCTGGAAGTCACCGACGCCAACCGCGAGCGTATCGGCGTGGCCATGGGCTCGGGCATTGGTGGCCTGACCAATATTGAAGAAACCAGCCGTACCCTGCACGATCAAGGTCCGCGGCGCATTTCGCCGTTCTTCGTGCCGGGTTCGATCATCAACATGATCTCCGGTTTCCTGTCGATTCACCTGGGGCTGCAGGGGCCGAACTACGCCATTGCCACCGCCTGTACCACTGGCACTCACTGCATCGGCATGGCTGCGCGCAACATCGCTTACGGTGAAGCCGATGTGATGATTGCCGGCGGCGCCGAAATGGCTGCCTGTGGCCTCGGCATGGGCGGCTTCGGTGCTTCGCGCGCGCTGTCGACCCGCAACGACGAGCCAACCCGTGCCAGCCGTCCGTGGGACAAGGGCCGTGACGGCTTCGTGCTGTCCGACGGCGCGGGTGCGCTGGTGCTGGAGGAACTGGAACACGCCCAGGCCCGTGGCGCGACCATCTACGCAGAGCTGATCGGTTTCGGCATGAGCGGTGACGCCTACCACATGACGTCGCCACCCGACAGCGGTGAAGGCGCCGCGCGCTGCATGGCCAACGCCCTGCGCGATGCCGGCATCCAGCCGGATGCGGTGAGCTACATCAACGCCCACGGTACGTCGACCCCGGCCGGCGACATCGCCGAAGTCGCGGCGATCAAGCGTGTGTTCGGCGAGCACGCCTACAAGCTGGCGGTCAGCTCGACCAAGTCGATGACCGGCCACCTGCTGGGCGCCGCCGGTGCGGTAGAGGCGATCTTCAGCGTGCTGGCGATCAACAGCCAGATGGCGCCGCCGACCATCAACCTGGACGAGCCGGACGAAGGTTGCGACCTTGACTTCGTGCCACATGAGGCGCGCAGCATGCCGATCGACGTGGTGCTGTCCAACTCGTTCGGCTTTGGTGGCACCAACGGCTCGCTGG
Organism: Pseudomonas sp. NPDC090233; assembly: GCF_044772285.1. NCBI lineage: Bacteria > Pseudomonadati > Pseudomonadota > Gammaproteobacteria > Pseudomonadales > Pseudomonadaceae > Pseudomonas > Pseudomonas sp. NPDC090233. The sequence continues at coordinate 305,695 of NZ_JBIVYQ010000005.1, read as the reverse complement.
TGTTCCGCCGGTTCGCCGGTTGATGCACAGCTGGATCGACGGCCAGCCTGCGACTGCGGTCAATCTGCAGAATCGCGGCCTGGCCTACGGCGATGGTCTGTTCGAGACCATCGCCGTGCGCGGTGGCCGGCCCAGCTTGCTGGACGGCCACCTGGCCCGCCTGGCCTTGGGCTGTCAGCGGCTGGCTATCGATGTCGACCTGGCGTTGGTGCGCGATGAGATCCTGCGTTATGCCAGCCAGCTGGGTGAAGGTGTCGCCAAGCTGATCCTCACCCGTGGCGACAGCCAGCGTGGTTATGCCCCGGTTGCGGATGCCGCGCCGCGGCGCATCCTCCAGGGCAGCCCGCTGCCCAGCTACCCTGCCGAACATGCCGAGCACGGCGTACGTCTTTTCCCCTGTCAGACTCGGCTGGGGGAACAACCGCTACTGGCCGGCCTCAAACACCTCAACCGCCTGGAGCAAGTGCTGGCCCGTGCCGAATGGCAGGACAGCGAACATGCCGAAGGCCTGATGTGTGACGGGCAAGGCAGGTTGGTCGAAGGCGTGTACAGCAATCTTTTCCTGGTGCGCGACGGCGTGCTGCTTACCGCTGATCTCGGCCGCTGCGGTGTTGCCGGGGTGATGCGTGGCGCCTTGCTGGAGCAGGCGCAGGCACTGGCAATCCCGGTTCAGGTGCGTGACGTGCCGTTCGACGAACTGGCGCAGGCGCAAGAAGTATTCGTCTGCAACAGTGTCTACGGTGTATGGCCTGTGCGGGCATTTGCCGCGCTGAACTGGTCGCCAGGCCCACTCACTCGTAAACTGCAGGCCGTTGCCCGTACGTTACTGGATACCTGAATTCGTGAGACGCAAATTCCTGCTGCTGCTGGAAATGGGTTTGATCCTCGCCGGCCTGGCCTTGGGCTGGTCGGCCTGGAAAGTCAACTCGGTGCTGGAGCAGCCCTTGCACGTGACGCAGGAGCGCCTGCTCGACGTGCCCAATGGCACCAACCCCAACCGCATGTTCTATCGCATGCAGAGCGAGGGGCTGCTCGACGACGCCTTCTGGTTGCGCCTCTACTGGCGCTTCAACATGGCCGGTACGCCGTTGAAGACCGGCGAGTACCGCCTCACCCCTGGCATGACTGTTGAAGACCTGTTCGACGCCTGGCGCCGGGCTGATGTGGTGCAGTACAACCTGACCCTGGTCGAGGGCTGGACCTTCCGCCAAGTGCGTTCGGCGATCGCCAAGCACGAAAAGATCAAACACACTCTCGACGGCCTGGCCGATTCGGAGGTCATGGACAAGCTTGGCCATACCGGGGTGTTCCCGGAGGGCCGCTTCTTCCCTGACACCTACCGATTCGTGCGGGGCATGAGCGATGTCGAGCTGCTTCAGCAGGCCTACATGCGCCTGGACGAAGTGCTGGCCAAAGAATGGGCAGAGCGCACCACCGACCTGCCTTATCGCGACCCGTACCAGGCGTTGATCATGGCCTCGCTGGTCGAGAAAGAAACCGGCATCCCCCAGGAGCGCGGCCAGATCGCTGGCGTGTTCGTCCGTCGCCTGCGCCTGGGCATGATGCTGCAGACTGACCCTACGGTGATCTACGGCATGGGCGAACGCTACAACGGCCGGATCACCCGTGCCGACCTGCGTGAGCCGACCCCTTACAACACCTACACCATCAGTGGCCTGCCGCCGACGCCGATTGCCATGGTCGGGCGCGAGGCGATCCACGCTGCACTCAACCCGTCCGATGGCACCAGCCTGTACTTCGTTGCCCGCGGCGATGGCAGCCATGTGTTCTCCGACGACCTCGACGACCACAACTCGGCAGTACGCGAGTTCCAGCTCAAGCGGCGCGCGGACTACCGGTCCAGCCCGGCACCGCAAGCGCAGCCGGATGCCCAGGACATGCCTGCCGAAGGCTCGCCAGAACCGGCTGAGCCCTCCGTTCAGGACCCGGCACCGGCCAGCGAACCTGCCCCGGTCGAAACGCCGGCGCCTGTCGAACAACCTTAAGGACTGCCTGTGAGCGGCTTGTTTATTACCCTGGAAGGCCCCGAAGGCGCGGGCAAGAGCACCAACCGCGACTACCTGGCCGCACGCCTGCGCGAGCAGGGGCTGGATGTTGTGCTGACCCGCGAGCCTGGCGGCACACCACTGGCCGAAAAGGTCCGCGAACTGCTGTTGGCACCAAGCGACGAAACGATGGCGGCTGACACCGAGTTGCTGCTGGTGTTCGCCGCACGCGCCCAGCATCTGGCGCAGGTTATCCGTCCGGCGCTGGAGCGTGGCGCCGTGGTGCTGTGCGATCGCTTCACGGACGCCACTTACGCCTATCAAGGCGGCGGACGTGGCCTGTCAGTCGAGCGCATCGCCACGCTTGAACAATTCGTTCAGGGCGACCTGCGCCCCGACCTGACTCTGGTGTTCGACCTGCCGGTGGAAGTCGGCTTGGCTCGTGCAGCCGCGCGTGGCCGCCTTGACCGGTTCGAACAGGAAGGCCAGGCCTTCTTCGAGGCTGTGCGCCAGGCCTACCTGCAGCGCGCCCAGCGCGAGCCGCAGCGCTACGACCTGCTTGACGCTGCGCAACCACTGGAAGCCGTGCAGCGCGCCATTGACGCGCTGTTGCCGAGCATTCTGGAACGCTGTCGTGGCTGAGGCCTACCCCTGGCAGCAGGCGCTGTGGCAGCAGTTGGCCGGGCGTGCCCAGCATGCCCATGCCTACCTGCTGCATGGGCCGCAGGGTATTGGTAAACGCGCCTTGGCCGAACGGCTGATGGCCCGATTGCTGTGCCAGCAGCCGCAGGGGCTGGATGCTTGCGGGCAGTGCAAATCCTGCCTGCTGCTCAAGGCGGGCAGCCACCCGGACAACTTCGTGCTGGAGCCGGAAGAGGCCGACAAGCCGATCAAGGTCGACCAGGTGCGTGAGCTGGTGTCTTTCGTGGTGCAGACGGCGCAACTGGGTGGGCGTAAAGTCATTCTGATCGAGCCGGTCGAAGCGATGAACATCAATGCCTCCAACGCTCTGCTCAAGAGCTTGGAAGAGCCCTCCGGTGATACCGTTCTGTTGTTGGTCAGCCACCAGCCCAGCCGCTTGCTTCCCACTATCAAGAGCCGCTGCCAACAGGTCACTTGCCCGCCGCCCAGCTCGGTCCAGAGCCAGGCTTGGCTGGCCTCGGCGCTGGCCGATTGCGACGAGGCCGAGCGTGACGAGCTGCTGGCCCTGGCCGCCGGATCGCCGCTGTTGGCGGTGAAGCTGCAGGCCCAGGGCGTGCGCGAACAGCGAGTACTGGTCACCGATGGGGTGAAGAAGTTGCTCAAGCAGCAGCAATCGCCCAGTCAGTTGGCCGAGGCCTGGAGCGGCGTGCCCTTGTTGTTGCTGTTCGACTGGTTCTGCGAGTGGTCGCACCTGACCCTGCGTTATCAATTGACCCAGGACGAGGAGGGGCTAGGCTTGGCCGATATGCGCAAGGTGGTGCAATACCTAGCGCAGAAGAGCCGGCAGGCCAAGGTGCTAGAGGTTCAGGCGTGGATCCTCGAGCAACGCCAGAAGGTGCTGGGCAAGGCCAACCTCAACCGCGTCCTGCTGCTGGAAGCCCTGCTCGCCCACTGGGTGCAGCTGCCGGGTTCCCGCTGATTTTCCATTTCTTCATGTGTGCCGTATCCCATGCTCGTAGATTCCCATTGCCACCTCGACCGTCTTGACCTCAGTGCCCACCAGGGTTCCCTTGATGCTGCCCTGCAGGCGGCGCGCGAGCGCGGTGTCGGGCACTTCCTGTGCATCGGCGTCAGCGCCGAGAACGCCGGTGCGGTGAAGGCCCTGAGCGAGCAGTACGCGGACGTCGACTGCTCGGTGGGCGTGCACCCTCTCGATCTGGCACCCGGCGAAACCCCGGCGCTGGAATGGCTGTTGCGTGAATTGGCGCATCCGCACGTCGTCGCGATCGGTGAAACCGGGTTGGATTACCACTACGAACCGGAAGCCGCCGAGTTGCAGCAGGCCTCGTTCCGCCTGCACCTGGAAGCTTCGCGCCAGACTGGCAAACCGGTGATCGTGCATACCCGTGCAGCCAGGGCCGACACGTTGGCGCTGCTGCGCGAGGCAAACCTGCCTCAGGCCGGCGTGCTGCACTGCTTCACCGAGGACTGGGACATGGCGAAGGCGGCGCTGGACCTGGGTTACTACATTTCGCTGTCCGGCATCGTCACCTTCCGCAATGCCGACGCATTGCGCGAAGTCGCGCGGCAAGTGCCGGCCGACCGGCTGCTGGTGGAGACCGATTCGCCGTACCTGGCGCCGATCCCCTACCGCGGCAAGCCCAACCTGCCGCAGTACGTGCGTGAGGTGGCGGAGTATGTGGCCTCGTTACGGGGCGTGAGTTATGCGCAGCTGGCGGAGCAGACTACTGGCAACTTCAAGCGGCTGTTTCCTTTGGCGCGGGTGGTGGGGTAGGGGCGCCTGGCTGGGGTTTTCCGGTGGTGCTGAAATCGAGCGCCGCCCGCGCGGCGCTCGATCTTGAGAGCGCTATCAATCCATCGCCAGGCACATCCTGCTGCACAAAAAAAACCCGGGTTCTGGGGGAGGAATCCGGGTTAAGACCATTAGGAGTAAAACAAAGGTACGCGGTCCCTGAGCACCTTTATCGGCGCGCCACTTGGGGGGGATGCGCCGCGCCAACACTTCAAGTATTGGTCAGGTTTGGCGCAGTGCCAGTGTTCATTGGTCGTTTTTTAAACAGATTTGGAATACGCCTGCTGTCGCTTCCTTCCTCAAGGCATCTGTACAGCCCCTGCGCTTGCTCGAACTCATCGTGAAACACAGACATGGTTGGATGATCCGTGCAATTTGCTGCAAGTTAGGCATAATAAACCGCTTCAATGTCATCCAGTCCTTCCCATGCAGAAAGAACCTCGTAAGGTCCGTGAGTTTCGCCGTCGCGAACAGGAAATCCTCGATACTGCGCTCAAGCTGTTTCTCGAACAGGGTGAAGATAGCGTCACCGTCGAGATGATCGCCGACGCGGTAGGTATCGGCAAAGGTACGATCTACAAGCACTTCAAGTCCAAGGCGGAGATTTACCTGCGCCTGATGCTCGACTACGAGCGCGACTTGAACGGGCTGTTGCATTCGGCCGATGTCGACCGCGACAAGGAGGCGCTGTCGCGCGCCTATTTCGAGTTCCGCATGCGCGACCCGCAGCGCTATCGGCTGTTCGACCGCCTGGAAGAAAAGGTGGTCAAGGGCAACCAGGTGCCGGAAATGGTCGAGGAGCTGCACAGCATTCGCGCCTCCAACTTCGATCGGCTGACCCAGCTGATCAAAGGGCGTATCAGCGAAGGCAAGCTCGAAGACGTGCCGCCGTATTTCCACTACTGCGCCGCCTGGGCGCTGGTGCACGGCGCTGTGGCGCTTTACCACTCGCCGTTCTGGAGCAATGTGCTGGAGGACCAGGAAGGTTTCTTCCAGTTCTTGATGGATATCGGCGTGCGCATGGGCAACAAGCGCAAGCGCGACCCGGAACCCGCGAACTGAAGCGCCTCGCCCTTTGCGGTTGAAACCGGCATGAAGCCGGGGCTTGCAAAAACCTGAATTTTGAGTCAGGTTTCGCCAGCCCCGATTCATCCATGCCGGAGTCATTCATGATTGTCGATCGTCAAGGCAGGCGTTTTCGCAACCTGCGCGTCAGCCTGACGGCTGCCTGTAATTACGCCTGTAGCTATTGCGTGCCCAATGGCAAGCGTCTGGTGGCGGCACAGGATGAACTGTCGGCAGAGGCGCTGGCGCGCGGCGTGGCCTATCTGATCGAAGCCGCAGGTATCGAACGCCTGCGTATTACCGGTGGCGAGCCCTTGGTCAGCCCGAGGCTTGATGCGTTTCTGGCAGCGGTGGCCAGGCTCGATCTGCAGGACATCTCCCTCACCACCAATGGTCAGTTGCTCTCGCGCAAGCTGCCGCAGTTACAGGCTGCCGGTATCCGTCGCCTGAATGTTTCTCTCGATACCCTCGACTCCTCGGCGTTCCGGCGTATCGCCCGGGGAGGTGACTTGGCCAGTGTGCTTTCCGGCATGCAGCAGGCGAGTGCCATGGGTATGCAGATCAAGGTGAACATGGTGCCCATGCGCGGGGAGAACCTCGATCAGGTGGTGCCCATGCTCGACTATTGCCTGGATCGCGGCTACGAGTTGCGTTTCATCGAATTGATGCGCATGGGCCATCTGGCTCGCGACCCCAACACCTTCTTGCAACAGTTCGTAGGGCTGGATCAGCTGCTGGACCTGATCGGTCGCAAGCATGGCTACCAGCAGGTCGATGCGCCGCTGGATGCCACCGCGCTGCGGTACCAGATTCCGGGCAAGGGCCATTTTGGCGTTATCGCCAACGAAAGCGTGCCGTTCTGCCGCACCTGTTCGCGGTTGCGCCTGTCCTCTACCGGCTGGCTGCATGGCTGCTTGTCGTCGAGCAACCGTCACTTTGTCGGCGACTTGCTCGAACAGCCCCGACACCAGGCGCTTCCCGCATTGCAGCGACTGTTGGTCAAGGCCCTGGCCGACAAGCAGGAGCTGGCGTTTTCCGGCGATGTGATGGTGATGAAGGTGATCGGCGGCTGATCTGGCGCAAAAGCTGCATCCGCCGGCTATTCGCCGGTTTTTCGTCACCGGCCACTGGAGGGAAGATGCGTAGCCTGGTCTTGCCGCTGGCGCTGTTGGCGCTGGGCGGCTGCATGAATGTCAGCGATATGGGCGAGGGCGTCCGTTACCACATGAGCGATGCCGGCCTGCTGGATCACAGCGATACGCGCCGCACCCTGTCGATCCGCCTGCAACCCGATTCGTTCATCTTCATCGGCCAGGGCGCGTTCATGCCACCGAGCAAAGGGCCGGTGCCGAAACAGAACGTGGTGGCCGAGGAGGCCTTCAAGAGCTTCGTCGAGTATTTCCCGTTGGTACGGCGCGCCCAAGGGCCGCTGGGCTTGGAAGAAGCCATTGCCGAGGCACGTGCAGTCGGCGCCGATTATGTGCTGTACACCCGTTTCGCTCGCACCGATGACCGCATCTCCAATGGCGATGAATGGTATGACGAACAGGCGGTCGATCGCCTGGGCTGGGACACCGGCGTGGTGCAGATGATGCTGATTGAAACCAGCACCCGTTACCTGATCGACAGTGCACGCATCAAGAGCCGTGGCGGTTTGTTGACGTTCCACGACAATACGCCTCAGGATTTGCTCGCGGCACCGATGCGCGAGTACGCTCGTAGCCTTCTGGGCATGAGTGAGTGAGGGCAGGGTGATGACGGATTCCGGCAAGGCCAACGATCTACTGGCACAGATCCCCAAGCACAAGGGCCTGCCGCCGGTGCATCTGTGGAATCCGGATTTCTGCGGTGACATCGACATGCGCATCGCCCGTGACGGCACCTGGTATTACCTGGGCACGCCAATCGGGCGCAAACCGATGGTGCGGCTGTTTTCCACGATCATTCGCCGCGATGGCGATGACTACTTCCTGATCACGCCCGTGGAAAAGGTGGGTATTCGCGTCGACGATGCGCCGTTCGTTGCCGTGGCCCTCGATGTGCGGGGCAGTGGCGAGCAACAGGTGCTGACCTTCACCAGCAATGTCGAGGATCAGGTCGAGGCTGGCCCGGCGAATCCTCTGCGAGTGGAGATCGACTCGGTCACTCAGGAGCCATCGCCTTATGTGCTGATGCGCAGCAATCTTGAGGCGTTGATCCATCGCAACGTGTTCTACCAGTTGGTCGAGCTGGCGGTTCCGCGCGATATCGATGGCGAAGAATGGCTAGGCGTCTGGAGTCATGGCACGTTCTATCCCATTGGCCCTAGCGGCTGAGATTGCTGGGCTGCCAAGCGGCCCCCTGCTTTTTCCCTGAATTGGCCGTTTGTCCCGGTTGCCCATGGGCCTAACCTGCTGGCAGACGCCAATCAGGAGAAGCTCCAATGAAAACCTCGATTCTTTCCCTTGCCTTGCTTGTCAGTGTCGGTCTCCTCACGGCTCAGCCCAGCGCCTGGGCGCATGGCGATGTGGCTGACCAGGTCAAGGTCCTGCAAGAGCAGCAACCGAGCAACGCCCCCGGCAAGAAAGCCGTCATGCTCACCGTCAGCTATGCGCCCGGTGAAGCTTCGCCCGCTCACCAGCACCCTGGTGCAGTGATGGCCTACGTGCTCGAAGGGGCGGTGGTCTCGAAGCTCAACGGCGAGCAGGAAAAGACTTACAAGGCCGGTGAGTACTGGTACGAAGCGCCAGGCACCGTGCACAGTGTGTCGCGCAATGCCAGCAAGACCCAGCCTGCCAAGCTGTTGGTGTGGAGCCTGGTGGATGAAGGCAAGGCAGTGACCGAGCAACTGCAGAAATAGTCCGTGCAGAAATGAAAAAACCTCCAGTGCTTGCGCAACTGGAGGTTTTTCAGAATTTGGCTCCGCGACCTGGACTCGAACCAGGGACCCAATGATTAACAGTCATTTGCTCTACCGACTGAGCTATCGCGGAATCTGCGTGCATTTTACTGATTGCCAGCGGCAAGTCAACCCACCCCTGGCAATTCAATCAGCTAAATCAAGCAGTTACAGCACTTCGACGATGGCCTTGGTGACCACGTGGATGTTGCTCTGGTTCAGCGCGGCAACGGCGATACGGCCGGTGTCCAGCGCATAGATGCCGAAGTCGTTCTTCAGGCGTGCCACCTGCTCCACGGTCAGACCCGAATAGGAGAACATGCCCGCCTGGCGGCCGACGAAGCTGAAGTCGCGCTTGGCGCCGTATTCGGCCAGCAGTCTGACCATTTGCTGACGCATGCCGTGGATGCGCTGGCGCATTTCACCCAGCTCGGCTTCCCACATTTGACGCAGCTCGTCGCTGTTGAGCACGGTGGCGACGATGGTCGCGCCGTGGGTCGGCGGGTTGGAGTAGGTGGTGCGGATCACGCGCTTGACCTGCGACAGCACGCGGGTGCTTTCGTCCTTGTTGGCGGTGACGATCGACAGGGCGCCGACGCGCTCGCCGTACAGCGAGAACGATTTGGAGAACGAGCTGGAAACAAAGAACTCCAGGCCCGACTCGGCAAACAGGCGCACGGCGAAGGCGTCTTCGGCGATGCCATCACCAAAGCCCTGGTAGGCCATGTCGAGGAACGGCACGTGGCCCTTGGCCTTGACCACTTCCAGGACGTTTTTCCAGTCGTCCAGGCCGAGGTCGACGCCGGTCGGGTTGTGGCAGCAGGCGTGCAGCACGACGATCGAGCCGGACGGCAGGGCGTTCAGGTCTTCGAGCATGCCGGCACGGTTGACGTCGTTGCTCGGCGCGTCGTAGTAGCGGTAGTTCTGCACCGGGAAGCCGGCGGTCTCGAACAGCGCGCGGTGGTTTTCCCAGCTCGGGTCGCTGATGGCAACCACAGCATTGGGCGACAGGCGCTTGAGGAAGTCGGCGCCGATTTTCAGAGCACCGGTGCCGCCGACGGCCTGCACGGTGACCACGCGGCCGGCGGCCAGCAGTGGCGACTCGGCGCCGAAGATCAGTTTTTGCACAGCCTGGTCGTAGGTGGCGATGCCGTCGATCGGCAGGTAGCCGCGCGAGGCATGCTGGGCGGCACGCTGGGTTTCGGCTTCGATCACGGCGCGCAGCAGCGGAATGCGGCCTTCCTCATTGCAGTACACGCCCACGCCCAGGTTGACCTTGTCGGTACGTGGATCGGCGTTGAATGCTTCGTTGAGGCCCAGAATGGGGTCGCGGGGTGCCAGCTCGACAGCGGAAAACAGGCTCATTGTTACCTTGGCTCTGAATGGAGAGTGATAGGGCGTACACGCTCCAGCCGAATGCACTGAAGCGGTGCACAAACGGGGAGTCAGTATAGTGATACCGACCGGTCACTGCGACAGTGTGGCGCAGCTTTTCCGGCAATTTGCGCAAATATTTTTCAACCATTGGTCGAATTGCCGTGTCCACCGCAATAGGCGCTCACACCTCGACCTTGAATCCGGTCCCAGGCGGGCGCATTTGGGTATAGACTACTGGCTAAATTTACAGTTGCTGCGTTACCGCGAGGTCCGACATGTCCGAGTTCCAGCTCGTCACCCGTTTCCAGCCGGCCGGCGACCAGCCTGAGGCCATCCGCCAGATGGTCGAGGGTATCGAGGCGGGCCTGTCGCACCAGACCCTGCTCGGGGTGACCGGTTCCGGCAAGACCTTCAGCATCGCCAACGTCATCCAGCAGGTGCAGCGGCCTACGTTGGTGCTGGCGCCGAACAAGACCCTGGCCGCGCAGTTGTATGGCGAGTTCAAGGCGTTCTTCCCGAACAACGCGGTGGAATACTTCGTTTCCTACTACGACTACTACCAGCCCGAAGCATATGTGCCGTCGTCGGATACCTTCATCGAGAAGGATGCCTCTATCAATGACCACATCGAACAGATGCGCCTGTCGGCGACCAAGGCGCTGCTGGAGCGGCGCGATGCGATCATCGTCACCACCGTGTCGTGTATCTATGGTCTGGGCAGCCCCGAGACCTACCTGAAGATGGTGTTGCACGTCGACCGTGGCGACAAGCTCGACCAGCGCGCGCTGCTGCGTCGCCTGGCTGACCTGCAGTACACCCGTAACGAGATGGACTTTGCCCGCGCCACCTTCCGCGTGCGTGGAGATGTGATCGACATCTTCCCCGCTGAATCGGACCTTGAAGCCATCCGTATCGAGCTGTTCGATGACGAGGTGGAGAACATCGCTGCGTTCGACCCGCTGACCGGCGAGGTCTTCCGCAAGTTGCCGCGCTTTACCTTCTATCCCAAGAGCCACTACGTCACCCCGCGGGAAACCCTGCTGGAAGCGGTGGACGGCATCAAGGACGAACTCAAGGACCGCCTCGAATACCTTCATCAAGGCAACAAGCTGGTCGAGGCCCAGCGCCTGGAGCAGCGTACCCGTTTCGACCTGGAGATGATCCTCGAACTGGGCTACTGCAACGGTATCGAGAACTACTCGCGCTATCTGTCCGGGCGCCCGGCTGGCGCACCGCCGCCGACCCTCTATGACTACTTGCCCCCGGATGCCCTGCTGGTGATCGACGAGTCACACGTCAGCGTTCCGCAGGTCGGGGCAATGTACAAGGGCGATCGCTCACGAAAGGAAACCCTGGTCGAGTACGGCTTCCGCCTGCCGTCGGCGCTGGATAACCGGCCCATGCGTTTCGATGAGTGGGAGTCGGTCAGCCCGCAGACCATCTTCGTTTCCGCTACCCCAGGGCCCTATGAAGCCGAGCACGCTGGGCGCGTGGTCGAGCAGGTGGTGCGCCCGACTGGCCTGGTCGACCCCCAGGTCGAAATACGCCCGGCGCTGACCCAGGTCGACGACCTGCTGTCGGAGATTCGCAAGCGTGTCGATCAGGGCGAGCGGGTTCTGGCCACCACGCTGACCAAGCGCATGGCCGAAGACCTTTCCGATTACCTGGCCGACCACGACGTCCGGGTGCGCTACCTGCACTCGGATATCGACACGGTGGAGCGGGTTGAGATCATCCGTGACCTGCGCCTGGGCACCTTCGACGTGCTGGTGGGCATCAACCTGCTGCGTGAGGGCCTGGACATGCCCGAGGTATCGCTGGTGGCGATTCTCGATGCCGACAAGGAAGGTTTCCTGCGTTCCGAGCGCTCCTTGATCCAGACCATCGGTCGCGCCGCACGAAACCTCAATGGTCGGGCGATTCTCTATGCCGACCAGATTACTGGCTCCATGCAGCGGGCAATCGACGAGACCGAGCGTCGGCGTGAAAAACAGATCGCCTTCAACGAGGCCAACGGTATCGTGCCCAAGGGCGTGGTCAAAGACATCACCGACATCATGGAAGGCGCCACTGTGCCGGGTTCGCGCAGCAAGAAGCGCAAAGGCATGGCCAAGGCGGCGGAGGAGAGCGCCCGTTACGAGGCCGAACTGCGCACGCCGGGTGAGATCACCAAGCGCATCAAGCAGTTGGAAGAGAAAATGATGCAGTTTGCGCGCGATCTGGAGTTTGAAGCTGCGGCGCAGTTGCGTGATGAGATTACCCAGCTTCGGGAGCGGTTGATTACTTCCTGATGGGTCTTTCCTGAGCCGGCCTCTTCGCGGGCGGTCCGACGTCTCGGCAAGCCCGCGAAGAGGCCGGTAAAGGCAGCCTAAGTTTAATGGGCCTCCCCAGCTTTCAGCCCTTGAGGCAGCTTGCGAGTCAGTAGCACCGCCACCATGCTCACCGCCAACCCGATCCCTACAAAATGGAAAGCGTCGTTGTAAGCCATGATCAGCGCCTGCTGATGCGCAATCTCACTCAACTTGCCCAAGGCCGCATTGTCATTACCCAACCGCTCCGCCAGTTGTGCCAGCCGCTCGGCCACCTGCGGATTGCTCGGCACCACCGCCTCGCGCAGGTAATCGAAATACACCTTGGTCCGCGCATCCAGCAAGGTGGCGAGCAAGGCGATGCCAATGGCGCCGCCGAGGTTTCGCAGAATATTGAACAAGCTCGACGCCGACCCGGCATCCTGCTGCTGGATATAGGCCGTGGCGATTAAAGAAATGGTCACCATGATCATCGGCTGGCCAAGGGCCCTGATAATTTGAATGTGGTTGAACTGCGGCCCGGCAAAGTCGGGGTTGAGCACGCCGGAACCGAAGCTGGCCGCGCCAAACAGGCAGAAGCCGAGCGCGCACAGTATTTTCGGCGACACCACCTTCATCAACTGCGGCACCAGCGGGATGAGGAACAGCTGCGGCACACCCATCCACATGATCACCTCGCCGATCTGCAGAGCGTTGTAGCCCTGGATCTGTGCCAGGTACAGCGGCAGCAGGTAGATCGACCCATACAGCCCGACACCCATACCCAGGCTGGCGATGCTCGAAAGCCCAAAGTTGCGGTTGCCGAGGATGCGCAGGTTGATCAGCGGATGCGGTTTGGAAAACTGCAGAATGACAAAAGTGATCAGGCTGATCAGGGCAATGCTGCCCAAGGCAACGATCAGGTTCGATTCCAGCCAATCCTTGCGGTGGCCTTCCTCAAGGAAAACCTGCAGGCAACCCAGGCCTACGCCCAGCGTGACGATCCCAGCATAATCGGTGCTCTTCAGCAGCTCCCAGTGCGCTTCCTTCTTCTCAAGCCCGTACATCAGGCCGGCGATCATCACCAGGCCAGGCGGGATGTTGATGTAGAAGATGTATTCCCAGCCCCAGTTCTCGGTCAGCCAGCCGCCCAGGGTCGGGCCGATGGAAGGGGCGAAGGTCGCGGTCATGGCGAACATGGCCATGCCTTTGGCGCGGTGGTGTTCGGGCAGCTTGATCAAGGTCAGGGTAAAGGCCAGCGGGATCAGCGCCCCGCCGGTGAAGCCCTGCAGCGCGCGGAACAGGATCATGCTCTCCAGGTTCCAGGCCATCGAGCACAGCAGCGACGAAAACAGGAAACCGGCCGATACCCACACCGCCAGGCGCCTGGCGGACAATAACTGCACCAGCCAGGCGGTCAGCGGAATCATGATGATTTCCGCCACCAGGTACGAGGTGGAAATCCACGAGCCTTCCTCCAGGGTCGCCGACAGCGCGCCCTGGATGTCCTTGAGCGAAGAGTTGGTGATCTGGATGTCCAGCACCGCCATGAAGGCGCCGAGCATCACGCTCATCACCGCAATCCAGTCGCGCCGTGTCGGCTCCCCGGTTGGCCGGAGCAGCTGATCACCGGCCATCGTGGCCTGCATCCTCTGCGCGCAGATCGACGGTAGCGGTCACCGACATGCCTGGGCGAATGCGGCCATGCAACGGATTGTCGGCGGCAAAGGTCAGCTTGACCGGGATGCGCTGCACTACTTTGGTGAAGTTGCCGGTGGCGTTGTCCGGTGGCAGCAGGCTGAACTGCGCGCCAGAGGCAGCGAACAGGCTGTCGACGCGGCCTTCGATCGGCGTGTCGGGGTAGCTGTCGAACACCAATTCAGCGCGCTGGCCTGGCTGCATGTGGCCGATCTGGGTTTCCTTGAAGTTGGCCTGCACCCAGATGTCCTGGTCGGGCACGATCGACAGCAGATAGGCGCCAGCCTGCACCACCTGGCCATTGCGGGCATTGCGCTGGCCGATGATGCCGCTGATTGGGGCGCGAATCTCGCAGCGGGTCAGGTTCAGCTCGGCCTGGGCCAATTCAGCGCGGGCATTGGCGATCTGCGCATCCAGGCGCTTGAGGTCGGCGCTGAGGGCATTGACCTGCTGGCGCTGGCTTTGCAAGTCGGCGCGGGCCTTGTCGACCTGGGAGCCGGCGACGTGGCTTTCCGCTGAAAGGGTGGTGACCTGCTGCTCGGATACGAAACCTGGCTTGCGCAGTTTCTCCACGCGGTTCAGGTCCAGGCGCGAGCGGTCGAACGTCGCCTGGTTGGCGGCGACCTGCGCCTGACCGGCGGCAATCAGGCTGCCCTGCTGGGTCAGCCGGCTTTCTGCCTGCACATGTTCGGCTTCGCGGGTGGCCAGGGCGGCGCGGGCGCGTTCAACAGCCAGTTCGAAGTCGGCGACTTCCAGGCGCACCAGCAGGTCGCCCTTGTTGACATGCTGGTTGTCTTCCACACGCACCTCGTCGATTCGAGCGCCAAGCTGGCTCGAAATGCGCGTGATCTCGCCCTGAACGTAGGCGTTGTCGGTGCTCTCGTAGAAGCGGCCCTTGAAGAACCAGTGGGCGAGGAAGGCGAGGGCGATGATCGCCACCAGGGTGAAGAAGATCAGCAGGCGGCGTTTGAGTTGAGCGGGCATGGGGACTATCGTTCCAGAAATGTAAGCAAATTTAACAGCGACATGGCGCCCGTCCACAAGTGACGTTCGCGCCATTGCTGGAGCCCGGTGCCTGCTCCCTGCTAACATCCCGCCTTTGTTTCATCTTTCGTTCGAGACTCTCCATGACCACCGTACGCACGCGTATCGCGCCATCGCCCACTGGCGACCCCCATGTCGGCACCGCCTACATCGCCCTGTTCAACTACTGCTTTGCCAAGCAGCATGGCGGTGAGTTCATCCTGCGCATCGAAGACACCGACCAGTTGCGCTCGACCCGCGAGTCGGAGCAACAGATCTTCGACGCCCTGCGCTGGCTCGGCATCGAATGGAACGAAGGCCCGGATGTCGGCGGCCCGCACGGCCCGTATCGGCAGAGCGAGCGTGGCGAGATCTACGCCCAGTACGCCAAGCAACTGGTCGACGCCGGCCACGCCTTCTACTGCTTCTGCACCGCCGAAGAGCTGGAGCAGATGCGCGCCGAGCAGATGGCTCGCGGCGAAACCCCGCGCTACGACGGCCGCGCACTGCTGCTGAGCGATGAGGAAGTGCAGCGCCGCCTGGCCGCTGGCGAGCCCCATGTGATCCGCATGAAGGTGCCGAGCGAAGGTATCTGCGTGGTCCCGGACATGCTTCGTGGCGACGTCGAAATCCCGTGGGACCGTATGGACATGCAGGTGCTGATGAAGAACGACGGCCTGCCAACGTACTTCCTGGCCAACGTGGTCGATGACCACCTGATGGGCATCACCCACGTGCTGCGCGGCGAAGAGTGGCTGCCGTCGGCACCCAAGCTGATCAAGCTGTACGAATACTTCGGCTGGGAGCAGCCCAAGCTGTGCTACATGCCGCTGCTGCGTAACCCGGACAAATCCAAGCTGTCCAAGCGCAAGAACCCCACCTCGGTGACCTTCTACGAGCGTATGGGCTTCATGCCCGAGGCGATGCTCAACTACCTCGGCCGCATGGGCTGGTCGATGCCGGACGAGCGCGAGAAGTTCTCCCTGGCGGAAATGGTCGAGCATTTCGACCTGTCGCGCATCTCCTTGGGTGGCCCGATTTTCGACATCGAGAAGCTGTCCTGGCTCAACGGCCAATGGCTGCGTGAACTGCCAGTCGAGGAATTCGCCGCGCGCCTGCAGAAGTGGGCGTTCAACAGCGACTACATGATGAAGATCGCCCCGCACGTGCAGGGCCGGGTCGAAACCTTCAGCCAGGTCGCTCCGTTGGGCGGGTTCTTCTTCGAAGGCGCGCTGAAACTCGACGCCAAGCTGTTCGAAAGCAAGAAACTGTCTGCCGATCAGGTGCGCCAAGTCATCCAGCTGATCCTGTGGAAGCTGGAAAGCCTGCGCCAGTGGGAAAAAGAGCGCATCACCGGTTGCATCCAGGCGGTGGTTGAAGCGCTGGAGCTGAAACTGCGTGATGCCATGCCGCTGATGTTCGCCGCCATCACTGGCCAGGCCAGCTCGGTATCGGTGCTCGATGCCATGGAAATTCTCGGCCCGGACCTGACCCGTTACCGCCTGCGCCAGGCGCTGGACCTGCTGGGTGGCGTGTCGAAGAAAGAAAACAAAGAGTGGGAAAAGCTGCTGGCGAACATCGCCTGATAGCTCTAGGGGTTACCCTGCAGGGGCGGGCGTGCCTGCTTCTGCATGGGAAAACCCGAGAATCATTGGGGCAGGGCGGTAAGTGATTGTTATCTGTGAAAAAACTTTTGAATATTTTCAAAATTTCGTTTGACAGCCCTGCAATCCGATCTTAATATGCGCCCCGTCCACAGCGATGAACGAAAACGAAGCGCCAGGTACTCAGCCGGTGATTCAGTTCAAAGCGACATTGTGGGGCTATAGCTCAGCTGGGAGAGCGCCTGCATGGCATGCAGGAGGTCAGCGGTTCGATCCCGCTTAGCTCCACCAAATTCCGCTTAACAGCCAAGGCTGGTAAGCAAGACCGGGTCCAGCAACCGGGTCTTGAAGGTAAGAAGGTTCGTCCCCTTCGTCTAGTGGCCTAGGACACCGCCCTTTCACGGCGGTAACAGGGGTTCGAGTCCCCTAGGGGACGCCAGTTTTGCACAAGCGATGTTTCAGTATGTCGCTGGGCCGAGAGGCTAGAAATCCGGGGCTATAGCTCAGCTGGGAGAGCGCCTGCATGGCATGCAGGAGGTCAGCGGTTCGATCCCGCTTAGCTCCACCAATTTAGCCAGGGTTCGCAATAGCGAATCTTCGCGAAGGTTACGTCCCCTTCGTCTAGTGGCCTAGGACACCGCCCTTTCACGGCGGTAACAGGGGTTCGAGTCCCCTAGGGGACGCCACTTTTACCCGCGCTTTGCGGGACTTAAAGAGGCTCATTCGCATATTGGATGAGCCTTTTGTTTTCGGGGCTATAGCTCAGCTGGGAGAGCGCCTGCATGGCATGCAGGAGGTCAGCGGTTCGATCCCGCTTAGCTCCACCAATTTAGCCAGGGTTCGCATCAGCGAATCTTCGCGAAGGTTACGTCCCCTTCGTCTAGTGGCCTAGGACACCGCCCTTTCACGGCGGTAACAGGGGTTCGAGTCCCCTAGGGGACGCCACGTTTACCCGCGTTTTGCGGGACTTTAAAGGCTCATTCGCTTATTGAATGGGCCTTTTGTTTTTCTCCCTTCCCTAAAAACATGGCTGCGCCGATGAGTGGCGGCAAATTCTGCTTGCCAAAAAATATGATGAGAATAATATTTCGATCATCATATTTTGGCTGGTGAATGTTCATGAGCGACAAGAAGACCAGAACGCGCGAGCGTATCCTCGAAGCTGCCCGTAGCGCATTGATCCAGCACGGCCCGGCTGAACCGAGTGTCAGCCAGGTCATGGGTGCTGCCGGCCTGACGGTCGGGGGCTTCTACGCCCACTTCGACAGCAAGGACGAACTCATGCTTGAGGCTTTCCGCCAGTTGCTCAGCGAGCGCCGGGCACTGTTGGCCCAGGTTGACCCGAGCCTGGACGGGGCAGGGCGGCGAGCGCTGGTGAGCGCCTTCTACCTGTCGCGCAAGCACCGTGATGCCGAGGTGCATGCCTGCCCGTTGCCCAACTCGATTGGCGAGATGCAGCGCCTGCCGGAGGTGTTTCGCGAGGTGCTGGCCGAGCATATCGAGCTGATGACTGCGGCGATGGTCGATCGCCCGGAAGATGCCGACAAGGCCCTGGCCGACCTGGCCCTGATGATCGGTGGTCTGGCGCTGGCCCGTGCCCTGGGCACCGGCGAGCTGTCCGACCGTATCCTGCGCGCCGCCAAATCGGCGGTCGTTTGAAACCTGGAGCAAGGCGATGACTACCCTCAGCTGGATTCGTGGTGTCAATGGCACCCTCGGCCACCTGGCCCCCGAGCACGTCGCCGGCAAGATGCGCCGTGCGTTCATGACCCCGCGCACGCTGCCACCAAGGGAGTGGGAGCTGCCTCTGCTGGCCAGCGCAGAGCGCGTCACCCTGCGCTTTGGGCTGTCTGCCTTGCGCTGGGGTCAAGGCCCGACGGTGCTGTTGATGCACGGTTGGGAAGGGCGGCCGACCCAATTTGCCGCGTTGATCGAAACCCTGGTGAAGGCTGGGCACACCGTGGTCTCGCTGGAAGGGCCTGGCCATGGCCGCTCGCCGGGTGAGCAAGCGAATGTGGTGCTGTTTGCCCGGGCGCTGCTGGAGGCTGCCGCTGAGCTGCCGCCGCTGCGTGCGGTGATCGGCCATTCGATGGGCGGTGCCAGTGTCATGCTGGCGCTGCAGATGGGGCTGCGTGCCGAAGCCGCAGTGAGCATCGCTGCACCGGCTCAGTTGCTCGGTGTGTTGCGAGGTTTCGCTCGCCACCTTGGCCTGCCAGCACGCGCCAGGGCGGCGTTCATTCGCCAGGTGGAGCGGGACGTCGGTATGCAGATTAACCGCCTCGATGTCAGTGGTTATCAGCTGGAGCTGCCAGGATTGATCGTGCATGCCGCTGATGACACGCTTGTGCCGGCCAGCGAGGCGGAGCTGATCCACAAAGCCTGGTTCGACAGCCGTCTGCTGCGGCTGGAGGCGGGTGGCCACCAGCGCGTGCTGGCCGACCCGCGCGTAAGCGGGGCGGTGCTCGAATTGCTCGAGCGTGCCAGCGCACCCGCGCGGCAAAGCGCTTGAACATCCGATACACTCTGCCCGTTCACTGACATTGGGAGCGGGCATGAGCTGGGACCTGGCAACGCCATTCATCATCGACCTGCGCGTCGGCAGCGAGGACATCGACGGCCTCGGTCACGCCAACAACGCGGTCTACGTCACCTGGCTGGAGCGTTGCGCCTGGCGCCACTCGCAGCGCCTGGGCCTGGACCTGGCTGAATACCGACGGTTGGACCGGGCCATGGCAGTGGTGCGCCACGAAATCGACTACCTCGCCGCCGCCTACGAGGAAGACGAGCTGCAGCTGGCGACCTGGATCATCAACTGGGATCAGCGCCTGCGCATGACCCGGCGCTTCCAGCTCAAGCGCCCGCGTGACGGCGTGACCCTGTTGCGTGCGCAGACCACCTTCGCCTGCATCGAGCTCTCCAGCGGTAAACCCAAGCGCATGCCGGCGGAATTCGTCGACGGTTACGGCCCGGCGCTGATCGGCGCCTGAACTGCCGGCATTTTTTGTTAGACTGCCGCCTTTTCTCGCCGAGACCGCAACATGCAAATTGCCCTGGCCCCGATGGAGGGGCTGGTCGACAACATCCTGCGCGACGTTCTGACGCGCGTGGGCGGCATCGATTGGTGCGTCACCGAATTCATCCGCGTCTGCGACCGCCTGCTGCCCGCTTCCTCCTTCGACAAGCTCGCGCCTGAGCTGCGCCAGGGCGCGCGCACGGCTGCCGGCGTGCCCATGCGCGTGCAGTTGCTGGGGTCCGATCCGGTCTGCCTGGCCGAAAACGCGGCGTTGGCCTGCGAGTTGGGCGCCCCGGTGATCGACCTGAACTTCGGTTGCCCGGCCAAGACCGTGAATAAATCCCGGGGTGGCGCGGTGCTGCTCAAAGAGCCGGAATTGCTGCATGCCATCGTGCGCGAGGTGCGTCGCGCTGTGCCCGCGCACATCCCGGTCACCTCGAAAATGCGCCTGGGTTTCGACAGCCCAGATGGTGCCCTGGATTGCGCCAGGGCCCTGGCCGAGGGTGGTTCAGCGCACTTGGTGGTGCACGCCCGCACCAAGGTCGAGGGCTACAAGCCGCCGGCGCATTGGGAGTGGGTGGCGCGGGTGCAGGACGTGGTCAAGGTGCCGGTGTTCGCCAATGGCGAGATCTGGACCGTGGACGATTGGCGGCGTTGCCGCGAAGTCAGCGGCGCCGAAGACATCATGCTCGGGCGCGGCCTGGTGTCGCGGCCGGACTTGGCCTTGCAGATCGCCGCCGTGCGGGACGGGCGGGACTACCAGCCGATGAGCTGGGAGGCGCTGTTGCCGCTGCTGCGTGAATTCTGGCGCCAGGCCCAGGCCAAACTGTCGCCGCGTTATGCGCCGGGGCGGATGAAGCAGTGGTTGGCGATGCTGACGCGCAGCTATCCGGAAGCGGTGGTGCTGTTTGCCGAGCTGCGGCGTGAGGATAGTTGCCAGCGGATCAGTCAGTTGCTTGGGGTTGAAATGCAGGCATTCGAGGAATGTGTTGCCTGACCTGGCTCTGTGGGAGCGGCTTCAGCCGCGAACACCGGCGATGCCGGTGCCATCCACCGCGTGGCATGCTTTGCGGCTAAAGCCGCTCCCACAGGGTTGGGCGGACTTGCCCGCGAAATCGCAAATTTTTACTTTTCACCCTTGAAAGCCCTCTCCTGAACCCTATTTATTCAGTGCGCGATGCCGAAGTCGGGTCGCGTAATGACTTTACTTGCTGAATTTCAGGAGTTTATGACCATGACCAGCGCTTTCTCTCTCGCACCTCTGTTCCGCCATTCCGTAGGCTTCGACCGTTTCAACGACCTGTTCGAGTCTGCGGCACGTAACGAGGCGGGTAGCAGCTACCCTCCCTACAACGTTGAAAAACATGGTGATGACCACTACCGCATCGTGGTTGCCGCAGCCGGATTCCAGGAGCAGGACCTCGACCTCCAGGTCGAAAAAGGTGTCCTGACCGTCATCGGCGGCAAACGCGAAAACAACGCTGCAGAAGTGACCTATCTGCATCAGGGCATTGCCCAGCGCGCCTTCAAGCTGTCGTTCCGCCTGGCTGACCACATTGAAGTCAAATCCGCCGGGCTGGCCAATGGCCTGCTCAGCATCGACCTGCTGCGCATCGTGCCGGAAGAAGCCAAGGCCAAGCGCATCCCGATCAATGGTGAAAAGCCTGTGCTGAACTAAGTTCGGCGTGATGAACAAAAGGGCACCTTCGGGTGCCCTTTTGCGTTAGTAGTCCGCCGGCGCCTCCAGCAGCATCTGCCTGAACTCAGGCAACGGCAGCGGCCGACTGTGCAGGTAACCCTGATACAGGTGGCACCCCAAACGCTCGAGAAACTCCAGTTGTTCGGTCAACTCCACCCCCTCTGCGATCACTGCCAGGTCCAGGCTGCGCGCCATGGCGACGATGGCGCGGACGATCTCGGCGTCGTTTGGATCCACCGGCGCGTCGCGAACGAAGGTCTGGTCGATCTTCAGTGCGTCCACCGGCAAGCGCTTGAGGTAGGTCAGCGAGGAATAGCCCGTGCCGAAGTCGTCCATGGCGAAGCTCACCCCATAGCGCTTGAGTTCGCGCATCTTGCTGATGGTGTCTTCCAGGTTCTGGATGACGATGCCCTCGGTGATCTCCAGCTTGAGCATCTGCCGTGGCAGCCGGTAATCGTCCAGGCTGCGCAGTACCCGCTCGACGAAGTCGTTCTGGCGAAATTGCCGCGGGCTGATGTTCACGCACAGGCTGAAGTCATCGGCATCGATCAGCCCATCCTCGAGCATGCGTGCACAGGCATCGCAGGCTTCGTCGAGTATCCAGCTGCCAACTTCGAGGATCAGGCCGCTTTCTTCCAATACTTGAATGAACTGCGCCGGCGGTTGCTGCCCCAGTTGTGGGTGATGCCAACGCAACAGTACCTCGGCGCCGACGATGCGGTTGTCGCGGGCATCCACCTGGGGTTGGAAGTGCAGCGCCAGCTCGCCGCGTGCGAGGGCCATGCGCAAGTCGTTTTCCATGCGCAGGCGCTCGCTGGCGGCTTTTTGCATGGTGGTATGGAACAACTGGGTGGTATTGCGGCCCGAATCCTTGGCCCGATAAAGGGCGATGTCGGCGCGCTTGAGCAGGTCGGCAGGGGTGGCGCCATGATCGGGGATCAGTGCCACGCCAATGCTCGGGGTCACCTGCAGGCGCTGGCCGTCCAGCGACATCGGCTCGGCCAGTAGCTCGCGCAGGGTGTCGGCCAGGTCGCGAACCTTGCTCTCGACCGCCTCGCGGCTGCCTTCCAGGCCGCTGAGCAGCACCACGAACTCATCGCCACCCAGGCGCGCCACGGTGTCTTCCAGGCGTACGCTGGCTTCGAGCCGTGCGGTGATGATCTTCAGCACCGTGTCGCCCACCGGGTGGCCGAGCGAGTCGTTGATGTGCTTGAAGTGGTCGAGGTCGAGGAACAGCAGGGCGCCGCGCAGATTGTGCCGGCGCAGCAGGGCGATCTGCTGGCTCAGGCGGTCCATCAGCAGGGCACGGTTGGGCAGGTTGGTCAGCGGGTCGTGGTAGGCCAGATGGCGGATCTGCGCCTGAGCGTTCTTCAGCTGGCTGACATCGCGGGCGGTGAGCAGCAGGCAATCGACTTCATTGAGACTGATTGGCTCGACCGACACTTCCACGGTCAGGATGTCACCACGCTTGTTGCGCCCGAGCATCTCCCGGTGGTGCACCCGGCCGCGCTCTTTAAGCTCGGTGAGCAGGGCGTTGCGCTGTTTGTCGTCAGCCCAGATGCCCAGCTCATAGACGCTGCGGCCAATCACATCGTCGTTGCTGTAGCCGGTCAGTCGGCAGAAGCCATCGTTGACCTCGACGTAACGGCCGCTGCGGCGTTCGGTGATGGTGATGGCGTCGGGGCTGGAGTGAAAGGCCTTGGCGAACTTCTCTTCGCTGGACTTCAGTGCCGCCTCGGAGCGTTGCTGCTGGGTGATGTCGCGCAGGGTGGTGACGCTGCAAGGCTGGTTGTCGACGCTGATCAGCCGGCTGGCGATCACGCAGGTCAGCGGCGAGCCGTCGCGGTGGTTGACCAATACGGCAACGTTGCTCAGGGCCTGCTCGCGGATTACCCGCTCGATGCGCTGGGCGCGTTCGATCGACTCGGCCCACAGGCCGATCTCTTCGGCGGTGCGGCCGATCACCTGCTCTGCGCTCCAGCCGAAGGTCTGGGTGAAGGCCGGGTTGATCTCGATGAACTGGCCGTTGTCCTGGCGGGTCACGCAGATCGGGTCGGGGCTGACCTGGAACAGGCTGGCGAATTTCTCTTCCGAGGCGCTCAGGCGTAGCTCGCGCTCCACCTGATCGGTGATGTCGAGCAGGGTACCCGCCATGCGCAGCGGCTTGCCCTGGTCATCGCGATACAGGCGTGCGCGGCTCTCGATGTAGCGCGAGGCGCCGTTATCCAGCTGCACGCGGTAGGTGATCTGGTAGTTGCCTGCCGGGCCTTCGCGCAGGCTGCGGTAGGCCTGGCGCATGACGTCGCGCTCATCCTCGGGCACACCTTCAAAAAAGGAATCGAACGATTCGTGGAAGGGGATTGGCTCCAGCCCGTGCAATTGCGCCGCGCGGGCCGAGCCGTAAAGCATGCCGCTGGGGATGTGCCAATCCCAGGTGCCCAGCTGCGCCGAGTCCAGGGCCAGGTCGAGGCGTTCCTGACTGTCCTTGAGTGCCTGCTCGGCGCGTTTGCGCTCGGAGGTGTCGACGAAGGTGCTGAGCAGGAAGGTCACGCCTTCCAGTTCGATGGCCTGGGTGCACAGGATGCCGTCGTGGAGCTTTCCACTGCTGGCGCGGAACTGCACCTCCAGAATCGCCGGGCCGCCGCTGGCGCGCAGTGCTTCGAGCACCTGGTGGCGTTGCTCGGGGTTTACCCACAGGCCCAGTTCCAGGCTGGTCTTGCCGATCACCTGGTCGCCTGGCCAGCCGAACATGTCTTCGAAGTGCTGGTTGACCTCGAAGATCATGCCGTCATTGCGGCGGGTGAGCAGGATCGCGTTGGGGCTCAGGTGAAACAGCGTGGCGAAGCGCTTCTCCGAGTTGATCAGCGCGGTTTCCCGTTCGCGCTGGCGGGTGATTTCGCGGATCACCCCGATCATCTGCGGCCGACCCTGGCGATCGTGGGTCAGGCTGCCGTTGATTTCCAGCCAGTGCAGGCTGCCATCCGGCCAGCGGATGCGATGGCGCATGGCTTTTTCGGCGGGCTCGCCGTTGACCACCGCCTGGAACAGCTGGCGAGTGCGGGCGCGGTCCTCTTCCGGCAGCAGGTCGAGGTAGTCAATGTCCTTGGGCATGGGGCGCTCGGGGTCGAAGCCGAACAGCGCCTGGGTGCCGCGCGACCAGCTCACCCGGCCACTGTCGATGTCCCACAGCCAGGCGCCCAAGCGTGCGCCGTTGAGCGCGGCCAGCAACTGCGGGGCGTTCTGCCAGGCCTGTTCCGACTCTTGAGGGTCGGCCGCAGGGATACGCGGCAGGCGCGGAAAGCGGTTTGCGGATTTGGGCATTGGTACCAGACCTTTGGCGTTTACGCGTCCATGAGTTGGAAGTGCCGGGCTGACGACCGGTCAGGCGGACCCTGCGTGGCTGTCGAGCAGGGCCATGAAGGCCCGGGCGGCGTTCGACAGCGTTCGCTCGGTATGCAGTATGTAGCCTAGCTGGCGTGACAGCTGTATGCCGGGCAAAGCGATGGGTGCGACCTGATCATCCAGCATAGTTCGCGGCAGCACGCTCCAGGCCAGGCCGATCGAGACCATCATCTTGATGGTTTCCAGGTAGTTGGTGCTCATGGCGATGTTCGGGGTCAGGCCCTGGCTTTCAAACAGGCGTTGCACGATGTGATGGGTAAAGGTGTTGCCGCCGGGGAATACCGCCGGGTGGCGGGCGACGTCGGCAAGGCTGACCTGGGTATTGCTGGCCAGTGGGTGTTCTGGGGCGGCGACAAAGTCCAGGGCGTCATCCCATACCGGGACCGCCTTGACCAGGTGATGAGGGTCGGGTGCCAGGGTGATTACTGCGATTTCTGCGCGACCATGCAGAATCTCGTCGTAGGCCGCTTCTGAATCGAGGAACTGAATATCCAGCGCCACCGCCGGGTATTGACGGGTGAACGCCCGCAACAGCGGGGGCAGGCGGTGCAGGCCGATGTGGTGACTGGTGGCGAGGGTCAGGCGACCACTCACCTCCCCAGTCAAATTGGTCAAGGCGCGTCGGGTATCATCAAGGACATTGAGAATCTGGTAAGCGCGTGGCAGCAGGGCGCGGCCGGCTTCGGTCAGGGTCACTTCACGGCCCAGACGGTCGAACAGGCGTACATCCAGCTGTTGTTCGAGCCCGGCGATGCGTTTGCTGATGGCTGGCTGGGTCAGGTGCAGGCGTTCGCCGGCTCCGGAAAAGCTGCCGGTCTCGGCAATGGCGATGAAGGCACTCAGGTTGGCCATGTCCATCTTTGAATTCCTGATGGTTATGCAAAGCATGAAAATTATGAATTTGAGTTATTCAATCTATCGCCATAGCATCGTCCGTACAAGCCAAGGGGTCTTTGGCATAGAAAGACGCTGATGAGGAACAGTCTGATGGCTGGCAAAACGCTCTACGACAAACTCTGGGAAGCCCATGAGGTCAAGCGCCGTGATGACGGCTCGTCCTTGATCTACATCGACCGCCATATCATTCATGAAGTGACGTCGCCCCAGGCCTTCGAAGGCCTGCGCCTGGCCAACCGCAAGCCATGGCGCATCGATGCCAACATCGCCACCCCCGACCACAACGTGCCGACCACGCCGGAACGCAAGGGCGGTATCGACGCCATCGTCGACCAGGTGTCGCGCCTCCAGGTGCAGACCCTCGATGAGAACTGTGACGAATACGGCATCGTCGAATTCAAGATGAATGACGTTCGCCAGGGCATCGTTCACGTCATCAGCCCGGAGCAGGGCGCCACCTTGCCCGGCATGACCGTGGTCTGCGGCGACTCGCACACCTCCACCCACGGCGCCTTCGGTGCCCTGGCCCACGGCATCGGCACCTCCGAGGTCGAGCACGTGCTCGCCACCCAGTGCCTGGTCGCCAAGAAGATGAAGAACATGCTGGTGCGCGTCGAAGGCAAATTGCCTGCCGGCGTCACCGCCAAGGACATCGTGCTGGCCGTGATCGGCAAGATCGGCACCGCCGGTGGCAACGGCCACGCCATGGAGTTCGCGGGCAGTGCCATCCGCGAGCTGTCCATGGAAGGCCGCATGACCATCTGCAACATGTCCATCGAAGCCGGTGCCCGGGTGGGCCTGGTTGCGACCGATGCCACCACCGTTGCCTACGTCGAAGGCCGTCCTTACGCGCCCAAAGGCGAGCAGTGGGAGCGTGCGGTCGAGTCGTGGAAAGACCTGGTTTCCGATGCCGATGCGGTGTTCGACACCGTGGTCGAGCTCGACGCGGCCGACATCAAGCCGCAGGTCAGCTGGGGCACTTCGCCGGAGATGGTCCTGGCCGTCGACCAGCGTGTGCCGGATCCGGCCGCCGAGGCCGACCTGGTCAAGCGTGGTTCCATTGAGCGCGCCTTGAAGTACATGGGCCTGAGCGCCAATCAGGCAATCACCGACATCCACCTGGACCGCGTGTTTATCGGCTCCTGCACCAACTCGCGGATCGAAGACCTGCGCGCTGCGGCAGAAATCGCCAAGGGTCGCAAGGTTGCCGCTACCGTCAAACAAGCCATCGTCGTGCCGGGCTCTGGCCTGGTCAAGGCGCAGGCTGAGCGTGAAGGTTTGGACAAGATCTTCCTTGAAGCTGGTTTTGAATGGCGTGAGCCGGGCTGCTCGATGTGCCTGGCGATGAACCCGGACCGCCTGGAAAGCGGCGAGCACTGCGCGTCCACTTCCAACCGCAACTTCGAAGGCCGTCAGGGCGCCGGTGGCCGTACCCACCTGGTCAGCCCGGCCATGGCCGCCGCTGCCGCAGTGACCGGCCACTTCATCGATGTCCGCGAGTTGATCCAAGGGAGCGCAGCATGAAAGCCTTTACCCAGCACACCGGCCTCGTCGCGCCATTGGACCGTGCCAACGTCGACACCGACCAGATCATTCCCAAGCAGTTTCTCAAGTCGATCAAACGCACCGGCTTTGGCCCCAACCTGTTCGACGAGTGGCGTTACCTGGATGTGGGCCAGCCCTACCAGGACAACAGCAAGCGCCCCCTGAACGAGGAGTTCGTGCTCAACCACGCGCGTTACCAGGGTGCCAGCGTGCTGTTGGCGCGGGAAAACTTTGGCTGTGGTTCGAGCCGTGAGCATGCCCCATGGGCGCTGGACGAATATGGCTTCCGCAGCGTGATCGCGCCGAGCTTTGCCGACATCTTCTTCAACAACAGCTTCAAGAACGGCCTGTTGCCGATCATCCTGAGCGATGAGGAAGTCGATGAGTTGTTCAAGCAGGTAGAAGCCAACCCCGGCTATCAGCTGACCATCGACCTGCAGGCGCAGGCGGTGACCCGCCCGGACGGCAAGGTGTTGCATTTCGAAATCGATGCGTTCCGCAAGCACTGCCTGCTCAACGGCCTCGACGATATTGGCCTGACGTTGCAGGACGATGAGGCCATCAAGGCGTTCGAGGGCAAGCACCGTGCGGCGCAGCCTTGGCTGTTTCGAGACGCCTGAATGATGTAACCCTTGCGTCCCTTTCGCGGATCGGCACCCCATGAAACAAGGATCGACTACATGACCAGCACCACCCACACCGACGTGGTCCAACGCCAGTTTGGCGAGCAGGCCAGTGCCTACCTCAGCAGCGCCGTGCACGCCCAGGGCAGCGAATTCGCCCTGCTGCAGGCCGAGCTGGCGGGGCAGGGTGCGGCGCGTGTGCTGGACCTGGGTTGCGGCGCCGGTCATGTCAGCTTCCACGTCGCGCCCCTGGTGGCGCAGGTGGTCGCCTACGACCTGTCGCAATCGATGCTCGACGTCGTCGCCAGCGCCGCTGCCGAGCGCGGTCTGGGCAATATCACCACCGAGCGCGGCGCCGCCGAGCGCCTGCCGTTCGCCGATGCTTCGTTCGATTTCGTCTTCAGCCGTTATTCGGCGCACCACTGGAGCGACCTGGGCGTGGCCCTGCGCGAAGTGCGCCGGGTGCTGAAACCGGGCGGCGTGGCGGCGTTCATCGACGTGATGTCGCCTGGCAGCCCGTTGCTCGATACCTATTTGCAAACGGTCGAAGTGCTGCGCGACACCAGTCATGTGCGCGATTATTCTGCCGCCGAATGGCAGCGTCAGGTCAGCGAGGCCGGCCTGCATG
The DNA here is from genome assembly GCF_044772285.1 of Pseudomonas sp. NPDC090233. Classification (NCBI taxonomy): domain Bacteria; kingdom Pseudomonadati; phylum Pseudomonadota; class Gammaproteobacteria; order Pseudomonadales; family Pseudomonadaceae; genus Pseudomonas; species Pseudomonas sp. NPDC090233. The sequence goes on along the minus strand of NZ_JBIVYQ010000005.1, from coordinate 277,494 downwards.
CCCGCAGCCATACCCGTCAGCGCCTGCGCCTGGAGTGGAATTCGTGGGTCGAGCGCATGCGCACACCCGAGCCACTGCGGGTGGCGATCCGCCAATTGCAGCAAGCGATGGGCGAAGAAGTGCGGCAGTATTACCAGATCGAAACCGATGGCTCGTTCAGCACTGATGTCATCGTGCTGTGGGCCGAGCGCTGAGTTTTTTTCGGTGCGGCCGAACGGGCCACACCGCTTGAATGGATAGAGGAAAGCATGAGCAAGCAGATTCTGATTCTCCCAGGTGATGGCATTGGTCCGGAAATCATGGCCGAGGCGGTCAAGGTGCTGGCGCTGGCCAATGACAAGTTCCAGCTCGATTTGAATCTCGAACACGACGTGATCGGCGGCGCGGCCATCGACAAGCACGGCGTGCCGCTGGCCGACGAGACCCTGGAGCGTGCACGCAAGGCCGATGCCGTGCTGCTGGGTGCCGTGGGCGGCCCGAAGTGGGACAAGATCGAGCGTGATATCCGCCCGGAGCGCGGCCTGCTGAAAATCCGTTCGCAGTTGGGCCTGTTCGCCAACCTGCGCCCGGCCATCCTCTACCCGCAACTGGCCGATGCCTCGTCGCTGAAGCCGGAAATCGTCTCGGGTCTGGATATCCTCATCGTCCGTGAGCTGACTGGCGGCATCTACTTCGGTGCGCCGCGTGGCCAGCGCGAACTGCAAGGCGGCGAGCGCCAGGCTTACGACACCCTGCCGTACAGCGAAAGCGAAGTGCGCCGCATCGCCCGTGTCGGCTTCGACATGGCCCGTGTGCGTGGCAAGAAGTTGTGCTCGGTGGATAAAGCCAACGTCCTGGCCTCCAGCCAGCTGTGGCGCGAAGTGGTCGAGGAGGTCGCCAAGGACTACCCGGACGTCGAGCTGAGCCACATGTACGTCGACAACGCCGCCATGCAGCTGGTGCGCGCACCCAAGCAATTCGACGTGGTGGTCACCGACAACATGTTCGGTGACATCCTGTCGGATGAAGCTTCCATGCTCACCGGTTCCATCGGCATGCTGCCTTCGGCGTCGCTGGATGCCGACAACAAGGGCATGTACGAGCCTTGCCATGGCTCGGCGCCGGACATTGCCGGGCAGGGCATCGCCAACCCGCTGGCGACCATCCTGTCGGTGTCGATGATGCTGCGCTACAGCTTCAATCAGACAGCCGCCGCCGAGGCGATCGAGCAGGCTGTGAGCGAGGTGCTGGACCAGGGCCTGCGCACTGGCGACATCTTCTCGCAAGGTTGCACCAAAGTAGGCACGCAGGAAATGGGCGACGCAGTAGTCGCAGCGCTGCGGAATCTGTAATCTCTCTGGCCCGCCACCGTTTTTGGTCGGTGGCGGCCCACTTTTAGCAAAGGTGTAGTTGCGATGAAACGTGTAGGTCTGATCGGTTGGCGCGGTATGGTCGGTTCCGTGCTCATGCAGCGGATGCTGGAGGAGCAGGACTTCGACCTTATCGAGCCGGTGTTCTTCACCACCTCCAATGTCGGTGGCCAGGGCCCGAACGTGGGCAAGGATATTGCGCCGCTCAAGGACGCGTATTCGATTGAAGAACTCAAGACCCTCGACGTGATCCTGACCTGCCAGGGCGGCGACTACACCAACGAGGTCTTCCCCAAGCTGCGTGAAGCAGGCTGGCAGGGTTACTGGATCGACGCCGCCTCGTCGCTGCGCATGCAGGACGATGCCGTGATCGTGCTCGACCCGGTCAACCGCAAGGTGATCGACCAGCAGCTCGATGCCGGTACCAAGAACTACATCGGCGGCAACTGCACCGTCAGCCTGATGCTGATGGGCCTGGGCGGCCTGTTCGAAGCCGGCCTGGTCGAGTGGATGAGCGCCATGACCTACCAGGCGGCCTCCGGTGCCGGCGCGCAGAACATGCGCGAGTTGATCAAGCAGATGGGCGCAACCCACGCTGCCGTGGCTGACGATCTGGCCAACCCGGCCGCCGCCATCCTCGACATCGACCGCAAGGTCGCCGAGGCCATGCGCAGCGAAGCCTACCCGACCGAGAACTTCGGCGTTCCGCTGGCCGGTAGCCTGATCCCGTGGATCGACAAGGAACTGCCGAACGGCCAGAGCCGCGAAGAGTGGAAGGCCCAGGCCGAAACCAACAAGATCCTCGGTCGCTTCAAGAGCCCGATCCCGGTCGATGGCATCTGCGTGCGCATTGGCGCCATGCGCTGCCACAGCCAGGCACTGACCATCAAGCTGAACAAAGACGTACCGCTGGCCGATATCGAAGGCATGATCAGCCAGCACAACCCTTGGGTGAAGCTGGTGCCGAATCAGCGTGAGATCAGCATGCAGGAGCTGAGCCCGACCAACGTCACCGGTACCCTGAACATTCCGGTGGGTCGTCTGCGCAAGCTGAACATGGGCTCTCAGTATCTGGGCGCATTCACCGTCGGCGACCAGCTGCTGTGGGGTGCTGCCGAACCGCTGCGGCGCATGCTGCGGATCCTGCTGGAGCGTTGATCGCTACTCGGTCTGACCGAAAACCCGTACTGGTGACAGTGCGGGTTTTTTTTATGCCTGTGCCGGCCTCTTCGCGGCTAAAGCCGCTCCCACTGGAAAGTGCATCCCAGTGGGAGCGGCTTTAGCCGCGAAGAGGCCAGCACAGACAAACACCTACAATCCAAGTAAAGTGCCGCCCCCCGCCGTTTCAGCAAAAGGACCCCCTCCATGACCCAACCCCTGGACATCGCCGTCGTAGGCGCCACCGGTAGTGTCGGTGAAACCCTCGTACAGATTCTCGAAGAACTGAGTTTCCCGGTCGGCACCCTGCACCTGTTGGCCAGCATGGAGTCGGCAGGCAGCAGCGTGATGTTCGTGGGCAAGAAGATCAAAGTCCGTGAAGTCGACAGTTTCGACTTCGCCCAGGTAAAACTGGCTTTCTTCGCTGCCAGCCCTGCCGTCAGCCGCAGTTTCGCGAGCAAGGCGCAGCAGGCCGGTTGCAATGTCATCGACCTGTCCGGCGGCCTGGATGACGCGGTTGCCGTAGTGCCGGAAGCCAATGCCAATAGCATCGCGAACCTCAAGCTGCCAGCGCGTCTGTCCAGCCCCAGCTCTGCAGCGGTGGCCCTTGCCGTCGCGCTGGCGCCGCTCAAAGGCCTGCTGGACATCGACCGGGTGCAGGTGATGGCCGCCCTGGCGGTCTCTGCCCAAGGCCGCGAAGCGGTCAGCGAACTGGCCCGGCAAACGGCCGAATTGCTCAACGCTCGTCCGTTGGAGCCGCGTTTCTTCGATCGCCAGGTGGCCTTCAATGTGCTTGCTCAGGTCGGCAGTGTCGACGAGCAGGGCCACACGGGTTTGGAGCAGCGTCTTGTCCGTGAGCTGCGTGGGCTGCTGGGGCAGCCTGAGCTGAAGATTTCCGTGAGCTGCATTCAAGTCCCGGTGTTTTTCGGCGATAGCTTCAGTGTGGCGGTGCAGAGCCGCAATTCGGTCGATCTGGAGGCGGTTAATAAGGCGCTGGAGATCGCTGACAGCGTCGAACTGGTTGAATGCGATGATTATCCAACCCCGGTAGGTGACGCAGTCGGCCAAGACGTGGTCTATGTTGGTCGTGTACGTCATGGTGTCGATGAAGACCAGCAGCTCAACCTGTGGCTGACCACCGACAACCTGCGCAAGGGCGCCGCGCTCAACGCCGTGCAGGTGGCGCAATTGTTGATTAAACACATGGCGTAAAAGATACTGACGAGCACTTTTGTCCTACACCGCACGCGGTTTTGGGACGATTCATACAAGGGAAGAGGTCATGCTTCGAATTCGCAAACTGGTTTTGGCCGTGGCGGCAGCGTCGGCGCTGTCGTCTGGCATGGCGAATGCCCTGGGGTTGGGTGAGCTGACGCTCAAGTCGGCGCAGAACCAGCCGCTGGACGCCGAGATCGAATTGCTCGATGTGCGCGACCTCTCCGCAGCAGAAGTGGCGCCGAGCCTGGCGCCGCCAGAAGAGTTCAGCAAGGCTGGCGTGGCGTACCCCACCTACCTTGAGGACCTCACCTTCACCCCGGTGATCAACCCCAACGGCAAGAGCGTGCTGCGGGTTACCTCCAGCCAGCCGCTGCCCGGCACGGTGGTCAAGTTCCTGGTCCAGGTGATGTGGCCCCAGGGCCGTCTGCTGCGTGACTACAGTGTTTTGCTCGATCAGGCCAAGGCCCAGGGCGAGCAGCCAGCCGCAGCCAACGTCACCCCGGCTACCAGCAGCGCTGGCAGCTACACCACCAAGCGCCGCGACACTTTGTGGCAGATCGCCGCGCGCAATACTCAGGGTGGCGGCTCTGTGCAACAGACCATGATTGCCATCCAGGCGCTGAACCCGGACGCCTTCATCGGCAATAACATCAACCAGTTGAAAATCGGCCAGGTGTTGCGCCTGCCCGATCAGCAGCAGGTACAAAGCATCCCCCAGGGCGAGGCGAATCGTGAAGTGGCCGAGCAATACGCGGCCTGGCGTGAAGGCCGACGCCTGGGGCCGCGAGCCCGGCAGTTGGACGCCACTCGCCGTGGCTCCGCCGATGCGGCGCCGGAGCGTATCGCCCAGGGTGACAACCTGCGCCTGGTCAGCCCCGGCAACCAGGCTGGCGCTGGCGCCAAGGCGATCAACGACAAGCTGGCCGTGGCCCAGGAAAGCCTCGACACCAGCCGTCGTGACAACGACGAACTGAAAAGCCGGATGACCGACCTGCAGAGCCAGCTGGACAAGCTGCAGAAGTTGATCCAGCTGAAGAACGACCAGCTGGCCCGTCTGGAAGCACAGGGCGCCGCTACCGATACTGCGCCTGTCGCGAGCTTGCCTGGCGAAGCGGCCCCGGCGCAGCCTGCGGACAATGCCCAGGTACCGCCCGCCGAGCCAGTCGTGACCCCGGCGCCTGCAGCTGTCGACACCGCACCTGAAACACCGCCGGCTGCCGAAACTGCACCGGCCGCCGAACAGCCGAGCGCGCTGGATGAGCTGCTGGCCAATCCCGTCATGCTGGGCCTGATCGCGGGGTCGGCATTCCTTGTGCTCGTGCTGCTGCTGTGGCTGCTGGCGCGCAAGCGCAAGGCTCAGCAAGAGGCCGAAAAACATCTGCGCATGGCGCGTGCGCTGTCCGAAGAAGGCGAGCGCAATCCCGATCTCGACCTGCCACCGAGCAGCTTCGATGAACTGGAGGTTTCTGCGCCGAGCGTAACCCTGTCGCCGGCCGTGGTTGCGGCATCGGCAGCGGCGGCCGTAGCGGCGGAGAAACCTGTTGCGCCAACCCCGGTCGAGGAATCGACGCTTGTCGTGGATCCGAACTCCGAACTGTTGGCCGAAGTCGATCAGAGCCTGGCCCGTGGGCGCCTGAACCATGCTGCCGACCTGCTGGAAACGGCCGTCGCGGCGCAGCCGGAGCATGACGGTCTGCGCCTGAAATTGATGGAAGTCTATGCCCGTCAGGGCGATCACAGCGCCTTTGTGGAGCAGGAGCGCAAGCTGCCTGGCAGCGACGACAACATCGCGCAGGTGAGTGGGCTCAAAGAGCGCTATCCGGCCATGCTGGGCGCCGCTGCGGTGGGCCTGGGGGCTGCGGCATTGGCTGCGGAGCTGGATGAGCAATATGTGCAGGACCTGCTGCAGGATCAGCCGCAAACGCCGGAAGCGGTCGAGCCTGAGCCTGAGGCGGAGCCAGCGCCCGAAGCGGTAGCCGAGGTTGACCCGGAGCCGCTCGTGGCACCTGAGCCGGAGCCTGCTGTCGATGACAGCGACCTCGACAGCGCCTTTGACCTGAGCCTCGATGACGATTTGCCGCTGAACGACCTCGAACCGCCGGTGCTGGATGACGCAGCCCTGGCGGAGCTGCAGGAAGAGGTGGAGCCGGCCGTACCTGACGCCGAGCCTCAAACCGATGCCGATGACGATTTCGAAGCGTTGCTGGCGCAGGCTCAGGCCGAGCCGCAAAGCGTCGACGACCTCGCCGACTTCGACCTGGATATCGGTGAGCCGAGCCTCCCCGAGGCGGCCGATGAAGCGCCGGTGGACGTCGCTGCGGAGCTCGCTGCGTTCGATTCGATCCCCGAGTTCGACCCGATTTCCGAGCTTGAGCTGCCGGAAGACTTCGACCTGTCACTGTCGCTGGACGACCAGTCGCCAGCCGCCAAGAACTTTGCCTCGGAGCTGAGCGACGTCAACGCCGAACTCGACAAGTTGTCGCAGAACCTCGAATCGCCCTCGTTGGAGCCGCACTTCACCGCAGCAGATGCCGCGCTGGAGCCGGAGCCGCTGGACGATCTGGACTTCGACTTCTTCTCCGGCAGCGACGAAGTGGCCACCAAGCTCGACCTGGCGCGTGCCTACATCGACATGGGCGACCACCAGGGCGCCCGCGACATCCTCGACGAAGTGGTCAAGGATGGCGACGACACCCAGCGCTCCGAAGCCGAGGAGATGCTCTCGCGCCTGGTCTGATCCAGGTCGCGGTAGAACCAACGGCAGCCCAACAAGGCTGCCGTTGTCGTTATACTCCCCGCCATTCCGAATTACCCCACAGGTTTCACGCGCTTGGACATCATCGACACCGAATCGGCCGCCGCAGGCTTCACCCGCATCGCCCTGGGCGTGGAATACAAAGGCTCGCGCTACCGCGGTTGGCAGCGCCAGGCCAGCGGCGTGCCCAGCGTCCAGCAGGCGCTGGAACAAGCCCTGTCGAAAGTCGCCAACGAACCGATCAGCGTGGTTTGCGCCGGGCGCACCGATGCCGGCGTGCACGGCTGCGGGCAGATCGTGCATTTCGATACCCAGGCCGTCCGCGATGAGCGCGCCTGGACCTTGGGCACCAACTTCAACCTGCCCCACGACATCAGCGTGGTCTGGTCGCGGCCAATGCCGGCGGACTTTCATGCCCGCTTCAAGGCCACCGCCCGGCGCTATCGCTACGTGATCTACAACGACCCGATCCGCCCGGCTCACTTGGCTGAGGAAGTGACCTGGAACCACCGCCCACTGGATGTCGAGCGCATGGCCGAGGCCGCGCAGTACCTGCTCGGCACCCACGACTTCAGCGCGTTCCGCGCCAGCCAGTGTCAGGCCAAATCGCCGATCAAGCACATCCATCATCTGCGCGTGACCCGGCATGGCCAGATGATCGTGCTGGACGTGCGCGCCACCGCGTTCCTGCACCACATGGTGCGCAACATCGCCGGGGTGCTGATGACCATCGGTGCCGGCGAGCGGCCGGCGAGCTGGGCCCGTGAGGTGCTGGAAGGGCGCAACCGCCGCGAAGGCGGCGTCACGGCGCATCCGTATGGCCTGTACCTGGTGCAGGTGGAGTACCCGGAAGCCTTTGAGCTGCCACAACGTTACATTGGCCCACACTTTCTCACCGGCTACGAAGCGTTGGCCGACTGACGGGTGAAAAGGCTTTTGCTACCATCGGGCCTTTCAGGGATTTCTCAGGGTTTGCAGTCCATGAGCAACGTTCGCAGCAAGATCTGCGGGATTACCCGTATCGAAGACGCACTGGCCGCCGTGGAAGCGGGGGCTGATGCCATCGGCTTCGTGTTCTACGCCAAGAGCCCGCGTGCCGTTGACGTGCGCCAGGCGCGAGCGATCATCGCCGAGCTGCCGCCATTCGTGACCACGGTGGGCCTGTTCGTCAACGCCTCGCGCTGCGAACTCAACGAGATCCTCGAGGTGGTGCCGCTGGACCTGCTACAGTTCCACGGCGACGAAACCCCGGCCGATTGCGAGGGCTATCACAAGCCCTGGATCAAGGCGCTGCGGGTGCGTCCGGGGGACGATATCGAGGCAGCTTGCCGGCTTTATTCCGGCGCCCGTGGCATCCTGCTCGATACCTACGTTGCCGGCGTCCCGGGGGGGACCGGCGAGGCGTTCGACTGGTCGCTGGTGCCGGCACGGCTGAGCAAGCCGATCATTCTCGCTGGCGGGTTGTCTGCTGATAACGTTGGCCAGGCCATCGCGCAGGTCAAGCCTTACGCGGTGGATGTCAGTGGTGGCGTCGAGCAGGCAAAAGGCATCAAGGACGCCGCGAAAATCGAAGCGTTCATGCGCGCGGTCAAACAGGCGTGATGCCAGATGTGACGGCTGGCTGCGCGCCATCGTCCATAGCTATCGCAGCCCTGCGGGGTGGCTGCCGGCATGCCGGGCGGCCAAAGCACATATTGAAGGCGGCGCGGCGCGCAGGCAGCCCCTGTGGCCGAGCCGTCATCGTTTCATAGAAGACATTGAGCTCAAAGGGCAGGGCATGGCCGGCCAGACCGGTCCCCGCCCGCCAATACTGGAGAAATAAAGCATGAGCAACTGGTTAGTCGACAAACTGATCCCTTCGATCATGCGTTCCGAGGTGAAGAAGAGCTCGGTGCCAGAAGGCCTGTGGCACAAGTGCCCAGCCTGCGAGGCCGTGCTGTATCGTCCGGAGCTGGAAAAAACCCTGGATGTCTGCCCCAAGTGCAACCACCACATGCGCATCGGCGCCCGTGCGCGCATTGACATCTTCCTCGACGCCGAAGGCCGTGCCGAACTGGGCGCCGACCTGGAGCCAGTCGATCGCCTGAAGTTCCGTGACGGCAAGAAGTACAAGGACCGCCTGACCGGTGCGCAGAAGCAGACCGGCGAGAAAGACGCCCTGATCTCCATGAGCGGCACCCTGATGGGCATGCCGATCGTGGTCAGCGCCTTCGAGTTCTCGTTCATGGGTGGCTCGATGGGTGCCATCGTCGGTGAGCGTTTCGTTCGTGCTGCCAACTACGCCCTGGAAAACCGCTGCCCGATGATCTGCTTCTCGGCCTCCGGTGGTGCGCGCATGCAGGAAGCGCTGATCTCGCTGATGCAGATGGCCAAGACCTCGGCCGTGCTGGCGCGCCTGCGTGAAGAAGGCATTCCGTTCATCTCGGTGCTGACCGACCCGGTCTACGGCGGCGTTTCCGCCAGCCTGGCAATGCTTGGCGACGTCATCGTCGGTGAGCCTAAGGCGCTGATCGGCTTCGCTGGCCCGCGCGTGATCGAGCAGACCGTGCGTGAAAAACTGCCGGAAGGCTTCCAGCGCAGCGAGTTCCTGTTGGAGCACGGCGCCATCGACCTGATCATTTCGCGTGGCGATCTGCGTCCACGTCTGGCCCGCCTGCTGGCGCAGATGACCGGTCAGGAAACCCCTGCGCAGGCTCGTGAGGTCGACGCGGTCGCGTGATGAAACAACGAACCCTGGGCGAGTGGCTCGCCTACCTCGAACACCTGCACCCGTCGGCGATCGACATGGGGCTGGAACGTTCGCAACAGGTGCTTGCCCGGCTGGCGCTAGGCAAGCTGGCACCCCGTGTGGTGACGGTCACCGGCACCAACGGCAAAGGCTCGACCTGCGCGTTCGTGGCGTCACTGCTGCGTGCCCAGGGGCTCAAGGTTGGCGTATACAGCTCGCCACACCTGCTGCGCTACAACGAACGGGTGCTGATCGACGGCCATGAGGCCAGCGATGAGCGTCTGTGCGAAGCCTTCGCCGCCGTCGAAGCGGCGCGGGGCGAAATTTCGCTGACCTACTTCGAGATGGGTACCCTGGCGGCGTTCTGGCTGTTCTATCAGTCTGAGCTCGATGCCGTGGTGCTCGAAGTGGGGCTGGGTGGTCGCCTGGATACGGTGAACGTGGTCGATGCCGACTTGGCGCTGGTCACCAGTATCGGAGTCGATCATGTCGATTACCTGGGCGATACCCGTGAGATGGTGGCTTTCGAGAAAGCCGGCATCTTCCGCCAGGGCAAGCCGGCACTGTGCGGTGACCTGGATCCACCTCAGCCATTGCTGGACAAGGCCCGTGAATTGGCGGCGCCTTTGTTCCTGCGAGGCCGAGATTTCGATTTGACCAGCGACGCGCGTGGCTGGCACTGGCGTGGCACCACGGTCAACGGCGAACAGCTAGAGTTGCGCGACCTGCCGCTGCTCGACCTGCCAATGGAGAACGCCGCCCTGGCCCTGCAGGCCTACCTGCTGATGGATCTGCCCTGGGATGCCGGGCAGATCCGCCAGGCGCTGCTCGCTACCCGTATCACCGGGCGCCTGGATCGTCGTACCGTCAATTGGCACGGCAAGCGGGTGGAACTGCTGCTGGATGTGGGTCATAACCCCCATGCAGCTGAGTACCTGGCGCGTCGCCTGTCAGCGCGACCGCTCAAGGGCCGGCGCTTGGCTGTCTTCGGATTGCTGGCCGACAAAGACCTCGAAGGTGTCCTCGAACCCTTGCAGGGCCTGGTCGATGATTGGGCGGTCACCCCGTTGCAGTCGCCCCGCAGCCGTCCGGCCGCCGACCTTGCTGGCGCCTTGACGAACCGCGGGCTTGCGGTGAAGTCTTATGCCAGTGTCGACGCCGCCCTCGAAGGGCAGTGCGCGCAGGCGACGGCGGATGACCAGATCCTGCTGTTCGGTTCGTTTTTCTGTGTCGCCGAGGCCCTGGAATGGCTGGGGCGCCAGGCCCTGGAGGGGTGAGTAGATGGCAGTGCTGGACAAAGGGATGAAGCAGCGCATGGTGGGTGCGTTGGTGCTGGTGGCGCTGGCGGTGATCTTCCTGCCGATGCTGTTCACCCGCGAGGACGAGATGCGCCAGGTGCGCGTCGAAGCCCCGCAGGCCCCGGCAATGCCGACGCTGCCTGAAGTCAAGGTGGAGCCGGTTACGGTGCCCGAGCCGCAACCGCTGCCGGAAGAGCCACAGCAGCCGCCTGTGGTGGTCAATGAATCCACCGCGCCGGCAACCACGCCGAGCCAACCGATTACGCCCTCGCCGCAGACCCAGGTGCAACCCAAGGCCCAGACGCCGGTGCCGACCCCAGCACCCAAGGCTGCAACGCCAGCGCCAGCCCCTGCGGCCACGGCGACCGCGCCGTCGAAGGTCGATGTCAACGGCCTGCCGGTGAGCTGGTCGATCCAGTTGGCCAGCCTTTCCAATCGCGCGGGTGCCGAAAGCTTGCAGAATACGCTGCGTAGCCAGGGTTACAACGCTTACATCCGTTCGGCCGGTGGCATGAACCGGGTTTATGTCGGGCCGTTGATCGAGCGGGCCGAGGCCGAGCGCGTGCGCGATGCGATCAATCGCAAGCAGAATCTGAAAGGTTTCGTGGTGCGCTTCCAGCCTGAGCGCGGCTGACGCTTGAGAGGCATCGCTCCAATGCGCTTTTCTTGACTTCCGAGTCCACGAAAAGCCTGTGGGAGCGGGGCCGCGCCGTAATAAAGGCGCTGCCAAACGACCTGACATTCTGCTTACCCACAGCCCGCCGCTCTGGTAAAATGCGCCGCCTCAAACGTCTGCAGGCAGCACCGTGGCATTTACCTGGGTTGATTGGGCGATCATCGCGATCATCGCCGTTTCCACACTGATCAGTCTCAAGCGCGGCTTCGTCAAGGAAGCCTTGTCCCTGCTCATCTGGATCATTGCCGGTGCGGTCGCCTGGATGTTCGGCGGGTCGCTCTCGGTGTACCTTGAAAGCTATATCCAGACCCCGTCGATGCGCATCATCGCCGGTTGCGCGATTCTGTTCGTCGCCACCTTGCTGGTGGGGGCGATGGTCAATTTCCTGGTCGGCGAGCTGATCCGTGTTACCGGGCTTTCCGGCACCGATCGTTTTCTCGGCATGGCCTTCGGCGCCGCGCGCGGAGGCTTGCTTGTGGTGGTGGCCATCGGCCTGCTCAGCCTGGGCCCGGTGCAACAGGATCCCTGGTGGCAGGAATCTCGCCTGATACCACAATTTCTATTGGTAGCTGACTGGTCCAAAAACCTGATTCTGGGTTTCTCCAGCCAGTGGATGTCCAGTGGGATGATCAGCGCTCCAGCTGATCTTCCGTTCAAGGAACAGTTGCTCGGGCCTGCAAAGCCGTGAGCGCTATTCACTCAAGTTTCATCAAAGTAGGGGTTGCGTCGCATGTGTGGCATCGTCGGTATCGTCGGTAAGTCGAACGTCAATCAGGCGCTGTATGACGCGCTTACGGTCCTCCAGCACCGCGGCCAGGACGCTGCCGGTATCGTGACCAGCCACGACGGCCGGTTGTTCCTGCGCAAGGATAATGGCCTGGTGCGCGATGTCTTCCAGCAGCGCCACATGCAGCGCCTGGTAGGCCACATGGGTATCGGCCACGTCCGCTACCCGACTGCGGGCAGCTCGACTTCGGCCGAGGCCCAGCCGTTCTACGTCAACTCGCCGTACGGCATCACCCTGGCGCACAACGGCAACCTGACCAACGTCGAGCAGTTGGCCAAGGAGATCTACGAGTCCGACCTGCGCCACGTCAACACCAACTCCGATTCGGAAGTGCTGCTGAACGTGTTCGCCCATGAGCTGGCCGTGCGCGGCAAGCTGCAGCCGACCGAAGAAGACGTGTTCGCCGCGGTTTCCCACGTACACAGCCGCTGCGTCGGCGGTTACGCGGTGGTGGCGATGATTACCGGCTACGGCATCGTCGGCTTCCGCGACCCTAACGGCATCCGCCCGGTGGTGTTCGGCCAGCGTCACACCGACGAAGGCGTGGAATACATGATCGCCTCGGAAAGCGTGGCCCTGGACGTGCTCGGCTTCACCCTGATCCGCGACCTGGCGCCGGGCGAAGCGGTGTACATCACCGAAGAAGGCCAGCTGTACACCAAACAGTGCGCCGAAAGCCCGAAACTGCAGCCGTGCATCTTCGAACACGTCTACCTGGCCCGTCCTGACTCGATCATCGACGGTATCTCGGTGTACAAGGCGCGTCTGCGGATGGGCGAGAAGCTCGCCGACAAGATCATGCGCGAGCGCCCTGAGCACGACATCGACGTGGTCATCCCGATTCCGGACACCAGCCGCACCGCCGCGCTTGAGCTGGCCAACCGCCTGGGCGTCAAGTTCCGTGAAGGTTTCGTTAAGAACCGCTACATCGGCCGCACTTTCATCATGCCCGGCCAGGCCGCGCGCAAGAAGTCGGTGCGCCAGAAGCTCAACGCCATCGAATTGGAATTCCGCGGCAAGAACGTGATGCTGGTCGACGACTCGATCGTACGTGGCACCACTTGCAAGCAGATCATCCAGATGGCCCGCGAAGCCGGCGCGAAAAACGTCTACTTCTGCTCCGCCGCACCTGCGGTACGCTACCCCAACGTCTACGGCATCGACATGCCGAGCGCTCACGAACTGATCGCCCACAACCGTACCACCGAACAGGTGGCCGAGTTGATCGGCGCCGATTGGCTGATCTATCAGGACCTGCCGGACCTGATCGATTCGGTCGGTGGCGGCAAGATCAAGATCGAGCACTTCGATTGCGCGGTGTTCAACGGTGAATACGTCACCGGCGACATCGACGAAGCCTACCTCGATCGCATCGAGCAGGCCCGTAATGACCTGGCCAAGGTGAAGACCCAGGCGGTCAGCGCGATCATCGACCTCTACAACAACTGATTCAGGGAGCGACGGCATGACGGATCAATGGGATGCCGGGCGACTGGACAGCGACCTCGAGGGTGTCGGTTTCGACACCCTCGCGGTGCGTGCCGGTCAGAACCGCACACCGGAGGCGGAGCACAGCGAAGCGCTGTTCTTGACCTCCAGCTATGTTTTCCGCACGGCAGCCGATGCGGCCGCGCGCTTTGCCGGTGAAACCCCGGGCAACGTCTATTCGCGCTACACCAACCCGACCGTGCGTGCCTTCGAGGAGCGCCTGGCGGCCATGGAAGGCGCCGAGCAGGCCGTGGCCACCTCCACCGGCATGGCGGCGATCCTCGCCGTGGTCATGTCGCTGTGCAGCGCCGGTGACCATGTGCTGGTGTCGCAGAGCGTGTTCGGCTCGACCATCAGCCTGTTCGAGAAGTACTTCAAGCGCTTCGGCGTCGAGGTGGACTACGTGCCGCTGGTCGACCTGTCGGGTTGGGCGAAGGCCATCAAGGCCAACACCAAGCTGCTGATCGTCGAGTCGCCGTCCAACCCGCTGGCCGAGCTGGTCGATATCACCGCCCTCAGCGAAGTCGCCCATGCCCGTGGCGCCATGCTGGTGGTGGACAACTGCTTCAGCACCCCTGCGCTGCAGCAGCCGCTCAAGCTCGGTGCCGACATCGTGTTCCACTCGGCAACCAAGTTCATCGACGGCCAGGGCCGTTGCATGGGCGGTGTGGTGGCCGGGCGCTGCGAGCAGATGAAAGAAGTGGTGGGCTTCCTGCGCACCGCTGGCCCGACCCTCAGCCCGTTCAATGCCTGGATCTTCACCAAGGGCCTGGAAACCCTCAAGCTGCGCATGCGTGCGCACTGCGAGAGCGCCCAGCAGCTGGCCGAGTGGCTGGAGCAGCAGGACGGTATCGAGAAGGTGCACTACGCCGGCCTGCCAAGCCACCCGCAGCACGAACTGGCCAAGCGCCAGATGAGCGGCTTCGGTGCGGTGGTCAGCTTCGAGGTCAAAGGTGGCAAGGAAGGCGCCTGGCGCTTCATCGATGCCACCCGGGTGATCTCGATCACCACCAACCTGGGTGACAGCAAGACCACCATCGCGCACCCGGCCACCACCTCCCACGGCCGTTTGTCGCCGCAAGAGCGTGAGGCGGCGGGTATTCGTGACAGCCTGGTTCGCGTTGCTGTCGGCTTGGAAGACGTGGCCGACCTGCAAACGGACCTTGCACGTGGGCTGGCGGCACTGTGATCGAAATCAGGGGCGGTGCACCCGGCCATAACGGCCGGGTAGCTTTGGTCACGGGTGCCGCACGCGGCATTGGCCTGGGTATCGCCGCCTGGTTGATCTGCGAAGGCTGGCAGGTGGTGCTCAGCGACCTCGACCGCCCGCGCGGTGCCAAGGTCGCCAAGGCCCTGGGCGAGAACGCCTGGTTCATCACCATGGACGTTGCCGACGAGGACCAGGTCAGTGCCGGGGTTTCCGAGGTGCTGGGGCAATTCGGCCGTCTGGACGCGCTGGTGTGCAATGCGGCCATCGCCAACCCGCACAACCAGACTCTGGAAAGCCTGAGCCTGGCGCAATGGAATCGGGTGCTGGCGGTCAACCTCAATGGCCCGATGCTGTTGGCCAAGCACTGTGCGCCGTACCTGCGTGCGCACAATGGAGCGATCGTCAACCTGACCTCGACCCGTGCTCGGCAGTCCGAGCCGGATACCGAGGCCTACGCGGCAAGCAAGGGTGGCCTGGTGGCCTTGACCCACGCACTGGCCATGAGCCTGGGCCCGGAAATCCGCGTCAATGCGGTGAGCCCGGGCTGGATCGATGCACGTGACCCGTCCCAGCGCCGTGCCGAGCCGTTGACCGACGCCGACCATGCCCAGCACCCGACGGGCAGGGTAGGGACGGTGGAAGACGTTGCGGCGATGGTGTCCTGGTTGCTGTCACGCCAGGCCGCGTTCGTCACCGGCCAGGAATTCGTGGTCGATGGCGGCATGACCCGCAAGATGATCTACACCTGAGCATGATGCTGTCAGTGAAGGGGGCCGAAAGGCCTCTTTCACGTTTTTGCCTTTTTTGAAAAAAATTCAACGGGGCTATTGACTTAGCATCGGTACCTGCGTAAATTTCGCGGCCTCAGCGAAGCAAACGCAACAAGCAACATCGCGGGGGTGATTAGCTCAGCCGGGAGAGCATCTGCCTTACAAGCAGAGGGTCGGCGGTTCGATCCCGTCATCACCCACCACTTCCTGAGGCTGTTTCTAGCGCTGGATGTTTCTGATGAAGCAGCTGGCAAGAGAGAAACGCACTGCGCAGCGGTAGTTCAGTCGGTTAGAATACCGGCCTGTCACGCCGGGGGTCGCGGGTTCGAGTCCCGTCCGCTGCGCCATTTTTCAGTAACAGATGGGTGCCTGGCACCGGTCTGAAGTCGAAGGCAGATATGCCGGAGGCTGATCCCAGTTTCAATCGGGCGCAAGCCTGAACGATACGCAGCGGTAGTTCAGTCGGTTAGAATACCGGCCTGTCACGCCGGGGGTCGCGGGTTCGAGTCCCGTCCGCTGCGCCATCTTCGTTTCGAGGCCCCTTGAACGCCTCGAAGCAACAGGAAAAGCGATCATCGTGTCGCTTTTTTTGTGCCTGCCCTGAGGCCTTTGTGCCGGAAGGGCGGCTCCCAGTTCCAACCGGGCGCAAGCCTAAGCGATACGCAGCGGTAGTTCAGTCGGTTAGAATACCGGCCTGTCACGCCGGGGGTCGCGGGTTCGAGTCCCGTCCGCTGCGCCATCTTCGCCTCGAGGCCCCTTGAACGCCTCGAAGCAAAACGAGAAAGCGACCTTAGAGTCGCTTTTTTCGTTTCTGCGTCTGCACATTCGACATTTACACGATGCTGACAGACTCTTCACTGATGAACGGTTTCAGTGCAGGGGTGCTGTGAGGCACAATAGGCACCTCTCGACTTACCCGGAAATGGCAATGACCAGATCATCCGTCTTTGGTGCGCTCGGGCTGGCCCTGGTGCTGGCGGGCGTGTCCGGTTGCTCCTCGAAAAAAGCCGCCATCTACGAGCACGAAAACTTCGATGACTCGGGGACCTACTCGCGCAGCTTCCCGGTCAGCGAAGCCGGTACGTGCGAGGCCGCACGGCGTGCGCTGCTGAGCCAGGGCTACATCATTACCAGCAGTGGTACCAATCAGGTCGCTGGTAACAAGAGTTTCCAGCAGAACAGCGATAACCACCTGCAGATCAGCTTCAGCGTCACCTGTGCGCCTGACAGCAGCGACGAGCAGCGTTCGACCATGTTCGCTAACGCGCTGCAGGACCGTTATGCGCTGAAGAAGTCCAACACCTCTGCCAGCCTGGGTGTCGGCATATTGGGCTCGGTATCGATGCCGATCGGCTCCAGTGACGACTCCATGGTCAAGGTCGCCAGCGAGACGGTGACCGCGCCGCAGTTCTACGAGCGTTATTTCGCCTTGGTCGAAAGTTACTTGCCTAAACCCAAGAAGGTGAGCAAAGCCAAGCCTGAGGCGCCTGCGCCAAAGGTCGACAATCCAGCGCCAGCCCTTGGGCTGCCGGAGCAGGTCTCTGCTGCACCCGTGAGCGCTCCCGAAGCGCCGGCGGCAAATGCAATCGCGCCAGCAAGCGAGGCTGCAGCAGCGCCAGTCGTGGATGACAGTCAGAGTTCACAACCTGTTGCACCGCCCACTGAATCGGCGCCTATCCAGGTACAGCAGGATCCGCAGCCCACAGAGGCGACACCCGCTCCGCTTTAAGTGCGATCAGCCCGGTACAGACACTGTTACAGATGAGCGGCGATAAGTTCCTGAACACCTGCTACGTTTACCACTCATAAACTTGTCATCATTTCTTCATCCCACCTGCTTAGGTTGAAGGCATGACCAACGAAGACAAATGAGAGAAGAGGACGCAGGGCAATGGATGATTATCAGGAAGAGCTGCTGGAGTTTCAGGCCTACGAGCTGGACCCACCGGAGCCGGCCGACGACGCCACCGAGCTTTAACCGGCCTGCCGCTGGCTGCGGCGGAACTCCCCCGGCGTAAGGCCCGTCCAGCGCTTGAATGCGCGTTGGAAGGCCTCCGCCGATGCAAACCCCAACAAATAGGCTATCTCGCCGAAGGCCAGCTCCGTATCGCGGATATAGGTCTCGGCCAGGTCGCGCCTGGTGTCATTGAGCAGGTCGCGAAAGCGCGTACCTTCCTCGGCCAGTTTGCGCCGCAAGGTCCAGGTGGGCAGTTGCAGGTGCAGCGCCACTTCTTCCAGGTCCGGTTCACGGCCGCCATTGAGCAACGGGCCCAGAAGGTGGGTAATGCGCTCACCCAGGCTACGTACCCGCGTGCGTTGCAGCATTTCCGTTTCACACAGTTGCAGCAGGTGCTGCCAGGTGCTTGGGCAATGCTGTGGGTTGGCCAGCTCCAGTGTGGCGCGGCTCAGGCGCAGTTGGTTGCCGCTGGCGCTGAATTGCACAGCACTGTTGCACAAGGGCTGATACTGCGCAGCATAATCGGGAGCATCGAACTCGATCTCCAGGCGTTCGGCCTGCACGGGTGTATCGACCAGGGCGGCGAGTTGAGCCAGCCAGCCGGTCAGCAGCGAGTCGACGACGAAACGGTTGTAGGCGTTGTAAGGGCTGATCGAGTAGAAGCACAGCCATGCCCCTTGAGCATCTTCCTGGAAGCTCGAATGACCACGGTAATTGGCGGCATAGAGCGGCTCGAAGCGCAGCAGTGTGCGGGCGGCATCGCCCAGGGTCGGAGCCTGGGCCGCCGTGACCCCCGCCAAACCAGCCTGTGCCAGCCGGCTGAGGCGACCCATGTGCAGACCCAGGGCTGGCTCACCGCATAGCGCGATGGCGGCATGCCCAAGGTGCATGTAACGGGGGATCGACAAGCGCGCGCCGGCCTCGGCCAGACGCGTGGGGTTGAGCCCGTAGCGGCTCAGCAAGGGTTGTGGATCGTGGCCAAGGCCGTGCAAGGCCTCGGTCAGCGGTTGGACGAAGCCTACCGACAGGTCGCCCAGGCGCACACGTGGACGGGCCATGCGGCTATAACCACAGGTTCAATAGGCGGGCACCGTGGCTGGGCGGGCCCGCCAGCAGCTCGCCCCTTTGGTGGGCAAAGCCCTGGCCGTCGCTGCCCTGTTCCCAGAACTGCCCACGCATGAAGACGCTCATGCTGCTGACTCCGCTATCCGCAGCCTGGGTCAAGCGTTGCCAGGCACTCTGTTCGCTGACTTCACCCCGTTGCAGGGGCAGTTCGGCGGCGGCCCCCTGATGGCGGTTGCCGCGCCACGGGGCCTCCCAGCTGCCTTTGCCGCTGAGGAACACCGGGTTGGCGATCAGCTGTACCTGTTGTTGCTCCAGTTGGCGTTGGTTTTCCGGGTACCAGCTGTCGCTGCCGATCAGTACGCCCAGTCGCCCGGCCGGCGTCTGCAACACCTGCAGCGGGAAATGCCGACCGTGATGAATGTATCTGCGCACTTCGCTATCGGGGTACTGCTGGCGCTGTGGCTGGCCAAGCAGCGAGCCATCGCCGGCAAACACCACGCTGCTGTTGAACAGCGGCCCGCTGCCAGCGTGCAGCACGCCTTGCTCCACATAGGGAGCCGGCAGCACGATCGAGCCGGCTACCAGTGTCACGCCAAACTCCTTGGCCAGGCCGCCGAACAGTTGCTGATAGTCGCTGGCCATCTGCTGGGCCTTCATGCGCAAGTGTGCGTCGGCCCGACGGTCGTCGCCGCTGGCCCGCAGCATCGCCAGGCCATAGCGCAGCGGGTTGCTCAGCTCCAGCCACTGCTCGGCCTCGCGGCTGCGGGTAACCTGATACAGCTCGTTCTTTTCGCCCCGTGCCCACAGCCAGGTGCCGATGTGCTCGGGCAGCACCACCACCGTGCGCGGGCCGACGAGGCCCTGGTCGCGGGCTTGTTGCAGGTAGGCCGAGAGCTTGCGGTGCAGACGCTGCAGGTTCTGATAGTCGCTGGGGTAGAGCAGCGGTTCGACGCCCAGCAGGTTGCCCTGTGCGCCGGGCACGCCATGATTGAGCGCCAGTTCGATGCGCAAGTCGGAGAGGTAGTGACCTTCCGGACGTTGTTGGGTCCAGAAGCCATAGCCGCAAAGGGCGGCGATCATCACCAGCGCCAGGGCGCTTGCCAGAAGTTTTCGCATGCAGCGTTACAGCGCCTTGGGTACGGAGCTTCCTAGGGTAGTCCTGCTGTGCGGGAGGATCAATAAGTTGTCAGTTTCGATCATTGAGCGCATTCAAACGGCTGTTTAATGTCACTGACAGATAAACGACGGGGCCCGTTGAGGCACCCGCATTCCGTGATCACGCCACCTGGGGAATCCAACCATGGCTGCCGACCGCTATCCGCATTTGCTGGCCCCGCTCGACCTGGGCTTCACCACCCTGCGCAATCGTACCCTGATGGGTTCGATGCACACTGGCCTTGAGGAGCGCCCCGGCGGCTTCGAGCGCATGGCGGCCTATTTTGCCGAGCGCGCCCGTGGTGGCGTCGGCCTGATGGTCACCGGCGGTATCGCGCCCAACGATGAAGGCGGGGTGTATTCCGGTGCGGCCAAGCTGAGCACCGAGGAAGAGGCCGAAAAGCACCGCATCGTCACCGAAGCCGTGCATGAAGCTGGCGGCAAGATCTGCCTGCAGATTCTGCATGCCGGCCGCTACGCCTACAGCCCACGTCAGGTGGCGCCCAGCGCGATCCAGGCACCGATCAACCCGTTCAAGCCCAAGGAGCTGGACGAGGCAGGCATCGAGAAGCAGATCGCCGACTTCGTCACTTGCGCCGTGCTGGCCCAGCGCGCCGGCTATGACGGCGTCGAGATCATGGGTTCGGAAGGCTACTTCATCAACCAGTTCCTCGCCGCCCACACCAACCACCGCACCGACCGCTGGGGTGGCAGCTACGAGAACCGCATGCGCCTGGCGGTGGACATCGTCAGCCGGGTGCGCGACGCCGTAGGCCCGAACTTCATCATCATCTTCCGCCTGTCGATGCTCGACCTGGTCGAGGGCGGCAGCACCTGGGACGAGATCGAACTGCTGGCCAAGGCCATCGAACAGGCCGGCGCGACGATCATCAACACCGGCATCGGCTGGCACGAAGCGCGCATTCCTACCATCGCCACCAAGGTGCCGCGCGCGGCGTTCAGCAAGGTCACCGCCAAGCTGCGTGGCGCCGTGAAGATTCCGCTGATCACCACCAACCGCATCAACACCCCGGAAGTGGCCGAGGCGGTGCTGGCCGAGGGTGATGCCGACATGGTCTCGATGGCCCGGCCGTTCCTGGCCGATCCTGACTTCGTCAACAAAGCGGCTGAAGGGCGCAGCGACGAGATCAACACGTGCATCGGCTGCAACCAGGCCTGCCTGGACCACACCTTTGGCGGCAAGCTGACCAGCTGCCTGGTCAACCCGCGCGCCTGTCACGAGACCGAGCTCAACTACCTGCCTGTGCGCACGGTGAAGCGCATTGCCGTGGTCGGTGCCGGCCCCGCTGGCCTGGCAGCCGCCACCGTGGCTGCCGAGCGTGGCCATGAAGTGACCCTGTTCGACAGCGCCAGCGAGATCGGCGGGCAGTTCAATGTCGCCAAGCGGGTGCCGGGCAAGGAGGAGTTCTTCGAGACCCTGCGCTACTTCCGCAACAAGGTTAAGAGCACAGGTGTAGACCTGCGCCTGAACACCCGCGTGGACGTATCGGAGCTGGTGGCGGGTGGTTTCGACGAGATCATCCTGGCCACCGGCATCGCACCGCGTACCCCGGCGATTCCAGGTGTCGAGCACGCCAAGGTGCTCAGCTACCTCGACGTATTGTTGCAGCGCAAGCCGGTCGGTGAGGCAGTGGCGGTGATCGGTGCGGGCGGGATCGGCTTCGATGTCTCTGAGTACCTGGTGCACCAGGGCGTGGCCAGCAGCCAGGACCGCGAGGCGTTCTGGAAGGAGTGGGGCATCGATACCGGCCTTGAGGCGCGTGGCGGTGTGGCCGGGATCAAAGCCGAGCCGCATGCGCCAGCGCGGCAGGTTTACTTGTTGCAGCGCAAGAAGTCCAAAGTCGGCGACGGCCTGGGCAAGACCACCGGCTGGATCCACCGTACCGGGCTCAAGAACAAGCAGGTGCAGATGCTCAACAGCGTCGAGTATCTGGGTATCGACGATGCTGGCCTGCACATCCGTATTGGCGAGGGCGAGCCTCAGGTGCTGGCGGTGGACAATGTGGTGATCTGCGCCGGGCAGGAGCCGCTGCGTGAACTGCACGACGGCCTGGTGGCTGCAGGGCAGTCGGTGCACCTGATTGGCGGCGCGGATGTGGCGGCAGAGCTGGATGCCAAGCGCGCAATCAACCAGGGCTCGCGGTTGGCTGCCGAGCTCTGACAGGGCAGGGGGCCGCGCTGCGGCCCTTTCGCTGTAAACTGACGCGCATGACCATCCCCTTTTCAGACCCTCCCAACGCCCCGCTGCAACCGCTCGACCTTCCCTGGTTGGCAACTGCCGGGATCGAAGCCGGTATCCTGCGCCTCGACCTGATCGATCCGCTGATCAGTGGCAACAAGTGGTTCAAATTGCGCCACCACCTGCTGCATGCCCATGAATCCGGCGCCCCAGGGCTGATCAGCCTGGGCGGTAATCACTCCAACCACCTTCACGCCCTGGCCGCCGCCGGCAAGCGTTTCGGCTTCGCCACTGCGGGCCTGTTGCGCGGCCATGCCCAGGACACGCCCACAGTGCGCGACCTGCAGGCCTTCGGCATGGAACTGCACTGGCTTGGCTATGGCGGCTATCGCAGTCGTAACGATGCTGGCTTCTGGGAACCCTGGCAGGCGCGCTATCCCGGTTGGCATTGCATCCCTGAGGGCGGTGGTGGCTTGGCCGGTGCCCAGGGATGTGGGTTGATTGTCGAGCAGGCCAGGGCTCAGCTGGCCTCAATGGGTTGGGCAGACTATGACGCCTGGTGGCTGGCCGCCGGCAGCGGTACCACCCTGGCGGGGCTTGTGCTCGCCGAGGCGGGGGCGCATGCGGTGCATGGTGCCTTGGCGGTGCCAATCAATCATGGCGTGCCAGAAACCGTAGCGGGGCTGGCTGGCGCGCGTGGTTACCAGTTGCACGAGGCCTGCCGGGGCGGGTTCGCCAAGTTGGATGAAGAATTGCTGGCGTTCATCGATGAAACCGAACGCCATACGGGCATTCCTCTGGAAGCGCTTTACACCGGCAAGGCCCTGCTGGCCCTGCGCGAACAGGTCGAGGCCGGACTGTTCGCACCCGGCACTCGGCTGATCTTCCTCCATACGGGTGGCCTGCAGGGCCGACGCGGTTATTTGTAGGGCAGCATGTGCAGCAGCGTGTTGTCGCGCTGCACGAAGTGGTGATACAGCCCGGCCAGCGCGTGCAGGCCGATCAGCCAGTAACCCCAGGTGGCTACGCGCTCATGCCAGCCCTTGATGAACTTGGCCTGGTCAGGATCCGCGCCGATCAGGTGCGGCAACTCCAGGCCATAGAACTGCACCGGCTTGTCGGCAGCACTGAGGATCAGCCAGCCGGCCAACGGCAGGCCGATCATCAGCAGGTAGAGCGCCATATGCATCAGGTGAGCAAGGCCGATCTGCCAGGCCGGCGGCTTGGGTACGATGGGCGGCGCAGGGCGGCTCAGGCGCACGGCCAGGCGCAGCCAGACCAGTACGAAGACCGTGAGGCCGAGCATGAAGTGCAGGTCCTTCATCAGGTTGCGCTCGGCGCTGTCCTTGGGGAACAGGCCGCGCAACTCGATGCAGGCGTACACGGCGGCCAGCAGCACCAGCATCAGCCAGTGCAGGGCGATGGACAGACGCGCGTAGTGGGGCGCGGGGGTGGATGAAACCATGGTGGATCCTCGTCATCAGGTCGATGGTGGCGCTCTTGGCGGCGCTCTCAGCTAACTCTAATCGCTGAATGTGAAGATGCATTGCGCTAGGTCGGTGAAGGCCACTGATCGGCAACTAAAAACACCCGTTCCGCTTCGTGCCAGGCGCCGTCACCTTCGGCTTCCAGCCTCACCAGCATTTGCGCCGGTGCTTGCGGCTCCAACGCTTGCAACCACTGCGCGAACTGCTGCGGCGTCCAACAGGCATCCGCTTCGACCCGTGCCGGTGCCAGCCAGGCATGACGGGGCAAGGGCTGCCAGCGTTCATCTGCGCTCACTGGCCAATCCTGCCGGCGTACCCAGCGCCCGCGCAGGTGCAGTGGGTTGGACCCAGCGGGTGGTTCTGCATGCCCCGGCCACGGGTAGAACAAATAACCCGCGAGCCATAAATGCGCCTGTACCTGCCGGGCGCCCAGCCCGGCCAATGCCTCCTGGCTCTGCGCATCACTCGACATGGGCAGTTGATGCCCAGCCAGGTGCGCCAGCTTGGTGCCCAGACGGTCATGGCAACCCGGCCCGAGCCACTGCATCGGGTCATCGCCTGCAGCGTCGCCAGGCCCGAGATAAAGCTTGATCGCCAGTTCCAGATGATGCGTGCCGTCGCCATCGCGCAACAGAATGTCCAGTTCGCCCAACGTCCGGCCACCCGAGCGGATCGCCAGGTTGGCCGCCAGCAGCTCGATACCTGGCGCCTGGCGCAAAGCGAACTGCCACAGACCTTCGTAGTACAGCCCCAGGCGCCGGCTGGTAAGGGTCGCCAGCCACTCGCGCAGGGGCTGGTCATCGTTATCCAGTCGCTGTAACCACGCCTTCAGCTCCTGCGGATCGCCCGCCCAGGCGCTGCCGGCCAGTGGATGGCGCTGGGGGCAGGGCGGGTTGCTGAGCAGCGGCGGCGACAGCAGCGTCCAGGCCAGGTCGCGCACGGCGGGGCGGCGCAGTTGGCGGGGCAGGTCGTGGAGTTCGGCGAAGGGCGTCATGCTGCGAGCATAGCCGGTTTGCCGCTGCCCGGTCGTTTCGCCCATAATCGGCGCATAGTCACCCGCCGCAGAGCCTCGCAGGAGCCCCATGGAGCAATTTCGCAATATCGGTATCATCGGACGCCTTGGCAGCTCGCAGGTGCTCGACACCATTCGCCGACTGAAAAAATTCCTCCTCGAGCGCCACCTGCACGTGATCCTCGAGGACACCATCGCCGAAGTGCTGCCCGGCCACGGCCTGCAGACCTCCACGCGCAAGCTGCTGGGCGAAGTCTGCGACCTGGTCATCGTCGTCGGCGGTGACGGCAGCCTGCTCGGCGCCGCCCGTGCGCTGGCCCGGCACAACATCCCGGTGCTGGGGATCAACCGCGGCAACCTGGGGTTCCTCACCGATATCCGCCCCGACGAGCTGGAAGAGAAGGTCGCCGAGGTGCTCGACGGCCACTACCTGGTGGAAAACCGCTTCCTGCTGCAGGCCGAGGTGCGCCGCCACCACGAGGCCATCGGCCAGGGCGATGCGCTCAACGACGTAGTCCTGCACCCGGGCAAGTCGACGCGGATGATCGAATTCGAGATCTACATCGACGGCCAGTTCGTCTGCAGCCAGAAGGCCGACGGCCTGATCGTCGCCACCCCGACCGGCTCGACCGCCTACGCGCTGTCGGCCGGCGGCCCGATCATGCACCCCAAGCTCGACGCCATCGTCATCGTGCCGATGTACCCGCACACGCTGTCCGGGCGGCCGATCGTGGTGGACGGCAACAGCGAGCTGAAGATCGTGGTGTCCAAGGACCTGCAGATCTACCCGCAAGTGTCCTGTGACGGCCAGAACCACTTCACCTGCGCCCCCGGCGATACCATCACGGTGAGCAAGAAGCCGCAGAAACTGCGCCTGATCCACCCGCTGGACCACAATTACTATGAGGTATGCCGCACCAAGCTCGGCTGGGGCAGCCGCCTGGGAGGCAGGGACGACTGATGCTCGATCCGGCGCGAAGTTTCGATATCATCGGCGACGTGCACGGCTGTGCACTGACCCTCGAACGCCTGCTCGACGCCCTCGGCTACAAACGTGTCGGCGGCGTCTGGCGTCACCCACGGCGCCAGGCGCTGTTCCTTGGCGATATTGTCGACCGTGGCCCGCGCATCCGCGAGGCGCTGCATATCGTCCATGACATGGTCGATGCCGGCCAGGCGTTCTGCATCATGGGCAACCACGAATACAACGCCCTGGGCTGGGTTACCCCCGCGCTGCCCGGCAGCGGCAAGGCCTTTGTGCGCGAGCACACGCCCCGGCACGCCCGCCTGATCGACGAGACCCTGACCCAATTCGCCCATCACCCCGGCGACTGGCAGGATTTTCTGCAGTGGTTCTACGACATGCCGCTGTTCGTCGACGCCGGGCGTTTCCGCCTGGTGCATGCCTGCTGGGACCCGCGGCTAATCGAGCCGCTGCGCCAGCAATACCCCGACGGGCGCATCGATGAGCACTTCATCCAGGCCTCGGCCGTGTCCGGCAGTTTTGCTTCCACCGTCTGCAACCGCCTGCTGCGCGGCACCGACATGCGCCTGCCGGACGGCCTGACCCTGACTGGTGGCGATGGCCTGACCCGCGCCTTCTTCCGCACCAAGTTCTGGGAAGAAGACCCGCAGACCTACGGCGACATCGTCTTCCAGCCCGACGCGCTGCCCGACGAAGTGGCCCGCACGCCACTCAGCCACACCGACAAGAATGCCTTGCTACGCTATGCCGAAGAGGAGCCACTGCTGTTCGTCGGCCATTATTGGCGCAGCGGTCGCCCGACGCCGATCCGCAGCAACCTGGCCTGCCTGGACTACAGCGCAGTGCTGTACGGCAAGCTGGCGGCCTATCGGCTGGATGATGAAACGCAGATCGACCCGCACAAGTTCGTCTGGGTCGACGTCGACCGACCGCAGGCCAATCAATGAATATCGTCGAAGTGATGCGCCTGCCGCTGTCGGTCGACCTCAGCGGCTTCGTGCACCTGCTGCAACGCCTGCAGGTGCCGCACCGGGTCAGCGAGGAGGGCGAAGTCCAAGTCCTCTGGGCCCCCGAAACCATGGCCGCCGATGTCCTCCAGCTCTACCAGCGCTACCCCGACGGCAACGCCGATGTAGGAGCGGATTCATCCGCGAACGCCCCCACACAGCCATCCCTGACCGACCAGGCCAAAGCTTGTAAGGTCACCGCCTTCGTCCTCTTCCTCTGCCTGATCGTCGCCGGCCTAACCCGCCTGGGCGACAACCTCACCACCATCAGCTGGTTCACCTTCCTCGACTACCGCGTCCAGGGCGAATACCTGCACTTTACCCCGCTGGCCCAGGGCCTCGCCGAAGGCCAGTGGTGGCGCCTGGTGTCACCCATGCTGCTGCACTTCGGCGTGCTGCACCTGGCGATGAACGGCATGTGGTACTGGGAACTGGGCAAACGCATCGAACTGCGCCAGGGCCCGTGGCTGCTGGCCGGCCTGACCCTGCTGTTCAGCCTGGTGTCCAACCTGGCCCAGCACTACACCAGCGGCCCGAGCCTGTTCGGCGGCCTGTCCGGTGTGCTGTACGGCCTGCTCGGCCACGTGTGGCTGTACCAGTGGCTGGCGCCCAACCCCCACTTCAGCCTGCCCAAGGGCGTGCTGGTAATGATGCTCATCTGGCTGGTCATCTGCCTGACCGGTGTGGTCGGCCAGCTCGGTTTTGGCCAGATCGCCAACGCCGCCCACGTCGGCGGGCTGCTCATCGGATGCCTGACGGGCCTCTTGGGTGGAATGATGGCCCGGCGTAAACTGTCCGCTTGATTTAGGAGACGCTATGTCCACGTTCGCGCAAATGATCGAAAACATCACCCCGGAAATCTACGAAAGCCTGAAGACGGCCGTGGAAATCGGCAAATGGTCCGATGGGCGCAAGCTCACCGCCGAGCAGAAGGAGCTGTCGCTGCAGGCGGTGATCGCCTGGGAGATCCAGAACCTGCCTGAAGACCAGCGTACCGGCTACATGGGCCCGCAGGAATGCGCGTCGAAATCCGCGCCGATCGCCAACATTCTGTTCAAGTCGGACTCGGTACATTGATCGAACTCGCTCGTGGCTCTTTGAGCAAGATGGCGGTAAGCCTGCAAGCACCGCTGGTGCAATACAGCTTCCGCCTGGATGACACGCAGGTGCCGGTCAACCCTATGATCGGCCAGCGCCTGCGCCTGGAATACCTCGGTGCGATCCACTGCAGCCATTGCGGCAAACGCACCAAGACCAGTTTCAGCCAGGGTTACTGCTACCCGTGCATGACCAAGCTGGCCCAGTGCGATATCTGCATCATGGCCCCGGAACGCTGCCACTACGACGCCGGCACCTGCCGCGAGCCGTCCTGGGGCGAGCAGTTCTGCATGACCGACCATGTGGTGTACCTGGCCAACTCGTCGGGTATCAAAGTTGGCATCACCCGCGCCACCCAGCTGCCCACCCGCTGGCTTGACCAGGGTGCCAGCCAGGCGCTGCCGATCATGCGCGTGGCCACCCGCCAGCAATCCGGCCTGGTCGAAGACGTGCTGCGCAGCCAGGTGCCGGACCGCACCAACTGGCGCGCGCTGCTCAAGGGCGACGCCGAAGTGCTCGACCTGGTGGCCATTCGCGAACAGATTTTCGACGCCTGCGCCGACGGCCTGCGCGAACTGCAGGCACGCTTCGGCCTACAGGCGATTCAGCCGCTGCCCGACGCCGAAGTGGTGCAGATGAACTACCCGGTCGAGGCGTATCCGAAAAAGATCGTCAGCTTCAACCTCGACAAGGACCCGGTGGTGGAAGGCACCTTGCTGGGCATCAAGGGCCAGTACCTGATCTTCGACACCGGCGTGATCAACATTCGCAAGTACACGGCCTACCAGTTGGCCGTGCTCCAGTAAAAAGGACCTGCACATGCGTACCGAACAACCGCAAGTGATCTACCTCAAGGACTACCAGGCGCCCGAGTACCTGATCGACGAGACGCACCTGACCTTCGAGCTGTTCGAGGACCACACGCTGGTCCATGCGCAACTGGTCATGCGCCGCAACCCGGCACGCGGTGCCGGCCTGCCGCCCCTGGTGCTCGACGGCCAGCAGCTGGAGCTGCTGCGCGCCTCGCTCGATGATGAAGAGCTACAGGCGAGCGACTACCAGCGCGAAGCCGACAGCCTGACCATCCACCCCAAGGCCGAACGCTTCACCCTCGACACCAGCGTCAAGATCCACCCGGAGAGCAACACCGCGCTGGAAGGCCTGTACAAGTCCGGCAAGATGTTCTGCACCCAGTGCGAGGCCGAGGGTTTCCGCAAGATCACCTACTACCTCGACCGCCCGGACGTGATGAGCACCTTCACCACCACGGTGATCGCCGAGCAGCATCGCTACCCGGTGCTGTTGTCCAACGGCAACCCGATCGGCAGCGGGCCGGCTGAAGATGGCCGGCACTGGGCGACCTGGGAAGACCCGTTCAAGAAACCGGCCTACCTGTTCGCCCTGGTGGCGGGTGACCTGTGGTGCGTCGAGAGCGAGTTCACCCGCCAGTCAGGCCGAGACGTGACCCTGCGCATCTATGTCGAGGAGGAAAACCTCGACAAGTGCGACCACGCCATGGTCAGCCTGAAGAAGTCCATGCGCTGGGACGAAGAAGTCTACGGTCGCGAGTACGACCTGGACATCTTCATGATCGTCGCAGTCAACGACTTCAACATGGGCGCCATGGAAAACAAGGGCCTGAACATCTTCAACTCCAGCTGCGTGCTGGCCCGCGCCGAAACCGCCACCGACGCGGCCCACCAGCGTGTCGAAGGGGTGGTCGCCCACGAGTACTTCCACAACTGGTCGGGCAACCGCGTGACCTGCCGCGACTGGTTCCAGCTGTCGCTCAAGGAAGGCTTCACGGTGTTCCGCGACGCCGAGTTCAGCGCCGACATGAACTCGCGCACGGTCAAGCGCATCGAGGACGTGGCCTACCTGCGTACCCACCAGTTCGCCGAAGACGCCGGCCCCATGGCCCACCCGGTGCGCCCGGACAGCTTCATCGAGATCTCCAACTTCTACACCCTGACCGTGTATGAGAAGGGCGCCGAGGTGGTGCGCATGGTCCGCACCCTGCTGGGCGCCGAGGGCTTCCGCAAGGGCAGCGACCTGTACTTCGAGCGTCACGACGGCCAGGCAGTAACCACCGACGATTTCATCAAGGCCATGGAAGACGCCAACGGCGCCGACCTGACCCAGTTCAAACGCTGGTACAGCCAGGCCGGCACGCCGCGCCTGGTAGTCAGCGAGGCTTATGATGCTGGCGCTCAGACCTACAGCCTGACCTTCCGCCAGAGCTGCCCGCAGACCCCGGACAAGGCCGACAAGCTGCCGTTCGTAATTCCCGTGGAGCTGGGCCTGCTGGATGCCGAGGGCAACGACCTGCCACTGCGCCTGGCCGGTGAAGCCGCTGCGGGCGCCACCAGCCGCGTGCTGTCGGTGACCGAGGCCGAGCAGACCTTCACCTTCGAAGGCATCCAGGCCAAGCCGCTGCCCTCGCTGCTGCGCGGCTTCAGCGCGCCAGTGAAGCTGAGCTTCCCGTACGACCGCGATCAACTGATGTTCCTCATGCAGCACGACAGCGACGGCTTCAACCGCTGGGAAGCGGGCCAGCAACTGTCGGTGCAAGTGCTGCAGGAGCTGATTGGCCAGCATCAGCGTGGCGAAGCCCTGAAGCTCGATCAGCGCCTGATCACTGCCCTGGGTACCGTGTTGGGTAACGAGTCGCTGGACGCCGCCATGGTGGCCGAGATGCTGTCGTTGCCAGGCGAGGCCTACCTGACCGAAATCAGCCAGGTGGCCGATGTGGACGCGATCCACGCCGCCCGCGAATTCGCCCGCCAGCAGATCGCCGAGCAGCTGTTCGACGGCCTCTGGGCACGCTACCAGGCGCACCGCGAGGTCTCGCGCAACACGGCCTACGTCGCCGCAGCCGAGCATTTCGCCCGCCGCAGCCTGCAGAACATCGCCCTCTCGTACCTGATGCAGAGCGCCAAGCCGCAGGTGTTGGAAGCGACCCTGGAACAATTCGAACATTGCGACAACATGACCGAACGCCTGACGGCACTGGCGGTGCTGGTCAACTCGCCGTTCGAGGCCGAGCGGGCCAAGGCCCTGGAAGCTTTCGCCGAGCACTTCAAGGACAACCCGCTGGTCATGGACCAGTGGTTCAGCGTGCAGGCGGCCAGCGCCTTGCCAGGCGGGCTGGCGCGGGTCAAGGCGCTGATGCAGCACCCGGCGTTTACCCTGAAAAACCCGAACAAGGTACGGGCGCTGGTCGGTGCCTTTGCGGGGCAGAACCTGGTCAACTTCCATGCGGCCGATGGTACGGGGTATCGCTTCCTGGCGGACCTGGTGATCGAGCTGAATGCGCTGAACCCGCAGATCGCTTCGCGTCAGTTGGCGCCGCTGACCCGCTGGCGCAAGTATGACGATGCGCGGCAGTTGCTGATGAAAGGGGAGCTTGAGCGGATTCTGGCCTCCGGGGCGCTGTCCAGTGATGTGTATGAGGTGGTGAGCAAGAGCCTGGCGTAAGCCAGGTGGAAACAGGGGCCGCACAGCGGCCCCTGTTTTTTTCCGGTTAACAAAACATAACGTCCCGCCCGTTGTAATCCCTCAACCTCCACCGATACGATCCCCCAAGCACAGACCCATAAAGAAGAACAAACAGGGGACGGTCATGAGGGAGCGGTTGATGACGCAAGCCAGGCGTGGTGCTTGGCCGTTGGCGGCTGGCGCGATGCTGGCGCTGGCATTGGGGATGTGGGCCGACACCGCGCAAGCGGCGGCGGCTGACGAGTACTCCACCGAATCGGCCAAGGCCAGCCAGAGCCTGCTGATTGATGCCGCCCATGCTGGCAAGCGCCTGGTGGTAGTCGGCGATCGCGGCCATATTCTGTTCTCCGATGACCAGGGCACGAGCTGGACGCAAGCCCGGGTACCCACCCGGCAACTGCTCACTGCAGTGTTCTTCCTCGACGACAAGCGCGGCTGGGCCGTCGGCCACGATGCGCAGATCCTCGCCAGCAGCGATGGCGGCGCGACCTGGACCAAGCAGTTCGAAGACCTGTCCCGTGAAGCGCCGTTGCTCGACGTCACCTTCCTCAATGCCCAGCACGGCTTTGCCGTGGGGGCGTACGGTGCCTTGCTGGAAACCCTCGACGGCGGCCAGCACTGGCAGGACGTCGCCGAACGCCTGGACAACGCGGATCAACTGCACCTCAACGGCATCGCCGTGATCAAGGACGCCGGCCTGTTCATCGTCGGTGAGCAGGGCAGCATGTTCCGTTCTGCTGACAACGGCCAGACCTGGGCCAAGGTCGAAGGTCCCTACGAGGGCTCGCTGTTCGGCGTGATCGGCACCACCCAGCCACAAACGCTGTTGGCCTATGGCCTGCGCGGCAACCTGTTCCGCTCCACCGATTTCGGTGACAGCTGGCAGCCGATCGAGCTCAAGGCCGCGCGCGGCAACCTCGAATTCGGCCTGGCAAGCGCTACGCTTCTCGATGATGGCAGCCTGGTATTGGTCGGCAATGGCGGCAGCGTGCTGCGCAGCGTCGACGACGGGCAGACCTTCAGCGTCTACAACCGCGCCGACCGCATTGCCCTGGCCGGTGTCAGTGGCCTGGCCAATGGTGGCCTGCTGCTGGTCGGGCAGGGAGGGGTACACCTGGCCACCACCGAGGGTGCTGACAAAGCTGCCGAGGGGGCGCGTCCATGACCAGCCGAGAGAGCATCACCATGCACCCGCACCACCAGGACAAGGCCACGCTGCTGGAACGCCTGATTTTCAACAACCGCCCCGTGGTCATCGCCCTGTGTGTGCTGGTGAGCATTTTCCTGTTCTGGCAGGCCACGCAGATCCGTCCCTCGACCAGTTTCGAGAAGATGATCCCGCTGGAACATCCGTTCATCGAACAGATGATGGAGCACCGCAACGACCTGGCCAACCTCGGCAACACCGTGCGCATTTCGGTGGAGGCGGTCAACGGCGACATCTTCGACAAGGACTACATGGAGACCCTGCGGCAGGTCCATGACGAGGTGTTCTACATCCCCGGTGTCGACCGCGCGGGCCTCAAGTCACTGTGGAGCCCCAGCGTGCGCTGGAGCGAAGTGACCGAAGAAGGCTTCTCCGGCGGCGAGGTGATCCCCAATACCTACAACGGCTCGCAAGACAGCCTCGACACGCTGCGCGACAACGTGCTCAAGTCCGGCCAGGTCGGGCGCCTGGTGGGCAACAACTTCAAGTCCAGCATCGTCGATGTGCCGCTGCTGGAAAGCTACCCAGACCCGAATGACCCCGGCAAGCAGGTCAAGCTTGATTACCAGCAGTTCTCGCATCTGCTGGAAGAAAAGATCCGCGACAAGTTCCAGGCGCAAAACCCCAACGTCAAGGTGCACATCGTCGGCTTCGCCAAGAAGGTCGGTGACCTGATCGACGGCCTGGTGATGGTGGCGATGTTCTTCGGTGTGGCGCTGGTGATCACCTGGATTCTGCTGTACTGGTTCACCTGGTGCATCCGCAGCACCATCGCCGTGCTGATCACCACGCTGGTGGCGGTGGTCTGGCAACTGGGCCTGATGCATGCGGTGGGCTTCGGTCTGGATCCGTACTCGATGCTGGTGCCGTTCCTGATCTTCGCCATTGGCATTTCCCACGGGGTGCAGAAGATCAACGGCATCGCCCTGCAGTCGAGTGACGCCGACAACGCCCTGACCGCTGCCCGGCGCACCTTCCGCCAGCTGTTCCTGCCGGGGATGATCGCCATCCTCGCCGACGCGGTGGGCTTCATCACCCTGTTGATCATCGACATCGGCGTGATCCGCGAGCTGGCCATCGGTGCCTCGATCGGTGTGGCGGTGATCGTGTTCACCAA
Source organism: Pseudomonas sp. NPDC090233 (assembly GCF_044772285.1). NCBI lineage: Bacteria > Pseudomonadati > Pseudomonadota > Gammaproteobacteria > Pseudomonadales > Pseudomonadaceae > Pseudomonas > Pseudomonas sp. NPDC090233. The sequence continues at coordinate 244,269 of NZ_JBIVYQ010000005.1, read as the reverse complement.
CCTGATCCTGCTGCCAGTGGCGATTTCCTACGTCGGCATCAGCAAGAAGGCCATCGAGCGCAGCAAGAAGGACGCGACCCGCGAGCACCCGTTCTGGCGCCTGCTGTCGAATTTCGCCAGCGCCAAAGTGGCGCCGGTGTCGATTGCCCTGGCCCTGGTCGCCTTCGCTGGCGGCCTGTGGTACAGCCAGAACCTGAAGATCGGCGACCTCGACCAGGGCGCTCCGGAGCTGCGCCCCGATTCGCGCTACAACCAGGACAACAACTTCATCATCAGTAACTACTCGACCAGCTCGGACGTGCTGGTGATCATGGTCAAGACTCCGGCTGAGAGCTGCTCGATCCACTCGACCATGGCGCCGATCGACGAGCTGATGTGGACCATGCAGAACACCCCGGGCGTGCAGTCGGCGATCTCCCTGGTGACCGTGTCCAAGCAGGTGATCAAGGGCATGAACGAGGGCAGCCTGAAATGGGAGACCCTGTCGCGCAACCCGGACATCCTCAACAACTCCATCGCTCGTGCCGACGGCCTGTACAACGGTGATTGTTCACTGGCGCCGGTGCTGGTGTTCCTCAACGACCACAAGGCTGAAACCCTGGAACGCGTCACCGCCGCCGCCAAGGCTTTTGCCGACAGCCACAACAAAGAGGGCCTGCAGTTCCTCCTGGCGGCAGGCAATGCCGGCATCGAAGCGGCCACCAACGAGGTGATCAAATCGGCCGAACTGACCATCCTGGTGCTGGTGTACCTCTGCGTGGCGGTGATGTGCATGATCACCTTCCGCTCGTTTGCCGCGACCCTGTGCATCGTCCTGCCGCTGGTGCTGACCTCGGTGCTGGGCAATGCGCTGATGGCGTTCATGGGGATTGGCGTCAAGGTCGCCACCTTGCCGGTGGTGGCGCTGGGCGTGGGCATTGGCGTGGACTACGGCATCTATATCTACAGCCGCCTGGAAAGTTTCCTGCGTGCCGGCCTGCCGCTGCAGGAGGCCTACTACCAGACCCTGCGCTCGACCGGCAAGGCGGTGCTGTTCACCGGCCTGTGCCTGGCCATCGGCGTGTGCACCTGGATCTTCTCGGCCATCAAATTCCAGGCCGACATGGGCTTGATGCTGACCTTCATGCTGCTGTGGAACATGTTCGGGGCACTGTGGCTGCTGCCGGCGCTGGCCAGGTTCTTGATCAAGCCTGAGAAGATGGTGGGCAAGGAGGGCGGTTCGATCTTCGCCCATTGATGTATCCCGAGGGCCGCCATGCGGCCCTCGGGTTATACTGCCGGCTCTTTTTTCATCGGTACTCCCATGTCTCCCCTCGCCACCGCCCTCGCATCCTGCGACATGCTGCTGATCGACGGCCTGCACGCCTTCGATTTCACCTCAGACGAAACCGGCCTCACGGTCGAGTGCATGGACGGTCGTCAACTGCGCCGCTGGACCTTCACCGCCGAGCAGGTCGCTTCCGCCATCGCTGTGGGTGATGAATGGCAACTGAACGATGCCAACGGCGAGCATCGTCTAGTCTGTATGAGTGCCTTTCGCGCCCCGGATGAAGACGACGATGAACCGCAAATGGACGAGCCTGCTGACCGCTAGCCTCATGACCCTTGCCTTCTCTACCCAGGCCGCCACGCTGCTGGTGGGCAGTTACACCGATGGCGCCAGCCAAGGTATCTACCGCTACGCGTTCGAAAGCAAAACCGGCCAGATCGAGCCCACGCCGCAGCAGGTCATCAAGAGCGTGAGCCCTTCGTGGCTGGTGCTCTCGGCTGATCAGCGGCAACTGTTCGTGGTCAACGAAACGCCGCAGGGCCATGCCAGCAGTTTCAGCGTGAGCAGCAAAGGCGAGATCAAGCCGCTCAACCAGGTGGCCACCCGTGGCGACGAGCCGACCCACGCCAGCCTCAGTCGCGACCAGCGCTACCTGTTCGTCGCCAACTATGCTGTCGCCCCCAATCCGGGCGGCAGCCTGGTAGTGATCCCGGTGGCCAAGGATGGCAAGCTCAAGACGGTGGTCCAGCAGGTACGGCACAAGCCCAGCGGCGTCAACCCCGAGCGTCAGGCTGGTGCCCATGTGCATTCGCTGGTGCTGTCGCCGGAGGGCAGCCACTTGTATGCCAGTGACCTGGGTGCCGACAAAGTGTTCATCTACCGCTACGACGGTGCCAGCCCCGACAAACCGCTGACCCCGGCGATCCCTGCGTCGGTCACGTTGCCGCCTGGCAGCGGCCCGCGTCATCTGTTGTTCGATGCCAAGGGGCGGCATGCTTACCTGACGCTGGAGATGAGCGCCGAAGTGGTCATGTTCGATGTCAAGGATGCTGCCTTGCAGGAACGCCAGCGCCTGCCGTTGACCGAGCAGAAAGACGCCGCAGCCAGGGCCGCTGGCGGCCTGAATTTGTCGGCGGATGGGCGCTTTCTCTATGTCAGCAACCGTGGCACGGCCAACGAGATCGTGGTGTTCAGCGTGGGCAAGGACGACGGTCAGCTGACATTCTTGCAGCGTCGCTCGGTGGAGGGCGACCACCCGCGTGAGTTTGCCCTGGACCCAAGCGACAACTTCCTGCTGGTGGCCAACCAGAAGAGCAACCAGATCGTAGTAATGCGCCGCGATCCGCGCACTGGCAAGCTGGAGGAAACCGTGCAGACGCTGCCGCAAGATGCGCCTTCGGACCTCAAATTCATCGAGTGACTATCGATACGCGTGATAATCCCTACAAGCGCAATGAATTTCTGTGGCTGACCTCAGCGGCGTAAGTTTGACCCAAGGCCCAAACGGGTCAACGTCAAACCAGCGCAGTCGAGGTCAGCCCAGATGAACTTCAATCTCTTCCCGGTCATTGCCGCATCCGCCATTTCCGCTTCGGTCGTGCTGCCGACGCATGCCCATGCCGACAGCAACGCCAAGGCTTCCGCCACCCACAGCTATACCGAGCAGTATCTGCGTCAGAGTGCCAATTTCCATGCGGCACTCAGTGGCAAGCACAGCCACTGAACTTGCCTGAACACTGAACCTGTAGGAGCGGCTTCAGCCGCGAAACAAGCGACGCGGTGGATGGCACCGGCTTTGCCGGTGTTCGCGGCTGAAGCCGCTCCCACAGGGTTATTTTGCCATCACTGATTTGAACAGTTCCGACCCCAGCCACCCCTCCAGCCAGCTCCGCACTCGCGGATAAGCCGCCTCGGCGAACCACTGCGGTTCGACCCCGGCAAACTGGCGCATCAGGGGTAACAGCGCGGCGTCGGCCAGGCTTGGGTGGTCGGCCAGCAGGTATGGCCGGTCCTCAAGCAACCGTTCAAGCTCAGCCAGCCAGGTTTCAGCGTGCTGGCGGTAGTCCTCGCGTGAATGCTCGGGGTAGCGCTCGGCATACTTGTACAGGTTCACCTGCGCCTTGAACTCGCTGTCGTTGCGGGCAATCAGCCTGTCGGCCAGCTGCGCAGCAGCGGGATCAGCCTGCAGCCGCCAATCCTGCGGGTCGTTGCGCTCAAGTGCCCAGCGCATGATGTCCAGACTCTCTTCCAGAACCCCATCACCGGTATCCAGCACCGGTACCGTGCCCTTGGGCGACAGTGCCAGCAGCTCGGCCGGCTTGTGCTTCATCGCCACCTCGATGATCTCGACGTCGCACTCGGCATAGCGCAGGGCCAGGCGCGCACGCATGGCCCAGGGGCAGCGGCGGAACGAGTAGAGGATCACCCGCACACCTCCACGTCACTCAACCCATTGCCCTGGCGCCGTACCTGGATCTGCACCGGGATGCGCTCGTGCATTTCCTGCACGTGGGAAATCACTGCGACCTTGCGGCCTTGTGCCTGCAGGCCGTCGAGCGCGTCCATGGCCAGTTGCAGCGACTCGGGGTCGAGGCTGCCGAAGCCTTCGTCGATGAACAGCGACTCGATGCGCAGGGTGCTGGAGGCCATCGAAGCCAGGCCCAGGGCCAGGGCCAACGAGACCAGGAAGGTTTCACCGCCAGACAACGAGTGCACCGAACGCAGCTCGTCGCCCATCTCAGTGTCCAGCACCAGCAGGCCCAGCGCACTGCCGCCGCGTTTCAGGCGGTAGCGCCGCGCCAGTTGGCGCAACTGGGCGTTGGCGTGGTGCAGCAGCAAGTCCAGGTTGTAACCCTGGGCGATCTTGCGGAACACGTCGCCAGAGGCCGAGCCGATCAACGCGTTCAGGCGAGCCCAACGCTGCCATTGCTGGTAGGCCTGGTCGATTTCGCCGGCCAGTGCTTGATGCGCGTGCTGGCGGCGCTGGTCGTCGGCCTGTTGCGCGCGCAGCTCGGCACAGTGCTGTTCCTGAACGTTCAGTTGCTGTGCAAGCTCGGTGAGGGTTTGCTCCAGGTCCTCGGCGGGCATCTCGCCCTGAGCCTGGGCGGCATGTTGCTGCAGCCGCTGCTCGCGCTCCTGCAGCAGCACGCGACCTTGTTCGATGGCCTTTTCTGCGATTTGCAGCTGTTGGCGCAGTTCGCCCAGCTGCGCATCATCGATGGCCAGCAGGCGGTCGAGACCGCTGTCATCCAGTTCGGGATGATCGCTGCGCCATTGGGCAATCTCGCCTTGTAGCTGCTGGCATTCGTGCTCAAGCGCCTGCTGCTGATGGATGTTGGCCTTGAGCTCGGCGGCCAGTTGCACGCCCTGGGTACGCAGGTCCTGCAGGCGCTGGGCGGTGTCGGCATCGAGCGCGCGGGCCTGCTCGAGTTGTGTGTCCAGGTGCTGTTGCCAGCTTTCGGCGTTGGCGTGATCACCCAGCAGTTCGGTGAGCGCTGCTTGAGCGTGCTGGCGCTGCTCGTCCAGGCCGGCTAGCTGTTGCTGCGCTTGCTGCTGCGCCTGCAGGCGTGTTTGCTGCTGGTCGCGCAGCTTGTCCAGTTGCACCTGGCGTGCTTGCTGTTCTTCCTGCTCGTCCTTGCGCTGCTCCAGCTGTTGCAGGCGCTGGGCGATCTGCTGATCGAGGCTGAGGAAGGTGTTGGCCGGGTCGTCGCTCAGGGCCTTGAGCACATCGTCCGGCAGCACGCTGGCCAGGTCGGCCAGCCCTTGCTGAAGTTGCTGCTCGTCGCTGACCAGGGCCTGGTGTTGCTGGTCCAGATGGCGTTGGGCCTGCTGCTGGGCTTCTTGCGCTGCCTGCAATTGCTGGTTGAGGCGGGCGGCATCTTTTTGCAGGGCGAGCAGGGCACCCTGGCGCTTCTCGTCCTTGCCGATTTCATCGTCCAGGCGCTGCAGCTGGTTAGCCAGCCACGCCGTGCGGGCCTTGTCGTCCTGTGGCGCGAGCGCTGGCCAAAGGCTGTGCGCCTGCACCTGCGCAACCAGGGGCTGCAACTGTTCGCCCAGCTGGACCAGTTGCTGCTGGTAATCCTTGAGCTGGGCGTTGACCACGCCGAGCTGGGTGCGCAGTTCCACCAGCTTGCCGTTGAGGTTCTCGACCTGTTTCTGCGCCGCGTCTTCTTCTGCCTGGTCATGCCGGCCGAGGCTTTGCAGCAAGGCGTCAGGTTGGTGGAACGGGTGTTCGGCGCTGCCGCAGACCGGGCAGGGTTCGCCGTCACGCAATTGGCCGCGAAGCTCTTCGACACTGGTGTTGCGCGCCATGCGCTGGCGTTCCAGCAACTGGCGGGTGAGGGTCAGCGCTTGCTCGGCGGCTTCCAGCTCAGCTTTGGCCGCAGTGCCTTCGCCGATCAGTTGTTGGCGTTGCTGCATGGCCTGCTGCTGGCGCTCGCGAACCGCTTCGAGTTGCTGACGCAGTTCCAGCTCACGGCCATGCAGACGCGACAATTCTTCGACGGCACGCTGCTGTTTGCGATTGTCGTTGAGCATGCCGCCGAGCAGGTCGATCTGTTCGGCCAGCGCCTGGGGTTCGGCCTTGGCTTCGCGGAACAGCAATTCGTAATGGTCGCGTTGGGCCTGCAGTTGCGCATTGGCCTGGCTGGCCTGTGCTTGCAGGCCTGGCAGCTCGTCGCGGCCCTTGCTCAAACGCCCGCCGATCAGCATCACTTGCTTGAGCTGCGGCAGGTAGGCCTGCCAGGCGTTGGCCAGCCCGGCCAGGTGTTGGCTGCCGGCCAAGGCTTCATCGATGTGCGCCAGCTGTTGCAGGCTGCGCTGCTGGTTTTCTTCCAGCTGCAGCAGGTGCTGCTGGCCTTCGGCGACGTGCTGGTCGGCCTGCTGGCTGGCCGTGCGCTGCGCCGTCAGCGCTGTGTCGAGGCGTGCCAGGCTGTCCTGTGCGGCAAAGGCCTGGCGCAGGCGCGGGGCGTTTTCGCTGTGCTGGGCCTGGCTGTCGGCAAGCGCCTGGCGTGCCGCAACCAAGGCGTGTTCCAGTTCGCTGGTGCGGGTGTTCAGCTCGGTGTGCTGGAGTTGTTGCTCGGCGATGTGCGCAGCCAGTGGCGTCAATTGCGCAGCCAGTACTTGCTGGCGGTGGAACTGGTGCCGCTGGGGGGCCAGGCGGTCAAGGCGCTGCAGGTCGAGGCGTTGCTCGGCCAGCGCTTGCCAGCCTTGCTCGGCAGCCTGCAGGGCCGCGCCGGCCTCGCTGTACTGGGCCTGAAGTTGGCGTTGCTCGTTGAGCCAGGTGCGCTGTTGCTCCAGTTGGCGCTGACGCGTCTGGTCGGCCTTGAATTGCTGCTGGGCCTGTTCCAGCTGCTGGTCGAGTTCGGCGCGGGCTTCGGCGACCATCGGCAGCAGGTGGCTGGCGCGCTCTTTCAGGGCGTTGTGCGCTTCGCCGGTTTCTCGCGCCTTGCTGAACGCGCGCTGGCCGAGGCGGGTATAGATGGCGGTATTGGTGAGTTTTTCCAGCAGCTCGCTGCGTTCCTTGTCATCGGCCTTTAGAAAGGCGCCGAACTCGCTCTGCGCCAGCATTACCGCGCGGGTGAACTGATCGAAATTCAGGCCCAGGCGGGTTTCGATCAATTGCTTGTATTCATTCTTGCCGCTGCCCAGCACCTGCTCGCTGTCGAGGTCGTAGAGGCTCTGGCGGCTGAGCTGCAGCTTGCCGTTGGCTTTGTCACGGGCACGGTTGGCCTCCCAGCGCGCGCGGTAGCGGTGGTCGTCGATGCCAACGAAGTCGACCTCGGCAAAGCCGCTGCCGGTGCCACGGCGCAGCAGGTTGCGCGGGTCGGAGGTGGGGATGTCGCCGTCAGCGTCCGGCACCTTGGCTTCGCGGCCGATGTCGTTGAGCCGTGGCACAGTGCCGAACAGCGCCAGGCACAGGGCGTCGAGCAGGGTGCTCTTGCCGGCGCCGGTCGGCCCGGTGATGGCGAACAGGCCGGCGCTGGCCAAGGGTTCGGCGGTGAAGTCGATGTCTATCGGGCCGGCCAGGGATGCCAGGTTCTTCAGGCGAATGGCGAGAATCTTCATGGCTGTTCCTCCTCCTGCTGGACGTCCTGCAGCAGCAGGGCGAAGTCGGCCAGCACCTGCTCGTCGACGGGGTTGCCGTAGGCCTGTTCCCAGGCGCGGCTGAACAAGTCCTGCGGAGTCATCTGCGACAGTTCGACGAACTCGAGTTCGCTGTCGTCCTCATTGCGGCGCCCGGCATATTCGGCGCTGATGCGGATCAGCCGCACGGCCTTGCCGTGCAATGCGCTTTCGATTTGCTGGCGCAGGTCGGGTTGCGGCTCGTCCAGCAGCACGCGCACTTCCAGCCAGGGCTGGCGGTTGGGGTCTTCGAGCAGGTCGATCACCGGCAGTTCGGCGAGTTGTTCCAGCAGCTCGCCGAGCGGTGCCGGGCCGACGCGTTGCAGGGCCACCGCACGTGGCACCGGGCGTGCTTCGACGCTGACCAGCTCGGCGCCGTCCAGTTCGACTTCCAGCACCTGATGCGGATAGTTGATTTCAGCGAACGACAGCGGGATCGGCGAGCCGCTGTAGCGGATGCGCGATTCGCGGTTGACCTTTTGCGGCTTGTGCAGATGGCCCAGGGCCACGTAGCTGATGGCCTTGTCGAACAGCTTGGCCGGCAGGGCCTCGGCGTTGCCGATGATCAAGCTGCGCTCGGAGTCTTCGGACACCGCGCCGCCGGCCATGTGCGCGTGGCTGATGGCGACCAGCGCCTGGTCCTTCTTGCGCTTTTGCTGCGCGGCGGCGATCAGTTGCTGGTGCACCTGGGTGATGCCCTGCAGGTAGTCGTCACCCAGCTGCGGGCCGGTGACCTCGGCCGGGCGCAGGAAGGGCAGGGCCAGGCACCAGGCGGCGACCTTGCCGCGGCCGTTGGTCAGCGGGATCAGCAGGCGCTCGGCATCCAGCTGGCCTTCGTCGAGCCAGTGCACGCGCCCCAGCGCATGGGTTCGCAGGCGCCGCATGAGCGCGGCAGGCAGCTCGATCCGCGAGCCGGAATCGTGGTTGCCGGCGATCATCACGATATCCAGCTTCGGCTGCTGCTCGTGGGCCTTGACGATGAAGTCGTAGAGCCGCTCCTGGGCTTTGACCGGCGGGTTGACCGTGTCGAAGATATCGCCGGCGATCAGCAACGCGTCCGGCTGGCGCAAGTGCAGCTGGCCGAGCAGCCAGTCGAGGAAGCAGGCGTGTTCGAAGTCGCGTTCCTGGCCGTGCAGGCTTTGGCCCAGGTGCCAGTCGGAAGTGTGAAACAGACGCATGGATGACCTGTGGTGTCGAGTCGGCAAGCCGGGGCTTGGCGTGAATGATGGGTGTTGCGCAGCCGGGTATGGTAACCCAAGCCACGGCGGCAGGGCAGGTACGTACATGCGCGGCCGATTGTGGTTTGGCAGCTACAAATGTGCCTTCGGATTGAACATTTCGACTATTGACGGTCTATTTCCGATGCCCTAGTTTTCGATTTTCACCCCCCCCCCCGAGGAAGTGACAATGCTCAAGGACCTGAGTAAGCGGCTGCCCCCAACGTGCTCGTCAACAGCCGCAAGGCTGCCCGCGTTCGCTCAAGACCGCCTCTACACTGTTCCCCGATGAAGTCGACTTCAGCCTGACAGGGCTGATGCCGGTTGAATGGTCGTGCGCTGTCGCTTTCCCAAGCGCATGACAGGGCGTGGAGCCTGCTTCATCTGGCGCTACGTCAAAGCGGCGATCGGTGTGCTGCCAGTAAACGGAGATTTTTTTCATGGACCTGAACTTCGGAACCGCTCTTAGCCAGAGTGGCCGCCTCCTGCAACTCACCACGCCCTTGGGCGAGCAACAACTGCAGGCCCTGCGCGCCCACGGCGTCGAGCGCATCGGCCGCACCCCGCGCTATACCCTCGACGTGCTGGTGCAGGACCCGGATACGATCCCGAGCAGCTCATCGGCCAGCCCGTCAGCTTGCGGCGTGGAAGATTCCTGCGCAGCAGAGTTAGGTTACAGAGTTCTGAAAGATAATACTCGATAAAGCCTGAACAACTCGTGTGAGCGCGCCGCATCGAAATAAATGAGGGTAGGGAAATGATTAACCCACTGAAATTACTCACAGTTATAAACGCAGATGGCACAAGAACAGCTTCCAGCACCATGTCAAGCTCCGCGCGCCAGCAAGAAAAGGAAGTCGGTGTAAAAGAAAACAAAGTGGTTCCGATAGTCTTCATCCCAGGCATCATGGGGACAAACCTGTGGAACAATAGGACAAAAAAAATTGCGTGGGTTGCACCCAATACAGACACCATTCTGTCAGGAATTGGTGCAGTGGGCTCATTCCTATCCGCACTATTTAGTTCGGCAAAGGACAGACAAAACGACTTGGATGGTCGGGAAGGAATGATTAGTGTTTATCAGGACGGCCCGATTGGGGGTGGGCTCAACGAAGCGATCGACAAAGATGAACTTCGGCGCCGAGGATGGGGTGGAATCATGCGCTCGGCTTACCATCCTATAATGGTCTCAATGCAGAACGAACTAAATTCGATAATGTTGGACAAAAAGCTTCAAGGATGGTGGCGAGATAACAATGAACTATCTCCTTCTGATTGGGGAGACTGGAACGATAATCCTCCCCTTTCGAGCCTAAGTATTTCAGAAGGCCTTCAGCATGCAGCCGACATACGGTATGAAGTATGGGCAGGTGGATATAATTGGTTGCAGTCCAATGCGGACTCAGCAGAGGATATTATTAAGTTCATTGAGGCAACCGTTTTGCCCAGCTATTCAAATGCAGAAAAAGTGATCATTGTTACCCATTCAATGGGTGGGCTCGTTGGGCGTGCAATGGTAGGAATTCATGACTATCAAAAAATTTATGGCATCGTGCATGGTGCGATGCCAGCAACCGGTGCTCCCGCCGCTTATCGCCGGATCAGAGCAGGTTTTGAAGGTGAGGGTATTTTAGGATTCATTGCCAGGCAGATTCTAGGTCCTACCGCTTCTGAAACGGTAGCGGTTTTGGCTTATTCCAAAGGCGGTCTGGAACTGTTGCCAAGCGCCAGTTATGACGATGGGAAGCACTGGCTGTTTGCCCGTAAAGTGGATGAACCAAACACGGATCTACTAAAATTCCCCACGATGGGAGATCCTTACAATGAAATATATAAATCTACTAAGTGGTGGGGCTTAATCCCGAAAGAGTCCGAAATGCTCATAGATCCCAATGATTTCCATGAATCCCAGGGTCTCATCACTCACGACCAAGCACAAACAAAGAGAGACGTATTTGAAGAAAACATTGATTCAACACAAATATTTCACAATTCCATACAAGAAGCTTATCACCCAGAAACGTATGTGCACTACTCTGCAGAATCCGTCAATGAAGCGCTTATCACGTGGGGAGACATTGTCTGGAGCTCTAACTGGATAGGATGGGAAGATCTATCGACACTGAGTATAACATCCGACAACCAGACGGGAAATATTGAGTTGGGCGCAGGTCGTAGATTTGCTTTTGGACCAAAAACTTCTCCAGGGGACGGAACAGTACCAATGATCTCATCTGCCAGTTCAAGAAACTTTTCCAATGTTAAAGCGGCATTCGCACATGGCATAAATTCAGTGAATTATCCGGAAGCTTGTCGAGCAGGCGCTTACAACAATACTGTAGGTTACGAACATCAGAGTGCATATAACGATAAGGATGGAAGGACTCTGTACGCCACTCTCTATAGTATTGTGAGGATTTCTGCCAATGTTGGAAGTTAAGAGGTTTTATAGCGCACCCAGAGCTTTCGCAGCTTTGATCTTGATCTTTATTTGTCAAGCAGCAAGTTTTGAAAGTGGAGCAACTGACATGCAAGGCGACAGCAATCGATTCTATTTTGGCCGTTTCTCATTCCAAGTCCCGACAACAGGCGACGGCACCTGGTCATCCTATAAAATAGCTCAGAATAAAATACAGTTTATCAGCAAGAACGGTAAAAAAGATATTGAAAATCTTGTTAAGGGTGCTATAGAGCGCATCAACAAACTGCATAAGTCAGGCTACCCTGCTTACGACCAAACCGTTTCGCTAGAAGGAGGGGGGGCGATAGTTGTTTCCAAATCCAATAAATATAACTTCGACATATACTATTTAACCTCAAAAAATACCCTCTACAGACAACAAGTGGAGTCAGTTTCGTTAACGGGGTTTGAAAAATCGGTGCAAATCACACGCGATATCAATGCGAATATTCACTTTCGCAACCCCACAACCCCTCCGCCAGATAGCACGTTTGCAATAGAGGCGGGATACTTGCAAATCCCTCTAAACAAATATCCTGAGCAAGTCTCCATAGGCCTACCCATTACCACGCTCCCCGGTATTCATATAATTTTTGACACCCGGATCATCGGAAAGCCAGAGCCTGGATTGATTGCACGCTATGAGGAGCGTACATCTGGTGGCATGACGAAACTGCTAAAAAAGGTTCTCTCGAGCTCTACACTGATGAGAAAGAGAAAGGTCACAATCACCGATCTGCCATTTGAAGAGCTACTCGTCAAAACAACGGCAGAAGGAAGGGTGCTCTACTCATTTCGACTAGAGTATGCCGGGACGCCTGGAAAAAGCTTAGAGCCCTACACTGTCATAGAACTAAGCACACTAGAAAAAGGAAAATCTTTTTCAAGTGACGAAGAAGCCCTTGAATTCTGGGGCAGATTAGTTGGCAGTATTGAGCGTATTTAAAATCTACGTCCACGCACGACTATGCCTTAGTTATGGATGCCGTCGACTATTTCACCCACAGCCAGCGCCATGAAAGTTATCAAAAATTGATTTTCAATTACAAATTTGGCCGCGCGAAATTTGCAATGCTCTATAGCTTGGTAAGGTTGTCATCCTCTATCGAATGCGCATAGGGTAAGGTCCGAACACCATGCGATACTTAATGACAATTTCACTAGCTGTTATGTGTGCTTTTTTCGCACAAGTGACGGTTTCTTCAGGTAACAAGGATAAAGCTATGGATAGCCATAATTGGAGTGCTCACTATTTCGGAAGATTTCAAATTTCGCTTCCCAGTAATTCTGAAATCGCAGCCGATTACAAATTGTTGTGATTTCACCTCTGATGATGAAGCCCTGGCATTCTGGGATCTTATTTTAACAAGTTTTCGCCCTGCCCCATAATGTGCACTCCACGGGGCATCATTATCATGGGTCTAGCTTTTGATTGCGCGCATTCATATGATTATAAAATTATCAGGGCCGTTACTCTCCACTCCATTATCAGACTATCTAAAGGCGCGAAAAACCTATGCTAGCCAGAAGTCTTAACCCATTAAAAAAAATAAGTGTAGCAGCGGTATGCGCCATTTTTCTGCAACCGCTAATAATCTTCACGTGCTTTGGTGTCCCTAAAACCATGAGTTTAGGTGACAGTGCAGGTAAGGAGGTCTTGGTGGGCAAATATATTATGCGCCTTCCGGAGGGCGCCGTGATGTCTGAAGCTTTTCTTGATCTGGATGGAATACCTATTAAAATCACGCCGGGCTTCATAGAGGCTCGTGCTGCACGCCAAGCCGAAAAAGCATGGTCGGATATTGAGTTGAGAAATAAAAACAATGAAGAGCATTCAGCGGTCTGCGAGAATTTATCGGGAGGTGCAAAACTTTATAAATATGATCACATACGCATAACAGGGCAGGGGCTGGACGGCGAAAATATCAACAGGGTTGTTCATTCAACAATGGCTTACAGTTGGATGGATAATTTGATGTTTCAATTTGGAGGGGACGACACGCTTGATGGTGAAGACAAAATCAAAGCACTTTTAGCCAAGGTGCGAACCACTCGATCAAATACTAATAATCAAAACCTTTGCTTCGTTCAAGTGTGCATTGAATATAGCGGTCTTGATGAGTCGATGAGCGTAATATTCAAAATAAATAAATACAAAAACCTAGCTTTCTCATTTCGGTCAGCACCCTACACCGGTGAACCGCACGTTCCACTTTCAGATCAGAAGCTTAAGAATTACGATCCTGTCACTGAAGCAAATTGGATTTCAAAAAATGAATTCACACATCAAACCTATCGAAACACCAGACGCAGCCTGGATGGGCTTCCGGGCGAAGAAAATATCCATGCGGTTACGTATTTATCCGAAGGGGTATATCGCACAGAGGTTCATGCAAAGTGGTACTTTCCGGGCATTCCTGAGAGAGTAGACAAACCCGAAATTTCAATCGACTTAGATTTCAGCTATGTTACAGAACACAAGCCTGCGTCACCCGCTGGTTTTTCAACAACCGGCGAGGACGGATCACCTACAGAGGCTCAATTTTTGGCAATATGGGATACGGCACTTCTTTCCCTAATGTCTCGATAAGTAATTAACAGTGAACAAGGCCGCTGGCCGGGCGTGTAAAATCACTAGCAGGCATTTATGGGGTTAAAAAGTTTATTCGTATTTACGGCATCACTAAGCTTGTACTCACTAGCCACTGCAACATCGCCCAGCGAGGACAAAAACTTGAATGGCTCTGACTGGAAAAATCACTATTATGGACGCTTCTCACTCTCTCTCCCGATCAAGGCGGAAATTGCAGTAGACTATAAATTATTCGATGCAAATCTAGAGCTAGTCAGCAAGAATGCGCGCAAGCAATCCCCGTCAATGATAAATCAAAAAATAGACGAACTCAAAAGAGGAGTTGCTAGAGGTACAGGAAGCATTTACGAAAAAACCATTCAGCTAGATAACGGTAGCATACTTCTACTTTCGCGACTTTCATCGCTATATACTTTCAATATCTACTTAATGACCAGCAAGAATACCGCCTATCAAATGATGGTGCCTAACATTACAGAAAAAGGCATGCCAACTGCTATCGAAAGAATGTGTATGTTGAGCAATGCCATTCACTACCGGCACCCAGATGAGGCCCCGCCAAGTGGAGGGTTCGCCATCGAAGCAGGATATACTACGCTCGAACAAGACAAATTTTTCGAGTCAATTTATATGGGGGCGCAGATAAGTGAGCATCCCGGCACGTATTTAAGCCTGCTGACAAACGTTATCACTGAAAAGGAGAGTGGTCTCATTGAGCGATTTGATGCAAAGCAATTCGAACCATCAATTGGCGAATTAGTAAACTCCGGATCTATAAAAACTCTCCGAAAGCGTAAGCGCTCAGTAAAAAATATTAACGGAAAGGAAATTGCACTATCTGCTTCCGCAGATGGTAAAACCTACTATGCATTTCAATTCGAATATGAAGGTACCGTAGATTCGACAATGCATCCCTACATAGTCTTGGAGTTAGGCACCCACGAAATTGGTAGCGACTTCAAGTCTGACGCTGAAGCGTTGGCATTCTGGGATCGGGTGCTAACTGGCCTAAGTCCGCTTGAATAGTCCTTTAAGGTGGCATACTACGTGAGCGTACGGCCGCACATACACCGCGATCTTCAGGCTTGCCTTGGGGCACAAATATTTCACCAATCTATAAACGAAGGCTATCGGTAAAGACTGGTGTCGATTTGATGGAAAATGCGCGCTACGAGATGATCAAAAAGTTCACTACTCAAGCTGAGCGCAAATGTCAAGAGGGTATCGATAATGCTGCCAGATATTTTTTACTATCTATTCAATGTAATAATTTTGGTGCTCGCGCTGTGCGGGGTACTCTATGCTCCCTATAAAGCATTGGTATTGTTAGTCAGCGGGAAAAGCCCTCTGTCTCGTATCCCTAAATTCAAATTTTTTACATCATGTGTGCTATCGCTTATTGGGGCGGGTGGCGCATTCTTTTCTTATGTAGTCACGAAAGGCAAATATGAGATCTTTTGCTATTTGTCTATCTATTTTCTTATCCAGGCCTGCCTGATGCTTATATGTACATTCATGGCAAAAGCATCGAACCAGCATGAGGGCTGATCACGTTCCTGATAATGAGCCTTACTGGCATGCGCCGTGTGGGTTGCGCTCCATCTCACCGGCGCTGAAAGCCCCAAGACATGCCCGTATACCCTCACTTCGGATAAAGCGGTGGCAAGTTCCCACTCTCGCCTGCAGGCAACAACACGTGCTCCGCAGGCGGAATCGTCCCGATCGCCCGCCACAGATCCTCCCCCTGCCAATACTGTCCACTCTCGCTGTAAAGCGCCCCGTTCAATCCATCCAGCGCATCCGACAGCGGCACGAACCGCGCCGCCATCTCTGCCAAGGTCTCCGGCTGTTGCCGCGCCCAGGCGTCGAGCGCCTGGCGTGTGGCCTGTGGGTCGTTGGCCTGGCAGGCGCGTTTGAGGTCGTCCAGCAGGGTGCGTGGGCTGGGGCCAGCCTGCGCGGCGCGCAGCACGGCCGGTTGCGAGCGGGCGCGCCACCACAGGGTGAAGCCGAGCAAGGTGGTCAGGGCGAACACCAGGGTGGCCACCTGCCAGGGCCAGAGCAGGCGGCTGGCGCTGCTGGCATCGCCAACCGGGGTTTCGGCGCTCAGGGCCGGGTTGTCCTGCACGTTCAAGGTACGCGCAGGCAGGTTGGAATGCTCCAGATGGTCTTCGCGGGTGTTCCACCAGGTGACTTCCAACGCGGGCAGTGCCAGTTCGCCGCTGTGGGTCGGCACCAGGGCTTCGCGTTCTTCGCGGTTGGCGGTCATGCCGCGCTCGTTGATTTCGTTGCGCAGCAGTGGCTGGTCCGGGTAGCGGCGCAGGCCGACGATTTCGGTGGCCGGCAGTGGCGGCAGCTGGGTGCTGGACAACCCTTCGGCGCGCAGGGTGATGCTGCGGGTCAAGGAGTCGCCGATCTGTGTCTGCTGGCTGCCGGGGTCGGGGTTCCAGTGTTCTTCCAGGTTCAGGCTGCGGGCGGGCAGCCAGGGCGCATTGGCGGGCCAGGCGGCGGGGATCGGCCGTACGGTCAGGCGCAGCGGCAGCGAGCTGACTTGTATCTGGCGGCCTCGCGCGGTGCTGGTGGGCTGCTCGGCAGTGGCGGTGGCGGTGAATGTCAGCGGTGGAATGTCCAGGTCGCCGCTCTGCTGCGGGTAGAGCGCGTAGCGGGTTTCGATCACCCCGTGGCGCACGCCGTTGATCTCCTTTTCATAAGTGCGCGATTCACCCAGCGGCTCGACCTTGGCGTTTTCCAGTTGCAGCGGGCTGAGGCTGCTGTCGTCGTACAGCGACACCGAGTGGTAGATGCGCAGGGTCAGCACGGCCTGGGCCTGGACGTACACCTCGTTGCTGTCCAGGGTCGCCTCGACGAACACCTGGGAAGCGCTGTCCGGGCGGTTGGCGTCGGCCTGCAGCACCTGCAAGTCGATGGCCTGACTGTGGGATTGGCCCAGTTGCAGTGCGGGAATGCTCAGGCTGCCACTGCGCCGTGGCAGCAGGGTGATGATCCAGCGGGTGCTGGCGCGGGTTTCGCCGTCGAGGGTGTGCAAACTGTTCAGCTGGCGTGTGCCGCGCACTTCGAAGTCGCCTTCGAGCGCGCGCAGGTCGGGCTTGCCGAACTGGGTCACGTCCTGGCTTTCGAGGGTCAGCTCCAGGGTTTCGCCGGCTTCCAGGCGGGTGCGGTCGACGCTGGCTTGCAGGGTCGGTTCGGCCTGGGCAAGGAGGGCCCATGACAGGCTGAGCAGAAAGACGCCGAGGCGACTCATCGTTGGGATTCCTGATGCAATTGCTGTTCATACCAGAATTTGCGCCGCAGCAGCTCCGCCGGGTTGTCGGGGATCTCCCGCAGCCATTGTTCAAGGGCCTGGCGTTGCTCGGCGTCGAGGCTGGTTGAGACCGGCCGTTGGGGTGGCTGGGTGACGCTGTCGTCATCGCCGCCCTGGTTGCCGGGCGTGGCCTGGCTGTTGCTGCTGCCCTCGTCGGGCTGCTCGGCGTTGGCCTGTTCGTCGCTGCCGGGGCTGCCCTGCGTCGGGCTACTGGCCGAGCTACTGTTGCCCTCGGTTTCGCTGCCGGGTGTGCCTTGAGCGTCGTCCTTGGCCGGTTGTTCCTCGGCCTGGGCTTCGCGTTGCTGCAGCAGCTGTTGGATCAGCGCCTGGTTGTCCAGCGCAGGTTTAAGGTCGGGCTGACGCTCCAGGGCTTGCTCGTAGGCATCCAGGGCGGCTTCCAGTTCACCGCTGCGGGCCAGGGCGTTGCCTCGATTGTAGTGGGCCTCGGCGCTGTTGCCTTGGGCAAATGCCTTGGCGGCTGCGGCGTAGTCGCCGGCCTGGTACAGGGCCATGCCGCGCCATTGCGGGTCCTGGAAATACCGGGCGGCATCCGCGGGTTGGTTGCGTTCGAGCAGGCGCTGGCCCTGCTGGTCGGGGCGCAACCACAGGTCGTTGAACTCCAAGGCCTGGCTCGGTTGCGGCACGGCCAGCAGCAGCGGCAGGCAGAACAGCCAGCCGCGCCGGCCGGCACAGGCCGCCAGCAGCAACAGCGGAAGCAGCAGCCAGTAGCCCTGATCGGCCCAGCTGTCGAGCTGCACGTTCTGGCCATCGTTGCGCAGGCTGCGCGGGTTGTCGAACAGGCCGAGGCCGCGCAGGTCGAGGTCGTCGATGCGGGCATGGCGGTAGCGCCCGCCGGTGCCGTTGATGAAGGCCTTGAGGCCGGGGCTGTCCAGGCGTGGCACGAGGATGCCGCCCTGGTCGTCCTTGAGGAATTCGCCATTGGCCTGGCGCACTGGCGCGCCCTCACGGGTGCCGATGCCCAGCATCAGCAGGCTTGGCCCCTGGCGCCCAAGGGCCTGGACGATGCCCTGGCGTTCAGGCGCGCTCAGCGCCGAGCCAACCAGTAGCAGGCGGCCCTGGCCGAGGCCACTCTGCGCCAGCAGGGCCAGGCCTTTTTGCACGGCCAGGTCCGCACGCTGGCCGGGTTGCGGCATGATCGACGGGTCGATCGCCTCAAGCAGGTTGCGCGTGGTACCCAGGTCGTCGGACAGCGGCACCAGGGTGTGGGCCGAGCCTGCGTAGACGATCAGCGCGGTCTGGCTGTCGCGGCGATGTTCGAGCAGGTCGAGGATTTTGCGCCGGGCCTGCTGCAGGCGGTTGGGCGAAGTGTCCTCGGCGAGCATCTGTGGGGTCAGTTCGAGCAGGATCACCAGCGGGTCGGCCGGGCGCTGGCGGGTTTCTTCCAGGCGCTGCCAGCTCGGCCCGAGCAGGGCTAGCACGATCAGCAGCCAGGCCAGGCCCAGGGCGACCCACGGCAGTTTGCTGTTGCTGCCGCTGCCGCCGCCAAGCAGCACCGGATGGAATGCCTGCGGCAGGATCATCTGCCAGCGCCCGGCGCGCTTGCGCCGGTGCCACAGCTTGAACAGCAGCCAGGCGAGCAGCGGCACCACCAGTAACCAGAGGGGGCGCAACCATTGCGGCCACAAATCGATCATCGCCGCTTCCTCAGGCGCAGCCGTTTCAGGCGTTCACGCCATTCAGGGTGGGGCTGCAGGAAGCGCGGTTTGCGCAACGCCCGTTGCAGCAGAGTATCTGGCCACTGCACCGCCACCACCAGCAGCACACTGAGCAATAGCGCCAGGGCCAGAGGCCAGGCGTACAGGGCTTTGGCCGAGCGCGCCTGGGTCGGCTGCTGGGCAACCGGTTCAAGCTGGTCGAGGGTATCGCCGATGGCATCCAGCTCGGCGCCGTCGTGGGCGCGGAAGTAGGCACCCTGGGTCAGCTCGGCGATTTCCTTGAGCGAGGCTTCGTCGAGGTCCAGGCTCGGGTTGAGGCCAAGCAGGCCGGGTGTGCCGCTGGCCTCGGGGTTGGCGCCGATGCCGATGGTGTAGATGCGCACGCCCTCCTGGGCGGCCAGGCGGGCGGCGGTCAGCGGGTGGATTTGCCCGCCGTTGTTGGCGCCGTCGGTGATCAGCACCAGCACCCGGCTTTGTGCCGGGCGCTGGCGCAGGCGCTTGACCGCCAGGCCGATGGCATCGCCAATGGCGGTGTTCTTGCCGGCGATGCCGATCTGCGCCTCCATGAGGAAGGTGCGCACGGTGCGCCGGTCGAAGGTCAGCGGTGCCTGCAGGTAGGCCTGGCTGCCGAACAGGATCAGGCCGACGCGATCGCCCTCGCGATCTTGCAGAAAGTCGCCGAGCAGCGCCTTGACCAGGTCGAGGCGGCTGATTTCGTCGCCTTTCCACTGCATGTCGGGGAAGTCCATCGAGCCGGACACATCCACCGCCACCAGCAAATCACGGCCACTGGCGGCCACCGGTACCGGGTCGCCAAGCCATTGCGGGCGCGCGGCGGCGAACAGCAGCAACAGCCAGATCAGCACGAACGGGGCTTGCTGGCGCCAGGTCGGCAGGTTCAGCCGTGCACGGCGGCCCGCGAGGCCCTCCAGTTCATCGAGGAAGCCCACCTTGAGCACCGGCTCGCCGCTGTCGGCGGCGGGCAACACCAGGCGCGCCAGCCAGGGCAGCGGCAGCAGCAGGAAAATCCACGGCCAGGCCAGTTCAAACATGTTTGCGGATCCAGGTTTCGACAGCCTGGCTGAGCCCGACGATGGCTTTGTCGTCCAGCTTGCACTCAGGCTTGTAGGCGCCTTCGACCAGCACCATCCAACGGGTCAGGCCGGCGGCTGGGCAGCGGTTGTCGAGGAACGCCAGCCATTGGCGGCCGTTAAGGGTATGGCTGTTGGCGCCGGGGTAATGGTTGCGGCACAGGCGTTTGAGCAGCGCATTGATCTGCTGCAGCCAGGCACCGGCGGGCGCGCCGTCGTAGGGGCGGGGCAGGCGGGCGAGTTCGGCCAGGGCTTCCACGCGCACCGGGTCGAGCGGTTGCTCGGCGCGCACCACCCGGCGTTTGCCGGGGCGCCAGCGGCGCAGCCGCCACAGGCCCCAGGCCAGCAGCGGCAGCATGGCGAGCAGCAGCCACCAGCCAGGCGCGGGTGGCCACAGGCCGATCGCCGACGGGGCGATCAACGGTTGCAACTGGTCCAGTGGGTTCATAGGTTGCGGTGCTTCATGTCCCGCTCCGAGGGCGCTGGGCGTTCAGGTATTCGCGCAGCTGTTCGATCATTTCGCTCTGGGTGCTCAGCGGCATCAACAACACGCGCAGCTTTTGCGCCATCAGCTCCCAGCGTTCGATGCGTGCTTCGGCCTGTTGACGGTAAGCCTGGCGCAGGTTGGCGTCCAGGGTGTCAAGCTCCAGCTGCGCGCCGCGCTGGGCAAAACGCAGCAGGCCGGCGGCGGGCAGGGCATGGTCGAGCGGGTCGGAGACAGGCAGCAGCAGCAGGTCGCAATGGCGCGAGAGCATCGCCAGGTGCTGTTCCACCTGTGGGCTGAGCGAGCGTTCATCGCAAATGACGATGGCCAGGCTGCCGGGGCGCAGCACTTCCCGGGCACGGCGCAAGGCCAGGCCCAGGCTGTCGACCTGGGGCAGGGCTTCGGTGTGCAGCGCCTGGTTGACCTTGGCCAGGCGGTTGAGCAGTTGCAGCAGGCTCTGCTTGCTGCGCCGTGGTTTGATTTCGTGGTGCTCGTTGTCGCCGAACACCAGCCCGCCGATGCGGTCGTTGTGGCCCAGCGCGGCCCAGCCGAACAGCGCTGCGGCCTGGGCCGCCAGCACCGACTTGAACATCAGCCCCGAGCCGAAGAACAGCCGCTGGCTTTGTTCGACGAGGATGAAGATCGGCCGTTCGCGCTCTTCATGAAACAGCTTGGTGTGCGGTTCCTGGGTGCGTGCGGTGACGCGCCAGTCGATGTTGCGCACATCGTCGCCGGCCTGGTAGACGCGCACCTGGTCGAAGTCGACCCCGCGGCCACGCAGCTTCGAATGGTGCAGGCCGACCAATGGGCTGCGCTGGCCTGGCCGGGAGAACAGCTGGATTTCGCGCACGCGGTGGCGCATGTCGATCAGCTCGGCGAGGCCGATGCGGATGCCGGGTTCGGCCTGCGGCGCAGTGGGCATGGGGTCAGGCAACGGCGACGACGTCGAGGATGCGCTGGACCACGCGGTCCTGGTCGACCCCCGCCGCCTCGGCTTCAAAGGACAGGATGATGCGGTGGCGCAGCACGTCGAACAGCACCGCCTGGATGTCTTCGGGGCTGACGAAGTCGCGCCCGGCCAGCCAGGCATGAGCGCGTGCGCAGCGATCGAGGGCGATAGAGCCGCGCGGGCTGGCGCCGTAGGCGATCCAGTCGGCCAGTTCGGTATCGAACTTGGCCGGGGTGCGGGTGGCCATGACCAGCTGGACCAGGTATTCCTCCACCGCATCGGCCATGTACAGGCCGAGAATTTCCTTGCGAGCGGCAAAGATCGCCTGCTGGCTGACCCGCCGTTCGGGCTTGACCTCGCCACCCAGCGCTTCGCCGCGAGCCTGGGCGAGAATACGCCGCTCTACCGCAGCATCGGGGAAGCCGATTTTCACGTGCATCAGAAAACGGTCGAGCTGGGCTTCGGGCAGCGGGTAGGTGCCTTCCTGCTCGATCGGGTTCTGCGTGGCCATGACCAGGAACAGCGGCGACAGGTCGTAAGTGCTGCGCCCGACACTGACCTGGCGTTCGGCCATGGCTTCGAGCAACGCCGACTGCACCTTGGCAGGCGCCCGGTTGATTTCGTCGGCCAGCACCAGGTTGTGGAAGATCGGCCCTTGCTGGAACACGAAGCTGCCGGTTTCCGGGCGATAGATTTCGGTGCCGGTGATGTCGGCCGGGAGCAGGTCAGGGGTGAACTGAATACGATGGAACTGTGCTTCTACGCCCTCGGCCAGCTCTTTGATAGCCTTGGTCTTGGCCAGGCCCGGGGCACCTTCGACCAGCATGTGGCCGTCGGCCAACAGCACGATCAACAGCCGCTCGACCAGTTTTTCCTGGCCTAGGATCTGGGAAGAAAGAAAGGTGCGCAGCGCGATCAGCGCTTCACGGTGTTCCATCGGTAGCGGTTCCTGGGGTAGCGCCAGGGCGAGCGCGGAGCGCGGCTGACCTGGCAGGGGGGGATACTTTAATCTATCCGCGGTGCCGCGTCGAAATCTGCGCGCTTTGGGGTTAGCGCGTTTCCCGGTTTTTTGCCGTTGTGATCTGTCGCTTCATGGGGGCCTTCGATACTTGAAGGAACGTGACCATGATCAAGCGACGGGGCGTGCGGGTGGGGGTCTTTTTTGACGGTACCGGCAACAATCAAGCCAACGCCGGGCTTGATTCAGACCTTGGCGCTGAGCGCAGAGCAGGCAGTTATGCCAACGCGCGGAGCAATATCGCCCTGCTACATGCCCTCTACCCCGAAGGATGGGTGCAAGGCCAGGTTTTTCTGAAGGTGTACGTGCAGGGGGTTGGCACTCGCGAAGGTGCGCCGGACTCGCTGTACGCCCAGGCGACAGGTCGCGGTGAGACAGGTGTGGAAGCGAGGGTGGAAGAGGCGTTGTTCATGATCGACGCGCTATTGCGCAGCCGACCCTGCGACGTCGAGTTCGATCTTTTTGGCTTCAGCCGTGGTGCGGCGGCGGCCAGGGATCTGGCCAACCGTCTGATTGCAGCGGCGCCGGGATTGCCACCGGGTTTGCGCGGTGGCAGGGTTATCAACTTCATTGGCCTGTTCGACACGGTGGCCGCATTCGTGGCCCCCCTGCGCGGGGACTTCGACCCTGCCAACGACCACTATCACGGCTTGCGCTTCGGCTTGCACCAAGGGGTCGCCCGGCACACAGTGCAGCTGGTGGCAGGCCAGGAGCGACGGCGAAACTTCCCTCTGGTGCGTAGCAACAACGACATCATCGTGCCAGGCGTTCACTCGAACATCGGCGGTGGGTACCGGGCGCTCATGCGTGAGCAGGTGCTGCTGTGCAAGCCCTATTCGAGCTGGGAGACCCGGACCACTCCGCTGAAGCGAACCCGCGCCTACGCGTTGGCCTCGGCCCTGCTGGATACGGCATTTGCCCATCTGGCCCAACCCCGAGCTCGGCTCATCAGCTGGGAAGAACTGAAAACAGGCAGTAGCGCCAGACAAGATGATCCGGGCAAGCAGGTTTTTGCCGCGGTGTACCGAGAGCGTGAAGTGAACGGCCACCTGTCGCGTGTCTATCTCAGCGTGATGCGCGAGCTGGCGCTGCGCGGCGGAGTGCCGTTCGCCCCGCTGGGCGATAACGAGGACCATCAGGTGCCCGAAGAACTGCAGGGCATCAGCCACAAGCTGCACGCGTTTGCCTTGGGGCATCACAGGCGGCTGCAATTGACTGATGAGGAGCACGGACTCCTGCAGGAGAAATACGTTCACACATCTGCGCACTGGAATGCCGTGAGAAACCTGCATAACAGTGCGCTGGATGTGTTTTACGTCGACCGGCCTGCCGAGGGCGGCAGGGTGATGCACGATAACCCGGTGTGTTGAGTGCCGGTGCCTGTCAGTTCTTTGAGCTGGAGTGCTTGCGGCCTTGATCGCACAAGGCGAATACCACCACCAGCACCCCGGACACTGCCAGGATCAGGGCCACGCCATCGGTGGAGTGGGTGGCCGAACTTGCCACCAGCGCCAGCCCGCCCAGCGGCGCCAGCCCGCCGGCCACGGCGGTGCCTATCTCGCGTCCGGTACCAAAACCCGACGAACGCGTCTGGGTCGGGAACTGGCGGCTGAGGAACGAACCCTGCGGGGCGAACATCATCGGTGCGAGGATGCCAGTGCCAATGGCGATGGCCACATAGATCAGCTTTGGCTCTCCGCTGCTCAGCAACTGCAGGAACGGGTAGGCGAACAGCGCCGACAGCACACCGCCGAGCATCAGCACCGTCTTGCTGCTCCAGCGGTCGCACAGCCAGCCAAAGAAGGGTACGGCAAAGATCGCCACCAGGCTGGCGATAGTCACCGACAGCGATGTGACATGCGCCTCGACGCCCTTGAACTGGGTCAGGTAGGCCAGCGAGAAGGTCTTGAAGATGTAGCTCAGGGCGTTGTAGCCGATGGCGACAAAGAACACCACTGCCAGACCCTTCAGGTCATTCCTGAACAGCAGTTTCAGCGGCGACACCTGGGGTTTGTCGTCGGTATTGTCGAGTTCCTTGAAGTCAGGCGTCTCGGGAATGCTCTTGCGCACCCACAGGCCGACCGCCACCAGGGCGATGCTGGCGATGAACGGGATGCGCCAGCCACCGGCCAGGAGAAATTCGTTGCCGTTCATGGTCAGCAGGTACACGGTCAGCGAGGACAGCAGTAAGCCCAGGTTCAGCCCCAGCGCCGGCCAGGCGCCTTGGCTGCCGCGCTTGCCTTCGCTGGCATGCTCATACGAAGTGACCGCCGCGCCGGACAGCTCGGCACCAGCGCCCAGGCCCTGGATGATGCGGATCACCACCAAGAGGATCGGCGCCCAGATGCCGATCGAGGCGTAGCTGGGGATCAGTCCGATCATTGCCGTGCACACGCCCATCATGCAGAAAGTGATCACCAGCACGTGCTTGCGGCCGAAGCGGTCGCCCAGGTAACCGAACAGGACGCCGCCGAACGGGCGTGCGACAAAGCCGATGGCAAAGGTCGAGAACGCCAGCAGCGAGGCCACTGCCGGGTTGCTGGCATCGAAGAAGATCTTCGAGAACACGATCGCCGCCATGGTTGCGTAAAGATAGAAGTCATACCACTCCAGCATCGAGCCGAAAATGGTCGCTGCGGCCACCTTGCGCAGGCGTTTGCGTTGCTGTTGCGGGGTCTCGCTCGCGGCCAGGGCCGCCTCGTGTACCGACATGGGGTGTTCCTTATTGTCTTTGTAGTTGGGTGCAGCAGGGGTCAGCGGGCCTTGAGGATCTTTTCAGCGATCATCTGGCCGATCGGGATGGCCGAGGTGGCAGCCGGCGAGGGGGCATTGCAGACATGCACCATGCGCGGGGTCTCGGCAAACAGGAAATCGTGGACCAGGGTGCCGTCGCGCATCACTGCCTGGGCGCGGATACCGGCTTCATAGGGCAGCAGGTCCTCGACTTGCAGGGACGGGCAGTATTTGCGGCATTGCTCCAGATAGCCGCGCTTGAACAGCGAGTTCTTCATCTCGGTGGTGCCCGAGCCAAGGTTGTTCCAGATGGTTTTCCAGAAGCCCGGGAAGCGCGCGTACTCGGCCACGTCGCGCCAGTTCACTGCGAACTTGCGGTAGTTTTCCCGGCCGAAGCCCAGCACGGCGTTGGGGCCGACAGTGACGCTGCCGTCGATCATGCGCGTGAGGTGCACGCCGAGAAACGGCAGCTCCGGGTCGGGGATCGGGTAGATGAGGTGGTTGACGATCTGGTTCTTGCTGGCAGGCAGGCGGTAGTACTCGCCACGGAAGGGGATGATCTGGTGATCGATCTTGACCCCGGCCAGGCGCGCCAGGCGGTCGGACTGCAGGCCGGCGCAGGCCACCAGCTGGCGAGCGCGCCAGGTCTGGTTGGCGTCCTGGATCTCGACATGCTCACCCAGTTCGCGGATCGCCTGCACCTTGGTGGCCAGACGCACTTCACCGCCAGCCTGTTCGATGACCCTGGCCATTGCCGCGCAGACCTGCGTGTAGTCGACGATACCCGTCGAGTCGACGAACAGCGCCCCGAGCCCGGCAATATTGGGTTCGCGGCGC
This sequence comes from Pseudomonas sp. NPDC090233, assembly GCF_044772285.1. Lineage (NCBI taxonomy): Bacteria > Pseudomonadati > Pseudomonadota > Gammaproteobacteria > Pseudomonadales > Pseudomonadaceae > Pseudomonas > Pseudomonas sp. NPDC090233. The sequence goes on along the minus strand of NZ_JBIVYQ010000005.1, from coordinate 218,498 downwards.
TTGAGTTCACCGGCGTCCAGGCGTTCGACTTTCAGTCCGTTCTGTTGCGAACGTTCGTACAGCGCCTGCATGCGCTGCATCTCCAGTGGGCTGGACGCCACCAGCAGCTTGCCGCACACATCGAAGGCAATGCCGTGTTCGCTGCAGAAATCCTTGGTGGCCTGGGCACCACGCTTGCACAGCTCGGCCTTGAGGCTGCCAGGGGCGTAATAAATGCCCGCATGGATCACGCCGCTGTTATGGCCAGTCTGGTGGCGGCCGAGGCTGGCTTCCTTTTCCAGGATCAGCAATGACGCGCCGGGGCGCTGCTGGAGCAGGGCCATCGCGGTGGCCAGGCCGACGATGCCGCCGCCGATGATGCAGTAGTCGTAAGTCATGCAGGGTACCTTGGTATTCTTGTCGGTGGATCTGCTTATCAGGTTGTCAGACTAAGTAGTGCGTGAAAAAGGCCGCCTCCGGCCGCGATGGGGTCTCCGGTGTCAGTCGAGGGCGGGAATGTCGAGTTTCAGGCGTTTGGCCGAGGCGCGCAGATGCACTTCGGCGCAGGCAGCGGCGGCCTGGCGGTCGCCGTCGGCGATGGCCTGATACAGCGCTTGGTGTTCGCGGTTGGCGTCAGCCGAGCCGCCCACCGAATGGGCAGCGGAGTTTTCCCAGGCGGTGCGCCGCGCACTGGCCAGTTGGCCGCCGAGAAAGTCGTGGAAGGCTACGAAGTAATCGTTCTTGCTGGCCTCGGCAATGGCCCGGTGAAAGGCTACGTCGGCGGCCGAGGCAGTGGCGAAATCGCTGCGTTTGTCGAGCATTTCCTGCAGGGCCTTGGCCATATTCGCCAGGTCCTGTTCATCACGACGGCGTGCGGCGATGGCGGCGGCCTGGGTTTCGATCCACAGGCGCATCTCGAACATCTGCGCCAGGTCCGGCTTGCGCCCGTTGCTGCCAGGGAAGCGGAACACCGTGCCATTGGGCGTTTGCGAGATATATGAACCCAGCCCGCGGCGGGCGATCAGCACACCGTCGGCCTTGAGCTGCGCAACGGCCTCGCGCACCACCGAGCGGCTGACGTTCAGTTGTTCGGCCAGTTGCTGTTCGGTGGGCAGGCGCGCTTCGGCGGCCAGGCGGCCGGAATCGATCTCTGCGCGAATAGCGCTGACAACCCGTTCGACCAAGGTGTCGGGGCGCTGGAGCTCTAGCATGGGAACGGTTGCCTAGTGGTCAGGTTGTCAGACAATGCCTGGGGTGGTTGGGGGTTGTCAATTCTTTCAATGGGTTATGGGGTTGTCTGTGCCGGCCTCTTCGCGGCTGAAGCCGCTCCCAATGGGGCGGTGGGAGACCCGTAGGAGCGGCTTTAGCCGCGAAGAGGCCGGTACCGAATAAACTCAGAGTTCGCTGACGAAGGTGCCAGTACCTTCCAGAATGTTACGCAAGGTCAGCGCCACCTCTTCCAGATCAGTCCCCGCCGAAGTCAACACAATCTCCAGCACCTCATCCCCCTTCAACGCATCCCGATCCCCAGCCGCCACCTCGATCAACAAACGCTCGGCACTCAAGGTCACCTTCAACCCGTCCAGCGTCGACGGCTCGTCGTCCAGGGTCAGGTCCACGGTGTCCTCATCCGGGTAGCGGGTGAGCAAAAACATCTGCCCCTTGTCGCTGTGGCAGCACAGGGTCGCCATGTTGTCTTCCTCGTCATCGCAAGGGGTGGCGAACAGCAGGGCAGTCTTCAATTGCATGGAGATGGCTCGGGTCAATGGAAACGAAAGTGAATTCTGACAGCCTTGAGCACATCCATAAACGTAAAGTTACCCCCCCTTGACCGAAATTGTCGCAGCGCTGCAAGCGGCGATGACCGATCAGTCGTTAAGCTTCCGCGAGCCCAGAACATTAGCGTCCGGCTTGCCACGGGTTGGCTATCGTTGATCCGTAGTCGTCGGACGCACGCGACGCTTCAACTATTACAAAGCCCAAGCGGAGTACCACAGATGGCGTTCTTCACCGCAGCCAGCAAAGCCGACTTCCAGCATCAACTGCAAGCGGCCCTGGCGCAGCACATCAGCGAACAGTCCCTGCCACAAGTGGCGCTGTTCGCCGAGCAGTTCTTCGGCATCATCTCCATGGACGAGCTCACCCAGCGCAGGCTGTCGGACCTGGCCGGCTGTACCCTGTCTGCCTGGCGCATCATCGAGCGTTTCGACCCCGAGCAACCGCAAGTGCGGGTGTACAACCCCGATTACGAACGCAATGGCTGGCAATCGACCCACACCGTGGTCGAGGTGCTGCACCACGACCTGCCGTTCCTGGTCGACTCGGTGCGCACCGAGCTCAATCGCCGCGGCTACAGCATTCACACCCTGCAGACCACGGTGCTGAGCGTACGCCGCGACGCCAAGGGCCAGTTGCTGGAACTGCTGCCCAAGGGCAGCCAGGGCGAGGGCGTGCGCCATGAATCGCTGATGTACCTGGAGATCGACCGCTGCGCCAACGCCGCCGAACTGAACGTGCTGACTCGCGAAATCGAGCAGGTACTGGCCGAAGTGCGTGTGGCCGTGGCCGACTTCGAGCCGATGAAGGCCAAGCTGCGTGAAGTGGTGGCGCAGGTAGAGCAAACCGCCTATGCCCCGGCGCAACACGAAAAAGGCGAGGTCAAGGCTTTCCTCGAATGGCTGCTGGACAACCATTTCACTTTCCTCGGTTATGAAGAATTCACTGTGCAGGCCGACAGTGCCGGCGGCCAGATGGTCTACGACGCGCAGTCGTTCCTTGGCCTGCCACGCCGCCTGCGCGTGGGCCTGACGCCTGAAGAACTGCGTATCGAAGACTACGCCGTGGCCTACCTCGCCGAGCCGCTGCTGCTGTCGTTCGCCAAGGCCGCGCTGCCTAGCCGCGTGCACCGCCCGGCCTACCCGGACTACGTGTCGATCCGCCAGCTGGATGCCGACGGCAAGGTGGTCAAGGAACACCGCTTCATGGGCCTGTACACCTCTTCGGTCTATGGCGAGAGCGTGCATGCCATCCCGTACATCCGCGTCAAGGTCGCCGAAGTCGAACGCCGCTCCGGTTTCGACCCCAAGGCGCACCTGGGCAAGGAACTGGCCCAGGTGCTCGAAGTGCTACCGCGCGACGACCTGTTCCAGACCCCGATCGACGAGCTGTTCACTACCGTGATGGCGATCGTGCAGATCCAGGAGCGCAACAAGATCCGCGTGTTCCTGCGCAAGGATCCGTATGGCCGCTTCTGCTACTGCCTGGCCTATGTGCCGCGGGAAATCTACTCCACCGAAGTGCGGCAGAAGATTCAGCAGGTGCTGATGGAGCGCCTCAAGGCCAGCGACTGCGAGTTCTGGACCTTCTTCTCCGAATCGGTGCTGGCACGCGTGCAGCTGATTTTGCGGGTCGACCCGAAAAACCGCATCGACATCGACCCGCAGCAACTGGAAAACGAAGTGATCCAGGCCTGCCGCTCGTGGCATGACGACTACTCGGCACTGGTTGTCGAAAACTTCGGCGAAGCCCAGGGCACCAACATCCTCGCCGATTTCCCCAAAGGTTTCCCGGCCGGTTACCGCGAGCGCTTCGCCGCGCATTCGGCGGTGGTCGACCTGCAGCACGTGCTGGCGCTGTCTGAAAGCAAACCGCTGGCGATGAGCTTCTACCAGCCGCTGACGCGCCTGGGCGAACGCCTGCTGCACTGCAAGCTGTACCACGCCGACACGCCGCTGGCGCTGTCGGACGTGTTGCCGATCCTTGAGAACCTCGGCCTGCGTGTGCTTGGCGAATTCCCCTATCGCCTGCGCCACGCCAGTGGCCGCGAGTACTGGATCCACGACTTCGCCTTCACCTACAGCGAAGGCTTGAGCCTGGACATTCAGCAGCTCAACGACGTGCTCCAGGACGCCTTCGTGCATATCGTCCAGGGCGATGCCGAGAACGACGCATTCAACCGGCTCGTGCTCACCGCCGGCCTACCGTGGCGCGACGTGGCACTGCTGCGTGCCTATGCCCGTTACCTCAAGCAGATCCGCCTAGGCTTCGACCTGGGCTACATCGCCAGCACCCTGAACAACCACACCGACATCGCCCGCGAGCTCACGCGGCTGTTCAAGACCCGCTTCTACCTGGCACGCAAGCTCACCATCGATGACCTGGACGACAAGCAGCAACGCCTGGAGCAGGCCATCCTAAGCGCGCTGGACGACGTTCAGGTGCTCAACGAAGACCGCATCCTGCGGCGCTACCTGGACCTGATCAAGGCCACCCTGCGCACCAACTTCTACCAGCCTGACGCCAACGGCCAGAACAAGTCGTACTTCAGCTTCAAGTTCAACCCCAAGCTGATCCCCGAGCTGCCAAAACCCGTTCCGAAGTTCGAGATCTTCGTGTATTCGCCACGGGTCGAGGGCGTGCACCTGCGCTTTGGCAACGTCGCCCGCGGCGGCCTGCGCTGGTCGGACCGTGAAGAAGACTTCCGTACCGAGGTGCTTGGCCTGGTCAAGGCCCAGCAGGTGAAGAACTCGGTGATCGTGCCGGTCGGCGCCAAGGGTGGCTTCCTGCCACGGCGCTTGCCGCTGGGCGGCAGCCGCGATGAAATCGCCGCCGAAGGCGTGGCCTGCTACCGCATCTTCATCTCGGGCCTGCTCGACATCACCGACAACCTCAAGGACGGCGGCGTGCTGCCACCGGCCAACGTGGTGCGTCACGATGACGACGATCCGTACCTGGTGGTGGCGGCCGACAAGGGCACCGCGACCTTCTCCGATATCGCCAACGGCATCGCCATCGACTATGGCTTCTGGCTGGGCGATGCCTTCGCCTCGGGCGGCTCGGCCGGTTACGACCACAAGAAAATGGGCATCACCGCCCGTGGTGCGTGGGTCGGCGTGCAGCGTCACTTCCGCGAGCGCGGTATCAACGTGCAGCAGGACCCGATCACCGTGATCGGTGTCGGCGACATGGCCGGTGACGTGTTCGGCAACGGCCTGCTGATGTCCGACAAGCTGCAGTTGGTGGCGGCGTTCAACCACCTGCACATCTTCATCGATCCGAACCCGGACCCGGCCACCAGCTTTGCCGAACGCCAGCGCCTGTTCGACCTGCCGCGCTCGGCCTGGAGCGACTACGACACCAGCATCATGTCCGAGGGCGGCGGGATCTTTCCGCGCAGTGCCAAGAGCATCGCCATCAGCCCGCAGATGAAAGAACGCTTCGCCATCGAAGCCGACCGCCTGACCCCGACCGAGCTGCTGCATGCGCTGCTCAAGGCCCCGGTGGACCTGCTGTGGAACGGCGGCATCGGCACCTACGTCAAGGCCAGCAGCGAAAGCCATGCCGACGTCGGCGACAAGGCCAACGACGCCCTGCGCGTCAATGGCAATGAGCTGCGCTGCAAGGTGGTGGGCGAGGGCGGCAACCTCGGCATGACCCAGCTCGGCCGCGTCGAGTTCGGCCTGCACGGCGGCGCCACCAACACCGACTTCATCGACAACGCCGGTGGCGTGGACTGCTCCGACCACGAGGTCAACATCAAGATCCTGCTCAACGAAGTGGTGCAGGGTGGCGACATGACCGAGAAGCAGCGCAACCAGCTGCTCGGCAGCATGACCGATGAAGTGGCCGGCCTGGTGCTGGGCAACAACTACAAACAGACCCAGGCGCTGTCGCTGGCGGCGCGTCGCGCCCGTGAGCGGATCGCTGAATACAAGCGCCTGATGGCCGACCTGGAAGGTCGCGGCAAGCTCGACCGGGCGATCGAGTTCCTGCCGTCTGAAGAGCAACTGGCCGAGCGACTGGCCGCAGGCCAGGGCCTGACCCGTGCCGAGCTGTCGGTTCTGATTTCGTACAGCAAGATCGACCTGAAGGAGCAATTGCTCAAATCCCTGGTGCCGGACGACGATTACCTGACCCGCGACATGGAGACTGCCTTCCCGCCGTCGCTGGTGAGCAAGTTCGCCGATGCCATGCGCCGCCACCGCCTGAAACGCGAGATCGTCAGCACCCAGATCGCCAACGACCTGGTCAACAACATGGGCATCACCTTCGTCCAGCGCCTCAAGGAGTCGACTGGCATGAGCCCGGCCAACGTTGCCGGGGCCTACGTGATCGTGCGCGACATCTTCCACCTGCCGCACTGGTTCCGCCAGATCGAGGCGCTGGATTACCTGGTGCCGGCGGAAGTGCAGCTGACCCTGATGGACGAGCTGATGCGCCTGGGCCGCCGCGCCACTCGCTGGTTCCTGCGCAGCCGCCGCAATGAGCAGGATGCCGGGCGCGACACCGCGCACTTCGGGCCTAAGATCGCGCAACTGGGGCTGAAACTCGACGAACTGCTGGAAGGCCCGACCCGCGAGCGCTGGATGGTCCGTTACCAGGGCTTCGTCGACGCCGGTGTGCCGGAGCTGCTGGCGCGCATGGTGGCCGGCACCAGCCACCTGTACACGCTGCTGCCGATCATCGAGGCGGCTGACGTGACTGGGCATGAGCCGGCCCAGGTGGCCAAGGCGTTCTTCGCCGTGGGCAGCGCGCTGGACCTGACCTGGTACTTGCAGGAAATCAGCAACCTGCCAGTCGAGAACAACTGGCAGGCCCTGGCCCGCGAGGCGTTCCGCGACGACATCGACCTGCAGCAGCGGGCGATCACCATTTCGGTATTGCAGATGGCCGATGCTCCGGAAGACATGGACGCCCGCGTGGCGCTCTGGGCCGAGCAGCACCGGGTGATGGTCGAGCGCTGGCGCGCCATGCTCGATGACCTGCGCAATGCCACGGGTACTGACTATGCGATGTACGCGGTGGCCAACCGCGAACTGGTCGACCTGGCGATGAGCGGGCAGGCGGCGGTGGTGCCTTCCTGATCGGTCAGTTGAAATGAGAAAGCCCGGCAGTGATGTCGGGGCTTTTTTGTCTGTGCTGGCCTCTTCGCGGCTGAAGCCGCTCCCACAGGTAACTCACTGAGCCTGAGGGTGATGGAGTACTTGTGGGAGCGGCTTTAGCCGCGAAGAGGCCGGTGCAGGCTTACTTGAACCGCCGCTCCACCCCTTTTTCCACCAGAATCTTCGCCGAAATCTCTTCCACCGAAAAATGCGTGGAGTTGATGTTGGGAATATTCTCCCGACGGAACAGATTCTCCACCTCGCGCACCTCGAACTCGCATTGGGCAAAGCTCGAATAGCGACTGTTGGGCTTGCGCTCATGGCGGATGGCAGTCAGCCGATCAGGGTCGATGGTCAACCCGAACAGCTTGTTGTGGTGCTTCTTCAGCACCGCCGGCAGCTGCAGGCGCTCCATATCGTCTTCGGTGAGCGGGTAGTTGGCCGCGCGAATGCCGAACTGCATGGCCATGTACAGGCAGGTCGGGGTCTTGCCGCAGCGTGATACGCCCACCAGGATCAGGTCCGCCTTGTCGTAGTAGTGAGTACGCGCGCCATCGTCGTTGTCGAGGGCGAAATTGACTGCCTCGATACGCTCCATGTAGTTGGAATTGCCACCAATCGAGTGGGATTTGCCCACGGAATACGACGAATGGGCGGTCAATTCCTGTTCGAGTGGGGATAAAAACGTCGAAAAGATGTCGATCATGAAGCCGTTCGACGTCGCCAGGATCTCACGGATGTCCTGATTGACGATGGTGTCGAAGATGATCGGCCGCACGCCGTCGCGTTCGGCGGCGGCGTTGATCTGCTGCACCATGGTCCGCGCCTTGTCCGGTGTGTCGATGTACGGACGGGTGAATTTGTTGAACGGAATGCTATCGAATTGTGCGAGCAGGCTTTGGCCCAGGGTTTCGGCTGTGATGCCGGTGCCATCGGAGATGAAGAACGCGGTTCGTTTCATTTGCGACAGGGCCTTAAGCTGATGACGTTTCTTGGATATGATAAGTTCGGTTTGCCGAATGCGGCTGTCGGCATTCTGCCATATTTTGAGACCCTATTTTCCAGGTACAGGCTACAAACGCCCGGCCAAGTCACTCAGGCAGGCGGGCGCACTTGAGCTTTTCCAACACAGTTAGTGGAGAGATCACCTTGGTAGAGTACGTAGTTTCCCTCGATAAGCTCGGCGTCCATGATGTGGAGCATGTGGGGGGCAAGAACGCATCCCTGGGCGAGATGATCAGTAACCTTGCCGGTGCCGGCGTGTCGGTGCCGGGCGGCTTTGCCACTACGGCTCAGGCGTACCGTGATTTTCTCGAGCAGAGCGGGCTGAACGACCGCATTCACGCCGCGCTCGATGCGCTGGACGTCGACGACATCAATGCCCTGACCAAGACCGGCGCGCAAATCCGCCAGTGGGTCATGGAAGCCGAATTCCCGGCGCGCCTTGATTCGGAAATCCGTACCGCCTTCGCCGAGATGGCCGCCGGCAACGACAACATGGCCGTCGCCGTGCGTTCCTCGGCCACCGCCGAAGACCTGCCAGACGCCTCCTTCGCTGGCCAGCAGGAAACCTTCCTCAACATCCGTGGCGTCGACAACGTGATCCGCGCGGCCAAGGAAGTGTTCGCCTCGCTGTTCAACGACCGCGCCATCGCCTACCGCGTGCACCAGGGCTTCGACCACAAGCTGGTGGCCCTGTCGGCCGGCGTGCAGCGCATGGTCCGTTCGGAAACCGGCACCGCCGGCGTGATGTTCACCCTCGACACCGAGTCGGGCTTCCGCGACGTAGTCTTCATCACCGGCGCCTACGGCCTGGGCGAAACCGTGGTGCAGGGTGCGGTCAACCCTGACGAATTCTACGTGCACAAGAACACCCTGCAGGCGGGCCGCCCGGCCATCCTGCGCCGCAACCTGGGCAGCAAGGCGATCAAGATGATCTACGGCGACGAGGCCAAGGCCGGTCGTTCGGTCAAGACCGTCGAAGTCGACCGTGCCGAGCGTGCGCGCTTCTGCCTGACCGACGCCGAGGTCAGCGAGTTGGCCAAGCAGGCCATGATCATCGAGCAGCACTACCAGCGCCCGATGGACATCGAATGGGCCAAGGACGGTGACGACGGCAAGCTGTACATCGTTCAGGCCCGTCCTGAGACCGTGAAGAGCCGCGCCAGTGCCAACGTCATGGAACGCTACCTGCTCAAAGAGAAGGGCACCGTGCTGGTTGAAGGCCGCGCGATCGGCCAGCGTATCGGCGCCGGCAAGGTCCGCGTGATCAAGGACGTGTCCGAAATGGACAAGGTGCAGCCGGGCGATGTCCTGGTTTCCGACATGACCGACCCGGACTGGGAACCGGTGATGAAGCGCGCCAGCGCCATCGTTACCAACCGCGGCGGGCGTACCTGCCACGCGGCGATCATCGCCCGTGAGCTGGGCATTCCGGCAGTGGTCGGTTGCGGCAACGCCACCCAGCTGCTCAAGGATGGTCAGGGCGTGACCGTTTCGTGCGCCGAAGGCGATACCGGGTTCATCTTCGAAGGTGAGCTGGGCTTCGACGTCAAGCAGAACTCGGTCGATGCCATGCCGGACCTGCCGTTCAAGATCATGATGAACGTCGGCAACCCGGACCGCGCCTTCGACTTTGCCCAGCTGCCCAACGCCGGTGTCGGCCTGGCGCGCCTGGAGTTCATCATCAACCGCATGATCGGCGTGCACCCCAAGGCGTTGCTCAACTATGCCGGCCTGCCGCCGGAGCTCAAAGAGAGCGTCGACAAGCGCATCGCCGGCTATGACGACCCGGTCGGATTCTACGTCGAGAAGCTGGTCGAGGGCATCAGTACCCTGGCAGCGGCCTTCTACCCGAAAAAGGTCATCGTGCGCCTGTCGGACTTCAAGTCCAACGAGTACGCCAACCTGATCGGCGGCAAGCTGTACGAGCCGGAAGAAGAAAACCCGATGCTGGGCTTCCGTGGCGCGTCTCGCTACATCAGCGAGTCGTTCCGTGACTGCTTCGAACTCGAATGCCGTGCGCTCAAGCGTGTGCGCAACGAGATGGGCCTGACCAACGTCGAGATCATGGTGCCGTTCGTGCGCACCCTGGGTGAAGCCAGCCAGGTCATCGACCTGCTCGCCGAAAACGGCCTGGCCCGCGGTGACAACGGCCTGCGCGTGATCATGATGTGCGAGCTGCCGTCCAACGCCATTCTGGCCGAAGAGTTCCTCGAGTACTTCGACGGCTTCTCCATCGGTTCGAACGACCTGACCCAGCTGACCCTGGGCCTGGACCGCGACTCGGGCATCATCGCCCACCTGTTCGACGAGCGTAACCCTGCAGTGAAGAAGCTGCTGGCCAACGCCATCCAGGCGTGCAACAAAGCCGGCAAGTACATCGGCATCTGCGGCCAAGGCCCGTCGGACCACCCGGACCTGGCCAAGTGGCTGATGGAGCAGGGCATCGAAAGCGTGTCGCTGAACCCGGACTCGGTACTCGAAACCTGGTTCTTCCTGGCCGAAGGCCAAGGCGCGGCCTGATGCGGTAAAACGCGGGGGTGCGTCTGGCGCGCCCCCGCCTGGTTTTTTCCAGGGCGAGTTCCAGCAATGGATCCCGCCCTTTTTTGTGCACCAAGCTACCTTATGCAAAGCAGCAGCTCTTTATTTCCCGTGGCCCTGCTCAGTGCCGAGCGCCGCGGCGACCTCAGTGAGGACGTGTACCGGATCAAGGCCGGCAACAGCCCTGACCCCAGCGTCGAGCTGGCCGTGACCCGCCTGGGCCTGGCCGATCAGGGCGGTGCCCAGGGCGTGCCGGTCATCCTCCTGCACGGCAGTTTTTCCAACCGGCGCTTCTGGTATTCGGCCAAAGGCATCGGCTTGGGTGCCTACCTGGCGCGCGCGGGCTTCGATGTGTGGATTCCCGAAATGCGCGGCCACGGCCTGTCGCCACGCAACCGCCAATGGCAGCACAACCGGGTGGCCGATTATGCCCGCGATGACTTGCCGCTGATCGCTGCGTTCGTGCAGGAGCAGTCTGGCAAGGCGCCGCACTGGATCGGCCACTCTCTTGGCGGCACTACCCTGGCGGCGGCGTTGGGAGGTGGTTTCCTGCCGGCCGAGCAGGTCGCCAGTGCCGCGTTTTTCGGCACCCAGATCAGCCGGGTGTACTGGCCGTTGAAGTTGCCGCCTGTGACCTGGGGCGCGAAGCTGCTGCTCAGGCGCTGGGGGCAGATTTCCGGGCCGCGGCTAAAGCGCGGGCCGGAGGACGAGCCAATGGGCCTGGCCCTGGAAAGCTTGCGCTGGTATGGCCTGTTCGGGCGTTTTGGCGACAAGGACAGTGACTGGTGGGCCGGGCTTGCTGATGTGGATGTGCCGGTACTGGCAGTGGCCGGCGCGGGCGACTTCCAGGACCCGGTCTGGGCCTGTCGCAAACTGTTCGATCAGCTCGGCGGTGAGCGCAAGCAGTTCCTCCGGTTGGGCCTTGAGGAAGGTTTCGACGCGTTCGGGCATGTCGACATGCTGGTCAGCAAAGCGGCCCAGGCGCAGGTGTGGCCGCTGGTCGAGCGTTGGCTGCGTCAGCCGTTGCTGCCGGTGCATGCGTCGACGCAGGGTGAGCCAGCTGTGACGGATCAGCCATTACGCAACTGACCGCTCAGTCCCGGATGACTGCGACAGCCTTCGCGGTGTAGCCTTGGCCGACACCCGCTTTCGTTATGACTGACAGGAGCTTGCCATGCAGCATTACGTAACGCCCGACCTGTGCGACGCCTACCCGGACCTGGTTCAGGTACTTGAGCCGATGTTCAGCAACTTTGGTGGCCGCGATTCGTTCGGCGGCCAGATCGTCACCCTCAAATGCTTCGAAGACAACTCGCTGGTCAAGGAGCAGGTCGAGCTCGACGGCAAGGGCAAGGTCCTGGTGGTCGACGGCGGAGGCTCGCTGCGCTGTGCATTGCTGGGCGACATGCTTGCCGAAAAAGCCGCCAAGAATGGTTGGGAAGGCTTGGTAATCTACGGCTGCGTACGTGACGTGGACATTTTGATCCAGACAAGCGTAGGCGTGCAGGCGCTGGCCAGTCACCCGAAAAAGAGCAACAAGCGGGGCGTCGGCGAGCTCGACGTTCCGGTGACCTTCGCCGGCGTGACCTTCCGCTCAGGCGAGTACGTGTATGCCGACAACAATGGCGTGATCGTTTCGCCAAGCCCGCTGAAAATGCCGGAGTGATGCGCCGCACGCGCTGATGGAGCTTTGATGTTCGAGGAAGACAACGCGCAGTGGGGGCTGGTGCATGCCCTGGTGCTCGATGGTAAAGGCGGCGCGCGTTCGATCGCCCGGACCGAGCTGAACGACCTGGCCATGCAGCCACAGGAAAGCCTGTGGCTGCACTGGGACCGCAGTCATCCGCAAACCCGAACCTGGCTGCTGCAGGATAGCGGCCTGAGCGAGTTTGCCTGCGACCTGCTGCTGGAGGAAAACACCCGGCCACGCCTGTTGCCGCTGGCTGATGAACAGCTGTTGCTGTTCTTGCGCGGGGTCAATCTCAACCCAGGTGCCGAGCCTGAAGACATGGTGTCGGTGCGTATTTTTGCCCAGGCGCAGCGGGTGATTTCCTTGCGCTTGCGGCCACTGCGCGCCAGTGACGAGATGCTTCAGTTGCTGGACGAGGGCAGGGGGCCGAAATCGGCGTCCGAACTGTTGTTGCTGATGGGCGAGTTGCTGACCGAAAAGGTTCAGGGCTTGGTCAGTGACCTGTCCGAACTGGTGGATCTGGAAGAAGAAAAGGTCGAATCCGACGAACGGTATACGCCTGAGCACGGCAGCCTGCAGCAGATCCGTCGCCGCGCCGCTGGCCTGCGGCGTTTTCTCGCGCCGCAGCGGGAAATCTATGCCCAGCTGTCGCGCAGTAAATGGAGCTGGTTCGCCGACGCCGACGCAGATTACTGGAACGAGTTGAACAACAGCCTGATCCGCTATCTTGAAGAGCTGGAGCTGGCTCGCGAACGAGCGGCGCTGGTGCTTGAGAGTGAGGACCGGCGGCGCAGCGAGCGGATGAACCGGACCATGTACCGCTTCGGCATCATCACCTGCATCTTCCTGCCCATGAGCTTCATCACCGGTTTGCTCGGCATCAACGTCGGCGGCATCCCGGGCGCGGACAATCCTTATGGCTTCCTGTTTGCCTGCAGCGTCGTGCTGGGGTTGGCGGTGGGGCAGTGGTGGCTGTTCCGTCGGCTGCGTTGGGTGTGAAGGTGTCGAGTCATTTTGAAACATTCGTGCCAGGGCGATGTGTGACCCATCGACCGGCGCCCTCGTCTCTGACTGACACTGCGCGAGGTGCACATGCACGATCCGTTTGAAGAATCCCTGCGTGACCTGCTCAAGGCGTCGCCGTCCGGTGAGGACAGAGACGACGCCGCGTGCCTGGGTCGCGTGCTGAAAACCGCCAACCGCCAGGTCGGCGCGGGTGATCTGTTCAGCCTGCTTGGCCGTTGGAGCCAGGCGCTGCTGATCGCCGTGAACAATGGCTCGGCGCATGTTGCGCCGGTGAGCCGCCATTCTGCCCGTAACGCTGCCACTGGCAGCAAAGCTGATAAGGCCGATTGAATATGGAACTCGATCTCTGGACCCAGAGCCTGGTCACTGCCATGACCGCACTATGGACCAAGGTAGCGAACTTCATCCCCAACCTGTTCGGCGCGCTGGTCGTGGTGCTGCTCGGTTTCGTGGTGGCCAAGCTGCTCGATACGCTGCTGTCCAAAGTCCTGGCCAAGTTTGGCCTGGACCGTCTGATGGCTGGCACCGGGCTGACCAAGATGCTCAGCCGGGTCGGTATCCAGGTGCCGATCTCGACCCTGATCGGCAAGATCGTCTACTGGTTCGTACTGTTGATTTTCCTCGTCTCCGCCGCCGAATCGCTGGGCCTGGAGCGGGTTTCAGCGACCCTCGACATGCTCGCCCTGTACCTGCCCAAGGTGTTTGGTGCAGCACTGGTACTGCTGGCCGGCGTGTTGCTGGCGCAGGTGGCCAATGGCCTGGTACGCGGCGCCGCCGAAGGTATCGGCCTGGAGTATTCCGCTGGCCTTGGCCGGATCACCCAGGGTCTGGTGATCATCATCAGCATCTCGGTGGCCATCAGCCAGCTGGAGGTCAAAACCGACCTGCTCAACCACGTGATCGTGATCGGGCTGATAACCGTTGGTCTGGCCGTTGCGCTTGCCATGGGCCTCGGCAGTCGCGAAATTGCCGGGCAAATTCTGGCCGGCATTTACGTGCGGGAACTTTTTCAGGTCGGCCAGCAGGTGCGGATTGGAGAGGTCGAAGGTCAGATCGAGGAAATTGGCACGGTCAAGACGACGCTGTTGACCGATGATGGCGAACTGGTGTCGCTGTCGAATCGCGAGCTGCTTGAGCAGCGCGTCAATAGCCGCTAACCGCACAAAAGCTGTTAATGTATGCCGCCGCAAAAATCGGCCCACGTGGCCGAGCGGCGACATTGACCTGACTGTCGGCCAGATCCGTTTTGAATAAAGTCTATTCGCCGCCCATGCGTTACGACCCCCGCGAACTCACCGACGAGGAGTTGGTGGCGCGTTCGCATGAGGAGCTGTATCACGTTACCCGCGCCTATGAGGAGCTCATGCGGCGCTACCAGCGAACCCTGTTCAACGTCTGTGCACGTTATTTGGGGAACGACCGGGATGCTGACGATGTCTGTCAGGAGGTGATGTTGAAGGTGCTGTATGGTCTGAAGAACTTCGAGGGTAAATCCAAGTTCAAGACCTGGCTCTACAGCATTACCTATAACGAGTGCATCACCCAGTACCGCAAGGAGCGCAGGAAACGTCGGTTGATGGATGCCTTGAGTCTTGACCCTGTTGAAGAGGCGTCTGAAGACAAGGCACCGAAACCCGAAGAAAAGGGCGGGCTGGACAAGTGGCTGGTGTATGTGAACCCGATCGATCGGGAAATTCTGGTGCTGCGTTTTGTCGCGGAACTGGAATTTCAGGAGATCGCGGATATCATGCACATGGGCTTGAGCGCAACGAAAATGCGCTACAAGCGTGCGCTAGACAAGCTTAGAGAGAAATTTGCGGGTTTGGATGAAACTTAGTTCGTCGCAAATGTCTCTAACCAACCGGCGAGTTCTGCTAGACTTGCCGTCGAGTTGTCCCCCGGATTTTGGTGGGACTGCTTAACTATCACCAGATGGGGATTTAACGGATGAAATTGAAAAACACCTTGGGCTTGGCCATTGGCTCGCTCGTTGCCGCTACTTCGTTCGGCGTTCTGGCTCAAGGCCAAGGCGCAGTCGAAATCGAAGGTAACGTCACCAAGCAGTACTACGACAGCGAGCGTAACTTCAAGAACGACGGCACCAACCCTGGTGTTCGCCTGGGTTACTTCCTGACCGACGACGTTTCCCTGGACCTCGGCTACAACGAGACCCACAACGCTCGTGGCGAAGTCTTCAACAAAGACATCAAAGGCTCCAAAGCCAAGCTCGACGCTACCTACCACTTCGGTACCGTTGGCGATGCTCTGCGTCCGTACGTTTCCGCTGGTTTCGCTCACGAGAGCCTGGGCCAGGCTACCCGTAGCGGCCGTGACCACTCCACCTTCGCCAACGTTGGCGCTGGCGCCAAGTGGTACATCACCGACATGTTCTTCGCCCGTGCCGGCGTTGAAGCCATGTACAACATCGACAACGGCAACACCGAGTGGGGTCCATCCGTTGGTGTGGGTCTGAACTTCGGCGGCAGCGGTGGCAAAGTTGCTCCTGCTCCGGCTCCAGTTGCTGAAGTCTGCTCCGACAGCGACAACGACGGCGTTTGCGACAACGTCGACAAGTGCCCAGACACCCCAGCCAACGTTACCGTTGACGCTGATGGCTGCCCGGCTGTTGCCGAAGTCGTTCGCGTTGAGCTGGACGTCAAGTTCGACTTCGACAAGTCGGTCGTCAAGCCTAACAGCTACGGCGACATCAAGAACCTGGCTGACTTCATGAAGCAGTACCCACAAACCACCACCGTGGTTGAAGGTCACACTGACTCCGTGGGCCCAGACGCTTACAACCAGAAGCTGTCCGAGCGTCGTGCCAATGCTGTGAAGCAGGTTCTGACCCAGCAGTACGGTGTTGAGTCGACTCGCGTTGACTCGGTTGGCTACGGCGAAACCCGCCCAGTTGCTGACAACGCCACCGAAGAAGGCCGTGCTGTCAACCGTCGCGTTGAAGCTCAGGTAGAAGCCCAGTCCAAGTAATTGGCCTGAAGCTTCAATGAAAAACCCGGCCTCGGCCGGGTTTTTCTTTGCCTGTGATTTGATGCTGCTCAGCCCTTGAGCAAGTTGAACAGCAGCACCAGATTGAGCAGCAGGGACAGCAGGGCCAGGGTGCGCCATACCTTCAGCGGCTCGCGTTCGAGTAGCGGGCGACGCGGGTTGCTGTGTGCCTGACGGTCGCCGCGTTCTAGCAGCAGCAGCCACTGTTCGGCGGTTTCGAAGCGTTGCGCAGGGTCTGCCGCCACGGCTTGCTGCAGGTTGTGCTGCAGCCATTCGGGCAGGTCGGGGCGATAGCGTGATGCATTCACCGGTTGGCCAAAGCGCGGGCGCTGGAATGCCTCGACTTCGCCATAGGGGTAGTGCCCGGTCAGTAGGTGATAGAGCGTGACGCCCGCGGCGTAGAGGTCCTGACGCGGGCTCGGCGGCTGGCCCTCGAAGGCTTCCGGGGCGATATACGATGGCGTGCCGGGCAGCTCGTGCTGTAGGTCTTCGGACAGCCCCGGGCAATACGCCAGGCCGAAATCCAGCAGGCGCACCTGGCCATCGTCGCCCAGGTGCAGGTTTTCGGGTTTGATGTCCCGGTGCAGCACGTTACGCCGGTGCAATACGCCGACCGCTTGCAGCAACTGGCGCGCCACCTCCAGCCACTGAGCGAGCGGCAACGGGCCGTGTTCGGCAAATTGCGTGGCTAGGGTGCGGCCGCTGTGCTCGCGCATCACGTAGTACAAATGCTTGCGCTGGCTGGCGGCGTGGAGTTCAGGAAAATGGCGGCCGGCAACCCGGCGCAGGAACCATTCTTCCAACAACAACGCTTGCGCTGCACCCGGTTCCTGTTTGCGCTCTGCAGGCAAGGTTTTCAGCAGCCATGGCAGGCCTTGGCTGTCGCGCACGCGGTAGAGCAATGATTGCCGACTTTGCGCAAGGCGCGTTTCGACCTGCCAGCCATCGAGCGTCTGGCCCTCTCGCAGCGCGCCAGGCAATGGCCATTGTTGCAGTTGCACCAAGGTGTCGCCGAGGTTGGCTGTGCCCAGTTGCTCGACCCGCACCAGCAAGGCGCTGGCGTTGTCCTGGCTGCCGTTATGGTGGGCGCTGGCGACCAGGGTGTCTGCGGCCAGTTGCAGATCAGGCTGCTCGCGCAGTACAGCCTGGATGTGCTGGTCGCCCAGGCTGGCCCAGACCCCGTCGCTAAGCAGCAGGTAACATTCGCCAGGTTGCAGCTCGCCTTCCAAATAATCGACCAGCAGGTGCTGATCCAGGCCCAGTGCGCGTTTGAGCACGTGCTGCATGCCGGGCTGGTCCCAGACGTGGTCTTGACTCAGGCATTGCAGGCGGCCGGCGTGCCAGCGATAGGCACGGCAGTCGCCGATGTGCGCCAAGGTAAAGCGCCGACCGCGCAGTACCAAGGCACTGAGCGTGGTCAGCAGCGGCTGGCTGCCTTGGGCGCGCAGCCAGCGGTTCTGTGCCAGCAACAGTCGGTCAAGGGCTTGGGCCACAGCCCAGGTTGCGGGGGTTGCATAGTAGTCCATTGCCAGCGCCTGCAGGCTGGCGCGTGCTGCCAGGCCGCCATCGGCGCACTGGCTGACGCCGTCGGCCAGGGCAAACAGGTAGCCCTTGCTGGCAGCAAGCTCCGGCGCCGGGGTGACCAGGCGCAGGGCGTCCTGGTTTTCGGCGCGTGGCCCTGTGGCGCTGGCCTGGGCAAAGCTCAGTTGCAGGCTCATTGATGTGCCTCAGACCCGCGCTGCAGTCACTGCAGCCGAGCCCCAGGTGGTGCGCCAGCGTTGCTTGACGCCATGCAGACCAAACCAGGCCAGCAGGCCGAGGCTGGCGAACAACCACAGGCCCAGCTGATAGTCGCCGGTGTGCTGCTTGATGGTGCCAAGCCCCGCCGCCAGCAGGAAGCCGCCAATGCCGCCGGCCATGCCGATCAGGCCGGTCATCACGCCGATCTCCTGGCGAAAGCGTTGTGGCACCAGTTGGAATACCGCGCCGTTGCCGGCACCAAGGCCGAGCATGGCGCTGACGAACAAGGCCAGGGCCGCAGCGGCGCTGGGCAGGTTGAAGCCGACGGCGGCGATGCAAATGGCCGCCACGCTGTACATCCCCAGCAAGGTGCGAATGCCGCCGAAGCGGTCCGCCAAGGCGCCACCCAGCGGGCGCATCAGGCTGCCGGCGAAGACGCAGGCGGCGGTGTAATAACCGGCAGTGATCGGGCTCAGGCCATACTGGTCGCTGAAGTAGCCGGGCAGGGCGCTGGCCAGGCCGATGAAGCCACCGAAGGTGACGCTGTAGAAGAACATGAACCACCAACTGTCGCGGTCGCCCAGGGCTTTGAGGTAATCGGCCATGGCTTTTGGCTTGGGTCGTTGTGGTGCATTGCGCGCGAGCAAGGTAAACAGGACCAAGGTCACCACCAGTGGGATCACGGCGAAGCCGAACACGTTGTTCCAGCCGAAACCTGCGGCCAGCACTGGTGCCAGCAACGCGGCGAAAACGGTGCCGGAATTGCCCGCACCGGCGATGCCCATGGCCTTGCCCTGATGCTGTGGCGGGTACCATTGCGAGGCGAGGGGCAGCGACACGGCAAACGAGGCGCCTGCTACGCCGAGAAAGACGCCGAGCAGCAGGGCCTGTTCATAGGTGTGCACGCCCATGTACCAGGCGCTCGCCAGGGCGACGATGACAATCACCTGGCCAATCAATCCGGCGGTCTTCGGTGAGAGGCGGTCGACCAGCAGCCCCATGACGAAGCGCAGCACCGCGCCCGCCAGAATCGGCGTGGCGACCATCAGGCCGCGCTGCTGAGTGGTCAATTGCAGGTCGGTGGCGATCTGTACTGCCATCGGGCCAAGCAGGTACCAGACCATAAAGCTCAAGTCGAAATACAGGAACGCGGCGAACAGCGTGGGCACATGCCCGGATTTCCAGAAGCTGGTACTCATCGAACACCTCACTCGGCAATGCAACGGAAACAAAAAGACGTCGCTACCCTGTCCACTGGCGTGGAGGGGAGAGCGACGTCTTTGTCGGGGTTTGTGGGCAACCGCCGTTGGCTACCGGTGTGGTTTGTTCAGCAAAAGGTGGGCCAACATCGCTGGCGGCACTAACCCAGCATTTCGTGCATGGCGATGATCTGTTCGGCCACCTGGATCAGCTTCTGCTGGCGGCTCATGGCCTGCCGGCGCATCAGGGTATAGGCCTGCTCTTCGTTGCAATCTTTCATCTTCATGAGCAAGCCCTTGGCCTGCTCGATGCGTTTGCGCTCTGCCAGCTGCAGATCGCGCGCCAGCAACTGCGCTTTAAGGGCCTGGTCGCTCTCGAAGCGGGCCATGGCCACATCGAGAATCGGCTGCAGCCGGGCGGCGTGGATGCCTTCGACGATATAGGCGCTGACACCTGCCTGGATCGCCTGGCGCATCACCCCAGGGTCATGTTCGTCGGTGAACAGCACGATCGGCCTCGGCTGGTCGCGGCTGACCATCACCACTTGTTCCATGACATCGCGGTCGGGCGAGTCGGTATCGATCAACACCACATCCGGTCGCACCGTTTCGACGCAGGCGGGCAGGTCGATGGTCAGGTCTGGCGCTTCGATCACCTCGAAGCCAGCTTCTCGCAGCGCTGCCTTGAGGCGGCCAAGCTTGTTCTGGGTGTCGTCGATGAGCAGGATGCGCAGCATGGTGGTCCCCCTCACAAACCGGTACGGGCATTGGGTATTTCGCCCAAGGCATGCAGGCGAAAGCTGCGGGCGTAGCCGTGCGGGTCGCTGCCGTCCCAGCGGATGCCGTCGATCAGCAGGCTGCTGCGCATGACCGAGGCGGGGCAGGACACGCCGAGGGCGTCGGCGGCCTCGTGGTACAGCCCCAGTTGCTGCACCTGACGGGCTACGCCGAGGTAGTCGGGGTCGTCGCGCAGCAGGCCCCAGCGGCGGAACTGGGTCATGAACCACATGCCGTCGGACAGGTAAGGCAAGTTGGCCCGGCCCTGGTCGAACAGGCGCAGGGCGTGTGGGTCCTGCCAGTGGTTGCCGAGGCCGTCCTGATAGTCGCCGAGCAGGCGCGGTTCGACGGTTACGAATGGCGTATCCAGGTAGGCACTGCCGCTGAGCAGCTGCGCAGCGCTGCGGCGGTTTTCCTGGCTTTGCTCGATGAAACGGCTGGCAGCGAGGATCGACTTGATCAGTGCGCGTGCACTGTTGGGGTACTGTTCGGCGAAGGTGCGTGCGCAGGCCAGGACCTTTTCCGGGTGATCGGGCCAGATCGACTGGCTGGTCGCCAAGGTGAAGCCCTGGCCCTGGGCGACGGCAGCGGCGGCCCAGGGTTCACCGACGCAGAAGCCATCGATGCGGCCAGCCTGAACGTGCGCCGCCATCTGCGCGGGTGGCACTACCACACTGTTGACGTCGTGCAGCGGGTGGATGCCCTGGCTGGCCAGCCAGTAATACAGCCACATGGCATGGGTGCCGGTGGGGAAGGTCTGGGCGAAGGTCAGTCGCGCACCGCCCTGGTGCACCAGGCGTGCGAGTGCTTCAGGGCTGGTCACGCCCTTGCGCTGCAGGGCAGGGGACAGGTTGATGGCCTGGGCATTCTGGTTCAGCCCCATGAGCACGGCCATGTCGCTGGCCGGTACGCCGCCAATGCCCAGGTGTACGGCGTAAACCAGGCCGTACAGGCAGTGTGCGGCATCCAGTTCGCCGCTGGCCAGCTTGTCACGCAGGCTGGCCCATGAGCCTTGGCGCTTGAGGTTGAGGGTCAGGCCGTGCTGCTGGGCGAAGCCCTGGGTGGCGGCGACCACCACCGAGGCGCAATCGGTGAGGGCCATGAAGCCGATATCGAGGCTGGGTTTTTCCGGCGCGTCGCTGCCGTTTACCCAGGCCAGAGCAGATGTATTCACGTAGATCCTCGCCTGTACGGATTAGGCAGTCGTGCAGGCGATGTAGCAACGCATGTGCCAAGGCGCTGTCATGCTGGGCGCGCGCTGGCTATAATCGCAGCCTCACTTACCCCTGAGCCTTGCCCGCCCATGTATACCCTGGCCCGCCAGCTGCTGTTCAAGCTTTCTCCGGAAACTTCCCATGACCTGTCCCTGGACCTGATCGGTGCCGGTGGCCGCCTCGGGCTCAACGGCGTGCTGTGCAAGCAGCCAGCGGCGCTGCCGGTGAGCGTGATGGGCTTGAACTTCGCCAACCCGGTTGGCCTGGCGGCCGGCCTGGACAAGAATGGCGCGGCCATCGATGGCTTTGCTCAGCTGGGTTTCGGCTTCGTCGAAATCGGAACCGTGACCCCGCGCCCTCAGCCGGGCAACCCGAAGCCGCGGTTGTTCCGCCTGCCCGAGGCGACGGCGATCATCAACCGCATGGGTTTCAACAACCTGGGCGTCGATCACTTGCTGGAGCGCGTGCGGGCGTCGCGTTATGACGGCGTGCTGGGGATCAATATCGGCAAGAACTTCGACACCCCGGTCGAGCGCGCAGTCGATGATTACCTGATCTGCCTGAACAAGGTTTACACCGAGGCCAGCTACATCACCGTCAACATCAGCTCGCCCAATACTCCGGGCCTGCGCAGCCTGCAGTTTGGCGACTCGCTCAAGCAACTGCTCGATGCCCTGGCCGAACGCCGCGAACAGCTGGCCGGCGAACATGGCAAGCGCGTGCCGCTGGCAATCAAGATCGCGCCGGACATGAGCGATGAAGAAACCGCGCTGGTAGCAGCAACCCTGATGGAATCGGGCATGGATGCGGTGATTGCCACCAACACCACCATGGGCCGTGAAGGCGTCGAAAGCCTCCCGCATGGGGGTGAGGCGGGTGGCTTGTCGGGTGCACCTGTGCTGCAGAAAAGCACGCATATCGTCAAGGTGCTGTCGGGCGAGCTGGGTGGCAAAATGCCGATCATCGCGGCGGGTGGTATTACCGAAGGCCGGCATGCCGCCGAAAAGATCGCCGCCGGGGCGAGCCTGGTGCAAATCTACTCGGGCTTCATCTATAAAGGGCCAGCGCTTATTCGTGAAGCGGTGGATGCCATTGCGGCCATGCCACGGATATAAAGGCAGGCATAAAAAAGGGCCCCATCAAGGGGCCCCTGGGCCTTCGCCCGCCGCCCGGATGGGGCGTGCATGGTAAATCGAATTCAGTGTCCTCGTTCAGCCAACGGCGTGATTTTCGTTGAGTCTATGGATGCCAGCGGTGCCAGTCATTCCGTCCCAGTTATCACCGCGACCTTCGCGCCAGCCGTTGATCCAGGCTTGGCGAACAGAAGGAAGATTGAAAGGGCAAAGTTCGCGGGATTTGCCGGTGACCCCGTATTGGTAGCCACGTGAATATGCTCTTTCCAACGGATCACGCTTAAGTCTTCTCATAGGGTGTTGCCCTCACTTGTTGACTGTAATGTCCCGTCGGCCTCGCTGAGGCCGGGCAGAGTCGTTCTGCCGGTGTGCGCCCGCTGCCGGCGTGGCGGGCTGAAAGTGCCGCCTCGTTGCGAAGCGGCCTGAGACCAGTTCTAACGAATGCGGGTCACGGTGTGAATGATCGATTTGTCATAAGCAGGTAACCATTCTGTGGGTGAGGGGATAAGTAAATAAATGCGACTCAACCTTGTTTAGCGTTTGGCCCGCTGTGATCGGGGTTTGCTGAACATTGACGTCATTTCGCCAGCGTTGCGGCGGGGTGACAGAAATAATTGGTAATGCGACGAAGGGTCACATCGATCCCGAGATCTGCAGAAATTATTCGTACTGCCTGATGATCTAAGCTGTTTCTGCCACTGGCGAGAACAGATCGATCAGGCGGCCTGGCCCGTCCGCTGCACATAGTGCGTGCAGCAAAGGCCACTCGGACGCTTGCTGGAAGGGCGTTCGGGCAAACATCGGCAGGGCGTGCGTCGCCTCGTCACTCAAATAGCCCAAGGCTCTGGAATACTCATGTCGGACCGTTTCGAACTCTATCTCACCTGCCCCAAAGGCCTGGAAGGCCTGCTTGCCGAAGAGGCCAAGGGCCTTGGCCTTGACGATGTGCGCGAGCACACCTCGGCCATTCGCGGCGAAGCCGACATGGAAACCGCCTACCGCCTGTGCCTTTGGTCGCGCCTGGCCAACCGCGTGCTGCTGGTGCTCAAACGCTTCAACATGAAAAACGCCGACGACCTGTACGACGGCGTGAACGCTGTCGACTGGGCCGATCACCTGGCGGCCGACGGCACCCTTGCCGTGGAGTTCAGTGGCCATGGTTCGGGCATCGACAACACCCACTTCGGTGCACTCAAGGTCAAGGACGCGATCGTCGACAAGCTGCGCAACCGTGAAGGTCTGCGCCCATCGGTGGAGAAGATCGACCCGGACGTGCGCGTTCACCTGCGCCTGGACCGTGGCGAGGCGATCCTCTCGCTCGACCTCTCCGGCCACAGCCTGCACCAGCGCGGCTACCGCCTGCAGCAAGGCGCCGCGCCGCTCAAGGAAAACCTGGCAGCCGCGGTGCTGATACGCGCCGGTTGGCCACGCATCGCCGCCGAGGGTGGCGCTTTGGCCGACCCGATGTGCGGCGTGGGTACGTTCCTGGTCGAAGCGGCAATGATCGCCGCCGACATGGCGCCAAACCTCAAGCGCGAGCGTTGGGGCTTCAGCGCCTGGCTGGGCCATGTGCCGGCGACCTGGCGCAAAGTCCATGAAGAGGCCCAGGCCCGCGCCCAGGCTGGCTTGGCCAAGCCACCGCTGTGGATTCGTGGCTACGAAGCCGACCCACGGCTGATCCAGCCGGGGCGCAACAACGTCGAGCGGGCAGGCCTGGGCGACTGGATCAAGATCTACCAGGGCGAGGTCGCCAGTTTCGAGCCGCGTCCGGACCAGAACCAGAAAGGCCTGGTCATCAGCAACCCGCCGTATGGCGAGCGCCTGGGTGACGAAGCCAGCTTGCTGTACCTCTACCAGAACCTTGGCGAACGCTTGCGCCAGGCGTGCATGGGATGGGAGGCGGCCGTGTTCACCGGCGCGCCGGAGCTTGGCAAGAAGATGGGCATCCGCAGCCACAAACAGTACGCGTTCTGGAACGGCGCGCTGCCGTGCAAGTTGCTGTTGTTCAAGGTGCAGCCTGACCAGTTCGTCACTGGCGAGCGTCGCGAAGCTCAGGCCGACAATACCGACGAGGGTCGTCAGCTACCAGCGGCCAGTCAGCAAGCCCGCCTTTCCGAAGGCGCGCAGATGTTTGCCAACCGCCTGCAGAAAAACCTCAAGCAACTGGGCAAGTGGGCACGCAAGGAGCAGGTGAGCTGCTACCGCCTCTACGATGCCGACATGCCCGAGTATGCCCTGGCAGTCGACCTCTATCAGGATTGGGTGCACGTGCAGGAATACGCCGCACCGCGCTCGATCGACCCGGAAAAGGCTCAAACGCGCCTGCTCGACGCCTTGTCGGCGATTCCGCAGGCGCTGGGCATCGACCCGCAGCGCGTGGTGCTCAAGCGCCGCGAGCGGCAGAGCGGTACCCGCCAGTATGAACGTCAGGCTACCGAAGGGCGTTTCCAGGAGGTCAATGAAGGCGGCGTCAAGCTGCTGGTCAACCTGACCGACTACCTGGATACCGGCCTGTTCCTCGACCACCGCCCCATGCGCATGCGCATTCAGCGCGAGGCGGCCGGCAAACGCTTCCTCAACCTGTTCTGTTATACCGCCACGGCGAGTGTGCATGCAGCCAAGGGCGGTGCACGCAGCACGACCAGCGTCGATCTGTCCAAGACCTACCTGGACTGGGCGCGCCGCAACCTGTCGCTGAACGGCTTCTCCGAGCGCAACCGCCTGGAGCAAGGCGATGTCATGGCCTGGTTGGAAGCCAACCGCGACAGCTATGACCTGATCTTCATCGATCCACCGACCTTCTCCAACTCCAAGCGCATGGAAGGGGTGTTCGACGTGCAGCGTGACCACGTGCAGTTGCTCGACCTGGCCATGGCGCGCCTGGCGCCGGGTGGTGTGCTGTACTTCTCCAACAACTTCCGCAAGTTCCAGCTCGATGAGCACCTGGCGGCGCGGTATGCGGTGGAGGAAATCACTGCGCAGACCCTGGACCCGGACTTCGCCCGAAACACTAAAATCCATCGCGCTTGGCGTCTGCAATTGCGCTAAATGAGACGAGTAGCGTTGCATCGCTAATGGCCAATAGCTATAACTCAGCACAGGGCCAGAATGTTCGCAGGACGCTGACGTGATGAGATCTATCTATGTCGAAGTATGGCGTGCGCGCGAAGGTGCTGGGCCTGTGCAGCGAAGCGATGGCTGCCTGGGCGTTGGCGTTGGTGGTGTTGGTAGCCGGCGGCTTGCTGTCGGTTGCCTTGGCGTTGGCCACTCAAGCGTTCTACAAGCAGCAGTTGCGCCAGCGCTTCGAGCTGCTGGCCAGCGAACGCCATAGCCGTATCGCCGAACGCTTCGACGATCAGGAGCAACGCCTTGACGGTTTGCGGCGCTTCTTCAGTTTCTCCAACGAGATTACCCCACGCGAATTCGACGGCTACGCGCGGCCCTTGCTGCGTCGAACTCAGGCTTATTCCTGGGCGCCGCGGGTCGACGATGTGCAGCGGCGCGACTTCGAGCGTCAGGCCAGTGCCGCGCTGAAGCGGCCCTACGCAATCCGCGATCTGGACACCCAGGGCCACTGGCAGCCGGCGGCGCAGCGCGATCATTACTTCCCGGTGCTCTACACCCAGGCCACCCATCAGCAGCAGCAGCCCTACGGGCTGGACCTGCGTGGCCAGGAAACCCGTGAGCAGACCCTGCTGCGTGCCTTGCTGCCTGGCAGCATGGCGGTATCCGCGCCGCTGGACATGATCAATGTGGTGCCGGAGTACACACGCGGGCTGCTGATGGTGGCGCCGGTGTTTTCCGATGCCCAGGCCGATGGCCCGCCGGCAGGCTATGTGATGGCGCTGCTCAATCTGCGTCAGCTGATCACCGACGGTTTGCCGGCCACTGCCGAGGACAACCTGGTGGTGCGTATCATCGACCCCAGCGGGCGCGATGGCCAGGAAGTGTTGTTCGACTCGCAGAACCCGGCTGCACCGTTGGCTTTGGTCAGCACGCAATTGCTGCACCTGGCCGACCATCACTTTCAGCTGGATATCCGCCCAAGCCAAGTGTTCATGCAGGCCAACCGCTCTTCCGCGGCACTGGCGGTTGGCTTGCTCGGCGGGCTGTTGAGCCTGCTGCTCAGTGCCCTGTTGTATAACCTGTTCAGCCAGCGGCAAAGGGCGTTGACCCTGGTCGAGCAGCGCACCGCCGAGCTGCGGGTCAGCGAGCAGTCGCTGCGTGAAACCCATAACCAGCTTCGCAGCGTGCTTGATGCTGCTACCCAAGTCGCCATCATCGCCACCACTCTCAAGGGGGTGGTCAGCACCTTCAATGCCGGGGCCGAACGGTTGCTGGGCTATTCGGCTGACGAGGCGATTGGGCATCTGCAACTTGAGGATCTGGTCCTGCCCGATGAGCTCAGCCTGCGTGCTCATGCCTTGAGCGTGCGCTATGGCCGGCATATTGCGGGTGGTCAGGCGATGTTTGCCGAAACCATACAAGAAGGAGGCGCCGAGCCAGGCGAGTGGACCTTGGTGCGCAAGGATGGCAGCCAGCTGTTGGCCAACATGCTGGTGACGGCGGTGCTGGACGAGCAGGGGTTGTGGGTTGGTTACCTGGCAATCTGTATCGATGTCACCGAGCGGCGACGTGTGCACGAGGCGCTGGCGATGCGTGACCGACTGCTGGAAAAGCTCAGTGCCGAGGTGCCTGGCGGCATCTACCAGTATCGCCTGGACCCTGATGGGCACTCGAGTTTCCCGTATGCCAGCCAGGGGCTGTTCGATATCTACGAAGTTGAACTGCATCTGCTGCGCGAGGATGCCTCGGCGGTGTTCGAGCGTATCCACCCCGACGACCTGGAGCGCGTGCGCCGCTCAGTGCGATATTCGGCGGAACACCTGTCGCCCTGGCGCGAAGAGTACCGCGTGTGCCTGCCCCAGGCTGGCTTGCGCTGGGTGCGCGGGGAGGCGACGCCGGAGGTCGGCGAAAACGGTTGTACCCTGTGGCATGGCTACCTCACCGACATTTCCGACCTCAAGGGCGTCGAGGAAGACTTGCGCACGCTGTCGGTAACCGATGCCCTCACCGGCATCCATAACCGTCGCTACTTCCAGGAGCGTCTGAAGGTCGAACTGGACCGCGCCCAGCGTGACGATCAGGACTTGGCAGTGATCATGCTCGATATCGATCACTTCAAACGGATCAACGACCAGCACGGCCACGCGGTGGGTGACCACGTGCTGCGCAGCCTTTGTCAGCGCATTGGCCAGCGTTTGCGGCGCACCGATGTGTTTTGCCGGCTGGGCGGGGAAGAGTTCATGGTGCTGTGCCCGGGGAGCAACGCGGAGCAGGCGAGGCTGTTGGCCATGGAGTTGTGGCAGGGCGTGCGCAATGTGCCGGTCGAGGGCGTGGGCAAGGTAACCGCGAGTTTTGGTGTGGCGGGGTGGCGGCCGGGGGAGGGCGCCGATGCCTTGCTGCTGCGCGCGGATGCCGGGGTGTATGCGGCCAAGCAGGCCGGGCGGGATAGAGTCGAAGCAGAATTGAACTGAGATTTGCTCATGGCCTGTACCGGCCTCTTCGCGGCCGGTACAGGCTGCACCAGATTTACTGTGCTGCCGCAGTCGTGGCGTTACCGACCTTCGGCTGGCGATACAAATCCAGCAACACCTGGTCCAGCACCTGCGAAGCACCCCAGGGTTTTGGATCATTGAGAATGGCCGACACCGCCCAGGTATTGCCGTTGCTGTCACGGCTGAAGCCCGCGATGGCACGTACGGTGTTCAAGGTGCCGGTCTTGATATGCGCTTCACCGGTCATGGCCGTGCGCTTGAGGCGCTTGCGCATGGTGCCGTCCATGCCCACCAGCGGCATGGAACTGATGAATTCCGCTGCGTAAGGGCTGTTCCAGGCGGCCTGCAGCAGCGCTGCCATCTCGCGGGTGCTGACGCGTTCGGCACGCGACAGGCCCGAACCGTTTTCCATTACCAGGTGCGGCGCGGTAATGCCCTTTTTCGCCAGCCATTGACGCACCACGCGCTGGGCCGCACGGGCATCGTCGCCATCGGCATCGGTACGGAACTGCGCGCCAAGGCTCAGGAACAGCTGTTGAGCCATGGTGTTGTTACTGTATTTGTTGATGTCGCGGATCACTTCCACCAGGTCGGGCGAGAAGGCGCGTGCCAGCAGGCGAGCCCCCTTGGGCACGTTTTCGATGCGGTCACGACCCTGAATGCTGCCGCCCAGCTCGTTCCAGATGGCGCGCACGGCACCCGCCGCATAAGTCGGGTGGTCGAGCAGCGACAAATAAGTCTGCGAGTTGCAGCCATCGCCCAGCTGGCCGCTGACTACCACGCTGATGCCGTCGGGCTGAGGCACCGGGTTGTAGCGCACGTCGCCTTTGCACTGTTTGGAGGCCACGGCCTTGACCTGGTTGTCGATGCGGATGCTGGCGATCGGTGGCTCGACTGCGACGGTCACCTTGCCGCCATCGTTGCGGGCAACGAAACGCAGGGCCTTGAGATTGACCAGCAAGGAATCGGGTTTGACCAGAAACGGCTTGTTGACGTCACCGCCATCGTCGTTGAACTGCGGCAGGTTGGGCTGCACGAAGTGGCTGCGGTCCAGCACCAGGTCGCCGGTGATGGTCCGCACGCCATTGGCGCGCAGGTCGCGCATCAACAACCAGAGTTTCTCCATGTTCAGCTTCGGGTCGCCGCCACCCTTGAGGTACAGATTGCCGTTGAGCACGCCGTTACTCAGGGTGCCGTCGGTGTAGAACTCGGTTTTCCACTGGAAGGTCGGGCCGAGCAGTTCGAGGGCCGCATAGGTGGTAACCAGTTTCATGGTTGAGGCCGGGTTGACCGAAACATCGGCGTTGAACACGGTAGCAGTACCGGGACCATTGAGCGGCAGCATCACCAGCGACAGCGCGCTGTCTTGCAGTTTGTTGGCTTTCAGTGCCTGCTGCACCTTCGGTGGCAGCGTGGTGTTGACGGCAGCGGCCTGGATGGGCAGAGCGAGCGGCAACAGGAGGCCGGCGAGAACGAGAGGACGGAGCGCTTTGATCATCTGAGATTAATACCCTGCGGGCGAGGGGAAAAGATATTGGGGCTGTATGAAATGATGACCCCACGACGAAATATAGTGGGCATTATGCCCCAAGCGCAGCGTTCATGCGCCACGTTCGACGGAAAAGCGCCGTTGCGGCGCGGAAACTGGTAAAGTGCCGCGCGTAATTACTCAAGAGGATTGTTTCATGGCTACCAACCGTTCCCGTCGTCTGCGCAAGAAGCTGTGCGTGGATGAATTCCAGGAGCTGGGTTTCGAACTGAACCTGGGTTTCAAGGAAGACCTGTCTGACGAAGCCATCGATGCCTTCCTCGACGCCTTCCTGGCAGAAGCCATGGATGCCAATGGCCTGGACTACGTCGGCGGTGACGACTTCGGTCTGGTCTGCAAAGCTGAGCGTGGCTCGGTCACAGAAGAGCAGCGCGCCGCTGTCGAAGCCTGGCTCAAGGGCCGCAGCGAGCTGACTACTATCGAAGTCAGCCCACTGCTGGATGCCTGGTATCCGGAAAAGCCGATCAACTCGGCTTCCTGATGCGTGTGTGAAGCGGTCGCCCGAATGGGCGCCGCTTCATCGAGCTTTGGCCAGCTCCTTTGCCAGGCCTTTCTCCACGCGGCGCATATGCCGCGCCAATATCTGCCTGCGCAGCTTCAGCTGTGAGGTGGGCAAGCTGTTTTCCTCCAGGGCCGCACAGGCCGCCATCATGTTCCGTGCTTCCAGCATCCGCGCCGCGCTGAGGATCTTGTGTGCCTGTTCGCTGATCGCCGCTGCGTCGTTGACGGGATCCAGACGCATGAGCTCCGCCATGTCGTGTTGCAGGCTCAGGTGCACGGTACTCAAAAAGCGCTGATGGTCTTCGGGGTTGTCGCCAACTATACCGTGCAGACCTTTGAGGTCGAACGCCGTGCTTGTATTGTCCGGTCTCTGTTGTGGTGCGATGCCGGCCAAGCGCAAGCTGAGCGTTCGCAGGGTGATGGGTTTGAGCAGGCAATCGTCCATGCCGACACTCAAGCACTTTTGCCTGACTTCGGGCTGCGCATTGGCGGTATAACCCAGGATGATGCAGCGAGAGTGCTGGTGCTGGCGTTCTTCGGCACGTATTGCGGCGGCGAGCTGGTAACCATTCATATGTGGCATGTTGCAGTCGAGGACAATCACGTCAAAATCGCCGTCACGCCATTTTTCCAAGCCTTCGCGGCCTTCGCTGGCGCTGGTGTGACGTAGGCCAAGGTAGCTCAGTTGTTGCGCCATCAACAACAGGTTGGCGGGGTGATCGTCTACCACCAGTACGTTTAGCCGTGGGTCGGGCACTTCGATGTCATCTTCTTCCAGCGCAGGCGGCGGCAGGGTGTCGACACGGTGCAACGGCATTACCAGGCGAACCTGAGTGCCAAAATCTGGCAGGCTCTTGATGCTGAGGTTGCCCCCCATCATTTCACACAGGTTGCGGCAGATCGCCAGGCCCAACCCCGTGCCCGCGCGTGCCTCCTGGCTGTGCGGGTTGACCTGTACGAAGGGGTTGAACAGGCGCTGCAAGTCATCGTCGTGGATGCCGATGCCGCTGTCGCGCACTTCAAGTTCCAGTGAGGTCGGTGCGCCAGTGCGCTGGTCACTCAGTCCGAGGCTGATGCGTACGTAGCCGTGTTCGGTGAACTTGATGGCATTACTGATCAAGTTGGACAGGATCTGCTTGAAGCGCAGCGGGTCGAGGAGTGCGTGACAGCGAGTATTTGGGGCGACGATGACCTCCAGCGTCAGACCTTTCTGCCGCGCTTGGCCATCGAACACGCGACCCACCGATTCAACCAGCGCTGCCAGCTCCACCGGCTCAGGTGCAAGGGAGAGGTGGCCGGATTCGATGCGCACGATGTCCAGGATGTCACCGATCAGGCCTAGCAGATCTTTGGCCGAGTGGTGCGCGACCTGCAGCGAGGCGCGGTCAATCTGCCCCTGGTTGGCGCGTTTGACTGCCAGTTCCAGCATGCCGATCACGGCATTCATCGGGGTGCGGATTTCGTGGCTGATGGTCGCCAGAAAGGTGCTTTTGGCACGGTTGGCATCGTCGGCGAGTTGTTTCGCCTCGCGCAGCTCCTGTACCAGCTTGCGGCGCTCGCTGATGTCGATCCAGCCACCGATGATTCCCTGGACTTCACCCAATGAGTCACGGTACGGCAGGATCCAGTGATAGATGGTGATCTCGCGTTCCTTGAGCCGCAGGGGGCGATCAATGATCAGCGGAGTGCCAGCGGCGATTACCTGCAGGTAGTCGGCGTGGATCTGTCGGGTGTGTTCTTCGGCACAGAACAAGCTTTCTCCCAGGCGTTTGCCGAGCACTTCGTCAAGGTTTGCTTGCACCGCTTCCAGGTAGCTGTCATTGCAACTTTGCAGGCACCCCTCGCGGTCACGCACGTACATTGGGTGCGGAGTACCATTGAGCAGCGCGCCCATGAATTCCAGCTGATCGTTCAAGGCGCGCTCGGCGCGCTGGCGTTGTTTGATCTGGCGCCGCAAGCGAGCGTTCCACAGCAGCGCCAGCAGCAACAGCATGCCGGTCCCCAGCAACACCTGCAGGATCAGGCGCCGAACGCCTTGCCAATTGCCGTCATCATGAGTGCTGTAGTCCCGCCAACGATTGTTTATCACCCCCATTTCTTCCGGGGAGATACTCAGCAGTGCCTTGTCGAGAATCGAGTCCAGCTCTGTCGCCTGTTCGGTCGTGGCCATGGCGAAGCGGGCAGGTTCACTGCCGATCGTGCTGCGAATGACCAGATTGGTATTGCCGTCCAGTGCGTGGCTGGCATCGATCAACGTGGTGATCACCGCGTCCACCGCACCGCTGCTCAACAGGGCCATGGAGTAGTAAGGACTTTCGGTTTCGATCCACCCTGTCTGCGGATAATGGGTTGCCAGCATTTTGGCCATGGCACTGTAGCGGGTAATGGCAATACGTCGGCCACGTAGCTTGTCCAGCGAGGTGTATTGTGCGTTTTCGCTGCGGGTCACCAGCACGTACGCGCTTTCGAGGTACGGGCGGCTGATGTGCAGGCCCTCGTCGTTCATTTCGTCGACCGCCAATGCCGCGATCATGTTGACTCGGCCGCTTTCCAGCCGGTTGATCATATCGGCGATGCCGTTGGCTCGCTGTGCCTCGAAGCGCAGGCCGGTGCGCAGGCGGATCAGTTCTAGCAGATCGGCGGTTATCCCGCGGTAATGGCCATTGGAGTCGAAGTAAGAGAGCGGCGCAGCGGTCTCATCTACGGCTACCTGCATGATGGGGTGGCTGCTCAGCCACGCCTCTTCCGCCGGGGTCAGTTGCAGTTTGCGATCAGTCAGCAACAGGTCACCGCCTGCGCTCCAGCGTTTGAAAATGCTGGTGCGCACAGCGGCTGGCTGTTGGTCGAGGGTGGCGTTGACCAGTGCTCTTAAATGAATGTCCTGCGCGCGCATGGCAAAGCTGAAACCGACGGTTTCATGCTTGCCGAAGCTGGCCATCCGCAGGCGCGGCAGGTGGCCGCGATTGAGTTGGTAGTGGGTCGAGATAGTATCGCCGATGAATACGTCGGCTTGGCCAAAGGCCACGGCATTCAGGGCCTGGGTGGAGGAGCCGAAGGCCAGCAATTGGGCCTTGGGATACTCAGTGCTGACTTCCTGCGTGGGCAGGTAGTGGTACAGCATGCCCAGGCGCATACCATCCAGGCCCTGATTCAGCGCACGGGTTTCATCCTCACGGGTCACCAGCACCGGCTGATCGACCGTGTACGGGTGCGAGAGCGCCAGGCCTTCCGTCGAGGCTTCATAGCCGTTGGCGCTACCGAGCAGGTCGATCTCGCCCCGCTTGAGCGCCTGCAGCGCCGATTGCCGGCTGGCGTAGCGAAGCACCCTCACCGGCAGCTCCAGGGATTTGCCGATCAGGTTGGCATACTCTGCGGTGATACCCTGGTAGTCGCGCCCGCCACTGGTGATGTCGAAAGGAGGATAGTCCGGTGCAGACGTGCCCAGGGTCAGCTGCTTGCGATCTTGCAGCCATTGCCGCTGGGGCGCCGAAAGTTGCGGTTGCAAGGGGGGCGTGGATGAGCGCGCCAGCAGGGCATAGGGTTTGGCTTCAGGTTCGGACGCTTGTATGCCTAAGCTGGTTAAGGCCAGCATGAGGCCCAGGCTAGCAATTGATCGCGCCATTGCAAGCCTCAAACCAGCGCGTTGCGTTTGGCCATTTCGATTAGATCGACCAAGGTATCGACCTGAAGTTTTTGCATCAGGCGCTTTTTGTAAGTGCTGACAGTCTTGTTGCTCAGGAACATACCTTTAGCAATTTCCTTGTTGCTGCGCCCCTGGGCGAAAAGTTGCAATACCATCAATTCTCGATCATTGACCTGGCGGAAAAGTCTAAGGTCGGTGTCCGCGTTTTCGAGGCCGTTATGGATAGCCTGGCTGGGGAAATAGTTGTATCCGGCAAGTACGGCCTTGATCGCGCTGAGCAGCTCGCTGAGGTCCTCCTGTTTGCACACGTAGCCGGCAGCGCCTGAGTGCATACAGCGCACGGCGAACAGCGCAGGCGACTGCGCGGTAAGGATCAGTACCTTCAGTGGCAGGGACATTGCTTGCAGGCGGGCCAGGACTTCCAGGCCATCCAGCTTGGGAATGCTGATATCGAGAATCACGAGGTCGGGGAGGGTTTCGCGGATCATCTGCATGGCGTCCACGCCATTGTCCGATTCGCCCACGACTTTATAGTTCTGATTTTCAAGCAGCATACGGACTGCCAGGCGGATGACCGGATGATCATCGACAATAAATACGGAATGCATGTTCAACTTCCCTGCGGCGGATGACGAGGCAGGATGCACCTTAACTCAGTTGTACTCGGTCTGGGGTATGAGGAGTGGCGATTAAACGTTTATGGGAAATGGCTTACAAAGGAACGCACCAAGGGCTACGAAATGTAATTGTTTAACTCTTCGTCAATAGAGATTTGGTAACTATTTATTTGTATCTGGTGGGCATGTTTAAAGTTGTTTCGTATTTGTAGGAAATTTCTTTCAAGAAGCGCTGTTACCAACCCGAAGTGCAGGCAACAGCGCTGGAGGTCAGGTGGGGCTGGAGCGCCCGGTCATCTCGCGAGCCATCTCGCTGGCATAGCTGTCGGTCATCCCGGCGATGAAGTCGATCATGCGCAAGAAGGCTTTGTGCAGTGAATCCTCTGGATGCGGCGCGTTATTGCCGATCAGGTCGAGCACGCGGCGGCTTTTGAATGACGGGGTGCGTCCGCCATGTTGCTCCAGCGCGGCGGCGCAGAAGGTGTTGAGGAGGATCTCCAGGGTGGTGTAGGCGCCAATTTCGTGTAGTGTCTTGCGCTTGTCCTGAAAAATCTTGTTGCGAGCCATGTCCTTGGCCTGCAGCACGCAGCGCTTGGCCGGGCCGTGCATGTGCTCGACCAGGTCGCCACTCAACTGTCCGGCGAGCAGGGACTGTTGCTGCTCGACGAAAGCCTGGGCGGCGGCATTGGTCAGATGCTCGATGGCCTTGCCGCGCAAAATGGCCAGCTTGCGCCGGCGGGAGTCTGAAGGGCCGAGCTGGCGATAGGTTTCGGGCAGGTCATCGCCCACCAGATCAAGCAGCAACGCCTCCACTTCGACGTAGTCCAGCAAGTCCATTTCCAGGCCGTCTTCAAGGTCGATCAGCCCGTAGCAGATGTCATCGGCGGCTTCCATCAGGTAGACCAGGGGATGACGCGCCCAACGCTGCTGCTCAAGCAATGGCAGGCCGAGCTTTTGGGCGATCTGCTCAAGCAGCGGCAGTTCGCTCTGGTAGCAGCCGAACTTGTGCTTCTTGTAGCCCAGGGCATCGGCATGCCGGGCAGTCCATGGGTATTTCAGGTAAGTACCCAGGGTGGCGTAGGTCAGCCGCGTACCACCGTCGAACTGGTGATACTCAAGCTGGGTGAGTACGCGAAAACCTTGGGCGTTGCCTTCGAAGTTGAGAAAGTCGGCGCGCTCGTCGTCACTCATGTCATCCAGCCAGCCGCGCCCTGCAGCCTGCTGAAACCAGTGGCGGATGGCGTCTTCACCGGAGTGGCCGAAAGGTGGATTGCCGATGTCGTGGGCGAGGCAGGCGGACTGCACGACCATGCCCAGGTCACTGGGGGCGCACCAGTCGGGCAAGCTATCGCGCAGGGTTTCGCCGACGCGCATGCCCAATGAGCGGCCAACGCAGCTGACTTCAAGGGAGTGGGTCAGGCGGGTGTGGATATGATCGTTGCTCGATACCGGGTGGACCTGAGTCTTACGCCCCAGGCGCCGGAACGCGCCTGAGAAGATGATCCGGTCGTGGTCCTTGTGGAAGGGGCTGCGCCCCAGTTCCTCGGGGCTGTACAGGGCTTTGCCCAGGCGCTCGCGGGTGAGCAGGGTGTGCCAGTCCAAGGCGCGGTCTCCTGTCGATCGAAGGGCGTAGCTTCACGCGTCGGCGAGCGCTGTGCAAGTGGCGAATCGGCACCGCCTGTTTCCGGGGTAGTACACCTAAGGGCGTCGCCCGCCCTGCAGGTACAGCTTCACCAGTGGCAGCAGGCTGCTGCCTAGGCGTACCAAGCGCGACAGGTTACCGCTGCGCACACCTTTGCCGGTCAGGAAACCTAGCGCCACCACCGCGCCAATTCCCCACAGGGGTGCGTGTTTGATGCCCAGGCCATCCTGCAGCGAGCCGCCGACACCGCGCAGGCGGTGCAGGGGTTCGAGCATCTGCCCTGATTCGACGCGGATCTGCTGGCGGTGCATCTCCATGCGCAGGCGCAGCAGGGCCTTGCGTAGTT
This sequence comes from Pseudomonas sp. NPDC090233, assembly GCF_044772285.1. NCBI lineage: Bacteria > Pseudomonadati > Pseudomonadota > Gammaproteobacteria > Pseudomonadales > Pseudomonadaceae > Pseudomonas > Pseudomonas sp. NPDC090233. Next base: position 182,457 of record NZ_JBIVYQ010000005.1, on the reverse strand, counting down.
CCCTTGGGTTACGGGTATTCGGTAGTTCAGGCAGGTTCATGGCAACAGGCGCTCCCGGTCCTTGGCAAGTTCTTCGAGGGTGGCGCCGAACGGTGACGACTCATCGAACACGGCGGCTTTGAGTCGTAGCCCACAGTAGAGTGCGGCGATCCCGTAGAACACACACAGGCCGATGATGCCGGCCAAACGATAGCTGTCCCACAGCAGCACCAGCAGCAGCCCCGACAGCGCTGTCAGTAGCAATAGCGCAAAGACCAATGCCAGGCCGGCGAACAACAACAGGCTCAGGGTTCGGCCCTTCTGCTCCTGCAGTTCTATACCGAACAGTTCGATATGGCTGTGCAGCAGCCCAAGCACGGCGGCGCCCAGGCGCCTGCCCGAGGCGCCGGTGCCCATGGCGTCATTTTCCATGGGAGCTCCTCAGCGCCGGTTGGCCAAGAGGCCGATCAGCAAGCCCACGCCTGCGGCAATACCCACCGCTTGCCAAGGGTTTTGCTGAACGTAGTGCTCGGCACTGCCAAGGGCGGCTTGGCCGCGTTCGCGGACTGAGTCCTGGGTCAGTTGCAGGGTTTCCCGGGCCTGGGTCAGTCGGTCGTGGATCTGCTCGCGCAGCTCATCGGCCTGATCGCCTGCCAGGTTGGCGGTGTCGGCCAGGAGTTTCTCGGTGTCACGGACCAAGGCCTGGAAGTCAGCCATCAATATCTCTTGTGCAGTCTTTGCCGATTTGCTGGCCATGGTGCTCTCCCTGTGTAGGTGTGTAGGTATATCGAGTTGTCCGATGCGCGGAAGGTTCACTGCGCTTGCTGGTATGGGCCTTGCTAACGAAGGTTGCCACAACGCGGGGCGTAGACCGGAGCGTTGCGCCAATTTCGGGCGCCGACCCCGGCGGATACCGTTAAACCTTAACCCAATCCACGACAAACCCAAGAAAACCATGCAGGCTTCGCCCGGTTGGCCGCAACGGGGCAGTAGGTTGGCACCGATTCGGTGCAGGGATGCGGGTTCTTGAACTGTCCTGGTGCCTTTTTCAGCAGGTCTGCCTTTTTCATGGAAAACATGCACAGCGCGATGGACTCTCTAGTCCACGGTTCCAACACCCTGTTCATCCTCATGGGCGCCATTCTGGTGCTGGCCATGCACGCGGGTTTCGCGTTTCTCGAAGTGGGGACCGTACGCCACAAGAACCAGGTCAACGCCTTGTCGAAAATCCTCAGCGATTTCGCCGTTTCTGCCCTGGTGTACTTCTTCATCGGTTACTGGATCGCCTACGGTGTGAGCTTTCTGCACCCGGCGTCAGAACTTGCCGCCGACCACGGCTATGCGCTGGTCAAGTGCTTCTTCCTGCTGACCTTTGCCGCAGCAATCCCGGCGATCATCTCCGGCGGCATCGCCGAGCGTGCGCGGTTCGTGCCTCAGTTGTGCGCCACGGCGTTGATCGTGGCGTTCATCTACCCCTTCTTCGAAGGCGTGGTGTGGAATGGCAACTTCGGCGTTCAGGACTGGTTGAATGCCCGCTTCGGCGCGCCGTTCCATGACTTTGCCGGCTCCGTGGTGGTGCACGCCATGGGCGGCTGGTTGGCGCTGGCTGCGGTGCTGCTGTTGGGCGCGCGGCGCGGGCGTTATCGGGACGGTCGACTGGTGGCGTTCGCGCCGTCGAGCATTCCTTTCCTGGCGTTGGGGTCCTGGATCCTCATCATCGGCTGGTTCGGCTTCAACGTCATGAGTGCGCAGACCTTGCAGGGCGTCAGCGGGCTGGTGGCGATAAACTCACTGATGGCCATGGTCGGCGGCACCCTGGCGGCGTTGCTGGCCGGGCGCAACGACCCTGGCTTCCTGCACAACGGGCCACTGGCGGGATTGGTGGCGATTTGTGCCGGCTCCGACCTGATGCACCCAATTGGCGCGCTGGCTACGGGCCTTGTGGCCGGTGTGCTGTTCGTCTGGAGCTTTACCGCCGCGCAGAATCGCTGGAAGGTCGATGATGTGCTGGGTGTCTGGCCGCTGCACGGACTCTGTGGGGTGTGGGGCGGGATTGCCTGCGGCATCTTTGGCCAGGCGGCTCTGGGTGGCATGGGTGGGGTCAGCCTGGTCAGCCAGCTGATCGGCAGCCTGGCGGGGGTGATCGTCGCGCTGCTCGGTGGTTTTGCCGTGTATGGCGTGATCAGGGCGGTGCATGGCCTGCGCCTGAGCCACGAGCAGGAATTCCAGGGCGCCGACTTGTCGATCCACCGCATCGGCGCTACCAGCCAGGATTGAGCGAGGCCAGGTGCAGAGGGGGCGGTTGCGACCTAGAATAGGCTTCTCATCCACGCCAAACCGAGTCCCGCCCCATGCTGCCTGAATGCCAACTCTTCGGCACTCTCGGGTGCCACTTGTGCGAAGTGGCCGAAGCCGTACTGATGCCTTTCGTTGACCATGGTTTGCTGGTCGAACTGGTCGATATCGCCGACAGCGAAGCACTGTTTGAACGCTATGGCTTGATCATCCCGGTACTGCGGCGTTGTGACAATTCAGCCGAACTGCATTGGCCGTTCGATGCCGAGCAAGTGGTGGCCTTCCTCACCTAGAATTGACGGCGAGGTGATCATCTTCGTATGCTGTATATAAATACAGTATCGAGGTAAGCCCATGCTCAACGTCGAGCAACTCAAGTACAGCGTCAACCGCATGCCGGTCGAGCGGGTGTGTGACGCCGTGCTGGAACTGCGCCTCGAAGGCCTGGTCACCGATGACCGCACGCCGTTCGGCAAGGTCCATTTCAATACCTGCTTCGCCGAGATCGAAGCCTTGTTCCAGCGCGCCGGTTACCACCGCGGGTTGGACGTGGTGGGTTATCAAGGCCTGCTGTACGCACTGTACGATCCCGCCCGCTGGGAGCCGGTGCAGGTGTTGCGCTGGTTGAAGGCGCGCAGCGAAGGTGCGGTGCAGGCTGGTTGAGTGAGCGGGCTTGGGGGATAATGCGCGGCCCTGCCTGTGCCGAGCCTCGCCATGACCACGCCTTTCGACCCCGCCCGCCAGCAAGCCAGCACGGTTTGCCTGCCACCTGGCAACTGGGCAACGGTGCTCGACTGCCTGTGCGACCATTTCAAGGCGATCGAGCGTGAACAATGGCTGGACCGTTTTGCCCGCGGCCGCGTGCTCGACGCACAAGGCCAGCCAGTCGCCGCCGACCTTCCTTACCGCCGTGGCATGCGCCTGCATTATTTTCGTGAAGTGCCCAACGAGCGGCCGATCCCGGTGGAGGAGACCATCCTGCATGTGGATGAGCATCTTGTGGTGGCGGACAAACCGCATTTCCTGCCGGTGACGCCGACGGGCGAGTACGTCGAGCACACCTTGCTGCGCCGGCTCATCCGTCGCCTGGATAATCCGCACCTGGTGCCGCTGCACCGCATCGACCGGCACACCGCTGGGCTGGTGCTGTTTTCTTCCAACCCGCAAACCCGCAGCGCCTACCAGCGGCTGTTCCCCGAGCGGCGCATCGACAAGCGCTACCAGGCGATCGCCGCCGCCTTGCCGCAGCATAACTTTCCGCTGGTGCACAAAAGCCGCCTGGTGCATGGCGAGCCGTTTTTCCGCATGCACGAGGTGCCAGGGGAGGACAACAGCGAAACCCTGGCCGAGGTATTGGAGAAAAATGGCGAGCTGTGGCGTTATGGGCTTTCGCCGGTCACCGGCAAGACGCATCAGCTACGGGTGCACATGGCGGCGCTGGGGGCAGGGATCTGCAATGACCCGTTCTACCCCGAGTTGCGCCAGGTAGAAGATGATTACCAGCAGCCGCTGAAACTGCTGGCGCACAGTTTGCGCTTTGCCGATCCGTTGACGGGCGAGGAACGCTACTTCGAGAGCCGCCTGACGCTGGAGTGGTAGGGCGCGCGAGGCGCCCCCTGCATCAACGGTTGAACCGCTCCACCAGCGAGTACTGGCCACCGGCTGTGGTGGTCAGTTCTTCGCTGAGCAACGCCGAGTGCTGCGCCTGTTCGGCGGTTTCGTCGGCCAACGTGGCGATGGTGCTGATGTTGCGGCTGATCTCGTCGGCCACGGCGGTCTGCTCTTCGGTGGCTGCGGCGATCTGGGTCGCCATGTCGGTGATGTTGGCCACCGCCTCGCTGATCCCGACCAGCGCCTGATCCGCCTGCATCACCCGCTCGACGCCTTCCTGGGCCTGGCGATGGCCGGTTTCCATGGTCAGCACGGCGTTGTTGGCGGTTTGTTGCAGCTTGGCGATCAGGCCATGGATCTGCCCGGTGGACTCGGCGGTACGCTGGGCTAACTGGCGGACTTCATCGGCAACCACGGCAAAACCACGGCCCATCTCGCCCGCGCGGGCCGCTTCGATGGCGGCGTTCAGCGCCAGCAGGTTGGTCTGGTCGGCAATGCCTTTGATCACATCGACCACGCCACCGATCTCGTCGCTGTCCTTGGCCAGCTGCGTGACGGTCTCGCCGGTTTCGCCCACTGCAGTAGACAGGCGCTCGATGGCGTCGCGGGTTTCCCCGGCGATCTGCCGGCCTTGGCTGGTCAGGCGATTGGCCTCCTGAGTAGCGTCGGCGGTGCGCTGCACGTGGTTGGCCACTTCCTGGGTGGTGGCGGCCATCTGGTTGACGGCGGCGGCGACCTGTTCGGTCTCGACCCGCTGGCGCTCCAGGCCCGAAGAGCTCTTGTGGGCCAGTGCATCGGACTGACGCGCTTGCTCGCTGAGGTGCTCGGCGCTGTCCTGCAGGCGAGTCAGGCACGTCTTCATGCGTGCATCCTGGCTGAGCATGGCCATTTCCAGGCGCGCCTGCACGCCGCGACTGTCGGTGTACATCTGCGCGATCAGTGGGTCGGAGGTGGTCTGTTCGGCCAGGCGCAGCAGGCGCTTCAGGCCACGTTGCTGCCAGCCCAGGCCAAGCAGGCCGAGCGGCACCGACAGGCCGGCAGCCAGGGCGAAGCCCCAGGAATGGCCGAGCCAGTTACCGATCAGGAAACCGACCTGGCTGACCAGGATGAACGGCAGCCAGTCCTGCAGCACCGGCAGCCACTGATCACGGCGCGGGATGGCGGTCTTGCCCTGGTTGATGCGTTGGTACAGCGCTTCGGCGCGGCGAATCTGCTCGGCGGTAGGCTTGACCCGCACCGACTCGAAACCCGTGACCTGGTTGTTGTCGAAGATCGGCGTGACATAGGCGTTGACCCAGTAGTGGTCGCCCGACTTGCAACGATTCTTGACGATGCCCATCCACGGCTGGCCTTGCTTGAGGGTCTGCCACATATGGGCGAAGACCGCCGCTGGCACATCAGGGTGGCGCACCAGGTTGTGCGCCGCGCCAATCAGCTCCTCGCGCGCGAACCCGCTGATCTCCACGAATGCATCGTTGCAGTAGGTGATCACGCCTTTGGCATTGGTGGTCGAGATCAACCGTTGTTGGGCTGGGAAAGTCCGTTCCCGTTGAGTGATCGGCTGGTTGTTACGCATGGCTGAGTAATCCGCAAGGCTTTCGACCTTTATCGGCAAGTCAGCGTTTTTGTTGAATGAATATTTAAGTTAGTCGAGGGGCGCAGAGCACCCCTCGGTTACCTGAAGTCAGCTGGCAATCAACTGCCGCAGTACATAATGCAGAATCCCGCCTGCCTTGAAGTATTCCACTTCGTTGAGGGTATCGATTCGGCACAGCACTTCGATGTCCAACTGCTGCCCATCTGCTCGGGTGATGCGCAGGGGCAGGCTCATGCCTGGTTTCAGCTGTACGCCAGCCAGCCCCAGCACGTCGATCCGCTCGTTGCCGGTAAGCCCAAGCTGCTTGCGGTCTTGCCCCGCCTTGAACTGCAATGGCAATACACCCATTCCCACCAGGTTGGAACGGTGGATGCGCTCGAAACTCTCGGCTAGCACGGCCTTGACCCCCAGCAGGTTGGTGCCTTTGGCTGCCCAGTCGCGGCTGGAGCCGGTGCCATATTCCTGGCCGGCGATCACCACCAGCGGCGTACCATCGGCCTGGTAACGCATGGCCGCGTCGTAGATCGACAGCTTCTCGCCCGTTGGCGCGTACAGCGTGTTGCCGCCTTCTTCGCCGCCCAGCATCTCGTTGCGGATGCGGATATTGGCGAAGGTGCCGCGCATCATCACCTCGTGGTTGCCGCGCCGGGACCCATAGGAGTTGAAGTCTCGCGGCTCTACCCCCTTGTCGCGCAGGTAGCGGCCCGCAGGGCTGTCGGCCTTGATGTTGCCCGCCGGAGAAATGTGGTCGGTGGTCACTGAGTCGCCAAGCAGGGCCAGAATGCGCGCTCCCTGGATGTTTTCGATAACAGGCAGCGGCCCGCCGATGCCGTCGAAGAACGGTGGGTGCTGGATATAGGTGGAATCGTCCTGCCACACGTAGGTGGCCGCCTGCGGCACTTCGATTGCCTGCCACTGGGCGTCACCGGCGAACACTTCGGCATACTCCTTGTGGAACATAGCCGTGTCGACCTTGGCCACGGCATCGGCAATTTCCTGCTGGGTGGGCCAGATGTCACGCAGGTACACCGGTTGGCCGTCCTTGCCGGTGCCCAGTGAATCACGGGTCAGGTCCACGCGCACGCTGCCGGCAAGCGCGTAGGCCACCACCAGCGGTGGCGAGGCCAGCCAGTTGGTCTTGACCAATGGGTGCACGCGGCCTTCGAAGTTGCGGTTGCCGGACAGCACCGAGGCAACCGTCAGGTCGGCGCTGCCGATGGCTTTTTCGATGGCTTCGTCCAGCGGGCCGGAGTTGCCGATGCAGGTGGTGCAGCCATAGCCGACCAGGTCGAAGCCAAGCTGGTCGAGGTAGGGGGTGAGGCCTGCGGCGTTGTAATAGTCGGTGACCACCTTGGAGCCAGGCGCCAGCGAGCTCTTGACCCACGGCTTGCGCTGCAGCCCCTTTTCCAAGGCTTTTTTCGCCACCAACCCCGCCGCCATCATCACGCTGGGGTTGGAGGTGTTGGTGCAGGAGGTGATTGCGGCGATCACTACCGCGCCATGGCGTAGGGTGTGGGTCTGGCCCTCATGGCTGTAGTCGATTTCGCCGGCCTGGTCGGCATTACCCACCGCCACGCCACCGCCGCCTTCGCTTTCCAGGCGGCCAACTTCCTTGGCCAGTACCTTGGGCTGCTGTTCTATGAAGTGGTTGAAAGCCTGGTTGACCTGGCCCAACGCGACCCGGTCCTGGGGTCGCTTGGGTCCGGCGAGGCTGGCCTCGACGTCGCCCATGTCCAGGGCGAGGGCATCGCTGAACAGCGGTTCCTGCCCTGGCAGGCGCCACATGCCCTGGGCCTTGCAGTACTGTTCGACCAGCTCCACGGTTTGCGCCGGCCGGCCCGACAGGCGCAGGTAGTCGAGGGTGACTTCATCGACCGGGAAGAAGCCACAGGTGGCGCCATACTCCGGCGCCATGTTGGCGATGGTGGCGCGGTCGGCCAGGGGCAGGTCAGCCAGGCCATCGCCGTAGAATTCGACGAATTTGCCGACCACGCCTTTCTTGCGCAGCATTTGCGTGACGGTCAGCACCAGGTCGGTGGCGGTGATGCCTTCGCGCAATTTGCCGGTCAGCTTGAAGCCAATCACTTCCGGGATCAGCATCGACACCGGCTGGCCAAGCATGGCCGCCTCCGCCTCGATGCCGCCGACGCCCCAGCCAAGCACGCCCAGGCCGTTGATCATGGTGGTGTGCGAGTCGGTGCCGACCAGGGTGTCGGGGAAGGCGTAGGTGCGCCCGTCGGCCTCACGGGTCCAGACGGTGCGGCCGAGGTATTCCAGGTTGACCTGGTGGCAGATGCCGGTCCCCGGTGGTACCACGCGGAAGTTGTCGAAGGCGCTCTGGCCCCAGCGCAGGAAGGCGTAGCGTTCACCGTTGCGTTGCATCTCGATGTCGACGTTCTCGCCGAACGCCTGCGGTGTGGCGTAGCGGTCGACCATCACCGAGTGGTCGATCACCAGGTCCACGGGCGACAGGGGGTTGATCCGCTGCGGATCGCCACCGGCCTTGGCCATGGCCGCGCGCATGGCAGCAAGGTCGACGACCGCCGGCACGCCGGTGAAATCCTGCATCAGTACCCGCGCCGGGCGGTACTGGATCTCGCGATCGGAACGGCGCTCCTGCAGCCAGCTGGCGAGGGCGCGCAGGTCGTCTTCGGTGACGGTTTCGCCGTCCTCCCAGCGCAGCAGGTTCTCCAGCAGCACCTTGAGCGACATGGGCAGGCGCTGCAGGTCGCCGAGCTGGGCGGCGGCTTCGGTAAGGCTGAAGTAATGGTAGGTGTGGTCAGCCACCTTGAGGGTCTTGAGGGTGTTCAGGCTATCGAGCGAGGGCATTGCCAACTCCTTGTGCAGCGGGGCCCGGCATTCGCGGGTGAGGCCGGTGCCACCGCTGTGTTTCGGCCCGCACGGCACGGACCTGGCTGAAAGGTCAGGTTAGCCCTGTTTGGCACCCCTGACTCTTTTCTGGACCGGCGGGGCGTGTCGCAGGTTCCGAACTTCCTTTATCATCGCCGCCCTGCCGGCGCCCGTAGCGCGCCAGCCGTAGTGGAGTGAGAAATGAATACCCTGTTCATGCATTGCCGGCCCGGTTTCGAGGGCGAGGTCTGCGCCGAGATCAGCGAACACGCGGCCCACCTGGGCGTTGCCGGCTATGCCAAAGGCAAGCCGCAGAGCGCCTGCGCCGAGTTTGTCTGTGCCGACAGCGAGGGTGCGGAACAGTTGATGACGCAGCTGCGCTTCGCGCAATTGATCTTCCCGCGCCAGTGGGCGCGCGGCAGCTATATCGAATTGCCGGAAACCGACCGCATCAGCGTGCTGCTGGAACATCTGGCGGCGCTGCCGGTGTTCGGCAGCCTGTGGCTGGAAGTGCTCGACAGCAATGACGGCAAAGAGCTGTCGACCTTCTGCCGCAAATTCGAGGTGCCGTTGCGCAAGGCGCTGGAAAAGGCCGGGCGTCTGGTCGACAACGCCAGCCTGCCGCGCCTGCTGCTGACCTTCATCAGTGGCCGTCGGGTATTCCTTGGCGTTGCCGAGGCGAACAACAGCGCACTGTGGCCGATGGGCATCCCACGCCTGAAATTCCCACGCGAGGCTCCGAGCCGCTCGACCTTGAAACTTGAAGAAGCCTGGCACCAGTTCATCCCGCGCGAGCAGTGGGAGCAGCGCCTGGGCGATGACATGACCGGTGTCGACCTCGGAGCATCGCCAGGCGGTTGGACCTACCAGCTGGTGCGCCGCGGCATGCTGGTGACGGCCATCGACAACGGGCCGATGGCCGAGAGCCTGATGGACACTGGCCTGGTCCAACACCTGATGGCCGACGGATTTACCTGGCAGCCCAAGCAACCGGTGGACTGGATGGTCTGCGATATCGTCGAGAAACCGGCGCGCACCACCTCGCTGATCGAGACCTGGCTGGGTGAGGGGTTGTGCCGTGAGGCAGTGGTCAACCTGAAATTGCCGATGAAGCAGCGGTATGCCGAGGTGCGGCGGTTGCTGGACCGGATGGAGGCGACGTTCAAGGCGCGCAAGGTCAAGGTGTCGATTGCCTGCAAGCAGCTGTATCACGACCGTGAGGAAGTGACCTGTCATTTGCGCAGGTTGGACCTGAAGCCGCGTTGATACCTGGGGCCTCGGTGGGAGCGGCTTCAGCCGCGAACACCGGCAAGGCCGGTGCCATCCACGGCGTCGCTTGCTTCGCGGCTAAAGCCGCTCCCACAGGGTATGCAGCGTACTCTTGGTCCGCGCCACAGGATGCGCCACAATAGCGATCATTTGCGGAGCCCCCCATGACTGATTTCACCCCCGATGCCATCCTCGACGCCACCGGCCTGAACTGCCCGGAACCGGTCATGATGCTGCACACCCACGTGCGCAACCTGGCCGCCGGCGGCCTGCTCAAGGTCATCGCCACCGATCCCTCGACCCGTCGCGACATCCCCAAGTTCTGCAACTTCCTCGGCCATGAGCTGCTGGAACAGCAGGAAGAGGCGGGCACCTACCTGTACTGGATTCGCAAGAAAGCCGACTGATCCGCGCTGGATCGCGCCTGCCATAGCACCTACACTGCGTTCCCCAGACAGGAGAGCGCCATGCTGATAGTTGCCGACGAGAATATCCCGCTGCTCGATGCCTTCTTCGAAGGCTTTGGCGAGATCCGCCGCTACCCTGGCAGGAGCCTCGACGCCGCCAGCGTCAAGGATGCCGACGTGCTGCTGGTGCGTTCGGTGACCAAGGTCGACCGGCAACTGCTCGAAGGCAGCAAGGTGCGCTTCGTCGGCACCTGCACCATCGGCACCGACCACCTGGACCTGGACTACTTTGCCCAAGCCGGTATCCACTGGAGCAGCGCGCCGGGCTGCAACGCCCGTGGCGTGGTCGACTACGTGCTGGGCAGCCTGCTGACCCTGGCCGACCTGGATGGCGTGTCGCTGCCACAGCGTACCTATGGCGTGGTAGGTGCCGGTGAAGTGGGTGGCCGACTGGTGCGTGTACTGCACGGCCTTGGCTGGAAGGTGCTGGTCTGCGATCCGCAGCGTCAAGCGGCCGAAGGTGGCGACTTCGTCAGCCTCGACACCGTTCTTGAGCAGTGCGATGTGATCAGCCTGCACACCCCCTTGCAACGCGGCGGCGACTATCCGACCTGGCACCTGCTCAGCGACGCGCAGCTGTCGCAGTTGCGCCCCGGCGCGTGGCTGATCAACGCCAGCCGTGGGCCGGTGGTGGACAACGCGGCACTGCGCGAGCTGCTGCTGGACCGCGAAGACGTGCACGCTGTGCTCGATGTGTGGGAGGGCGAGCCGCAAGTCGACCTGCAACTGGCCGACCTGTGCACCCTGGCCACCCCGCACATTGCCGGCTACAGCCTGGACGGCCGCCAGCGCGGCACGGCGCAGATCTACCAGGCCTTGTGCCGCTTCCTCGGTGAGCCCGAGCGGGTGCAGTTGAAAGATTTGCTGCCCAAGCCGCCGCTGGCGCAGATCGAGCTGGATGCTGAAACGGATCTGGGCTGGGCCCTGGCGATGTTGTGCCGCGCGGTGTACGACCCGCGCCGCGACGATGCCGATTTTCGCCGCAGCTTGAGTGACGATGCCGCCGAGCAGCGCGCGGCGTTCGATCAACTGCGCAAGCAGTATCCGTCACGGCGCGAGATCGAGGGGCTGGCGGTACGCTTGCGGGGGGAGGCGCCGCAGTTGGCTCAGATGGTCAGTGCACTGGGCGGCGTGGTGGTCTGACGGGCAATAAAAACCCGGCGCGTGCGCCGGGTTGCAATCAATTCTTCACTCAGCCCTTACGCACTTTTCTGACCCGGCTTTCCTCAAGGTCTTTGCAGGCTTTCTGAATCATCTGCTCGGTGATCGGCACTTCGTGGCCCTGAGCGTCGATGATCGACCCGCAGGGTTTCGGTTGCTGAGTATTCTGGGGCTTCTGGGTGTCGCTGCCTTGTTGCAGACTCATTTACAGTCTCCTCATCAGGTCCAGTTTCAAGGTAAACCTGTGCCGTGACCGGCCTGTGACAGTGGCTCTTGGGTATCACGGCACTGACAGTCCAACAGAAACGGCGGCAAACCTCCAGAGGCGTTTTAGAACGATGGGCTATAGCCACCGGCCAGCCCGATGAGTGCTAGGCTGCAGGCTCTCTGTTGCTGTGGCCACTGTCATGCCCGAACCGGTTACTTCTCGCCAGCGTCGCGCCTTGCTCCTGTGTTGGCAATTCTTGCGTCCCTACCGTCGGCAAGCGCTGCTGGCCTTGCTGGCACTGGTGGCGACTGCCGCCATCACCTTGTCCATGGGCCAGGGCATTCGCCTGCTGGTGGACCAGGGTTTCATGACCCGTTCTGCGCACCAGTTGAACCAGACCATTGGCTTGTTTCTGCTGCTGGTGTTGGCGTTGGCTATCGGGACTTTCAGTCGTTTTTACCTGGTTTCATGGATTGGTGAGCGGTGCGTGGCCGACATCCGCCGCGCCGTTTTCGATCATCTTATTGGGTTGCATCCGGGCTTTTTCGAAGATAACCGCAGCTCGGAAATCCAGTCCCGGCTGACCGCCGACACCACCTTGCTGCAGTCGGTGATCGGCTCGTCGCTGTCGATGTTCCTGCGCAATGCCCTGATGGTGATCGGTGGCGTAGTGTTGCTGTTCATCACCAACCCGAAACTCACCAGCATCGTCGTGGTTGCACTGCCATTGGTGCTGGCACCCATCCTGTTGTTTGGCCGTCGCGTGCGCAGCCTGTCGCGGCAGAGCCAGGACCGGGTGGCGGATGTGGGTAGTTATGTGGCCGAGACGCTGGGGCAGATCAAGACCGTGCAGGCCTACAACCATCAGGCGCTGGATCGCCAATTGTTCGCGGGTACCGTCGAAGCGGCATTCGCCGTGGCGCGTCAGCGCATCGCCCAGCGGGCCTGGCTGATTACCCTGGTGATCGTGCTGGTGCTGGGCGCGGTGGGGGTGATGCTGTGGGTGGGCGGGATGGATGTGATCGCGGGGCGTATTTCCGCCGGAGAACTGGCGGCATTCGTGTTCTACAGCCTGATTGTCGGCAGCGCCTTCGGTACCCTCAGCGAGGTGATAGGTGATCTGCAGCGCGCTGCGGGCGCGGCAGAGCGCATCGCCGAACTGCTGGCAGCGCACAGCAGCATCGTCGAGCCGGAGCAGGCGCTTGCACTGCATGGGCAGCGTGCGGTCGGGCGTATCGAGCTGCAATCGGTGGCGTTTGCCTACCCGTCGCGGCCATCGGTGGCGGCGATTGACAACTTGAGCCTGGTCATCGAGCCGGGCCAGACCGTGGCGCTGGTAGGGCCGTCGGGGGCAGGCAAGTCGACCTTGTTCGATCTGTTGCTGCGCTTCTACGACCCGCAGCAGGGCCACATCCTGCTGGACGGGCAGCCAATCACCGGGCTGGCGCTGGCTGACCTGCGTCGTCAGTTCGCGCTGGTCGCGCAAAACCCTTCGCTGTTTCGCGGCACGGTAGAGGCCAACATCCGCTACGGCCGTCCTGGGGCCAGCCTGGCAGAGGTCGAGGCCGCGGCACGGGGCGCGCATGCCGACGAATTCATCCGGCAATTGCCGCAGGGTTACCAAACCCCGCTGGGCGAGGGCGGGGTAGGCCTGTCCGGCGGGCAGCGACAGCGCCTGGCGATTGCCCGGGCACTGTTGGTTGATGCGCCGATCCTGCTGCTCGACGAGGCGACCAGCGCCCTCGACGCACAGAGCGAGCACCTGATCCAGCAAGCGCTGCCAAGCCTGATGGCCGGCCGTACGACACTGGTCATCGCCCATCGCCTGGCCACGGTGCAGCATGCCGACCGTATTGCGGTCATCGACAAGGGGCGGGTAGTGGCCGTAGGCACGCATCGTCAGCTGATCGAAAAAAGCCCATTGTATGCTCGCCTGGCCGCGCTGCAGTTCACCACAGCGTAATCGTCGTAGCTCTGTAACATTTTTGTAGCAATTGCTTGAGAGTATCGTTTGCAACTGTTGTGTAAGTGCTCGAACTGGCTGCTATCGCTTGATGGCAGCTTTTTTTTGCCCTGCGAACGAGGACAAGGATGTCTATCGCGGCGCTGCCAACGGCGCGCTGATTCCTACTTCCTTGTTCCCGAGAACCGCGATGTTGCGTAAATCCCTCCGAGTGCAAATTCTCGCTCTGCTTGGCGGCAGCCTGGCAGCGATACTGCTGATCGCCCTGGTGTGCTTCCAGTTTCTGTCTTCCAGCGTGCGCGGCTATGCCGAGTTGGTCGATGGGCCATTGCGCGCTTCGCAAGTGATCGATGAAGCCAACCTGCAGTTCAAGATCCAGGTGCAGGAGTGGAAGAACGTGCTGCTGCGCGGGCGCCAGCCGGCCGAACTGGACAAGTACTGGCAACAGTTTCAGGCGCGCGAGCAGCAGGTTCAGCAACTGCTTGGGCAACTGATCGACAACAGTGACGACAAGCTCAAGGCGCCACTGCAGCAGCTGCGTGAAAGCCACCGGCAGCTGGGTGTGGCCTACGAAAAGGGGCGCCAGGCTTTCCTGGCTGCCGGTGGTGACCCGGCGGCCGGCGACCTGGCGGTCAAAGGTGTCGACCGCGCCGCCAGTGACCAGATGAGTGCGCTGGTGGAGCAGTTGCGCAGCGACGCCCGTGAACGCGCTGCCAGTATCAATGCCCGTGCCGAGCGCACGGTCTGGCTGGGCGTGCTGGTCATGCTCGGCTCAGCGCTGCTGGTGGGCTTGTTCAGCCTGTGGCGCGTCAACCGCAGCCTGATCGAGCCGATCAGCCAGTTGATCGAGTATGTCGCACAATTGAGCCAGGGCCGCTTCGGTGCCCGGGTAGATAGCCGACGCGAGGATGAACTGGGCCGTCTGGCGCGTGCCGCCAACACCCTGCGAGATTTCCTGGCCGAAACCGTTGGCCGCCTCAAAGACAACGCCCAGGAGCTGGAAGGCGCCAGCGGCCAGCTGCGCAACATTGCCGGTGACATGGCGCGTGGCACCCAGGACCAGTTCCAGCGCACCGACCAGGTGGCCACGGCGATGCACGAGATGTCCGCCACCGCCCAGGAGGTCGCGCGTCACGCCGCCGAGGCCGCCCGTGCGGCCGATGATGCCGACCACAGCGCCCAGTCGGGTGAGCAGGTGATGCAGCAGACCATCGACATCATTGGCGCGGTCAACCGCGAGATTGCCGATACCGCTGCGGTGATTCGCGACCTGGAAAATGACAGTTCACGCATCGGCAAGGTGCTCGAAGTGGTCCGCGGCATTGCCGAACAGACCAACCTGCTGGCGCTCAACGCGGCCATCGAAGCGGCCCGTGCGGGCGAGGCCGGGCGCGGCTTCGCGGTGGTGGCCGATGAGGTGCGCAGCCTGGCCCAGCGCACGGCGGCGTCGATCGCTGAAATTCATCAGATCATCGAGGCCGTGCAGTCTGGCGCGGTGGAGGCGGTCAAGGCCATCGAAAGCGGCCAGCAGCGCAGCGAGGAGGGTGCCGAGCAGGTGCAGCAGGCCGGGCAGATGTTGCAGCGCATCACCACGGCGGTGGAAGCCATCCGCGACATGAACCGGCAGATCGCCACGGCGGCAGAAGAGCAGACCAGTGTGGCCGAGGACATTTCCCGCAACCTGATCGAGATCACCCGCATCGCCACTGCCAACCAGGAGGCGGTGCAGCATACCGAGCAGGCCGGGCAGCGTTTGCATGGGTTGTCGGGACAACTGGGTGAAGTGACGTCGCGGCTGACCGCATAGACGAATCGCAGGCAGCAAAAAGCCCGCACATGGCGGGCTTCTAGCAGGATCTGGTCGGAGAGACAGGATTCGAACCTGCGGCCTTCTCGTCCCGAACGAGACGCGCTACCTGGCTGCGCTACACTCCGATGAACGAAATCCTACTGCATGGTTTTTTCGAGCACAAGCCCTTGCCGTGACACGACCTTGTGCTCAAAAAAGGCGCTGAATCAGAGCTCTTTGACGGTGCGGATCTGGTCTTTGTTCAGACGCGTGCGCTTGCCGTCGAGTTGTTCGAACTCGTAGAAGCCAGAGTCCTCGTCAAAGGACGGAGTGTCCACTGCCTGGATTTCACGGCCGTCGTTCAGGGTAATCACGGTAGGCGAAGCGCAGCCTGCGAGGGCGCCCAGGCCCAGGGCGAGCAGGAAGGCGGGAAGGGTCCGTTGAATCATCGTGTTTCTCCAGTGCGATGGTGCTAGATGACTTTATGACGCGGGGCGTCTGCGCAAGTTCCTTTCACAGTGCAGCATAGCGTCAATGCCGGGGTATTGACCTGGGTCTGTCGAGGTTGCTTCCCCGCAGCCTGTGATATAAATGCGGCCATCCCTTTCCCCTGCGATGGACACTCATGAAAGCCAAGGCAGATACCCCGTTCGTGGCGCTGAACATTGCCGTGCTGACGGTCAGCGACACCCGTACCTTCGAAACCGATACCTCAGGGCAGATGTTCGTCGACCGCCTGAGCGCTGCAGGCCATCAGTTGGCAGCACGCGTGCTGCTCAAGGACGACCTGTACAAGATCCGCGCCCAGGTTGCCACCTGGATTGCCGATGACTCGGTGCAGGTGGTGCTGATAACCGGCGGTACCGGCTTTACCGGGCGCGACAGTACGCCGGAAGCCGTGGCCTGCCTGCTGGACAAGCAGGTGGAAGGATTTGGTGAGTTGTTCCGGCAGATTTCAGTGGCCGATATCGGCACCTCGACGGTGCAGTCGCGTGCACTGGCCGGTCTTGCCAACGGCACACTGGTCTGCTGCCTGCCGGGTTCGACCAACGCCGTGCGCACTGGCTGGGATGGCATCCTCGCCGAGCAGCTGGATGCGCGCCATCGTCCATGCAATTTCGTTCCGCACCTGAAGCAGGCAGCGGCCTGTGAAAGCCGTGGCTGAGGCGCCTCAGGCCCGGCCGCTGATGCCGGTGGAGGACGCGCTGGCGCAGTTGCTGGCGTTGGCCGAGGCAGCACCGATCAAGGACATCGAGACCGTCTCGCTGGCCGACGCCGAGGGCCGTGTGTTGGCAACCGATCTGGTCGCCTCGCTGGACTTGCCGCCCTGGCCGAACAGCGCCATGGACGGCTATGCGTTGCGCCTCGCCGATTGCCAGGGGGAACCCCTGTCGGTCAGCCAGCGTATTTTTGCCGGTCACGCGCCCGAACCGTTGCAGCCTGGTACTTGCGCGCGGATTTTCACTGGCGCGCCGCTGCCGGCTGGGGCCGATTGCGTCGAGATGCAGGAAAACACCGAGGTGCTGGAAGATGGCCGGGTGCGTTTCCTGGAGCCGCTCAGGCTCGACCAGAACGTTCGCCCTCAGGGCCAGGAAACCCGCAAGGGCGAGCAGGTCATGGCGGCGGGTACGCGCCTGGGGCCTATCGAGCTGGGCCTCGCCGCGACCTTGGGGCATGCGCAGCTTGAAGTGGTGCGGCGGGTGCGCGTGGCAGTGTTGTCGACGGGTGACGAGCTGGTCGAGCCAGGCCTGCCGCTGGGCCCGGGGCAGATCTACAACAGCAACCGGCGCCTGCTGGTCAGCTGGTTGCAGCGCCTGGGCTGCGAAGTGCGTGACATGGGCATTCTCCCCGATGACCTGGTGCGCACCCGCCAGTGCCTGGCCAGCCTGGGCGATGTCGACCTGATTCTATCCACCGGAGGCGTTTCGGTGGGCGAAGCCGATTACCTCGGTGCAGCCCTGCGCGAAGCCGGTGAGCTGGCGTTGTGGAAGCTGGCGATCAAGCCAGGCAAGCCGCTGACCTTTGGTCATTATCAAGGCGTCCCCGTGATCGGCCTGCCAGGCAATCCAGCCTCGACGCTGGTGACCTTTGGCCTGCTGACGCGCCCGTACCTACTGCGTCGCCAGGGCGTTGCCGAGGTCGCACCGCTGCGTTTCGATGTGCCAGCGGGGTTTGATTGGCCCAAGGCCGGTACCCGTCGCGAGTACCTGCGCGCACGTATCGACAACGGCCGTGTCACGATCTACAAGAACCAGAGCTCCGGCGTGCTGCGCAGCGCCGCGTGGGCCGAGGGCCTGGTGGAGGTGCGCGAAGGCAGCACGCCACAGCAGGGTGACAGCGTGCCCTTCATACCCTTGAGCGAACTACTTGGTTGACCGCCCGAGCCAGGCGCCACCAGGTTGCGTGGCATCGGCGGGTGCCGACTGGGTCAGGCGCATGTGCACGGTTTCCAGTTGCTGTGCCGCCACGCTCCAGTCGTGACGCTGCCGAGCGAACTGGCGACCGGCTTCGCTGAGCTGGCACATGCGCCAGGGCTGGTTGAGCAGTTGGGTTATCAGCAGGGCGAGCTGGCCGCCGTCATCGCTACCCAGGTAGTGCTCGCCATTATTCACGGCAAGGCCTGATACACCTTTGCCGGTGGTGATCACGGGCAGCCCGGCGGCCATGGCTTCGAGGATCTTCACCTTGGAACCCCCGGCGTAGCGCAAGGGGGCGAAGAACAGTGCCGAGCGCCGCTGCAATTCGCGCAGGTCGGGGCGGTATCCAACCCATTCGATGCGCGGGTCGTTCCAGTGCAGCTTCCAGCTGGCCGGCAGGGCATGCCCGGCAATGGCCAGGCGTACCGCAGGATTACTCATCCAGACTTGCGGGAGGATTTCTTCCAGCGCCCATTCGATGGCTTCCAGGTTGGCGCCGTACTCGAAATTGCCGACAAACAACAGGCGCTGGCTATGCAGGGACGGGCGTACGTCCTGGTAATAGTCGCAATCCACGCCATTGACCACCACATTCACCGGGCGCCCACTGATCTGGCTGATCAGTTCGGCGTCATGGCTGCTTACCGCAACCACTTCGCTGGGTTGGCGCAGCACGCGTTGCTCCCAGCGGCGATAGCGCCAGCGGTCGAAGGCATTGAGCGGGCGCAGCCACAGGGGCAAGCGGTCATGGCAGGCGGCGCCCATCACCGATTCGAGGGTGTGTTCGCTGAGCATGTAGGGCACGCCGCGCGCCTGCAGGGCCTTTTCAAACGGTTGAAAACCGTAGCTGTGCTCGATCTGGATAACGTCCCAAGGCTCGTCCAGCAATTGTTCGAAGCGGTGCCGCAGGCACGGCGCCAAGCCATTGATGATCGCCCGCATCGGGTAGTCGATGATCGGTGAGGCGAGCAGGTTGAGCGGGCTGTGCAGTGCCCGTCGGGGCAGTACGATCAGGCGCTCGACCAGCGGTTCGAGGGCTTCGCGAGTGGCATCGTTGAGCGGAATCTTCGACTGCACCAGCAAGGTGATCCGGTGGCCATGCTGCGCGAGCGCACGTAGCAGGTGGTATTGCCGGGTCTTGCTGCCGCTGGTGGTGGGCCAGGGCAGGTAGGGCAGTGTCCAGAGTATGCGCATGAACCACAATCCTCGCTGAAGGCCGCGGACAAAAAACGCGCCCGTTGGCAGTCAGCCGATGGCGGCTGCCGGGACGCGTCCGTAGCTATCAGTAAAGCCCACGATATCGTCTTCGCCCAGCTGGGAGGTTAATTCCACTGGGCATGCAGCAATCTGCTCACCGCCGTGGTCGAGATCTGGACAGATCGATCTCCAGGGAGAGGCGCGATGGGCAAGGCGATATTAATCCTGCATGGCAAGCAGGCGATGAACGAAGAGGTGCGCAAGGCCGTGCTCGCGCAACGAGAACGTGGCTGGACGCTGGATGTACGGGTGACCTGGGAAGCGGGTGATGCCCAGCGGCTGGTCGATGAAGCATTGGCGGTCGGCTATACCCACGTGGTCGCGGGGGGCGGTGATGGCACCTTGCGCGATGTGGCTGAAGCCATGGGCCGGGTTAAAACCAAGGCCAGCCTGGCGCTGCTGCCGTTGGGTACCGCCAATGATTTCGCCAAGGCTGCCGGTGTGTCGTTACAGCCGGCTGAAGCCTTGGCGCTGCTGGACCTGCCGGCACGGCCGATCGACCTGGGCAAGGTGGGCGATCAGCTGTTCCTGAACATGGCCACGGGCGGTTTTGGCAGCCAGGTTACCGCCAACACGTCCGAAGACCTGAAAAAGGTGCTGGGTGCGGCGGCCTACCTGTTTACCGGCTTGTCACGTTTCAGCGAGCTGCAGGCCGCCTCGGTAGAGCTGACCGGACCGGATTTCCACTGGCAAGGCGACCTGCTGGCGCTGGGTATCGGCAATGGTCGCCAGGCCGGTGGCGGGCAAGTGTTGTGTGCCGAGGCGGTGGTGGATGACGGCTTGCTCGACATTGCCGTCCTGCCAGCACCACAAGAAGTGGTAGGCGCGCTGCGAGACCTGCTGGCTGGGGAAGGGCTGTTCGTGCGTGCGCGGTTGCCCTGGGTTGAAATCAAGAGCTCCCAAGGCTTGGACATCAACCTTGACGGCGAACCGCTGCAGGCCGAGAGCCTGCGTTTCGAGGCCGTGCCTGCGGCGTTGCGGGTGCACTTGCCGCCGAACTCGCCGCTGCTCAGTCGTCCAGCCTGATGATTTTTTCGCGTACGGCAAATAGCACCAGGCCGGCGACGTCGTAGATCTGCAGGCGTTTCATGATCTGCGAGCGATGGGTTTCGACGGTTTTGATCGAAAGCCCCAGGCCGGCGGCGATCTCGCGGGTGGACTTGCCGCGCACGATCAAACGCAGGATTTCCAGTTGCCGAGCGGTCAGGTTGTGGCGGTCGGCGTTGGGCTGCTTGCCCTGTTGCGAGCGCATCAGCGCCTGGTTGATCACGGTGTGGGCAATGGCTGGGCTGAGGTAGCGTTCGCCATTGCGCAATGCGGCCAGGGCCTGCTCAAGCTCGGTTGCGGTGGCATCCTTGAGCAGGTAACCGTGGGCGCCGCTCTCCAGGGCTCGCATGATCAGGTCCGGGTCGGTGTGCATGGACAGGATCAGCACTTTGCAGGTATTGCCAGTGGCGCGCAGCAGGGTAAGGGCATCGAGGCCGCTGGTCGAGCGCATGGAGATGTCCAGCAGCACGATGTCGGGCGCCAGTTGCTGAACCTGCTCCAGCAACTGGTCACCATCATCGGCTTCGCCCACTACCGAGTAGCCCGGGATGTCGGAAACCAGGGCGCGGACGCCGGCGCGGATCAGTGAATGGTCATCTATCAGCAGCAGTCTGGAGGTCATCGGGAAGCAAGGGTCCTGGCGCGTTCGTGGGTGCGCGGTGGCCACGGGAACAACACCTCGATCCGCGTACCCATGCCGAGCTGGCTAGTAATGTCCAGGCTGCCTTGCAGTGCCGTGGCGCGCTCCTGCATGCCAGCCATGCCGCGCTGGCCTGCCTCGGCAGGGTTGACGGCGGGGATGAAGCCCTGGCCGTCGTCCTGGATCGACAGCATCAGGCCCGCCGGGCTGCGCTGCAGGCGGACGATCACGTTGCGTGCTTTGGCATGGCGCAGGATGTTGGTGAGCGCTTCCTGGGTAATGCGGAAGGCGGCCATGGCCACGTCTTCGGAAATACCGCCCAGGCGCTGGTGGCATTCCAGGCTCCAGTGCATGTCGGTGCTTGCCAGGGTGCGCACCAGATGCGCACGTAGGCTGGCTTCCAGGCCAAGGCTGGCCAGTTGCCGGGGATTGAGGAGGGCGGAGACGTCGCGCACTTTGCTCAGGCTGTCTTCAAGGGTGCTGCGCAGGCTGCCGCAGTGCGCCTGCAAATCGTTCGGCAGCCGCCTTTGCATCCATTCGAGCTGGAGTTTGGCGGCGGTGAGCAACTGGCCGATGTCATCATGCAGTTCACGGCTTAGGTGCTGACGCTCACTTTCCTGGACCTTGAGCATGCGGTCGGCGAGCTCTGCCGGGCGCAGGCTGATCGAGCGGGCGCCATGGCTCAGGTGCCAGCCGACTCCGAGCATGGCTGCCAATTGCAGCAACAGCAGGCTGCCAGGCAGTGCCTGGCCTCCGAGGAACAGCAGCAGGTTGGCAGACAGCGAAGCCACACACAGCAATGCGGTCGCCCAACGCAGCAAGGTGGCGCGGGAACGGCAACGCAGAGGGATCTTCAAGCGTGGGAGCATAGATGGGATGCCACTGAAGTCTTGCTGATGGAGGCCTTGCACCTGTCTTGCCAAGGGCGTTGGCTAGGTGCTTTCAACAATCGCCGAGATTCGGGTGGCCAATGCTAGTTAGTGCGCATGGTAACACTTCGTGCTGCTCTGGTCGCGGCTGGGTAATGCTTTGAAACCTCAGGGCTTGCGGGCGAATCACCAGGCTTTGGAGGAGCTGCTGGGTGGCCAGGTGATATCGCGCGTGCCGGTGAAGGCTGTGGTAAGTCCAACTTTCCTGACCGCAGTAAGAGCGCAAGCGTCGGAACTTGCAGTGCCGGGCAAGTTGCTCCTCCGTTGTGCTCGAAGAATGCCTTTAGTTGCACGATAAAGCGCCCGTTAGTGCGCCTGAGTTGGCAAGTTGGGCAAGGCGGGATCCGCCTTGTGCGGGTGAGCACACGCCTCACTGGTGTCGTGGCAAGGCGGGCGCACACGTTTGCGGTAGCGGTTGGTCCAGCGCGGTGGCAAGTTCAGCGAGCAGCGCGGTTTGTTCGCTGGCATCGAGGGCCAGTCGCCCGGTTTGCTTGTCGACCAGCTCCAGTTGCCATGCCAGCAAGGTCAAGCACGCAGACAGCGCAGGCAGGGCCTTGCTGTGCAGGTGCAAGTGTCGGCATGCCGGGGCGAGCAACTGCTGCAGAGCACAGGTGTAATGCGCCACTTCGAGCAAGCCCAGGCCGCTGGCGCGCCGGGCGAGGGTGTCGAGGGCGTTGTCCAGGCAATGGCAGGCGTCGGGGTCGTTGTCGATCAGTTCGAGGTGCTGCAGGCATTCCTGAGACTGGGTCAGCAAGACTTGCGCATCCAGCAAGAACTCTTGCAGGGCGCTGCTGTTGAAGGCTGTGCTTTCCATCATGAGGCTCCGGCGCGCAGGGCGGGAGCGGGGGATGGCCAAGCCATGTCGATCGCTAGCAAAAGCCTGACTCCATTCATGCAGTGAGAATGGCGTCACATTAATGGCTAATGGATATCGCGAACATCAGGTTGCGCCCGATTGCCGCTAGGGGTTTCCCTGATGGGCACCTAAGGTGCGACCGGTTGCCCAAGCAATGGATCCAAGATGGGGTCTACGCAGTAAAGCATGATGGTAATGTGATATCAATTATCTTTGTGGCATTTTCAGACAAGGATCAAGCTGCGCCGCAAGCCGCCGATACAAGGTGGATCAATTGACATTTTCCGGGGTTTTTCCAATGGCTGGCATTCTCGACACGGTAGACCAACGCACGCAACTGGTGGGTGAGAACCGCCTGGAAATCCTGATGTTTCGGTTGGCAGGACGTCAGCTGTTCGCCATCAACGTATTCAAGGTGCAAGAGGTGCTGCAACTGCCCAAGCTGACCTTGATGCCTCAGCGCCATGCGTTCGTCTGTGGCGTGGTCAACCTGCGTGGGCAGACCTTGCCGGTGATCGACCTGTCCCAGGCCATCGGCATGCGGCCGCTGACCCCAGGGCCGGACAGCACCATCATCGTTACCGAGTACAACCGCTCGGTGCAGGCGTTCCTCGTGGGCGGAGTCGACCGCATCGTCAACATGAACTGGGAATCCATCATGCCGCCACCTACCAGTGCCGGCCGCCAGCATTACCTGACCGCCATCACCAAGGTGGAGGACAAGCTGGTGGAAGTGATCGACGTGGAAAAAGTGCTGGCCGAGATCGTGCCCTACAGCGCCAAGGTTTCCAACGACAAGCTCGCCGACCCGGTCCTGGCCCGCGCTCGTGGACGGGAAGTGCTACTGGTGGATGACTCCAGCGTGGCCCTGGCGCAACTGCGTGACACCCTGTCGCAGCTGGGGGTGAAACTGCACGTGGCCAGTGATGGGTTGAAAGCCTTGCGTATGCTCAAGGGCTGGGCCGATGCGGGCGAGGATGTCTGCGAAAAACTGCTGATGGTGTTCACCGACGCAGAGATGCCCGAAATGGACGGTTACCGGCTGACTACCGAAATCCGCAGTGATGCGCGACTGCGCAAGCTCTACGTGGTGCTGCATACCTCACTGTCGGGCAGCTTCAACGAGTCCATGGTCAAAAAGGTCGGCTGTGACAATTTCCTCTCCAAGTTCCAGCCTGATCGTCTGGTCGATGTGGTCAAGCAACGCCTGCTGCTGGATGCAACGACTGCGTGATCCCGGCGCCTGCCGGGTATAAGCTGGGCTTTTGGCATGGCACGAGGCAGGCAGGGATGTTTCTGAGTGAGTTGTATCGGTATCCGGTGAAATCGGGGCAGGCGCAATGCCTGCAGGATTCGCCGGTCGGGCATCTTGGGTTGATGGGTGACCGACGCTGGATGGTGGTCGAGGAAGAGAATGGCCGTTTTCTGACCCAGCGTGCCTGGCCGCGGCTTGGCCAGCTCAAGGCAAGCGATGGTGAGGCTGGCGGACTGTTGCTGGAGGCTCCGGGCCTGGAACCGTTGCAGGTGGCGCTGCCATCTGCCGATGATGATCTGCGCGGCGTGACCATCTGGCGTGACACCCTGCGCGTGCCTGATGGCGGCGACGAGGCGGCGACCTGGTTGTCGCAGTTGCTCGGCAAGCCTGTGCGTCTGGTCTACTGCCCGGAACAACGAGCGCGCTACTTGCCCAGTGGTTATGGCTTGAACAGTGATCGGGCGGCGTTCCCCGATGGTTTTCCGTTATTGCTGATAGGGCAAGGCTCACTCGACGAGCTGAACCGGCGGATTGGCCGCCCTATGGAGATGCTGCGGTTTCGCCCGAATCTGGTGGTGCAGGGGGCTGAGCCGTTTGCCGAAGATGGTTGGAAGCGGATTCGTATTGGCAAGCTGGAGTTTCGCGTGCTCAAGCCCAGTGTGCGGTGCATTTTAACCACGCTTGATCCTGCAACAGGGGAGCGCAGTCCGGACCGTGAGCCATTGACCACGCTGAAGACCTTCCGGGAAAAGGAAGGGGATGTTCTGTTCGGGCAGAACCTGGCGGTGGATGGCAGTGGGCTTGTTAAAGTGGGGATGCGCGTTGAAGTGCTGGAATAGTTGTTGTTGGTGGTGCTGACCTCTTCACGGACTTGCCCGCGAAGAGGTCGGAACTGATTCACATATCGTCGAAATACCGCTCGTGCCAATCCACCAACGGCTGCGGCGAATTGAGCTTCTGCCCGTAGATCACCGAATACGACAGCACGTTCTGTACGTACTGGCGCGTCTCGTCGAACGGGATCGATTCCACCCACACGTCGAAGCTCAGGTGCTTTGCACCCTTGAGCCACTGACGCACGCGCCCAGGCCCGGCGTTATAGGCTGCCGAGGCCAATACCCGGTTACCGTTGAACTGGCTGTGCACCTGGCTCAGGTAGGCTGCGCCCAACTGAATGTTCTTGTCCGGGTTGAACACCTGCTGCGGTGACGCCAGCGGAATGCTGAATTTGCGCGCGGTTTCCTTGGCGGTGGCCGGCATCAGCTGCATCAGGCCGCTGGCGCCCACACTGGAACGGGCATCTTCCATGAAGGCGCTTTCCTGACGGGTGATGGCGAACACCCAGCTCGAATGCAGCCCACGCACCTTGGCTTCACGCACCAGGGTGTCGCGGTGGGCCATCGGGAAGCGGATGTCCAGGTCGTCCCAGTACTGCGCCTGGCTGATGGTGCGAATGGCCGGGAAATACCAGCGCAGGTCATAGGCCAGGCGCGCCTGGGCAACCATCTCGTCGCGGTTGAAATGGCGGCTGACGTGGTACCACTCGCGACGGCCTTCGACGATCTGGCCGCGGGCGTGGAACTCCAGGGCGCGCTGGACACCTGGGGTATTGCGCACCTTGTTGACCAGTTGCGGGCTCAGCACCAGCGGTCGGTTGTTCAGCTGGTACGGTGTCTGCGCCCGGTCGGCGGCGAGGAAGCCATAGAAGTCACGCTCGCGCGCCACATTCTTGTACAGCAGGGGGATCTGCGGGTTGTTCGGCTGCGCAAGTTCCAGGCTGCGCGCCTGCCAGTACTTCCAGCGGTTGCTGCTGGCCAGGTCCTGGGGCAGGCGCTTGGTCAGCTCGTAGGCGTCTTCCCAGCGGCCCAGGCGCAGCAGCAGGCGCAGGCGCCACTCGCTGACGGTATTGTCGCGCAGCTCTGGGTCGTAACGGGTCATCAGGTCCAGGGCGCGCGGGTCGTAGCGACGGGCCAGGGTCAGGCCAATCTCGCGGGCGATCGCGACCTTCTCGTCGCGGGAGAAATGCATGCGTTGGGCGTAGTCATCGAGCAGCGCCATGGCGCGCTCCGGGTCCTGACGGGCCAGGCGGCGCAAGCCCAGGCTGACCACGTCGGACATGGCTTCGTTGACCGGGGTGAAGCGCGAAGGCTGGTTCAGCAGCTCGGGCTTTTGCGCCACATCGACCAGCAGGCGGCCCTGTGGGGCCAGGGTAGTGAGCGAGTTGGCCAGGTTTTTGGCCAGGGCATAGTTGCGCGCCTGGGCAGCCAGTTTTGCGCGGTTCCAGCGTTTGGCCTCCGTCAGCTGCCCTTCGGCGGCCCACATGCCGAACAAGGTGTCGCAGGCGGCCGGTTGCGACTTGCCCACATTCCACAGCTTCTCAGCGGTGGCATAGCCTTCGGCACGTTTGCCGTGGCTCAGCTGGTATTGGCCGTTGAGGCAGTCCAGCTCGGTGAAATTGAGTTTGGGGTCGTAGTATTTGACGAACGTATTCCACTCGCCACGCTCGGCCAGCCAGCGCAACCAGCGCAGCTTCATCCAGTTGGCCTGGGGCAGGTCGCCGTGCTTGGCCAGAAAGCCTTCGATTTCCTCGTTGCTGGCGCTTTTCAGGCGCGCGGTGAGTTCGTCGTAGGCCAGATAGGGCGTGAGCGGGTAGTCGCGCAGGGCCTGGGAGTAACGCAGGTAAGGACCCTTGTCGCCCTTGGCCAGCGCGCGCTTGGCCTCGTCGTAGTACTGACGTTGCTGTGAAAGGTCGATAGCCTGCGCCGCACTGGCGGTGGCGGCGGTAAGCAGCAGGCAGGAGGCAATCTGTAACAGGCGGCTGCGCATGATACGTCCGGGCAGTTGAACCATGGGAAAGTGACGGCGAAGCCAGCACTGTTGGAAGCTATTGCGTTAGCTTAGCCGTTTGCCGGCTACGGGTGAAAGCACTGCGCTTGTATCAAGGCATTAACGCCGACCGGATGTCGTAATGCCCTGGCAACGTGGTCAACTTAATGCCGGAATGGCCCAACTCAGGTAGAATGCGCGCCCGCTTTCTGGAGACGAACATGACCCTGCTCAAATTCAGCGATGTGTCGCTCGCATTCGGCGCGATGCCGCTGCTGGACAAAGTGTCCTGGCAGATCGCCCGTGGCGAGCGGGTGTGCATCATCGGCCGCAACGGCACCGGTAAATCGAGCATGCTGCGCCTGGTCAAGGGCGAGCAGAAAGGCGATGACGGTGAAATCTGGCGCGCCCCCGGCCTCAAGATCGGCGAGTTGCCGCAGGAGCTGCCGGTCGCTGATGAGCGGACGGTGTTCGATGTGGTGGCCGCAGGCCTGGACGGTGTTGGCGAGTTGCTGGCGCAGTTCCACCACCTCAGCCAGAACATCCAGGGCGACGACGACCTGGACAAGCTCATGCATGTGCAACACGAGCTCGAAGCCCGTGATGGCTGGCGCTTGCAGCAAGTGGTGGAAAGCACCCTGAGCCGCCTGCAACTGCCGGCCGACAAGACCCTGGCCGAGCTGTCCGGTGGCTGGCGCCGCCGCGTGCTGCTGGCCCAGGCGCTGGTCTCGGAACCGGACCTGCTGCTGCTGGACGAGCCGACCAACCACCTGGACATCGGTGCCATCGCCTGGCTCGAAGAGGCCCTGCGCGGCTTCAACGGCGCGGTGCTGTTCATCACCCACGACCGTTCCTTCCTGCAGAACCTGGCCACGCGCATCCTCGAACTGGACCGTGGCGGGCTGATCGACTGGAACGGCGACTACGCCAGCTTCCTGGTGCACAAGGAAGCGGCCCTGGCGGCCGAAGAGACCGCCAACGCGCTGTTCGACAAGCGCCTGGCCCAGGAAGAGGTGTGGATTCGCCAGGGCATCAAGGCCCGTCGTACCCGCAACGAAGGCCGCGTGCGTGCGCTCAAGGCTTTGCGCGTGGAGCGCAGCGAGCGTCGCGATCGCCAGGGTAAGGCCAACATTCAGATCGAGGCGGCGGAGAAGTCCGGCAAGCAGGTCATGGTGCTGGAAAACGTCAGCTTCCACCACGCCGAAGGGCCGATGCTGGTCAAGGACTTCTCCATGGTCCTGCAGCGTCAGGACCGCATTGGCCTGCTGGGTGCCAACGGTACCGGCAAAACCACGTTACTCAAACTGATGCTCGGCGACCTGGAGCCCACTTCGGGCAAGGTCGAGCGCGGCACCAAGCTGGAAGTCGCCTACTTCGACCAGATGCGCCATCAGCTCGATCTGGAAAAGACGGTCATCGACAACCTCGCCGAAGGCCGTGATTTCATCGAAATCGATGGCCAGAACCGCCACGTGCTCAGCTACCTCGGCGACTTCCTGTTCAGCCCGCAACGTGCCCGCACACCGGTCAAGGCGCTGTCGGGTGGCGAGCGTGCGCGTCTGCTGCTGGCCAAACTGTTCAGCAAGCCGGCCAACTTGCTGGTGCTGGACGAACCGACCAACGACCTGGACGTGGAAACGCTCGAGTTGTTGGAAGAAGTACTGTCCAACTACAAGGGCACCGTGCTGATGGTCAGCCACGACCGGGCCTTCCTCGATAACGTCGTCACCAGCACCCTGGTGTTCGAAGGCGAGGGCAAGGTGCGCGAGTATGTCGGCGGCTATGAGGACTGGATCCGTCAGGGCGGTTCGCCGCGGCTGTTGGGCGTGACCGAGAGCAAGGGCGGCAAGTCCGAGCTCAATAGCGCGGTGGTCGAGAAGCAGGAAGTGCAAGCTGCACCGGCGCCAGTGGCAGCCGTGGCCGATGCCTCGAAGAAGAAGCTCAGCTACAAGCTGCAGCGTGAGCTGGAGATGTTGCCTGGGCAGATCGACGCGGTCGAACAGCGCATGGCAGCGGCTCAGGAAGAGGTTGCTGCACCGGGCTTCTATCAGCGGCCGATCGAGGAGACCGCAGCGGTGCTGGCGAAGCTTGAGCAGATGCAGGGCGAGCTGGATGCCTTGGTAGAGCGCTGGGCTGAGCTGGAGGGTTGATCCGCTTTTAGTCTGCACTGGCCCCGCGAAGGGGCCAGAACAGGTTGGATCACTCTTTCTTCTGCAACCGCACCGCCAACACATCGCACGGCGCGCCATGTAGCACGTCATTGGCGGTAGACCCCAGCAACAACGCCAGACCATGCCGGCCATGGCTGCCGACCACGATCAGGTCACAGTTCTGGTCCTTGGCCAGCTGGTGAATCTCCTGACGTGGCTGGCCATAAACCAGGTGCGAATCGCCGCGATTGATATCCGGGTATTTGTTGAACAGGCGCTCCATGCGCTCCTTCGCCTGGTCGAACTGCTGCTGTTGCAATTGCGACAGGTCCATCGGCACGTCACCGCCAAAGGCCATGGCCATTGGCTCGACGATGTGGACCAGCGATACCTTCGCGCCGCTTGCCAGGGCGATGGCCTTGGCACGCTTGATCACCGGGTCGCATTCTTCGGTCAGGTCGACAGCGACCAGAAGATGTTCATAGGACATGTGCAGTACTCCTGACAATCGCGATAGTAGAAGTATGGTCGCTTTCGGGCGGATCTTCCGTGAAACCGAGTAACCCGCTCATTTGCAACGCTTTATGGGATCTACAGATATGACGGTATTGCTGGTGGTGTCAATCCTTGCGCTGATTCTCAGCCCGTTCGCCTGGTTGCGCCAGTCGCGCAAGCAGGGCGAGCAGATGAGCCTGCGACTGGAGGCGCGGCGCATGGGGCTGGCCATGCAACTGGCGCCGCAGCAGTGGCCGCACTGGCTGGAAAAAGAGCCGCCGAGCCCATGCCCGCAGTACCACCGCGGGCGCAGTCGGGGGCGTGAGGACAGCTGGTGTTACTGGCAGGTCAGCCCAGGCGTGTGGTGGAACCAGTGGCGTGAAGTGTGTGAGGAGCCGCGCCTGAACGAGGTCTTCTCGCGGCTGCCGGCGACCGTCTACAAGGTCGAGGCCGACACGCGGATGCTCGCCCTGTACTGGAGCGAACGTGGCGATAAATCTGTGTTGCAGGATATTGCCCACGCGTTCGAAACCCTCGCTTAACGCCTCTATAACGACAAAGCGGCAACTTGGCAGCAACCCAGGAGGGTAGGTGCCAAGTTGCCGCTTTGTCGTTTCTGCCGCGCAGAAAAGGCCAGGCAGGCCGGGAATTTCTACAAGCCAGTCGCAGTGTAGCCATCCTCTAGCGCCCTGCATGAGAAAAATGCAGCGTTGAGCATTATTTGTGGTCAATCGCTGACATGAATGATCAGCGATCACTGTCATCATGATTTGCACCCGGACGATACAAAATGACCGGAAAGTCGCGTTTTAACCGTGCTTGAGAGCATTTGACAACGCCGATCTTTTCGGAGAATGTGTGCATACCCAAATCAAACGGGCGTATGAATTGAGCGTTTGTATGTCACACCGCTCCCTCATAGTTCCGACTAGCGCGCTGACGGGTGTGCCTGGGCAGGGCAGCGAACGGCTGCTTTCCACCAGCGATCGGCGTGTACAGTTCAGCTTCCATATCGTGGAGATCAGTTGATGATTTACGAAGGTAAAGCCATCACGGTTAAGGCTCTTGAAAGCGGCATCGTCGAACTGAAGTTCGACCTCAAGGGTGAGTCCGTCAACAAGTTCAACCGCCTGACCCTGGACGAGCTGCGCCAGGCCGTCGACGCCATCAAGGCCGACGCCTCGGTGAAGGGCGTGGTCGTCAGCAGTGGCAAGGACGTGTTCATCGTCGGCGCCGACATCACCGAGTTCGTCGACAACTTCAAGCTGCCCGAGGCCGAGCTGGTTGCCGGCAACCTGGAAGCCAACCGTATTTTCAATGCCTTCGAAGACCTCGAAGTGCCGACCGTTGCCGCGATCAACGGCATTGCGCTGGGCGGTGGCCTGGAAATGTGCCTGGCGGCCGACTACCGGGTCATGTCCAGCACCGCCAAGATCGGCCTGCCGGAAGTCAAGCTGGGCATCTACCCAGGCTTCGGCGGTACCGTGCGCCTGCCGCGCCTGATCGGTTCGGACAACGCCATCGAGTGGATTGCCGCCGGCAAGGAAAACCGTGCCGAAGACGCCCTGAAAGTAGGTGCCGTCGACGCCGTGGTCGCCCCTGAGCTGTTGCAGGCAGGTGCCTTGGACCTGATCAAGCGCGCCATCAGCGGCGAGTTGGACTACAAGGCCAAGCGCCAGCCCAAGCTGGAAAAACTCAAGCTCAACGCCATCGAGCAGATGATGGCCTTCGAGACCGCCAAGGGCTTCGTCGCGGGCCAAGCCGGCCCGAACTACCCGGCGCCAGTCGAAGCGATCAAGAGCATCCAGAAAGCCGCCAACTTTGGCCGTGACAAAGCCCTGGAAGTTGAAGCCGCAGGTTTTGCCAAGCTGGCCAAGACCTCGGTTGCCGAGAGCCTGATCGGCCTGTTCCTGAACGACCAGGAGCTCAAGCGCAAGGCCAAGGCCCACGACGAAATCGCCCGTGACGTGAAGCAGGCTGCCGTACTCGGCGCCGGCATCATGGGCGGCGGTATCGCCTACCAGTCGGCGGTCAAGGGCACGCCGATCCTGATGAAGGACATCCGCGAGGACGCCATCCAGCTGGGCCTGAACGAGGCCTCCAAGCTGCTCGGCAATCGCGTCGAGAAAGGTCGCCTGACCCCGGCGAAAATGGCCGAGGCACTCAATGCCATTCGCCCGACCCTGTCCTATGGTGATTTCGCCAACGTCGACATCGTCGTCGAAGCCGTGGTCGAAAACCCTAAAGTCAAACAGGCCGTGCTGGCGGAAGTGGAAGCCCAGGTGAAAGAGGACGCGATCCTCGCCTCCAATACCTCGACCATCTCCATCAACCTGCTGGCCAAAGCGCTCAAGCGCCCGGAAAACTTCGTCGGCATGCACTTCTTCAACCCGGTGCACATGATGCCGCTGGTGGAAGTCATCCGTGGCGAGAAGTCCAGTGAAGTGGCAGTTGCCACCACCGTGGCCTACGCCAAGAAGATGGGCAAGAACCCGATCGTGGTCAACGATTGTCCGGGCTTCCTGGTAAACCGCGTACTGTTCCCGTACTTCGGCGGTTTCGCCAAGCTGGTCAGTGCCGGTGTCGACTTTGTGCGCATCGACAAGGTCATGGAAAAGTTCGGCTGGCCGATGGGCCCGGCCTACCTGATGGACGTGGTCGGCATCGACACCGGCCACCACGGCCGCGACGTGATGGCCGATGGCTTCCCGGACCGTATGAAGGACGACCGTCGCTCCGCCGTCGACGCCCTCTACGAGGCCAACCGCCTGGGCCAGAAGAACGGCAAGGGCTTCTACGCCTATGAAACCGACAAGCGCGGCAAGCCGAAGAAAGTCTTCGATGCCACCGTGCTCGACGTGCTCAAGCCCGTCGTCTTCGAGCAGCGTGAAGTCCTTGATGAAGACATCATCAACTGGATGATGGTCCCGCTGTGCCTGGAGACCGTGCGCTGCCTGGAAGACGGCATCGTCGAAACTGCTGCCGAAGCCGACATGGGCCTGGTCTACGGCATTGGTTTCCCTCCGTTCCGCGGCGGTGCGCTGCGCTACATCGACTCGATCGGTGTGGCTGAATTCGTTGCCCTGGCCGACCAGTACGCCGACCTTGGGCCGCTGTACCACCCGACCGCGAAGCTGCGTGAAATGGCCAAGAACGGCCAGCGCTTCTTCAACTGAGTGGTCAACGAGCTAGAGCGAGAAATTTGATATGAGCCTGAATCCAAGAGACGTGGTGATTGTCGACTTCGGTCGCACCCCGATGGGCCGCTCCAAGGGTGGCATGCACCGCAACACCCGCGCCGAAGACATGTCGGCGCACCTGATCAGCAAACTGCTCGAACGCAATGGCAAGGTCGACCCGAAAGAAGTCGAGGACGTGATCTGGGGCTGCGTCAACCAGACCCTGGAGCAGGGCTGGAACATCGCCCGCATGGCCTCGCTGATGACCCAGATCCCGCACACGTCGGCCGCCCAGACCGTCAGCCGCCTGTGCGGCTCGTCGATGAGCGCGCTGCACACCGCCGCCCAGGCGATCATGACCGGCAACGGCGATGTGTTCGTGGTCGGTGGTGTCGAGCACATGGGCCACGTCAGCATGATGCATGGTGTCGATCCCAACCCGCACCTGTCCTTGCACGCTGCCAAGGCTTCCGGGATGATGGGCCTGACTGCCGAGATGCTCGGCAAGATGCACGGCATCGCCCGCGAGCAGCAAGACCTGTTCGGCCTGCGTTCGCACCAGCTCGCTCACAAGGCGACGGTCGAGGGCAAGTTCAAGGATGAGATCATCCCGATGCAGGGCTATGACGAGAACGGCTTCCTGAAGGTCTTCGACTTCGACGAGACCATTCGCCCGGAAACCACCCTCGAAGGCCTGGCGTCGCTCAAGCCTGCGTTCAACCCCAAGGGCGGTACCGTGACGGCTGGCACCTCGTCGCAGATCACTGACGGCGCTTCGTGCATGATCGTCATGTCCGGTCAGCGTGCGATGGATCTCGGCATCCAGCCGTTGGCGGTGATCCGCTCGATGGCCGTCGCCGGTGTTGACCCGGCAATCATGGGCTACGGCCCGGTGCCGTCGACTCAGAAAGCGCTCAAGCGCGCTGGCTTGACCATGGCCGACATCGACTTCATCGAGCTCAACGAAGCCTTTGCCGCACAGGCCCTGCCAGTGCTCAAAGATCTGAAAGTGCTCGACAAGATGAATGAGAAGGTTAACCTGCACGGCGGCGCCATCGCTTTGGGCCATCCGTTCGGTTGCTCTGGTGCACGGATTTCCGGCACCCTGCTCAACGTCATGAAGCAGAATGGCGGTACCCTGGGTGTCGCCACCATGTGCGTCGGCCTCGGTCAGGGCATCACCACGGTCTTCGAACGCGTCTGATCGCGTTGCAAGGCAGCAACCGGGGCCCTGTGCCCCGGTTTTTGTTTTTTACAAGTTTTGTTTCAAGAGGAAAGGCGACATGCAGATACAACCAGGCGTATACCGGCATTACAAAGGGCCTGAGTACCGTGTCTTCAGTGTCGCACGGCACTCCGAGAGCGAAGAGTGGATGGTTTTCTACCAATGCCTGTATGGTGATTACAGCTTCTGGGTTCGGCCCCTGTCGATGTTCCAGGAGTCCGTCGAGGTTGACGGCGAGCAGGTGCCACGCTTTGCTTTGGTCAAGGCCGAAGAGGGGTTGCCGGAACTGCTTGGCAAGGCGCACGAATGATCGACCGCGCTTGACCTCACTGTTTCGCCACTATATATAGCGGTGCCGCGTCCGGCACCTGACGCGTTTTTCATCTTCAGATTCAGGAATACTCCGATCCATGGGCAAATCGCTGGTCATTGTGGAATCCCCGGCCAAGGCCAAGACCATCAACAAGTACCTGGGCAACCAGTACGTGGTGAAGTCGAGTATCGGCCACATCCGTGACCTCCCCACCAGCGGTTCGGCCAGCGCCAGCAAAGAGCCGGCTGCCAAGCGGGGCAAGGCTGCAGGTGAGGCTCCGGCCCTTTCGCCGAAAGAAAAGTCCCGTCGCCAGCTGGTGGCGCGCATGGGCGTCGACCCCGAGCACGGCTGGAAGGCCAAGTACGAGATCCTGCCTGGCAAGGAAAAGGTGATCGAAGAGCTGCGCCGCCTGGCCAAGGATGCCGACACCATCTATCTCGCAACCGACTTGGACCGCGAGGGGGAAGCCATCGCCTGGCACCTGCGCGAGGCCATCGGCGGCGACGACACCCGCTACAAGCGCGTGGTGTTCAACGAAATCACCAAAAAAGCCATTCAGGATGCGTTTTCGCAGCCTGGCGAGCTGGACATCCACCGGGTCAACGCCCAGCAGGCGCGGCGCTTCCTCGACCGCGTTGTGGGCTACATGGTCTCGCCGCTGCTGTGGGCCAAGATCGCCCGCGGCCTGTCGGCCGGGCGCGTGCAGTCGGTGGCAGTGAAGCTGGTGGTCGAGCGTGAGCGCGAGATCCGCGCCTTCATCCCGGAAGAATACTGGGAAGTGCACGCCGACCTCGGCACCGCCAAGAATGCCAAGGTGCGTTTCGAAGTGGCGCGTGAGAAGGGCGAAGCCTTCAAGCCGCTCAACGAAGCCCAGGCCATGGCCGCGCTGGAGAAGCTCAAAGCCTCCAGCTACAGCGTCCTCAAGCGTGAAGATCGCCCGACCAGCAGCAAGCCGTCGGCACCGTTCATCACCTCCACCCTGCAACAGGCGGCGAGCAATCGCCTGGGCTTCGGGGTGAAGAAGACCATGATGATGGCCCAGCGTCTGTACGAAGCGGGTTACATCACCTACATGCGTACCGACTCGACCAACCTGTCGGCCGACGCTGTGGACATGGCGCGCAGCTACATCGAGCGCGAGTTCGGCAAGCAATACCTGCCAGAAGCGCCAGTGGTGTACGGCAGCAAGGCGGGTGCCCAGGAGGCGCACGAAGCGATTCGTCCGTCCGACGTCAATACGCACCCGACCAAGCTCAACGGCATGGAGCGTGACGCCGAGCGTTTGTATGAGCTGATCTGGCGCCAGTTCCTTGCCTGCCAGATGCCGCCGGCCCAGTACCTGTCCACCAGCGTCACCGTGGCGGCGGGCGACTTCGAGTTGCGCGCCAAGGGTCGTATTCTCAAGTTCGACGGTTACACCCGCGTGCTGCCTCAGCAAAGCAAGCCGGGCGAAGACGACGTACTGCCGGAAATGGTCCAGGGTGAAGCGCTCAAGCTGATCCAGATCGACCCGAGCCAGCACTTCACCAAGCCACCGGCGCGCTTCACCGAAGCCAGCCTGGTCAAGGAAATGGAAAAGCGCGGCATTGGCCGCCCGTCGACCTACGCGGCGATCATTTCCACCATCCAGGACCGTGGCTACGTCACGCTGCACAACCGCCGTTTCTACTCCGAGAAAATGGGCGACATCGTTACCGAGCGTCTTTCGGAAAGCTTCGCCAATCTGATGGACTACGGGTTCACCGCCGGCATGGAGGAAAACCTCGACGACGTGGCCCAAGGCGAACGTGACTGGAAGAACGTGCTGGACGAGTTCTACGGCGACTTCAGCAAGAAGCTCCAGACTGCCGAATCGGCCGAAGGCGGCATGCGCGCCAACCAGCCGACAATGACCAACATTCCTTGCAAGGAATGCGGCCGGCCGATGATGATCCGTACCGCCTCCACTGGCGTGTTCCTCGGTTGCTCGGGTTACAGCCTGCCGCCGAAAGAGCGTTGCAAGGCCACCGTCAACCTGGTGCCCGGCGATGAAATTGCCGCGGACGATGAGGGTGAGTCGGAGTCGCGCGTGCTGCTGGGCAAGCACCGCTGCCCGATCTGCGCCACCGCCATGGATGCGTACCTGCTCGACGAGAAGCACAAGCTGCACATCTGCGGTAACAACCCGGATTGCGTCGGCTACGAAATCGAAGAGGGCAGCTACCGCATCAAGGGCTACGAAGGGCCGAGCCTGGAGTGCGACAAGTGCGGCAGCGAGATGCAGCTCAAGACCGGCCGTTTTGGCAAGTTCTTCGGCTGCACCAACCCGACGTGCAAGAACACGCGCAAACTGCTCAAGAGCGGTGAGGCGGCGCCACCGAAGATGGACAAGGTGGACATGCCCGAACTCAAGTGCGAGAAGGTCGACGATACCTACGTGCTGCGTGACGGTGCTTCGGGGCTGTTCCTGGCTGCCAGCCAGTTCCCCAAGAATCGCGAGACCCGGGCGCCGCTGGTGCTGGAGATCGTGCCGCATAAGCATGAGATCGATCCGAAGTATCACTTCCTGTGCGAGGCGCCGCAGAAGGATCCAGATGGCCGTCCGACGGTGATCCGCTACAGCCGCAAGACCAAGGAGCAGTACGTACAGTCCGAGGTCGATGGCAAGCCTACTGGCTGGAAGGCCTTCTACGACGGCAACGCCTGGAAGGTTGAAGACAAGCGCTGATCGTTAAGGTCGGTAAATGGGGCCGCTTAGCGGCCCCATTTCATTGGTGACAAGTACATCCCGATCCTTGAAACTGCAGGTATTCGCCTTGCTGCCCTAGGGAGGTCACTCGAGATGGCCCAGGAACTCTACACCCGTACCAACCAGAAACTCTTTTTTGCGGGCCTCGCCCTCGAATCCATGGACAAGGCAACTAAAAGCCAGGCCATGAACGCCCAGGGCCTGATCCAGGCCGAGCGTGAGGCAGCACTGTTCCATCTGTACGGTGCGTTGCTGGGGTTGTGTCATGAGATTGGCGGCTTCTAC
Organism: Pseudomonas sp. NPDC090233; assembly: GCF_044772285.1. Taxonomy (NCBI): domain Bacteria; kingdom Pseudomonadati; phylum Pseudomonadota; class Gammaproteobacteria; order Pseudomonadales; family Pseudomonadaceae; genus Pseudomonas; species Pseudomonas sp. NPDC090233. The sequence goes on along the minus strand of NZ_JBIVYQ010000005.1, from coordinate 145,666 downwards.
CGCCTGCCGATTGCAGCCAGTGTCGAGCAAGCGCTTGCCGACGATGCACTCAATGGCATTGCTATCCCCGAAGTTGCGGAGTTGCTGGAGTTGGCCAGGCAGCGGGAGACTTGGTTGGCGCAGTTGCTCAGTGCTTATGCCGATTTGTTCCGACCACCGGTCGCGACAAAACCCGTAAAAACCGATGTCACCCAGCCACTGATTCAGGCAGTCAATCTCGACGAAATCGAGCACCCAGAGCTGTCGCGACAAGAGCTGGAAAGCTGGCGGGATAATCTTAAAGGCTTGGTGAGACGTTTCCGTGACGCGTTGAGTGAGTGCTGATAGCCGTCGTGGCTGGTACACTACCGGCCTTTCGCGGAGAACAGCCCTTTATGTCTACGTCTTTTCTGGAAATTGTCGAGTTGCCTGATGGCCGGATTGAACTGCGTCGCGCCGAGGATGAAGGCTCCCTGGTAACCCTGGATTTCTCGGAAGACGCCAAGGTGTTTCTGCAGGGCCAACATGTTGAAGTCGCCAAAGCCATGCTGAGCGTCGGCGTGCAGATGGCAGGTCGCCTTATGGATGGCGAGCTGGAGCGCGACGAAGGGCCGCGCGTACTTCACTGATACCCGGTTTTACTTGAATGCAGGCAAAGCCTGAACATCAGCCGAGGCGGATGTTCAGGCTTTGTGCGTTTCCGGCGCTGGCAGCGCGCAGCAGCTGTTGCCGAGCGGTGGCATTGACGCTACCTAACCAGCTGACCACGGTATGGCTGCGTCCAAGGCGCAAGGCGTCGCATGCCAGTTGCAGCGCGCTCTGATTGCCGCGAGGTTGCAGCAGCAGAATGCGCTCGCGGTTGAGGCCGGCTTCGCGCAGCCAGGCTTGGGTCAGGCTGGAGGGCGGGGCGATCAGTGTCAGCCAGCGCGCCTCTTCCTCTTCGCTCAGCTCGCGCAGAACCGGGGCCAGCAGGCTCTGGCAATGCTCGGGAGCGCCACGCAGGGATAATTCACTGAACAGGTCCGGTTGGCTGTGCTTGCGTGCCTGTTCGCTGGCCTTCAGGCCTGGCAGTACCGGTTGGGCAAGGAACGCTTCGAACAGCGGAAGCTGAATCTGTTGTTGTGCTTGGACGAACTGCTGCATGACGCCTCCTGGATCAGCGGCGAATAACGCCGACGCTCAAACCCTCGATCACCAGTTCCTGATCTTTCAGGTCGACTTCGATGGGGGCGAATTCGGGGTTTTCGGCGATCAGCCAGACTTTGCTGCCTTCGCGCTTGAAGCGCTTGACGGTGACTTCATCGCCGATACGGGCGACGACGATCTGGCCGTTGCGGGCTTCGCGGCAGGTGTGCACAGCCAGCAGATCACCGTCGAAAATGCCGACGTCCTTCATGCTCATGCCGTGCACGCGCAGCAGGTAGTCGGCAGGGGGGTGGAAGAAGGTCGGGTTGATGTTGCAGGATTGCTCGATGTGCTGCTCGGCGAGGATCGGCGCACCGGCAGCGACCCGGCCGATGATCGGCAAGCCGTTTTCTTCGGCTTTGGCTTCGAGGCCCGGTATGCGGATACCGCGTGAAGCCCCTGGGGTCATCTCGATGGCACCTTTGCGCGCGAGAGCCTTGAGGTGCTCCTCTGCGGCGTTGGGCGACTTGAAGCCCAGCTCCTGAGCGATCTCCGCGCGCGTCGGCGGGAAGCCGTTGTCTTCGAGGCAGCGTTTGATGAAGGCCAGGATTTCGGCTTGGCGTGGCGTCAGTTTCAACATGGCGGGCGCTCTGTCTTTTTATACAGTGACTGGAATTATATACAGTACTGGATGAGCTGCAAACTCAAAGCGGCAAGAAAAAGCCTCTCACCCGCTTGCAGCTTGCAACTCAGGGCATTCTAATGGCGACCGCACAGTCACCGAGCCTTGACATCGGCAGGGCTGAAACGTATGTTTCAAACACCTGTTTGTTTGTCTGTCTGGCGGAGTGGTCATGGCCCAATCGGAAACCGTTGAACGCATTCTCGATGCTGCCGAGCAGCTGTTCGCAGAGCGGGGGTTCGCGGAAACCTCGTTGCGGCTGATTACCAGCAAGGCCGGGGTCAACCTGGCGGCGGTCAACTACCATTTCGGCTCCAAGAAAGCGCTGATCCAGGCGGTCTTCTCGCGCTTCCTCGGGCCGTTCTGCGCCAGCCTCGAACGGGAACTTGAGCGTCGCCAGGCCAAGCCTGAACAGAAGCCGAGCCTCGAAGAGCTGCTGGAAATGCTGGTGGAGCAGGCACTGGTGGTGCAACCGCGCAGCAACAACGACCTGTCGATCTTCATGCGTTTGCTGGGCTTGGCCTTCAGCCAGAGCCAGGGGCACTTGCGGCGTTACCTGGAAGACATGTACGGCAAAGTGTTCCGCCGCTACATGCTGCTGGTCAACGAAGCCGCGCCGCGGATTCCGCCAATCGAGCTTTTCTGGCGTGTGCATTTCATGCTCGGTGCCGCAGCGTTCAGCATGTCCGGTATCAAGGCGCTGCGTGCCATCGCCGAAACCGATTTCGGTATCAATACGTCCATTGAGCAGGTCATGCGCCTGATGGTGCCGTTCCTGGCCGCCGGCATGCGCGCCGACAGCGGTGTCACCGATGACGCCATGGCCGCCGCCCAGCTGCGCCCGCGGAGCAAAACTGGCAGCACCACGGCCAAGGCCTGAAGGCTGGGCGGGGCAGGGCGCATCGGCTAAGCTAGCGCCCATGCCTGACCTCGATTTCCTGCACATCTCCCTCGCCGACCAGCGCCTCTACGGCTTTGCCCACGGGCGGCTGTGCCTGCGTCTGGACGTGTCCACCGCGCGCAAAGGCGCCGGTGAGCGCAACGGCTCGGGTTGTACGCCGCGCGGCCTGCATCAGGTTCGCGCGATGATCGGCGCGGAGCTGCCGCTCAATGCCGTGCTGAGCGGGCGGCGCTGGACCGGTGAGATCTGGTCGCCCGAACTGCACAGGCAACACCCCGGGCGTGACTGGATCCTCACCCGCATTCTGTGGCTGAGTGGCTGCGAGCCAGGCTTCAATCGCATGGGCGCTGTGGACACGTTTCGCCGCCTTATCTACCTGCATGGCACGCCCGACACGGAACCCTTGGGCGTTCCGCTGTCCCATGGCTGCATACGCCTGCGCAACACCGATCTGCTTGGCCTGTTCGAGCGTGTTCCGGCGCATTGCCCGGTGCGCATCGACGAGGCCGCATGCCCCCAGTGGGCTTCTCTAAGTCTGCAATGAAGGATTGCCTATGACCGCCAGCCTGCAAGGCTCCCTGATGGTGGATATCGCCGGTAAATGGTTGACCGCCGAAGACCGCCAGCTCCTGCGCCAGCCGGAAGTGGCCGGCCTGATCATCTTTGCCCGCAACATCGAAAGCCCGCGCCAGGTGCGTGAACTGTGCGCGTCGATTCGCGCCATCCGTCCCGAGCTGATTCTGGCCGTCGACCAGGAAGGCGGGCGGGTACAGCGCCTGCGCCAGGGTTTCGTGCGCCTGCCGGCGATGCGCGCGATCGCCGATAACGCCAATGCCGAATACCTGGCCGAACAGTGTGGCTGGTTGATGGCCACCGAGGTCCTGGCGGTCGGCCTCGACCTGAGTTTCGCCCCGGTGCTCGACCTCGATCACCAGCGCAGCGCCGTGGTTGGCAGTCGCGCTTTCGAGGGCGATCCGCTGCGCGCCACGCAGTTGGCCGGTGCCTTCATTCGCGGCATGAATGCGGCGGGCATGGCGGCGTGTGGCAAGCACTTCCCTGGGCACGGCTGGGCCGAAGCGGACTCGCACGTGGCGATTCCTACTGACGAGCGTAGCCTTGAGCAGCTGCGTGAGGCCGACCTAGTACCGTTCACCCGCTTGAGCGGCCAGTTGGCGGCGGTGATGCCGGCGCATGTCATCTATCCACAAATCGACAATCAGCCGGCTGGATTTTCGCGCCGTTGGCTGCAGGACATCCTGCGCGGTGAGCTGGGCTTTGACGGGGTGATCTTCAGTGATGACCTGTCCATGGCGGGTGCGCATGTGGTCGGTGATGCGGCCAATCGCATCGAAGCGGCGCTGAGCGCCGGTTGCGACATGGGCCTGGTGTGCAATGATCGGGCGGCGGCGGAGTTGGCGTTGAGCGCGGCGCAGCGGCTGAAGGTCAGGCCATCGCCACGGGTCGCGCGGATGCGTGGGCAGGGTTTTGCGAGGACCGATTATCGCCAGCAGCCGCGTTGGTTGGAGGCGCTGGGAGCACTGCGCGAGGCGCAGTTGGTCGATTGATCATGCCGGCCTCTTCGCGGGCGGTCCGACGTCTCGGCAAGCCCGCGAAGAGGCCGGTACTAACGACCCCGCTTTCCTGGTAACGGCGCAAACAACGCCTCGATCTCCTCATCCCCCAGCCGCCACTGCCCAGCCTCCCCACCATCGAGCAAGCTCGCCGCCAGCGCCGCTTTTTCCTGCTGCAGCTGCTGAATCTTCTCCTCCACAGTGCCCCGCGTGATCAGCTTGAACACGAACACCGGTTTGTCCTGACCGATGCGATAAGCGCGGTCGGTCGCCTGGTTCTCGCTGGCCGGGTTCCACCACGGGTCGAAGTGAATCACCGTGTCGGCCGCGGTCAGGTTCAGCCCCACGCCGCCCGCCTTGAGGCTGATCAGAAACACTTCGCTTTCACCCTGCTGAAATTGCTGTACCGGCGTGCGTCGGTCGCGAGTGTCACCGGTGAGCAGGCTGTAGCGGATCTGCCGCTTTTCCAATTCCTGCTCGATCAAGGCCAGCATCGAGGTGAACTGGGAAAACAGCAGCACGCGGCGACCTTCGCTGAGCAACTCTTCGAGCATCTCCAGCAGCGCGCCGAGCTTGCCTTTGTCGGCCTGGTTGCCCTTGGTTTCTACCCCTTTCACCAGGCGCAGGTCGCAGCACACCTGGCGCAGCTTGAGCAGGGCGTCGAGGATCACGATCTGGCTGCGTGCCGCGCCATTGCGGGCGATTTCATCGCGCACCTTTTTGTCCATGGCTACGCGCACGGCCTCGTAGGTGTCGCGCTGAGCATCGCTGAGCTCGACCCAGTGGACCATCTCGGTCTTGGGTGGCAGCTCGGTGGCCACTTGCTCCTTGGTCCGGCGCAGCAGGAACGGGCGGATGCGGGTAACCAGATGGGCCAGGCGTTCGGCGTCACCATGGCGCTCGATCGGGGTGCGATAGTCCTGATTGAAGCGTTTGACGTCTCCCAGCCAGCCGGGCATGAGGAAGTGGAAGATTGACCACAGCTCGCCCAGGTTGTTTTCCATCGGCGTGCCGGTCAGGCACAGGCGCTGATTGGCCTCCAGTTCGCAGACGGCGAGGGCGGCCTTGCTGGTGCTGCTCTTGATGTTCTGCGCCTCGTCCAGCACCAGTACGCTCCATTGCTGCGCACGCAGGTGTTCGAGGTCGCGTGGTACCAGGGCGTAGGTGGTCAGAACCAGGTCGTACTCGTTAAGTTTGGCGAAATGCTTGCTGCGCCCCGGGCCGTGCAAGGCCAGCACGCGCAGGTCGGGGGCGAAGCGCTTGGCTTCGTCGAGCCAGTTGGGGATCAGGCTGGTCGGCATGACCGCCAGGGCAGGGTGGGTCAGCTGCCCATTCTGTTTTTCCAACAGCAAGTGGGCCAGGGTTTGCAGCGTTTTGCCCAGGCCCATGTCGTCGCCAAGAATGCCGCCAGTGCCCATTTCGCGCAATGCTTGCAGCCAGTTCAGGCCCTGCTGCTGATAGGGGCGCAGGGTGGCATTGAGCGCGGCGGGCGGGTCCACTTGCAAGTCGCGGGCATCGCGCAGGCGTCGGCCGAGGTCGCGTAGATGAGCGCCACCTTCCCAGTGCAGCGGCAGGTGTTCGATGTCGTTCAGGCGTGCTGCGTCCGCGCGGTCCATGCGCAGGGCGGGGCCGGCGCTGTCCTCGTGCAAGTACAGATCGCCGAGGGTGCCCATGACTGACTTGATCCGCCCGTAGGGCAGGGCGACGCGCAGCGCCGGGCTGTCCGCGCGACCGCGGTTTAGGTCGATCAGCAGATGCTCGTCGTCACTGCGCCGGGCCAGCTCGCTGGGGCGCAGCAGTTCGGGGTTGCTGCGCAGCAGCTGCAGCACGATCGGCAGCAGGCTGTGGCGTTGGCCTTCGACGACGATGCCCAGCTCCAGATCGAACCATTCGTGGCCCGGCGCTTCGTCGATGCTTGCGTACCAGTCGTCCACTTCCTGCAGGTTGAAGGCGAAGTCGCGGTGGATGTCGATATCCCAGCCGGCCTTGCGCAGGCGCGGCAGGCCATCCCGGGCGAAGCGCAACCAGGCTTCATCGTCGGGTAGCTCAAGCATTTCGCCGGCACTGTCAGGCAGAGCCTTGCTTTGCCGGGTGGCGGGCTTGAAGCCTAGATCGCGTAGCGTTTTGCGCAGCGTCTGTTCGGCCTGGGGCTGGCGGCGGATACGTTGGCTGGTCGCATCGACCAGGCGAGTAAGCGGCTTGTCGTCGCTACCGTTGGCGCGCAGGCCGTCATAGTCGAAAGACAGGGCGGCGCGGTGCTGCATCTGGCGCTGCATGCGGCCGGTCTTGGGCATGTAGGCGCTGAATTCGAGGCTGCCCAGGGTCAGCCGACCTTTTGGTGCAATGTTGTCGATCTGTTCGGTGCTCACGGCGGTCGGTGTGGGAACTTGGCGATTCAAGGCGTTCAGTCGATGGCTCAGGGGCACGACCAGGTGTTCCGGCACCACAGGAGCGCGTGCAAGCTGGCTGGCGATGAAGGGGTCAAGGTCGTGGTTCAGGATGCCAGTCTTGTGCGACTGCCCGTCGAGATAATGCAAAGGTTCGAGGGGCAGCACCTGCAGTTGCAGATGATCATCGTGGTACCAGGCGCCCTGGTAGCTGCCACTGTCCAGCCTGACCCAGCGGAAGTCGGCATGCAGTTGAGGCCCGTAGGCAAGTGGTTCAGGGTCGTCTTCGATCAGAAGACGGCCAGTGGCCAACGCGTAGCTGAAGATTTCAGCGCCCTGCTTGCCCTCCAGTTGCACCACCGGTGTGATGGTCGGGCTGCGGGCATCGATCAGGCGCAGTAGCCGCGCATCGTCTTCTGTGACGTAGCGGGGGGTGTAATAGATCATTTCGGGCATCGAGGTGATGCGGCTGATCTTCAGTGAACCGTCGGCCTGCCGTGTGCCCTTGATCGGTTCGAGCCGATATTGCTCCTGGTCCTTGCGGATCTGGTAGTAGATCGCCGGGCCTTTGCGCACAGGTTCGTGGCTGGCCGCAGGCTGGGTGGGTGACTCCAGGGCCTGCACCCACTGATTCAGGTCCGGTGGCAGCGACAACGCAGCTTGCGCCTGGCTAATCGGGGCCTCACGCCCACTGCCATCGTTCTCCAGGTGCAGGAGTGCGGCGACGCAGTGCTTGCAATTCACCCGTACAGGGCAGCTGCAAGTGCCATGAACACGAAGCTCACCCCGGTTGAGGAGTAGTTTGATTTCCTGATTATACGACTGGCCTGCAGATCCCTTGCATAGCGCTTCGACCTCTGTGCCTTGCCGCCACAGGATGCGGATGCGCCCCTGCGCCGCATACTTGCGACCCCGTGCCAACGCGCCGGCGTCGATGAAATCGACCCAGTCCGGATAGGCTCTCAACAACTGCTGGGCATCGCCCTTGCTCACATCACTGCTCCATCATTTCCGGGTCCATCACTGGCATCTTCGGGGTGCCCGGTGGCGTGACTTTCAGCAGCAGTGCCAGATGCCCGCCGTCGAGGAAGGTCAGCTGGCCACCTTTCATGTTGCTGTTGCTCTGCTTGAACTGCTCGCTTTGCTGCACGTTGCCGTTGCTGTCCAGTTGGTTGACCCAGAAGTTGGCCTCTACGGCGATGAAGCGGCCGGCGGTAATGCTCAGGTTGCCCTCAATGGGGAAGTGGCCGAACTGCTCGTTGCCAGCGCCCAGGGCGATGCGGCTTGTCTCGCTGCTCACGGGCTGCTGCCAGGCCTTGTGCAGCAGCACGGTGTAGTCGGCGGTGGCCTCCAGCCGGGTGGCCTCGTCCTGAAGAGCCAGCGGGCGCTCGGCGTTTTTGTCCAGGCGTGGGGCGCCCGCGCTCCAGTCTTCCGGGGCGAACGGGCTGGTGAAGGCCGGCACGCTGTTTTGCCGCACAAGGATCATTTCCACCTGATACTGGCCTTCGGCGAAGGCGGCCGGCGCGATCAGCGCAAGCAACAAGGTCAGGCAACGGATGGCACGCATGGATCTTCCTTAAGCTGTCTGTGGTGTCAGGCGCTCGAACAGCGCCTCCAGGGTGTTGAAACGTTCGTCGGGGCGTTCCATCGGTACCAGGAAACGGAACTGGGTGGCGCCTTCGAACTTGTAGCGTTTGGGCTGGCCCTGGATCAGCTTGATCAGGGTCAGCGGGTCGACCGGGGTTTCGGCCTCGAACTCAAGCTTGCCGCCGTTAGGGCCTGCGTCGACTTTCTTGATGCCGAGCTTTTCCGCCTGCAGCTTGAGCTGGGTCAGGCGCATCAGGTTCTTGGTCGGCTCGGGCAGCAGGCCGAAGCGGTCGATCATCTCCACCTGCAGGTCCTTGAGGCCTTCTTCGTCGGCCGCCGAGGCGATGCGCTTGTAGAGAATCAGCCGCGCGTGAACATCTGGCAGGTAGTCCTCGGGGATCAGCGCCGGCAGGCGCAGGTTGATCTCCGGGCCGCCGCCGAGCGGTTGCTCCAGGTTCGGCTGGGTGCCCTTGCGAATGGCCTTGACCGCACGTTCGAGCATTTCCATGTACAGCGTGAAGCCCACGGCCTGAATCTGCCCGCTCTGGCCTTCGCCGAGCAGTTCACCGGCGCCGCGGATTTCCAGGTCGTTGGTGGCCAGCACGAAACCGGCGCCCAGGTCCTGGGTGTTGGCGATGGCTTCCAGGCGTTTTTCGGCATCGGCACTGACCTTTTGGCGCGCCGGGGTGAGCAGATAGGCATACGCCTGGTGGTGGCTGCGACCGACGCGACCGCGCAGCTGGTGCAGTTGGGCCAGGCCGAACTTGTCGGCGCGCTCGATGACGATGGTGTTGGCGCTGGGCACGTCGATGCCGGTCTCGATGATGGTCGAGGCGATCAGCACGTTGAAGCGCTTGTGGTAGAAGTCGCTCATCACCTGTTCCAGCTCGCGCTCGCGCATCTGCCCGTGGCCGATGCCGATACGCGCTTCCGGGACCAGTTCGGCGAGGTCGGCGGCGCATTTCTCGATGGTCTTCACATCGTTGTGCAGGTAGTACACCTGGCCGCCGCGCAGCAGTTCACGCAGCAGGGCTTCTTTCACCGTGCTGTTGTTCTGCTCCATGACGAAGGTGCGCACCGACAGGCGCCGCGCTGGCGGCGTGGCGATGATCGACAGGTCGCGCATGCCGGCCACGGCCATGTTCAGGGTGCGCGGGATCGGCGTGGCGGTCAGGGTGAGGATGTCCACCTCGCTGCGCAGAGCCTTGAGCTGTTCCTTCTGGCGCACGCCAAAGCGGTGTTCTTCGTCGATCACCACCAGGCCCAGGTCCTTGAAACGAACATCATCCTGCAGCAGCTTGTGGGTGCCGATAAGGATGTCGATCTTGCCTTCGGCGAGGTCGGCGGCGGCAGCGGCGACTTCCTTGGCCGACTTGAAGCGGCTCATCACCTCGACGGTCACAGGCCAGTCGGCGAAGCGGTCACGGAAACTGTTGTAGTGCTGCTGGGCCAGCAGGGTGGTGGGTACCAGCACTGCGACCTGGCGGCCGCTGTGCACGGCGATGAAGGCTGCGCGCATGGCCACTTCGGTCTTGCCGAAGCCGACGTCGCCGCAGACCAGGCGGTCCATCGGCTTGGCGGCGAGCATGTCGGCGCGCACTGCCTCAATGGCGTTCTGCTGGTCGGGGGTTTCTTCGAACGGGAAGCCGGCGCTGAAGGTGGCGTAGTCGGCGGCAGGGTCGGCGAAGGCATAGCCTTTGCGCGCCGCACGGCGGGCATAGATGTCGAGCAGCTCGGCGGCAACGTCGCGCACCTGCTCGGCGGCCTTGCGCTTGGCCTTCTGCCAGGCTTCCGAGCCCAATCGGTGCAATGGCGCCAGGGCGTCGTCGCTGCCGGTGTAACGAGCGATCAGGTGCAGGTTGGCCACGGGCACGTAGAGCTTGGCGTTCTCGGCGTATTCGAGGGTCAGGAACTCGGCGGCCTGGCCGTCGATTTCCAGCGTGGCCAGGCCCAGGTAGCGGCCCACACCGTGGTCGATGTGCACCACCGGCGCGCCTTCGCGCAGCTCGGTGAGGTTCTTGATGACCGCGTCGTTGGCCGCCTCGCCACGCTTGTCGCGGCGCCGGCGCTGCATCACGCGCTGGCCGAACAGCGGGCTCTCGGCGACCAGGGCGATTGCAGGGTCTTCCAGCAGCAGGCCGTCGTCGAGCGGGGCGATGGTGATCGCCAGGCGCGTGTTGCCGGTGATGAAGTCGGCCCAGCCTTCGACCGTCTGCGGCCTCAGCTTGAGGCGTTCGAGCAGTTCTAGCAGTACTTCGCGGCGGCCCGCCGATTCGGCGGTGAACAGCACGCGGCCGTCGAACTGGTCGAGAAACTCGGACAGTGCCGCCAGCGGCTGATTGGCCTTGGCCTCGATGGCCAGGTTGGGCAGGGTGCGGGCCGGGAACCGCTCGCGGCCGGCGCCGGCTTCGACGTCGTCGGCGCTGACCACCACCCGTGGCCACTGTTTGAGCTGGGCGAAACAGTCTTCCACCGGCAGGAACAGTTCGGCCGGCGGCAGCAGGGGCCGGGTCAGGTCGCCGCGGCGGTCTTCATAGCGCCCGCGTACATCGCTCCAGAAGTGTTCGGCAGCCTGTTCGACGCCCGGCAGGGAGAACACCTGGGTGTTGCTGGGCAGGTAGTCGAACAGGGTCGAGGTTTCTTCGAAGAACAGCGGCAGGTAGTACTCGATACCGGCTGGGATGATGCCGCTGGCCAGGTCCTGGAAGATCGCACTGCGGCGGAAATCGACGTCGAAGCGCTCGCGGAAGCGCGCCTTGAAGCGGGTCACCTCTTCCTTTTGCATGGGGAATTCGCGCGCCGGCAGCAGGCGGATCGAGTCGACCTTGTCGATCGAGCGCTGGGTCTCCGGGTCGAAGGTGCGCAGGGTCTCGATCTCGTCATCGAACAGGTCGATGCGATAAGGCAGCTTGCTGCCCATCGGGAACAGGTCGATCAACGCGCCGCGCACGGCAAACTCGCCATGCTCGTAGACCGTGTCGACGCAGCGGTAGCCGCTGGCTTCAAGGCGCGTGCGCATCTGCTCAACGTCGATGGTCTGGCCCACGTCCAGCACCAGGCTGCTGCCGAGCAAGAAACGCGTCGGCGCCAGGCGGTGCAGGGCGGTGGTGATCGGCACGACGAGGATGCCATGGCTCAGCTCCGGCAGCCGATAGAGGCTGGCGATGCGCTGGGAAATGATGTCCTGGTGCGGCGAGAACAGGTCGTAGGGCAGGGTTTCCCAGTCCGGGAACGGCAGCACCGGCAAGTCCGGGGCGAAGAAGCGCAGCTCCTGTTCCAGACGGTCGGCAGCCTGGCTGTCGGCGGTCAGCAGCAAGGTGAAGCGGCCAGCGCTGCTGGCGGCCTCGGCGATGGCAAGACTGAGGGCGGCACCTGGCAGGTTGCCCCAGGTTTGTTTGCCGGCCGTGGCCGACATTTGCGGAAGGCGCAGAACTGACACGGGAGATTGCACTCCAAGCGTTGCGGCAAAGAGATCGATTGTACCGGTGCCGGTGCGTGCTGTCAGGCTCGAAAGGGGCATGAACGCAGGCTTTGGCTGCCGCGACAGGCGCTCATTGCCGGTTACGCGTTGGGGCGTCATAATGTAGCCCCTTTTTTCTGTCCCTACATGTGGAAGGTTCCCGTGACTCAGAAGCCCGACCAGTGTCTTGGTGAGTGGATCGATCGTGAAGCGCTTGCTGAAGCTATGATCCCGCTTATCGGTCAGCTCTACCGCAACAACAATGTGGTGAGCTCGATCTATGGCCGCAGCCTGATCAACCGTTCGGTTATCTCGATCCTCAAAGCCCACCGCTTTGCGCGTCACCGTCAAACTGACGAAACCGAACTGTCCGTCCACGAGACATTCCCCCTGCTCAAGGCCATGAGCGAGCTGAAACTGGGCGCCGCTTCGGTCGACCTGGGCAAGCTGGCCAACAAGTTCAAGCAGGAAGGCAACGGCCGCAGCGCCGAGCAGTTCGTCCGTGAAGAGTTGGCCGACGTGGTTGGCCAGCAGAACGCTTCGGCGCGCAAAGGCACCGACGTCGTTCTGTACGGCTTTGGCCGCATCGGCCGCCTGCTGGCGCGCATCCTGATCGAGAAGACCGGTGGTGGCGACGGCCTGCGCCTGCGCGCCATCGTCGTGCGCAAGGGTGCTGAAAACGACCTGGTCAAGCGCGCCAGCCTGCTGCGTCGCGACTCGGTGCACGGCCCGTTCGATGGCACCATCACCATCGACGAAGCCAACAACACCCTCACCGCCAACGGCAACCTGATCCAGATCATCTACGCCAAGAGCCCGAGCGAAGTCGACTACACCCAGTACGGCATCGAAAACGCGCTGATCGTCGACAATACCGGCGTATGGCGTGATGCCGACGGCCTGGGCCAGCACCTGGCCTGCCCGGGCGCTGCCCGCGTGATCCTCACCGCACCTGGCAAGGGCGCGCTGAAGAACATCGTGCACGGCATCAACCACGGTGACATCGCCGCCGATGACAAGATCATCTCGGCCGCCTCTTGCACCACCAACGCCATCGTGCCGGTGCTCAAGGCCATCAACGACCAGTACGGCATCGTCAACGGCCACGTCGAAACCGTTCACTCGTTCACCAACGACCAGAACCTGATCGACAACTTCCACAAGGGCAGCCGCCGCGGCCGTGCCGCGCCGTTGAACATGGTCATCACCGAAACCGGCGCCGCCACTGCAGCCGCCAAGGCACTGCCAGTGCTCAAGGGCAAGCTGACCGGCAACGCCATTCGCGTACCGACGCCGAACGTCTCGATGGCCATTCTCAACCTGAACCTTGAGAAGGCCACCACTCGCGAAGAAATCAACGAGTACCTGCGCCAGACCGCCATGCACTCGGAGCTGCACAAGCAGATCGACTACGTCAGCTCGCAGGAAGTGGTTTCCACCGACTTCGTCGGCTCGCGCCACGCCGGTGTGGTCGACGCCGAAGCGACCATCGCCAACGATAACCGTGTTGTTCTGTACGTCTGGTACGACAACGAGTTCGGTTACAGCTGCCAGGTGGTGCGTGTGATGGAAGACATGGCCGGTGTGAACCCGCCAGCGTTTCCACGCTGATCCGCTTGTAAAGTGTTAAAGAAACGGGAACCTTCGGGTTCCCGTTTTTTTATCCAGATTTTGTGTTGTCTGTACTGGCCTCATCGCGGATAAATCCGCTCCTACGGACGGCGCGTAACCTGTAGGAGCGGATTCATCCGCGATGAGGCCAGCGCAGGCACCCGAGAACCCAATATTGCGCACAGCCCTCCTGTTCACCCTCATGCTCCTGACCGCCTGCAACCAGGGCCCGACCCTGGAGCGCCTGGGTGGCCCGACCATGGGCAGCAGCTACAGCATCCAGTACGTGCGCGAACCCGGCGGCCCTGCGCCAGTTCAGGTTCAGGCAGCCGTGGAAACCATCCTCCATGACATCGACCAGCACTATTCGACCTACCGCGGCGATTCCACCGTCAGCCAGTTCAACCAGCTCCCCGCCAACCAGTGTCTGGCCCTGCCGCCCGACATGCTCCAACTGATTAACCTCGGCCAGCACCTGGCCGAACAGAGCGATGGCGCCTTCGATCTCACTGTCGAGCCACTGCTGGATCTCTGGGGCTTCGGCCCGCAGGCCCGCCACGAACAGGTACCCGACCCACTGGCCCTGGCCCAGGCCCGCCAGCACGTGGGCTATCGGCACCTACGCATCGAGGGCCAGGCGTTGTGCAAGGATGCCCCGGTGCAGCTGGACTTCAACAGCATCGCCGCCGGCCACGCCGTGGACTTAATCTCGGCCCGGCTGCGCGCCATGGGTATTGGCAATTTTATCGCTGAAGCCACCGGTGAGCTGAAGGCGTTCGGCCGCAAGCCCGATGGCAGCCCCTGGCGCATTGCCCTGGAACTGCCCCGCGAAGACCGCCAGATCGCTCGCCAGGTCATCCCGATCAATGGCTTGGGCGTGTCGACCTCAGGTGACTATCGGCACTATTTCGAGCAGAATGGCCGGCGCTATTCGCACACCTTCGATGCCCGCCTCGGGCGCCCGGTCGATCACGACCTGGCCGCCGTCACCGTGCTCGATGCCTCGGCGCTGCAGGCCGACGGCTATTCGACCCTGCTGCTGATCCTTGGCCCTGAGCGGGGTTGGGACTTCGCCATCGCCCATGATCTGGCGGCGGTATTGGTGACTCGGGCCGAGGGTGGCTTCGTCTCCCGAGCTACGCCCGCGTTCGATCGGGCGCTGAAAGGCGAGTGAAAGCGCAAGCAAGGATGATCGCCAGGGACCGGTGAGTGCACATGTAGTGCAGGCAAAATTGGCCTACGACGCGACCAAGGGTTAATGTGCGCGGCGTTCACGCTTGATTAGACTGCACCCGAATTTTCTCATGGCGCCGCGGCGGCATGATCGAGTCCCGCGGCGACCGTGGCCAGCGGGCCAGTTCTGAAGGAGTACGCATGGCTGTCTACAACTACGACGTAGTGGTGTTGGGTTCCGGCCCGGCCGGAGAAGGTGCGGCGATGAACGCCGCCAAAGCAGGGCGCAAGGTGGCGATGGTCGACAGCCGTCGCCAGGTTGGTGGCAACTGCACCCACCTGGGCACCATCCCGTCCAAGGCACTGCGTCACTCGGTGCGGCAGATCATGCAGTTCAACACCAACCCGATGTTCCGGGCCATCGGTGAGCCGCGCTGGTTCTCCTTCCCCGACGTGCTCAAGAGCGCCGAGAAGGTGATCTCCAAGCAGGTCGCTTCGCGCACCGGCTACTATGCCCGTAACCGCGTCGACGTGTTTTTCGGCACCGGCAGCTTCGCCGACGAGCAGACCGTCGAAGTGGTCTGCCCCAACGGTGTGGTGGAAAAGCTCAACGCCAAGCACATCATCATCGCCACCGGCTCGCGCCCTTATCGCCCAGCCGACATCGACTTCCACCACCCGCGTGTCTACGACAGCGACACCATCCTCAGCCTCAGCCACACCCCGCGCAAGCTGATCGTCTACGGCGCCGGTGTTATTGGTTGCGAGTACGCCTCGATCTTCAGCGGCCTGGGTGTGCTGGTCGAGCTGGTCGACAACCGTGGTCAGTTGCTGAGCTTCCTGGACTCGGAAATTTCCCAGGCGCTGAGCTACCACTTCAGCAACAACAACATCACCGTACGCCACAACGAAGAGTACGAGCGTGTCGAAGGCCTGGACAATGGTGTGGTCCTGCACCTGAAGTCGGGCAAGAAGATCAAGGCCGACGCCTTGCTGTGGTGCAACGGCCGTACCGGCAACACCGACAAGCTGGGCCTGGAAAACATCGGCATCAAGGTCAACAGCCGCGGCCAGATCGAGGTCGACGAGGCCTACCGCACCAGCGTGCCGAACATCTACGGCGCCGGTGACGTGATCGGCTGGCCGAGCCTGGCCAGCGCCGCCCACGACCAGGGCCGCTCGGCGGCAGGCAGCATCGTCGACAATGGCAGCTGGCGCTTCGTCAACGACGTGCCGACCGGCATCTACACCATTCCGGAAATCAGCTCGATCGGCAAGAACGAGCAGGAGCTGACCCAGGCCAAGGTGCCGTACGAAGTGGGCAAGGCCTTCTTCAAGAGCATGGCGCGTGCGCAGATCGCCGGCGAGCCGCAAGGCATGCTGAAGATCCTGTTCCACCGCGAAACCCTGGAAATCCTCGGCGTGCACTGCTTCGGCTACCAGGCTTCGGAAATCGTCCACATCGGCCAGGCGATCATGAACCAGCCGGGCGAGCTGAATAACCTGAAGTACTTCGTCAACACCACGTTCAACTACCCGACCATGGCCGAAGCCTATCGAGTAGCTGCCTACGACGGCCTGAACCGGCTTTTTTAAGCGGCTCCGGCCGGTGGCCTGAGCCGGTCGGGGAGACCGATTTCAGCCCTACCCGAGGGTGGTCTTGGCCAAACCGGGAAAGTCTGTAATCAGGCTGTCCACGCCAAAATCAGCGAGCCGGCGCATCAGTGCCGGTTCGTTGACCGTCCACACCGACACATGCAGACCCTGGCCCTGGGCTTTGAGCAGGCGCTCAGGAGTACACAGTGTCCAGTTCAACGCCAGCATCTCGCAGTCGTAGTTCTGCGCGACCTTCAGCGGGTCGAGCCAGGCGTACTCGGCCACCAGGCCGCGCTTCACGTCCGGCACCAGCTCCAGCGCGGCACCCAATACTTCCCGTGAACTGGAGGTGATGGTTACCTTGTCCAGCAGGCCGTATTGCTGCGCCAGTTCGCGGATGGCCAGCACGGTGGTGGCGGCGCGGGTGCGCGAAGCGCTCTTGACCTCCAGTTGCCAGTGCTCGAAGGCACACTTTTCGAACAGTTCTTCCAGGCGTGGGATAGGGCAGGGCTGCACATGGCCCGGGCCGCCCTTGCGCGCGTCGATGGTGACAAGGTCCGCCGCCGGGTGCTCGACCACCTTGCCGCGCCGGCCCGTGGTGCGTTTGAGGGTAGGGTCGTGGATAACCATCAGCTCGTTGTCGGCCGACAGGTGCAGGTCCAGTTCGCAGCGGGTCACGCCGTGGGACAGGCACTGACGGAAGCTGTGCAGGGTATTCTCGGGCGCTTCGCCCTTGGCGCCGCGGTGGCCGTAGATCAGGGTCACGTTCGTTCCTTCAAATCAGAGAAATGGGGCTCAGGAGGCGGGGCCGTCTTGTTCCAGTTGCTGACGCCGTTGCTGCTGTTGGCGTTGCAGGATATAGCGGGCCAGCAGTTGCCGTTGGGCATCGGTCATGTCGGTGAATTCCGTACCCACCTCGAAATCGCCCTCCGGGCGCGGGTCGCAGTGGGTGACCTTGCCGCGCAGCAGCAGGCCGTGGGCGCGGGGCATCAGCACCATCTTCACCTTGACCCGGGTGCCGGGAGCGATCTGCTGGTGTTGCGCGAATTCGATGCCGCCTTCGGAGATGATCACCCGTTGCGGCTGGCCGATTTCGCCAAGCAGGGTTTGCGCGACGACCGCGCTGAGCAGGTCCAGGCGTTTGTTCTGCGCGCGCAGGAAGGCGGCGAGGGTGCGGTCCTTTTCGCTCAACTGGCGCAGCAGGTGCTGCGACTCGAAGTCGGACAGGTGCAGCTCGCTGAGCAGGTTGAACAGCGGTGAATCATCCTGCAACAGTTCTGGCTCAAGGGCTTCGGCCGCGCTTAACGGGCTGATTTCCAGTGCGATTCGATCTTCGATGCGGTAGTATTCGCGGCGATCTTCTTCGTCTAATGTCGTCATGGCGAACCCATGGTAGCGGCGGTGGTCCGAGTGTAAAGCCGCCACAGGCGCCTCGCCACAAGGACGTTCCCTTTCCTCCGAACAAGCCCCGACATGTTCAGACCTCTTTTCGCATTCATTGGTACGCGCTACACCCGTGCCAAGCGCCGTAACCACTTCGTCTCGTTCATTTCCCTGACCTCGATGATCGGCCTCGCCCTGGGCGTGGTGGTGATGATCGTGGTGCTCTCGGTGATGAACGGTTTCGACCACGAGATGCGCACCCGCGTGTTGGGCATGGTCCCTCACGCCACGCTCGAGAGCGGTCAGCCGATCAATGACTGGCCTGCCCTTGCCCAACAAGTAAAGCAGAATCCGCAGGTGCTGGCGGTTGCGCCCTACACCCAGATGCAGGGCCTGCTGACACACGACGGCAAGGTGCAGAAGGTGCTGCTCAACGGCATCGACCCGGCCCGCGAGCGTGAGGTGTCGATCATCGACAACTTCATTCAGCAAGGCCGCCTCGATCAGCTGGCGCCGGGCGAGTGGGGCATCATGATCGGCGACAAGGCCGCCGCCAAACTGGGCGTGGCCATCGGCGACAAGCTGACCTTCGTCGCTCCGGAGGTCAGTGTCACCCCTGCCGGCATGTTCCCGCGCATGAAACGCTTTACCGTGGTCGGCACCTTCCACGTTGGAGCCGGCGAAATCGACGGCTACCTGGGCTTGACCAACATCGCCGACCTGTCCCGCCTGCACCGCTGGAAGCCGGACCAGGTACAGGGCCTGCGCCTGAAGTTCGATGACCTGTTCCAGGCGCCGCGCGTGGCCTGGAGCATCGCCCAGCAGCTGGGTGACCAGGAGTACTACAGCCGCGACTGGACCCGTACCCACGGCAACCTGTACCAGGCGATCCGCATGGAGAAGGCGATGATCGGCCTGCTGCTGTTGCTGATCGTCGCGGTGGCGGCATTCAACATCATTTCCACCCTGGTGATGGTGGTCAACGACAAGCGCGGGGACATCGCCATCCTGCGTACCCTGGGCGCCACGCCTGGGCAGATCATGGCCATCTTCATGGTTCAGGGCACGGTGATCGGGGTGATCGGTACCCTGATCGGCGCCGTGGTCGGGATTCTCGCCGCGCTTAACGTCAGCGCGGCGATCGCCGGCATCGAGACGCTGATCGGGCACAAGTTCCTCAATGCCGACGTGTATTTCATCGATTACCTGCCGTCGCAGATCCAGGCCCAGGACGTGTACATGGTCTGCGGTGCGGCGCTGGTCCTGAGTTTCTTCGCCACCCTGTACCCGGCCTGGCGCGCGGCGCGCACCCAGCCTGCAGAGGCGCTACGTTATGAGTGAGTCGCGCATGAGTGATAAAGCCGTTCTGAGTTGCCGCAACCTGGGCAAGTCCTACGATGAAGGCCCGGAGTCGGTGCAGGTGCTCTCCGGCCTCAACCTGGAGCTGCACGCCGGTGAGCGGGTGGCCATCGTCGGCAGTTCCGGTTCGGGCAAGAGTACCTTGCTCAACCTCTTGGGCGGCCTCGACCGGCCGACCCAAGGCAGCGTCTGGCTGGCCGGTGAAGAGCTGTCAGCACTGGGCGAGCGCGCACGCGGCCTGCTGCGCAACCGCGAGCTGGGCTTCGTTTACCAGTTCCACCACCTGCTGCCGGAGTTCACCGCGATGGAGAACGTGTGCATGCCGCTGCTGATCGGCCGCACCGCGATCCCCGAGGCCCGCGAGCGCGCTGAGGCACTGCTCAAGCGCGTCGGCCTGGGCCACCGCCTGCATCACAAGCCGGCTGAACTGTCCGGCGGTGAGCGCCAGCGCGTGGCAATCGCCCGTGCCCTGGTCAACCGCCCAGGGCTGGTGATGCTCGACGAGCCGACCGGTAACCTCGACCACCACACCGGCCAGGGAATCCAGGAGTTGATGCACGAGTTGTCCGTCAACTCGCGCACGGCGTTTCTGGTGGTGACCCACGACCTCAACCTGGCGCGTCAGATGGACCGCGTGTTGAAGCTCGACGACGGCCATCTGTTGGCGATCTAAGCGCTTGTACGGGGTAGTGGTGCTGCCCCGTTTCTCCGTTTCAATTGGGTGTTCCCTACATGTTCAGACCCTTGCCCATCTTCATCGGCGCGCGCTACACCCGGGCCAAGCGCCGCAACCACTTCATCTCGTTCATCTCGATGACCTCGATGATCGGCCTGTCGCTGGGCGTGCTGGCGATGATCGTGGTGCTGTCGGTGATGAACGGCTTCCAGCGCGAGATGAGCTCGCGGATCCTCGGTTTGGTGCCGCACGCCAGCATCCTCGGCGTGCAGCCGCTCGACGACTGGCGCAAGGCCGCCGATGCCGCGTTGCAGAACCCTGCGGTGATGGCTGCGGCACCGATTACCGAGATGGAGGGCATGCTTTCCTACAAAGGCGCCATGCAGCCAATCCAGGTCAGTGGTATCGACCCAGCCGAGGAAGGCAAAGTCTCGATCGTCGGCCAGCACATCGTTCAGGGCCGCCTGCAGGATCTGCAGCCGGGTGAGTACGGCGTGGTGATCGGCGAGCTGAGCGCACGGCGGTTCCGCCTCAACACCGGTGACAAGCTGACCCTGATCGTGCCGGAAATCAGCAAGGAGCCGGGTGGCATCACCCCGCGCATGCAGCGCCTGACCGTGGTCGGCATTTTCAAGGTGGGCGCCGAGCTGGACGGCTCGCAGGCCTACATACATGTTGCCGACGCGGGCGAGATGCAGCGCTGGGCGCCGGGCCAGGTACAGGGTGTGCGCCTCAAGCTGCACGACCTGTATGCCGCGCCGCAGGTGTCCAAGGCCATCGCCGCCGGCCTGGGCGATGCCTACCGCGCCGATGACTGGTCGCACACCCAGGGCAGTCTGTTCAGCGCCATGAAGATGGAAAAGACCATGATCGGCCTGTTGCTGCTGATGATCATTGCCGTAGCGGCGTTCAACATCATCGCCACGCTGGTGATGGTGGTGAACGATAAAGGCCCGGACATCGCCATTCTGCGAACGCTTGGGGCCACGCCGGCACAGATCATGGGCACCTTCATGGTCCAGGGCAGCCTGATCGGTATCGTAGGGACCTTGATCGGTGGTGTGCTCGGAGTGATTGCAGCGTTCAATGTCAGCCAGATCGTCGGCTGGGTCGAGCGGGTGAGCGGGCAGCACATCTTTACCTCGGACGTGTACTTCATCAGCAGCTTGCCGTCCGAGTTGCAATGGGGCGATGTGGCGATGATCTGTGCGGCGGGGTTGGTGATGAGCTTCCTGGCGACCATCTACCCGGCGTACCGGGCGTCGCAGGTGCAGCCGGCGATTGGCTTGGCGGTGTGAGCTTCATTGAAATCCTGGGGTGTGGAGTGCCCCAGGATTCAACGGTTGTCGCTGAACTCGATCACGAACCGGGTCCAGCCATCCTCACACTCCGCTCTGATGCACCCGCCGTGGGCCTGGACGATCGATCGGGTAATCGCCAGCCCCAATCCCGCATGCTCGCTGCTGCCTTCCCGTCGCGCCGGGTCTACCCGATAGAATCGATCGAACAGCCTAGCCAATGCAGCTGGCTCGATCGGCGTGCCGGTATTGGCCACGCAGAGGCTTGAGCCAGGTTCCAGCGTCACGCGTATTTCTCCACCCGCCGGGGTAAAGCGCAAGGCATTGTCGAGCAGGTTGGACAAGGCCCGGCGCAGCATATGCCGATCGCCCTCAAGCGTTGCCTCCCCCTCGCGAACCAGGGTTACCTCGCCGTCCTCGGCCAGCGGGGCGTAGTACTCCAGCAGCGCATCCACTTCATCGTGCAACGCCAGCATGGCCTGACCCGGCACCAGCAACCCATGGTCGGCTTTGGCCAGGAACAGCATGTCGTTGATCATCTGCGCCATCCACTGCAGCTCCTCCAGGTTGCCATGCAGCGCTTCGCGGTACTCCTCCAGGCTGCGCGGGCGGGTAAGTGTGACCTGGGTGTGGGTCAGCAGGTTGGACAGCGGTGTGCGCAGTTCGTGGGCGATATCTGCGGAAAACGCTGACAGGCGCTGAAAGGCATCGTCCAGGCGCTGAAGCATGGCATTTACGGTGTCGGCCAACTCCGCCAGCTCTTCCGGCATCTGCGCCACGGGAAGGCGGGTGGTCAGTGAACGCGCTGACACGCTGGCTGCCACTTGGCCCATTTGCCGTAACGGTCTTAACCCGCGGCGCGCGGCCCAGGCACCGAGTAGCGCCGTGGCCAGCGCCGATAAACCGACGGTCAGCCAGATCAGCCGCTGCATGCCTTGGAGAAAATGCTGGTGGTGGGTGATATCAAGGTACAACGTCAGCCGCGAGTAGTCGTTCAGTGGCACGGCGAGGCTGCGGTAGTCGATGCCGTCGGTATGTATCGTTGCCACGCCCGAGGCGGTGGGGGCATCGGGCAATGGGCTACGGCTGCTGAACCAGAGGCTGCCATCGCTGCCGGTGATGCGCAGAGCCAGGTCGGCCTGATGGCTGAGTTCGTTGCGCAGGGCGGGCAGTCGGGTATTCAGGTCGGCAGGGCTTTGCAGGCCGGAAAGCTGGGCGCGCAAGAGCGATAGGCGCGATTCGAGCAATTGTTGATCCAGCTCTACAAAATGCTGCTCGCTGGCCCGGCTGAACAGCAACCCGGCGCCCAGCGAAACGCCGGCAGTGCACGCGGCGAACAGCAGCGCCAGGCGGCTGCCGAGGGAAAGCCTGCGCATCAGTCGGGGCGCTCTTCGAGTACGTAACCCATGCCGCGCACTGTGTGGATCAGCTTGTTGGCGTGAGGATCATCGATCTTCAGGCGCAGGCGGCGGATGGCCACTTCGATGACGTTGGTGTCGCTGTCGAAGTTCATGTCCCACACTTGCGAAGCGATCAGCGATTTGGGCAGTACTTCGCCCTGACGCCGCATCAGCAGTTCGAGCAAGGCGAATTCCTTGGCGGTCAAGTCGATGCGCTGGCCTGCGCGCTCAGCGCGGCGGCGGATCAGGTCCAGGCGCAGGTCGGCCAGCGTCAGCAGGGTGTCCTGGCTGGGGCTGGCGCCGCGGCGCAGCAGGCTGCGTACCCGGGCCAACAGTTCGGAGAAGGCGAAGGGCTTGACCAGGTAATCGTCGGCACCCAGTTCCAGCCCATACACGCGATCTTCTACAGTATCGCGGGCGGTGAGAAACAGCACCGGCGTGTCGAGGCCGGCCTGACGCACCGCCTGGAGAATCTGCCAGCCGTCGCGGCCTGGCAACATCACGTCGAGAATCAGCAGGTCGTGATCGCCGCTCAGGGCCAGGTGCTGACCGGTTTCACCATCGGCGGCCAGTTCGGTGGCAAAACCGGCTTCACTCAGGCCCTGGCTCAGGTACTGGCCGGTGCGGGCCTGGTCTTCGACGATCAGCAGTTTCATGCAGTGTCCAACAGAAGCGATGTGATGGCTGAAATGATACTTGACTATCCTGGCCGCCACAGAAGCTGACAAAGTTGTAATCTTGCCGTCAGGTAGCTGCCAGCCAGCCCTTTCTAGAGTGGCCTTATCCCTGCTGTATGTTTTGGAGTCATCATGAAACACCTGTTCATCGCCGCTGCGCTTGCTCTGGTAAGCCTGCCAACCCTGGCAGATGGCGACAAAAAATTCGCTTTCGGCGAGCCGGCCAAGGCGGCAAACGCTACCCGCACGGTCGAGGTGGTACTTAAGGACATCTCTTTCGAGCCGAAGAGCCTGCACGTCAAGGCTGGCGAAACCGTCCGTTTTATCCTGATCAACGAGGGTAAGCTGCCCCATGAGTTCAACCTGGGCGACAAGGCCATGCATGCCGAGCACCAGAAAGAAATGATCGCCATGCAAGGCAAGCTTTTCACTGCGGGCATGAATCACGAGGGCATGGATCACGGCCACATGGATCATGGTCATGACGCCGGTAACACCGTGCTGGTGCAACCGGGCCAGCGCGCCGAGCTGACCTGGACCTTCCGCCAGTCGGCACCCATCGAATTTGCCTGCAATGTGCCGGGGCATTACCAGGCAGGCATGGTCGGCCCACTGACCATCGAGTGACGGGCGCTGCAAGGCGGGCTGCAAAACCGGTAGACTACGGGTATTTCCGAACCTTCAGGTCAGTTTCCATGCATCCCGCCGCCGAACATTCCCCGCTGGGCAAGTCCAGCGAATACATTGCCACCTACACGCCTTCGCTGCTGTTCCCGATCCCGCGCACGGCCAAGTGGGCCGAGCTGGGCGTGACCGCCCAGACCTTGCCGTGGCAAGGCGTGGATTACTGGAATTGTTTCGAGCTTTCCTGGCTGCTGCCGTCGGGCAAGCCGGTGGTGGCGATCGGTGAATTCGCAATCCCCGCCGACTCGCCGAATATCATCGAGTCGAAGTCGTTCAAGCTCTACCTCAACTCGTTGAACCAGACGGTGTTTGCTTCGATCAGCGAATTGCAGGCGTGCCTGCAGAAAGACCTGTCGGCTGCCGCTGGCAAGCCGGTGAGTGTGCAGGTGCGCACGCTGGGTGAGGTCGAGGCGCTGGGTGTAGTGGCGTTGCCGGGGCAGTGCATCGATGGGCTGGACGTTGCCATCAGCAACTACGAACAACCTCAGCCAGAGCTGCTGGCCTGCAACCCTGACCAGATAGTGGAAGAGACCCTGCATAGCCATCTGCTCAAGTCCAACTGCCCGGTGACGGGCCAGCCGGATTGGGGCAGCGTGGTTGTCGAGTACAAGGGCAGGGCGTTGGATCACGCCAGCTTGCTGACCTACCTGATCAGCTTCCGCCAGCATGCCGACTTCCACGAGCAGTGCGTGGAGCGGATCTACCTCGACCTGAAGAACCTGCTGCAGCCGGAGCACTTGACGGTGTATGCACGCTATGTGCGCCGGGGTGGGCTGGATATCAACCCGTATCGCAGCACTGGGGCGATCAGCCCAAAGAACCTGCGACTGGTTCGTCAGTAGCATGTCATTGGGGCCGCTTCGCGGCCCCTTTGCTATCTCAAATACCCATGCTGTGCAGCGAATTGGCGATGCTGCGCAGGGTGGCGGTCAGGTCCGGATGATCGGCCTCGAAGCGTTCTATGGCTAAATTCACACCATCCACCAGGTTATTGTCCGGGGTGGCCTCTTCAAGTTTCAGTTGCGCCTCGATCTGTCTGGCTTCCTCATGCAGCGCGGCCAGCTCTTCATCCGTAAGCGGTACGTTCCGATCCAGTTGCTCGCGCAAGCTGTTCAGGCGCTCTTGCAATTCGCGGGCAGGCATTGGTTGTTCTCCATCAATGGCTTGGCAAGGCATGGACCTCAGCGAAGCGGCAAAGGTTCGCACCTGCCTTCAAGCGTAATCCACTCGCCGCTGCTTTGCATGATCCGCATCAACGGTGCTGTGTCAGGGTTTTTCACCCTTGCGCCGGCGCATGGCGATGTCGGTCAGGCAGGTGTCCAGCGCTTCGAGATGGTCGATCACCGAATGCACCCCTAGGCGGAACAGTTCCAGTGTGGCCTTGCCCCGGGCCAGTTCCTGCTCCTGAGGGTTCATGGCTTGCCACTGCTGCGAGCCGAGGTCGCAGGACGGGCTGCAGGTCGCCAGGCCAATGGTCCACAGGCCGGCGTTAAGGCCCGATTGCAGTAGCTGCGGCTCGCCGCTGACCAGTACGCAGCCGTCCAGGCGCTGGCTGTCGAGTGCCATCAACGCCTGCCAGCAGGCGTTCGGCGCTGGCCAGCGCACACCATTGGCGACGTGCCCCGGCAGCCAGTCAGGCAGTACGCTGGCCAGGCGTTTGCCTTGCGTGCTGTTCAGGTCATCGAGCCAGATGCACGGCACTTGCTGGCGGCGCAGGCCAGCCAGCGTATCGAGGGCGCCGGGGGCGGGCAGGGGGCTTCCGCTGGCAGCCTGGACCAGGCAACCACGCAGGCCGAACAGCACAGCGGTGAAGGCGGGCGCATCGTGCATGGCAACTTCCCTGAAATATTCCGCAGGCTAATCGGCAATTGTGACGCTGGCATGACGCGCAACAGATGTTCACAAATTAATGAGCAAAAATGTGTAAAGCTGCTTATCAGCCCGCAAGCCTCTATACTGCCGCCTTACTTGCGGCGCACCCGTTGCGCTTGCGGCCGAGAAATTCGATGGAGAAACATCTATGCGTAGGATCGGTGCCGGTGTGATCGAGCGAGTCACCCAGGCCTGTGTCTGTGCCAGCTTGCTGCTGGCGCCCGTGGCGGCTACCCAGGCAGCCACCGAGGAAGATCCCTGGGAGGTGGTCAACCGACCGATCTTCCGCTTCAACGACGTCCTCGACACCTATGCCCTCAAGCCATTGGCCCAAGGCTATCAGGCGGTCACCCCGCAGTTTCTCGAAGATGGCATCCACAACATCTTCCGCAACCTGGGCGATGTCACCAACCTCGCCAACAACGTGCTGCAGCTCAAGCCGCATGCGGCAGGCGTGGACACCGCGCGGCTGATCGTCAACACCACCTTCGGCCTCGGCGGCTTCTTCGACGTGGGCACCAAGATGGGTCTTGAGCGCAGCGACGAAGACTTCGGCCAGACGCTCGGCTACTGGGGCGTGCCCAGCGGCCCGTACGTGGTTATCCCGCTGCTCGGCCCAAGCACCGTACGTGACGGCCTGGCCAAGTACCCGGACAGCTACACCAAGCCGTACCGCTACATTGATCATGTACCGACCCGCAACTCGATCTTCGCCCTGGATGTGGTCGATACCCGCGCCAGCCTGCTGTCGGCAGAGAAGCTGATTCAGGGTGACAAGTACATCTTCATTCGCAACGCCTACTTGCAGAACCGCGAGTTCAAGGTCAAGGACGGTGAAGTCGAAGACGATTTTTGAGTCTTGATGCATAAAGGCGACCTCAGGGTCGCCATTTTTATAACTCCCAGTCATTAAGCGATTAAAGAGCACCGAACTCGACCGACGTATGCTTGAAACGCCTGACGGATGGGAGTACCGTCTGCGCCTTACAAGGTACCTCTGCCGGTTGCCTGGGCCGCCTTCTTGGCCTACAACTCAAGTAGAGTGTTACCACAGAGAATTCCAGCAGCCGGATGTCAGCCTTGCAGACGCCGCTGCACCAACCCCAATCGGCGCCGTTCGCCCACATGCAGAAAATCAGTGCAACGCTGCTGATCATCGATGATGACGACGTGGTCCGTGCGAGCCTCGCCGCCTATCTGGAAGACAGTGGCTTTAGCGTGCTCCAGGCCGGTAATGGCCAGCAGGGGCTCCAGGTCTTCGAAGAACACCAGCCCGACCTCGTGATCTGCGATCTGCGCATGCCGCAGATGGGCGGCCTCGAACTGATCCGCCAGGTCAGCGAGCGCGCGCCGCAGTTGCCGGTGATCGTGGTGTCGGGTGCAGGCGTGATGAGTGACGCAGTCGAGGCCTTGCGCCTGGGCGCCGCCGACTACCTGATCAAGCCGCTGGAAGACCTCGCCGTGCTCGAACACTCGGTGCGCCGTGCGCTCGACCGTTCGCGCCTGGTGGTGGAAAACCAGCGTTACCGCGACAAACTCGAAGCAGCCAACCGTGAACTGGAAGCCAGCCTGCACTTGTTGCAGGAGGATCAGACCGCCGGTCGGCAGGTGCAGATGAACATGCTGCCGGAAAGCCCCTGGGTTGCCGGGGAGTTTTCCTTCGAGCACCAGATCATTCCGTCGCTCTACCTGTCGGGCGATTTTGCCGACTATTTCCGTGTGGATGACCGGCGCATCGCCTTCTATCTGGCCGATGTCTCTGGGCACGGCGCGTCGTCTGCCTTCGTCACCGTGCTGCTGAAGTTCATGACCACGCGGCTGATGTTCGAATTCAAGCGCAACAGCAAATTGCGCGAGTTCAAGCCCTCGGAAGTGCTCAGCCATATCAACCGTGGCCTGATCAACTGCAAGCTGGGCAAGCACGTGACAATGGTCGGCGGAGTGATCGACGAAGACACTGGCCTGCTGACCTACGCGGTAGGCGGCCACCTGCCGCTGCCGGTGCTGTATACCCCGGGCCAGGCCCGCTACCTTGAAGGCCGCGGCCTGCCGGTCGGCTTGTTCGATGAGGCCACCTACCAGGATCTGGTCATGGAACTGCCGCCGCAGTTCAGCCTGAGCTTGATGTCCGATGGCATCTTGGACCTTTTGCCAGGGGACACGCTCAAAGATAAAGAAGCCGCCTTGCCGGAAATCGTCAAGGCAGCGGGTGGTAGCCTGGATGGGCTGCGCCAACGATTTGGATTGGCTACGCTTGGGGAGATGCCGGATGATATCGCCCTATTGGTGTTGAGCAGGAACCTTCAATGAGTACCGGTAGAATTCAGTTTGCCGAGCAGAGTGGCACCTTCGTACTGAAGTTCGTCGGTGAAGTGCGTCTGACCCTGTGTTCGGCGCTGGATGCAACGATCGAGAAAATCTTCACTGCGCTGAATTTCTCGGCCATCGTCATCGATCTGACGGAAACCGAAAGCATCGACAGCACCACCCTGGGCCTGTTGGCCAAGCTGTCAATCCTGTCGCGGCAGAAGGTTGGCCTGCTGCCGACCGTGGTGACCACCAACCCGGACATCTCGCGCCTGTTGCAGTCCATGGGCTTCGATCAGGTGTTCAACATTGTCGACCGCCCGGTGCCGTGCACGGAGTGCCTGACCGACTTGCCATCGCAGGATCAGAACGAAGATGTGGTGCGCTCCAAGGTGCTGGAAGCGCACAAGATTCTCATGGGGTTGAATGACTCCAACCGTGAAGCCTTTCATGACCTGGTGAGTGCGCTCGAGCGGACCTGATCACTCCCGGTGCGAGAACTCCGTCGCCCCGGCGCCATTGGCATTCAGCTGAAACACCCGTGCCGGCCGTCCTTGTTCATCAAAGAACACCTGCCCCAACCCCGCACTGTTCCACAACCGTTCCCCGGCCTTGCTGTCGCTGGGCGTGCGCGGCATTACCTGCATCTCCCGGCGCCGGGTAAACCAGTTGAGCGGCGAGCGCGGCGAGTACAGCCAGCGGTTGAGCCGGTCCAGCACGTCCAGCAGGCGGCGGGGAAACTCATTCTTGATACCGCTGCTGGTGACTTGCCACAGGTGCGGGCTGCGCTGGCGATGGCGAATCAGCACTTCGTAGACGAACGAATAGTGCACATCGCCCGATAACACCACGTAATGCCCTGGCGTGCGCGAATGGCGGAAGATGTTCAGGATCACCTGCGCCGCACCGCGGTGCGCCATCCAATTTTCGGCATCCACCAGCAGCGGGTAGCCCAGCCAACTGAACAGCTTTTGCACGGTCTCGATCAGCTTGACGCCGAAGATCGGTGCCGGTGAGACGATGATCGCCGAAGGATGGTCCAGTAACGCTTGTTGCAGCTCGCAGAGTGCTTCCCAGTCGAGCAGACCGGAGGGCTTGGCCAGGTCGCTTTCACTGCGCCAACGTCGCGTACGGGTATCCAGCACCAGTAGCGGTGGCTCGCTGGGCAGGCTGAATTGCCAACCCTGGAAGCGCAGCAGATCCCCGATCAGTTGATCCTGCGCCTGGCTGTCCAGTTGCGGGCTGGAGAGCGCCTGGCATGGCCCAACCATAGCCTCGCAGCCGTCCGGGTCGTTGCCCCAGGCCTGGCACAGCAGATAGCCGATCAAGGCGTTACCGATGATCCGCCGCGAGAAGGGGTGGCCGTAGGCGGTTTCTTCCCACTGTGCCGAGAGGTTCCAGTCGTCGGTGATGTCGTGGTCGTCGAAGATCATCAGGCAGGGCAGGTGGGCCATCACCCGCGCCACTTGGCCCAGGTTGGCGGCAAACGCTTCGATCCGAGGCAATTCTTCTCGGTAGCGCGCCTGGTGTTGATCGGCGAGGCCCGCGGGCATGTCGAGCTGTACCAGTTGCCAGGGGACTGGCGACCAGACCAGCAGGTACATGGCCATGACTTCGGCAAAGGTCACCAGGTGGTTGTCGGCATTGCTGGACGTGAAGATCGGCTTGCGCTTGCCGCCGAAGAAGCGTTCGCGCAGGGTTTCGTTGCTCTCCTGGGCGGGCAGAAGGTCGGCGCGGTGGTAGTAGCTGGCCGGGTGCTGGTAGAGCGCCTGGCTGTCGTTGACGACCGCGCCTTCCAGCTGTTCGTCGAACAGGCCAAGGCGCTCGATCAGCGAATGAATGGCCCGCAACATCGGGCCAGCGACGTCATCGGCATAAACCTGGTCGCCGGTCATCAGCAGCACGGCCGGACGTTCTTCTGGTCGCTGGCACGCCGCAAGCAGGCGGTCGGCGCAGAGCAGGCCGTCTGCCGCGGGGTGATGGGGCTTGCGACAGGAGCCGTGCAGCAGCTGGTCCAGGCGTTCGCGCAGCACCAGGTTCGGGCGCTGCTGGCCAGGGTAGAGCAGGTGGGGCGCCCAGTCGGCGATGCCTTGGCCGTCGAGCAGCAGGTCGTATTCGACGGCGCAATTAACGGGCAAGGGTTGGCTGAAGTGAATATCCAGCAGGTGGATGAAGGCGTGCCGGCCGATCGGGATGACCTGGCAATTCGCCTTGGCCGTGCCGTGCCCGACGAACTCGGGTTGCAAGCGTTGACTAGCGACCAGCCAGATGGCCAGGCGTTGAGGCTCAAGGCGGCGCAGAACCGGGCCGGCTAGAACGAGGGGCAATGAAGTGGGGGCGGTCATCAACAGCTCTGGTGGCTAAAGAGGCCCATTTTGACGGGCCAAAGCAAAACGGGCGGAAAATGCTGAGCATTTCCCGCCCGTCTGGCAAACCGGATATGTATCAGGCTTTGTCAGCCATCAGCTTTTCCAGTTTCTCCTGGTCTCGCGCGAACTGGCGAATGCCTTCGGCCAGCTTCTCGGTACCCATGGCATCTTCGTTCATCGCCCAGCGGAATTGGCTCTCGGTGAGTACCTGTTTGGCCTCACCGGCATTGCCCGGCTTGAGGATACGCGGCAGCTCGCCCTGGTCTTCGCTGAGCTTTTCCAGCAGGTCCGGGCTGATGGTCAGGCGGTCGCAGCCGGCCAGTTGTTCGATCTGGCCGATATTGCGGAAGCTGGCGCCCATGACCACGGTGTCGTAGCCATTGGCCTTGTAGTAGTTGTAGATGCGCGTGACCGACTGCACGCCCGGGTCTTCGGCACCGACATAGTCCTGGCCGGTGCTTTTCTTGTACCAGTCGTAGATGCGGCCCACGAACGGCGAAATCAGGAACACCCCGGCATCGGCGCAAGCCTGGGCCTGGGCGAAGGAGAACAGCAGGGTCAGGTTGGTCTGGATGCCTTCCTTTTCCAATTTCTCGGCAGCGCGGATGCCTTCCCAGGTGGAGGCCAGCTTGATCAGCACGCGGTCCTTGGAAACATTGGCGGCTTCGTACAAGTCGATCAGCTGACGGGCCTTTTTCAGCAAGGCCGGCTCGTCGAACGACAGGCGAGCATCCACTTCGGTGGAGATGCGCCCAGGAATCGCCTTCAGGATGCCAGCACCCACAGCCACGGCAAACTTGTCGCACGCCAGGTCGACATTGCCCTTGGCGTCGCTTTTCACCTGCTTGAGCAGGTCGGCGTAGCCAGGGATGGCGGCCGCCTTGAGCAGCAACGACGGGTTGGTGGTGGCATCGACCGGCTTGAGGCGGGTGATGGCGTCCAGGTCCCCGGTGTCGGCGACCACGGTGGTGAACTGCTTGAGTTGTTCCAGCTTGGAGGTCATGGCGTGCTCTGTCCTGTGCGATGTCTCGACATTACCCGAGCCCCGACGCCCGCTCAAGGGGCCAATGGGGCGGTGGCGATTTGTCGAAGGTGATGATTCGAGTCATCGGCCGTCAGGAGGTTCCCAGGCTTTCGGGATAAGCACGGTCAGGGTCCGCAAGGGCAATGGTTAGCTATCTTCTCATTAGCTACTTCGATCCCAGTGGGAGCGGCTTCAGCCGCGAACACCGGCAAAGCCGGTGCCATCCACCGCGTCACTTGCTTCGCGGCTAAAGCCGCTCCCACAAGGTGGGGGGCCAAAAGGGCCAAATGTCCTCAATCAGCGGCCTTGGAGCAGCTCAGCGGCCTGGTCGAACACTACCAATGGCTCCGGCGCCTTGTGTATATCCGCCGACAGCAGCTGCCGGAAGCGCCGCGCGCCCTTGAACCCCTGGCCGAGGCCGAGAATATGCCGGGTGATGTGATGCATCGCACCACCGCTCTCGATGTGCGCAACAATGTAAGGCCGCAACTGCGCCATCGCCTCGCTGCGGCTGACCACCGGCGCATCACTGCCAAACAGCTGCTGATCCACCTCAGCCAGTACATAGGGATTGTGGTACGCCTCGCGCCCCAGCATCACCCCATCGAAGGTCTGCAGATGCCCCTGGCATTCCTCCAAGGTCTTGATGCCCCCATTGAGCACAATCTCCAAGTCCGGGAAATCCGCCTTCAACTGCGCGGCCACGTCGTAACGCAGCGGCGGAATCTCGCGATTCTCCTTCGGCGACAGCCCTTCGAGGATCGCAATCCGCGCATGCACGGTAAAGCTGCGGCAGCCGGCATCGCGCACCTGGCCGACGAAGTCGCACAGCTCTGCATAGCTGTCACGGCCATTGATGCCGATGCGGTGCTTCACCGTCACCGGTGTCGACACCGCATCACGCATGGCCTTGACGCAATCGGCAACCAGCGCCGGGTGGGCCATCAGGCAGGCACCGATCATGTTGTTCTGCACCCGGTCGCTCGGGCAGCCGACGTTGAGGTTGACCTCGTCGTAACCCGCGTCCTCGGCCAGGCGCGCACAGGCTGCCAGATCGGCTGGCACGCTGCCGCCGAGTTGCAGGGCCAGCGGGTGCTCGGAAACGTCGTGGCGCAGGAAGCGGTGGGCGTCGTTGTGGAGGAGGGCGCCGGTGGTGACCATTTCGGTGTAGAGCAGGGTTTGCTTGGAGAGCAGGCGCAGGAAGTACCTGCAATGCCTGTCAGTCCAATCCATCATCGGCGCAACGCTGAAGCGGCGGGACGGCTCAGGGTGCTGTGCGAGTGCTTGTGCAACGGTTTCTTGAGGCATGGTGGGTTGTGTAGATTCAGCCG
Organism: Pseudomonas sp. NPDC090233; assembly: GCF_044772285.1. Lineage (NCBI taxonomy): Bacteria > Pseudomonadati > Pseudomonadota > Gammaproteobacteria > Pseudomonadales > Pseudomonadaceae > Pseudomonas > Pseudomonas sp. NPDC090233. The sequence continues at coordinate 113,214 of NZ_JBIVYQ010000005.1, read as the reverse complement.
AGTTCGGGAGAGCGGGCAGCGAGCTTTTGTTTCTAAACGTGGCTGCCGCCCGGCATGGAGTGGGCATAGTCTACCAAGGGAGCAGAGCCTGCGCCCGCGTCGCTGATGTGATCAGAAGACGCGGAGGGGCAGGATAGATTCAAGGAAACTGATTGTGCGATGTTTTCATTCAACGTGTTTCGTATCGATTTTCGGCGGGACGGGGTGCAGATTCCTTCTTCTTCATGCGATTGGCAATAGGGCTTTCCACGACTTTGAAACTGAATGCAGATACAGCGGCTATGAGGGCCAGGGAGGCAAAAAGGGTCAAGATAGGTGGTAGGCTTATTCGTTTCTGCAGTTCCAGCATCAGGCAGAGGACAGGAATGTGGCAGAGGTAAGTGGAATACGACCAATTCCCCAGCGCGTTCAATGTTGTCATGCCTTTCATGAAACGTTCTTGAGAGAGCGCTGCAATCATCAACAAAGCACAAGGGACGCCAGAGTAAAGTGGGCTGTGCGAAACCTGCCCTGACGTGAGCACGATCCAAAACGCTGCACCCGCAAGAGCCAGTGCTGCCCAGGGCTTGATCGCGCTGAGCGCCCCTCGTTGATGGAGCAGCCCTATCAGAACGCCGAAGATAAATTCGAAAACGATAGTGTTTTTATAGAACTTAAACGCTCCGCCGAGCGCCGGCAGGAGTTGGTTGAGTGCCAAAGTACCCAAGACCAAGCCGGCGATGCGGAGTTTTCGAGGTAGGAACAAAGAAGTAAAAAATACCCCGTAGAACGCCATTTCGTAGTTGAGCGTCCAACCGACGGTCATGATTGGATAGTAGCCAATGCCGGAGGGGTTGCTGGTAGGTATGAATAAAAGGCTTTTAACGAGCAATTCTTGGTCGAACAGCGTCAGTGGAATTACGCCTGGCATATAGATCAACAGTGCCATGGTAATGATCGTGAAGATCCAATAGGCCGGCACAATGCGCGCAATCCGGTGTTTGGCGAATGTAACAGGCGTTACGATTTGCTTGGAAGCGGACAGGTAGATGACGAAGCCGCTGATGACAAAGAACAGATCCACGCCGATTGCACCGTATCGGTGAAGGGCGGTGGAGATCGGGTCTGTAGGCATTGTGCTGTACGTGACCTGTAAGTAGTGATGAAGCACCACTATCCATGCCGCGATCGCCCGCAGGATTTGGATTGAATTCAGCATTTTTCTGTTTTTCACTCGAATCAGAATGCTAGTCATCTAATGAATGCGGCAGCATCGTCACTGCCAGCCGCATGGCAAGCGGGCATAGTCTAACAAGGGAGCGGGGCATGCGCCCGTGCTGCTGATGCCTGGCGAACAATGCCCCATGCTAACCTACGTGCTCCTTACTCTCAGGCCCTGACGTCCATGTCCATCGCCGAAAACCTGATCGCCTTCACTTTCGCTGCCACGTTGCTGACCGTTACCCCCGGCCTCGATACGGCGCTGATCCTGAGAACTTCCACCGTCGAAGGCCGCAAGCAAGGCATTTACGCCGCGCTGGGCATCAATGCCGGTTGCATGCTCTGGGGCGCAGCGGTCGCGTTCGGCCTCGGGGCGTTGATTGCCGTGTCGGAATTGGCCTATGACATCCTCAAGTACTGCGGCGCTGCCTACCTGGCGTGGCTTGGCGTAAACATGCTGCTGCGGCCAAGGCAGTCACTGGGCACAGTCGAAACGGACGCTCGGCCACCAGCCAACTGGTTTTTGAAGGGCATGCTGGGCAATCTGCTGAACCCGAAGGTCGGGATTTTCTACGTCTCGTTCCTGCCCCAGTTCATCCCGCAAGGCCAGCCCCTGGTGGCTTGGACATTTGGTCTGATCAGTATCCACGTGATGCTGGGCTTGCTCTGGGCGATGATTCTGATTGGTGCAACTCAGTCGCTAGCGGGTGTGTTGCGCCGTGAAAAGGTCATCCAGTGGATGGACCGGGCGACTGGCCTGGTCTTTGTGCTATTTGCCGCGCGCCTGGCGCTGAGCCGGCGCTGACGGCTTCATCGTTTGTCGACACCTGCGCAAAGTCTTTACCAATACTTTCAGAGTGCTGTTTTTAACGGCTTTCTACATATTTAGAATCAGATTTACCCTCTAGTTTGTAGTCCCTTTCTGAATCACCCTTTGGGCCATTGCGGTGGATAACCGAGCGTCCTAGTCTCGCAGGGTCGCTGGCATCAGCGGCCGGGTCTGCAAGCCCGAACTTGGTTTGGCTTCAGCTTCCATTGGCTTTGCTCAATGGTGGCTGCGTGCGGGTGGTCTTCGGGCCAGCCGGATGTATGGCCTCCAAGTCCGGTCTTGCAGGCCCGCACGTAGCCGCCACCCAATCATCTGCAAGTGATATGGCGACGGCCCCACTCATTGTGTTTGGAGTTGCCATGATCAAAATCGTCCCCGATCCACCTTACTCCCCAGATGCCTCCCATTACCTCGAAGACACCCTGATCGAAGCCACCGAATGCGTGCTCTGCGGCCTTGCCGTGGCCCATCAGGCCATCACCACGTTACCCAAGTCTCCCGCCACGATCATGACAATGACCGTGATGCACGAGAGGGAAGCGGTGCGTACGTTGCTGGAGTCGGCAATTGCGCAGGTACAGTCGAAGAGCCAGCGACAGCTGCGCACGATGCATTGAAGTTTTGACGGTCTATGCGCCGCTCTTCGCGGTGTAACGCGAAGAGGACCGCTTAGCCCCAACAGGTCTGGAGGATTGAAAATGGATAAGGAACGCCCAGAAGACACCGGCAGGATGGGCTTCACAGTAGGCTCCGCTGTCTGCATGGCTAGCGGGGTCGAAGGCAAGCGATTGTTCCGCGTCGAGCCCGGCAATTGTTGTAGCCATGCCATCGAACAGGCGTCGCTACTGATGGACTGCTCGCGACGGGCGTCATTCATCGGGGTGATGGACAACGAGCCCTCTCTGGTCTGGGCTTCGCATTACCTGTGCGAGATGGCCAAGGCGTTGATGGATGATGCGCATATGGGGATGCGCAAGCACAGTTCCCACTGACTCGCTGGTCGGTTTCAGGATGCGCCTGGTCGCTCGCGCGCATCCCTTCGGCGCCACAAGTGCCATGCTTGTGAGATGCCCGTGAGCCCAGTGCGCGCAGACGCACGGCCATCGGCAAGGAGGCTGCCGACAACCACGCAACCGTGACGTGGGCGGTGTGCCGCAGCAGAACACGCCGGTCACCTGCCCACTACACAACAGGCGGGGCCGTGATGCCGAGGTCCGCTGTATGCCTGATGAACTGCTCCACCTGCCCGTGATTCATAGCATCCTGAGCCGCCACAAGGACACTCCCGGCGCGCTGTTGCCGATCCTTCATGCCATCCAGGAAAACATCGGTTACGTCCCCGATGGCGCCGTCGACGACATCGCCCATGCCCTCAACCTCAGCCTGGCCGAGGTGCGCGGGGTGATCAGCTTCTACCACGACTTCCGTACCTCACCGCCTGCACGTCACACCCTGCGTCTGTGCCGCGCCGAGTCGTGCCAGAGCCGGGGCAGCGAGACCTTGGCCGCGCAGTTGCGCGAACAGCTGGCGTTGGACGACCACGGCACCAGTGCCGACGGCGCTATCAGTTTGCGCCCGGTTTACTGCCTGGGCGCCTGCGCCTGTTCGCCGGCCCTTGAACTGGATGGCCAGGTGCATGCGCGCCTGACACCCGAGCGGTTGCGCTCGCTGGTCAACGGTTGCCTGGAGGACCCAGCATGCTGAAGTTGTTCATTCCCTGCGATTCGGTGGCCCGCGCCGTGGGTGCCGATCAGGTTGCCGAGGCCTTGCAGCGCGAGGCCGAACGTCGTCAGTTGCCACTGGACATCCAGCGCACCAGTTCACGCGGTTTGTACTGGCTGGAGCCGTTGCTGGAGTGTGAAAGCGCAGAGGGCCGCCAGGGCTTCGGCCCGGTCACGCCTGAAGACGTACCTTCGTTGCTGGATGCTCTGGCGGGCCTGCCCGGTGGCCACTCGCTGGCGCTGGGGCTGGTGGAGCAAATCCCTTATCTGAAAACCCAGCAGCGCCTGCTGTTCGCCCGTGCCGGTATTACCCGGCCACTGTCGCTGGATGACTACCGCGCGCACGGTGGTTTCAAAGGCCTTGAACGTGCTCTTGCGCTGGGCGGTGCCGACGTGGTCGCCGCCGTGCTCGATTCCGGCCTGCGTGGCCGTGGCGGCGCGGCGTTTCCGGCGGGCATCAAGTGGCGCACCGTGCGCGATGCCGGGGCAGGGCAGAAGTACGTGGTGTGCAACGCCGACGAAGGCGACTCGGGTACCTTCGCCGACCGCATGCTGATGGAGGGCGATCCCTTCCTGCTGATCGAAGGGATGATCATCGCGGGTCTGGCTGTCGGCGCCGACAAAGGCTACATCTATGTGCGCTCGGAATACCCCGACGCGATCCGCGTGCTCAACCAGGCGTTCGCCATTGCGCGTGACGCCGGGTACCTCGGCACTGACGTGGCTGGCAGCGGTCAGGCCTTCGACCTGGAAGTGCGTGTCGGCGCTGGCGCCTATATCTGCGGCGAAGAAACCGCGCTGCTCGAATCCATCGAAGGCAAACGCGGCATCGTTCGCGCCAAGCCGCCATTACCCGCGCTCGAAGGTCTGTTCGGCCTGCCGACACTGGTGCACAACGTGCTCACCCTGGCGTCGGTGCCGACCATCCTGGCCAAGGGCGCGGCGTTCTACCGCGACTTCGGCATGGGCCGTTCGCTGGGCACCATGCCGTTCCAACTGGCCGGCAACATTCGCCACGGCGGCCTGGTGGAGCGCGCTTTCGGCCTGACCCTGCGCGAACTGGTCGAGGGTTATGGTGGCGGTACCGCCAGCGGTCGGCCACTCAAAGCCGCGCAGGTCGGCGGCCCGCTCGGCGCCTGGGTGCCGCCCAGTCATTTCGACACGCCACTGGACTACGAGGCCTTCGCCGCCATGGGCGCGATGCTGGGCCACGGCGGCGTGGTGGTGGCCGACGACACCTTGAACATGGCCAGCATGGCGCGCTTCGCCCTGCAGTTCTGCGCCGAGGAATCCTGCGGCAAGTGCACGCCCTGCCGCATCGGTTCGACTCGGGGCATGGAGGTGGTCGACCGCCTGATCGCGACCAGCGATTTCACCGAGCGTCACGACCAGGCCCTGCTGCTGCGCGACTTGTGCGACACCATGCAATACGGCTCGCTGTGCGCCATGGGCGGCATGACCGCCTACCCGGTGGCCAGCGCCCTCAAGTACTTCCCCGCCGATTTTGGGCTGACCACCACGGAGGCCGCGCAGTGATCAACTACTTCGACCCCGAGAGCGACCTGGGCACGCCCGCTCGCGAGAGCGACGTGCAGATCAGCCTGAACATCGACGGCCGCAGCATCAGCGTGCCGGCAGGCACTTCGGTGATGCGCGCCGCCGCCATGCTCGGCACCAGCATCCCCAAACTCTGCGCCACCGACAGCCTGGAAGCCTTCGGTTCGTGCCGGATGTGCATGGTCGAGATCGACGGCATGCGCGGCTACCCGGCCTCGTGCACCACGCCGGTCAGCGAAGGCATGGTGGTGCGCACGCAAACGCCACGCCTGGCCGGCCTGCGCCGCAACGTGATGGAGCTGTACATTTCCGACCATCCGCTCGATTGCCTGACCTGCTCGGCCAACGGCAACTGCGAACTGCAGACGGTGGCCGGCCAGGTCGGCCTGCGCGAGGTGCGCTATGGCTATGACGGTGCCAATCACCTGGCTGAGAAAAAAGACGTTTCCAACCCGTACTTCGACTACGAACCCAGCAAGTGCATCGTCTGCAGCCGCTGCGTGCGCGCCTGCGAGGATATCCAGGGTACGTTCGCCCTGACCATCACCGGGCGCGGTTTCGAGTCACGGGTGGCTGCAGCCGGTGGCGACGACTTCCTCAGCTCCGAATGTGTGTCGTGCGGCGCCTGCGTGCAGGCCTGCCCGACCGCGACCCTGACTGAAAAAAGCCTGGTGCAGATCGGCCAGCCCGAGCGCGCGGTGATCACCACCTGTGCCTATTGCGGCGTCGGTTGTTCGTTCCGCGCCGAGATGAAGGGCGACCAGCTGGTACGCATGGTCCCGGACAAGAACGGCGGCGCCAACCACGGCCACGCCTGCGTCAAGGGTCGCTTCGCCTGGGGCTATGCCACCCACCCCGACCGCATCACCAAACCGATGATCCGCAAGCGTCTGGAAGACCCGTGGCAGGAGGTCAGCTGGGACGAGGCCGTCACCTACGCAGCCAGCGAGTTCCGGCGCATTCAGCTCAAATACGGGCGCGACTCGATTGGCGGCATTACCTCCAGCCGCTGCACCAACGAAGAAGCCTACCTGGTGCAAAAGCTGGTGCGCACGGCGTTCGGCAACAACAACGTCGACACCTGCGCGCGGGTTTGCCATTCGCCGACCGGCTATGGCCTGAAGCAGACGCTGGGCGAGTCGGCTGGCACCCAGAGCTTCGATTCGGTGATGCAGGCCGATGTGGTCCTGGTGATCGGCGCCAACCCCACCGATGCCCACCCGGTGTTCGGTTCGCAGCTCAAGCGCCGCCTGCGCCAGGGCGCGCGGCTGATCGTCATCGACCCACGGCGCATCGACCTGGTCGACTCGCCGCACGCCCGCGCCGACCTGCACCTGCAGCTGCGCCCCGGCACCAACGTGGCCATGCTCAATGCCCTGGCCCATGTGATCGTCAGCGAAGGGCTGCTGGCCCAGCGCTTCATCGACGCCCGTTGCGAAACCGAGGATTTCGCCCGCTGGCGCGACTTCGTCAGCCTGCCTGAAAACGCCCCGGAAGTGTTGGGGCCTGTGTGCGGCGTGCCCGCCGAGCAGATCCGCGCCGCCGCGCGGCTGTATGCCACCGGTGGCAATGCGGCGATCTACTATGGCCTGGGCGTGACCGAACACAGCCAGGGCAGCACGGCCGTGATGGGTATCGCCAACCTGGCCATGGCCACCGGCAACATCGGCCGTGAAGGGGTGGGGGTGAACCCGCTGCGTGGGCAGAACAACGTGCAGGGCTCGTGCGACATGGGCTCGTTCCCGCACGAACTGCCGGGCTACCGGCATATCTCCAACGAGGGCGTGCGCGCCGAGTTCGAGCAGGCCTGGGGCGTGACCCTGCAGCCCGACCCGGGCCTGCGCATCCCCAACATGTTCGAAGCCGCGCTGGATGGCAGCTTCAAGGCGCTGTACTGCCAGGGCGAGGACATTGCCCAGAGCGACCCCAACACCCAGCACGTTACCGCCGCGTTGCGTGCGATGGAGTGCGTAGTCGTGCAGGACATCTTCCTCAACGAAACGGCCAAGTTCGCCCACGTGTTCTTGCCGGGTAGCTCGTTCCTGGAAAAAGATGGCACCTTCACCAACGCCGAGCGCCGCATTTCACGTGTGCGCAAGGTCATGGAGCCGCTGGCCGGCAAGGCCGACTGGGAGGCCACCGTGGCCCTGGCCAACGCCCTGGGCTACCCGATGAGCTACCGCCACCCGTCCGAGATCATGGACGAAATCGCTCGCCTGACGCCGAGTTTCCACCGCGTCAGCTATGCAGAGATCGATCGCCACGGCAGCCTGCAGTGGCCGTGCAACGACGCCGCGCCCGATGGCACGCCGACCATGCACATCGACCAGTTCGTGCGCGGCAAGGGCCGCTTCATGCTCACCGGTTACGTGCCTACCGACGAGAAGGTCAACAGCCGCTACCCGCTGCTGCTGACCACCGGACGCATCCTCAGCCAGTACAACGTCGGCGCCCAGACCCGCCGCACCCGCAACACCGCCTGGCATGACGCGGATCGCCTGGAGCTGCACTCGAACGATGCGGAAAGCCGTGGCATCCGCGATGGCGATTGGGTTGGCATCGGCAGCCGCGCCGGCCAGACCGTCCTGCGTGCCAAGGTCAGCGCGCGGGTTGCGCCGGGGGTGGTGTACACCACCTTCCACTTCCCCGAATCCGGCGCCAACGTGATCACCACCGACAACTCCGACTGGGCCACCAACTGTCCTGAATACAAGGTCACGGCGGTGGAGGTGGTGAAGGTTTTCCATCCGTCTGAATGGCAGAAGCGTTACCAGGACTTCAGTGATGAACAGCGGCGCTTGCTCAAGGAGCGCCGTACAGCGGAGAAAGCCGAGGTGCGCCGATGAGCAGCGATAGCTTGGTCAAGATGGCCAACCAGATTGCCCATTATTTTGATAGCGAGCCGAATCATGAGCTGGCGGTGAAGGGGGTTCGGCAGCATTTGCAGAGTTTCTGGACACCGGCGATGCGACAGCAGTTGGGGGAGTGGGTGGAGGCCCATGCCGGGGAGGGGTTGGACTCGAAGGTGCTGGAGGCACTGGCTACATGAAATGTCCGTCATATTTGCCAGCCGAATCCCCGCGCAATGCTACGCTCGCGGAAACACTCGTCACGGACATCCACCATGGACATGAACTGGCACCAGGCCCTGCAAGAGAGCCTGAGCTGGCTTGCAATCGCTTCGTTCATCACGCTGATCGGCTTCACCGCCGCCGCTGCCTTGGCCGTGCGCTATACGCGCTGGGGCAGCCAGTTCTGGCAGCTCGCCGGGCCTTATTTCACCTTCCGGCGCAGCTGGAGGCCACTGCTGGTGTTCGCCGTGCTGCTGGTGCTGACGTTGTTCTCGGTGCGCATGAACGTGTTGTTCTCGTTCTGGTACAACGGCTTCTACAGCGCCCTGCAAGCACTCGATCAGACCGCGTTCTGGTATTTGCTCGGAGTGTTCGCGGTGCTGGCAACCATCCACGTGCTGCGCGCGTTGCTCACGTTCTACGTGACCCAGGCTTTCAGCATTCAGTGGCGGGTGTGGCTGACCGAGCGCCTGACAAGCGACTGGATGCACGGCGATGCCTACTACCGTGGGCAGTTCCTCGCCGAGCCGGTGGACAACCCTGACCAGCGTATCGAGCTGGACGTCAACGCCTACGTCACCAACTCGGTGTCGCTGGCCCTGGGCGCGGTCAGCGCGCTGGTGTCGTTGGTGGCCTTTACCGGCATCCTCTGGGGGCTGTCGGCGCCGCTTACGTTGGCCGGCATCGAGATCCCGAGGGCGATGGTGTTTGCGGTGTACGTGTATGTGCTGATCGCCACCTGGATCGCCTTCCGCCTCGGGCGGCCGTTGATTCGCCTGAACTTCCTCAACGAAAAACTCACCGCCAACTTCCGTTACGCGCTGATGCGCCTGCGCGAGAATGCCGAGAACATCGCCTTTTACCAGGGCGCGCAGGTGGAGCGGGGCACCTTGCTTGGCCGTTTCGGCGCGCTGATCGTCAACGCCTGGGCCTTGGTATTCCGGAATCTGAAGTTCAGCGGCTTCAACCTGGGCGTCAGCCAGGTGGCCGTGGTGTTCCCGTTCATCCTCCAGGCGCCGCGATTCTTCAGCGGTGCGATCAAGCTTGGCGATGTCATGCAAACCTCCCAGGCCTTCGGCCAAGTGCAGGATGCGCTGTCGTTCTTCCGTGAGTCCTACGACACATTCGCCCAGTACCGCGCCACCCTCGACCGTCTGACCGGCTTTCTCGATGCCAACCAGCAGGCCAGCGCGTTGCCGCGGGTCAATACTCATGCACAGTCGCAGGCCTTGGACATCGCTGGCCTGCAGGTGCTGCGCCCGGACGGGCACACGCTGATCGCCGACCTCGACCTGCGCCTGCACGCTGGCCAGGCACTGTTGATCAAGGGTCCTTCGGGCAGTGGCAAGACCACCTTGCTGCGTTCCCTGGCGGGCTTGTGGCCGTACGCCGAAGGCGAAGTCAGACGGCCCACGGGTACCCAGGCGTTGTTCCTCTCACAGCGTCCGTACTTGCCGTTGGGCGACTTGCGTACCGCCATTGCCTACCCGGCCGACAGCACATTCGACGACGAGCCGCGCATGCAGCAAGCGCTGCGTCAGGTCAACCTGGCGCACCTGGCCGAGCGGCTGGCGGTCAGTTGCGACTGGTCGCATATCCTGTCGATCGGCGAGCAGCAGCGGCTGGCCTTTGCCCGGGTGCTGTTCAACCGGCCGCAGGTGGTGTTTCTCGACGAGTCCACTTCGGCGATGGATGAGGGGCTGGAGCATGCGCTGTATTCGCTGTTGCGCAACGAGATGCCGCAGACCTTGCTGGTAAGCGTCGGGCACCGCAGCACGCTGGCCGGGTTCCATACCCATCGGCTGGAAGTGGACGGGCAGGGCGGTTGGTCGTTGCTGGAGCAACGGCCGGAGGTTGAGCTGCAGGTCTAGTTGGCCAATATGGCCCTTTCGCGGGGCAAGCCGGATCGCCGGACCGCCGCTCCCACAGGTACCTCATTGTTCTTGAGATCAGTGGGGTCCTGTGGGAGCGGCGGTCCGGCGATCCGGCTTGCCCCGCGAAGGGCCGGCACAGCCACTACAAAATCAGGGCTGCATCACGATCAGCTCTGCCCCCTCATTACGCACATTCCCGACCGCCTTATTCACTGCAAACCATTCGAACGCCTCCACCGGCAGGCACCGCTCACGCGCCAGCCGTTCGGCCTCTTCGGCAGGCACTTCGGGGTCGATCCACTGCCGCGCATCCACCGCCCCCAACACCAACGGTCGACGGTCATGGATATCGACCATCCCTTCGTCACTCGCCGCCGTGATGATCACGAACCCATCCCCCTCGTTCGGCTCAAGCCCGGCATGCACCTCGGCCAGTGCCGCCATGAACATCGGTGCCTGGCTTTTCAGGCGGATGAAGTAGGGCTGCTTGCGCTTGGGGTCATGTGGGTCGGTTACCCATTCGTACCAGCCATCGGCCATGACCAAGGCGCGCCCTTGTGGCCACAAGGCCTTGAAGAACTTGCCGGTGGTCACCGTCTCCACCCGTGCATTGATCGGCGCCGGCCGTTTGCCGGTGGCCCAGAACGGCGCCCAGCCCCAGTGGCACGGGTCGATGCGCAGGCCGTCGGCGGCGCTGTGCAAGATCAGCACACGGCTGCCGGGTGCCACGTTGTAGCGGCCGATGGGCACGTTGTCGTAGCCGCTGATCACATCCTGCTCGGCGTCCAGTTCACGCAGGTAGTCAGCCAGGCCCTGATACTGGGCGAAGCGTCCGCACATGGTATGTACCCCCTCCCGCTTGTCGAAATTTCCTACAGCTAAATTGCCGGATACCCGGCGCACCGATTACTGTATATGCATACAGTTTATTTTCAAAGGCCGTGTCATGACTACCATCCTGGGCCCCATCTCTGGCGGCAGCGCTGCCGTGTCGCGCTACCTGTTCCATGTGCCAGCGGGCTTCCCGTCGCCGGCTGCGGACCACATGGAGCAACCCATCTCGCTGGACGAGCTGTTCAACCTGCGCGCGCCGCACATGTATCTGGTCAGGATAGACGGCGACAGCATGCAGGGTGCTGGCATCTTCGACGGTGACCTGGTGCTGGTCGACCGCTCGATCGACGCCCGCCATGGCCATATCGTGATCGCCGCGGTCAACGGCGAGCCGCTGTGCAAGCGGCTGCAGCAGGTGGGTGGGCAGGTGCTGCTGCGCTCGGAAAACCCGCGCTTCGCGCCACGCTACATCATGGAGGGTGACGACTTCATGATCTGGGGTGTGGTGACCTTCAGTGTGCGCACCCATGACCCGCACTCATGACGGCCTCAGCGCCACCCCCGCCAGCGTGGCGCCAGCCAACCCCGCTCCGACCAGGAAGGTGGCCTGGAAGCCGACGCCATCCCACAACAGCCCGGCCACCACACTGGCAACCAACAACGCCACCCCGGTCAATAAGTTGAACAGGCCGAAGGCCGTACCGCGCAGGTTGGCCGGTGCACTGTCGGCGATCAGCGCGGCGAAGATGCCTTGGGTGAAGCCCAAATGCAGCCCCCAGGCTGCCACTCCGAGCGCCAGGCCGGCCCAGCCCGGCATCAGTGCCAGCAACAGGTCGGCGGCGATCAGCAGCCCAAGGCCGAGCATCAGTACGCCACGGCGGCCCACGCGGTCCGAGAGCGCCCCGGCGGGGTAGGCCGAGAGCGAGTAGGCCAGCGCCATTAACACCAGCACCGCCGGTGCCCACAGCGGTGCCAGCCCCATGTCCTGGGCGCGCAGTAACAAAAAGGCCTCACTGAAGCGGGCCAGGGTGAAGATCATCGCCAGGCCGATCAGGCGCCAGTAGCGCGGGCCGAGGCGGGCCAGCTCGTGCAGTGCCAGCGGTGCGCGGACGGAGCGTGCCGCAGGTGGTGTGCCCGGCTCACGCACGAAGGCCACGAGGATGTATACGGCAATGAACGCCGGGATTACCGCCACCCAGAACACCGTCTGGAAGTGGCTCGCCGTCAGCCACATCAGCGCTATCGCCAGCAATGGCCCGAGGAAGGCGCCGACCGTATCCAGCGCCTGGCGCAGGCCAAATGCCGCGCCGCGCAGCTCGGGCGGGGTAATGTCGGCCACCAGCGCGTCTCGCGGCGCCCCGCGAATACCTTTGCCGATACGGTCGACGAAACGCGCGCCGATCAGCCAGTCCAGCCCCGAGACCATCGGGAACACCGGCTTGGTCAGCGCCCCCAGGCCATAGCCCAGCACCGTCAGCAGTTTGCGCTTGCCCAGCCGGTCGCTGAGCGCACCAGAAAACACCTTGGTGATCGATGCAGTGGCTTCGGCGATGCCTTCGATAACGCCCACCGCCACCACCGAGGTGCCGAGCACGGTGACCATGTACAGCGGCAGCAGGGCATGGATCATCTCCGAGGAAATGTCCATGAATAGCGACACCAAACCCAGCGCCCAGACGCTACGGGGGATTTTCGGTATGGCCATGGGCTGGGTTTTTCCGACGCTGCGCATCGTGGGCCTCGGCAGTGTGGCTACGTTCGAACTGTAGGAGCCGGTGCGCAGGATGCAAATCGGATGAGTGGGTAGGGGCAACGACGCATTGGCATGATTAACTGTATATAAGTACAGTATTGGTGATGCCGCCAGATGAAACCGTTACCTGTTTTTGCGCTGATCGATTGCAACAGTTTCTACGCCAGTTGCGAGCGCGTCTTCCGCCCCGACCTGCTGCGTACGCCCATCGTGGTGTTGAGCAACAACGACGGCTGCGTGATTGCCCGCAGCGCCGAGGCCAAGCCGCTGGTGAAGATGGGCCAGCCGTACTTTCAAGTGAAGGACCTGCTGCGGCAGCACGGCGTCGTGGCGTTTTCGTCCAACTACGCGCTGTACGGTGACATGAGCCAGCGGGTGATGACGGTGATCGAGGGCATGGTCCCCGCTGTGGAGGTGTACTCCATCGATGAAGCCTTCGCTGACCTCAGCGGCATGCCCGGCGACCTCGACCGCTTGGGCCGCGATATCCGCGCCCGGGTGCTCAAGCACACGGGCATCCCGGTCGGCGTCGGTATCGCCAGTACCAAGACCCTGGCCAAGCTGGCCAACCACGCCGCCAAACGTTGGGCCTCGCACAGTGGCGGGGTGGTCGACCTGCGCGACCCGGTGAAGCGCAACTGGGTGTTGAAGAAGTGCGAGGTGTCCGAGGTCTGGGGCATCGGCGCCCGCATGACCGCGCATTTGCGTAGCCTCGATATCCGCAGCGCCTGGGACCTGGCGCACGCCGACCCCTGGCGCCTGCGCAAGCAGTTCAGTGTGGTGGTGGAAAAAACCGCCCGCGAGCTGGCTGGCACACCTTGCCTGCAACTGGAGGAAGTGGAGCCGCCGCGCCAGGAAATCTGCTGCAGCCGCATGTTCGGCCAGCGCCTGACCGAGCTGGCGCCAATCAAGGAAGCAGTGGCCACCTACGTGATGCGTGCAGCCGAAAAACTGCGCAAGCAGCGCTCGCTGGCGCGGCGCATGCGGGTGAGCATCCGCACCGGCATGTTCAACCCTGACGAGGCCAAGTACGCCAACGGTGTGGTGGTGCAGTTGCCGTACCCCACCGATGACGAACGGCTGCTCACGCGCATGGCGCTGGAGGCGGTGGCGCGGGTGTACCGCGAGGGGTTTCGCTACAGCAAGGCGGAGGTGCTGCTGATGGAGCTGTGCCAGCGGGGGGAGGTGACGGACGACCTGTTTGCGCCGGCGCAGACGGTGAAGGCGGAGCGGGTGATGGGGGTGATCGATGGTGTCAACGAGCGCTGGGGGCGGGGTACGTTGCGCAGCGCGGCGGTGCCGGCGGCGGCACAGTGGGCGATGCGGCGGGAGTTGATGAGTGCGGGGTTTACGACGCAGATGGCGGGGTTGTGGCGGGTGAGTCTGTGAGGGGCGGCGGGGGCGACTTTACACACTGTTCTGGCGCGTAAATTGAGTTGATGTGATTTTGAAAGCTCGCATTTTTACATGTGTCGTAGTAAAGCTTTGACATAAGACAGGGACTTGAGTATGTTTCGCCGCCGCAGTAAATTCAGCGGCACGGGATTGGCGTCCCGAGACAGATCCGCACCCAGCGGCTGCGCCCTGCATGGCTGCACCCGTTATGGGCGGGCCGTGTGTGGGAGCCTTCTGGCTCACCGGCCCTCTGTCCGGCACGCCAACCCGCACGGCACCGTCCACCCATATTGGCGTATGGGCTCGGAGCGTCATACAGAGAGCTGCAAGAAGTCGCACCATGCTCAAGAAGATCGTTCCAGATCCACCTTCAATCCTGGGCCACACTGAATCCTCATCGATACAATCACGCCAATCGGCGCTGCGAGAGGTCTGCCGATGACTCCGGAAAATCCCCTCACTGTGGGTACCCGCAAACCTCGCCCACTGACTATCAGATCTCAGTTCGGCACTTGTCATAATGCCCATCAACCGATGTTCTCGGTCCATGCCGGTATCGAGGGGGAGGATGCGATGGTTTGTGCAGTCGCGGCGTTAAAGGCCGCCTATGAAACCAATGCTCTGGCGTTGGAAAATGCAAAGGAACCAATGCGCAGCCTTCTGGCGGCAACGGAAAGCTCGCTGGAGAAAGGCTTGGCGCTGGCTGAGGCTGTGCTTCTAGGAATGGAACACGGGTAGGGGTTGCTGTACGGGCCGCAGATGCGGCCCATTCTGGTAGCGAAGTGAAGTGGGATGAGGATCGAAAGCCGGTCAACGAGCCTGAAGAACCTCACGAAACACATCCGGGCGAGAAGCCGCGATATGCAGAAGCGACCGGGCTGCCCCCGATGGCATGCGCCTCCCTTGCTCCCACTCTTGAAGTGTACGCACCGATACGCCCAGTAACTCGGCGAACTTCAGTTGAGAAAGCCCAGTCCTGCTCCGAGCCTCGGCTGCTTCGGTGACTTCCACTTGGTGCACCGCACCATAGCGACACGCTTTCACATCGCGGATGGACTCCAGCAATTCTTCGCCAATGTTGCGGGTGGCATCGCGCAGCATCAGTTCTTTTTCAGTCAGGGGCATAGTTGAGCTCCTTCGCAATCTTGCGCAGCACGTGCGCGGGTATATTCTCGGTGGCACCTTTACAATAAATCAGCAGTGCAACCAACGAACCGTTGGCTAGCTGGGCCATGTAAATCACCCGGACTGCTCCTCGCTTGACTTTGCCTTCCATGCTCCAGCGCACCTTGCGGCATCCACCGGAACCGGGAATCACTGCGCCGGCATCAGGTTCATTCGCAAGGAAGGACATGAATGCCCCGTGCTCTTCTGCGGTCCAGTAATCGGGCCATAGCCTTGAGAAAAGTGGAGCTTCAATGATCGTCAGCATACTGCATCCCTACGTCCCTGACGTAGAGATTTTGCTTGGAATGGTCAAAACCAAGAAGCATGAGGTTGTTTCGAGTGGTTGCCGACATCGCCAGGGACGTCAAAGCAGCCCCGTCAATCTCAAAGGCTCAACCGCACCGCCAACGCCGCCAACGTCACCAGCAACACCGGCACCGTCAACAACACCCCGACCTTGAAGTAATACCCCCAACCAATCGTGACCCCCTTGCGCGCCAGCACATGCAGCCACAATAGCGTGGCCAGGCTGCCGATCGGGGTGATCTTCGGCCCCAGGTCGCAGCCGATGACGTTGGCATAGATCATCGCCTCGCGCACCACCCCCTCCGCTTCGCTGGCCTGAATCGACAACGCGCCGATCAGCACACTGGGCAGGTTGTTCATTACCGACGACAACAGCGCCGCAATCAACCCGGTGCCGAGCGAGGCGGCCCACACGCCATGCTGGGCCAGCCCATTCAGCACATGGGTGAGCGAGTCGGTCAGGCCGGCGTTCCTCAGGCCGTAGACCACCAGGTACATCCCCAGCGAAAACACCACGATCTGCCACGGCGCTTCGCGCAGCACGCGGCGGGTGGAGATCACATGGCCGCGTGCGGCGACGGCGAACAGCACAGCCGCGCCGGCCGCGACCACGGCACTGACCGGGATGCCCATGGGTTCGAGCACGAACAGGCTGGCCAGCAATGCCAGCAACACCACCCAGCCGACACGGAAGGTGGCGCGGTCGCGCACGGCCATGGCCGGCAGTTTCAGCTCATCGAGGGCATAGCGCAGCGGAATGTCGCGGCGAAAATACAGCCACAGCACCAGCAGGGTGGCCGCGACTGCCGCCAGATTCACCGGCACCATCACAGAGGCATAGGCGTTGAAGCCCAGGTCGAAATAATCCGCCGAGACGATGTTCACCAGGTTCGACACCACCAGCGGCAGGCTGGCGGTGTCGGCAATGAACCCTGCGCCCATGACGAAGGCCAGGGTCGCTGCCGGGGAGAAGCGCAGCGCCAGCAACATCGACATGACGATCGGGGTGAGGATCAGCGCCGCACCGTCATTGGCGAACAGTGCCGACACCGCCGCGCCCAGCAGCACCATGAAGGCGAACAGGCGCCGGCCATCTCCCCGCGCCCAGCGCGCCACGTGCAGCGCCGCCCATTCGAAAAAGCCCGCTTCGTCCAGCAGCAGGCTGATGATGATCAGGGCGATGAAGGTGGCGGTGGCGTTCCAGATGATCGCCCACACCGCCGGAATGTCGTGCAGCGATACCACGCCGAACACCAGCGCCAGCACGGCGCCGAGGGTGGCGCTCCAGCCAACGCCGAGGCCTTTGGGTTGCCAGATGACCAAGGTCAAGGTGAACAGGAATATCAGCGCGGCTGGGAGCATGAAGACATTGTCTCGACGCAGTGAAAAGGGCTGACACGACTGTACACGGGCGGCGACAAACTCTGAAAAGTTCCGTTACAAACATGTAAGTTTCGTAAATAAGATTTAACCACAATTGAGAATCACTATATTTACCAACCCTGTTGGCCTCCAAGCAGTGTTTGCGGGGCCGGTGGGCGAGGGCCCCCGGCTTCCTGGCAGGGATGTGCCTTTTCGCTTACCGATAGCAGGAGATGTGTCGATGCAGTGCAGAACCTCACCCAACAGTCTGGCCCTGGCGTTTGTCGCGCTGGCGTCGCCGGCGATGATGGCGACCGCGGCTGAAACCGAAGAACGGCGCGCCGGTGAGGTGCTGGAAGTGCCGGTCGCCGACAATGCCCTGGTGATCCAGGACACCTTGGTCACCGCCGAGCGCGAGGCGCGCCAGGCCTTGGGTTCGTCGGTCATTACCGCCGAGGACATCAAGCGCCATCCACCCGCCAATGACCTGTCCGAGCTGATCCGCCGCGAGCCGGGGGTCAACCTGACCGGCAACAGCGCCAGCGGCGCGCGCGGCAACAACCGGCAGATCGACCTGCGCGGCATGGGCCCTGAGAACACCCTGATCCTCATCGATGGCAAGCCGTCCAGCGCACGCAACGCCGTGCGCTACGGCTGGAACGGCGACCGCGATACCCGCGGCGAAACCAACTGGGTGCCGGCCGAAGCGGTCGAGCGCATCGAGATTCTGCGTGGCCCGGCTGCCGCGCGCTACGGTTCGGGTGCCATGGGTGGGGTGGTCAATATCATCACCAAACGCCCCACCGAAGAATTCAAAGGCAACCTCAACCTTTTCACGCAAATGCCGGAAGACAGCGCCGAGGGCGTCAGCCGCCGTGTCAACTTCAACCTGGGCGGCGGCCTCACCGACAACCTCGGTTTCCGCCTGTACGGCGGCCTGGCCAAGACCGACGCCGACGACCTCGACATCAACGCCGACCACGCCAACAGCGCGTTGGTCGCCGGCCGCGAGGGTGTGCGCAACAAAGACATCAACGGCCTGCTGAGCTGGAAGCTCAACGACGAGCACCGCCTCGAAGCCAGCGCTGGCTACAGCCGGCAGGGCAACATCTACGCTGGCGACACCATGAACAGCAACGGTGGCGGCAACCCCGACTTGATCAACAGCCTGTATGGCCACGAAACCAATGTCATGCAGCGCAACACCTACGACCTGACCCACTTGGGCGATTTCACCTGGGGCACCAGCAAGACCAGCCTGGCCTACGAGTACGTGCGAAATTGGCGCCTCAACGAAGGCCTGGCCGGTGGCCCGGAGGGTGCGATCAACGACAGCGGCGCGGCCATGTCGCGGCTGCGCAATACCCGCCTGAGCAGCGAGGTGAACCTGCCGTTTGCGATGGGCAGCACCGAGCATGTGCTGACCCTGGGCGGCGAATACCTGTATGAGTCGCTCAACGACCAGGGCTCGTTGCGCCCACAGAGCTTCGACCCCAGCGGGGGTGGCAGTGACGTGATCAGCGGCTTCGACCGCGGCAACTCGAAGATGACCGCCAAGAGCTATGCGTTGTTCGTCGAAGACAACATCATCATTGGCGATACCACCGTGACCCCGGGCCTGCGCTTCGATCACCATGAAACCTTCGGCGACAACTTCAGCCCGAGCTTCAACCTGTCGCACAAGCTCACCGATGCACTGTCGCTCAAGGGCGGTATCGCCCGGGCGTATAAGGTGCCGAACCTGTACCAGTCCAACCCCAACTACCTGCTCTACAGCCGTGGCAACGGCTGCAGCGTGCAGCAGACCAACTCGGGCGGCTGCTACCTGCAGGGCAACGCCGACCTGAAGCCGGAAATCAGCGTCAACAAGGAAATCGGCCTGCTGTATGACCGCGGCACCTGGCGCACCAGCGCGACCTACTTCCGCAACGACTACAAGAACAAGATCATCGGCGACACCGATGTGCTCTACACCATCAACAGCGGCCGCCGCGTGACCCAGTGGGAGAACGCCGGCGAGGCGCGGGTGGAAGGCATCGAGGGCAACCTGTTCGTCGAACTGACGCCGACCCTGGACTGGAACACCAACCTGACCTGGATGCTCGACAACGACAACCGCGAGACCGGTGAGCCGCTGTCGGTGATCCCCGAGTACACCGTCAACAGCACCCTGGACTGGCGCGCTACCGACAAGCTGTCGTTCCAGGTGGCGGGTACGTACTACGGCAAGCAGAAGTCGCCGAGCTACAACTACCGGACCCAGGAAGACTACGACGTCGAGGCGCAACAGGATGTCGAGGCCTATGGGCTGGTGGACGTGAGCGCCGGGTACAAGTTCAACGCCAACTATGACGTGCGGGTGGGGGTGAACAACGTGTTCGACAAGCAGATCTACCGCGGCGGCAATGCCAGCAGTTCGGGTGCCAATACCTATAACCAGCCGGGTAGGGCGGTGTTCGCTTCGCTGAATATCTCGTTCTGATGCTGGGGCCGCTTTGCGGCCCATCGCGGATGAATCCGCTCCTACAGAATGGGGTGCCCTGTAGGAGCGGATTCATCCGCGATGGGCTGCAAAGCAGCCCCCGAGGAAACCTCAATGAACAACAAAACCGCCTGGCTGCAGATCCTTTCCCGCAGCGGCGCCGCGCTGCTCGGCGGCTACGCCTTCAGCTATGCCGCCAGCGCCTGCCTGGCCCGACTGCTGCCACTGGCCCCCGCCGACGCGGTCATCGCCGCGACCTTGCCGTCTTTCATCTTCTACACCGCAGCCATCCTCTGGGCCTTCGCCAGCCGTGACGCCTTGCGCGCCTGGGCGCCGCTGGCCGTGGCCGCGCCGTTGGCGCTGATCGGTTTTTGGCCGCAGGCTCTGGAGTGGCTGGCATGAAAAACACCTTCACCCAATCGATGGCCTGGCTGCACACCTGGGGCGGCCTGATCTTCGGCTGGCTGCTGTTCGCCATCTTCGTCACCGGCACCCTGGCGGTATTCGACAAGGAACTCAATCATTGGATGCAGCCGGAAATCCCGGCTCGTCAGGTGACCCAGGCCGAGGCCGCGCAGCGTGCCATCGCCTATCTGCAGCAATATGAACCGCAGGCTGGCAACTGGGGGATCAGCCTGCCCACCGAGCGCTCGCCAGGTTTGCGCGTGTCCACCGGCGACCGCCGCCATGGGGAAAGCGTGCAGCTCGATCCGCTGACCGGCGAGGCCATCCAGGTGCGTGACAGCGTCGGCGGCAATTTCTTCTTCCGCTTCCACTTCACCCTCGACCTGCCACGCAACTGGGGCATCTTCGTGGTCGGCGCGCTGGCGCTGGTGATGCTCGCGGCGCTGGTCACCGGCATCGTCATTCACAAGAAGATCTTCAAGGAGTTCTTCACCTTCCGGCCAAACAAGGGCCAGCGCTCCTGGCTGGACTTTCACAACGCCAGCGCGGTGCTGTTGCTGCCGTTCCACCTGATGATCACCTACACCGGCCTGGTGATCTTCATGCTCATTTACATCCCGGCGGGTGTCGATGCGCTGTTTGCCGGTGACAACCGCGCCTACTTCCAGGCCCAGGGCAACGCGCGCATGGAGCAGCCGCGCAGTCTGGCCAAACAGCCGGGTCAACTGATCGATGTGCTGCCGCTGCTGGCCCAGGCCGAGGCTCGCCTGGGGCCTATCGCCGGCTTCAACATTCGCAACCCCAACACCGCCGGGGCACGCATCGAAATTCGCCCGGAACTGGGCAATCGCATCGCCTTGTCCAAGGGCCAGGCGATGGTCTTCGACGGCGTCAGCGGTCAACTGCTCAGCGACGTCACCGAATGGCGCGCGGCTCCCTTGACTCAGCGGGTGATGGTCGGCCTGCATTTCGCCCAGTTTGGGGGTTACCCGATGCGCTGGCTGTACTTCGTCTGCGGGGTGGTCAGCTGCGTGATGATCGCCAGTGGCCTGGTGCTGTTCTGCGTCAAGCGGGGGCGCAAATACGCCACGGCCAGCGCGGACGCAGCGGCGCGACGTTGGTATCGGGTGGCCGAGGTGTGCAATGTCGGCTTCATCACCGGGCTGTTGCTGGCCTGCGTAGGCTTGCTGTGGGCCAGCCGGTTGCTACCGGTCGAGCTGGCGCAGCGCGAAGCCTGGGAGGTGCGAGCGTTCTTTGGCGTATGGCTGCTGGCGCTGCTGCATGCGGGTTTCAGGCCGGTGCGCCGGGCGTGGGTCGAACAGCTGGGGCTGACCGCACTGCTTTGTGTTGGCCTTGGACTGTTCGGCGGGATGGGTGATGCCCTGCGCCTGGGCGTCGTGGCTTGTGCGCTGGTGCTGGGTGTACTGCTCAGCGTGGTGGCGTGGCGTGTGCAGCACGCAGTGCCGGCGCCGCTCAAAGGCAGGGCGGGGCGAAGCGTGGAGGCGGGAGCATGATGCTGGTCGCGGGTGGTGTGCTGTTTGCCTACGCTGGAATGCTCGGGCTGTGCCAAGGGCTGGAGCGGCATTACAAGCAGGTCTGGAAAAAGGCCTGCCCAACGCTTTTGCGTCGTGCGCTACGCGCAGGGGGTTGGTTGTCACTGGCCTTCAGCCTGCTGCTCTGTGCCCAGGCATGGGGCTGGGCGATGGGGCCGGTGGCCTGGTTTGCGGTGATGTCGCTGGCGGGGCTGGTGTTGGTGATGCTGTTGCCCTATTGGCCACGCGTGGCAGTGGGATTGGTGGCGATGTTACCGGTGTGGGGGCTGCTGCAGGCATTTGCCTGAACCGACGGCAGGGCCGGTTCAGGCGGCTGACAGTCAGCTGGCAGTCACCTGGGCAAACGCTTCGCGAAAGCGCTGCATGTCGTGTTCGTCCCCCACGCTGACGCGCACCCAATTCGGCCAGCTCGGCCACACCCGGCCCACCAGCACGCCCTGTTTGGCCAGGCGTTCGACCACCGGCTGGGCGGGCCCGCGCAGGTCGATCATGAAACAGTTGGTGTGCGACGCGGTGCAACGCCAGCCGCGCTCGCCAAGCCAGGTCATGGTCTGGTCGCGCAGGCGTGCATTGTCCGCTTTTCGGCGGGGGATCAGCTGGCGGTCCTGGAGGCTGGCCAAACCGGCCAGCAGGGTGGGTGCGGGGGCGACGTTGTCACCATCATAGGTTTCCAGGCGCTGCAGCAGTGGCGCCTGACCGATGGCCAGCCCCAGGCGTGCGCCCGCCATGCCGTAAAGCTTGGAGAAGGTTTGCAACACCAGCAGCTCGGGGTGGTCCTTGACCAGATTGATGCAGCTCTGGGCATCGCTGAAGTGAATGTAGGCTTCGTCCACCAGGACCACGCTGCCGGTTGGTTTTTTCGCCAACAGGCGTTCAATGTCGCGGCGCGGGGTCAGGGTGCCTGTGGGGTTGTTCGGGTTGCACAGGTAGATCAGGCCCGGTGTGCTGTCGGCAGACAGCATGGCGTCGATGTCGTGAGCGTGCCGCGCATCCAACGGGACGAAGTGCACCGCTGTGCCACGGCCTGCGGCGGCATCGGAAGCCGCTTCGTAGGAAGGTTCGGCCAGCACCAGGCTACGTTGCCCGGTAAAGGCCATCACCGCGTGCTGCAACGCCAGCTTCGAGCCGCAGAACACCTGCACATGTGTCTGATCCAGGCCATGTTCGGCGGCGAAGGTATCGATCAGGCGGTACTGCGCTTCGTACGGGTAGCGCCCGCACTGGCTGACGCCTTCGCGCATCGCCGCTTGGGCGGCAGGGCTGGGCCCCCAGGGGCTTTCGTTGTAATTGATGCGCACCGGGCCGCGAGTGGGGGCTGGCGCGGGAGAGGGTTCATTGGCCCAGCTGAGCTGGCCGAGCAGCGGCAACGCCATGCCCAGGCCCACCAACGAGCGACGTGTCATATCGGTCATGGTTCGACTTCCCTGTTGTCATTGGACATAACAAGGGACGAGACACGCGCTTCGGGATTAATGGTGGCCAATTGCTCGATTTGTTGAGAGCGCCGCTCTAGCTCAATACGTTGCGCTGCCCGAGCCAGTGTTCGAAGCATTGGAATGTTTCGACGGCCGCTTGCACGGTGGCAGCTTGTGCGGCGGGTGCAGTCGATGCCTGACCAAGCCGATCGAGGAAGTCGCGCCAGTAGTTGCCGGTCAGTGCGCCATACACGTCGAAAAAGCCTGTGCCAGTTGCAGGCCCCATCCCAAAGCGTTCGGCCATTGCCCGTTTCAGCACCTGGCCGCCCAGGGTCGAGCCTTCCAGCACGTACATCACCCCCAGCGCGCAGGCCTCGTTGCGGATGGTCGGCAGTGCCTGACACAGAGGCAAGGCGTCGATGTCGGCAGCGCTTAATTGAAGGGCTTGCAGATCAAGGGTGAGTGCCGGTGTCTTGGCGCGAAGGGGCTCCTGATACTCACCCAGGCAGGCTTCCAGCGGGGCATGAAACCCATAGTAGGCCTGGATCAGTCGGCTGTAGGCGGCGACATCGAAGTCAGTGTCAAAGAAGGGTAGGCGTGCTTCCAGTGATTTGTGACAGTCACGGGTGCCTTCGCGCAGGGCGAGCAATAGAGGGCTGGGGGAGGAGGGGCTGACGGGCATCGGGTGGGCTCTGGTGGCATTTCGCCTAGGTAGGAGTGGTGATCGTAGCGCAGTGTTCCTCACCTGTTGCGACATTGTTGCGGAAAAAAACCGGTTGGCGTGATAAACCAGTCGGCCCAACCTTTCGAAGAAGCCTTCTGGTGAAAGCCATACGCCTGACGTTGATCTGCCATGCCCTGACCCAGGCCCAGAAGACCGGGTGCCTGCATCGTTTCCTCGACGGTATCTTGCCGCTGGACGATCAGCCATTTGCGGTGGTGCCCGACGTGCACGTGCTGGCTGCACCTGAGCGGCGCGCAGGGGAAACGGCGGCGTGGTTTTCGCCGCAGGCGAAGGTCGAGCCGGCCTTGGCCGATTGCGACCTGGGCAGTTGGCAAGGCCTTGCACTGAAGCAGTTGCAGGACGAGCAACCTGAGGCGTTGGCGCTGTGGCTGCAGGATCCGCACAGTGCGCCCCATGGCGGCGAGTCGTTCGCCGCACTGTGCCAGCGTATGGCGGGCTGGCTGGCGGCGTTCGATACCCCGGGCGAGTGGTTGGCGGTGACGCACCCGATGGTGATTCGTGCGGTGATGGTGCAGGTGCTGGGTTGCCCGATGTCGGCCGCGCGGCGAATCGATGTGTTGCCGTTATCTCGTCTTGAGCTGAGTTTTACCGAGCATTGGCGTTTGCGGCTTGTTGGCTTGAGAGAGGGTGGGGGCTAGAGGGTGCCCGTCGTGCGTTTTTTAGCGTTTTCGAAATCGAGCGCCGCCCGCGCGGTGCATCGCGGATGAATCCGCTCCTACATGTGTTGCAACGTACCTATGCCTGCAAGGCCATGGTTGTTCGCTTTGGCGCCAGTCGAAAAATCGTGTCGTGCTACCCAGGCCATGTAGGAGCGGATTCATCCGCGATGCGCCGCGCAGGCGGCGCTCGATCTGTGCGCCACTACAAATCTCACGACTGGCACCTAAACCTCAAAACGCCAATTTGTAGCCGATCAGCAGCAGCATCGTAGCCAGGCAAGGGCGCAGCACCCGGTCGGAAATGCGCCCGGTGAGGTGGCTGCCCAGGTAGATACCCGGCAGCGAACCGAGCAGCAGGTAACCCAGCAGCGACCAATCCATGTTGCCCATGCCAGCGTGCCCCAGGCCTGCAACCAGCGTCAGTGGCACGGCGTGGGCGATCTCGGTGCCGACCAGGCGGCGGGTGACCAGGAAGGGGTAGAGCAGGAACAGCGCCACGGTACCCAGCGCGCCAGCACCAATCGAGGTGAGCGTGACCATCACGCCCAATATCACGCCGGTCAGAACGGTGAGGATGTTCAGGTTGCGGTCGCTGAGGTGGTAGTGGTCACCGGCATGGCGATTGGCGAAGGCCTGCAGGCGCGACTTGAACAGGATCGCCAGCGCGGTGAGGATCAACACCACTGCCAAGCCTTGCTTGATGATGGCGTTGAGCGCCGAGGTGTCGGTGTGCAGGGTGCTGAGGAACCACAGCGTCACTGCTGCAGCCGGGACGCTGCCCAGGCTGAGCCAGCCAGTGATCTTCCAGTCGATGTTCTTGTTGCGACCATGAACCCAGACGCCACTGGCCTTGGTAATGGCGGCGTAAAGCAGATCGGTGCCGACGGCGGTGGCCGGGTTGATGCCAAACCACAACAGGATCGGCGTCATCAGCGAGCCGCCACCGACGCCGGTCATGCCGACGATGAAACCCACAACCAATCCGGCAAGGGTGAAACCGAAAGAACCTACATCCATACGCTACTCGACCGCCCAGCTTTGCCCGTTATCGGATGGGTGCCAGCATATAGATAGTTTTTTATAGCCAAATAGACTTGTTCGTTATTAGGTTATAACCACCCCATCGCCGGCAGGCCGACGATGGGGTTTGGCTCAGATTCTGAAGCTGCCCACCAACTGCTTCAAGCGCCCGGCCTGCTGCGCCAGCGCATCGCAATGCTGCAACGTCTGGTTGAGGTTCTCCACCCCTTGCTGGTTGAGGGCGTTGATCTGAGTGATGTCCAGGTTCAGGCTCTCGACCACGGCAGTCTGCTCTTCGGTCGCCGTGGCCACCGACTGGTTCATGCCATCGATTTCGCCAATGCGCTGGGTGACGCTGGCCAACCGCACGCCGGCCTGGTTGGCCACTTGCACGGTCTGTTCGCTGGAAACCTGGCTGGTGTTCATGGTGTGTACCGCTTCGCGGGAGCCGACCTGCAGGCTGGTGATCATGCGGTGGATCTCTTCGGCCGATTCCTGGGTACGGTGCGCCAGGTTGCGCACCTCGTCGGCGACCACGGCGAAACCACGCCCAGCCTCGCCGGCACGGGCTGCCTCGATGGCGGCGTTGAGTGCCAGCAGGTTGGTCTGCTGGGAGATCCCCTTGATCACGTCGAGAATCTTGCCGATTTCGTCGGTGCTGGCATTCAGCGTTTCGATCTGCTCGCACGACTCGCTGATGCGCTGCGACAGCGCGGTCATGGCGCTGATCGCCTCATCGACCACCTGCCGTCCGCCATTGGCCTGCTCACTGGCACCACTGGCATGTTGCGAGGCATCGGCGGCGTTGCGGGCGATTTCCTGGGTGGCGGCGCCCAGCTGGTTGATCGCCGCCGCCACGCTGTTGGTGCGCATGCTCTGCTCTTCGGAGCCGGTGATCGACGCATTCGAGGCGTAGACCACTTTTTCCGACAAGTCGTGCACCAGACGTGTGGCCGAGGACACTTCGCTGATCGAGGTGTGAATACGTTCGACGAAGCGGTTGAACGAGGTGGCCAGTTCGCCGAACTCGTCCTTGTTCTGCACATCCAGGCGGCGGGTCAAGTCGCCTTCACCCTCGGCAATGTCGCGCATGGCACGGCCCATGGTGGTCAGCGGGCGCATCAGCACCGGGATCAGCAGGCCCAGCAGGCCAGCGATGGCCGCGACGGCGATGAGCATGGCGATGATCGCCGAGGTGCGGAACTGGCTGAGTGCGGCGTAGGCCTTGTCCTTGTCGATCGACAGGCCAATGTACCACTGGGCCGAAGGCAGGCCGGCCACCGGGGTGAAGGCAATCAGCCGCTGCTGACCATTGAGGGTGACATCCTGCAGCTCGGCAGAGACGCGCAGCCCGGAGCCTGGGTAGATGTCCTTGAGGTTCTTCATCACCTGGTCTTTGTCGGGGCTGACGATGACCTGGCCGCTGCTGTCGGCGAGGAAGGCGTGGCCGATGCCGCCGAAGTCGACCGAGTTGATGATCTGCACCAGGGTGTCGAGGGTCAGGTCGCCGCCGACCACGCCGATCAGCTCGCCGTTCTGCTTGCTTTTGACCGGCGTGGCGATGGTCACCATCAGGCCGCCGACGGCGCCTTGGTAGGGGGCGGTGAGCACGGTCTGCCCGGCGCTTGCCGCACTCCCGTACCACGGCCGTTGGCGTGGGTCGTAGCCGGCCGGCATCTGCGTGTCGGGGCGCTGGGTGAATACACCATTGGCCTGGCCGAGGTAGGTGAACAGGAAGTTTCGCGTGTATGAAGGCTGCTCGATCAACCCTGCGAGGGTGTCGCCGGCCCCTTGTTGGGCGATGTCCTGAGCCAGGTTTTCCAGGACTAGGATGCGCCCGCTCATCCAGTTCTGCACACTGCTCGCTGTTAGCGCGCCGGACTGTTGCACCGACGATTCGATGTTCTGGCGCAGGGTGTTGCGTTGCAGGTAATCGTTGTAGAGCGTGAACAGGGCAAATGCCAGCACCACGACGCCGCAGGCGCTGAGCAGGATCTTGTGGCGGAATTTCAGGTTCATGTTTCGAGACCTTGAGCCAGGGAGGGTAGGGCGCCGCACGCTCGTGGCGCGATGGCGGGTCCTGTCCTCCGTGATATCGGCAATTGGCCTAGAAAATTGAAGCGCTTGGCGCTACAAACCGAAGCGCTTTCGACGGACGGTGCGCTAGCGTTTGGCTAGCTGTTCGATCAGCCAACGTGCGGCCTGACGCAACGGTTGCTGCTTGCGCCAAAAGGCATGAATCGGCAACTCAAGCTCGTTGCGGGTATTGCGAAAGTGCAGGCGCACCAAGCGCCCGGCGTCGATCAGCGGTGCCACCCGGGCCAACGGCAGGTCACCCCAGCCAAGGCCGGCCTCGACCATTTGCAAAGCGAAATCGAAACTGTCGGTGGACCAGTGCGTGGCACCAATGAGTGCGCGTGGGTCGGCCATTGGCAGGTCGCGGCTGCGCACCAGGATCTGGCGCACGTTGATCAGGTCTTCCAGATAGTGAATGCGCCCGTCGAGCAACGCCGGATGGGCGGGTGACAAGGTAGCCACCAGCGATTCCATGCCGATGTGCTGAAACCCCCGGCGGGCATCGACCTGCAGGCCGGCGAAGGCCAGGCACAGGTCGGCGCGGCCACTGTCGAGCAACTGCAGTGCTTCTTCTTGCGGGGCGCTGAGCAGCTGGATGTCCAGCAAGGGATAGCGCTCGCCGAGTCCGGCGATGGCGGCCAGCAGCGGGCGGTGGTCGATGTCGGGGACCACGGCGAGGGTCAGGCTGCTTTCCAGCCCTTGTGACAATTCCAGGGCGTGAACCTGCAGCAGCCCAAGTTGTTCGGCGATCAGCCTGGCGTGCGGTTCGAGTGCCCGGGCCTGGGCGGTGGCTTGAACTTCGCGCGCGCCGCGCTCGAACAAGGCATAACCCAGCTCGGCCTCAAGGTTGCCGATCGCCATGCTGACCGCCGAGGGCACTCGGCCAAGGGTGCGCGCAGCGGCGGAAAACGAGCCGCGGTCGAGCACGGCGAGAAATAGCTGAATGTTGTCGCTGGAAAAGTTCATGGCAGCCTCCTGTCAATGAATCTGAAAGCTGCCGACTTTATCTGTCAATAAGTTTGAAGCATTCTCCTGCGTCTTGGCTTTGTGACACATGAGGAAAAATCCCGTGCAGGGAGTGAAACGCAAACTGGTCTACGTGACCTTCTATGAATTGATCGGCCTGTGCATGTCGACCCTGGGTCTGGCCTACCTGTCGGATACCGAGGCTTCGCACACTGGGCCGCTGGCGGTGATGATCACCACCATCGCCATGCTCTGGAACCTGATCTACAACAGCCTGTTCGAGTACTGGGAAAGCCGCCAGGCCAAGCGTGGCCGCAGCGTGGCGCGGCGGGTGGCGCACGCCATCGGCTTCCAGTTGACCTTGGTGGTGTACCTGATCCCGCTGATCGCCTGGTGGCTGGACATGAGCCTGGTCGAGGCGTTCCTGGTGGACCTGGCGTTCATCATTCTGGTGCCGTGCTACACCTTTGCCTACAACTGGGCGTTCGACCGTATCTTCGGTTTGCCGACATCGGCGATGGCCACGGCCTGATCCGCACTAAGGGGGCAGGCGAATCAACAAAGGCTCTTGTCGTGCAGGTTGGATCGGCTGCTGTTGCTCTTGCCGTGGTCTTGGCGCACTGGCCAGCAAGCTGTCCTCGACCTGCCCCGAAAGGTAGTAGACCCCCGCCATGGCGCCGCTCTGGCGGTTCTCCATCAGCTCCTGCCACTCCTGGTTCAGCGCCACGTTGAGGATCACCCGCAGCTGCTCGACCATCTCCGGATGCTCGCGGTCATGGGTGACCATGCCATAACCCGCCGCCGCTATCGAAATCATCGCCCCAGCCACCTTGCCCACCGCGCTTGCCACGGCGCTGGCGATGCCGCGTGGGGCCAGGGTGGCCCCGAGCTTTTCGCTGGCGCGGGTGGCCACCGATGACAGGCCCACGTCGGTCTTGCCGGGGCCTTTGGCGGCTTGCTGGTGCAGGTGCTCGCGCAGAGCCGCCCAGGCAGGCTGCTGGTCGAGCGGCTTGGCCTTGAGCAATTGATAGAGGCTGGCGTTGCGCGCGGCCGGTGGCCCCAGGTTGATCGCGGGGATGCGGTTGAGGCGCTGGCTGAGCTGGTCGGCCGGAGCGTTGTAGCGCTCGATGATGGCTGGCAATTGCTGGCCGAACAGCTGCAGGTACAGCTCGCAAGCCCGGTCGCGAATGCCTTCGGGGTTGATCTGCTCGGCCACCGGTTCGATTACACGTTCCTGGTACTGCTCCTGCAGGTACAGGGCCAGGCGTTTTTCCGCCGGCTCGCGGCCCTCGCCGCTGTCGAGCTTGTACCAGGCCACTTTCAACGTCAGCCATTGCTGGGTCCAGTAGCCGGTGAACCACGGAATGAAATCGCTTTCGGTACGTTGTTGCACCTGCTCTTTCCACACGCGCATCGAGCGGCGTGCGTAGTCATTGGCTGAACCGGCGGCGCCGACGGAGGCGTCGATCAGTTCCTGGTCGATGCGTTGCCAGGCGGCGGGGGTCAGCACGGCGGGCGGCGGCGGGGCAGGCGGGCGCTTGCCGGCGCAGGCAGCGAGGGCCAGCAGAAGGCACAGCAGCAAAAGGATGCGCCGGTTCACGCGACCGCCTTCCGGGGCTGGGTGTGTTTACCGCAGTATAAGGGTGGCGCTGACGGGCTGCCGTGCAGCCCATCGCGTCACTGCCCCAGGTCGAGCTTTTCTTCCAGGCGGTCCAGGTGGTCGTGCATCAGCGCCAGGGCGGCCGCGGCGTTACCGGCCTCGACGGCGTCGATGATCGCGGCGTGTTCTTCCCAGGCGCAGTGGTCGCAGCAGGGTGATTCGTAGCGGGCGATGATCAGCGAGGTCATCGGCACCAGGCCATTGAGAAACCGCTCCAGCGGCGCGTTGGCGGCCACTTGAGCAAGCTTGAGGTGAAACTCGCCGCCCAGGCGGATGGCTGCGCAGCGCTCGCCACGTTCGTGATGCTGGCGCTCACGCTCGACCAGTGAACGCAGCTGCCGGACTTGCGCTGGCCGTGCGCGCTGTGCGGCCAGGCTGATCAAGGTGGTTTCGGCCAGGCGCCGGGCACTGAGCACTTGCCGCGCCTGTTGCGGGTCGGGCGCGGCCAGGTGCGCGGTGTGGCTGGGGCGCTGCACCACCACTTGCTGGTCCGACAGGCGCCCGAGCACCCGGCGGATCACCGTGCGGCTGACGCCGAAAGCGTTGCCCAATGCCTGTTCGGGCAGCAGGCTGCCGGGTGGCAGGCGTTGTTCGAGAATGGCATCGAACAGCCGCGGGTAGATCTGCTCGGCCGACAGGCGGGTTTCACCGGTGGCGAGCAGGGCAGGCAGGCGGGGTGCGCAGGCGGTCATGGGCACTGTCCTCGGGTCAGGGGCGCGGATGGTCGTCGGGGATGTTCAGTTCGATGCCCATGCGCTGGCCTTCGGCGAGGATGTGCTGGCGCATCTGGGCGCTGGCCTGGGCACTGTTGCGGTCGCGGATGGCGCGCACCACCGCTTCGTTTTCCTTGAGCCGCGCGGCCAGGTGTTCGGGGGAGTTGCGCAGCATTTCGGCGCTCTGCTTGAGGGCATTGCCGGTCTGCTGCACCACGCTCTGGAAGATCGGGTTGGTGGTCAGGGCGAACAGCGCCTCGTGGAAGGCGATGTAGGCCTTGGCTCCGGCTTCGCTGTCATCGGCGTCCAGGGCTTCGCGCATATCCATCAGCGTCAGGCGTAACTGGCCGATGTCCTGGCTGTTGGCCGATTGCGCCACCAGGCCGACGATGAACGGTTCGAGGGTGTAGCGCAGCTCCAGCACGTCGGCCAGGCTGGCAGCGGCGCTGTTGTCGACGGCCGGTTCCAGCTGTGCTGTTTCGGGGTCGAGCACCAGCACGCCCTTGCCCGGCAGCGAGCGCACCAGGCCCAGGGTTTCCAGCACGGTCACTGCTTCGCGCAGGCTGGGGCGGCTGATGCCCAGTTGTTCGGCCAGTTCACGCTGGCCGGGCAGCATGTCGCCGGTGCGCCACTGGCCGCGGGCCAGGGCTTGGCGCAGTTTTTCCACCACTGAGGTGACGACGGTTGATGAGCTGATCACGGTTCGCTCCTGAAAGGGCCGGCGCCAGCGCCGGCCTCGTGGGCTCAGAATTCCTGTTGATGGGCGTTGGGCTGTTTGCGCGACGCTGGGGCGAAGCCGGGTTTGTTATCGAGCACGTTCTGCGCACGTTCCAGGTCGATGTCTTTTTCCCAGCGGGCAATGGCCACGGTAGCGACGCAGTTGCCGATCAGGTTGGTCAGCGCCCGGCCAATGCCCATGAACCAGTCCACCGCCAGCACCAGCACCAGGCCCACTACCGGGATCGCCGGCACGGCGGTCAGGGTGGCGGCGAGGATCACCAGCGCCGAGCCTGGGATGCCGTGAGCACCCTTGGAAGTCACCAGCGACACCAACAGGATGGTCAGCAGATCGGTCATCGCCAGCGGCGTGCCAGTGGCATTGGCAATGAACACGATGGCCAGGGTCAGGTAGATGGAGAAACCGTCGAGGTTGAACGAGTAGCCGGTCGGGATCACCAGGCCCACGGTGGAGCTGCCGATACCCAGGTGTTCGAGCTTGCGCATGATCTGCGGCAGCACGGCGTCGGAAGAGGCGGTACCGAGAACGATGGTCAGCTCTTCACGCAGGTACTTGATGAACGGCAGCAGCTTCAGGCCGGAAAGGCGCATCACGGTGCCGAGGATGATCAGCACGAAGCCAGCGCAGGTCAGGTAGAACAGCGCCACCAGGCCGCCCAGGTGCTGCAGCGACTCAAGGCCATATTTGCTGGTGGTGAAGGCGATGGCGCCGAACACGCCGATCGGTGCCAGGCGCACGATCATGCCCATGATGCGGAAGATCACGTGGCTGAGTTCGTTGATCAGCCGGGAAATGCCGGCGGCCGAATCGCCCACCAGGTTCAGTGCACTGCCGAACAGCACCGAGAACAGCAGCACCTGCAAGATGTTGTTGTCAGCAAAGGCACCGACCACCGAGGTCGGGATCAGGTCCATGAAGAACGCGGTGGCGCCATGGATATGCTGGCCACGTTCGGCCAGGCCATTGGCGTCGGCGGTGGACAACTGGTCCAGATGGATGTTGGCGCCGCTGCCGATGCCGCTGCTGAAGGCGAACACCAGGCCGATCACCAGGGCGATGGTGGTCAGCACTTCGAAGTAGATCACTGATTTGAGGCCGATGCGTCCGACCTTTTTCAGGTCGCCGGCACCGGAAATGCCGCTGACCACCACGCAGAAGACGATCAGGCCGATGAGCATCTTGATCAGCTTGATGAAGCCGTCGCCGAGGGGTTTGAGTTGCAGGGAAAGGTCGGGGAAGCTGAGGCCGCAGGCGATGCCGAGGGCAAGGCCGAGCACGACTTGCAGGAAGATCGAACGCGAGCACCATTTGAGCATGGGAGTGATCTCTGATCGGTGTCCTTGCTTCGGTGCCGCACGGGGCGAAAGAGCGCAGGACTTCATTATTTTTGTGGTCTTACCGGTTTGTTCAGCGCTGGACCATAAAAGCGCGAAAAATCCGACATTGCAAGGGTTTTTGGCCTTACCGGTCTGACCAGTTGTGGGGCAATTCAGCTGGGCAAGCTCTAGTTCGGTGCGTGCTGTGCATTGCCACCGCATGTCGCCAGGCGCTTCTGCCAAGCCTCGCGCTATTGGTGCAATTGGCCTGCCAACCTGTGGCGAGTCAGGGCTGCAGCGCCATACGTTTGACTGAGGCCAGTTCCGGGTGAGCGACCAGTTTGTCGATGTGCAGCGCGGCGTCGTTCATCCAGCTTTCGCTCAGCACCCGGTAGTGCTCCATGTCGCGACAGCGCACGCGCAGGCTGTAGTCGAAATGGCCACTGATCAGTTGGCATTCATGAACGTCCGGGCAGGCCAGCATGGTGGCTTCGAAGGCCTTTTGCGCGGCCCGACCGCTCTGGCCGGACAGCGCCACCAGCACCAGCAGCGATAGGCCCGGAGATACTTTCTGCAGGTCGATGATGGCGCCGTATCCGAGGATCACGCCACGCCGCTCCAATTTGCGCACGCGCTCCAGGCACGGGCGCGGGGTGAGGTGGACCAGGGTCGAGAGTTTTTCGAAGGTGATGCGACCATCGACGCGCAGGACGTCGATGATCGCCTGGTCGATGCGGTCCAGCGTGTCTTTGGTGTCCATGCGCTGTGCTTCTTTGAAGACGGGGCATGGATAGGGTAGGCGTTTATTTAGCAGATGCCGCAATCAGAGCGCCGCTTACCCGGTGGGAGCGGCTTTAGCCGCGAAGCGAGCGACGCAGTGGATGGCACCGGCTTTGCCGGTGTTCGCGGCTGAAGCCGCTCCCACAGCAGCAGCGCATACAAGTCCTTCGGATCCTGCAGCGTCGGCACCAACGCAATGTCCTTCCCAATCCCCAATGCCCGCGCGGTATCCAGCACGTAACGCAGCGCCGAGTAGTCCTCTAAGGCGAAACCGACCGAGTCGAACAGGGTCACCTGCTCGGCACTTTCACGGCCTTGAACACGCCCAGCGACGACTTGCCAGAACTCGGTGACCGGCGATTTCGCTGGCATCTGTTGAATCTCGCCTTCAATCCGGCTTTGCGGTTCGTACTCGACGATCACCCGCGCCCGCTTGACGATCTCGCGGTGCAGCTCGGTCTTGCCAGGGCAGTCGCCACCGACGGCATTCAGGTGCATGCCTGGCTCGATCATGTTTGGCGTAAGGATCGTCGCATAAGCCTTGTCTGCCGTAACCGTGGTGACGATATCAGCGCCACGCACCGCCTCGGCGACCGAGTTGGCAACGATCAGCTTGAGCCCTGGGCGGCCCGAGAGGTTGGCCACCAGCTTCGCCGTGGCTGCCGGGTCGATGTCGTACAGGCGGATTTCGTCGATACCCAGCAGCATCTTGAAGGCGATGGCCTGGAATTCACTTTGCGAGCCGTTGCCGATCAGCGCCATGCTGCGGCTGTCTTCGCGCGCCAGGTAGCGCGCGGCCAAAGCCGAGGTGGCGGCGGTACGCAGGGCGGTGGTCAGGGTCATTTCGCTGAGCAGCAGCGGCGCACCGGAGTCGACATCGCTCAAGGCACCGAAAGCCATCACCGTGGGCAAGCCATTGCGGGTGTTCTTCGGGTGGCCATTGACGTACTTGAAGGCGTACAGGCTGGCGTCGGAAACCGGCATCAGTTCGATCACGCCGTCGCTGGAATGGTTGGCCAGGCGGGAGCATTTCACGAAGTCGTGCCAGCGCAGGTAGTCCTGGCGGATGTACTCGGCCATCTCCACCATGCAGGTGGCCAGGCCCTTGCGATTGGCCAGGCGGGCGAGGTCTTGCACATCGATGAAGCGGGTCATGGGGTTCTCCCTGCAGCGGTGATTCCTGAGTGGGCTGCAGGGATATTGTCGACGGGCGAGGGGGTAGATGTTGGCTGAAGTGGCTGCGGCGGGCAGCCGCTCCGGTCGATTTCACAAGGGCGGCAGCCGATTCGGCTGCGGGCTTGCGATCATTGCTCGCGCAGGCGCTTGTAGAGCGTTGTCCGGCTAATGCCCAGTGCTCTGGCCACGGCCGAAAGGTTGCCATTGGCGCGTTCGAGCAGGTCGTGCAAGTCCGCCTGATCAGTACTGTCGTTCATCACGACGGGAGGCTCATGTGCCTCGGCCAGAAAGCCAGCCGGCAGGTGCTCGACGCTGACCGGCGCATCGCCCGCCAACGCCAGCGCCACCTGTATCACGCTGGCCAGCTCGCGAACATTGCCCGGCCAAGGGTGACGGTCGAGCAGGTCGATGATGGCGTGCGACAAATGCATTGGCTGCTGAGGGTCGCGATAACGCGCATGGAGGTGCTCGATCAATTGCCGGCGGTCACTGCGTTCACGCAACGGGGGCAACACCACGGCCATCGCGGCGATGCGGTAATAAAGGTCCTGGCGAAAACGCCCGGCGCGGACTTCTTCTGCGAGGTCGCGATTGCTGGCCGAAACCACGCGGATGTCCACCATTACCGGCTCACCGCTGCCCAGTGGCTGGATGCTCCGCGATTGCAGCACGCGCAGCAGCCGCGCCTGGGTCGGAAGCGGCATGTCACCGATTTCATCGAGGAACAGAATGCCGTGGTCGGCCTTGCGGATCAGCCCCGGGTTGCCCTTGTGATGAGCACCGGTGAAGGCGCCTTTGTCATAGCCGAACAATTCCGATTCGACCAGTTCTGCGGGGATCGCCGCACAGTTGACCGCGATCAGCGGCTGCTGGGCGCGGCTGCTGGCGCGGTGCAAGGTTTCGACGAAGATCTCCTTGCCGACCCCGGTTTCACCCTGGATCAACACCGGGATGTCTTTTTCCAGCAACAGGCTGGCCTGGGCCAGGGCTTTCTCCAGGCGTGGGTCAGCCCCGCCCTCTACCGGACGCGCGGGGCTTTGCCGAGGTGCCTGCCATTGGCAATGGAAACGGTTGCGCCCGGCCGCTTGCAAGGGGAAGGGCTGCTGCTGTGCATGGGCGAGCAACTGGCGCAGCGGCATCTGGAACAACTGCTCGATATTGTGCCGCAGCGGGTTGCCG
Source organism: Pseudomonas sp. NPDC090233 (assembly GCF_044772285.1). NCBI lineage: Bacteria > Pseudomonadati > Pseudomonadota > Gammaproteobacteria > Pseudomonadales > Pseudomonadaceae > Pseudomonas > Pseudomonas sp. NPDC090233. The sequence goes on along the minus strand of NZ_JBIVYQ010000005.1, from coordinate 77,261 downwards.
CCCAGCAGGCTGTCGGCGCGGTGATTGGCGGCGAGCACCTGGCCGCGTTCATCGAACACCAGCAGCCCGGCCCAGGGGCTGTCGAGGTTGTCGGAGGCGCTGTTGAACAGTAGCTGCGCGTGGTGGTCGGCATGTTGCGCGAGGATCAGGCGGTTCTCCAGGCTCTGGCCCATCATGCGCACCAGGCCCAGGGTCTGGGTCGCCGGCAGATAGCCGTCGCTGGCCACGTCGAGCACCCCGACCAGTTGCCGATCACCATCGAACAACGGTGCCGCAGCGCTGGACAGGTAGCGGTTCTGGCGCAGGAAGTGTTCTTCCTGGCCGACATGGATCGGCTCGGCGCAGACCAGCGCAGTGCCCAGGGCATTGGTCCCCACGCCGCGCTCGTGCCAGTGGGCACCGGGGTTGAAAGCATGCTGTTGCTGCGCTGCGACGAAGCGCCGCGAGCCCCAGGTGTCGAGCACGCAGCCGCTGGCGTCGGCCAGCATCACCAGGTAGCTGGCGTTGCCCAGCAGGTGGGTGTATTGCGGCAGCACTTGTTCACGGGTGAGGCGCAGCAGCGCTTCGCGCCGTTCCAGCAGGGCGTTGAGCTCGGCGCGTGTGAGGCAGTCGAAATCCGGCGCGCTCTGCGGCTGCAGGCCCTGTTCGCGGCAGCGGGCCCAGGAGGCCTGGATCAGTTGGGCATGGGTCGAAGCGGATGCGGCCATGGGCCTGTCCTGTGTGATTGTTGTTTTCAGACGACCGCTGTTCAGTGTTGTCCAGGGTTGTTCATTGTCAAACCCGCAACTGTTCAAGTGTTCAGCGAAACTGTCCAGAGGCGAACGAGGGGTGGCGGGTGTGCACCGTTGAAGCGCTGCGCCAGAGCCTTGGCGAGCAACTGGCACGGAACTGGCTGTGGCTGGCGCACAACAATCACAAGAAGGCCACGCCATGACCCTGGTGTTGGAGCAGGTCAGCCGTAGCGTCGATGGCCAGGACTGGATCATCGACGCGTCCCTGCGTTTCGAGCCCGGTTCGTTCAATGTGCTGCTGGGCCGGACCCTGGCTGGCAAGACCAGCCTGATGCGCCTGATGGCCGGCCTCGACCGCCCGGACCGTGGGCGCGTGCTGATGGCGGGGGAGGACGTCACGGGGGTGCCGGTACGCCGGCGCAACGTGTCGATGGTTTATCAGCAATTCATCAATTACCCGACCCTGAGCGTCTTCGAGAACATCGCCTCACCGTTGCGCCAGGCACGCCTGGGCGATGGGGAAATTCGTCGACGGGTGCAGGAAACCGCCGAGATGCTGCGCATCGAACCCTACCTGCAACGACTGCCGCTGGAACTGTCCGGCGGCCAGCAGCAGCGAACCGCGATGGCCCGGGCGCTGGTCAAGGATGCCGGATTGATCCTGTTCGACGAGCCGCTGGTCAACCTCGATTACAAGCTGCGCGAGGGGCTGCGCCAAGAGTTGCGTGAGCTGTTCGCGGCGCGCAACTGCATCGCCGTGTATGCCACCACCGAGCCCAACGAAGCGCTGGCCCTGGGCGGCACAACGACGATCCTGCACGAGGGTCGCATCATCCAGAGCGGCCCCACCGCCGAGGTTTACCAGCGGCCCTGCAGCGTGCTGGCCGCCGAGCTGTTTTCCGAGCCGCCGATCAACCTGGTGCCCGGGCGCATCAACGGCAACGAGGTGAGCCTGGCCCAGGCCGTGCACTTTGCCCGCAATGCCGACCTGCAGCGCTTGGGCGATGGCGACTACCGCTTCGGTGTGCGCCCCAGCCACATCACCCTGGTGCCGACCCACGATGATGACCTGGAACTGGCCGTGCTGGTGGAGTTGGCTGAGATCAGTGGTTCGGAAACCTTCTTGCACGTCCGTAACGAACACTGGCGGATGGTCCTGCATTTGCCGGGTGTCCATGAGTATCAGGTGGACACGCCCATCCGCGTGTTCATCCCCACCCACAAGCTGTTCATCTTCGACAGCGCCGGGGCACTGGTGCAGGCACCGGGCCTGCGTCAGGCGAGGAGTGCCTGATGGCCGAGATCCGTTTGCGCCAACTGGCGCACAGCTACAGCCGCCAGCCCAGCGCCGAAGGCGACTACGCCCTGCATGAGCTGGAACACGTCTGGGAGCAGGGCGGTGCCTATGCCTTGCTCGGGCCTTCGGGGTGCGGCAAGTCGACCTTGCTCAATATCATCTCGGGCCTGCTGACGCCGTCCCATGGCCAGGTGCTGTTCGACGGCAAGCCGGTCAACGACCTCACGCCGCAACAGCGCAACATCGCCCAGGTGTTCCAGTTTCCGGTGGTGTACGACACCATGACTGTGTTCGACAACCTGGCGTTCCCCTTGCGCAACCAGGGCCTGGACGAGGGCCGGGTGCGCACCCGGGTCGAGGAAATCGCCGAGGTGCTCGACCTGTCTGCTGTGTTGAAAAAGAAGGCACGCAACCTCAGCGCCGACGAAAAACAGAAAGTCTCCATGGGCCGTGGCCTGGTGCGCGACGATGTCTCGGCGATCCTGTTCGATGAGCCGTTGACGGTGATCGACCCGCACCTGAAGTGGAAGCTGCGGCGCAAGCTCAAACAGATTCATGAGCAGTTCAACATCACCATGATCTACGTCACCCACGATCAGCTGGAGGCTTCGACCTTCGCCGACAAGATCGCGGTGATGCACGGTGGGCGCATCGTCCAGTTCGGCACCCCGCGCGAGTTGTTCGAGCGGCCCCGGCATACCTTCGTCGGCTACTTCATCGGCAGCCCCGGCATGAACCTGATCGACGTGCGCGCCGAGGCGCAAGGCGTGGCATTCGGCGATATTCGACTGCCCTTGCCCGAGGGCTTGCGCGAGCGGCTGGCGGCAACCGGGGGCGGGCGCCTGCAAGTGGGTATCCGCCCGGAGTTCGTGCAACTGTGGGACAGCCCTTTCGATGACACCTACCCGGTGCAGGTGCTGGACATCGAGGACCTGGGCACCTACCGCATCGTCACCCTGATGCTCGGCGGCGTTTCGCTCAAGGCGCGCCTGGGCGAAGACCGACCTGTGCCAGTGGGGCAGGCCTGGGTCAGCCTGCCGACGCAGTGGCTGATGCTGTATGTCGATGACGTGCTGCTGGAGGCCGCGCCATGAACAAGGTGCCGAACAACAAGGCCTGGTGGCTGGTACTGCCGGTGTTCCTGCTGGTGGCCTTCAGTGCCGTGGTGCCGATGATGACCGTGGTCAACTACTCGGTGCAGGACATTTTCGACCAGTCCAACCGCTACTTCGTCGGCGCCGACTGGTACCGCCAGGTGCTGCGCGACCCGGCGCTGCACGACGCCTTGCTGCGCCAGTTCATCTATTCCGCCTGTGTATTGCTGATTGAAATTCCCTTGGGTATCGCCATTGCCCTGACCATGCCGACCAAAGGGCGCATGGCCTCGGTGTGCCTGATCGTCATGGCCATCCCGTTGCTGATCCCGTGGAACGTGGTCGGCACCATCTGGCAGATCTTCGGCCGCGCCGATATCGGCCTGCTCGGCGCCACGCTGGCCAAGCTTGGGGTCAGCTACAACTACGCGGGCGACCCGTTCGATGCCTGGCTGACGGTGTTGGTGATGGACGTCTGGCACTGGACCTCATTGGTGGCGCTGCTGTGCTACTCGGGCCTGCGTGCCATTCCCGACGTGTACTACCAGGCCGCGCGTATCGATCGTGCCTCGGCCTGGGCGGTGTTCCGGCACATTCAGTTGCCCAAGCTGAAGAACGTGCTGCTGATCGCGGTGATGCTGCGCTTCATGGACAGCTTCATGATCTATACCGAGCCGTTCGTACTCACCGGCGGCGGCCCCGGCAACGCCACCACGTTCCTCAGCCAGACCCTCACGCGCATGGCCGTGGGGCAGTTCGACCTGGGGCCGGCGGCGGCGTTTTCGCTGGTGTACTTTCTGATCATCCTGTTGGTGTCGTGGCTGTTCTACACAGCCATGACCCACGCCGACAAGGACTAGGCCATGAGCACGCGTAAAACGCTGGTCCTGCTGCTGTACTTCTTCTTTTTGCTGGTGCCGATCTACTGGCTGCTGAACATGTCGTTCAAGAGCAACAGTGAAATACTCGGTGGCCTGACCCTATGGCCACAGGCGTTCACCCTCGACAACTACCGGGTGATCTTCACCGATGCCAGCTGGTACAGCGGTTACATCAATTCGCTCTACTACGTGTGCTTGAACACGCTGATTTCGCTGCTGGTGGCGCTGCCGGCGGCCTATGCCTTCTCGCGCTATCGCTTCCTCGGTGACCGCCATCTGTTCTTCTGGCTGCTGACCAACCGCATGGCACCGCCAGCGGTTTTCCTGCTGCCGTTCTTCCAGCTGTACTCGTCCATCGGCCTGTTCGACACCCATATCGCCGTGGCCCTGGCCCATTGCCTGTTCAACGTGCCGTTGGCGGTGTGGATTCTCGAAGGGTTCATGTCGGGGGTGCCGAAGGAAATCGATGAAACCGCGTACATCGATGGCTACAGCTTCCCGCGTTTCTTCGTGAAGATTTTCATCCCGCTGATCGGCTCCGGCATCGGCGTCACGGCGTTTTTCTGCTTCATGTTTTCGTGGGTAGAGCTGCTGCTGGCGCGCACCCTGACCTCGGTGAACGCCAAGCCGATTGCCGCAGTGATGACCCGCACGGTGTCCGCTTCGGGGATCGACTGGGGCGTGCTGGCAGCGGCCGGGGTGCTGACCATCCTGCCGGGCATGCTGGTGATCTGGTTTGTCCGCAACCATGTGGCCAAGGGCTTTGCTCTGGGCCGGGTGTAAGGAGGGTTAGCGATGGAGTGGATGGCCTGGACCTTGCCCACGGCGCTGTTCTTCGCCGCCGTTGGGGTATTGCTGTTGTGCATGACTTTGTTCGAACTGCGCCGCCCCTGCGTGGAGCGGCGCGGCTTTCTGCCGATCGTCACCAGCCGTGGCGACCGGTTGTTCATCGGCCTGTTGGTCAGCGCCTACCTGCACTTGCTGGTGGTCGGGGTCAGCGACTGGCCGTTGTGGGTCGCCTCGCTGCTGTCGCTGGGCTGGCTTGTGGTGGTGCTGCGCTGGGGCTGAGCGACGGCTCCGGGGAATAACTCAATCGGGAGATCACAATGTTCCAAAACAAACACAATCGGCGACATTTGACCCTGGCCGCGTTGTTGGTGCTGGCTGGCGTACAGGGCTCGGCGTGGGCCGACCAGTACCAGGACGCGGCGAAAAAGTGGATCGGCAGCGAATTCAAACCTTCGACCCTGACGCCCGAGCAGCAACTGGCCGAGCTTGAGTGGTTCATCAAGGCCGCAGAGCCGTTCCGTGGGATGAAGATCAACGTGGTGTCGGAAACCATCACCACCCATGAATACGAGTCCAAGGTGCTGGCCAAGGCTTTCAGCGAAATCACCGGCATTCAGCTGACCCACGACCTGCTGCAGGAAGGCGATGTGGTGGAAAAGCTGCAGACGCAGATGCAGTCGGACAAGAACATCTATGACGGCTGGGTCAATGATTCCGACCTGATCGGTACGCACTTTCGTTACGGCAAGGTGGAGTCGATCACCGACCTGATGGCCAATGAAGGCAAGGCCTACACTTCACCGACCCTGGATCTGAAGGATTTCATCGGCATTTCCTTCACCACCGCACCGGACGGCAAGGTTTATCAGCTGCCCGATCAGCAGTTCGCCAACCTCTACTGGTTCCGCGCCGACTGGTTCGAGCGGCCCGACCTCAAGGCCAAATTCAAGGAGAAGTATGGCTATGAGCTGGGCGTGCCAGTGAACTGGTCGGCCTACGAGGACATCGCCAAGTTCTTCACTGAAGACGTCAAGGAGATCGACGGCAAGCGGGTCTATGGCCATATGGACTACGGCAAGAAAGACCCCTCACTGGGCTGGCGCTTCACCGATGCCTGGTTCTCCATGGCTGGCGGCGGCGACAAAGGTTTGCCCAATGGTCTGCCAGTGGATGAGTGGGGCATCCGCGTGGAGGATTGCCACCCGGTCGGGTCCAGCGTGACCCGTGGCGGCGACACCAACGGCCCGGCAGCCGTGTATGCCACGCAGAAGTACGTCGACTGGATGCGAGCGTACGCACCCAAGGAAGCGCAGGGCATGACCTTCTCCGAGGCCGGCCCGGTTCCGGCGCAGGGCAACATTGCCCAGCAGATCTTCTGGTACACCGCGTTCACCGCCGACATGACCAAGCCGGGCTTGCCGGTGGTCAATGCCGACGGCACGCCGAAGTGGCGCATGGCACCGTCACCCAAGGGGCCGTATTGGGAGGAGGGGATGAAGCTCGGTTACCAGGACACCGGCTCCTGGACCTTCTTCAAGTCGACTCCCGAGAAGCAGCGCCTGGCCGCCTGGCTGTACGCGCAGTTCGTCACCTCCAAGACCGTATCGTTGAAAAAGACCATCGTTGGCCTGACGCCGATCCGCGAGTCGGACATCAACTCCCAGGCCATGACCGACCTGGCGCCCAAGCTCGGCGGCCTGGTGGAGTTCTATCGCAGCCCGGCGCGGGTGCAATGGACGCCGACCGGCACCAACGTGCCTGACTATCCACGGCTGGCGCAGTTGTGGTGGAGCCATATCGCCGAAGTGGCCAGTGGCGAGAAAACTCCGCAGGAAGCGCTGGACGGCCTGGCCCGCGATCAGGACCGGATGATGGAGCGGCTGCAGCGCTCCAATGCCCAGGCCACCTGTGCGCCGAAGCTCAATCCGGAGAAGGATGCGCAGTACTGGTTCGACCAACCGGGTGCGCCGAAGCCGAAGCTGGCCAACGAGAAGCCCAAGGGCGAGACGGTCAGCTACGACGAGCTGTTGAAGTCGTGGGAGGCGGCGCGCAAATGATCCATTGCTAGCGCCGTTGCCGCATCGCAGTGATGCGGCACGGGCGTCATCCTTGTGGCGTCGTGCGTCACAAGGATGAAGCATGGCCGGGTGCTTATTGCCGGTTCAAGGTCTGCATGGTCAATTGCTCAACCAGCATTGCATCAGCGCGGGCGCGGGTCTGCAACAACAGGCGAGACACGTCGTCATAGATCGCGTTTTCGCCAGGATAGCGCCCCGATACCAGATCGACCCGTTGCAGTACACCGTTGCGCCGCCAGGCGACCTCTGGATGAGCAGCGCTTAACGCATCGATGAACGGCTCCGGTACCGGCGAACCGCTGTAAACGATGTCTGCATCGCCAGGCTCGGTCAAGGTATCAAAATACTCGGATGTTCCTGACCATTGGTTCGCCAGCTCGGTAAAGCGATCACTGTACAAGCGCCGCATCCACGCCTGCCAGAAGGACTGCTCGGCGGCCCAGTCGGCCAGATGCGTTGGGTCCACATAGGCTTCAACGCCCGTTGCCAGACGGTCCAGCGTTGCTGGCGACAGCTGCGCCAGATGGCCGAACATGATCTGCTCGGGCTGTGCAGGCAGTGCCAGGCGCTGACGAAGCTGCATTCGAGCGTCCAGCACCATTTCCACCTCGTCGAGCAGAAAGTCGGGGTTTGTAAGCTGCGCGTCGCCCAGGTCGTCGTCCGCATCCAGGGCCGGTGCGTTCTCGCGCGCAATCGGGTCCTGTGCGGCGGCGAGGGCGCGGCGCCTGGCCACCCGGTCGTTGAACAACTCGCCGACGCGGGTATCCAGATGCGTTTGGCGCAGCAGCGCGGTGGCGGTATCGATTGCCACTTGCAGGTCATCGAGGTGCGCTGGCGCGGTGGCCACGGCGCGCCATACCGTGGTCTGCGTCTCGACCTGCTGGAACAACAGCTCGGCCTGGTCGACACATTGCTCACCTGCATCGCGCAGCAGGTCGTTAACCTGTTGCTGCAGGGCCGTGCGCCCCCAGCCTGGTACGTCCTGGAGACCGGGCTCCAGGCCTGCCAGGGTGCTCAGGGCATGTTGCATGCGGCGGTTCATGGCAAGCGGGTGACGAACGTAGTCCGGTGTATTCTGCAAGCGCTCGAACAGCCCATACAGAGGTTGCCAATGGGGGTCCTGATCGGTTTCAGCGACGTGCTCTTGCAGGTTCTCAGGCCAGTCCAGGCGCCAGGCGTTCAATTCCGGCTGTGTTCCGGTCCTGTGCGTTGTCCCACAGCCAGCCTTGCTCGGCAGGAGGAAGCGCCTGTGCGGGGTACCATTGCGGCAGTGCTGCTTCGAGCAGTTGTTTGCCAAAGGTCTCCAGCGGTGCAACCTTCGCCAGTTGGTTGTTTACCTGGCGAGCAGCTCGCTGGCTGGCCAGAACGCGTTGCTCGAGCCTGGCGATTTCGCTGCGTGTGGCTCGGCGCAGCCAGGTGGGTAGGCGAGCATCGACGAGCGCGCTGATGGGGGGGAGGTTGGCGGGCATGGGCGGCAGTCCTTTGAGGGAAAGGCCGCCAAGCTAGCGTGTCAAGGGTGGCTGTTGTGGTAGAAGGAAACTACCCAGCCCACGGAAAAGAAAACGGCACCTGCGAGAGGTGCCGTTCGGGCGTGGCGCGCGGGGTGTTACGCGTGCAGCTCTTCTGCCGCATACAGCGTGTTTTCCAGCAGGCATGCCCGGGTCATCGGCCCGACGCCACCCGGCACCGGAGTGATCCAGCCAGCGCGCGGCAGGGCGGTCTCGTAGACCACGTCGCCGACCAGCTTGCCGTCATCCTGACGGTTGATGCCGACGTCGATGACGATGGCGCCTTCCTTGATCCACTCACCCTTGACCAACCCCGGCTTGCCGGCGGCTACCACCACCAGGTCGGCACGCCCGACGTGGCCAGCCAGGTCCTTGGTGAAACGGTGGCAGACGGTCACGGTGCAACCAGCCAGCAGCAGCTCCATGGCCATCGGCCGGCCAACGATGTTGGAGGCGCCGACGATCACTGCGTCCATGCCGTAAAGGTCCTGACCGGTGCTTTCCAGCAAGGTCATGATGCCTTTCGGCGTGCATGGGCGCAGCAGGGGGATGCGCTGGGCCAGGCGGCCGATGTTGTACGGGTGGAAGCCGTCGACGTCTTTGTCCGGGCGGATGCGCTCGAGCAGCAGAGACGCATCGAGGTGCGCCGGCAGCGGCAGTTGCAGCAGGATACCGTCGACTGCAGGATCGTCGTTGAGGCGGTCGATCAGCTCGGTCAGGGCTTGCTGCGTGGTATCGCTGGGCAGGTCGAAGGCCTGCGAAATGAAGCCGACCTCTTCGCAGTCCTTGCGCTTGTGCGAGACATAGACTTGGGAGGCGGGGTCGGTGCCGACCAGGATCACCGCCAGGCCCGGCGTGCGCAGGCCTTGCTGGCGACGCTCCTCGACACGTTGAGCGATCTGCTTGCGCAGGTTGGCGGCGATCGCCTTGCCATCGATTAGGTGTGCAGTCATAGACGCGTGATTAACCATCGAGAAAGGAACAATAAAGAAGGCGCATTCTCGCACGACACGGCCCGAGGGCAAAGGCGCGTGGTCGGGCAAATCCTCTAACCCCTTAAATATTTTGAATTTTTTAGAAAAAGGTGTTGACGCTCTTAGGGCTCGCCTATAAGATTCGCCGCACTTGTCGGGCACAGCCTAGCACTGGTTGGCGAGGTCGGGCAGAATGAGTGGTTTGTTTATTGCTCGTTCGGTTAGGCTTTATGCTTATGCGCCCGTAGCTCAGCTGGATAGAGCATCCGCCTTCTAAGCGGATGGTCGCAGGTTCGAGTCCTGCCGGGTGCGCCATTAGGCAGCTTGGTCAAGTAAGTCTGTATAGCGATATGGTGGGCGTAGCTCAGTTGGTAGAGCGCCGGATTGTGATTCCGGTTGTCGTGGGTTCGATTCCCATCGTCCACCCCATATTCTGCAAAGGCGCTCGATGTAGATCCGGCGCCTTTGCTTTAAGCGTTACGCGGACGTGGTGAAATTGGTAGACACACTGGATTTAGGTTCCAGCGGCGCAAGCTGTAAGAGTTCGAGTCTCTTCGTCCGCACCATGCTTCTGTAAAGTTGTACCGCAACACTGCATTATGGTGGGCGTAGCTCAGTTGGTAGAGCGCCGGATTGTGATTCCGGTTGTCGTGGGTTCGATTCCCATCGTCCACCCCATATATATGAAGGCGCCTTGGTCGTGAGATCGGGCGCCTTTTTTGGTTTTAGTCTTGCGGGTATCGCGCCCCTTGCAATCCTCTGGTGGCACCCCAATAAAAGCTGATAGATTTCAGCCGGTTGAAACACCGGCCCGGAGGCTGGTAGAGGATTACCCCATGATTGCAAAAGAAGCTCGACAGGCCCTGGCGCTGCAGCGCTTCGCCGAAGCCAATCCGCAATTGCTCGAAGAGATTCGCGAGTTGGATGCCCGTGAGCAGGCTCAGCAGATCGAGTGGGCATTCGAAGATGCAGCCGACGAGCAGGGCATTCAGCCTTGGGAGCTGGCGCTGCAACTGATCGCTGAAAACCCCGAGCAACTGCAGGCCATGCGCCTGGAGACCCATCGCGAAGTGGCCGAAGCGCTGGGAATGGAGTGGGAAGAGTACTGTCAGTTCAACGAGATCGACCCTGAATAAGGGCGTTTTCGCACGCTGCAGTTGTTTGACAAGGTATTTCGGTAGCGTGGCGCCGACGGCGTTGCGCAACCTCCATATATGAAGAGGCTCGGCGGTACGCCGCTTGGGCCTTGCAAGCTAATCGACCGGCGTGGTTTCCCGTCGTCCCGAGTGGGGTGACTTCTGCTGCGTGACTCACTAGAATGCTTGCCCTTGATTCTGGAGTCGGGCTAACGCCGGCTAACGTCTGTGCAACGAGGAATATCCATGCAAGTTTCTGTTGAAAACACTTCCGCTCTCGAGCGCCGCATGACCATCGCCGTTCCGGCCGAGCGCGTCGAGAACGAAGTCAACAAGCGTCTGCAGCAGACTGCCAAGCGCGCCAAAGTCGCGGGCTTCCGCCCAGGCAAAGTGCCGATGAGCGTGATCCGCCAGCGTTTCGAAGCCGATGCACGTCAAGAGGCGTTCGGTGACCTGGTCCAGGCTTCCTTCTACGAAGCCATCGTCGAGCAGAAGCTGAACCCTGCCGGCGCTCCGGCTGTCGAGCCGAAGTCCTTCGAGAAGGGCAAGGACCTGGAGTTCGTCGCCATCTTCGAAGTGTTCCCAGAGTTCGCCGTTGCCGGCCTGGAGTCGATCAACGTCGAGCGCCTGAGCGCCGAAGTGGCTGACGCCGACCTGGACAACATGCTGGAAGTCCTGCGCAAGCAGAACGTCCGTTTCGAGGCCGTCGAGCGCGCCGCCGAGAAAGACGACCAGGTCAACATCGACTTCGTCGGCAAGATCGACGGTGAAGCCTTCGCTGGCGGTTCGGCCAAGGGCACCCAGCTGGTGCTGGGTTCCGGCCGCATGATCCCAGGCTTCGAAGACGGCCTGGTAGGCGCCAAAGCGGGTGAAGAGCGCGTTGTCAACGTGGCCTTCCCTGAGGACTACCAGAACCTGGACCTGGCTGGCAAAGCTGCCGAGTTCACCATCACCGTCAACAGCGTTTCGGCCCCTGTGCTGCCAGAACTGAACGAAGAGTTCTTCGCCCAGTTCGGCATCAAAGAGTCCACCCTGGAAGGCTTCCGCACCGAAGTTCGCAAGAACATGGAGCGTGAACTGCGCCAGGCGATCAAGACCAAGGTGAAGAACCAGGTCATGGACGGTCTGCTGGCCGCCAACCCGATCGAAGTGCCGAAGGCGCTGCTGGAAAACGAAGTCAACCGTCTGCGCGTCCAGGCTGTTCAGCAGTTCGGTGGCAACATCAAGCCTGAGCAACTGCCGGCCGAGCTGTTCGAAGAACAAGCCAAGCGCCGCGTGGTGCTGGGCCTGATCGTCGCCGAGGTGGTCAAGCAATTCGAGCTGAAGCCAGACGACGCCAAGGTTCGCGAGATGATCGAAGAAATGGCTTCGGCTTACCAAGAGCCTGAGCAGGTCATCGCCTGGTACTACAAGAACGACCAGCAACTGAACGAAGTGCGTTCGGTTGTGCTGGAAGAACAAGTTGTAGATACTGTTCTGCAGAAAGCGACTGTGACCGACAAGTCGGTCTCGTACGAAGAAGCGGTAAAACCAGCCCAGGCGCCTGCCGAAGCTGAGTAATACGGTTTTCTCGTAGGAAGCCCCCACAAGCCAGCCTTCGCGCTGGCTTGTGCGTATTCAAGCCATGACTATTTGGGAGTGAGCGCAGGACATGTCCCGCAATTCTTATATTCAGCAGAGCTCTGACATCCAGGCCGCAGGCGGCCTGGTCCCGATGGTTATCGAGCAGTCCGCCCGTGGCGAACGTGCCTATGACATTTACTCGCGCCTGTTGAAGGAGCGAGTGATCTTCCTGGTTGGCCCGGTAGAAGACTACATGGCCAACCTCGTCGTAGCGCAGATGCTGTTCCTCGAAGCGGAAAACCCGGACAAGGATATCCATCTCTACATCAACTCCCCAGGCGGCTCGGTGACTGCTGGCATGTCGATCTACGACACCATGCAGTTCATCAAGCCGGATGTCTCGACCATCTGCATCGGCCAGGCCTGCAGCATGGGCGCCTTCCTGTTGACCGCAGGTGCCAAGGGCAAGCGTCACTGCCTGCCGAACTCGCGCGTCATGATCCACCAGCCGCTCGGCGGCTTCCAGGGCCAGGCTACCGACATCCAGATCCACGCCCAGGAAATCCTCAGCATCAAGGCGCGTCTGAATGAGTTGCTGGCCTACCACACCGGCCAGGACCTCGAGACCATCCAGCGTGATACTGAGCGTGACAACTTCATGAGCGCCTCGCGCGCGGCCGAGTACGGCCTGATCGACTCGGTATACGACAAGCGGCAACTGGTCTCCTGAACCCAGGCGCCAGAGCAGGTAGGTGCCGAAAGCGCCTACCTGCGGACTTGAAAAAGCCCGCAATTGCCTTCATCTTGTGTTGCAAGCCTACCGGATTGGATCGATCGAATGACTGACACCCGTAACGGCGAGGACAGCGGCAAATTGCTTTATTGCTCCTTCTGCGGCAAAAGCCAGCACGAAGTGCGCAAACTGATTGCCGGGCCCTCGGTATTTATCTGCGACGAGTGCGTCGACCTGTGCAACGACATCATCCGCGAGGAGGTGCAGGAAGCCCAGGCCGAAAGCAGCGCGCACAAATTGCCTTCGCCGAAAGAAATCAGCGGCATCCTGGACCAGTACGTGATTGGTCAGGAGCGCGCGAAGAAGGTGCTCGCCGTAGCGGTGTACAACCACTACAAGCGCCTGAATCAGCGTGACAAGAAGGGTGACGAGGTCGAACTCGGCAAGAGCAACATCCTGCTCATCGGGCCAACGGGCTCGGGCAAGACGCTGCTCGCCGAAACCCTCGCACGCCTGTTGAACGTGCCGTTCACCATTGCCGACGCCACCACCCTGACCGAAGCCGGTTATGTGGGTGAGGACGTCGAGAACATCATTCAGAAACTGCTGCAGAAGTGCGACTACGACGTGGAAAAGGCCCAGATGGGCATTGTCTACATCGACGAGATCGACAAGATCTCGCGCAAGTCGGACAACCCGTCGATCACCCGTGACGTCTCGGGTGAAGGCGTGCAGCAGGCGCTGTTGAAGCTGATCGAAGGCACCGTTGCCTCCGTTCCGCCGCAGGGGGGCCGCAAGCACCCGCAACAGGAGTTCCTGCAGGTTGATACCCGCAATATCCTGTTCATCTGCGGTGGCGCCTTCTCGGGCCTGGAAAAGGTCATCCAGAACCGCTCCACCAAAGGTGGTATCGGTTTTGGCGCCGAAGTGCGCAGCAAGGAAGAAGGCAAGAAGGTCGGCGAATCGCTGCGTGAGGTCGAGCCGGACGATCTGGTCAAGTTTGGCCTGATCCCCGAGTTCGTTGGCCGCCTGCCGGTGCTGGCGACCCTCGATGAGCTGGATGAGGCTGCGCTGATGCAGATACTCACCGAGCCGAAGAACGCCCTCACCAAGCAGTACGCCAAGCTGTTCGAGATGGAAAGCGTGGACCTCGAGTTCCGCAGCGATGCCCTCAAGGCCGTCGCACGCAAGGCTCTGGAGCGCAAAACCGGGGCCCGTGGCCTGCGTTCGATCCTCGAAGGCGTGCTGCTCGACACCATGTATGAGATCCCTTCGCAGAAGGATGTCAGCAAAGTGGTGATCGACGAGAGCGTCATCGAAGGTACTTCGCAGCCGCTGATGATCTACGAGAACAGCGAGCCGCAAGCCAAGGCCGCACCCGACGCTTGAGTTGGGTAGTGGTAGCAAGCAAGAAAGGGGCCTACGGGCCCCTTTCTGCTTTTCCTGCGCAAGCGCTTGTAATTTCGCAAGCGTGCCCCCACATTAGGTCCAAGCAACATTTCCACCGGTTTCCGGCCTTATGGCCGCTGTAGAGGCGAAATCATGAAGACCACCCTCGACTTGCCTCTTTTGCCATTGCGCGATGTCGTTGTTTATCCGCACATGGTCATCCCGCTGTTTGTGGGGCGTGAGAAGTCCATTGAGGCCCTTGAGGCCGCGATGACTGGCGAGAAGCAGATCCTTCTGCTGGCCCAGAAAAACCCTGCCGACGACGATCCGGGCGAAGACGCCCTGTACCGCGTTGGTACTGTCGCAACCGTGCTGCAGCTGCTGAAGCTGCCCGATGGCACCGTCAAGGTGCTGGTCGAGGGTGAGCAGCGTGGTGCCGTCGAACGCTTTACCGAAGTAGAAGGGCACATCCGTGCCGAAGTTTCCCTGATCGACGAAACCGATACCGCCGAGCGCGAATCGGAAGTGTTCGTGCGCACGTTGCTGTCGCAATTCGAACAGTACGTGCAGCTGGGCAAGAAAGTGCCCGCTGAAGTGCTGTCGTCGCTGAACAGCATCGAAGAGCCAGGGCGCCTGGTCGATACCATGGCCGCGCACATGGCCCTGAAGATCGAGCAGAAGCAGGAAATTCTCGAGATCGTCGACCTGTCGACCCGTGTTGAACACGTGCTGGCGATGCTGGATGGCGAAATCGACCTGCTGCAGGTCGAGAAGCGTATCCGTGGCCGGGTCAAGAAGCAGATGGAGCGCAGCCAGCGCGAGTACTACCTGAATGAGCAGATGAAGGCCATTCAGAAAGAACTCGGCGATGGCGACGAAGGCCACAACGAAGTCGAAGAGCTGAAAAAGCGCATCGAAGCTGCCGGCCTGCCAAAAGACGCGCTGGCCAAGGCCCAGGCCGAGCTGAACAAGCTCAAGCAGATGTCGCCGATGTCGGCCGAGGCCACCGTGGTGCGCTCTTACCTCGACTGGCTCGTGCAGGTGCCGTGGAAGGCTCAGAGCAAGGTACGCCTTGACCTCACCAAGGCCGAGGAGATCCTCGATGCCGACCACTATGGCCTGGACGAGGTCAAGGAGCGCATCCTTGAGTACCTCGCCGTGCAGAAGCGGGTGAAAAAGATCCGCGGTCCGGTGCTGTGTCTGGTTGGCCCGCCTGGCGTGGGCAAGACGTCGCTGGCCGAGTCGATCGCTGCCGCCACCAACCGCAAGTTCGTGCGCATGGCCCTGGGTGGCGTGCGTGACGAGGCCGAGATCCGTGGACATCGCCGTACCTACATCGGTTCGATGCCTGGCCGCCTGATCCAGAAGATGACCAAAGTGGGTGTGCGCAACCCGCTGTTCCTGCTCGACGAGATCGACAAGATGGGCAGCGACATGCGCGGCGACCCGGCCTCGGCGTTGCTGGAAGTGCTCGACCCCGAGCAGAACCACAATTTCAACGACCATTACCTGGAGGTCGACTACGACCTCTCGGACGTGATGTTCCTGTGCACCTCGAACTCGATGAACATCCCGCCGGCGCTGCTCGACCGCATGGAAATCATCCGCCTGCCGGGCTACACCGAGGACGAGAAAATCAACATCGCGGTCAAGTACCTGACACCCAAGCAGGTCAAGGCCAACGGTTTGAAGAAGGAAGAGCTGGAGATCGACGTCTCGGCGATTCGTGACATCATTCGTTACTACACCCGGGAAGCCGGTGTCCGTGGCCTTGAGCGGCAAATTGCCAAGGTCTGCCGCAAGGTGGTCAAGGAACATACCGGGCAGAAGCAGGTCAAGGTCAAGGTTGCCAGCGAGCAGCTCGAACACCTGCTGGGCGTGCGCAAGTTCCGCTACGGCCTCGCCGAGCAGCAGGATCAGATCGGCCAGGTAACAGGCCTGGCCTGGACGCAGGTGGGCGGTGAGCTGCTGACCATCGAGTCGGTGGTCATCCCTGGCAAAGGCCAGTTGATCAAGACCGGCTCGCTGGGTGACGTCATGGTCGAATCGATCACTGCCGCACAGACCGTGGTCCGCAGCCGTGCTCGCAGCCTGGGAATTGCCGCCGACTTCCACGAGAAGCACGACGTGCACATCCATATGCCAGAGGGCGCTACGCCGAAGGACGGCCCAAGCGCCGGCATTGGCATGTGCACCGCGCTGGTGTCCGCGCTGACGCAGATTCCAGTGCGGGCCGACGTCGCCATGACCGGTGAAATCACCCTGCGTGGCCAGGTGTTGGCCATTGGCGGTCTGAAGGAAAAACTGCTGGCGGCACACCGTGGCGGGATCAAGACGGTGATCATTCCCGAGGAGAATGTTCGCGATCTGAAGGAGATTCCGGAAAATATCAAACAGGATCTTCAGATCAAACCGGTCAAATGGATTGACGAAGTCCTGCAAATTGCGCTGCAATACGCCCCGGAGCCCTTGCCAGATGTGGCTCCTGAGATTGTCGCGAAAGATGAAAAGCGCGACGGCGATGCTAAGGAAAGAATCAGCACGCATTAGTAGTTTTTGGCTGGGGGGCTTTCCTTGACAGTTTTTTCGGGGCCTTGCTATAAAGCGGCACGCTATTGTCATTAAGCCACCCAGCACACGTTTCATAAGCTTTTCATTACATACTTAGAAACAAACTCAATAGAGAAATTAAGGGGACTTCGAGTGAACAAGTCGGAACTGATTGACGCTATCGCTGTATCGGCTGACATTTCCAAAGCTGCCGCCGGCAAAGCACTGGACGCTGTGATCGACTCCGTGACCGGTGCCCTGAAAGCAGGCGACGACGTCGTACTGGTTGGCTTCGGTACCTTCTCGGTCAAAGAGCGCGCTGAGCGCACCGGTCGCAACCCGCAAACTGGCAAGGCGATCAAGATCGCTGCCGCCAAGGTTCCAGGTTTCAAGGCAGGCAAAGGCCTGAAAGACGCCGTCAACTAAGTCGTCTCTTTCAGCCGGACCGGGCCTTGCCAGGTTCGAGCACGCTGAAGGCGGGTCGCAAACGTTCCCGCCTGACACGTTTGCTAAGAAAAGGCGCATCCTCGGATGCGCCTTTCTTTTATCAGGATTCTACCCACGCTCCGCGGTTGTCGACGCAGTGGTACAGCCGTTTCTGGGGGACGCATGCTGCAAAATATCAGGGACAATTCACAAGGTTGGATTGCCAAGACCATCATCGGCCTCATCGTCGTACTGATGGCGTTGACCGGCTTTGAAGCCATTTTCCAGGCCGCTACCCATAGCCAGGATGCCGCCAAGGTAAACGGCCAGACCATCAGCCAGAATGAGCTGAGCCAGGCCACAGACATGCAGCGCCGCCAGCTGATGCAACAGCTGGGCAAGGACTTCGACCCGGCACTGCTGGACGAAAAACTGCTGCGCGACGCCGCGCTCAAAGGGCTGATCGATCGCAAACTGCTGCTGCAGGGTGCCGAAGACGCCAAGTTCGCCTTCTCCGAGGCTGCGCTGGACCAAGTGATCCTGCAGACGCCGGAATTCCAGGTCGATGGCAAATTCAGCGCCGACCGCTTCGACCAGGTCATCCGCCAGATGGGCTATGGCCGTATGCAGTTCCGCGAAATGCTTGCCGAAGAAATGCTGATCGGCCAGGTGCGTACCGGTATCGCCGGTAGCAGTTTTGTCACCGACAAGCAGGTCGACGCCTTCGCTCGCCTGGAAAACCAGACCCGCGATTTCGCCTCGATGACCTTCAAGGCCAACCCGGCGGCGGTCAAAGTCAGTGATGACGAGGTCAAGGCGCACTACGATCAGCACGCCAAGG
The DNA here is from genome assembly GCF_044772285.1 of Pseudomonas sp. NPDC090233. Lineage (NCBI taxonomy): Bacteria > Pseudomonadati > Pseudomonadota > Gammaproteobacteria > Pseudomonadales > Pseudomonadaceae > Pseudomonas > Pseudomonas sp. NPDC090233. The sequence continues at coordinate 59,271 of NZ_JBIVYQ010000005.1, read as the reverse complement.
AGTTCATGACCCCTGATCAAGTGGTCATCGACTACGTCGAGCTGAAGAAATCGGCGTTCTTCGATCAGGTCAAGGTCAGCGACGACGAGCTAAAAGCCCAGTACGAGAAGGACATCGCCAACCTCGCCGAGCAGCGCCACGCCGCGCACATCCTCATCGAGGTCAACGACAAGACCAACGATGCCCAGGCCAAGGCCCGCGCCGAAGAAATCGAGCAACGCCTGGCCAAGGGTGAAGACTTTGCCAAGCTGGCCAAGGAGTTCTCTCAGGACCCAGGTTCTGCCAACAGCGGTGGCGACCTTGGATTCGCCGGGCCAGGTGTGTATGACCCGGCCTTCGAGGACGCCCTGTACAAGCTTGAAGATGGCCAGGTTTCGGCCCCGGTACGCACCGAGTTCGGCTACCACCTGATCAAGCTGCTGGGCAAGCAGGCACCAGAAGTGCCGAGCTTCGCCAGCCTCAAGGACAAGCTGACGCGTGACCTGAAGACCCCGCTGGTCGAGCAGCGCTATGTCGATGCCAGCAAGCAGCTGCAGGACGCTGCCTACGAGGCTGCCGACCTGGCCCAGCCGGCCCAGGACCTGAACCTCAAGGTACACACCTCGGCGCCGTTCGGCCGTGAAGGTGGCGAAGGCATTACCGCCAACCGTGCCGTTGTTCAGGCTGCGTTCTCCGAAGAAGTGCTCGAGGAGGCTGCCAACAGCACCGCCATCGAACTGGACCCGGAAACCACCGTGGTGCTGCGCGTCAAGGAGCACCGCAAGCCAGAGCAACTGCCACTGGAAGCCGTGGCCAAGAACATCAGCGAACACCTGGCCAAGGAGAAGGCGACCGCCGAACTCAAGGCCAAGGCGGACAAGCTGATCGCTGGCCTGCAAGACGGCTCCATTGCTGCCGGTACTGCCCACGACGGGCAGAACTGGAAGCCTTACGAGGCGGTCACCCGCGGCCAGGACGGTATCGACCCGGCCGAGCTGCAGGCGCTGTTCCGCCTGGCCAAGCCACAAGCCAAGGACAAGCCGGTATACGGCAGCGTGGTCCTGGCCGACGGCAGCCTGGTCGTGCTGCAGCTCAAGGGCGTCAACGAAGGCGCCGCCGCCAGCGATGAAGAGAAGCAGCAGATCCGCCGCTACCTCGCTTCGCGTGCTGGCCAGCAAGACTTTGCGGCCTATCGCAAGCAACTGGAAGGCAATGCGGACATCACTCGCTACTGAGTGAGTGTCTGCTAACGAAACAGGCCGCATGATGCGGCCTGTTTTATTTGTGTAGTTTGTGCTGGCCCCTTCGCGGGACAAGCCCGCTCCCTCAGCAAGCTTCGGCAGCGTACCTGTGGGAGCGGGCTTGTCCCGCGAAGAGGCCGCCACTGGCGAACAAAACTACCTTTTCTCCCCCTCATAGTTATCCAGCGTATCGCGCGCAATCTCCCGCCCCAGCGCAATCAGCTCCGGCGCTTTGTAGAACTCGAAAAACCGGCACACCCGCTTGGGCACGTTGATCAGCACATCCGGCGGGTAGCCGGCGATCTTGTACTGCGCCAACGACGTCTGCATCACCTCGAAGCTCTGGTTGATCAGGTCCAGCAGCGAAGCCGGCCCGACGTTGTCGATGATGAACGATCCGCTGGCCGATTTCGGCGCACCTTCGCTCTCCGGGGCTGCCGCCGGTTGCTGGCCGGCAGGGTCGGCTGTATCGGCCAGCCAGGGGTTGGGCGGCGCCAGGCCTTCGGCGGTTATCACCTGCTCGATGCGCATCAGCTCCTCGGCCGGTTTGCGCCGGAACGGCAGGCGCGATCCCAGCGAGCTGAGCAGCGCGTCGAAGCGCATCTTGAACGCCGCCGGCCGCTCGATCACGGGCAACTGATACTGCTTCTGGTTGGTGGAGTTGAGGTTTACGGCGATGATCAGGTCACAGTGGCTGGAAACCACCGGCACGATTGGCAGCGGGTTGAGAATGCCACCATCGACCAGCATGCGATTGCCTTGCACGACGGGCGTGAACAGGCTCGGAATGGCCGCCGAGGCGCGCATGGCCTGGTGCAGGCAACCTTCCTGGAACCAGATCTCCTGCTGGTGGGTCAGGTCGGTGGCCACTGCCGTATAAGGGATGCGCAACTGCTCGATGTTGATTTCGCCAACGATCTTGCGGATCTGGCCGAATACCTTGTCGCCGCGGATGGCGCCAAGCCGGAAGCTGACGTCGACCAGGCGCAGCACATCCAGGTAGTCCAGGCTTTCGATCCAGTTGCGGTACTCCTCCAGTTTGCCTGCTGCATAGATGCCGCCAATTACCGCGCCCATGGAACAGCCGGCGATGCAGGCGATGTCGTAGCCGCGCCGCTCGATTTCCTCGATCACGCCGATATGGGCGTAGCCGCGCGCGCCCCCCGATCCCAACACCAGTGCTACACGTTTACTCATGATCTTCCTCGGCCTGTACCAGCAGGGTTCTACAATGCACCGAGCGCTGCCTGTGCTTCAATGTAGACTCTAGGCAAAACACGCCAGTCGCGGCACTTTTCAGCTGCCCGCGCGTCGAACAGCCACTCTATTTCAACCTGTTGAGGTACCACCGATGAAAGCCTGGATCTGCCTTCCTCTGATTGCCCTGGCCCTTGCCGGCTGCGCGGGCAAGACGGCCTACCGCGACAGCTGCGCGACGCAGCTGGATGCCGCTTGGAAGGAGCTCGACCTGGCCAAGGCCGAAGGGTTCGCCGGTACTGTCAGCTATTCCAAGGCCTTGTCGCTGCTGACCGGGGCCAAGACTCAGCAGCAGTTCGAAGGCTTCGAAGGTTGCAGCAAAAAAGCCGAAAAGGCGCGTTTCTATATTCGTGAGTCGCGCGCTGGGCGCTGACCGAGGAGCGTTGTATGTCTGCCATGCTCGACCATGTGGTTGCCCAGGTGCTGGCGTCCCAGGTACGCCTGCTGGCCTGTCGTGAGCGCCTGGCCGCCGATACCGACAGCGAAGCGTTGCACGACCTGCGTACCAGCGTGCGGAGGCTGCGCAGTCTGCTGCGGCCGTTGAGAGGGTTGCCCGGGGTCGAGCAGTTGGAGGAGGCTGCCAAGGCGCTCGGTACCCTGACCACACCGCTGCGTGATCGTGAGGTATTGGGCGCCGAGTTGATCAATCGTGGTTTTGATGACGCCGGGCAGCGGCGTCTGCAAGGCCGCACCGAAACCTTTGCCAGTGTCGCGTCCAGCCTGCAGCTGGGGAGGGTGCTGACGATCGTCGATGCGTTCCCGCTGTTTCTGCGCGCGGCAGATCGCGAAGGGCTGGTCAGCGCGTTGGGCAAGCGCGTCGACAAGCGCCTGGTCAAGCAGTGGCGCAAGCTGAACCAGGCGTTGCAGGATCCCGCCCATGACCGCCATCGTTTGCGCTTGTTGATTAAGCGGGTGCGTTATGGCGATGAGGCATATCCCCAGCTCGACCATGCAGGCAAGCCGCTGCGGCGCTTGCTGAAAAAAGCCCAGGGCGATTTGGGTGACTGGCATGACCGTTTGCAGTGGTTGTTGCAGGCACAAACCCATCCGGACCTCGCCCCCTGCAAAGTCGATTGGGAGCAGGAACTGCATGAGGCGGAGCGCAAGTCCGATCTCACGCTGGAGGCGCTGCAAAAGGCACTGGCGCGGCGCAAGCCCGGCAAATGACCGATATGCGGGCTGATCGCGCGCGGTTTGCTGGATAGTATGGGCTGACACCTTTCGCTGTCGCAGGAGCCGGCCCATGAATTTCGATCAACTGCTCGACGCCGTCCGAGAAAACCCTGACGCCGTCAGCATCCCGGCCAACTGGGCCCAGGGGCGTGCCGCGTTCGGCGGCCTGATGGCGGCCATGGTTTACGAGGCCATGCGCCTGAAACTCTCCGATAACCGCCCCGTGCGCTCTCTGGCAATCAGCTTCGTCGCACCGGCCGCGCCGGATGTGCCCACCCGATTCGAAGTCGAAGTGCTACGTGAGGGCAAAGCGGTCAGCACGCTGCTTGGCCGAGCAGTGCAGGATGGCCAGGTGGTGACCTTGGTGCAGGGTAATTTCGGTGCCGGCAGGCCGTCGGTGGTCGATGTCCCGGCACTGCCGGCCAGGGAGATGCAAGCGCTTGAGGATGCGGCTCCGGAGTTGCCGTATATCAAAGGCGTGACGCCGGAGTTCATGCGCCATGTCGCCCTGCGCTGGGCGGTTGGCGGTTTGCCGTTCAGTGGCAATCAATCACGGCAAATGGGCGGCTGGGTACGTTTGCGAGACGTGGCTGAAGAGCCGGTCAATGAATCTCACCTGCTGGCGCTGGTAGATGCCTGGCCGCCCAGCTTGATGCCTTATCTGAAGCAGCCAGCGGCAGGCAGCACGCTGACCTGGACCATCGAATTCATCCAACCGGTTGCGAAGCTCTCGACGTTGGACTGGTGCCGCTATTGCGTCGAAACCGAGCATGCCCGGGAAGGATACGGCCATGCAGCCGCCGCCCTGTGGACAGCTGAAGGGGAATTGCTGGCACTGAGCAGGCAGACGGTCACGGTGTTTGCCTAGGTTTCAATGCCGATGCTTGTGGCGCTCACGCCACGCACGCCACCAGGCACCGCTGAGCACGAAGCGTGGGAAGGTAATGAACTGTTCGGTGAGCAGGCGCTGCATGGCGTCCTTGCGATTGGCGAACGGTTCTGGTTGCTCGGCTTCCAGACGGTGGCCCTGGCGCTGCAGGCCTAAACCTGCGATCAGGGCGATGACGCCGACGGCGATCTGGCCCAGGTCCAGGGCGAACAGGCCTGACAGTATCAGCAGGGCGCCGAGGATGAACAGCGGCACGGCAATCAGGTGCAGCACCAAATTGGTCGGGTGCCGGTGGTTATGGTGGTAGCCGCGCCATTGCCAGGCGGGCAAGTTGGGCAGTCGTTTGCTCATGGGCATGTCCTCGCAGTCATGCCCAAAGCTTAGTGCGGCCCTGTGATCGCAGCCAATCGAGGCTGGCTATGGTGACTATAGCTTGAGCTGGCCAATGGCCGTGTTCAGTTCGCCAGCCAGCGTCGCCAGCTCGCTGCTGGTGGTCGCCGAATCGACCGTCTGCTGCACGGTTTTTTCAGTGACATCGCGAATGCTCACCACCGCCCGGTTCATTTCTTCAGCGACCTGGCTTTGCTGCTCGGCGGCGACAGCGATCTGGGTGTTGCTCTCGCGCATTTGCGCCACCGCGCCGGTGATGTCGGCCAGCGCCGCGCCGGCCTCCTGGGCCTGGCGCACGCAGTCGTCGGCCTTGTACGAGCTTTCCTGCATGAACTCCACCGCATCGCGGGTGCCGGCCTGCAGTTCGGCGACCATGGCGGTGATTTCGTCGGTAGAGGTCTGCACACGTTTGGCCAGGCTGCGCACTTCATCGGCGACCACGGCAAAGCCACGGCCGAGGTCGCCAGCGCGTGCAGCTTCGATGGCGGCATTGAGCGCCAGCAGGTTGGTTTGCTCGGCGATACTGTGAATCACGTTGACCACGCCATTGATCTTCTGGCTGTCTTCGGCCAGCTGGCGGATCATTTCGGCGGTTTGCTGTACGCCGTTGGACAGCCCGGCAATCGAGTCCTGGACTCGGTTGACCACGTCCTTGCCGCTGCCGGCGAGGGTGTCGGCGGTCTGCGACTGGTCGCGGGTGGCGCCGGCATGCTGGGCGATATGGTGCACGGTGGCGGACATCTCATTGATGGCCGTGGCAGCCTGGTCGGTTTCGCTCTGCTGGCCGAGCATGCCATGGCGCACTTCGTTCATGCTCAACGCCAGGCGCGCGGCGCCCGAGTCGAGTTGCGCGGCGGTGCGCGCCACGGTGCTGACCACACGGTGGTAGGTCGACTGCATGGCGTTGAAGGCGCCGGCCATCTGGCCTACCTCGTCACCGCAGGCCAATGGCACGCGGGCCGACAAGTCGCCGGTCTTTTCCACGTGCAGCATGACGTCCTTGAGTGTGTTGAGCTGGCTCAGCAGGAAGCGGATCAGTAGCTGCGAGGCGCAGAGCATCGCCAGCATCAGGACGAGCACACACAGGGCGTAATTCTTGAACCGGTCGAGGAACACCTGGCGCAGGCTGGGCGCCTGGGCCAGGACCGCCACCTGTTGTTCTCCATGGCGTAGAACCTGGGCGCCACGCAGCGGGTTGTCCCCCAAGACCCAGGCCGCCGGCAGGGCGACCCAGCCCTGTGCATCGCGCAGGGCATCAAGGGCCTGGCCGGCATGAGTCGGGGTTTGCCCGGGTTGCCAGGCGATCACGTTGGCCTGGTGCGGCAGGGCCTGCTGGGAGGGCCAGGCAGCCAGCAGCTCGGCCTGGGATTGCGCCTGGGCTTGAGCGGCTTCGGCGCGGGCTTGCTGCTCAAGGTTTACCGCGTAGAGCACCAGCATCAAGGTCGTGACGAAGGCCACCGCGTTGACGGCCCAGAATTTGTACTTCAGGGAGATATTGCTAAGCCAGGCACCCATGGTAGGTCTTCTCTGAGTTGAGCGGAAACATTATTGGCAAGGTGCCATCATTGTGCCCGCTCACGCCAGGGAGGCTTTGATGTGTATCAACAAATGGTTTATGCCGAGCCTGGCTCAGGGAAGCTGAAAGAATGCTCGGGCGGTGGCGGTGGTATGCGCTGCGGTGATTTCAACGCTTTCATTCCGGTGCAAGGCCACCTCGCGCAGTACTTCCGGCAGAAAAGCCGGCTCGTTGCGCCCGTTCTTCGGTTTCGGCCGCAGGCTGCGCGGCAGCAGGTAAGGTGCGTCGCTTTCGAGCATCAGGCGGCCGGTTGGGATATTGCCTACCAGTGGGTGTAGGTGCGTCCCCCGACGCTCATCGCAGATCCAGCCGGTAATGCCGATGTGCAAATCCATGTCCAGGTAGGCGAATAACGCCTCGCGCTCGCCGGTGAAGCAATGCACCACGGCGGCAGGCAGGTGGTCGCGGTAATCCCGCAGAATCGCCAGCAAGCGTTCGCTGGCATCGCGCTCGTGCAGGAACACCGGCAGGCGTAATTCGGCCGCCAGCGCCAACTGGGCTTCCAGCGCTTTCTCCTGAAGCGGGCGAGGGGAGAAGTCACGGTTGAAGTCCAGCCCGCATTCGCCGACGGCGCGTACCCGCGATTCGGCCAGCAACTGGCGCAGTTGTCGCTCGCTGTTGGCGTCCCAGGCCTTGGCGTCGTGCGGGTGCACACCGGCCGTGGAGAACAGGTGCTGGCTGTCGGGGTCGAGCTGTTGGCACAGTTCCAGTGCCTGTTCGCTGACGGCCAGGCTGGTGCCGGTGAGGACCATCTGCACCACGCCGGCTTCGATGGCGCGCTCGACGATGGCGGCGTGCTGGTCGTGGAAACTGCTGTTGGTCAGGTTGACGCCGATATCGATCAGTTGCATGGTGCTACCTCGTGCCGCGGGACGGCCAGCATAGCAAAAAGCGCGATATTCGGAAAAAAACCAAGAACTTCAATCTGTTGCCGTGGTCTTTTACCGTCATTTATCACGAACCATTCGGATACATTTTCGCATGCTGCGATACCTGCTCACCCTGCTGCTGATGCTTGGGCTGATGACTGTCGGCCCCGCCTATGCACGCCTGCCTGGGCCTCAGCAGCACGTACCGGCGAGCAAGACCCGTGATCTGGAACAGATCCGCAGCAGTAAAGTGCTGCGGGTATTGGTCAACCAGAGCCGCAACAGTTCCGGCGAAGTCAAGGGCGAACCGGTTGGCATCGAGTATTACCGGTTGCGAGCGCTTGAGCATTACCTCAATGCGCGCGCGGGTGACGGCCAGCAGGTGCGCATCAAACTCATCCCGCGTGCCAAGGAGCAGCTGTTGGGCGCTTTGCAGCGCGGAGAGGGCGATCTCGCAGCGCCAGGTGAGTTGCTCGACCCAGCATTGGTGGGCGGGGTAAACAGTAGCGCTCCGGTGCTGGATCAGGTGCCGTTGTGGTTGGTCGGGCGCAAGGGCGAGCGCAGTTTTACCCGTGTCGAGCAACTGTCCGGGCGTACCGTCGCGCTGACCAGCGCGAGCGCCGCCGGTGCAGCTATCCAGCAGATCAACCAGCAACTGGCCCTGCGCAAGCGGCCGCCGGTGAAGATCGAATGGGTCGATTCAACCCTGGCGGTGGAGGACGTGCTTGAAATGGTCCAGGCCGGCATCTATCACCTGACCGTGGTGGAGCGCCCGATCGCTCAGCGTTGGGCGCGCGTGATGCCGCGCCTGCGCGTTGACAGCCGTGTGCAACTGGGCCAGCCACAAGCCATGCGCTGGTACGTGCGGCGTGATGCAAGCATGCTGCTGGCGACCGTCGACCGCTTCTTGCAGGGCTACCGTGCGCCGGAGAACCAGGATGCAGCGTTCGAGCGCATCTACCGGCGCCAGTACCGCGTGCACAATCCACTTGCGCAAAAGGACCGTCAGCGCCTGAGCTCGCTGCGTGCGGTGCTGCAAAAGCATGGTGAGGCGCAACAGATCGACTGGCTCAACCTGGCTGCCCTGGCCTTCAAGGAATCGACGCTCAATCCGGCGGCGCGTGGCAGCGGCGGGGCGCACGGCCTGATGCAGATCACCCCTTCGGCTGCCCAGCGGGTAGGGGTGAGCAACACCGCCACGGTCGATGGCAATGTCCAGGCCAGCGCCCGTTATCTGGCGTTGATACGTCGCAAGTTTTTCGCCAGCCCGAAGATCAACGAGCGTGAGCGCATGGCCTTTGTGCTGGCGGCTTACAACCTGGGGCCGGAGCGGGTTCAGGCCATGCGGGCTGAAGCGCGCAAGCGTGGCCTGAATGGCAACCAATGGTTCTTCCAGACCGAGCGTGTGGCCATGGAACAGGTGGGCATGGGGCCGGTCAATTTCGTCAACAGCGTGAACAAATACTTCCTGGCGTTCAACCGTGAACGCACCCGCCTGGAGCGCGTCGCCAAGCGCTGAGAAATCGATTTTATCGATTGTTATGTTGGGTTTTTTGCGATTTTCATATCAATCAGATTGATTATGATGGCGCCCATCCCAACACAACATTTCAGCTTCAAGGAAGTCACGCAATGAACAACGCAATCAGCAAAATCCTCTCCACCCGCGCTGGCCTGGGCCTGAGCGTAATCCGCATCCTGGTCGGCATCATCTTCATGGCGCACGGCGCGCAGAAACTCTTCGGCCTGTTCGGCGGCTACGGCCTGGAAGGCACCGGCCAGTGGATGGAGAGCATCGGCCTGGCGCCGGGCTACTTGATGGCACTGCTGTCTGGTAGCGCCGAGTTCTTCGGTGGCCTGGCCCTGGTGATCGGCCTGCTGGCTCGCCCGGCGGCGCTGGCATTGACCGTTACCCTGGTGGTGGCGATCTTCTCGGTGCACATCGGCAACGGCTTGTTCATGTCCAACAATGGCTATGAGTTCGCCCTGGCCCTGATGGCCGGTACCCTGGCGGTGTTGATCGAAGGTGCGGGCCGCTTCTCCCTGGACCGCCTGATCGCTCGCTGATCCAGGCTACGCCGCAAGCTGCAAGCCCCAAGCTGATCACTTGGGGCTTGCAGCTTGCGGCCAGTAGCTCTAGCATACCGTCTGCGCCGATTTAAACAGCTACTTGCGGGGCGCAGGGCAGCCCAGCCACGGGTTATCCGAAATACCGCTAAAGCGCTGGTTCGGTGACGCCTCCCACCGCTGCCCAGCGGGATTTGCGAGGCGGAGAAAAACTCCATGAGTTGTCCACGTACCAGTGTCTGCTTGAGCCCACTGCCTGCCAGCCAGGCCACCCGCACACCGCGCATCCTGCTCGGTGGTCAGCATCAGCCTACCCTTTTGCGTCACCTCGAAGGCTTGTCGCGCCGCAAAGGCCAGGTCCGCGCCTTTCTCATCCAGTTTGCCGAAACCGCGTGCCGCCTTGAGCAGTTCGGCAACGACCGTTTCGACCTCGCAGTGATCCAGGCGCCTGCTGCGCAAGACGCCGCCGAAGTGATTGGCCAGCTCACCCGAATCGCACGCCAGGGGCTGATTACCCGACGCTGAGGAGCGCGCCGTTGAGCACCAACATCATCACCACTGAAGGCCATGACGCGCTCAAGAAAGAGCTCGACCATCTGTGGCGGGTGTATCGCCCGGAAATTACCCAGAAGGTAGCGTGGGCTGCTTCGCTGGGGGATCGCAGTGAGAATGCCGACTACCAGTACAACAAGAAGCTGCTGCGCGAGATCGACCGTCGGGTCCGTTACCTGCGCAAGCGCCTCGAAGACGTGAAGGTGGTGGCCTATTCGCCGCAGCAGGAGGGCAAAGTGTTCTTCGGTGCCTGGGTCGAGATCGAGAATGATGATGGCGAAACCCTGAAGTTTCGCATCGTTGGCTACGACGAGATCTACGGGCGCAACGACTACATCTCGATCGATTCGCCTATGGCGCGGGCCCTGCTCAAGAAGGAGGAGGGTGATGAAGTGATGGTGCAAACGCCAACAGGCGAGGCGACCTGGTACGTGAACAGCATCACTTATCCGCAGTAAGTGATGCTGCCCCTTACGCGTTAGCCCTCCCGCAGCACTGCCAACGGGCTGGCATTGAGCGCCCGCCGCGTTCCCAGCACACCGGCCCCGCCAACCAGTAGCGCACCCACCAGCGGCAGCACCAGCAGCCAGGGGTGCGGACTCCACTGCAGGTCGAACGCGTAGCGATACAGCACCAGGGTTATCAGTTCACAGCCCAGTGCGGCCAGGGCGCCACTGGCCGCGCCCAGCAGGCCGAACTCGATACGCCGCGCTTTCACCAGCAGCGGCCGTGCCGCGCCGAGCGCACGCAGCAAGGCACCTTGACGAATGCGCTCATCCAGCGTTGCCTGCAGGCCCGCGAACAACACCGCCAGCCCTGCCGCCAAGACGAACAACAGCACATATTCGACCGCCAGAGTGACCTGGGCGAGGATGCTGCGCAGCTGTTCCAGCAAGGCATCGACCTGCAGAATGGTCACCGCCGGGAATGCCCGCGACAGGGCCACCACATCCAGGTCGTGACCCGGCGCCAGGTAGAAGCTGGTCAGATAGGTGGTTGGCAAGCCCTGAAGCGTTCCAGGTTGAAAAATCATGTAGAAGTTCGGCTGGAAGCTGTCCCAGTGCACGCTGCGCAGGCTGCTGACCCGCGCCTGGCGTTGCTCACCGCCGATGTCGAAGGTCAGCAGGTCGCCCAGTTGCACCTTCAGGCTGGTGGCCAGTTCGGCCTCGACCGAAACGCTGGGGATTTCATCGCCGGTCGGTAGCGTCTGCCACCAGTTACCTGCTGTCAGGGCATTGCCGGATGGCAGTTCGGCGGCCCAGGTCAGGCTGAGGTCGCGTTGCACCGCGCGCTCACCGGCGGAGTCCTTGCTGACGAGCTGTTGCACCGGTTGCTCGTTGATTTGGATCAGCCGGCCGGGCGTTACCGGATACAGGGGAGCCGAGGCGGCATTCACCTCGCGCAGGCGCTGGGCGAACGGTTCGCGATCGTCGGGCAGAATATTCAGCGCAAAATGGTTCGGCGCGTCCTTGGGCAACTGGGCCTGCCAATTGTCGAGCAGTTCCGCGCGCAGCAGGGCGACTAGCGCCATGGCCAGCAGGATCAGGCCGAAGGCCAGGGCCTGGCCGGCGGCCGCCATGGGATGACGTAGCAACTGGCCAAGGCCAAGGCGCCAGGTGAGCGGTGCGCCTGCCAGTAACCGCCGCAGGCTGCGTAGTCCAAGGAGCAGCAGGCCGCCCAGTACCAACGCGGCGATCAACCCGCCGCCGAGCAGGGCGAAGGTCAGCAGCAGATCCAGGCTCAGGCGCCACATGATCAGGCCCAGCGCGAGCAGGGCGGCGCCATACGTCAGCCAACTGCTCGGTGGCACCGGCAGCAGGTCGCGGCGCAGCACGCGTAACGGCGGCACCTGGCCGAGGGCGGCGAGCGGGGGGAGGGCGAAGCCAGCTAGGGCGACCAGGCCAGTGGCAATGCCGGCCAGTGCCGGCACGATCCCACCGGGAGGCACCACGCTAGGCAGCAGCCCATGCAGCAGCCGGAACAGTCCTAGTTGCGCCAGCCAACCGAGCAAGGCGCCTGCAATCGCGGCAACCAGGCCGAGCATCGCCAGCTGCAAGCAGTACAGGCCCAGAGCCTGGTGGCGCGACAGGCCCAGGCAGCGCAGCAGGGCGCTGGCGTCCAGGCGGCGTGCGGCATAGCGGCTGGCCGACAGGGCTACGGCGACGCCTGCCAGCAGCACCGCCACCAGGCTGGCCATGTTCAGGTAACGCTCGGCCTTGCCCAGGGCGCCGCCGATCTGCCGGTTGCCATCGCGGGTGTCGAGCAAGCGCTGATTGGCCGCAAGGTTCTTTTCCAACCCCTCACGGTACTGTGCCAGCGCTTGCGCCTCACCGCGCCACAGGTCGCGATAGCTGACCCGGCTGCCGGGCTGGATAACGCCCGTTGCCTGCAGGTCGGCCAGGTTCATCATCACCCGTGGCGTCAGGCTGTAGAAATTGTTGGCGCGGTCCGGCTCGTAGGTCAGCACGCGGCTCATGCGCAGGGTCTTCATGCCAACGTCGATGCTGTCGCCGATGCTCAGGCCGAGGGCGGCCAACAGGCGTGGCTCGACCCAGGCCTCGCCAGGCGCCGGGCCGCCACCCACTGTTTCCTCGGCATACGGTGCGGCCGCACTGCGCACCTGGCCGCGCAGCGGGTAGGCGGTGTCGGCGGCCTTGATGCTAGACAGCTGGATGCCGGCGTCCCCACCCACCACGCTGGTGAACTCGACAATCTGGGCGTGACGCAACCCGAGCGCCTGGCCGGCGCTGATCTGTTCTTCGCGCGCAGGTGCGCTACCTTGCAGGACCAGATCGGCGCCGAGGAACTCACTGGCGCGCAATTGCATCGCACCGTTGAGGCGGGCGCCGAAGTAGCCGATTGCGGTGCTGGCGGCGACGGCCACCAGCAAGGCGAAGAACAGCACGCGCACTTCACTGGCGCGGATGTCGCGCAGCAGTTGGCGCAAGGCCAGGCCGCACAGGCGAGAGAGCGGCATGCGGGTCATCTAGGCCTCCACCGGCGCCACCAGGTGGCCGGCCTCCAGGCGGATCAGGCGCCGGCAGCGGCGCGCCAGGCGTTCGTCATGGGTGACCAGCACCAGCGTGGTGCCGCGTTCCTTGTTCAGCTCGAACAGCAGGTCGCTGATGCGCTCACCCGTGTGGCTGTCGAGGTTGCCGGTAGGTTCGTCGGCAAACAGTACTGCTGGCTGCGCGGCGAAGGCGCGGGCGATCGCTACCCGTTGTTGTTCGCCTCCGGACAGCTGGCGCGGGGTATGGGTGAGGCGTTTGCCCAGACCGACCCGCTCGAGCAGGGTACGGGCTTGTTCACGGGCATCGCGGCGGCCATCCAGTTCCAGTGGCAGCATGACGTTTTCCAGTGCATTAAGGCTGTCGAGCAACTGGAAGGACTGGAACACGAAACCAACATGCTCGGCACGCACCCGGGCGCGCTGGTCCTCGTCAAGCGGACCCAGGTCGTGTCCGGCGAGAATTACTTTGCCTGCACTAGGGCGATCAAGGCCGGCCAGCAGCCCGAGCAGCGTCGACTTGCCCGAGCCGGAGGCGCCGACGATGGCGAGGCTGTCGCCCTGGTCGAGGTCGAGGGAGAGCGCGTGGAGGATGGTCAGATCACCTTCCGCACTCGGGACCACTTTGCTAAGGTGCTGCGCAACGAGAATGCTGGGGCCCATGGAGAATCCAATGCGAGTGTGGTGGTTGAGTGCCGGTCTGGCCCTGTATTGCCTGGGCCAGAGCGCGGCGGCGGGAACACTGCTGGTGGTTGGCGATAGTATCAGCGCCGGATTTGGCCTGGATACCCGCCAGGGGTGGGTCTCTCTGTTGCAGACCCGGCTCAAGGACGAAGGTTTCGATGATCAGGTGGTCAATGCCTCGATCAGCGGCGACACCAGCGCAGGGGGCCAGGCGCGGCTCCCGGCGCTGCTTGCAGCGCATAAGCCGAACCTTGTAGTGCTGGAGCTTGGCGGCAACGACGGCCTGCGTGGGCAGCCGCCAGAGCAATTGCAACAAAATCTTGCTTCGATGATCGAGCGATCGCGCCAGGCGGGTGCCAAGGTGCTGCTGCTGGGGATGCGCCTGCCACCTAATTATGGGGTGCGGTACACCCGCGCCTTCGCCCAGGTGTATGAACAGTTGGCGACGGACGAAAAGGTGCCATTGGTGCCGTTTTTCCTGGAAGGCGTTGGCGGTGTGCCGGAGATGATGCAGGCCGATGGTATCCATCCGGCGCAGGGCGCCCAGCAGCGTTTGCTGGAAAATGCCTGGCCGGCGATAAAACCCTTGCTCTGATGCTTTAAACGGGGCCGGCTTTCGGCTAATGTTGCGCCCCCCGTTTCGAGAGCCCCCGATGCCGCGCCCTGCCTGGTCCTTGCATGCCTACCAATTGATCGAGCCCGATGAGCAGCTCGACCTGTTCGCTTGCCAGGAAATCCGCGTCCACCTGGTCGCCCGTCAACTCGAATTGGGCGTGCCGGTCGATCGTACCCTGTGCGGAGGCCTGTTGCCGGCGCAACCTCGCTGGTCCGGCGTGCAGCGCGCGATCTACCGTGATGGCCGCCTGTGCGACCTGTGCCGGGCGATTCTCGATGCGCAGCGGCGCGGCATGCGGCCGGTCTGGCCTGAGCTGTGAAGGCGGCTTTCGCTCATGAACTCCGGGCGCCTTTCATCATCTGAAACGCATGCAGGCTGCCAATCCCTCCCGCTTGGCTTGGGGCGGGTGTACAATCGATCCTCTTGACCCACCTTTCGAAGGATTTACCGGATGTTGCCGCGCTTTCCTGCCGTCACCCGTTGCCTGACCCTGGCCGGCCTGCTGGTCGCTGGCCCCGTCGTCGCCCTGGAGCTGCCGCTGCCGCCGCCCGGTGAAGATGTCGTTGGCCAGGTGCAGGTGATCAAGGCCAAGTACGAGGACACCTTTGCCGACATCGGCACCGCCAATGACCTCGGCTACCTGGAAATGATCGCCGCCAACCCGGGTGTCGACCCCTGGCTCCCAGGCGCCGGTACCGAGATCATTCTACCGACCCGCTACGTGCTGCCGCCGGGGCCGCGTGAAGGTATCGTCATCAACCTGGCCGAATACCGCCTGTACTACTTCCCGAAAGGGCAGAACGTGGTGCACACCTTCCCGCTGGGCATCGGTCGTGAAGGCTGGGGCTCGCCCATCGCCAATACCAAGATCACCGCCAAGACCCCGAACCCGACCTGGACGCCACCGGCCTCGATCCGTGCCGAGCATGCCGCCGACGGCGACATCCTGCCTACCGTGGTACCGGCTGGCCCGGACAACCCGCTGGGGCCGTTCAAGTTCACCCTCGGCGTACCGGGTTACCTGATCCACGGTTCGAACAAGAAGTTCGGCATTGGCATGCGCACCAGCCATGGTTGCTTCCGCATGCTCAACAACAATGTGCTGGAACTGTCGAAGATGGTTCCCGTGGGTACGCCGGTGCGGATCATCAACGAGCCGTACAAGTTCGGTATCAGTGCCGGCAAGGTTTATCTCGAGGCGCACACGCCGCTGGATGACAATGGCAACCCATCAGTGGTCGACAAGCACACCGCCGTAATCAACGCGCTGCTCAAGCGCGAAGACCTGGCCAACAACCTGCGCATGAACTGGGACATGGTGCGTGATGTGGTCGCCGCTGAAGATGGCATGCCGGTGGAGATTGCCGTGCCTGTCGATAACCAGGGTGGTGCGCCCATGGTGTCGAGCATCCCGCCAGAACTGCAGTAAGCGTTCGACTAGTACGTACGAGGCCTGCCCAGGTTTACCCCTGGCGCAGGCTTTTTCATGTGTGCGGGTTCCTTTTGTCGGGGCAATAAAAAAGCCGATCCACAAGTGGATCGGCTTCTTAACAATCCGTGAGGATTATTTGCGGCTGGCTTTGTCCAGCATACGCAGAGCGCGCTCGTTGGCTTCGTCAGCGGTCTGCTGAGCCTTCTGAGCAGCTGCCAGTGCGTCGTCAGCCTTACGGTAGGCTTCGTCAGCACGAGCTTGAGCGCGAGCTGCTGCGTCTTCAGTCGCAGTCAGACGAGCTTCGGTTTCTTTGGATACGCTGCTGCAACCGGTAGCCAGAACTGCGGCCAGAGCCAGAGCAGAGAATTTCAGAACGTTGTTCATCGTGTTCCCCTTCAAGGACTTTCTATTAAATAGCCATCTCTCAGGAAAGAGAAACTGGCCGGCGTACATAGTACCCATTACTTGTAGTAAGTAAACTGACTGAGCGCAAGAACTGCAAAAAAAAAGTCGGGATAGGGGTAGCCGACGAGATTTGTAGGGGAATTGTGAAAGCGTTGTGTAGGAAGCGCAAGCGACTGTAGTTCGGGAACTTTTTGTTGAACTAACGGTGACTTTAACTGTCCTTCAGCGTCTTAAGCCCAAGAACATCCGGCTGTTGTTGTGGGGCAGGCAGGGCAAGGTATTCACCCTGATTTCCGCTATTTTTTAACCGCAACCACCTTGAGCAATCCTGCTTGGCGCGCCTACTATTTGAGATGCCCAGCCCGGCAGAACCATTGCAATCGGCCCGCGGTCCAAGGGGCAAGAGGTGGCGTAGAGGTTCCTCCGCCGGATAAATCACCATCGGTTAAGGTAAAGGTCTGCCGAAAGACCTGCGAGGAGTAGTGATGAGTGAAGCGCTGACCATCCACCATGACCAGGCTGGTCATCAGTTCGAGACCAATGTGGACGGTCATCGTGCCTATTTGACCTATATGGACCTGGGCAAGCAGACGCTGGATATTTATCGCACCTTCGTGCCCAACGCCCTGCGTGGCCGCGGGATTGCTGCAGCGCTGACCGAAAAGGCGCTGGAGTATGCCGACCAGATGGGTTACACGGTGATTCCTTCCTGCTCGTATGTAGAACGCTACATGGAGCGTCAGCAGCGCCATTCGAGCAAGGCTTGAGCGCTCTCAACAGCTGAACATCCAAAAACGCCGGGCATTGCCCGGCGTTTTATTTTCTGTGCAAAGTTCAGCCGCGCTGGCGCTTGGGCAGCACGTCCTTGAGTTTGGCGTGCATGCTGCGCAGGGTTTTCTCGGTCGCGGCCCAGTCGATGCAGGCGTCGGTGACCGAAACGCCATACTGCAGTTCGTCCAGGTTTTTCGGAATCGACTGAGCGCCCCAGTTCAGGTGGCTTTCGACCATCAGGCCGATAATCGACTGGTTGCCTTCGAGGATCTGGTTGGCGACGTTCTCCATCACCAGCGGTTGCAGGGCCGGGTCCTTGTTGGAGTTGGCGTGGCTGCAGTCGACCATGATATTGGCTTTGATCTTGGCCTTGTTCAGGTCCTGTTCGCACAAGGCGACGCTGACCGAATCGTAGTTAGGCTTGCCGTTGCCGCCGCGCAGCACCACGTGGCCGTACGGGTTGCCCTTGGTGGTGACGATCGACACGCCGCCTTCCTGGTTGATGCCGAGGAAGCGGTGCGGCTTGGACACCGACTGCAGGGCGTTGATGGCCACGGTCAAGCCGCCATCGGTGCCGTTCTTGAAGCCGACCGCCGAGGACAGGCCCGAGGCCATTTCCCGGTGAGTTTGGGATTCGGTGGTGCGCGCACCGATCGCCGACCAGCTGATCAGGTCCTGCAGGTACTGCGGGGAGATCGGGTCGAGTGCTTCGGTGGCAGTTGGCAGGCCTTTTTCAGCCAGGTCCAGCAGCAGTTGGCGGCCGATGTGCAGGCCGTCCTGAATCTTGAACGAGTCATCCAGGTACGGGTCGTTGATCAGGCCTTTCCAGCCGACCGTAGTGCGCGGTTTCTCGAAGTACACGCGCATCACCAGGTAAAGCGTATCGGATACTTCCTCGGCCAGCACTTTAAGGCGCTCGGCGTATTCGTGGGCAGCCTTGATGTCGTGGATGGAGCAGGGGCCGACCACGACGAACAGGCGATGGTCCTTGCCGTCGAGAATATTGCGCACCACTTCGCGGCCGGCAGTCACGGTCTGCAGGGCTTTGGCGCTGAGGGGGATCTCCTTCTTGAGCTGATCGGGGGTGATCAAGGTCTCGTTGGAGGCAACGTTAAGGTCGTCGATCGGTAAATCAGCCATCGTGTTACTCGTCAGGTCACGGTGCCGGCCGCCAGCAATCCCCGTGCGGCCCAGCAGCAGAATGTTCGCAGCGGGGAGCCGAACCTTAGCGCGTTACTGGGGTTGCGACAATGGGCTAAGCCGTGCCAGCGCAGGGTTTTTCCCTGCTGTAGCAGGGCTGCGCCGCAATTGGGGTGCGCTGAACGCTTTAAACGGTGTAAAAAAGCACACCGACATTTTTCAGGAGATCCGCATGGACCCTCGCAAACCGCGCATCGGTATCATCGGCAGTGGTGCCATTGGAGGCTTCTATGGGCTGATGCTGGCGCGCGCCGGTTTCGATGTGCATTTTCTCCTGCGCAGCGAATACGCGGTGGTCCGCGAGCAAGGCTTGAAGCTGGAAAGCGCGGTGCACGGCACCCTGCAGATGCCGGTTCAGGCCTATTCGAGCGCTGCCGACATGCCGTCCTGCGATTGGCTGCTGGTAGGTGCCAAGGCCACCAGCAATGCCGAGCTGGCGCCGCTGATCGTCCAGGCGGCAGCGCCTGATGCCAAGGTGGTGCTTTTGCAGAATGGCCTGGGCGTAGAAGATCAACTGCGGCCGGCATTGCCCGGCAGCCTTCATTTGCTCGGCGGCTTGTGCTTCATCTGCGTCAACCGTCTGAGCCCTGGTGTGATCCGTCACCAGGCGCTGGGCGCGGTCAATCTGGGTTATCACAGCGGGCCGGCCAGCGATGGCGGCGCTGCGATTGTCGAGGAGGGTGCAGAGCTGCTGCGCGCCGCAGGTGTCGATTCCCAGGCCATGGACAACCTCGGCCAGGCCCGTTGGCAGAAGCTGGTGTGGAACGTGCCCTACAACGGCCTTTCGGTGTTGCTGGCCGCCAGTACCACGCCGTTGATGGCTGACGCCGACACCCGCGAGCTTATCCAGGCACTCATGGCCGAAGTGGTGCAGGGCGCTGCGGCCTGTGGCCACGCGCTGCCTGCGGGCTATGCCGAACACTTGTTCCGCGTTACCGAGCAGATGCCCGACTACTGGCCAAGCATGTATCACGACCATGCCGAGCAGCGTCCGCTGGAATTGCACGCCATCTATGCCGAGCCGTTGGCCCGGGCACGTGCGGCGGGTTGTACGCTGCCACGCATGCAGATGCTCTACCAGAGCCTGGCCTTCATCGATCGCGCCAACCGCGCCGGCTGAAACCTCTGCAGCCCGCAGCATCAGTGCGCCAGACGGCCAAGCGAGGCTGTGGCGCGCTGCTAAGCTGAAGCTTGCTCTGCCGCAACGGCAGTCGAGGAGGTCGAATGATTCGCTCCATGCTGTACGCCACCGACCTCGGTGTCTATGCCCCTTTTGTCATGCAGCATGCGCTGGCCCTGGCGCGTACTTTCGACGCAGAGCTGTATGTGATTCACGCGGTGGAGCCTATGGGGCAGTTCGCCGAATCCCTCCTGCAAAGCTACCTCGACGAACAGACGCTGGATGAGTTGCACAGCGAGGGCGTCAACACGGTGATGGCCAACATCGAACAGCGCGTGCTGGAGAACTTTCGCGAGGAGTTGGGCGAGGATGCGGACCTTGCAGTAATCAAGGCGGTACGGGTGCGCCAGGGCGATCCGGCCCAGGTCATCCTGGAGCAGGCGCAGCGGTTGAGCGTCGACTTGCTGATCTTCGGCAGCCACAGCGCCGGTGCCGGGGTGGATGTACCCATTGGCCGAACCGCAGTGCGCCTGCTGCAATTGTCACCCGTGCCGGTGTACATGGTGCCGCTCTCGCAGCATCTCGGTCGTAGGAAAACGTGAAGCTGGCAATGGGCTATAACGGGGCGGCGTGTAACAAAATAGTTCTAGTTTTATTTCGTTAACCACTAATATAGTTATATCTCGTCGCTGCCTGCTGCCGCTGACTTACCGCTGATTCGAGGGAAACCTATGAAGCTTCAACAACTGCGCTACATCTGGGAAGTGGCGCACCACGACCTCAACGTCTCCGCGACGGCGCAAAGTCTATATACCTCTCAGCCGGGGATCAGCAAGCAGATCCGCCTGCTCGAGGATGAACTGGGCGTTGAAGTTTTTGCCCGCAGCGGCAAGCACCTGACCCGCGTCACTCCGGCGGGTGAGCGCATCATCAATACCGCTGGCGAGATCCTGCGCAAGGTCGAGAGCATCAAGCAGATCGCCCAGGAATTCTCCAACGAGAAAAAGGGCACGCTGTCCATCGCCACCACCCACACCCAGGCGCGCTATGCGCTGCCGCCGGTGATCAGCAGCTTCATCAAGCAGTACCCCGAAGTGGCCCTGCACATGCACCAAGGTTCGCCCATGCAGATCGCCGAAATGGCCGCCGATGGCACCGTCGATTTCGCCATCGCCACCGAGGCCCTGGAGCTGTTCGGCGACCTGATCATGATGCCGTGCTACAAGTGGAATCGCTGCGTGGTGGTGCCGCAGGGGCACCCGCTGGCCAAGCTGCCGAAGTTGACCCTTGAGGCGGTCGCCGAATACCCGATCGTCACTTACGTGTTTGGTTTCACCGGCCGTTCCAAGCTGGATGAAGCCTTCAATCACCGCGGCCTGACGCCGAAGGTGGTATTCACCGCCGCCGACGCCGACGTGATCAAGACTTACGTGCGTCTGGGCCTGGGTGTGGGCATCGTGGCCGGCATGGCGGTCGATGCCAAGCTCGACAGCGACCTGGTGGCCCTGGATGCCAGCGAGCTGTTCGAGGCCAGCATCACCAAGATCGGCTTCCGCCGCGGCACCTTCCTGCGCGGCTTCATGTGCGACTTCATCGAGAAGTTCGCTCCACACCTGACCCGTGAAGTGATGGCCAAAGCCATCCAGTGCCATAACAAGCAGGAGCTCGAAGAGCTGTTCGCAGGCGTCGAGCTGCCGGTGCACTGAGTGCGGCAGGTATGAAAAAAACCGGCCTTCGGGCCGGTTTTCTTTGCCTGCGAATCAGGCCTTGCTGATCAGGTTGCCGGCATGCAGCCCGCATTCTTTCTGGGTCGATTCTTCCCACCACCAGCGGCCTTCGCGCTCGTGCTGGTTTGGCAGCACCGGGCGGGTGCATGGCTCGCAGCCGATGCTGATGAAACCGCGCTCGTGCAGGCTGTTGAACGGCAGTTCGAGCATGCGGATATAGCCCCAGACTTCCGCGCTGGTCATCTGCGCCAGCGGGTTGAACTTGTACAGCGTGTGCTCGGGCGTTGAGAAGGCGCCGTCGAGCTCCAGGGCGGCAACCTGGCTACGCGTGCCGGGACTCTGGTCACGACGCTGTCCGGTGGCCCAGGCGCTGACGGTGGCGAGTTTGCGACGCAGCGGCTCGATCTTGCGGATACCGCAGCACTCACCGTGACCGTCTTTGTAGAAGCTGAACAGGCCCTTTTCCTTGACGAATGGGTCGAGCTTGGCGCGGTCTGGGCTGAGAATCTCGATCGGCAGGTTGTACTGCTCGCGGACCTGGTCGATGAAACGGTAGGTCTCGGGGTGCAGGCGGCCGGTGTCGAGGCTGAAGACCTTGACCTGCTTGTTCAGCTTCCAGGCCATGTCGACCAGCACCACGTCCTCGGCGCCGCTGAAGGAAATCCACAGATCGTCACCGAAGTGCTCGAAGGCAAGCTTGAGGATGTCCTGCGGGGACTTGCTGGCGTAGGTCGCGGCCAGGGCGGCGACGTCGAAGGGTTGGCTCATCAGGCGGTTTCCATCTTGGCTGTGGCGCTGTGCGCTCGTAATGAGGTGATGGTAACAAAAAATGGCAGGGTAGACGCCGTCTCAGAGGCGCTGCAGTGTTTCCATCAACATCCGCACCTTGGCGATCGACTCCTCAAATTCCGACTCCCAGTCGGAGTCCGCCACCACTGCGCCACCGCCCCAGCAACTGGCCTGGCCATCCTTGATCAGCAGGCTGCGGATGGCGATGGAGCTGTCCATTTCGCCGCGTACGTCGATGTACAGCAGCGAGCCGCAATACAGGGCGCGGCGGCTGGGCTCCAGTTCGTCGATGATCTGCATGGCGCGGATCTTCGGCGCGCCGGTGATCGAACCCCCCGGGAAGCTGTCGCCAATCAGGTCCAGGGCGTCCTTGTCATTGGCCAGTTGCCCGGTGATGCTGCTGACCAGGTGGTGGACGTTGGGGTAGCTTTCCAGGCTGAACAGTTCGGGCACTTTGACCGAGCCGATCTGGCAAGTACGGCCCAGGTCGTTGCGCAGCAGGTCGACGATCATAAGGTTTTCCGAACGGTCCTTGGCGCTGTGGCGCAGTTCCTCGGCATTGCGTGCGTCGATGGCCGGGTCGGCCGAGCGCGGGCGCGTGCCCTTGATCGGGCGAGTCTCCACCTGGCCCTGGCTGACGCGGACGAAGCGTTCAGGCGAGAAGCTCAGCAGGGCACTGCCATCGGCCAGTTGCTGGTAGCCGGAGAAAGGTGTCGGGCAGGCTTCGCGCAGGGCCTGGTAGGCACGCCAGGGATCGCCCTGGCAGGGCGCGCGGAAGCGTTGGGTCAGGTTGATCTGGTAGCAGTCGCCGGCCTGGATATAGCGCTGCACCTGGTCGAACGCAGCTTGATACTGCTCGGGCCGCAGGTCGCCTTGCATCGCGGCGAGCAGCTTGAAATCGCCACTTGCCGAGCCGTCAGGGGCCTCGAACAGGGCGATCAGGCGTTCGCGCTCAGCGGTTTCCAGGCTTGGGTGCAAGACCAGCTGGCTGGTGCGTAGCTGATGGTCGGTCACCAGCGCCCAGGCATACAACCCAAGTTGGGCATCGGGCAGGCCGAGGTCGTCGACGGACAGGCTGGGCAGGTGCTCCAGGCGCCGACCAAAGTCGTAGCTCAAGTAGCCGATCAAGCCGCCGGCGAACGGCAGTTCGATGCCATCAGGCAACTGTGCGGAGCCCAGTTGTTCCAGTCCGTCACGCAGACGCTGCAGGAATGCCCGACCTTTTTCTTCAGGCTGGGCTTGCAGCTGTTGCAGCGGCCACGCGCTGAGCAGGTCGAAGCGGCCACGCTCGGCACCGGGGCGGGCGCTGTCAAGCAGGATCGCACCGGGCGCCTGGCGCAGGCGGGCGAAGTAGGTGGCGGGGTCGGGCTGGTAGGGCAGGGTGTGAAGCGTACAGGTCGGCATCAGTGTGGACGGCGATGTAAAAGCGAGGAGGGCGATTGTAGACCTGTGTAGGAAAGGCGACCAGCTTTGTGACGACCTGGAAACATCGTGTTCGCCCAATTCGCGGGGCAAGCCCCACAGAGATCCATGCGGACGCTGTGGGAGCGGGCTTGCCCCGCGAATGAGGCTCAGCGCGGATGCACGTGGCCGAACAAGCTCTGTGCCACCTTCACACGCTGCTCCGCATCCTCGGTCACACCGTCCTTGGCCAGCGCCTCGATGTGCGCCTCGATGGCGTGGGTGCGCTGAGTCAGCCCGGTGTCGTTGGCGATCTGGATGTTCAGGCCCGGGCGGGCATTGAGTTCGAGAATCAATGGCCCCTTGTCCTGGTCCAGCACCATGTCGACGCCGATGTAGCCCAGGCCGCACAACTCATAGCAGCCGGCCGCGAGCTTCATGAAACCGTCCCAGTTCGGCAGTTGCACGCCGTCCACCGCATTGGTGGTGTCCGGGTGCTTGCTGATGATGTTGTTCAGCCAGGTGCCGCGCAGGGTCACGCCGGTGGCCAGGTCCACACCCACGCCGATGGCGCCCTGGTGCAGGTTGGCCTTGCCGCCGGACTGGCGGGTCGGTAGGCGCAGCATGGCCATCACCGGGTAGCCCATCAGCACGATGATGCGGATGTCCGGCACGCCTTCGTAGCTGATGCTCTTGAAGATCTGGTCAGGCGTCACCCGGTACTCGATCAGCGCGCGGTCGCGGTGCCCACCCAGCGAATACAGGCCGGTGAGGATGCTCGAGACCTGGTGCTCGATTTCTTCGTGGCTGATGATCTTGCCCGAGACCGTGCGATAGCGGTCTTCGAAACGGTCGGCGATGACCAGGATGCCGTCACCGCCGGCACCCTGGGCCGGCTTGATGACGAAGTCGTTGCGCCCGCCGATGATCTCGTGAAGCTTTTCGATCTGCTTCTCGGTCTCGATGATGCCGTACATCTCCGGCACGTGAATGCCGGCGGCGAGTGCGCGTTCCTTGGTGATGATCTTGTCGTCGACGATCGGGTACAGGTTGCGCTTGTTGTACTTCAGCACATAGTCCGCGTTGCGCCGGTTGATCCCCATGATGCCCCGGGCCTCCAGGGCTTTCCACGTCTTGATCAGGCCAAACATCAGGCGTCAGCCTTCTTCAGGAATGCTTTGAAGCGCACCAGCTCGGTCAGGCGGTAGCCGCGGTAGCGACCCATCGCCAGCATGAAGCCGACCAGAATCAGCAGCACCGCCGGGAAGGTGAAGACGAAGTACACCAGCTCCGGCACCATCATCAGCAGGTGCGCCAGCGACGCGGCGAACAACGTGCCGATCGCCACTTTCATGGCATGGCCACCGCCACGCTCTTCCCAGGTGATGGAAAGGCGTTCGATGGTCATGGTCAGGATCACCATCGGGAACAGCGCCACCGACAGGCCGCGCTCCAGGCCCAGCTTGTGGCTGAACAGGCTGATGGCGGCAATCAACACCACGACGAAGGTCAGCACCACCGACAGGCGCGGCAGCATCTGCAGCTTCAGGTGCTCCAGGTACGAGCGTAGCGACAGGCCCAGCGCGGTGATCACCGTGAACAGCACAATGCCGAAGCCCAGCTGGGTTTCGCGGAAGGCCAGGGCGATCAGTACCGGGGTGAAGGTACCCAGGGTCTGGATGCCGATCAGGTTGCGCAGCACCAGGATCACCAGCACACCGATCGGGATCATCACCATGATCATGAAGGTTTGTTGGGTCTGCAGTGGCAGGCCGTACAGCGAGTATTCGAGGAAGTCGGCGTCGGTATTCTCGTCGGTCAGCTTGGCCAGGCGGATGGCGTTCATCTCGCTGTTGTTCATGCTGAAGGTGACGTTGGCTTTCTTGCCGCCATCGACGGTGATCAGGTTGTCGTCACCGGTCCACCACAGCAGGCGGTCGTTGGGCAGGCCCTGCTCGCCGGTATCCGGGTTGAAGTACAGCCAGTCGTTGCCGTTGAAGCTGCGCAGCCACAGCTCCGGCGTTTGCGGGGTGTCGGCCACCAGGCGGATGGTGTGGACCTTTTCCATCGGCACGTGGGCGATCGACAGCAGCAGGTCGATGACCTGGGCTTTCTTCATCGACGAGGTGTCGCCGGCCAGCAGCAGCTTGACGTTGTCGTCGTTGAGGTTGTTGACCCGCTTGATGGTCTCGCTGACGAAGGTCTCGACGTCGGCCGAATGCTGGCGAATAGGTGCCATCAAGGCTTCGGCGGCGATCTTCTCGGGGCCTTCGACCGCCAGGCTGTCACGGAAGGTCGGGCCTTTGATCGCGGTTTTTTCGTTGCTGTAGCGCTTGGTCAGCACCAGGCGGTAGTACAGCGTCTGGTTGCCGCTGGCGCGACGGGCCGACCAGGTCACCTTGCGGTTGCCGTCGGCGCGGTTGACGCTGACCCCATAGTTATTGGAGATGAAGCTCTCGTTGAGGCTGACGAAGTCGCGGTTCAACGGCGGCACGAACATCTGGATCTTGACCGGGTCCTTGGTGCTGGCGACGAACTCGACCTTGGCGTCGATGTTCCAAAGGTCGTCGGTTTCATCCTCGGTCACCGGGATGCCGAGGGCGAAGATCTGATAAGCGGTGACCGCCACGCCCAGCAACACCAGGACGGTGATCAGGACTTTCAGATGGAGGGTAAGAGAGCGCATCGGGATTACTCTGCTTTGGGAGCGTCGGTGGCACAGGCAGGTTTGCCGGCCGCGTATTTAAGGCTTGGGTCGACCAGCGCGTCGAAGTGCTTGAGCGCCTCGGAACCGATCAGCAGCGGGAACTGGAACGCGCTGCGGTCGGTAAGGTTGACTTCGATGGTGCGCAGGGCCTGGCCCATGCAGATTTCGAGTTCGATGACCGGGCGGGCGGTGTAGGCCTTGCCCGATTCGGCATCATAGTCGCCTGCGCGACGCTTGATCTTGCTGACCCGCGCCAGCGGGCGCTCGATCGGGTGCGAATGGGCGGCGTCGATGGCCAGGTAGAAGCGCACCCAGCTTTCGCCATTGCGCTTGAACCGCTTGATGTCGCGGGCGCTGAGCGAGGCGGTCTTGGCGCCGGTGTCGAGTTTGGCGGCCACTTCAAGGTCGAGGTCGCCAAGCTTGGCGTATTCATTGAGACCGTACACGGTCTTGCCCGCCGCTTGGCCAAGGGCCGGCAGCAGGGTAAGGCAAAGCAACAAAAAAACGGGTGTAAGTCTCATAGTCCTGGCGCGGTGCTGTGCAAGGTTCGGGGCAAGGCGACTGGCAGGTACTGCGCAAGCTTCCTCGGTTTTCTGTCAACAACATGAAGCGATGACAGATACGCTATCCATACTCCGTTGGAGGCGCGGCATTCTATCACGCCGATGTCTTGACGCCAGCGCATCGCGATCAGACAGCGTGCCGACCGGGTAAGTTCGTTCTTAGACGATTGTCGACAATGTTCATTTTGTCTTTGACTGGAATGCCTTGATTCGCTAGTTTCTGTACAGTTGATTAGCAAGGTGTCGACAATATGCTGGATATCAGCACCCCCACCCCAGCGGTGTCAGATGATACGGAAACATTGTCCGAGCATGTTTTCCGGCGCATCCAGGCGGCGATCGTCAAGGGTGAAATCGCCCCCGGCAGCAAGATCTCCGAGCCGGAGTTGGCGCGCACCTACGGCATCAGTCGTGGCCCGTTGCGTGAGGCCATCCATCGCCTGGAAGGCCAGCGCCTGCTGGTGCGGGTGCCGCATGTCGGCGCGCGGGTGGTGTCGCTCAACCATGCCGAGCTGATCGAACTGTACGAAATTCGCGAATCCCTGGAAGGCATGGCCTGCCGCCTGGCCGCCGAGCGCATGAGCCAGGCCGACATCGACGAGCTGCGCCGGGTGCTCAACACCCATGAGCGCGACGCTGCATTCCAGGCTGGGCTGGGTTATTACCAGCAGGAAGGCGACTACGACTTCCATTACCGGATCATCCAGGGCAGCGGCAACCAGACCCTGGTCAAGATGCTCTGCGGTGAGCTGTACCAACTGGTGCGCATGTACCGCATCCAGTTCTCCGCCACGCCCAACCGCCCTCGCCAGGCGTTTGCCGAGCATCACCGCATTCTCGATGCCATCGCCGAGCGTGACGGCGAACTGGCCGAACTCCTGATGCGCCGCCACATCGGCGCGTCCAAGCGCAACATCGAGCGTCACTACCTGGACGCCAACAACAATAGCCTTCGAGGTGAGAAATGACTGTCAAGAGCACCCCTGGTCAGCGCTTTCGCGACGCCGTTGCCGCCGAACATCCCCTGCAGGTAGTCGGTGCGATCAACGCCAACCATGCGCTGCTGGCCAAGCGCGCCGGCTTCAAGGCCATCTACCTGTCCGGTGGTGGTGTCGCCGCGGGCTCGCTGGGCCTGCCGGACCTGGGCATTACCGGCCTGGATGACGTGCTGACCGACGTGCGCCGCATCACCGACGTCTGCGACCTGCCGCTGCTGGTGGATGTCGACACCGGCTTCGGCGCCTCGGCCTTCAACGTGGCGCGTACCGTGCGCTCGATGAGCAAGTTCGGCGCCGCCGCCATCCACATCGAGGACCAGGTCGGCGCCAAGCGCTGCGGGCACCGGCCGAACAAGGAGATCGTCTCGCAGCAGGAGATGGTCGACCGCATCAAGGCCGCCGTGGATGCCCGCCTTGATGACAGCTTCGTGATCATGGCGCGCACCGATGCCCTGGCGGTGGAAGGCCTGAACGCCGCCCTGGACCGCGCCGCCGCCTGCATCGAGGCCGGTGCCGACATGATTTTCCCGGAAGCCATCACCGAATTGCAGATGTACAAGACCTTTGCCGACCGGGTAAAGGCGCCGATCCTGGCCAATATCACCGAGTTCGGCGCCACGCCGCTGTACACCACCGAAGAGCTCGCGGCGGTCGACGTGTCACTGGTGCTCTACCCGCTGTCGGCCTTCCGCGCCATGAACAAGGCGGCCGAAAATGTCTACACCGCGCTGCGTCGTGACGGTACGCAGAAGAACGTGATCGACACCATGCAGACCCGCATGGAGCTCTACGATGCCATCGGTTATCACGCGTTCGAGCAGAGCCTCGACGCGCTGTTTGCGCAGAAGAAAGGCTAACCGCGCGCCACCAGAATCAGCCTGAAGCTTTCCATAACAAATTCAAGAAAGGAGAAACACCATGGCCGAAGCAAAAGTACTCAGTGGCGCTGGCCTGCGTGGCCAGGTGGCCGGCCAGACCACACTGTCGACCGTCGGCCAGGCCGGTGCCGGCCTGACCTACCGGGGCTATGACGTGCGCGACCTGGCGGCCGGCGCCGAATTCGAAGAAGTCGCCTACCTGCTGCTGTATGGCGAGCTGCCGAGCAAAACCGAGCTGGCCGACTACAAGCGCAAGCTCAAGGGCCTGCGCGACCTGCCGCAGGCGCTGAAAGAAGTGCTGGAGCGCATCCCGCGCGACGCCCACCCGATGGATGTGATGCGCACCGGCTGTTCGGTGCTCGGCACTCTGGAGCCGGAGTTGACCTTCGAGGCCCAGCGCGACAAGACCGACCGCCTGCTGGCGCTGTTCCCGGCGGTGATGTGCTACTGGTACCGTTTCACCCATCATGGCGTGCGCATCGACTGCAGCACCGACGAAGACACCCTGGGCGGTCATTTCCTGCACCTGCTGCACGGCAAAAAGCCGAGCGAGCTGCACGTCAAGGTGATGAACGTATCCTTGATCCTTTACGCCGAGCACGAATTCAACGCCTCGACCTTCACCGCCCGGGTGTGCGCCTCGACCCTGTCCGACCTGTATTCCTGCGTCACCGCCGCCATAGGCTCGCTGCGCGGCCCGCTGCACGGTGGTGCCAACGAGGCGGCCATGGAACTGATCGAACGCTTCCAGAGCCCGCAGGAAGCCACTGCCGAGCTGCTGCGCATGCTCGAACGCAAGGACAAGATCATGGGCTTTGGCCATGCCATCTACAAAGAGTCCGACCCGCGCAACGAGGTGATCAAGGGCTGGGCCAAGCAGCTTGCGGACGAAGTGGGTGACAAGGTCCTGTACCCGGTTTCCGAAGCCATCGACAAGACCATGTGGGAGCAAAAGCGTCTGTTCCCCAATGCCGACTTCTACCATGCCTCGGCGTATCACTTCATGGGCATCCCGACCAAGCTGTTCACCCCGATCTTCGTCTGCTCGCGCCTGACCGGCTGGGCCGCCCACGTGTTCGAACAGCGTGCCAACAACCGCATCATCCGCCCAAGCGCCGAGTATGTCGGCGTCGAACAGCGTCAGTTCGTGCCGATCGCACAGCGCTGAAACAGATAGAGAAAGGCAACCCGTTTCCCTCTGGGGGAGCGGGGGAGCCGTCCGACTCCCGTGACCGAGCCTGAATGATGAACACTGCATACCGCAAGAACCTGCCAGGCACCGCCCTGGACTATTTCGATGCCCGCGCCGCGGTCGAGGCCATCAAGCCCGGCGCTTACGGCAGCCTGCCGTACACCTCCCGCGTGCTCGCCGAAAACCTGGTGCGCCGCTGCGACCCGGCCACCCTGGACGCCTCGCTCGGCCAACTGATCGAGCGCAAGCGCGACCTCGACTTTCCCTGGTTCCCGGCCCGCGTGGTGTGCCACGACATTCTCGGCCAGACCGCCCTGGTCGACCTCGCCGGCCTGCGCGACGCCATCGCCGACAAAGGCGGCGACCCGGCTGCGGTCAACCCGGTGGTGCCGGTACAGCTGATCGTCGACCACTCGTTGGCCGTCGAGTGCGGCGGTTTCGACCCCCAGGCGTTCGACAAGAACCGCGCCATCGAAGACCGTCGCAACGAGGACCGCTTCCACTTCATCAACTGGACCAAGAAGGCGTTCAAGAACGTCGACGTGATCCAGCCCGGCAACGGCATCATGCACCAGATCAACCTGGAGAAGATGTCGCCGGTCATCCACAGCGACCGTGGGGTGGCCTACCCGGACACCTGCGTCGGCACCGACAGCCACACCCCGCATGTCGACGCCCTGGGTGTGATCGCCATCGGCGTCGGCGGCCTGGAGGCCGAGAACGTCATGCTCGGCCGCGCCTCGTGGATGCGCTTGCCGGAGATCGTCGGTGTCGAGCTGAGCGGCAAACTGGCGCCGAACATCACTGCCACCGATCTGGTACTGGCCCTGACCGAGTTCCTGCGCAAGCAGAAGGTGGTGGGCGCCTATCTGGAGTTCTATGGTGAAGGTGCCCGTGCGTTAACCCTCGGCGACCGTGCAACCATTTCCAACATGGCGCCGGAATACGGCGCGACCGCTGCGATGTTCGCCATCGACCAGCAGACCATCGATTACCTCAAGCTGACTGGTCGCGACGAGCAGCAGGTCCAGCTAGTGGAAACCTACGCCAAGGCCACCGGCCTGTGGGCTGACGCCCTGGCCGACGCCGAGTACGAACGCGTGCTGCAATTCGACCTGTCGAGCGTGGTGCGCAACATGGCCGGCCCGTCCAACCCGCATGCCCGCGTGGCCACCAGCGACCTGGCAGCCATGGGCATCGCCGGTGGCTGGGATGACGTGCCTGGCCAGATGCCCGATGGTGCAGTGATCATTGCCGCCATCACCAGTTGCACCAACACCAGCAACCCGCGCAACGTGATTGCCGCGGGCCTCCTGGCGCGCAACGCCAATCGGCTGGGCCTGGCACGCAAACCGTGGGTCAAGTCGTCGCTGGCGCCGGGTTCCAAAACCGTGCAGCTATACCTGGAAGAAGCCGGGCTGGAGAAGGAACTGGAACAACTGGGCTTCGGCATCGTCGCCTTCGCCTGTACCACCTGCAATGGCATGTCTGGTGCGCTGGACCCAGTGATCCAGCAGGAAATCATCGACCGCGACCTCTACGCCACAGCGGTGCTGTCGGGCAACCGCAACTTCGACGGGCGCATCCACCCTTACGCCAAACAGGCGTTTCTCGCCTCGCCGCCGCTGGTGGTGGCCTATGCCATCGCCGGCACCATCCGCTTCGACATCGAGAAGGATGTGCTGGGTGTGGTCGACGGCAAGGAAATCCGCCTCAAGGACATCTGGCCCAGCGACGAAGAGATCGACGCAGTGGTGCGCGCGGCGGTCAAGCCGGAGCAGTTCCGCAAGGTCTACATCCCGATGTTCGCCATCGAGGAAGACCGTGGGCCAAAAGTCACGCCACTGTACGACTGGCGCCCGATGAGCACTTACATCCGCCGCCCGCCGTACTGGGAAGGCGCCCTGGCCGGTGAGCGCACATTGCGCGGCATGCGCCCGCTGGCGGTGCTGCCGGACAACATCACCACCGACCACCTGTCGCCTTCCAATGCCATCATGCTGGACAGTGCAGCTGGCGAGTACCTGGCGAAAATGGGCCTGCCGGAGGAGGACTTCAACTCCTACGCCACCCACCGCGGCGACCACCTGACTGCGCAGCGCGCCACCTTCGCCAACCCCAAGCTGTTCAACGAAATGGTGCGCAAGGACGACGGCAGCGTGAAGCAGGGCTCGCTGGCGCGTATCGAGCCGGAAGGCCAGGTGACGCGCATGTGGGAAGCCATCGAAACCTACATGCAGCGCAAGCAACCGCTGATCATCGTGGCCGGTGCCGACTACGGCCAGGGCTCGTCGCGCGACTGGGCGGCGAAGGGCGTGCGTCTGGCCGGTGTCGAGGCGATCGTGGCCGAGGGCTTCGAGCGCATTCACCGCACCAACCTGGTGGGCATGGGTGTGTTGCCGCTGGAGTTCAAGGTGGGCACCGATCGCAAAACCCTGGGCCTGGATGGCAGTGAGACCTACGACGTGCTGGGCGAGCGCAAGCCGCGTGCGACCCTGACGCTGGTGGTCACCCGTCGCAACGGTGAGCGGGTGGAGGTGCCGGTGACTTGCCGCCTGGATACCGCTGAAGAAGTGTCGATTTACGAGGCGGGCGGGGTGCTGCAGCGCTTTGCCCAGGATTTCCTCGAAGCAACCGCTTGATGGAGCAGACCATGGCACATGCAGCACAAGTCAGAATTCCCGCCACGTATATGCGTGGCGGTACCAGCAAAGGCGTGTTTTTCCGTTTGCAGGATTTGCCGCA
Organism: Pseudomonas sp. NPDC090233; assembly: GCF_044772285.1. Lineage (NCBI taxonomy): Bacteria > Pseudomonadati > Pseudomonadota > Gammaproteobacteria > Pseudomonadales > Pseudomonadaceae > Pseudomonas > Pseudomonas sp. NPDC090233. The sequence goes on along the minus strand of NZ_JBIVYQ010000005.1, from coordinate 27,043 downwards.
AGCGGCTCAGGTACCTGGCCCGGTCCGCGACGCCTTGCTGCTGCGGGTGATCGGCAGCCCCGACCCCTATGCCAAGCAAATCGACGGCATGGGCGGCGCGACGTCCAGCACCAGCAAGACGGTGATCCTGTCGCCAAGCTGCAAGCCTGACCATGATGTGGACTACCTGTTCGGTCAGGTCGCCATCGACAAGGCCTTCGTCGACTGGAGCGGTAACTGCGGCAACCTGTCCGCTGCCGTCGGCTCGTTCGCCATCAGCAGCGGCCTGGTCGAGCCTTCGCGTATTCCACGTAACGGCGTGGCCATTGTGCGTATCTGGCAGGCCAATATCGGCAAGACCATCATCGCCCATGTGCCGATCACCGAGGGTGAGGTTCAGGAGACGGGCGACTTCGAGCTCGATGGGGTGACATTTCCCGCCGCTGAAGTGCAGCTTGAGTTTCTCGACCCGGCCGCCGACGAGGATGGCGGCGGCGGGGCGATGTTCCCCACCGGCAACCTGGTGGATGATCTGGAGGTGCCTGGTATTGGCACGTTCAGAGCCACCTTGATCAATGCGGGTATCCCGACCATTTTCGTCAATGCCGCCGATATCGGCTACACCGGCAGCGAGCTGCAGGACGCCATCAACGGCGATGCCCAGGCGCTGGCGCGTTTTGAAACCATTCGCGCCTACGGCGCCGTGCGCATGGGCTTGATCGAGCATGTCGACCAGGCTGCCGGACGTCAGCACACGCCGAAGGTGGCTTTCGTTGCGCCGCCGAGCACCTACACTGCGTCCAGTGGCAAGGCGGTCGCGGCGGCCGACATCGACCTGCTGGTGCGGGCATTGTCCATGGGCAAGCTGCACCACGCGATGATGGGTACCGCTGCGGTGGCCATTGGGACCGCAGCCGCCATTCCGGGCACGCTGGTCAACCTCGCCGCAGGCGGGGGCGAGCGCAGTGCCGTGCGCTTCGGTCATCCTTCTGGCACCTTGCGGGTTGGGGCTGAGGCCAGCCAGGCAAATGGCCAATGGACGGTAACCAAGGCAATCATGAGCCGTAGCGCTCGCGTGCTGATGGAAGGCTGGGTGAGAGTGCCCGGCGATAGCTTCTGACGCACCACCTGCGCTGGGCTTTCGTAGATGGGGCTGTAACGCAGCCCCAATGCACAGGAGCTGACTATGAGCGCCAACGTGGACCTGAACGAGCGCCCCGACTACGACGGGGTGCTGCAAACCCTCGCCGACTATGTCCTCACCTACCGGGTCGAGTCGCCGGAGGCTTTTGACACCGCGCGCAATTGCCTCATGGATACCCTGGGCTGCGGCCTCCTGGCCCTGCGCTTCCCTGAATGCACCAAGCATCTAGGCCCACTGGTGGAGGGCACCGTGGTGCCCAACGGTGCCCGCGTGCCCGGCACCAGCTACCGTCTTGACCCGGTCAAGGCGGCCTGGGACATCGGCTGCACGGTACGTTGGCTGGATTACAACGACACCTGGCTGGCCGCCGAGTGGGCTCACCCCTCGGATAACCTGGGCGGCATTCTGGCGGTGGCTGATCACCTGTCGCAAAAGCAGGTGGCCAAAGGTGAAGCCCCGTTGCTGATGCGCGAAGTACTCGCGGCGATGATCATGGCGCACGAGATCCAGGGTGTGCTGGCGCTGGAAAACGCCTTCAACCGTGTTGGGCTCGATCACGTGATTTTGGTCAAGGTCGCGTCCACGGCGGTCTGTGCCAAGCTGATGGGGGCCAACCGCGAACAACTGCTCTCGGCCTTGTCCCATGCCTTCGTCGACGGCCAGGCGCTGCGTACCTATCGCCACGCGCCGAACGCCGGCTCGCGCAAGTCCTGGGCTGCCGGCGATGCGTCCAGCCGAGGTGTGCGCCTGGCCGATATTGCGCTGCGTGGCGAGATGGGTGTGCCCGGGGTGCTGACCGCGCCGCAGTGGGGCTTTTACGACGTTTCGTTCAGCCATACCAACAAGGACCTGGCGCTCAAACCCTCCGCCCAGCAGGCGCTCAGCCTGCCGCAGCCTTTGGCCAGTTACGTGATGGAGAACGTGCTGTTCAAGGTCAGCTTCCCGGCCGAATTTCATGCCCAGACGGCCTGCGAGGCAGCGGTAACCCTGCACCCGAAGGTGCGCAACCGCCTTCATGAAGTCGACCGTATCGTCATCACTACCCAGGAATCGGCAATCCGCATCATCTCCAAGGTCGGCCCCCTGGCCAATGCCGCCGACCGTGATCATTGCCTGCAGTACATGGTGGCTGTCCCGCTGATTTTCGGCCATTTGGTGGCCGAGCATTACGAAGATGCCTTTCATGCGGCCCATCCGAGCATCGACCGTCTGCGCGAGAAGATGGAGGTGGTCGAGGATCCGCGCTTCACGCGTGAATACCTGGAGGCGGACAAGCGCTCGATTGCCAATGGCCTTCAGGTGTTCTTCAAAGATGGCAGCAGCACCGAGCAGGTGGTGGTGGAGTACCCGGTCGGGCACCGGCGCCGGCGTGGGGAGGGGATTCCGTTACTTGAAGCGAAGTTCAGGGAGAACCTGGCAACGCGGTTTTCGCGCCAGCGCTGCAGGGAAATTTTCGAGCTGTGCGAAGATCAGCAGCAGCTTGAGCGCACGGCGGTGCACCGATTCGTGGACTTGTTCGTGATCTGAGTAATGCCTGCCATGCAGGCAAAAAAACGCCCCGAACCAGTCGGGGCGTTTTCAGTGTCGCTGCAGGGCCTTACTTGCCTTCCCAGCGCTTGAGCACCAGGGTGGCGTTGGTGCCGCCAAAGCCGAAGCTGTTGCTCATCACGGTGGTGAGCTTGGCATCTTCGGTCTTGCGAACGATTGGCAGGTCCGCAACTTCCGGATCCAGCTCGTCGATGTTGGCGGAGCCGGCGATGAAGTCGTTTTCCATCATCAGCAGGCAGTAGATCGCCTCGTGCACGCCAGCGGCGCCCAGCGAGTGGCCCGACAGGCTCTTGGTCGAACTGATCTTCGGTGCCTTGGTGCCAAACACTTCGCGCACACCTTTCATTTCCGCAACGTCACCGACCGGGGTCGAGGTGCCGTGGGTGTTCAGGTAGTCGATTGGCGTGTCGACGGTGGACAGCGCCTGCTGCATGCAGCGGATGGCGCCTTCGCCGCTTGGGGCGACCATGTCGTAGCCGTCGGAAGTGGCGCCGTAGCCGACGATTTCCGCGTAGATCTTGGCGCCACGGGCCAGGGCGTGTTCCAGCTCCTCGACCACCACCATGCCGCCACCGCCTGCGATGACGAAGCCATCACGGTCGGCGTCGTAGGCGCGCGAGGCCAGTTCCGGGGTTTCGTTGCGCTTGGTCGACAGGGCGCCCATGGCATCGAACAGGAACGACTGGCTCCAGTGCTCTTCTTCACCGCCGCCGGCGAAGACGATGTCCTGCTTGCCCCACTGGATCTGCTCCAGCGCGGTGCCGATGCAGTGCGCGGAGGTGGCGCAGGCCGACGAGATCGAGTAGTTGATGCCCTTGATCTTGAAGGGGGTGGCCAGGCACGCCGACACGGTGCTGCCCATGGTGCGGGTGACGCGGTACGGGCCGACGCGCTTGACGCCCTTCTCGCGCAGGGTGTCCAGCGCTTCCATCTGGTTCAGGGTCGAGGCGCCGCCGGAGCCAGCCACCAGGCCGGTGCGCGGGTTGGAAACCTGCTCTTCGGTCAGGCCGGCGTCCTTGATCGCGTCCTGCATCGCCAGGTAGGCGTATGCCGCAGCATGGCCGACGAAGCGATAGACCTTGCGGTCGATCAGTTCTTCGAGGTTGAGGTCGATGGAGCCGGAAACCTGGCTACGCAGCCCCTGTTCCTTGTATTCCGGGTTGTAACGGATACCCGGACGGCTGTTGCGCAGGTTTTCGGTGACGGTAGCTTTGTCATTGCCCAGGCACGATACGATGCCCAGACCAGTGATAACGACGCGGCGCATGCGAATAACCCTTAGAAATTGTCAGTGGAGGTGAACACGCCGACCCGCAGGGCTTCGGCCGTGTAGATCTCGCGGCCGTCAACGCTGACCGAGCCATCGGCGATGGCCATGTTCAGCTTGCCCTTCAGGACGCGCTTGATGTGAATGTTGTAGGTGACTTTCTTGGCGGTAGGCAATACCTGGCCGAAGAATTTCACTTCACCCGAACCCAGGGCGCGGCCACGGCCTGGCAGGCCCTGCCAGCCGAGGAAGAAGCCCACCAGCTGCCACATGGCGTCGAGGCCCAGGCAGCCCGGCATTACCGGGTCGCCTTCGAAGTGGCAGGCGAAGAACCACAGGTCCGGGGTGATATCCAGCTCGGCGACCAATTCACCTTTGCCGTACTTGCCGCCTTCTTCGCTGATATGGGTGATGCGATCGACCATCAGCATGTTCGGCGCGGGCAGTTGCGCATTACCTGGGCCGAACAGCTCACCGCGACTGCAGCGCAGCAGGTCTTCCCGAGTAAAGGCGTGTTGTTTGGTCATGCGAGCTCCTCAATAACCCCCTGTGGCAGGGGATGAATCTTCCCGGCCAACCCGGCATCTCTCCGGGTGGCAGCCTACAGGTAGACTATTGCGTTGTGGTGAAAGTCACAGCGCACCTGGCGAAAGAAGTACAGGTGTGCACTGAAACGTCTATTTTCAGGTCCGACGAAGGTCCTGTCCAGTCCTTAAGACTGCCGCACTTTAGCATTTATCGCCAGTCGCGGCTGTCCGGCCAGGTAGCCAGCGCTGTAATACCCGCTGCAACTCGGTGCGGCGGAAGGGTTTGCTCAAGTAGTCGTTCATGCCAGCGGCGATGCAGCGCTCGCGGTCGCCCTGCAGGGCATTGGCGGTCAAGGCGATGATCGGTAGCTCGCCACCGCTGGGCAGCAGGCGAATGCGCCGGGTGGCTTCGTAGCCATCCACGTGCGGCAGGCGGCAGTCCATCAGGATCGCGGCAAAGTGCTGTTGGCGGACTTGATCCACGGCCTGAATGCCATCGTGTGCCACGCTGACCTCCAGCCCCAGGCTGCGCAACATGGCCTCGATGACGCTTTGATTGACTGGATTGTCCTCGACCAGCAGGATGCGTTCACCTTCCGCCAGCATCCCTTGGGCCGGCGCGGCACCGGGCAATGCCGTCGGCACGCTGTTGGCCAGTGCCAGCGGCATCTCCAGGGTAAAGGTCGAACCCAACCCTTCGCGGCTTTCGCCACGCAACTTGCCGCCCATGCGTTCAGCCAGGGTGCGGGCGATGGACAAGCCCAGGCCGGTCCCCCCATAGCGCCGCGAGATCGAGCTGTCGGCCTGCTGGAAGGCGACGAACATCATTTCCAGGCGCTCGCTGTCGATACCGATGCCGGTGTCGCGCACGCTGCAGGTAAACCAGAGTGTCTGCCTGTCGAGCACCTGCCAGCGGGCGTCGACCTGCACCTGACCGCGCTCGGTGAACTTCAAGGCGTTGCCAACCAGGTTGAGAAGGATCTGGCGAATGCGCGTCGGGTCGCCGATCACGTGCGCCTGATCGCTTGCGGCTGGAAGGTGCACGTGCAGTTCCAGGCCCTGCTGCTGCGCGCTGTGCTGGAACGGCTGCACGCTGCTGATGATCAACTCGCCGAGGTTGAAGTTGATGTGTTCCAGCTGCAAGGTGGTGCGCTCGATCCGCGAGAAATCAAGAATGTCGTTGATCACCTTGAGCAAGTGCCCGGTGGATTCGCTGGCCACTGCCGTGTATTCGGCCTGTTCACCGGTCAGCGGGGTGGTTTCCAGCAACTGCAACATGCCCAGCACGCCATTCATGGGCGTGCGCAGCTCATGGCTCATCATTGCCAGGAATTCCGATTTGGCGCCGTTGGCCTGCTCGGCTTCCTCGCGGGCCTGGATCAACTGGGCCATGGCTTGCTTCTGTTCGGCACTGGCCTGTTCCAGGGCGCTGGCGAGGTTGTTGATGTGGCGCGCCAGGTGGCCCAGCTCGCTGTCATCGACTACCGGCAACGGTGCGTTGTACTCGCCCTGTTGGATGGCCTTGACCGCGTGCCCCATGTCGCTGATCGGCTTGGCCAGGCTCATGGCCAGGCGGCGGGCGAGGAGGAAGGTGAACAGCAGGGCAAACAGGGCCAGGATGCCGGCCTTGATCACGATTTCCTGCTGACGCTGGCTGAAGGCGTCATCCGACATCCCGACGATCACCCGCCCCAGGTAGTCGTCGCCAATCGACGGGGGCGGCGCATTGCCCTGCTGCAGGAAGTCGTTGTCCAGCCGGATCTGCTGCAGGCGAATCGGTGCCTGGAACACCTCCACCCGTTGCGCTCGGTTGGCGCTCTCACCGGACTGCTCGACATACACCAGGACGTTGTTGCGGCTGTCCTGAACCTCCAGGAAGCGCACATGGGGGATGCTCAATGTGGCACGCATCAGGCCTTCGAGCACTTCATTGTTGCCTGAAATCACCCCATATTCGGATGCCGGGGCCAGCTGATTGGCGATCAGTTGCCCGGTGTGATTGAGCTCCTGGCGCAAGTCCTGGATACGCACGAATGTGAAGAAGCTGATCAGCAGCAAGGTCAGCAGCAGCGCGGGGCCCAGGCTGATGATTTGGGTACGGGTGTGGATGTCCCAGCTCAGGCGTTTGCTCATGGGGTGGGTTCTCCTTCAGCCAAGGCTTTGGCAGTGGCGGTCGGATCGATAGGTTCAAGGCCCAGGGCGCGTGCCACCTGCTGGTTGCCGCTGACCCCGAAACGTGCCGGATACAGGCTGCGTGGCCAGCGCGACGGCGGGTGGTCGAGCAACTGGTCGAGCACCGCCAACCAGTCGTCCTGGTCGCTGTAGGTGCTGGCCAGGGCGCCGGCGCGAACGAAGCCCGCATTGGGGCCTATCAGCGCCATCTGCCGGCCATAGCTGCTGAGCAGCAGATTCTTTGCGGTCTTGGAGTTGTACAGGTCGGGGTCGTCGAGGCCGAGCAGCACGTCGCTGCTGCCCAGTACATGTTGCAGAGGGCGGCTGTCACGTTGGTCCGGCCAGTCCTGGGCAATGACTTCCAGGCCCAGCGGGCGGGCCGCCTGACGCAGCTCATCGAGCAGAAAATAGCTGTTTTCGCCATACAGCACGCCAATCCGCTGGGCCTGCGGCAGCAGATAGCGGGCGAGGCGCAGCTGCCGCGCCAGTGGCGCGTCACTCCACAGCAAGGTCAAGTAACCGGGGCGGGACTTTCCCAGGCGCTGTTCGGCCTGCACCCGGCTGATACGCATGGCCAGCGCTGGCGGCCCGCGGGTTTCGCCCAGACGCCATTCCAGCGCGGCGCTGTCCAGCAGCACCAGGCGTGTGTCTGCGTTGAGCTGGCCGGGATGGGGCAGTTCGCTGACGGTCTGGAAGCGCACGTGGTCGTGGCCGCGGCGGCTTTCCAGCGCCGCGACAAAGCTGCGGATGCCAGGCTGATCCTCGCCACCGACCAACAGGATCTCGCTGGCAGACAGCGAGCCCAGTGGCCATAGGCAGAACAGCAGCAGGCGCAGCAATCGAGCCATCAGAACTCCAGCTCCGCGCTCACGCTCAGGCGATGCCGGCTGTCGTAACGGTTCTGAACGGCGGTCGTGGGTTCGTCGTCCAGGCGCTGCTGCCATAACGCGGCTAGTTCAAGGTTGCTGCCCTGGATACGGAACCGCTTGGCCAGGCGCAGGTCGAGGCGCTCGAAGCGATACTGGTTGAGTGCATTGTCGCCATAGTAGAACAGCGCGCTTGACCAGCCCTGGCCCCATTCGCGCATCCAGCCCGCCGAGCCACTGTTGCGCGCCGTGTTGGTGCTGTCAGCACGGTTGCTGGCCCAGGCGTCGACGTAGGCGTAGGTGAAGCGCAAACGGTCACTGCGCGTCGGGCGCCAGTCCAGCTGCGCTTCACTGCCGCTGAAGCGCGCCTTGTTCGCGTTGCTGGCGATGTACTGATTGTTTTTCAAGGGTTCGCTGATCATCCCGGTGATCTCGTCGTAGAACAACTTCACATCCATGTTCAGGTCGAAGTCGCTGAACTGGCCGTTATACCCCAGTTCGCGCGAGCGCATGCGTTCCTGATCGAGATCCCCTGGCCCGCGGGTCTTGACGAAGTATTCGGCGTTCTGCTGGCCGAATGCGGGCGGGGTCAGATTCTTGACCGTATAGCTCCAGTTGACGTTGTTCTCGAACATGTCCGGCGAACGCACAGCCTCGGAGTACACCGCACGTAGGCCATGGCGCGGTGTGATCAGGTAGTTGACCGCCATGCGCGGGGTCAACGAGCTGCCGGACAGCTGCGAGTCTTCGAACATCGCACCGCCTTGCACGATCCAGTGCTCGTCAGCGCGCCACTCCAGTTGGCCGAACAGGCGCCAGGTCTGGTCGTCGAGGCTGCCGTCAAAGTAAGTCTGTGAGTCGGCGCGATCATAGCGGTAGTTCATGCCGCTGAGCAGGCGCAGGCTGTCGGTCAGGCTCAGGGTGTCCTGGATTTCCAGGTCGTAGCGGGTTTCCCGGGTGCTCTGATCGACGTCGCCACAGACCACGTTACTCCCGCCCTGGTTGTTCCACTGGTCCTTGATTGCATCGACCAGCGCCTGTTCTTCGGGGTTGTTGCTGCTGGGTGGATTGTTGGCTCCACGTGCGACCAGCTCGGCGAAATTCGGGTTCAGCTGCCACAGGCGGGTCAGCTCAGGGCTGAACGACAGCGCCGCATCGCAGGCGCGCCAGACCTGCTGGCGGTCGAAGTGCTGAGCCGAGCCCTGAACGTAAAGGCTGTGCTCCGGGTTGAAATCGATGTTCCAGCGCACCGAGCCTGCGTAATCCTTGGCATTGACGTCGGCGTTGTCGCCCCTTGTGGTCACGAAGGGGAAGACGGGCTGATACGTATAGGGCCGCTGATTGCTGCCTTCCTTGGCCGCCAGTTGCCATTCCAGCGTCTGATTCAGCGCCAGGTTATGGCTGACGCTGAGGTTGAAGCGGTTCAGGCGGCGGCTGTCGCGGTAGTCCTGGCCGTTTTGGTTTTCGTCGAAACCGTCATCTTTCTGACCCGACACCGACAAGCGCAGGTCACCCCCTTCCCAGCCGAGACCGTGGCTGAGGTAGTAATCATCGATGCCGTCCTGGCCACGGGTCAACTTCATACGGGTGCCGTGGCTGTCAGCGGGATTGCGGGTGAGGATGTTGACCACTGCCATCAGCGCATTGGCACCGTAGCTGACGGTGTTTGGGCCGCGAAACACCTCGATGCGCTCGATATCTTCCAGCGCCACCGGGATGTCGCTCCAGTCCACTGTGGCCAGGCCCGCGCGGTACACCGAGCGGCCGTCGATCAGCACTTGCATGCGCCGCGCTTCGTTGACATTGGTGCCGTGGTAGTTGACGGTCGGCTGGTTGCCGGCGCCGTAGCCGATCATCATGCCCGGCACCAGGCGCAGCAGCTCGGGGATGTCGCGGGCGCCGCTGGCGCGGATCAGGTCGCTGTCGATCACGGTCATGCTGCCCGGCACGGCCGCCGGGGATTGTTTCAGCCGGGTGGCGGTCAGAACCTGCGGCAGGTCGGAGTTGTCGAGGAACAGGTCGTCGGCCATCGCCGGGCCGCCGAGCAATGCGGTCAATAGCAGCAGGCGAGGGTAGGGGGGCGTGCCAGGGAACACGATACGGCCTTGTATCAGAGTTGAGACAGGCATGTTAACTGACCGTGACGGTTTTGCCAGTGATCTGCGGCACGGACACTGGTTCTGTCGCAAGCGCGCCGTATAATGGCCCGGTCGCCACTTAACTTATGGCTTTAACGGATTGAATATGACTGAACAGCAACCTGTTGCAGTTCTGGGCGGCGGCAGCTTCGGCACCGCTGTGGCCAACCTGCTGGCGCAGAACGGCGTGCCGGTGCGCCAATGGATGCGCGACCCCGAGCAGGCCGAGGCCATGCGTGTCAATCGCGAGAACCCGCGCTACCTCAAGGGCATCCGCCTGCATGACGGTGTCGAGCCGGTCAATGACTTGCTGGCCACCTTGCAGTCCAGCGACCTGGTGTTTGTCGCATTGCCTTCCAGCGCGCTGCGCAGTGTCCTGGCACCGCATGCCGATTTACTGCGCGGCAAATGCCTGGTCAGCCTGACCAAGGGCATCGAAGCGCAGAGCTTCAAGCTGATGAGCCAGATTCTCGAAGAGATCGCGCCCCAGGCGCGCATTGGCGTGTTGTCCGGGCCCAATTTAGCCCGCGAGATCGCCGAGCATGCACTGACCGCCACCGTGGTCGCCAGCGAAGATGAAGACCTTTGCCAGCGCGTGCAGGCCGTGCTCCACGGCAGCACCTTCCGGGTGTACGCCAGCAGCGACCGCTTCGGCGTCGAGCTGGGCGGGGCGTTGAAGAACGTCTACGCGATCATCGCCGGCATGGCGGTGGCGCTGGGCATGGGCGAGAACACCAAGAGCATGCTGATCACCCGCGCGCTGGCAGAGATGACTCGCTTTGCCGTGAGCCAGGGCGCCAACCCGATGACGTTCCTCGGCCTTGCCGGGGTCGGCGACCTGATCGTCACCTGTTCTTCGCCCAAAAGCCGCAATTACCAGGTCGGCCATGCCCTGGGCCAGGGCCTGAGCCTGGAGCAGGCGGTCAACCGCCTGGGCGAGGTGGCCGAAGGGGTCAATACGCTCAAGGTGCTCAAGGCCAAGGCCGAGGAAGTACAGGTCTACATGCCGTTGGTGGCCGGCCTGCACGCCATTCTGTTCGAAGGCCGTACGCTGAACCAGGTGATCGAACGCCTGATGCGCGCCGAGCCCAAGACCGACGTCGACTTCATTTCCACCAGCGGTTTCAACTGAGCCGAAACGAGCAAGGAGCGATACATGAATGATACCCCTGAGCAGGCCCAGCGCGAGTCGATCATCCTGCGCGTGCTGTGGATGCTGGTGTTCCTGGTGGTCTGGCAACTGGCCGAGCTGCTGCTTGGCGGCCTGGTGCTGGTGCAGCTCGTCTACCGCCTGATCTACGGCGCGCCGAGCGCCAGCCTGATGAACTTTGGCGACAGTCTTAGTCAGTACCTAGCACAGATCGGTCGCTTCGGCACCTTCCACACCGACACCAAACCGTGGCCGTTCGCCGACTGGCCAGCACCGCGTGCCCCGGAAGGCGAAGCACCGCACGCCGTGGCCCCAGCGCCGCACCCGGTGCGTGACGAGGAGCCCAAGCTGTGAAGCTGTGGGTGTTGCGCCACGGCGAGGCGGAGCCACGGGCCAATTCTGACGCTGAGCGGCGCCTGACGGCCCATGGGCGCGAGCAGGTGCTGCACAGTGCGGCGCATCTGCTGGGCCAGCCGTTGCAAGCGATCATCGCCAGCCCTTATGTACGCGCTCAGCAAACGGCGGCGTTGGTGCATGACAGCTTGGGCTTCACAGAGCCGGTGCGCACCGTTCCCTGGCTGACGCCGGAAAGTAATGTGCAGCAGGTGATTGGGGAAATTGAGCGGCTGGGGCTGGAGCATGTACTGCTGGTCAGCCATCAGCCACTGGTGGGCTCGCTGGTCGGCATGCTGGAGCATGGCCACGCCCAGCAGCCCGCGCCGTTGAGCACTGCCAGCCTGGCGGAATTGGAAGGTGATTGGCCGCTGGGGGGGCTGATGAGGCTTCTGTGTTTGCATCATGCGCCCTGAGTGATTGGCAACTGGCATTTTTGTCAGTTGCCGGCCCATTGGATCCATTGTTAGCGTTGCACCGTAATGACAGACGGATGAACCTGGCAGGGAGTGTCAAATGATTGGGCTGATACCGGAGTTGCTGCGCTCGCTGGACCTGCAGCCATCGTTGGATAAAGTGCAGGGTGGTGAGATTCTGGATTACGCCCAATACAGCATGTTGCGCGACTCTGTCGACGCCAAGTTTCATTTTCTGCTGGGTAACATCCGCCATCTGAACCGGCAGAAAACTCCAGGTCATCAGCATGTAGATGAAGAGTTGCGCAAACTGCAGGATGCCTGCCTGCGCGTCTCCCATCTTTTGCAGACCAGTTGCCTGGCCCTGCGTCGACTGGAGCTCGACTATCACGACCAGCGCTTGGCGCGTGAGGCGCTGGAAGGTCAGCTGGCCTACATGCAGGCCTGTTTGCGCCGCTCGCTGGTCAGTTTCGATAAGTTGGCATGACCTGATCGCCCTTGCCCATGACCTATCCGGACGTTGCCGTGTGGGCTGCGAGCGCTGACAATGGGCCATCATTCCCCTCCGGACCCGGCGCCATGTCGCAGCAGATCTTCTTCGCCCATGCCAACGGCTTCCCGTCTGCCACCTACGGCAAGCTGTTCGCTGCCTTGGCGCCGGACTATCAGGTGCAGCACCTGCCCCAACACGCCCATGACCCACGCTTTCCGGTGAACGAAAATTGGCAGAATCTGGTCGATGAACTTCTTCACCACCTGGCGCAACAGGATGCTCCAGTGTGGGGTGTCGGCCACTCCCTGGGTGGCGTCCTGCATCTACATGCCGCCTTGCGTTGCCCCGAGTACTACCGGGGCGTGGTCATGCTCGACTCACCGGTGCTGACCCGTGCCGATCAATGGCTGCTGCGCACCGCCAAGCGTTTCGGCTTCATCGACCGCATCACCCCGGCAGGCCGCACTTTGGGCCGCCGCGAAGCCTTTGCCGACCGCGACAGTGCCCGTGACTACTTCGCCAGTAAAAGCCTGTTCCGTCATTTTGACCCCGACTGCCTGGAAGCCTATGTGGAACATGGCCTGGAAGACGCCGGGCAGGGCCTGCGCCTGCGCTTCGATCCGGCCACCGAAATCAGCATCTACCGCAGCATCCCGCATGCCAGCCCTGCGCCGGCACGCCAGCTTCAGGTGCCATTGGCCATGGTGCGCGGTGACCGCAGCGATGTGATCCGTCGCCATCACACTCTCGCCGTGCGCGGCATGCCCAGGGGCGAATACCACAGCGTGCCGGGTGGGCACATGTTCCCGCTGGAGCGGCCTACCGACACTGCCAGCCTGATCAAGGGCCTGTTCGACCGCTGGAGCCAGGCATGAGCGCGCACGTCGAGGAGGTTCGCCTGAGCCTGGGCCATATCGAGCTGGCGGCCCATTTGTTCGGCCCCGAAGACGGGCTGCCGGTGATCGCCCTGCACGGCTGGCTGGACAATGCCAACAGCTTCGCCCGCCTGGCGCCGCAATTGAAAGGCCTGCGCATCGTCGCCCTCGACCTGGCCGGGCATGGTTATTCGGAGCACCGCCCTTTGGGTGGCGGCTACGCACTGGCCGATTACGCCCACGATGTCCTGCGGGTTGCCGAACAGCTGGGGTGGAAGCGGTTCGCTTTGTTGGGGCATTCGCTAGGAGCAATCATTTCGGTACAACTGGCCGGCGCTTTGCCGGATAGAGTCAGCCACCTTGTTCTGATCGACGGCGTCATTCCTCCGACCGGCGCCGAGGAAGACGCCGGCGAGCGCCTGGGGATGGCACTGCTGGCGCAGTTGCGCCTGGATGGCAAGCGCAAGACGGTCTACAAAACCCTGGAAGAAGGCGTGCAGGCGCGCATGAAAGGCATGGTTGCGGTCAGCCGTGACGCCGCCGAGCTGCTCGCCCAGCGCGGGCTGATGCCAGTGCCCGGCGGCTACAGCTGGCGCAGCGACAGCCGCTTGACCCTGCCATCACCGGTGCGCCTTTCCCAAGCCCAGGCCATGGCCTACGTGCGCCGGGTGAGTTGCCCGGCCTGCTTGGTGGTGGCGGCCGATGGCATGCTGGCGCGGCACACCGAGCTGCTGCAGCAGCTAACCTTCCAGCAGACGGTACTGCCTGGCGGCCATCACTTGCACCTGAACGATGAGCAGGGCGCGGCCCTTGTCGCAGACTGTATCAATAGCTTCTTTGCCTTTGCTTGACTTGCACCGGACAAGTGTCGAGGCTTGGCGGGTTGAAAGGGAGACAACCATGCAATTGCCAGACATCCTGGAGCTTCACTTCGGCGCCGGTCGCCGCCTGGGCCGCCGATGAGCGCGCCCGTTTCCATCCGCACTGCCGTTAGTGCCTGCCTGCTGCTTGCCAGTCCATTGCTGTGGGCCGGCAGCCTGCCAGTCCCTGTGGACGCCAAGGTGGTCGACCAGCGCCCGGCAGTCGAGCAGGAGCGCATCTACCCCATGGGCCCGCTGCGCAAGATCAGCGGCCGCCTGCGCGTCGATGACAAAGTCGAGAGCCGCGGTCAGGTCAGCTCCGTCACTTATGAACTGCCGGTCGAGCGTACGGCACGCGAAGCGTTCACCAGTGCGAGGGAAGAATTGCAGCGTGAGGGCGGTTATCCGCTGTTCTGGTGCCAGGGCCGCGATTGCGGCGAAGCCAGCCTATGGGCCAACGATGTGTTCGCCAATGCCCGTCTCAACGGCGGTGACGAGCAGCAGGCCTTCATCCTCCTGCGCCGTTCCGCCGAAGAGGCCGATACCCTGGTGGCGCTTTACAGCGTGACGCGCGGCAACCGCCGTGCCTACCTGCATGTTGAAGAGTTCGTCGCCGGCAGCCCGCTGGGCGAGCTGCTGCCCACCGCCGCAACGGTTCTGCGCGAAATGCGCGACACCGGCAAGCTCGACTACCCTGACTTGAGCACCCCGCAGCCGGCATGGGTCACCTTGCTGGGCCGCAGCCTGAACCTGGACAGCACCTTGCGTGCCAGCCTCAGCGGCAAAGAAGCCGAGGCCTGGCGCGAGCAATTGGTCAAGGCAGGGGTACGCAGCAACCGGCTCGAAGTCGGCACCGCCCCTACCGATGGCCTGCACCTGGAACTGATCCGTTGAATGAGCGCCACCATGGCCAACAATGATCGCCTGCTGATCCAGATCATCCTGCTGACCTTGCTCGGCGCTGCCCTGTGGGTAATGGCGCCGTTCATTTCTGCCCTGCTATGGGGGGCGATTCTGGCCTTTGCCAGCTGGCCGTTGATGCGCCTGCTGACACGTGTGCTGGGCGGGCGCGAAACGCTGGCCGCAAGCCTGCTGACCACAGCCTGGATCCTGATCGTAGCCTTGCCGCTGGTATGGCTGGGCTTCAACCTGGCGGATCATATTCGCGACGCCACCGCCTTCGTGCGCGATGTACAGGTGGACGGCCTGCCCGATGCGCCGGAATGGCTCGGAGGCATTCCCCTTGTCGGTGAGCGCCTGGTGCGCTGGTGGCAATCGCTCGACCAGCAGGGTGCGGCACTGATCGCTTCGGCCAAGCCTTACTTCGGCCAAGTGGGCAACTGGCTGCTGGCGCGCAGTGCGCAGATCGGCAGCGGTGTGCTGGAACTCACCCTGAGCCTGATCTTCGTATTCTTCTTCTACCGCGACGGGCCGCGTCTGTCAGCGTTCGTGCTGCGTTTGCTCAACCGGCTGGTGGGTGACCGTGCCGAGTATTACCTGGACCTGGTTGCGGGCACCGTGCAACGGGTAGTCAACGGTGTGATCGGTACTGCAGCGGCGCAGGCCCTGCTGGCCCTCATCGGTTTCCTGATTGCCGGCGTCCCTGGTGCGATCGTGCTGGGCCTGGTGACTTTCATGCTCAGCCTGATCCCCATGGGACCGCCGCTGGCGTGGATTCCTGCGACCGCTTGGCTGGTGTGGCAAGGCGATTACGGTATGGCGGTGTTCCTGGGCATTTGGGGCACCTTCGTCATCAGCGGCGTGGACAACGTGCTCAAGCCGTACCTGATCAGTCGGGGAGGTAACTTGCCGCTTGTGATCGTGCTGCTTGGGGTGTTCGGCGGGTTGATTGCCTTTGGTTTCATTGGCCTGTTCATCGGGCCGACTTTGCTGGCTGTCGGATATAGCCTGCTGTTGGACTGGAGTCGCAATTCGGCACCGGCTCAGCGGTAAGCTTGTGCCGGCCTCATCGCGGATGAATCCGCTCCTACACGGATCCCCGTAGGAGCGGATTCATCCGCGATGAGGCCGGCACAAACAACCCAAAAACCTGATCTTTACGCATTCTTTATTCCCACTCCACTCCCTCAATCTCGCCCCTTTACACCCCTCCCGCGGACAATTCCCCCAAAGCGGTCAACGCCGCACTACGGGGAGTTTCACTCATGTACATGCTCGACGGTCTGTCACTGCTTCTGGCAGTGGCCTTGGCGGTTTACCTGCTGGTCGCGCTGCTGCGCGCCGATCGCAGCTAGGGAGCGGCCATGCACAGTTACGATTACTTATTGCTGTTGGCTTTCTTTGCCATCGTGCTGCTGCCGGCACCCTGGCTCGGGCGGTTCTACTACAAGGTCATGGAAGGCCAGCGTACCTGGCTGACCCCCGTGCTCGGGCCGGTAGAGCAGGGCTGCTACCGGCTGGCCGGCGTGCGCGCCGAGCAGGAACAGAACTGGAAGCAGTACACCCTGGCCCTGCTGGCCTTCAACCTGGCCGGCTTCCTGCTGCTGTTCACCGTGCTCCTGCTGCAAGGCTACCTGCCGCTCAACCCGCAGCACCTGCCCGGCCAGGAATGGTCGCTGGCGTTCAACACGGCGGTCAGCTTCGTCACCAACACCAACTGGCAGGCCTACAGCGGGGAGGCGTCGGTCAGCTACCTGAGCCAGATGCTCGGCCTGACTGTGCAGAACTTCGTCAGCGCCGCTACCGGCCTGGCCGTGCTGGTAGCGCTGTGCCGTGGCATAGCCCGGCGCTCAACTACCAGCCTCGGTAACTTCTGGGTCGACATGACCCGCGCCACCCTCTACGGCCTGCTGCCACTGTGCCTGCTGCTGGCGCTGCTGCTGGTGTGGCAGGGCGTACCGCAGACCTTTGCCGACTACGCCCACGCCGTCACCCTGCAAGGCACTGACCAGACCATCCCGCTGGGGCCAGCCGCCAGCCAGATTGCCATCAAGCAGCTGGGCACCAACGGCGGTGGCTTCTTCGGCGTCAACTCCGCGCACCCGTTCGAGAACCCCACGGCCTGGAGTAACCTGTTCGAGGTCGCCTCGATCATTCTCATCCCGGTCGCCCTGGTGTTTACCTTCGGTCACTACGTCAAGGACTTGCGCCAGAGTCGCGCAATCCTGGCCAGCATGCTCGGCCTATTCCTGATCGGCGGCGCCACCGCGCTGTGGTCGGAGCACCAGCCCAACCCAGCACTTGAAAGCGCGCAGGTCCAGCAAAGCGCGCCGATGGAGGGCAAGGAAAGCCGCTTCGGCACCACTGGCTCGGTGCTGTGGACGGTGACCACCACTGCAGCGTCCAACGGCTCGGTCAACGCCATGCACGACAGCCTCAACCCGCTGACCGGCATGGTCGCCATGGTCAACATGATGGTCGGCGAGGTGATCTTCGGCGGCGTCGGTGCGGGGCTTTACGGCATGCTGCTGTTCGTGCTCATCGCCGTGTTCCTGGCGGGCTTGATGATTGGCCGCACGCCGGAATACCTCGGCAAGAAACTACAGGCGCGGGAAGTGCAGCTGCTGGTGGCTACCCTGCTGGTAATGCCGGTTGGCGTGCTGGTGCTCGGCGCCATCGCCGCCAGCCTGCCAGGCCCTGCTGGTGCAGTCACCAACCCAGGCGCGCACGGTTTCAGCCAGCTGCTGTACGCCTACACCTCCGGCACCGCCAACAACGGATCGGCGTTCGCCGGGTTCGGTGCCAACACGGTGTACCACAACGTGATGATTGGCCTGGCCATGTTGATTGGGCGCTTCGGCTACATCCTGCCGATCCTGGCCCTGGCCGGCAGCCTGGCGGCGAAGAAAAGCGCGCCGCAGGGGCTGAACAGCTTCCCCACCCACGGCCCGCTGTTCACCGGCCTGTTGCTGGTCACCATTTTGCTGGTGGGCGGCCTGACCTTCCTGCCGACCCTGGCCCTTGGGCCAATCGCCGAACACCTGAGCCTGGGTTTCTGAGGATCGAACATGAACATGCCCATTCCTGAAGTGAACGCCTCGCGCAGCGCCAAGGACCAGACCCGCTTCGCCGCGCTGTGGCGCCCGGCGCTGGTGCAAGCGTTCGTCAAGCTCGACCCGCGTCAGCTCAAACGCTCGCCGGTGATGCTGGTGGTCGCCCTGACCGCCGTGCTGACCACGCTGCTGTGCTTCGCCCCCGGCAGTGGGGTGAGCACTGGCGTTGCCGTGCAGATTGCCCTGTGGCTGTGGTTCACCGTGCTCTTCGCCAACTTTGCCGAAGCGCTGGCCGAAGGCCGCGGCAAAGCCCGCGCCGACAGCCTCAAGGCCGGTAGCCAGGGCCTGACGGCCCAGCGCCGCAAGCGCGATGGCAGCTTCGAGACCGTCACCGCCAGCCAGCTGCGCAAGGATGACGTGGTGCGGGTCGTGGCGGGTGAGATGATCCCCGGCGACGGTGAAGTGCTCGAAGGCATCGCCGCCGTCAACGAAGCGGCCATTACCGGTGAGTCCGCACCGGTGATCCGCGAATCCGGTGGTGACCGCTCGGCCGTTACCGGCAACACGCGGCTGGTCTCCGACTGGTTGCTGATCCGCATCACCAGCAATCCCGGTGAGTCGACCCTGGACCGCATGATCGCCCTGGTCGAAGGCGCCAAGCGGCAGAAGACCCCCAACGAGATCGCGCTGGATATCCTGCTGATCGGCCTGACCCTGATCTTCCTGATCGTGGTAGTGACGCTGCAGCCGTTCGCCCACTTCGCCGGTGGCAGCCTGCCGCTGATCTTCCTCGCCGCCTTGCTGGTGACGTTGATCCCGACCACCATCGGAGGGTTGCTTTCGGCCATCGGCATCGCCGGCATGGACCGCCTGGTGCGCCTGAACGTGATCGCCCGCTCGGGCCGCGCGGTAGAGGCCGCCGGTGACGTGCACACGCTGATGCTCGACAAGACCGGCACCATCACCTTCGGCAACCGCCGTTGCAGCGCCCTGCACGCGGCTACCGGGGTCACCGCCAAGGAACTGGGGGAGGGTGCCTTGCTCGCTTCGCTGGCCGATGACACCGCCGAAGGCAAGTCGATCGTCGAGTACCTGCGCCAGCTGCACGATTTCATCGAGCCTGCAGCCGGGGAATTTGAAGCCATTGCCTTCAGCGCCGAGACACGCCTGTCGGGCATCGACTTGCAGCAGCATCGCTACCGCAAAGGCGCGGTCGATGCGGTACTGGCCTTCGTCGGCATGCAACGCCTGGAGATGCCGGCGGCACTGGCCCGCGAAATCGAGCGCATCGCCCAGAGTGGGGGCACGCCACTGCTGGTGTGCGTGGACAAGCGCCTGCTCGGTGTGATCCACCTCAAGGACGTGGTCAAACCCGGCATCCGCGAGCGTTTCGCCGAGCTGCGCAAACTGGGCATCCGCACGGTGATGGTCACCGGCGACAACCCGCTGACCGCTGCCGCCATCGCCGCCGAGGCCGGTGTGGACGACGTGCTGGCCGAAGCCACACCGGAGAAGAAACTGGCGCGCATCCGCCAGGAGCAGAACGACGGGCGCCTGGTGGCCATGTGCGGCGACGGCGCCAATGACGCGCCGGCACTGGCCCAGGCCGACGTGGGCATGGCCATGAATGACGGCACCCAGGCAGCCCGCGAGGCAGCCAACATGGTTGACCTCGACAGCGACCCGACCAAGCTGCTGGACGTGGTGCAGGTCGGCAAGGAGCTGCTGGTGACCCGGGGTGCGCTGACCACCTTCTCCATCGCCAACGACGTGGCCAAGTACTTCGCCATCCTGCCGGCGCTGTTCGCTGCCATCTACCCGCAACTGGGCGTGCTCAACCTGATGCACCTGGCCAGCCCGCAGAGCGCGATCCTCTCGGCGATCGTGTTCAACGCGCTGATCATCATCGTGCTGATCCCGCTGGCGCTGCGCGGTGTGCGCGTGCAGGCGGCCAGTGCTGCCCACCTGCTGCGACGCAACCTGCTGATCTACGGCCTGGGCGGCATCATCGTGCCGTTTGCCGGAATCAAAGTGATCGACCTGCTGCTCAACGCCCTGCACCTGGTCTGAGGAGGCCACCATGAACACTTATCTACGTCCGGCGTTGAGCCTGATCCTGTTGATGACGGCGGTAACCGGTGCGCTGTATCCGCTGGCGGTGACCGGTATCGCCCAGGTGGCATTCCCTGAGCAGGCCAATGGCAGCCTGGTGCGCGACGAGCAGGGCCAGGTCCGAGGCTCGGCGCTGATTGCCCAGGATTTCCAGGGCGATGGCTGGTTCCATTCACGGCCATCGGCAGGGGCTTATGCCACCGTGGCCAGTGGTGCCAGCAACCTGTCGCCAAGCAACCCGGCATTGGCTGAGCGGGTGGGGAGTGATGCCGCGAAGCTGTACCAGGCTGAGCAGGGGCCGGTGCCGCAAGCGTTGTTGACGACATCCGGCAGCGGCCTGGACCCGCATTTGCCACCGGAAGCGGTTGCTTACCAGATTCCCCGTGTGGCGGCGGCCCGCAAGGTGCCGGTCGAACGCTTGCAAGCCTTGCTGGAAGAGGCCACCCTCCACCCATTGATCGGCCCGCCCGTGGTTAATGTTCTGGCGCTGAACCAGGCATTGGAGCGTTTAAGGATGAAGCATGAGTGACGCAACCCGCGCAGACGCGCTGTTGGCCAACCTGCCGCGTGAAGGGCGCGGCAGGCTCAAGGTATTCCTCGGCGCCGCCCCCGGTGTCGGCAAGACCTTCGCCATGCTCCAGGCCGCCCACGCCCAGCAGCGCCAGGGCGTTCAGGTGCTGGCAGGCGTGGTCGAAACCCACGGCCGCGCCGAAACCGAATCGCTGTTTGGCGGCCTGCTTCAGCAACCGTTGCTGCGCAGCGAATACCGGGGCGTCACCCTGGAGGAAATGGACCTCGACGGCCTGCTCAAGGCCGCACCTTCCCTGGCCCTGGTCGACGAACTGGCCCACACCAACGCGCCCGGCAGCCGCCACGCCAAGCGCTGGCAGGACGTTCAGGAGCTGCTCGCCGCGGGCATCGACGTGTACACCACGGTCAATGTCCAGCACCTGGAAAGCCTCAACGACAAGGTCCGCGACATCACCGGTGTGCAGGTGCGCGAAACGCTGCCGGACTGGGTGCTGCAGGAAGCCTTCGAGCTGGTGCTGATCGACCTGCCACCGCGTGAACTGCTCGAGCGTCTGCGCGAAGGCAAGGTGTATGTGCCCGAGCAGGCGAGGGCGGCGATCGATGCCTACTTCTCCCAGACCAACCTCACCGCGCTACGCGAACTGGCCATGCAGACCGCCGCCGCCCAGGTCGATGCCGACCTGGCCCACGGCTACCGCCAGCGTGGTCAGGAGGCCCCGGCCCTGCGCGGGCGCTTGCTGGTCGGCGTCGATGGCGATGACCAGGCCGAACGCCTGGTGCGCCATGCCTGTCGGGTCGCCCAGCGGCGGCACCTGCCCTGGAGCCTGGTGCACGTCGACAACGGCCGGCTGCGTGACGAAACCGCCCGGCAGCGTCTACAGGCCGCGCAGCAACTGGCCGAGCGTCTGGGCGGGGAAGTGGTGCTGCTGCGCGCCGGTGAAGTGGCGCGCACGCTGATCCAGCATGCCGGCGAACGCCGCGCCAGCCTGGTGCTGGTCGGGCAGTCGCGTGATCGCCTGCGCCGCCGCCTGTTCGGTGCAGGCGTGGCGGCGCGGCTGCTGCGTGAGAGTCACGGGCTGGAAATCAACGTGCTCGACCGCGATGCTCAGCCGGCTCCGGCGAGTACCGCTGTGCAGCGCGTGTGGGTATGGCGTCACTACCTGCTGGCACTGGTCGCCACCGCACTGGCGGCAGGCCTGTCCTGGGCCGTCTCCAGTGTGCTGGCGCTGCCCAACATCTCGCTGGTGTTCCTCGCTGCCGTGTTGCTGGTTGCGGTGCGCAGCAGCCTGGGTCCGGCCCTGGCGTGTGCTGCGCTGTCGTTCCTGACCTACGACTTCCTGTTCATCCCACCGAACTTCTCCTTCGCCATCCAGCGCGAAGAAGACGTGCTGACCCTGGTGTTCTTCCTGCTGATGGCCGCGCTCACCGGCAACCTCGCCGCGCGCCAGCGCCGCCAGTTGCAGGCGCTGCGTGAAACCCAGGCGCAGACCAATCAATTGCTCGACCTGTCGCGGCGCCTGACCGTGGCGGCCGACCGCCAGGCCGTGTTCAACGCCGCCGGCCAGCACCTCGACGGCTGGCAGGACGTGCAAGTCTGCCTGCTCGAACGCAACACCGAAGGCCTATTACAGGTGGCCAGCGGCGAAGCTCATGCCCTGAGCGATAACGAACGAGCCGCCGCCGAATGGGCCTGGCAACACGGCCAGGCCGCCGGACACGGCAGCGACACCCTGCCCAACGGGCGCTGGTGGTGGTGGCCGCTGAACGTCGATGATCAGCCGTTGGCGCTGCTGGGCGTGCGCCCACGCTCCGGCGACCCGCTCAGCGCCCAACGCCGCCGCCTGCTCATGGCCCTCGGCCAACCCCTGGCCCAGGCCCTGGCCCGCGCGCGGTTGGCCGAGCAATTGGAAGCGGCCCGCCTGCATGGCGAAACCGAGCAGTTGCGCAGCGCCTTGCTGGCTTCGGTGTCCCACGACCTGCGTACCCCGCTGACCGCCATGCGCGGCAGCATCGACAGCCTGCTGGCGCTGGGCGAAGCCATCCCCGTCGAAGACCGCCGCGAGCTGTTGGAAGGCACCCGCAACGAAGCCGAACGCCTCGACCGCTACATCCAGAACCTGCTGGACATGACCCGCCTGGGCCACGGCGGTCTCAAACTCGCCCGCGACTGGGTCGCCCCCGCCGATATCGTCGGCAGCGCTCTCAATCGCCTGCGCGTAGTGCTGGCGCCGCTGCGCGTGCACACCGACGTGCCCGCCGAATTGCCGCTGCTATTCGTGCATGCGGCGCTGATCGAACAGGCACTGATCAACGTCCTGGAAAACGCCGCGCGCTTTTCACCCGCCCAAGGCCGCCTGGACCTGCAAGTGTCGGTGGTTGACGAGCAATTGCGCTTCGCCGTCAGCGACCAGGGCCCCGGCATCCCCGTGGCCGAGCGCGAGAAGATCTTCGACATGTTCTACACCGCCGCCCGCGGCGATCGGGGCGGGCAGGGCACCGGCCTGGGGCTTGCCATCTGCCTGGGCATGATCGGCGCCCACGGCGGGCAGATCCTGGTCGGCGAAGGCATCGATGGCCACGGCACCTGCATCACACTATGCTTGCCGCTGCCCACTCAACCCGAAGCCGAAAGCGAAGCCCCATGAGCCAGTCCGCGACCCTCCTGGTCATCGATGACGAACCGCAGATCCGCAAGTTCCTGCGCATCAGCCTGACTTCCCAGGGCTACAAGGTGATCGAAGCCGCCACCGGCGGCGAAGGCCTGGCCCAAGCGGCCCTGGCCAAGCCCGACCTGGTGGTGCTCGACCTTGGCCTGCCCGACATGGACGGCCAGCAGGTGCTGCGCGAATTGCGTGAATGGAGCGCTGTGCCGGTCATGGTGCTGTCGGTGCGCGCCAGTGAAGTGCAGAAGGTCGATGCGCTGGATGGCGGGGCAAACGATTACGTGACCAAGCCGTTCGGCATCCAGGAATTCCTCGCCCGCGTGCGCGCGCTGTTGCGCCAGGTGCCGCAGGCGGGTGGCGGCGAGGTGGTGGCCAGTTTCGGGCCGTTGAGCGTGGACTTTGCCTTTCGCAAGGTGACGCTGAATGGCGAAGAAGTGGCGCTGACCCGCAAGGAGTACGCACTGCTGGCACAGCTGGCCGGTCATCCGGGGCGGGTGATTACCCAGCAGCAGTTGCTCAAGGATATCTGGGGGCCGACGCATGTGGAGGACACCCATTATCTGAGGATCGTGGTGGGGCATTTGCGGCAGAAGCTGGGGGATGATCCGACGGCGCCTCGGTTCATCATTACCGAGGCGGGGGTTGGTTACAGGCTGGTGGCGCCCTCTCACTGACGCTGCTGCTTATGGCGCTGTTCTTGATTCCTGGTCCATCTCCGGAGGCCAGGTGACTTTGGGAGCCAGGCGTAATGCGAACTCGCACCAGAGGACGTCGTTGTGGTTTTTGGGCGGCCCAGGCGGGGGGAGTGCGGATGGGCCTTTTTGCATGTAAGTGCACACATAGGCCCAGAGGTATTCGTCAGCGCACATTGTGCTCAGGCGGAAGCGGTCGATGACGTTGTTAGTGCCTGGCTCAACAATAGAGAGCATGACCCCCCATTTGAATATCACTCCGCCGTTGAGTGCGCCGACTTGTGACCAGCGTTCGGCGCGTACTTGGGACCAGTCATAGCTTACAGGTACCACTTCCCATTTTTCGAAGGGGTTCCACCATCGATGTTTGAAGTTGTAGGCGTAGATTTTTTGGCGGGCGCGGTTGAAGCGGATAGGTTCATCTCTGGGTGGCGATATGTCGACGCGGACAGTAATAACAATACCCCATATGCAAAGTGCTAGTACGATTGGTCCGATGATCATAGATGATATGTCGTTGTCGGTATAGCTATCTAAAATCGTTCCTGGGAGGGGTAGGGTTAAGATGCCCATAGGTAATGAGAGAAATGACATAAGTCCTCTTGCAGATGTGATTGGGCGCGATATCTCAAGGTATATAGTGTCTTGATGATTTGGCGTCTTATCACCCAATAACGGTTCGTGGGCTGGAGCGTCATTAGGAGTGGTAAGGTCTTGCTTCCACCCAGTACAAGGAGAGTCTAACAGTGGGCGTGTCATACGAAATCTCTCTGGATGGTCTCAATTTTGTCTTCAAGAATTGCTAGTGCTGGCGGTTTCTCACGCCATTGCGGCTACGTTTGTTGAGTTGAATTAAGTTCCGTGCCAATAGACGTTAGCTCTTGCGGTGCTGTTCTTGATTCCTGGTCCATGTCCGCAGGCCAGGCGACTTCAGGGGCGAGACGCAATGCGACCTCGCACCAGAGGACGTCGTTGTGGTCTTTCGGCGGTCCTGGTGGCGGGAGTGCGGATGGGCCTTGTTGCATGTAGGTGCACACGTAGGCCCAGAGGTATTCGTCAGCGCACATTGTGCTGAGGCGGAAGCGGTCGATGACGTTGTTAGTGCCTGGCTCAATGATGGAGAGCATGACCCCCCATTTGAAAATCAGGCCGCCATTTGGGAGGGTGCCGGTTTGCGACCAGCGTTCCGCGCGTACTTGGGACCAGTCATAACTTACAGGTATCACTTCCCACTTTTCGAAGGGGTTCCACCACCGATGCTTGAAGTTGTAGGCATACATTTTTTGGCGAGCTCGGTTGAAGCGGATTGGCTCGTCTCTCGGGGGTGAAATGTCGACTCGGAGGGTAAAAATCGTCATCCAGACACATAGTAAGATCAGGAGGGGGCCAGTAATCATAAAAGCAGTGTCGTGTTCGTGGTAGGCGTCTAAAATCATTCCTGGTATGGGTAAGACAGCCAGGCCCGAGGGTACGCTGAAAAGAGACATTAATCCCCGCACTAAAAGAGCGGGGCGAGAAATTTCAAGATAAATATCGTCTTGATGGTTTGGCGTCTTGCTTCCTAATGACGCTTCGATGATTGGAGCGTCATAAGGAGTGGGGAGATCTTGCTTCCATCCCGTACAAGGAGGATTTAGTAGTGGGCGTGTCATGAAAGATTGCTCCTAGAAGCATTAATTTTATCCTCAACTACCACAAGTTTCGCGATGGCTGAATGGTCACGCTTGTCGGGCCAGTAGGTGACTGTGAATACAAGTGCATTTATGTAGTGATCGTCCTTCAAAGGATGCGAGTTGTAGATTGTGAGTGCGCCACTTTTGGTGTCGTGACTTACTTCGCATACTGAAAAGTATCCATCGCTCCCGAAAGCGCAGAAATCACTCCGCCAAATTTGGCAATGGCGCGTCCCAGTGAAGCGGCGGGAAGTCTTCCAGGCAGGGTGTTCTCGGGCCTGAGCAGCTGTACTGCAAGCCCCGTTGCCTCGATACCTGCTCCTAACAGCCCCAGTGTCGAAGACCAAATCGCGGCCAGCGCCTCAGGATCGTTTGGAGAGGTTTTTTGCAGCGCCCCGAAGTTCCTGCCCAAGCTATCCTGGTGAAACCACATACTCCCCAACGCCAGCAGAAGCCCGGGGCCACTGGGACTGCCCGCGGCATCGCGCAACCCCCGAAACGCATCGCTCGCCACACTCCGCGCCGCTGACGCACTCACTTTCAACCCTTCAACCGCCTGCGCGGCACCGCGCTGCAAGGTTTGCCCTCCCACCGCGACGCTGCGCACCAACTCACCCACGCCCCCAGCTGCCCCGTCGCGCATCTTCAACAACCGCGCTCGCAGGCTCTCGGCACTTTCCAGCGTCCACACCATCACCTCGACCAGCTGACTTCGATTACCCGCCGCTGCGATGTGAATCGCCCCGCTGAGCACCATCGCCCGCACCTTGCGTCCGGCGGGTTTGCGGAATTGTTTGTCGAGCTGGCCAAGAAACGCGTCGTTGCGCTCTTGCATGGCTTCGTTGAGCAGGCTGAGGTACTCACCCACGGTGAGCGAGAGCCTGACCTGCGTCATGGGTTGCCCGGCATACAGCAGAAACGCGGCGCTGTGCACATGGCCGATCAGTTTGCGGGTCTGCGCGGACGCGTGCTGGCCGAGGGCATTGCTGGCGCTGGCGGTCGCGGCGAGCAGTTGGCCGATGGCATCCTGCACCGGCTTGATCATCAACAGCTTGCCTTCCTCACTGCCGCTGATGGCCTTGACGGCGTCGTAGACCTTGCCCAGGTCATCGCCGGACAGGGCCTTGGCCAGTTGCTGCAGCAGGCTCTGATTTTTCGCCAGGAGGGCCTGATACAGCAGGCTGTTGCGGTCTTCGAGCAGCTGGTACCAGATGGATTGCGTTGCTCCGAGGGCCGTGTCGGTGGACGACAGCGACTCGGTTGGCCCGCCCGCCAGGCAGGCGGCCATCATGATGATGAAGTCTTCCACGGACGCCGGATTGGTGGCGCTGTAGTCGAAGTGAGCGACCCGCTGGAACGCCAGGCTGGCGTACTGGTCGGCGTAGAGCTCGGCGACCTCATCGATCTTCGCCTGAAAGTGCTGGACCTCCCGGTCATAGGCGGCCTGGAACGCAGCGCGGGCGCTTTCGTCGTAGCGTTCTTCCAGGCGCTCACGCGCCTCTTCCTGCTTGTGTTGAGTCGTACGCCTGGCCTGGTCTTCGATGTCCACCGCCGGCAGGTGGGCTTTGTTGGCGATGATCGGGTTGAGGTT